>NZ_JBVJJR010000001.1:1078227-1322447 GCF_055585605.1 Streptomyces sp. NPDC052910
TGTACGACCGCTTCGCCTCCCTCGTGCACGGCCTCGCCCACCGCGTCCTCGGCGACGAGGCCGGTGCCGACCGGGTCACCCGCGACGTCTTCGGCCACGTCTGGGAGCACCCCGGCGAATGGGACCCCCGGCAGGGCCCGCTGCGCTCCTGGATCGCCGACCTCACCCACCGGCGGGCCGTCGCCCGACTGCGGCAGTCGGAGCGCGACGGCCCCGGCGGGCCGGCCACCCCCGAGGAGATCGACGAACGCGTCCGCGCGGCCTCCGCCGCCGCCCGCGCCGACTACATCGTCGGCTCCATGCCCGCACCCCTGCGCGAGGCCCTGGACCTCGCCTACACCCGCCGCCTCGACTACCGGCGGGCCGCCGCCGGACTGGGCGTCACGGAGGACGAGGCGCGCCGTCGGCTGCGCCTGGGGCTCCAGTTGCTCTCCACCGCCCACGGTCCGCGCCGCGCCGCCTCCCACGCGCCGGGTCCGCTGCCGCCCTCCGCCGGCGGAGACCCGCGATGACCGGACGCCCGCCCCGGCCGCACCCCGTGCTCACGTCGCTGCTCGGCGCCTGGGCCCTGGCCGCCTGCTCGCCGGACGAGACGGCGGCCGTCGAGGAGCACCTGACGGACTGCGCCTCCTGCGCGGAGGAGGCCGTCCGGCTGCGGGACGCGGTCGCGCTGCTCCACCCCGAGGACAGCCTCGACCTCGACCCGTCCCTCCGCTCACGGGTGCTCTCGCACTGCCTCGACCGGCGCCCGCCCCGGATCCCGGTGCCGGGCTGGGCGGCACCCTACGAGGCGGAGACGGCCCGCCTCGACGCCCTGCTGCGGGACATCGACGAGCAGGACTGGCGGGCGCCGGTGCGGCTCGCCTGGTTCGACGGACGGCGGCCCGCCGAACGGGAGGTCAGCGTGGCCGCCGTGATCAGCCATCTCACGGCGGTGGACGGCCTGGTCGCCGGTTCCCTGGGCCTGCCCGACCCGGTGCCGGCCCCGGCCGCCGCCCTGCCCGTCCTGTCCGGTGGCGGGAGACCGCCCGGCGGCGGGATGTCATCCGGTGGCGGAAGCAGTATCTCCTCCGGTGGCGGGACGGCGTTCGGTGACAGGGCGGCGCCCGGTGGCGTCATGACGTCCGACGGCGGGGCGGCGTGCGGGAGCCGGACGGCGTTCGGCGGCGGAGCGGCGCCGGAAGGGGGAGCGGCGGAGGTCGCGGCGGGCCGTCGGCCGTTGTCGCCCGCCGGCCGCACCGAGGCCCTGTGGACGGCCGGGGACGGCCAGTCGTCCGACAGCGCCCACGCGGCCTGGCGCGAGCAGAGCCGCGCCCTCATAAGGAGTGCGTCCTTCGCCGCCGAGGCCGCCGAGGACACGGCGGCGACGAGCGTCGAGTACGGCCCGTTCAGCCTCCCCCTGCACGACGCCTTCCTCGACCGCGCCTTCGAGTGCTGGGTGCACGCGGAGGACGTGGCCGACGCCGTCGCGTACCCCTACGAGCCGCCGGCGCCGTCCCACCTCCACCGCATGATCGACCTGGCGGCCCGGATGCTCCCGGCCGCGATAGCCGGCCGCCGCCGCGCCGGTCTCGCCCCGCCGCCCCACGTGCTCACCTCCGTCGGCGCCCCCGGCCGGGCACTGCATCTGGAGGTGGAGGGAAGCGGCGGCGGCCACTGGTACATCGCCCTGGACTCCCCCGCCGCCCGCGCCTCCCCGGAGACCGAAGTGGCCCATGTGGCGCTCGACGGGCTGGAGTTCTGCCGGCTGGCCGCCGGACGCGTCGAGCCGCGGGAGGCCGCGGCCGGGCAGGACGGGGATCCCGAGGCGATCCGGGACGTGCTCTTCGCCACGGCGTCGCTGTCGCGGCTGTAACGGGCGGGGCCGGGAGGAAGCCCCTGCCGACCCCCGTGGATGGCGCCCGGCGGGGCGGCGGGGCCCGGCGGGGCGGCCGGCAGCACCGTCCCGCGGGCCTGCGGGCCTGCGGGCGTCGCTTACGCGAAGACGACCGTGCGGCGGCCGTTCAGCAGCACGCGGTGTTCGCTGTGCCACTTCACCGCGCGGGCCAGGGCCTGGCACTCGACGTCCCGGCCGATGGCGACCAACTGCTCGGGGGTCACCTCGTGGCCGACCCGCTCGACCTCCTGCTCGATGATCGGGCCCTCGTCGAGGTCGGCGGTGACGTAGTGCGCGGTGGCACCGATCAGCTTCACACCGCGGGCGTGCGCCTGGTGGTACGGCTTGGCGCCCTTGAAGCTCGGCAGGAAGGAGTGGTGGATGTTGATGATCCGGCCCGACAGCTCCTTGCAGAGGTTGTCGGAGAGCACCTGCATGTAGCGGGCGAGGACGACGAGTTCGACCTTCTCGTCGCGGACGAGGTCCAGCAGACGCGCCTCCGCCTCCGCCTTCGTGTCCTTCGTCACCGGGATGTGGTGGAAGGGGATGCCGTAGGAGCCGACGAGCTCGGCGAAGTCGGTGTGGTTGGAGACGACCGCCGCGATCTCCACCGGCAGGGCGCCGATCCGGGAGCGGAAGAGCAGGTCGTTGAGGCAGTGCCCGAACTTGGACACCATCAGGACGATGCGCATCTTCTCGTCGGCGCGGTGGATCTGCCAGTCCATGTGGAACGCGTCGCCGATGGCGGCGAAGCTGGCCCGCAGCTTCTCCAGCGTCACCGGGGCCTCGGCACCGAAGTGCACCCGCATGAAGAACAGCCCGGTGTCGTGGTCGCCGAACTGCTGGCTGTCCTCGATGTTGCAGCCGGTCATGAAGAGGTAGCTGGACACCGCGTGGACGATGCCCTGCTTGTCCGGGCAGGAGAGGGTGAGGACGTACTGGTCGGGCTGTGCGGTCCGCGCGGGCGGCGCCGGCTGCGAGGCGTTCATAGCCCAATAGCGTCGCATATCCGCGGGGCTCCACCGGACCAACCGGTTCCGCGGGAGGACGGGGAGCGGGGCCGGGGCGCGGGGCCCCGGCGCGTACGGTCGCGCCCGGTCCGCGCGGCCTCGGCAGGTCGCGCGGTCCGGGGAGGGCCTCCGGCGCATCCGGGGAGGCCCCTCCTCATGCCCGGGGAGGCCCCCTCAGGTCCCACTCAGATCCCGGATCGACCTCCGGCGCGGCCCGGGTCAGACCTTCGTCAGCACGGCCAGGACGGGCAGGGAGCGCGGCGGGACGTCCGGGTCGTCCCCGTCCCCCGCCGCCAGCCGGACGTGCGCCTCACGCGCCGCCCGCACGGCCTCGGGCCAGCCGTGGTGCTCCAGATAGGCCGAGACCGGCGCGTCGGCTCCGACCTGGTGCATGATCCGCAGGACGCGGAGCACCGCCACGTCCACCAGGGCGGCCTCGCCCGAGTCGCGGAACACCGTCCCGACGTACTTCTCCGCCGACCAGTTGTCCAGCCAGGTGTCCTCGACCAGGCGGTAGACGGCGTCGGTCACGTCTCCGTACCCTTCACGCCCGGTCAGCCAGCACTCCTGCTGGAAGGCCGGGTCCGAGAGCATGTGCAGCGCCGAGCGGACGTTCGCCCGCCAGCGCCACCATGGCATGTCATTGAGCGGCATGCCGTCCATGGTGGTCGAGCGACGGCCGCGACGGGAAGACTTCTCCGAACCTTGCACAGCGATCGATCGTACGTTCCCGCTCCGGAGTTCCGTCCAGGGGTGCCGGACGGTTCCGTCCAGGGGTGCCGGACGGCGTCAGAGCTGGGTCCACGGATGCTGCGGAAGCCCGTACTTCTTCGCGATCGGCTTCCACAGGTCGGCCGCCCGTTTCTTGGCGGCCGTCGCCTCCCCGCTGGCGCGGTCGCCGGCGAGGGCCTCCTTGCTGGGACGGGCGTGGCCCTTGTGGCAGCCGTGTTTGCCGCCGACCTGGTCGGCCCAGGCCGCGTAGTGGCTGTCGGCGGAGGCGGACGACTGCCACGCCTTGATCAACTGCGCGGTCAGGTCACCGTGGCCCGGGAGCTTGTCCACCGGCGTCTTCCGCAACCGGTCGACCAGGCCGTTCCGGTCCTTGGCGGCGTCCCGGAGGTCACCGGCCGACTTGCCGAGGTCCTTGCAGCTCCGGGTGGCGTCCACGGCCCGGATGACCGTGTCCCGGCTGCTGCCGCTGTCCTGGAGCAGCGCGTCCAGGGCCTTGGCCTGGCTCGCCCCCGGGTCGGCGGGTTTGGGCTTCTTGCTCTCGGTGCCGCCGGGGGTGGCGGAGGCGCTCGGTTCCGTCGTGGCGGAGGCGGCCTTCTGGGGCCCGGGCTCCTGCTTCTTGTCCCCGTCGTCGCTCCCGCCCCAGAAGAACGCGCCCGCGGCGAGTCCCGCGACGGCACAGCCCGCCACGACACCGCCGATCACGGCGAGGCTCCTGCCCCGGCCCGAGCGGCCCGACCGCGCCGGGGCGGGCGGGGGCGGCGCGTAGCCGGCCGGAGCGGCGGCGCCGGGCGGCGGGCCGGGGACGCGCGGGCCGGCGGGGCCGGCCGGGGGTGTGCGGGGGCCGGGCGGCGGCCCCGCCACACCGGCGCCCGCCGGGCCCGGCCGGGCGGGCGCCTCGCGGAACGCGGCGGCCGACTGCCGGAAGAGGGTGTCGAACTCGGCCGGCGGGGCGCTGCGGTCGTCGGCGGCCGGGGCGGGGGCGCCCGGCCCGCCGGGTACCGGCGGGAGGTATTGGGTGGCCGCGGAGGCGTCCGGGGCGCCGAAGGGGTCGGGGGCTCCCGCCGCTCCGGCGGCGCCCGGGGTTCCGGGAGCTCCCGGCGCGCCCCCTACCGGCGGGAGGTACTGCGTGGCCGCCGCGTCGGACTGACCCGCGGTGTTCCCCGTCGTCCCCTGAACGGGCGGCAGGTACCGCGTGGCGGCCGACGCCGCGTCGTGACCGGCACCGGCACCGGGACCGGCGAGGCCGCCCGGCACGGGCGGGAGGTACTGCGTCGCCGCTTCTCCGGCCGGCGAACCGGCGGGCGGACCGGCAGGCGAACCGGTGCCCGGCGTCCCGGGGACCGGCGGCAGGTACTGCGTGGCCGCCGCGTCGGACGGCGGGCCGGCCGGCGGGCCGCCCGGGATCGGCGGGAGGTACTGCGTGGCGGAGGAGTCCGACGCCGCGCCGGGGGCGGATGTGCCGGGAGTGACGGGCGGCAGGTAGCGCGTCGCCTCGCCGTCACCGTTCGCAGCGGGGGCCCACGGCTCCCGGAAGGGCGGGAAGTACTGCGTGGCCGGCTCGCCCTCGCCGCCGCCCGCCACGGGCGGCAGGTACTCGGGCGCCGGGGCGCGGCCCGGCAGGGGCGGTACGGGGTCGAGGGGGCGCGCCGCCGGGCCCAGCCCCTGCGGGGGGACGGGCGCGCCGGGTATTCGGGGCGGCGTGCCGGCGCCGGGCGGAGGCATCTCGGGTGGCAGCGGCGTCCGGTGTCCGGCCGGCGGGGCCGCGGGAAGCTGCGGCTCGTTTCCCTGTCCGCTCTGCGTCACCGGGGCTCCTCATGCTGTACGGGTACGGAACGGCGGCTCACGCTACCCGGTGACTTGGCGGCGGGCCACGTCGCAGGCCGGAGGGGGTGCCCCGGCCCCTCCCCTTCGCCGGTTCCCGGGGGCCGCGCTCCCGGCCCCCCTGAAACCGCCCTGCGCGCGGTCGCCTTCGGGCGCCGGACGGGCCGAAGCCGGCCCGCCCGGCGCCCGGGGGCGGGGGCAGGGGCCCGCCTTCCCGCGAGAACGTTCCCGTGAGGACCGTCCCTCAAGGACCTTCCCGCGAGAAGCGGTGGGCTCTCCCCCCTCCCCTCTACGCCGCCTGCATCTCCATCCGCGCCCCGAAGTCCCGCACCGTCGGCTCGTCCCGGTACGGCTGGAGGCGCTGCCGGAAGTCCTCCAGGTACTCCGCGCCGCGGTTCGACCGCAGGGTGCCGAGGAGTTCCAGCGCCCGGGTGCCCGTCACACAGGCCTCCTCCACCTCACGTTGCTGCACGTGTGCCGTGGCGAGCAGCAGGAGGCCGATGGCCCGGCGGCGCACGCGGCCCTCCGGGTGGTTGGCCAGGGCGTCCTCCGCGTGCCTGCGGGCCGGCTCGGACTGGCCCAGGTCGCGGTGGCAGTGGGCCAGTTCGTCCGAGAGGTACGCACGGTCGAAGTGCCGGATCCACGACGGGTCGTCGCCGGAGTCGGTGCCTCCGTCGGCCTGTTCGAGCTTGGTGACGGCCTTGGCCGCGACGGTCTGGCAGGACCGGGCGTCGCCGAGGAGCGCGTGCCCGCGCGCCTCCGCCGCGTAGAACATGGCCTCGACCCGCGGCGTGACCTGCCCCCGGGCGCCCTCCTGCGCCGCCTTCGCGAGCTGGGCGATCTCCCGGGGGTTGCCGAGCGACGCGGCGAGGTGGCTCATGCTGGCGGCGAGCACGTAGCCGCCGTAGCCACGGTCGCCCGCGGCCTGCGCGAGCCGCAGGGCCTGGATGTAGTAGCGCTGGGCGAGCCCGGGCTGCCCGGTGTCGACGGCCATGTAGCCCGCCAGTTCGGTCAGCCGTGCGACGGCCGCGAAGAGGTCGCGGCCGACCGCCTCCCGGTACGAGCCGGCGAGCAGCCCGGACACCACGCTGTTCAGGTAGTGGACCACGACCGGGCGGACGTGCCCGCTCCCGTACCGGTGGTCGAGTTCGACGAGCGCGTCCGTCGTGGCGCGGACCGCCTCGACGTCCGACACCCCCACCCGGGCGCCCGCGCTCCGCGCGACCTGCGGATCGGCGCCGGTGATCAGCCAGTCGCGGCTGGGCTCGACCAGCGCGGACGAGGCGACCGAGGTGCCGCTGAGGAAGTCCCGGCGGCCGACGTCGCTCCGCCAGAGCTCGCAGACCTGCTCGATCGCTCCCATGACGGTCGGGGAGAACTGCAGGCCCACGCCCGAGGCGAGGTTCTTGCCGTTGGCCATCCCGATCTCGTCGATGGTGACGGTGCGGCCGAGCTTGCGGCCGAGCGCCTCGGCGATGACGGCCGGAGCGCGCCCTCGGGGCTGTTGGCCGCGCAGCCAGCGGGCGACGGACGTCTTGTCGTAACGGAGATCAAGACCGTGCTCGGCACCGCACATGTTGACGCGGCGTGCCAGGCCGGCGTTGGAGCAGCCGGCTTCCTGGATGAGCGCCTGCAGCCGTTCGTTCGGCTGCCGCGCGACGAGTGGCCGTGCGGCCATCTGTACCCCCTGAGACTGCTATGTGTTCGCGAAGTCGTTCACGGAGCCCTTCGCGACATGCGGAGAAGCTGAGACGGCTGAGAGCACCTTCCTCTGCGATCTTTCCCCCCAATGTCCTGAGAATGCCGGACTTTCCCGTATTGATGCCAGAGCGTTGATGAATGCGTCGGCTGTGCCGGCTTCTCGCCTCGCAGGTGGCTACCCCCCTCCCGGGGCGAAGCCGCCTCTGCGCCCCCGCACATGCATCCGTGCGCCCCGTGTGCTGATCCCCGCTGCCCCCATGCACCCCCGGGGCGGCCCGTAACCCCTGGTGACAAGGGGAGTTGTGATGAACGTGGAAGAGACGATCGGAGTAGGGACCCCGCGCATCCCCCAACAACGTGGCGAGCGCGTCCTCGACGCCGCGGTGCGGTACGCGGAAGAGCGGCACTGGGACGTTTTCGCCGGCACCTGGCTGGAGGCCGTGGACGGCCGGGAACGCTGCTCCTGCGGCGACCTCGACTGCCCGGCCCCCGGCGTCCACCCGGCCCGGCCGGACTGGGCCACGCAGGCCACCGGCAGCGCGGTGGGCGCGCGCCGGATGTGGGCGAAACACCCCGGGGCCGCGGTCCTGCTGCCGACGGGCCGGACGTTCGACGCGCTGGACGTCTCGGAGTCCGCGGGCTGCCTGGCGCTGGCCCGGATGGAGCGGATGGGCATCGAGCTGGGGCCGATCACCAGCACCCCGTTCCGCCGGATGCTCTTCTTCGTCCTGCCGGGCGGGGCGCTCAAGGTCGCGGACGCGGCGCGCAAGCTGGGCTGGCGCCCCTCCTCGCTGGACCTGGTGGCACGGGGCGAGGGCGACTACGTGGTGGCGCCGCCGAGCCGGGTGGGCAACCGCGGTGCCGTGCAGTGGGCGCGCCAGCCCACGGCCGCCAACCGCTGGCTGCCGGACGCGGAGGAGCTGGTGAGCGCGCTCGCCTACGCCTGCGGCGGGCAGTCGGCGGAGGTGCGGGGCCGGTGACGACAGCCCTCCCGACGACACGTCGCCCCCGCCCCGGACCGGGACGGCAGCCCTTCGGAAGTCGCTGACGTTTGTCATCTGTTTCCGCCTCCGGCCCGCCCTAGGCTGAGGACGGGGGCGGGGCCTGCCGCCCCCGGGCACCACCAGGAGCGAGGGATGGCAGTGGGACAGGAAGTGACATCCGCGGCCGTACGCGTCGAGGGACTCTGGAAGCGGTTCGGCGAACAGGTGGCGGTCGCCGGCATCGACCTGGAGATACCCGCCGGCCGGTTCGTCGGGCTCGTCGGACCGAACGGAGCGGGCAAGACCACGACGCTGTCGATGGTCACCGGCCTGCTGCGGCCCGACTCGGGACGGGTGGAGATCGCCGGCCGCGACGTCTGGGCCGACCCGGCCGCCGCGAAGTCGGCGATCGGGGTGCTGCCCGAGGGGCTGCGGATGTTCGAGCGGCTGTCCGGGCGCGAACTCCTGGCCTACACCGGGCGTTTGCGCGGCCTGCCGGGTGACGAGGTGGACCAGCGGGCCACCCAGCTCCTCGACGTGCTCGATCTCGCGGGCGCGCAGCACAAGCTCGTCGTGGACTACTCGACCGGCATGCGCAAGAAGATCGGGCTGGCGGCGGCGCTGCTCCACAACCCCGAAGTCCTGTTCCTGGACGAGCCGTTCGAAGGGGTCGACCCGGTCTCCGCGCAGACCATCCGCCGGGTGCTGGAACGTTACACCGCCTCCGGCGCCACGGTCGTCTTCTCCAGTCACGTCATGGAACTGGTGGAGTCGCTGTGCTCCTGGGTCGCCGTCCTCGCCGCGGGCCGCATCCGCGCGCACGGCACCCTTGAGGAGGTCCGGGGCGAGTCGCCCACGCTGCAGGCGGCGTTCCTCGACCTCGTGGGCGCCCGGCGGGCGGCCGAGGGCCAGGAGCTCGACTGGCTGGGCGGCGCGCGATGACCGCCACGACCGCCACACCCGCCTCCGCCGCTCCCGCCACGTCCGCCCCTCTCCTCTCGCTGACCCCGCTGTTCGCCCGTCTCAAGGTGACGCTGCTGCGCAACGGCCTGCGCCAGTCGAACAAGCGCAAGGCCGTCTTCATCGCGTCCGTCGTGCTCACCGCCCTGCTCGGCGCGCTCCAGTTGCTCGGCCTGGCGACACTGCGCGGCACCGAGCACGCGGCGGCGCTCACCGTGCCGCTGGCGGTGCTCCTCGCCCTCGGCTGGGCGGTGGTGCCGCTGTTCTTCCCCGGTGGCGACGAGACGCTGGACCCCACCCGGCTGGCGATGCTGCCGCTGCGGCCCGCGCCGCTGATCGCCGCGCTGCTGGTCAGCTCGCTGATCGGCGTCGGGCCGGCGTTCACCGTGCTGATTTTGGTGGGCTCGGTGATCGCTACGGCACACGGGGCCGCCGCGTTCGCGGTCGCCGTGCCCGCGGCGCTGCTGGCGCTGCTGGTCTGCGTGGCCCTCACCCGGGCCGTCGCCACCGCCAACGTCCGGCTGCTGTCCAGCCGCAAGGGACGCGACCTCGCCCTGCTCAGCGGCGTGATCGTCGGCGTCGGCGCGCAACTCGTCAACCTGGCGCTGCGGAAGCTGACCGAGGCCGGGCTGGCCCGACTGGAACCGGTGGCGGACGTGACGCGCTGGATCCCGCCGGGCTCGGCGCTGGACGCCGTCCGGGCCACGAGCGACGGCGAGTACGGCCTCGCCGCCGCCGAACTCGCCCTGACAGCCGTCGTACTGGCCGCCCTGATGCTCTGGTGGCAGCGCACCCTCACCCAGGTCATGACCTCGCCGGACTCCTCCACCCTCGTCGCCGCGACGAAGCCGGAGAAGGAGCGCGCAGCCGGCGCGGGACCGGCCCGACTGCTGCCCGCCGGCCGGACGGGCACGGTGGCCGAGCGCCAGTTGCGCTACGCCTGGCGCGATCCCAAGACCAAGACCTCCTGGGGGACGATGCTCGGCATCGGCGTCGCCGTCCCCCTCGTCAACATCGTGCAGGGCGGGCACAGCCTGTACATCGTGGCCGTCGCGGTCGTCATGCTGACCGGCCTGATGTACAACCAGCTCGGGCAGGACGGCCAGGCCTTCTGGATGGTCCTCCAGACCATCGGCTCGCCGCGCGACGCGCTCGACGAACTGTGCGGCCGCGCCCTGGCCCTGGCCCTGATCACCGTCCCCTACCTCGTCCTGCTCGTCCTGGGGATGGCGGCGGCCACCGGCCGCTGGGACCAGTGCCCGGAGGTGCTGGGCCTGTCCCTCGCGGTGCTGGGCGGGTTCCTCGGCACGGGCGCCATCGCCTCGGTGCGGTACCCCTACTCCGTCCCGCAGGACCACGCCTTCAAGAACGTCGCCCCCGGCCAGACGGGCATCGCCTGGCTCGGCACCCTCTGGTCGCTGGCCGGCATGGCGGCGTGCGCGCCCCTGATCGGGCTGACGATCGGCCTGCACCGGGCGGACGCTCACAGCCTGCTGTGGACGGTGCTGCCGCTCGGAGTCGTCTACGGGCCGCTGGCCGCCTGGGCGGGGCTGCGGTTCGCCGCGACGCGGATGCCGCGTCGGCTGCCGGAGATCCTGGAGGCGGTGAGCAAGGCGTAAGCGCGGGCGGGAGCGGTCCCGCGCGGGGCGTGCCACCGTGGGCCCGGGACGTTGTCAGTGCCCGGGTCTACGGTGGTTCCATGAGTTCAGCGATGTCCTTCTCCCTGCTCGACCTCGCCGCCACGCGCGCCTTCATCGGCTGCCGTGACGAGGGCCTGCTGCACGCCGTCCGCGACAACTTCGGCGCCGACCTGGCCGCCGCGGACTCCTGGTTCGCCGACGCGATAGGCCGCGGCGCCCCCACGGCGTACCAGGCCCTGGAGGCGGTGATCGCCGGCGGCCCGTTCGACGAGGAATACGGCTTCCAGTACGGCTACGCGTACAAGAGGCTCTGCGAACTCACCGGATACCGCCTGTCCAACGACAACTTCTGCCCGATACGGGCCTCATGGCTGCCCGAACTGGACAAGGCGATGGCCGCGCTGGGCATCACCGCCGTCTCCGTCTCCGACCTCACCTACTCCCTCCCCGACCCGCTGCCGTACACCGACCTGCCCGGCTACGGCGAGTGGACGGCGGACGAGTGCGCCAGGGGCCTGGCGCAGTGGGAGGCCACCACGGAGGAGCAGCGGCAGGCCGTGGACCCGGCGACGCTGGAGGTGATCGAGGAATGCGTGGGCTGGATGCGGGCCGCGGGGCGGAAGCCCGGGCTCGGGGTGGTCGGCTTCATTTCGTGAGGCGTTGACGGTGGGGACCACCCGGGGGCCTGGGAGTACGCCGACGCGGACATGGGGGCTGACGCGGAGGCCGGGGGGTGATGCGGAGGCGGGGGGGTGATGCGGAGGCGGGGGGGGTGATGCGGAGGCAGGTGGCCAACACGGAGGCGGAGGCGGCTAACGCGGAGGCAAGTGGCCAACACGGAGGCGGAGGCGGCCAACACGGACGGGGGCTAAGGCGGACGGGATTGGGGGGCTGAGGCGGACGGAGTTGAGGCGGACGCGTGGTGCCGGCGCGACGGGGTGACGGGCGGTGAGGTGCCGGGCGGTGGGGGTGCCGCCCGTTCGGTCCGGGGGCCGGTCACGCGGCGGTGGTGCCGCGGTCCCCCTCCGCGGCGGGCCGCGCCTCCCGTTCCGTCCCCGGCTTCATGTCCCTCTCCGCCTCCGCGTCCTTCCGTGAGCCCGGCAAGGTCCAGCTCGCCGGTAGCTCCGCCGCCGACTCCACGTAGCCGTCGGGGCGGACGAGCAGGGTCGTGCTGGCGGCGTCGGCGCGGGTGACGGTGCGGGCGTGCGGCGGGGCCGGCGGAACGTCCGGGCCCGTGTCGCGGGGCAGGACCCGGATGTGGGTGCCGGCGCGCAGCGCCTCGTAGAGGCGGGTGGGACCGTCGCCGGTCTCGGCGAGCGGCAGGTCGGGCGCGCGCCGGCCGGTGAGCGGATGGGCGCCGGGAGGCGCCGGATAGGCGACCGCGAGGCCGGAGACCGTACGGGCGAAGTGGTGTCCGACGAACGGGGCGAAGGGCAGGGCGCGGGCCACCGTGTCGCGGACCCCCCGGACCACCGGGGAGTCGAGCAGCACGGAGCGGACGATGGCGCCGCTGACGCGCAGCACCTGTTGCCCGACGGGGTGCCGTTCGTCGTGGTAGCTGTCCAGCAGGGCGTCCCCGGCCCGGCCGTGGAGCACGGCCGCGAGCTTCCAGCCCAGGTTGGCGGCGTCCTGGAGGCCCGCGTTCATGCCCAGGCCGCCGGCCGGCGAGTGGACGTGCGCGGCGTCCCCGGCCAGGAACACCCGGCCGTCGCGGTACCGGGGCACCTGGCGTTCGTCGCTGTGGAAGCGCGAGGTCCAGCGGGCTTCGCTGAACCCGAAGTCGGTGCCGAAGAGGGCCTGGGTGACGTCCTTCAGCTCGTCGAGGTCGACGGGGGCGTCGGTGGGCAGTCGGGTGCCGCGCCGCCAGGCGATGACCCGGAACCAGCCGTCGCCGAACGGGACGACGAACGAGAACCCCTCGGCGCCGCCCCGGAACGCGGGCAGCTCGCGGGGCGCGGCGTCGAGCCGTACGTCGGCGAGCATCACGGAGTCGAGCACGGCCCGGCCCGGGAACGGCATCCCGATGGCCTGCCGCACGGTGCTGTGCACGCCGTCGGTGCCGACCGCGTAACGCGCCCGCAGCGTGCGCGCGCTGCCGTCGGGCTCCTCGACATCCAGCTCCACCCCCTCGGGGTCCTGCCGCAGCCCGGTGCAGCGCACCCCGCGCCGGATGTCGGCACCCGCCGCCACGGCGCGCTCCTCGAGGAGGCGTTCGACGTGGTACTGCGGGGTCATCAGGACGCCCGGGAAGCGGGTGTCCAGCCGCCCGAGGTCGATGGCGGTCCGCCCGAACAGGCGCACCCCGCCCACCAGGTGCCCCGTGGCGATCAGCGCTTCGGCGAGCCCCCGCGCGTCGAACGCCTCCAGGGTCCGGGCGTGCACGGCGAAGGCCCGGGTGAGGTTGGACTCCGTGCTCCGACGCTCCAGCAGCACGACGCGGACACCGGAGGCGGCGAGATCCCCGGCCAGCAGGAGGCCGGTGGGCCCGGCGCCGACGACGACGGCGTCCGCCGTCGGCTCGGTACGCGCGGGCGTGACGGGCATGGCGGTGGGAGCGGACATGACGGCCTCCTTCGGCCGGTTCCGATGGCCTGACCCTTCCAGTGCACACCCGGGTCGCACATTATGTCAACAGGTGTTGAATTAAAGGGAGCGACGGGTGCCGGGGCTCGTCTCGGCGGGCGTTTCGGCAGTTCAAAAGGTTCACAAAGTTCGCGGAGCCGGGGAGTTCGTGGAGTTTTGGGAGTTCGGGGAACCTCACGGCGGACGGCGCATGGGCAGCCGCGGCGGGCCGGGCCGCGACGGGAGTGCGGCCCGGCCTGCCCACGCTTCCGTGCGCTCCCTAGACGGGGACCGCCGCCCGGAGGAAGGGCTCGGCCGCGCGGCGCCAGGCGGCGGGCTGGTCGTAGTGGAGGAAGTGACCGGCGTCGGCGACCTCGGCGTAGCGCCCCTGCGGAAGGACGCGGACCATCTCCTGGGCTTCGGCCCGGCCCAGCTCGCCGTCCAGCCCGCGCACGACGAGGGCGGGACACTCGACGAGGGCCAGCTCCTCCCAGTGGGCGTCGTGGGCGTAGGCCTCGCGGGCCAGGAGCATCTGCCGGCGGAAGAAGAGCGGGCGCCAGCCGTCCGCGCGCTCGGCCATCACCTCGGCGTAGAAGTCACCGCGGGCCGGGGCCGGGCGGTCCAGGGTCGGGTCCTCCTGACCGAACCAGCGGCGGACGTCCGCCAGCGTCGCGAAGGGCACCGGCCAGGACTTGAACCACTCGCCCCAGCGGCGCTGGGTGGCGGCGCCCAACGCGGAGGCGCGCATGTCGCAGATCACCAGGGCCCGGACGAGGTCCGGCCGACGGGCCGCCAGCCGCCAGGCCGTGAGAGCGCCCATCGCATGCCCGATCAGGGTGACCGGGGCCAGCCCCAGACGCTCCACGACCGCCTCGGCGTCGGACACGTAGGCGTCCAGCACGTACGGCCCGCCGACGGGCTTCTCGCTGCGCCCGTGCCCCCGCTGGTCGAGGGCCACCACGCGGTACCGGCCGGAGAGCCAGCGGGCCGTCTCCGCCCAGTGCGCCGCGCGGCCCATCAGACCGTGCAACAGCAGCACCCCGCCCGCGCCGGGCTCCCCGGCGGCGCCCAGCGGACGGTGCTCCGGCCTCTGGAGCATGGCCGGCGCGGCGCCCACCGGCGCCCGGCCGAGCGCGTCGACCGCGTGCGTCCGGTCGGCGAACTCCCAGGCGGCGAGCCGCACCCCACCACTTCCACTGACATCGATACGCCGCGCCATCACTCCAGGCATCCCCACTTCACCCCCGGACAGCTCCACCTTATGGAACCCCCTTTCGAACGAGACGGTTCTCGCGCCCAACACCCCTCGTTCGAGTGACCGGGGCCGAGGGTTGACCGTCGTCGCCAAGGGGAGAAATCGACTCGGGCGCGGACCGCTCGGGGAAACAGGTCCGCGAGGCGCACCCTGGGAGCTCGGGGCCCCGGGTCGCCAGAGGGGAAATACGGGGAGGCGGGGCCCCGGCCGCCCGCGAGGGCGCCGGGGCCCTTGTCACGCTTGGCGCCCCTGCGGCGCGCGGGGACTCGGTCACGTGGCGCGGCATCCCTTCCGGGCGCACCGACTCGGTCGCGCGCCCCACCCGGATCCGCGCCTGCGGGGCGCACGGCGCGTGCGCCGGACGCACGAGGGCGGTCGCGCCGGACGCGCCTGCGGGGCGCCCCGGCCGGCCCGTGACCGGCGCGCCGGCGGGCGCCTGGACCCCGTGCGGCACCCGTGCCGGACGCCCGAAGACGACCCCACCCGGCCCACCGGCCGGACCGGCCGACCCGCCTATGCCCGACCCGCCCGCGTGCGCCGGACGCACGAAGGCGGTCACGCCGGACGCGCCTGCGGCGCGCCCCAGCCGGCCCGTGACCGGCGCGCCGACGGACGCCTGGACCCCGTGCGGCACCCGTGCCGGACACCCAAAGACGACCCCACCCGGCCCACCGGCCGGACCGGCCGACCCGCCTATGCCCGACCCGCCGGCTGACGCCGCCACGTCGTACGACGCACACGCCGAACGGGCGGGGACGACCGCGCCCGACGCTCCCGCCGGACAGGCCTGCTTCCCGGCCAGCGACGGTAACCCGTACGGCGCACGTGCTCCGCACACGGGAACGAACACCGTGGCGTCCGGGCGCGGGCCCCAGGGCCTCCGCGCCACGACGGGCCGGACGGCAGCGGGCCGCGCCGCTGAGGGCCGGACAGCGGCGGGCCGAGCCGTTGAGCGTCGGGCAGCGGCAGACCCGACGGCAGCGGGCCGGACTACGGCGGGCCGTACCGCTGAGGGTCGGACAGCGACAGGCCGGACAGCGGCAGACCCGATGCCGGAGGGTCGAGCCCCTGAGGGCCGGACAGCAGCAGACCCGACGGCAGCGAGTCGAGCCCCTGAGAGCCGCACAGCGGCAGGCCGGGCACCGGCAGGCCGGGCAGCAGCAGGCCGAAGAGCAGCAGGCCGGAGGGTGACGGTCCAGATGGCGGTCCCGTCACCGGTGCGGGTGGTGACCGGTGCCGACGCCACGTCGGCCGCGCGGACAACGACCGCGGCCGGCACCGCACCGGCGGCACGAGCGGCAGCCGCAGCGGCGGCGCGGGCCGTGGCCGCGGCGGATGGCGCGTCGGCAGTCGCACCCGGCGGCGCCCCTGCGCCGGCCTCACGTGGCACAGGCGCCCCCGGAGACCCGGGCAGCGCGCGGAGCACCCCGTGCCTCATCGGGCCCCCTCCCTGGTCGGCGGCGCGAGCGCATATGCCACTACGCCAGCGTGACACGCCCCGGGGGCGTCTGTACGCGATCCGTCGACTTCCGCCGACTCCGGCCGGGGAATGGGTAGTTGACCACACCGGCGAGCCCGCCGACACCCCGTGGGGAGCGGCGCGTGGGGCCGCGCGGCGGCGCGGGCACGGCGTGCGCGGGCCGCGCCGGCGGGCGGCGCACGGCCGGTGGCGGAGGGAATCCACCGGTCAGCGCCGGTCACCCGGGGGAGGGGAGCGGGGTCAGCGCTTGGCGACGAAGACGTGCGAGGCGATCTCCGAGGCCAGCTCGGCGGACTCGCCACTGCTGCCGACCATCACCCCACCGGGCGACTCCGTCACGCTGACCACGGCACCCGGCTGCACTCCCACGCGCCGCAGGGTGTGCATGAGCTGCGCGTCGCTCTGGATGGGCTCGCCGATGCGGCGGACGACGACGGTCTTGCCCTCGGTCCCGGGGGTCAGGTCCAGCAGGCTGACCATGTCCTCGTTCAGGTAGGGGTCGGCCTCCGCCTTCTCGCCCAGCTCCTCCAGGCCGGGGATGGGGTTGCCGTACGGCGACTCGGTCGGGTGGCGCAGCAGCTCCAGCACGCGGCGCTCGACCGCCTCGCTCATCACGTGCTCCCAGCGGCAGGCCTCCTCGTGGACCTGCTCCCACTCCAGGCCGATCACGTCGACGAGCAGGCACTCGGCGAGCCGGTGCTTGCGCATGACGCGCGTCGCCAGCCGGCGGCCTTCCTCGGTGAGCTCCAGGTGGCGGTCGCCGGCGACCGTGACCAGGCCGTCGCGCTCCATCCGCGCCACCGTCTGGCTCACCGTCGGGCCGCTCTGGTCCAGCCGCTCCGCAATGCGCGCACGCATCGGGACCACACCTTCCTCTTCCAGCTCCAGGATGGTGCGGAGATACATCTCCGTGGTGTCGATCAGTCCGGACATGCGTGCCCCTCGATAAGTCGTGCGCTGGCCCTGGACCCAATTCTGACGCATACCACCGACAAGCCGGGCGTGTACCGTCCGGCCCGCGGCCGCCGTATTGACAGGGCCCAGGTCAAAGCCGCAACGTGAGCCGCGCCATCACGACGGCCCCCGGGCGCCGGCACGACGCCGACGCCCCGCCGCCGTGCGGGCGCGACCTGACCTGACGCCGACGACGCCGACAGAGATGCCGAGGAGCCCATGGCGATGAGCGGGAACAAGCTGGCCGGCCAGTTCTTCGACGCCGCGATCGAGCTGCTCCGGCGCGCCCGCGACGAGGAGGCGGAGCACATCGCCGCGGCGGCGGACCTGATCGCCGGCACGGTCGCGGACGGCGGGCGGATCTTCGTCTTCGGTGCGGGCCACTCGTCCATCGCCGCCCAGGACGTCGTCTACCGCGCCGGCGGCCTGGCCCTGGTCAACCTGCTCGCCGTCCCCGGGACCGTCGGCGTCGACGTCACTCCCGCCACCCTCGGCAGCGCGCTGGAGCGGGTGGACGGGCTGGCGGGCGCGGTGCTCGACACCAGCCCCGTGCGGGCGGGCGACGTCCTCGTCGTGATCTCCCTCTCCGGCCGCAACTCGCTGCCCGTGGAGATGGCGATGAACGCCCGCGCCCTCGGCGTCCGGGTCGTCGGCGTCACCTCGCTCGCCTACGCCGAGCACACCAGGTCCCGGCATGCGTCCGGCACGTTCCTGAAGGACCACTGCGACGTCGTCATCGACAGCAAGATCGGCATCGGGGACGCGGAGCTGACCGCCGACGGCATCGCCGCCCCCTTCGCCCCCGCCTCCACCGTCGTCACCAGCGCCCTGATGCAAGCGGTGATCGCCTCGGCCGCCGGGGAGCTCGCCGCGCGCGGGATCGAACCGCCGATGCTGCGGTCCGGGAACGTGGACGGCGGCCACGAGTGGAACGGCCGGGTGCTCGCCGAGTACCGGGACCGGATCTTCTTCCGGCACTAGACCGGGCCGACGGGATAAGGGTCCGGCGGCCCCTCGCCCCCGGCCCCTACCCCGCCGTGACCGTCGCCAAATCCACCGCCGCCGCCACCCGCGTGGCGATGTCCTCCGCGTACGTCGCGTCCGCCCGGTCGAACGGCCGGCGGGACGGGCCGCGCAGGAAAGTGACCACACCCACCGTGCGCCCGCGGCTGCGCAGCGCCGTGGAGAGGGCGTGCTGGGTGCCGGCGGGCCACTTGCGGGCTGTGGCCCAGTCGCGGGTGCGGTCGGAGACGGCCCGGACGGAGCCGCAGCGTTCGACCGCCTGGAGGGCGGGGTGGCCGTCCCCGTACGGCACCGGGAGGCAGCCGCGGACGGAGGCGGTACCGCTGCCGCCCGTCGCCCCGGCCGGGGTGGCGGCGGCGCGGAGCAGCCGGATCGGGTGCTCGGGGTCGGGCTCCGGTTCGGGGAGGACGTCGATCAGGGCGTGGTCGGCGAAGCCGGCCAGGGCGAAGTCCATGTAGAGGGCGGCGGCCTCCATGGGGTCCTCGCACTCGGCGACCGCCCGGCCCGCCCGGTGCAACTGGCTGCCGCGGAACCGCAGCCGGGCGCTCTCCTGCTCGGCCAGCCGGGCCTTGGTGACGTCGAGGAAGAGCCAGGCCACGCCCAGCGGCACCGGCTCCTCGGCCAGCGGCGTGGCCAGCCGGAGGAAACCGCTCCGCCAGCAGCGCCGTTCGGGCGCGCCCGCCGAGCGGCCGTCCGCGCCGGCGTCGGCGCCGCTCCGGACGGTGACCCACAGCTCGGTCGGGGCGGGCGGCGCGCCGTTCGCCAGGACGTGCTGGAGCGCGCTCTCCACGTCCTCGAGACCCTGGTCGAGCAGGTCGCCCAGCGGGCGGCCGAGCAGCCCGGAGCGGCTGCACCGCAGGGCCCGCGCCGCGTGCGCGTTGGCCAGGGCGGGCCGCAGGTCCGCGTCGATCAGCAGGACGCCCCAGGACGCGTCCCCGAACAGGGCCTCGCTGAGCGCCACCGAGCGCTCCAGGTCGATCTGGGTGTGCACCTCGCTGAACGCGCAGTACACGCCGGCCGGCTTGCCGTCGGGGCCCGGCACGGCCGAGGTCTGGGTGCGGACCAGGACCCGGCCGCCGTCCTTGGTGAGCAGCGCGAACTCGTCCACCTGCCGCCCGTTGCCGCTCATCGCGTCCGCCAGCCGGGCGGCGAGCGCCGCCGCGTCCGCCTCGCGCACCGCCCACCCGGCGAGGCCCTGCCGGCCCACCGCCTCTTCCGCCGTCCAGCCGAGGATGCGTTCGGCCTCGCGGTTCCAGTGGGTCACGGTGCCTTCGGCGTCGAACGCGCAGAGCGCGGCGTCCATGCCGTCGAGGAGGGCGGCGAGGAGGTCGTGATCGTCGCCCTCGGGGGGAGAGCCGCGGCCGTCGGCGTCGCGACCGGCACCGGGGACGGACCCGGGACCGACGGCGTCGGTGTCGTCCCCCGCCGCCGGCCGGGCCTCGTGGCGGGCGGGACCGGAGTGGTGTGGAGCGGTCACGAGATACCCCCTGCTGGACGCGTCTGCATGTCCTGCACGACGGGCCATTCAACTCGACCCCGCCGGGCACCACACCGTCTTCGGCGAAATCGGTGCTCGCGGAAATTCGGTTGTGGCCCTCCCGGGGGCTGCCTAGTGTGTGGGGCACACGAGAAGGGAGGTGATCGGACAGATGGTTTCAGTCCGGACGCGTGAGGTGACTGCGGGCTAGCGCCCGTCGTCGCGCACAGCGCAGCGCCGGGTCTTCCGGGTCCTCACGGGCCCCGGGACAGCCGGCTCAATTCCCAGCAGTCACCCGATCCGTGGGCCGCCGAGTCGTCCGCTCGGCACCGCCGCGCCCTCCGGCGCGACGGTCAGCGGCCCACGGATCGTCTGCGTGTTGCCGGGGTGGTTTTGTGTGTTGCCGGGGTGGTTCCGTCCGGCATTCCTGCGGACTCAGCCGCCCCACTCGCCGCATACGTTGCACCCCCACGGGCTCGACCGCCCCGCGCGTCACGTCCGCCGCACCGCTACGGGGTCCACCGCCAGACGCGCGCCACATCCACCGCACCCTCGCGGGCACGACCGCCACACGACCCGCTGGCGACCGCACTCCCTACGGGCTCGACCGCCGCGTTCGTCGCATCCGTCGCACGGTTACGGGCTCAGCCGCTCCACCCGCCACGTCCGCCACACCGCTACGGGCTCAGCCGCTCCACCCGCCACATCCGCCGCACCGCTACGGACTCAGCCGCTCAACCCGCCACATCCGTTCCGGGTCTCGCTCCCGCTCCGGCTCGGTCACCCGTACGAACCGCAGCCGGTCATGCAGTCGGTTCTCCCGTCCCTGCCAGAACTCCACGCTCTCCGGCACCACCCGTAGCCCGCCCCACTCCGTGGGGACCGGCACCTCCGTGCCCTCCGGGTAGCGCGCCGCCAGTTGGGCGTACGCGGCGTCGATCTCCTCACGGGAACCGACCACCGTCGACTGGGCGCTCGCCAGGGCGCCGACCTGCGAACCGTGCGGGCGGGAGTGGAAGTAAGCCGCCGTCTCCTCCGGAGCCACGCGTTCCGCCCGGCCGCCGACCCTGACCTGACGGGCCATCGGGTGCCACGGGAACAGCAGCGAGACGTACGGATTGGCCGCGATCTCCCGGCCCTTGCGCGAGCCGTAGTTGGTGAAGAAGACGAAGCCGCGCTCGTCGTACGCCTTCAGCAGCACCGTCCGCGAGCTCGGCCGCCCGGCCGCGTCCACCGTGGAGACGACCATGGCGTTGGGCTCCTCCAGCCCGCTCGCCGTCGCCTCGGCGAACCACCGGGCGAACTGCCGGAACGGGTCGTCCGCCAGGTCCCGTTCCAGCAGGCCGGACGTGCGGTACTGGGCGCGCATGGCGGCGGGATCGGGGGCGCTGCCGGGGTCCTCGGCCGGTGAGAGGGGGGAGACGTGGGACATGCGCTCATCTTGCAGCACGCGCGGGGACGTCCGCAGTACCCCGCGACCGTGAACCGGCCGCCCGTACGGCCGGCGGCGAGGCGGCCGGCGGCGAGGCGGCCGGCGGCGAGGCGGTCGGCGGCGAGGCGGCCGGGTCCCGGGCGGCCGGGACCGCACCGGACGACGTCGCCGCCACCTCCGTCACCACATCCGTCACCACCGCCGCCTTCGCGGCCACCGCCAACGCCGTCACCGCCGTCATCGTCACTGTCACCTTGGCCGTCACCGTGGCCGTGGCCGTCCGCCGGGGCACTCCGCGACGAAGAAACCTCTACCTCTGCCCCGTCAGCACCCCCCTCAACCCTTCCCGTGGTGAAATGCACGGTGTGCCGGACATCACCCTTCCCTGCATGTGGCGAACCCACCAAAATCGCCAGGTGGACGGCTGTGGACCCCCCACAGCACCGGCTATCGTTTCCGGCCTGACCCGGCTCTCCGAGGAGACGGGTGAAGTGCCGGGTGAAGTGCTCCCGCGCGGGGCATGACCGGTGAGACCGAGCCGAGAACGACCCGAGAGACACCACGGAGCGCGAGCCACGGCCGCGCATCCGGCCGGCACCCGCCCCACCACCGACGGGGGCGGGCCCGGGGCAGCGACAGCCGCAGCAGCACCGAGCGACAGCCGCAGCAGCACCAGCAGTCACCGCACGCACCAGACCTTCCGCTGACCACCGGCCGGGGACACCGGCGCGGTCAGCAGCCGCTTGTCGAACACATCACGAGGAGCCGCCTGATGTCCGACTTCGTACCCGGACTCGAAGGAGTCGTCGCGTTCGAGACGGAGATCGCCGAACCCGACAAGGAAGGCGGCGCCCTCCGCTACCGAGGCGTCGACATCGAGGACCTCGTCGGCCACGTCTCCTTCGGGAACGTCTGGGGCCTGCTGGTCGACGGCTCGTTCAACCCCGGCCTGCCGCCCGCCGAGCCGTTCCCGATCCCCGTCCACTCCGGTGACATCCGCGTCGACGTCCAGTCCGCGCTCGCCATGCTCGCCCCCGTGTGGGGCCTGAAGCCGCTCCTCGACATCGACGAGGCCACCGCGCGCGACAACCTCGCCCGCGCCGCCGTCATGGCCCTCTCCTATGTGGCCCAGTCGGCGCGCGGCCAGGGCCTGCCGATGGTGCCGCAGCGGGAGATCGACAAGGCGGAGACCGTCGTCGAGCGGTTCATGAAGCGCTGGCGCGGCGAGCCCGACCCCAAGCACGTCGCCGCCGTCGACGCGTACTGGACCTCGGCCGCCGAACACGGCATGAACGCCTCCACGTTCACCGCCCGCGTCATCGCCTCCACCGGCGCGGACGTCGCCGCGGCGCTCTCCGGAGCGGTCGGCGCCATGTCGGGCCCGCTGCACGGCGGCGCGCCGTCCCGCGTCCTCGGCATGATCGAGGAGATCGAGCGCACCGGCGACGCCACCGCCTACGTCAAGCAGGCCCTGGACAAGGGCGAGCGCCTGATGGGCTTCGGCCACCGCGTCTACCGCGCCGAGGACCCCCGCGCGCGGGTGCTGCGGCGGACCGCCAAGGAGCTGGGCGCGCCCCGCTTCGAGGTCGCCGAGGCGCTGGAGAAGGCGGCCCTGGAGGAGCTGCACAACCGCCGTCCCGACCGGGTGCTCGCCACGAACGTCGAGTTCTGGGCGGCGATCGTGCTGGACTTCGCCGAGGTGCCGGCGCACATGTTCACCTCGATGTTCACCTGCGCCCGGACGGCCGGGTGGAGCGCGCACATCCTGGAGCAGAAGCGCACCGGGCGCCTGGTGCGGCCGTCGGCCAGGTACGTGGGCCCCGGCCCGCGCGACCCGCGCGCAATCCCGGGATTCCAGGAGCGCTGACGCCGGTGGGGGCGGCACGCCGCCCCCACTTCACCGCACGCCCCCGGCCCCATGCCCCACCACAGTCCCCCCGCCTCACCGCACGCCTCCATCCCCCACCGCAGTCCCCCGCCTCACCGCACGCGCCCATCCCCCACCGCACGTCCCCGCCCTCACAGCACGTCGCCGAGGATCGCCGTCCAGTGCTCCACGACCCGGCCCCGCCGCGCCGCGTCGTCCGTGAGGAGCGAGGCGAGGCCCAGGCCGCGGGCCATGTCGAGCAGGCCCTGGGCGGTCTCCCGGACGCCCGGTTCCTTCTCGTTCGCGCCCAGCAGTCCGACGGCCATGCGGTGTGCCTCGCGGCCGATGCGCGCCTCCAGTTCGACGACGCGCGGGCGCAGCCGTTCCTCGGTCGCGGCGGCCACCCAGAGGTGCAGCGCGGCGCGGAACAGCGGGCCGGTGTAGAGGTCCACGAGTTCGGTGACGGCGAGGTACCTGCGGGCGGGGCCGACGACGGGCGCCGCGCCGTCGACGAGCGCGCGGAGGGCTGCCGACTGCTGCTCCGCCACGTGCTCGACGGCCGAGGTGAACAGGTCCTCCCGGGTCGGGAAGTGGTGCTGAAGGGCGCCGCGCGAGACGCCCGCCCGTTCGGCCACCACGGTGACCGTCGAGCCGGCCCAGCCGTACTCCGCCAGGCAGTCGACGGCGGCGTTCAGCACTTTCCGGCGGGTGACCCGGCCGCGGCCCTGCCCGGTGTCGGTGGTCACGGCCGCCACGCCGGCCGCCTCCGCTCCAGGAACGCGGCGATGCCCTCGCGGGCCTCGTCGGTCCCGAACAGTCGCTCGGACAGTGCCACGAGCCGTTCCGTATCGCGTGCGAACGCGGCCCGGACGTCCGCCGTGACCAGCCGCTTCGACTCCGCGACGCCCTGCGGGGACGCCGCGCGCAGCCCGTCGAGGACGGTCGCCAGGGCCGCGTCGACGTCCGGCACCGCCACCGTGACCAGGCCGGCGCGGACCGCCTCGCGGGCGTCGAACGTCTCGCCGGTGAGCCAGTAGCGGCCGGCCGCGCGCGGGTCGAGCCGGGGCAGCAGCGGCAGCGAGATCACGGCCGGCGCCAGACCGAGCCGGGCCTCCGTGAAGGCGAACGACACCCCCTCGCCCTCCCCCGCCACCGCGATGTCACAGGCGCCGACGATGCCCAGCCCACCGGCCCGGACATGCCCGCCGACCCGCGCGACCACCGGCTTCGGCAGCTCGACGATCTCTCGCAGCAGGGCGGCGAGTTCGGCCGCTCCCGGGGGTTCCGCCAGGTCGGCGCCCGCGCAGAAGGTGCCGCCGGTGTGCGTCAGGACGACGGCCCGGACGTCCGGGTCACCGGCCGCGCGGGCGAGTCCGGCGCGCAGCTCCCCGATCAGGGTGGCGGAGAGGGCGTTGCGGTGGGCGGGGAAGTCGAGGGTCAGGGTGGTGACACCGGCGGCGGTTCCGAGGTGTACGGGCATGGCCTCTCCAGTCTCCCGGTACGGCCCCGGGGCTTCCGGACGAACGGTAACGGTACGGGTGTCAGTACGACTTGGGCAGCCCCAGCGTCCGGTGGGACACGTAGTTGAGGATCATCTCCCGGCTCACCGGGGCCACCCGCGCCACCCGCACCGCGGTGAGGAGTGCCGCGAGGCCGAATTCCTTGGTGAGACCGTTGCCGCCGAGGGTGTGCACGGCCCGGTCCACCGTGTGGACGGCGACCTCGGCCGCCGCGTACTTGGCCATGTTCGCGGCCTCGCCCGCGGCTTCGTCGTCGCCCGCGTCGTAGAGCCGGGCGGCCCGGTCCGTCATCAGCCGGGCCAGTTCGATGCCGATGTGGGCGTCGGCGAGCGGGTGGGCGACGGCCTGGTGGGCGCCGATCGGCCGGTCCCACACCTGCCGCACCCTGGCGTACTCGACGGCACGGCGCAGCGCGTACCGGGCCAGGCCCAGCGCGAACGCGGCAGTCATCACCCGCTCCGGGTTGAGCCCGGCGAAGAGCTGGAGCAGCCCCGCGTCCTCGTCGCCGACCAGCGCGTCGGCCGGCAGCCGCACGTCGTCCAGGACGAGCTCGAACTGACGGATGTCACCCGAGAGTTCCATGGGGATGGCGGTGCGCCGGAAGCCGGGCGCGTCGCGGTCGACGACGAAGAGGCAGGGCTTCAGCCGGCCGGTCCTGGCGTCCTCCGTGCGCCCCACGATCAGGGTGGCGTCGGCGATGTCCACGCCGGAGACGAAGACCTTGCGTCCCGTGAGCACCCAGTCGCCGCCGTCGCGACGGGCGGTGGTCGTGATGCGGTGGGAGTTGGAACCGGCGTCGGGCTCGGTGATGCCGAAGGCCATGCGCGTCGCCCCGGACGCCAGGCCCGGGAGCCACCGCCGTTTCTGCTCCCCGGTGCCGAAACGGGTGATGACCGTGCCGCAGATGGCCGGGGACACCACCATGAGGAGAAGCGGATTGCCCGCTGCCGCCAGCTCCTCCAGCACGATAGCGAGTTCGACGATGCCGGCACCGCCGCCCCCGTACTCCTCGGGCAGGTTGACCCCGAGGTAGCCGAGCTTGCCGGCCTCCGCCCAAAGCTCGTCCGGCGAGAGCGGGCGGGCACCCAGCGCGGCGACGGCCGTGCGGAGGGCTTGCTGCTCGGCGGTGCCGAGCGGTGCGGTGGTGCCCTGCGATGCGGTGCTCATGGCTGTGCCTCCTCGTCGGGGAGGGGTGAGGGTGCCGATGGCGGTGAGGGTGACGGTGACGGTGGGAGGTTGTCCGGCATGGCCGGGCACTTGTCCGGTACGGGTGCGGGCCGGCCGGGTGTGGCCGGGCTGCGGCTCGGTTCGGCCGGGCGGCGGCCCGGTTCGGCCGGGCGGCGGCCCGGTTCGGCCGGGCGGCGGCCCGGTTCGGCCGGGCGGCCAGGTGTGGCCAATGGGGCTCATGCGGGCGGGAAGTTGTCCGGCACGGCGCGGTCGTCTGGCTGGGGTGGGTGGTTGTCCGGTACGGCGGGGGCTGTCGCCGCGGGAGGTACGGCCGGGGCTGCCGCCGCAGGAGGTATGGCTGAGGCCGCCGACGGGTCATCCGGCGCGGCTGGGCGGTTCGGCACGGACGGATTCTCCGGCGCGGCACGGCCGTCCGGCCGAGGCGGCTGGTTGCCCGCTACGGCAGGGGCCGTCGCCGCGGGAGGTACGGCCGGGGCTGCCGACGGGTTATCCGGCGTGGCTGGGCGGTTCGGCGCGGACGGATTGTCCGGCGCGGCACGGCCGCCCGGCGGGGGTGGCTGGTTGTCCGGTGCGGCGGGGGCCGCCGGCACGGTCCGGGTGCCCCCTGTGACCTGGGGGGCCGGAGAAGCCGGAGCGCCCGGGGTGGTGGTGGGCTGCGCTGCGGGCACGTGCCTGTCCCGACCGGTGTGGTGGTCCGGTGCGGCCGGCCGCTTGTCCGGGGCCGGCCGGTGCTCCGGTGTGGCGGGGGACGGGGGTGGCGTAGGTGTGGCAGGGGGCGGGGGCGGCGCAGGTGTGACGACGGCCAGCAGGTCGCCGGTGGCCACCTGCCGGCCCGGGGTCGCGTGCAGTGCGGTGAGCGTCCCGGCGGCGGGGGCCGTGACACGGTGTTCCATTTTCATGGCCTCCAGCCAGAGCAGCGGTTGCCCGGCCGCCACCTCCCGCCCGGGCGCGACGCCGTCGGCCACGCGCACGACCGTGCCCGGCATCGGCGCGTGCAGCGATCCGGGCTCCTCGGCCGGTGCCGGGTCGGGGAAGCGGGGCAGAACGGTGAACGACCATGCGCCCGCCGGGCCGTCCACGTACGCCGAGCCGTCGTGGAACGCGACGGTGTACGGCCGCCGGACGCCGTCGGGCGTCTCCAGGACCACGCGGGCGCCGCGCGGTCCGTCGGCCCCCGGCCGGGCCGCCCCGATGCCGGCCCCGGCCCCGTCCACCGCGCACAGTCGCGGAGCCTCCGCCCCGGACGGTTCCACCAGCCCGCCGTCCCGGCCGACCCGGTAGCGGACCTCGTACTCCACGCCGTCCGGCTCGGAGCGGAATCGTTTCACCTGCGGCCCGGACGGAACGTTGCGCCAGCCGCCGAACGGCGACCGCCCCCACGTGTCGCCGAGCGCCGCGGCGAGGGCCGCGAGGCGGGTGTCGGCTTCGCCCAAGGCACCGCACGCACCGGTGAGTTCCGCGAGGCGGCGGTCGTAGAAGTCGGTCGCCGCGCCCCCTGCGGTGAACTCCGGGTGCCGGAGCGTGCGGACGAGCAGTCCCCGGTTGGTGACCGGGCCGTGGACGCGGGCGCGTTCGAGAGCGCGGGCGAGCAGCCGGAGGGCCGACGGGCGGTCGGCGCCGTGGGCGATCACCTTGGCGAGCAGCCCGTCGTAGTACGGGCTGACGACGTCACCGGGACCGACGCCGAGGTCCACGCGCAGCCCGCCGCCGATGCCGTGCCCCCCACCCGCGTCCACCCGCAGCTCATCACCACTGCCGCAGCCCGCACCCGCGCCCACCCGCGGCCCGCCACCCCCTCCGCGCTCGTCCCCCCCGAACGCCACCTCCCGCACCACCCCCGTCCACGGTCGCCACTCCCGTGCCGGGTCCTCCGCGTACAGCCGTGCCTCGACCGCGTGCCCGCGCGGCGCCGGAGGCGCGCCCTCCAGCGGGCTGCCCTCGGCGACGCGCAGTTGCAGGGCGACGAGGTCCACGCCGTACACGGCCTCCGTCACGGGGTGTTCGACCTGCAAGCGGGTGTTCATCTCCAGGAACCACGGCCGTCCGTCGGCGTCGACCAGGAACTCCACCGTCCCCACCCCCTCGTACCCGACCGCGCGGGCGAGGGCCGCCGCGTACGCGCACAGGGTGTCGTCCAGTCCGGCGGGCAGCCCGGGCGCCGGCGCCTCCTCGACGATCTTCTGGTGGCGGCGCTGGAGGGAGCAGTCGCGGGTGCCCAGTGTCCACACCGTGCCGTGGGCGTCGGCCAGGACCTGCACCTCGACGTGGCGCCCGCCGACCACGTACGGCTCGACGAACACCGCGCCGTCGCCGAACGCGGCCGACGCCTCCGCCCGCGCCGCCGTCAACGCCGCGTCCAGCCCCTGCCGTTCGCGTACCACCCGCATGCCCCGCCCGCCGCCGCCCGCCGCCGCCTTGACGAGCACGGGCAGGTCGGCGGGGCCGACGGCGGCCGGGTCGAGGGGCGCGAGCACCGGGACACCGGCACCGGCCGCGATCTCCTTGGCGCGCGTCTTCGACGCCATGGCCTCCATGGCCTCGGGCGGCGGCCCGATCCACACCAGTCCCGCCGCCTTCACCGCGCGCGCGAACTCCGCGCTTTCGGAGAGGAATCCGTATCCGGGATGCACCGCGTCCGCCCCGGCCGCGAGGGCGGCCCGGACGAGCAGGTCGGCCCGCAGGTACGTGTCGGCGGGCGCGTCGCCCGGCAGGCGGACGGCCGTGTCGGCCGCCCGGACGTGCCGGGCCCCGGCGTCCGCGTCCGAGTGGACGGCGACCGTCGCGACGCCGAGGGCGCGGCAGGTGCGGACGATCCGGCAGGCGATCTCGCCCCGGTTGGCGACGAGCACGGTCTCGATCACGGTCACCCCTACCCTGCGAATACCCTGCGAACGGTCATATCCGGAAGACGCCGAAGCCGCCCCGGACCCCTCGCACCGGCGCGCCGTACACCGCTTCGAGGCACAGGCCGAGCACGGTCCGGGTGTCGCGGGGGTCGATGACCCCGTCGTCGTACAGCCGCCCGGAGAGGAACATCGGCAGCGACTCGGCCTCCACCTGCCGTTCCACCGCCTCCCGCAGCCCGGCGTCGGCCTCCTCGTCGTAGGGCAGGCCCTTCTCGGCCGCCGACGCGCGGGCGACGATCGACAGGACGCCGGCGAGCTGCTTGGGGCCCATGACGGCGGCGCGGGCGCTCGGCCAGGTGAAGAGGAACCGGGGGTCGTACGCGCGCCCGCACATCCCGTAGTGGCCGGCCCCGTAGGAGGCGCCGACGAGCACGGACAGGTGCGGCACCCGGGAGTTGGACACCGCGTTGATCATCATGGCGCCGTGCTTGATGATGCCACCGCGTTCGTAGGCGCGGCCGACCATGTAGCCGGTGGTGTTGTGCAGGAAGAGGAGCGGGATGTCCCGCTGGTTGGCGAGCTGGATGAACTGGGCGGCCTTCTGCGACTCGGCGCTGAACAGAACGCCCTGCGCGTTGGCGAGGATCCCGACCGGCCGTCCGTACAGTCGGGCCCAGCCGACCGTCAGCCCGGCGCCGTACAGCGGTTTGAACTCGTCGAAGTCCGAGCCGTCGACCACCCGGGCGATCACCTCGCGCGGGTCGAAGGGCGCCCGCAGGTCGCCGGGGACGATGCCGAGCAGCTCCTCGGGGTCGTACCGGGGCGGCTCGGCCGGCCGGGGGGCGGCGGGCGCGGCCGGGTGGTTCAGCCGGGCGACGACGCGGCGGGCCTGCCGGAGGGCGTCGTACTCGTCGACGGCGAAGTGGTCGGCGAGGCCGGAGACGCGCGCGTGCAGGTCCGCGCCGCCCAGCGACTCGTCGTCCGCCTCCTCCCCGGTGGCCATCCGCACCAGCGGCGGCCCGCCCAGGAACACCTTGGCGCGTTCCTTGACCATGACGACGTGGTCCGACATGCCCGGGACGTACGCGCCGCCGGCCGTGGAGTTGCCGAAGACCACGGAGACGGTGGGGATGCCGGCCGCGGAGAGCCGTGTGAGGTCGCGGAACAGGGCGCCGCCCGGGACGAAGATGTCCTTCTGCCCGGTGAGGTCCGCGCCGCCGGACTCCACCAGGCTGATCACCGGCAGCCGGTCGGCCCGGGCGATCTCGTGGGCGCGGAGCGCCTTCCGCAGCGTCCACGGATTGCTCGCGCCGCCGCGTACGGTCGGGTCGTTGGCGCTGATCAGGCAGGTGACGCCGGAGACCGTGCCGATGCCGGTGACGAGCGAGGCGCCCACCGCGTACTCGGTGCCCCAGGCGGCCAGCGGGGACAGTTCCAGGAACGGTGTGTCCGGGTCGAGCAGCAGCTCGATCCGTTCGCGTGGCAGCAGCTTGTCCCGGGCCCGGTGCCGGGCCGCGTACTTCTCGCCGCCGCCCGCGACGGCCTGCGCGTGCGCGGCCTCGATCTCGGCCAGCCGGTCGAGCATGGCGGCCCGGTTGGCCGCGTACTCGGGCCCGGCCGTGTCGAGCCGGGTGGCCAGGACGGTCACAGCAGTACCTCCGGTATCTCCACGTACCGGGCGCGCAGCCACTCGCCGACGCCCTTGCCCTGCGGGTCGAACCGGACGTTCTCCGCGACACCGCGCCCCAGGAGGCCGTCGATGACGAAGTTCACGGCGCGGAGGTCGGGGAGGACGTGGCGGGTGACGGGCAATCCCGCCGCCTCGGGCAGGAGCCGGCGGAGGGCGTCGACCGTGAGCGCGTGGGCCAGCCACCGCCACCCCTCCTCGTCCCGCGCCCAGACGCCGACGTTGACGCTGCCGCCCTTGTCACCGCTGCGGGCGCCCACGACGCGCCCGAGGGGCGCGCGGCGCACCGGCCCGGCGGGCAGCGGTGCGGGCAGCGCGGGCTCGGGGAGAGGCGGTGCGGCGTCGGTCCGTACGGGCGGCGGAAGCACCGGGACGCGCGTCCCGTCGGGCAGGACGGCGACGTGCCGGACGGTCTCGGGGTCCACCGCCACCGCCTCGAACGTCCCGTAGGGGGAGCCCGGTCCCGGCGGTGCGGTGAGGTGCAGGCCGGGGACGCTCGCGAGGGCCAGTTCGACGGCCGCAGCGCCGACCGCCCGGCCGACGGTGTCCGGGTCGGGGTCGTGCACCACCAGCCGCAGCAGGGCGCTCGCCTCCTCCTGCACGTCCGCGTCGGGGTGGTCCGTACGGGCCAGGGTCCAGCGGACGGAGGCGGGCCTGCGGCGGGCGAGGGCGTCCTCCGTCTGCGCGCGCACCAGCCGCGCCTTGGCCTCGATGTCGAGGCCGGTGAGGACGAACACGACCTCGTTGCGCCACCCGCCCAGCCTGGTCAGCCCCGCCTTGAGCGTGGCCGGCGGCGGCTCCCCCCGGACGCCGTCGACCCGCACCCGGTCGGGGCCGTCCTGGGTGAGCCGGACGGTGTCGAGCCGGGCCGTGACGTCCGGGCCCGGGTAGCGGGCGCCCTGCGTCTCGTAGAGAAGCTGCGCGGTGACGGTCCCGACGGTCACCGCGCCGCCCGTGCCCGGATGCTTGGTGATCACCGAGCCGCCGTCCGCGCGAAGTTCGGCGATCGGGAAGCCGGGGTGGTGGACGTCATGCCCGGTGAAGAAGGCGTAGTTGCCGCCGGTCGCCTGCGCCCCGCACTCCAGCACGTGTCCGGCGACGACGGCGCCCGCGAGGGCGTCGTACTCCCCCGGCTCCCAGCCGAAGTGCGCCACCGCGGCACCGCCGACCAGCGCCGCGTCGGTCACCCGGCCGGTGACGACGACGTCCGCACCGGCCCGCAGACAGGCGGCGATGCCCGCACCGCCGAGGTACGCGTTGGCGGTGAGGACGCCGGGCCCCCAGTCGCGGGTGGGCAACAGGTCGTCGCCGGTGACGTAGGCGACGCGGGCGGGGATGCCGAGACGTTCCGCCAACTCCCGGACCCGTCGGGCCAGTCCCGCCGGATGGAGACCACCCGCGTTGGCGACGATCCGTACACGGCGGTCGGCGGCGGTCCCCAGGCAGGTCTCCAACTGGCGGAGGAACGTACGGGCGTAACCCCGTTCCGGGTCCTTCAGCCGGTCGCGGCCGAGCACGAGCATGGTCAGTTCGGCGAGGTAGTCCCCGGTGAGCACGTCCAGGGGGCCGCCGGTGAGCATCTCCTCCATCGCGTCGAAACGGTCACCGTAGAAGCCGGAGGCGTTCCCGATCCTCAGCACGTCGGGGAGCGTGACAGCGGACCGCGAAACAAGCAAGCATGCTTGCCCGGTTTCCGGCCACATCCGGGCGAGGGCCGGCGCAGCCGCCTGAGTGGCATTCCGACGCACAACGCCGGCACGGCCAGCGGCAGTTCGCGCGCAGTCGCGACGACGCCCGCGAGACGGCGAACGCGCAGGTGGCGACACGTCCCGAGCTCACTGACGGCCGCTCCCCGCAGGGCGCGGCCGGCGGCCACAGCCGCTCCCCGCCGGCCGGTGGTGGGCAGAGCGGGCGGAAAGGACGGCGGGCGGGCCTCACCGGCCCGAGAAAGCCCGCTCCTCACCCTGCCCGGCCGCCTCCCGGGCCGTCCGCCGCAACGATCCCGCGACCTCCGCGACCGCGTAGGCGACCGCCGCCACGGTGATCCAGAACCAGAACGACGTCAGGTCGCCGGCCCGCAGGGTGTCGAAGCCCGCGACGCCGACGGCCAGGGCGAAGCCACAGGCGCCCAGGGCCTTGCGGCGGGCGGCTCGGTGGGGGCGGCGGGGGCCCCGGGCGAGCGCCGCCGCGTACGTCTCGACGTCCCCGAAACCCTCCAGCCGTCCCGCCACCTCGCGCAGGTGGGACCGGGCCTCGGCCACATGTCCGCGCGCCTCCTCGCGGGACATGCCGTGACGCCCGCGCAGCAGCCCCTCCAAGCGGCGCAGCCACGCGTCGGCGGTGCGCGGCCGGGGCGCGGCGAACCAGGCGTCGACCCGGTCGGCGGACAGGCGGTGGACCCCCGCCGCCAGGGCGGCACAGGCCGCCACGAGCGCCGGCGCCGGCACCGTGAACAGCCGCTCCCCGGGAAGGACGGACATCGCGAACGACCCGCCCGCGACGACCGCCGCGGCCGCGCAGAGGCACGCCCACACGGCCCGTAGGCGGCCCGCCGTGCGGAACGCGACCGCACCGCAGACCAGCAGGACGGCGGTGACGACCGTGCCGGCGGCCGTCAGCGACACCCCGGAGAAGCCGAGCCACAGCCCCTCCCGGATCCAGTGCGCCCCGGCGAGGCCACCGCCGAGGAGGGCGCCCACGAGGAGGGTGTGGGCGAACCGTTCGCCCGCGGTGGCGCCGCCCAGGCCGGCCCTGGCCGACCGCGGCACGCCGGCCGGCCCGGCCTGATCGGCCGCCTCCGCCGACTCGGCCGCGACGGCGTCCGCGTACTCGTCCGGGTCGCCGAACAGGTCCCGGGCCGTACCGCCGGACGCGGCGACCGCCTCGTGGACCTCGGCCAGGGCCCGCTCGGTCACCTCGCGCGGCGGGAGGTACCGCATCACCAGCCGGAACTCGAAGGCGGCGGCCCACTCGGCGTCGGCCTTCCGCTCCCACCGGATGCGCTCGGTCGTCGTCATGTCCCGTCTCCTCCCGCCAGTTCCGTCACCGTGCCGTGGAAGGCCGCCCACGCCGCGCGCTGTTCGCCGAGGCGCCGCCGCCCCGCGTCGGTGAGGCTGTAGTACTTGCGGCCGGGGCCCTGCTCCCCCGCCGCCCACCGCACCTCGACGGCGCCCTCCTCCGCCAATTGGGCGAGCGCGGGGTAGAGGGTGGCCGGCTTCACCGCGTCCAGGCCGGCCGCGTGCAGCCGGCCGAGCAGCGCGTAGCCGTAGCTCGACCCCTCGCCGTCCAGGAGGCCCAGCAGGCACAGGTGCAGCACCGCGCGCGTCCACGCCGCCCGGGGATCGGCCAAGGGAACCCCTCGTCTCGTCGTCGGCCGGCCGTTGGGTTCCGGCTATGACGAGAACCAGAATAGATCGCTTTCCGGAGTACGTCACGAGCGGTGACGGCCGCCCTCCCCGCTCTCCGCTCGCGTCCCGCGCGGCGGCCGAACGCACGTCTCAGCGGCTGGACATCGCTCCACCGGCGGCCGTCCGACGGATTAGGCTGCCTCCGTGGCTGACATCCAGGCTGATATCCAGATCCCCGCCGACATCAAGCCCGCCGACGGCCGTTTCGGCGCCGGCCCGTCCAAGGTGCGCCCGGAGGCGCTCGCCGCCCTGGCGGCCACCGGATCCTCGCTGCTCGGGACGTCCCACCGGCAGGCGCCGGTGAAGAACCTGGTCGGATCGGTCCGCGACGGCATCCGCGCCCTCTTCTCGCTCCCCGACGGTTACGAGGTGATCCTCGGCAATGGCGGGTCCACCGCGTTCTGGGACGTCGCCACGCACGGGCTGATCGAGGCGAAGTCGCAGCACCTGTCGTTCGGCGAGTTCTCCTCGAAGTTCGCCAAGGCCGCCAAGCTCGCCCCCTGGCTCGCGGACCCCACCGTCGTCACCGCCGACCCCGGCACCCACCCGGAGGCGCACGCCGAGGCGGGCACCGACGTCTACGCGCTCACCCACAACGAGACGTCCACCGGCGTCGCCATGCCGATCCGACGGGTGGCGGGCGCGGACGAAGGGGCGCTCGTGCTGGTGGACGCCACCTCCGGCGCCGGCGGCCTGCCCGTGGACATCGCCGAGACGGACGTCTACTACTTCGCGCCCCAGAAGTCCTTCGCCTCCGACGGCGGGCTGTGGATCGGCGTCTTCTCCCCCGCCGCGCTGGACCGCGCCGCCCGGGTGCACGCCTCCGGCCGGCACGTCCCCGAGTTCTTCTCGCTGCCCACCGCGATCGACAACTCGCTGAAGAACCAGACGTACAACACCCCGGCACTCGCCACCCTGTTCCTCCTCGACGAGCAGCTCAAGTGGCTCAACGGGCAGGGCGGCCTGGACTTCGCCGTCCGCCGGACCGCCACCTCCGCCCGCGCCCTCTACGGCTGGGCCGAAGCGTCCAAGCACGCCACCCCGTTCGTCACCGACCCGGCCAAGCGGTCGCAGGTCATCGGCACCATCGACTTCTCGGACGACGTCGACGCCGCCGCCGTGGCGAAGGTGCTCCGCGCCAACGGCATCGTCGACACCGAGCCGTACCGGAAGCTCGGCCGCAACCAACTGCGCGTGGCCATGTTCCCGGCGATCGACCCGGCGGACGTCGAGGCGCTGACGGCATGCGTCGACTACGTGGTGGAGCGGATGTAACGGCGTACCCCACGGCCGACTTCGCGGGTTGCCGGCAGGAGACCTGAGCTCACCTGCCGGCCTCTACCCGTCCCGCCCGCCCCATCCGCCCCCGGCCGTGCTTTCGGCCGGGGGCGACTGTCAGTGGTGCGTGGGAAGGTGGCGCCATGACGAAGACACCGGACGGCCGCACCATCCCGCCCCCGCTCGCCGGTGAGCGGGAGGCACTGGAGAGCTGGCTCGACTTCCACCGCGCCACGCTCGAGACGAAATGCGCGGGGCTCGGCGACGAGCAGGTGCGCCGCACCTCCGTATCCCCTTCCACGATGTCCCTGCTCGGCTTGGTCCGGCACATGGCGATAGTCGAACGCAACTGGTTCCAGCGGGTGTTCGCAGGCCGGACGGTGCCGGAGATCCCGCCGAACGCCGGTTTCGACCTCGCCCCCGGAGACAGGCTGGACGACGCCCTCGCCGCCTGGCGGGCCGAAATCGCGCTCGGCCGGGAGCTGATCGCGGACGCGTCGCTGGACGACGTGGGCCGGCTGTCGCCGGAGGAAGCGAAGGGGATGGGCTCGGAGGTGGTGTCCCTGCGCTGGATCCTCATGCATCTCATAGAGGAGTACGCGCGGCACAACGGGCACGCGGACCTGCTGCGGGAGGCGGTGGACGGGGTCACGGGGTTTTAGGGTCACCGGGCGGGGAGCACGGGATGCGAGGTACGGGGGCTCGGCAGTCCGGTGCCCGGTGGGATGGAACTCGGCGACACGCTGTGCAACCGGTCCCAGCCCGGCGGGCGGTTGAGTGACCGTTCGATGGGCGACTGCCCGTTAGCCGACCGTCCGATAGCCGACCGTCCGTTGGGCGACGTCGCGTTCGTTTCCGGCCGCAGGTGCGGGCTCAGGGCCGGGCCCAGGCCGGGGCTCAGGCGTACGCCGGGCGCCCCGCCCCGCCGTCAGAGCGATCACAGCCCCGAGCAGCAGGACCACCGCACCGGCGCCCTGGAGCGGCCCGACGGACTCCCCGAGGAAGGCGGTGGCACACAGGATGTTGACGACCGGGACGGTGAACATCATGAGTGACGCCCGCGCGGGTCCCACCGCGCGCACCCCGCGGTAGTAGAGGAGGTTGGCGACGGCCGCCGCGCCGACGGCCAGGTAGGCGGCGTTCAGCCAGACGCCGGGCGGGAGTTCGTCCCAGCGCACGTCGGGCAGGTCGGGCGCGGCGAGCGCGCCGAGCAGGATCGCGCCCGCGCAGGTCGCGTACGTGGTGGCGCGGAGCGGTTCGATGCCGGCCAGGACGCGCGGTCCGATCAGGGTGTAGGCGGCCCAGCACACCGCGCTGAGGAGGTAGAGGCCGTCGCCCGGCAGCCGGGACGCGCCCCCGCCGGCGGCGCCGGCGAGGAAGACCGCCGCGCCGGTGAGCCCCAGGCCGAGCCCCGCCCACCGCGCCCGGGTCGCCTTCTCCTTGCCGGTGAGGAGAAGGAATGTGCTGGTGAACACCGGGCTCATGACCGGTATGAGGATGCCCGCGTCCAGAGAGGGGGCCAGGGAAAGACCCCAGAAAAAGAAGCCGTTGTAGGCGAAGACGCCCAGGACGCCGGCCCCGGCCGCGAGCCCGGCGGCGCGCAGGGACCCGCGGCCGAAACGCCCGCCCGCGCGGGCACCGTCCGCACGGGCACCGTCCGCAGGGGCTCCGACTGCGGGAGCGCCGTCCGCGGGGGTGTCATCCGCAGGAACGCCGCTTGCGGGGGAGCCGCCCGCACGCGTGCCGTCCCCGCGTGCCCCGCCTTCCTCCGTACCCGCCGCGCGTGTCCCACGCGCGCGGAGGAGCGCCGAGGCGGCCAGCAGGGCGACGGCGGCACCGCCGAAGCGCAGGAACGCCGCGACGGAATGCGGCACTTCGCCGACCACCGCTTTGGAGCTGGAGAAAGCGCTCCCCCACAGGGTCATGGTCACCATCAGGAGCAGGTACGGGTTGCTCGGCCCTCTCTTCGTCGCCATGGACCGGACACTGGCAGGCGGGCGGTCCGCCTGTCTTGAACGCTGGTGCGCCGGTCAGAATGGCGCCATGGGCACCGGAGACAACTGGGCGCGGTACTGGCGGGACCCGGATCCCGCCCGTCCGCTCGAGGCCATGCACGCGCACTTCTTCGACCACGTCTACGCCCCGCACGCCCACGACGCCTATTCCTTCGGCATCACCGACCTGGGCGCCCAGCGGTTCCGCTGCCGCGGGGCGCACCACACCAGCGGTGCCGGCATGGTGATGGCCTTCAATCCCGACGAGGTGCACGACGGCAGCGCCGCCGCGGCGGCCGGCTACCGGTACCGCATCGTCCACATCGGTGCGTCCGTCGTCCACGACGTGCTCGCCGACGCCGCCGACGGGCGCCCGGTGATGCCGTTCTTCGTCCGCCCGGTCCTGACCGACCCCGTGCTCACCGGCGCGCTCACCCGCCTGCACGCCTCCCTGTTCGGCCCGGCCGACGGGCTGGCCCGGGAGGAGCTGCTGGCCTCGACGGTCCTGGCCATGGCCGCCCGCGGCGCCACCCGGGCGCCCCGCGGCCGCACCCTCTCGGACGGCGGCCGGCGTCACGCGGCACGCCGGGCCCGGGCGCTGCTGGACGAGGCGTTCAGCGAACCGCTGTCGGCCGGCGACCTGGCCGAGGCGGCCGGTTGCAGCCGCTACGCCGTGTACCGGGCCTTCCGCGCGGAGTTCGGCATGTCGCCCAGTGACTACCAACGCCTCCTGCGGCTCCGCCGGGCCCGGAACCTGCTGGCCCACGGCGTACCGGCGGCGGACGCGGCCGAGTCCGCCGGTTTCTCGGACCAGGCGCATTTCGGCCGCTGGTTCAAGCGCGCCTACGGGATCACGCCGGGCGTGTACCGGAGCGCCGTGCGGGGCACGCCCCCGGACCGCTGACGCCCACCGACGGCGCACCCGCCCCCGGCCGCCCGCGGCCGCCGCGGCCTCGCCGTACGACAACCGTCGTCTCGTACGACGACCATCGCCTCGTACAGCGACCATTGCCTCGTACGACGACCGTTGCCTCATAAAGACACTGTTGTCTCATACGCACACCGCCGGCCCGTACAGACACCGACGTCTCGTACGGACACCACCGGCCCGCAGGGGGCACACCGCCCCCGGTCAGGCCCGGGACGCGCTCCCGCGCCGGAGGAACGCCCAGCCCAGAAGCAGCAGGACCACCCAGACGCCCATCACGTACAGGGCGATCCGGGTGTCCGCGCTCCAGGCGATGAGGACCGTCACGAACGCGAAGAAGCCGAGCGCCAGCAGGTTGGTGTACGGCGCGCCCGGGAGGCGGTACGGGGAGGCTTCCGCGGCGCCCCGCGCGACCGCACGGCGGTAGCGGAGGTGGGTGACGAGGATGACGCTCCAGACGAGGATCGCGCCGCCCGTGGACACCGAGGTGATGTACGCGAACGCGTGCTCCGGGTCCAGGGCGTTGATGAGGACGCCGAGTCCCATGACGACCGCCGACACCCACAGCGCGGGGGCGGGGACACCGCGCCCGGTGAGCCGGGAGAGGGCCTTGGGGGCATGGCCGTTGACGGAGGCGGTGCGCAGCATGCGGGCCGTCGAGTAGAGGCCGCCCGCGTTGCAGGAGGACAGCGCGGAGGTGAGCACGATGAAGTTGACGACGCCCGCCGCGGCCGGGATGCCGATCTTCGCGAAGGCGGCGACGAAGGGGCTGACGCCCGGGCTGAACTCCGCCCAACTGACCACCGACAGGATGACGATCAGGGTGCCGATGTAGAAGAGGCCGAAGCGCACCGGGAGGCTGTTGATGGCCCGGGGGATGTTCTTCTGCGGGTCCTCCGCCTCTCCGGCGGTGACGCCGACGAGTTCGACGCCCAGGTAGGCGAAGAGGACGATCTGGAGCGTCATCAGCGAGTCGTGCACGCCGTGCGGCGCGATCCCGCCGTCCTTCCAGAGGTGGCTCACCGAGGCGGTGTCACCGACGTCGCCGAAGCCGACCACCAGGACCGCGAGACCGACGAGGATCATCGCGACGATGGCCACCACCTTGACGAGCGCGAACCAGAACTCCAGCTCGCCGAAGGCCTTCACCGAGATCATGTTCACGGCCAGCAGCACCACCAGCGACACCAGCGCCGTCTGCCACTGGGCCACCCCGGGGAACCAGAACTTCACGTACTGCCCCGCCGCGGTGATCTCGGCCATGCCGGTGGTGACCCACATGATCCAGTAGGTCCAGGCGGTGGCGTACCCCCAGAAGGGGCCGAGGAACTCCCGCGCGTACTCGGCGAAGCTGCCGGACACCGGGCGGTGGGTGAGCAGTTCGCCCAGGGCGCGCATCACCAGGAAGAGGACGGCGCCGGCGACCGCGTACCAGATGATCAGGCTCGGCCCGGCCTGGGATATGGCCGTTCCGGCGCCCAGGAACAGGCCCGTGCCGATGGTGCCGCCGATGGCGATCATCTGGATCTGCCGGGTGCCGAGCCCGCGCTTGTAGCCCTCCGCGGTGGCACCCTCAGCGGTGACACTCCCCGCAGCGGCCGCCCCTCCGCCTGGCCCGGCCGGGCCGTCCGTTCCGGCCGCCCCGGTCCCTCCGGCGCTCCCTCGGCCGGGGCGGGCGTCCACGGGCTCGGTGGGCGTCGTCCCGCCCGTCGTCGGTGGCTGCATGCAACAGAACCCTTCTCGATCCGTGCCGGTGAGCCGTGCCGCTCTTCGGCACGGAGCTCGGTTCCGCGACCCTAGGGACGCTTTTCGGCCATCGACAAGTGTTTCCGAGATCTTCATACAGCACAGGGGCGCAGGTCACACCCCGTACGCCGGGGCTCAGGCGCCGGCCGCCAGCTTGAGCGTGACGGCTCCGGCGACGATCGCCGCGAAGGAGAGCAGCTTGGGCAGCGTGATCTTCTCCTTGTAGAGGACGGCCCCGAGAACGACGGTGCCGATGGAGCCGATCCCCGTCCAGATCGTGTAACCGACGCCCACGTCGAGCGTCTTGAGCGCCTGACTGAGGGTGAAGATCCCCCCGGCGGCGGCGAGGAGGGTGAAGACGGACGGCCAGAGCCGTGTGAAGCCCTTGGTGGCATTGGTGCCCAGCGCGAAGGCGATCTCGAAGACGATGGCGACGGCGAGGAAGACCCAGGCCATGACGGTGCTCCTTGGGGAAGTGGTGCTGCGGTGAGGAGAGAAGGCGAGCGGCGGACGGGCGGGTCAGGCGGAGGCCGGTGCCCGTCGCCGGCCGGTGGGCGCGTCCTCTCCGCCGGCCTCGTCCTCGTCCGCGCCGTCGCGCCCGCCGAACCCGTCGGCGACCTTGAGGCCGAGCACCCCGCCGATGATCAGGACGAAGGCGAGCACCTTCCAGGCGCCGACCGGCTCGTCGAAGATCACCGAGCCGAAGACGACCGTGCCGACGGATCCGATGCCCGTCCAGACGGTGTAACCGACGCCGACGTCCAGCGTCCTGAGCGCCAGACTGAGGAAGAAGATGCCGCCCGCGGCGGCCCCGGCGGTGAGGAGGGAGGGCCCCAACCGGGTGAATCCGTCGGTGGCGTTGGTGGCGAGGGCGAAGACGACCTCGAAGACGGACGCGACGAGCAGGTAGATCCAGGCCATGGTTCCGGCTCCTCCGAGCACTGGGTAATTATTTGCATGTACGTGCATGCTTCTTGCGGCAGGCAGAAGCATGCACATGCAAGTAATCTGGTGTCAACGCCGTCCCACGACCCATCCGGAGCCACCCATGCCCGCACCCGCCGTCAGGCCGGCCCGGCCGTCGCCCCCCTCCACGCCGTCCGATGCCCCGACCACGTCGGCGGACGTCCGGATGTGGCACCGCTTCCTCGCCCTCCACGCCCACGTCGAGCACCGGTTGAGCACCGCGCTCCAGCGCCGGCACGGTCTCGGCCTCTCCGAGTACCGGGCGCTGGGCTTCCTGGCCGCCGCGCCCCGGAGCGAGCTGCGGATGCAGGAGCTGGCCGACCGGCTGGGCCTCAACCAGAGCTCCGTGACCCGCCTGGTCGGCCGACTGCACGCGGCCGGCCTCACCTACCGCGACGTCTGCGCCGACGACAAGCGTGGCGTCTACACCGTCCTGACGGACGCGGGCCGCGAACGGCACGCCGAGGCCACGGCGACGTACGAGGCCACCCTCACCGCCGCGCTGGAGGAGGCGGCCGAGAGCGACAGCGGCGCGGGCGCGACGGTGGAGGCCCTGCGGAGCACCCTGGCCTGACCCCCCACTCCCGGAGCGCCCCGGACCTGCCGCCCTCCCCCCGGAGCACCCTGGCCCCACCGCCCACACCCGGAACTCCCCGGCCCGGCCGCCGCCCACACCCGGAACACCCCGGCCCGGCCGCCGCCCGCCCCCGGCCCCGGCCCCGGCCCCGCGAAACCGTTCGCCGCCGGGCCGGTGGCGCGCCTAACCTCTCCCCCATGCCTCCCGCGAAGACCTCGCACGTCTGCCTCCCCTGCCGGGCCTCCTACAAGCAGTCGCGGCTCGGGCCGGGCGAACAGGAACGGCGCTGTCCGCGCTGCGGTGAGCCGCTGATCGAGGCGGGGGCCGCGTTCCAGCCGCCGCGCCGCAGGGACGCGGCGGGCTGGCGCACGCTCTCCGTCCTCCTGAACGCGGGCGTCCGCTTCCATACGGACTGCTGCGACGAGGGCCCCGGTTACCGGCCCCGGACGCTCTTCGAGGTCCGCGAGCACATGACGTACGCCCGCCGGTCGGGGGAGCCCTTCGCGCGGGCGCTCGTACGCCGCGATCTGCCCTGACCCGACCGCCGGACGACGGCGTTCCGGCGGCGGGGGAAGGCACTCCGCTCCGTCCGGCCGCCGGACGGTCCGTCGGGTACAGTGACGCTGGCAAGGACCGCGCACGACCCGAGGAGGTGGGACCGATCACCGCAGTGGCAGGTTTTCGGGTGCTCTCCCCTCGGAGGACCGCGGACGCCGCGTAGGCGTCGCGCCGTCGGAGAGTGCCCTTCTGATTCCCCGGAAGGCCCTCATGTCAGCGACATCCTCTCTTTCCCCTTCTCTCTCCTCCGCACCTCTCGCCTCCGTCGTTTCCCGGTTGCGTGCCGCGGGCTGCGTCTTCGCCGAGGAGGAGGCCGAGTTGCTGCACTCCGCGGCGGACGGCCCGGCCGCCCTCGACGCCCTGGTGGACCAGCGCGTTTCCGGCGTTCCCCTGGAACACGTCGTCGGCTGGGCCGAGTTCGCCGGCCTTCGCGTCGCCGTCGGCCCGGGGGTGTTCGTCCCCCGCCGCCGCACCGAGTTCCTGGTCGAACTGGCCGTCACGGCGGCCCGCCCCGGCGCGGTCGTCCTCGACCTGTGCTGCGGCTCCGGCGCGGTGGGCGCGGCGCTGACGGCGGCCCTGGGCACCCTCGAACTGCACGCCGCCGACGTCGAACCGGCCGCCGTCCGCTACGCCCGGCGCAACCTGGGCCCGGCGGCGCGGGTGTACGAGGGCGACCTCTACACCCCACTCCCCGCCCACCTCCGGGGCCGGGTGGACATCCTGGTGGCCAACGTCCCGTACGTCCCCACCGACGAAATCCCCCTGCTGCCGCCGGAAGCGCGCGACCACGAGCCCCTGGTCACGCTCGACGGCGGGTCCGACGGGCTCGACGTACAGCGCCGCGTGGTCGCCGAGGCCGCCCACTGGCTGGCCCCGGGCGGCCGGCTGCTGACGGAGACGAGCCGGCGCCAGGCGACGCGCTCCATGGCCCACTTCGCCGCGGGCGGCCTCGTGCCGCGCCTGGCGACCTGCGACGAGCGCGACGCCACGGTCGTCATCGGCACCCGCCCGGGCCGCGGCGCCTGACCGTCCCCGCCGCCCCGGCCGCGCCCCACCCGGTGTGCGTCGCCGATCGGCTGCCGGCCCGGAAGGCATGAAACGCCGGACGAGCCCGGCTGTCCTCCGCTCACTCCCTCCACGGCAACCGCTCCGGGGGGAGGGGCGGCGGGGCGGGCCCGACATCACGGACACCACGCCACACGTTCCCAACTGTCCTGATGTGGACGCCCCCGGCAACGCCACCGGCCGGTACCGCCGTCATTGGCACCGGATGGAGCCACTCACTTCAGCCATTCCCCGGCCACCATGTTTGATCTCCGACGTCGGGCCGAGCGTCCCTGACCGCGCAGGTGGCGGCATCGCTGCCGCTACCGGCAAAATCCCGTGCCCCTACGTCAAGAGCACAAATTCCGCCCAACCATGCGATCGGGGTAGCTCCCTGCGCGGGCGGCCCCGTCTCGAACCATACGTATCCCAGGCTCGGTTGTCGCATTTCGCCATACTCTCCACGCGTCCCATAAGTCACGGGCGGGAGCTGTCATCCCTACAACAGACGGGCGCTACGTCAGCCCCTCGACCAAACATGAGTCCCATCACGGAAGAACCCCGCACCGCACGCCCAGGAGGCGTTCTTTTGGTCCGTTGATTTCCGCTTCGACCGCCTTGCTGCTCGGAGTCTGGGGCATAGAGCGCGAGGGCTCCTTGTGGCGGGACGAAGCCGTCACCGTGGCGGTAGCGGGTCGGCCCTGGTCACAGATATGGGACCTGAGCCGGAATATCGATGCCGTCCATGCGGTCTATTACCTTCTCATGCATGGGTGGTTCAGTCTGTGGGACGGCGGGCTGACCGCCCTCCGACTGCCGTCCGCACTCGCGACATCGCTTGCCGCTGCGGGCGTCGCGGCCATCGGACGCCATCTCGTATCCCCTCGCGCGGGCATTTTCGCCGGGACGGCTTACGCCGTGATCCCCGCGGTGCAGCATTACGCACAGGAAGGGCGGTCGTACGCACTCGTATCGGCATGTGTTGTATGGGCCACGTGGTTTCTCATTCGCGCGGCCGAACAGCGAACCGCCACGTCGTGGATTCGGTACACCTGTGTCATCACACTGGGCTGCTGGTTCAACTTGATGGCCGTTCTCGCGCTGCTCGCCCACGGGTTGACACTCCTCGCGGCCAAGGCGCCTCGACCCGCGTTCCGCTCGTTTTTCCTCTCATGCGCGGCCGTGGCGGCCGGGATCGCTCCTCTCGCGCTGACGGCCTCGGGGCAAGCGGACGGCCAGCTCGCATGGCTCTCCGAGCCTGGGCTCTCGGAATGGAGTCGGTTTCTCCTGGTGGCGACCGCCGGTTGCCTGCTGATGGTCATTGCCGGCCCTTCGTCCCGTGGCCCGTTCAAACTGTCCCACCTGGCTTTCCCGTTGCTCACGGCCCCGCCCGCGCTGCTGCTGATCACCTCCATGATCAAGCCCTATTACGTCGACCGCTACGTCGTCTATTGCCTGTCCGGGCTCGCCCTGTTGATCGGAAGTGCTCTCGAGCGGGTTCTCGGCCCTCGCAGTGTCGGCCACCCGGGCCGGTACCGCGCCCGTAAACTGACCGCTCTTCTCACTGCCGCCGCAGGACTCGCGGCGTTTCTGGCACCGTGGTCCGCGGGAATGCGCACGCCCGGAGCCCGCAAGGACGACGCCATGGCGGTGTCCGGCGCCGTCAGCCGGTTCACGCTCCCCGGTGACGCCGTCCTCTTCATGCCGTCACGCCGTCGCGACTGGCTGCTGCACAAGCCCGGTCGATATTCCGGACTCGATGACGTCGCGCTCAAGAAAACTCCGGAGGAGAGTCACACGCTGCGCGGAGTCGAACACTCGACCGCCGACATCCGAAAAAGGCTGTCCGGCATCGAGCGCGTCGTCTCCGTGGGCGACCTCGAGGGAGAGCCGGTCGACGAGAACCCGCAAGAGACGGTCAAGCGAGCCGTATTGAACGAGCGCTTCGTGGCGTGCCGCACGACGGCGGCAGGCGGCGCCAGGATCATTCTGTGGGTCCGTACCTGCGACGCGGAGGAAACGCGCCGCATCGCCGTCGCGGCTGAGCGCTCCTGAGTGTCCATCACGTCCTCGGCGTCGCCTTGACGAGTCAGCCCGGCCCGTTCTCCAGGAGGGCGCGGCCCAGTGGGGTCAGTGTGTGGTGCACCGACGGGCCCGTGCGGCGGGTGGTGAGGAGGCCGGCTGTGCGGAGGACGGTGGCGTGTTCGCTGGCGGAGGGCGGGGAGACGCCGGCGGCGTGGGCGAGGTCGGCGGTGCTGGCGCCGGTCGCGGCGGCGGCGAGGACGCGGGCGCGGGTGCGGCCCATGAGGGCTTCCAGGTGGGCGAGTTCGCCGTGGCGCCGCGGGCCGGTGGTCGGTGTGAGGACGGCGAGGTGGTCGGCCGGTTCGCGGGCGACCGGGTAGCGGATCTCCAGGGGCGCGTCGGGGTCGGCGCTGTCCAGGCGGAGTACGGGTGCCGTGAGGAAGAAGGTGGGGGTGAGCAGCACGCCCCGGCCGCCGAGGCGGAGGTCGATGTCGAGGGTGCAGGGCGCGTGCAGGACCGGGGACTCCCAGCGCAGGGTGGGGTGCAGGCCGGCGAGCAACCGTTCGACGCCGTGGTCGGCGAGGAGCCGGGCGCGGTGTGTTCGGTCGGCGTGGACGGCGGCGGCGAGCTGGGACCAGTAGGGGGCGACGGCGGCGGCGTAGTAGGCGCGGAACCCGTGGTCGACGAGCCGGGCGGCCTCGCGGTCGCCGGTGTGCAGGTCGCCGATCCAGCGGGGGACGGTGGGGCGCCATTCCTCGGTGACGGACAGGTCGGCCGTCCAGATCCGGCGCGGCATGCTCCAGGTGGCCCGCAGGCTGTCGTCCAGTGAGGCCGATCCCCGGACCCGGATGAACGCCTCGGGCACATACTCGTCGAGCCCGGCGGGCGCCAGTTCCAGCAGGGGCCGGACGGCGGGGGTCAGGTGTCGCAGGGACCGTTCCCGCCAGCCGTCGAAGGCGGTCGCGCCCAGGCCGGGGCTCTGTAGCAGCGGCAGGCTGAACGTGGCCTCGGCGAGCGGATCGGGTACGGGTGTGACGCGGACCCGGGCGAGGTCCTCCGCCTCGAAGTGCAGACGCAGGGTCATGGCCGGCCGACCTCCCTCCGGTCGCCGCGCGGGTAACACGGGCATGGGCACACCCCATAGCGGAACGCATGGGTGCGTACCGGGCGAAGGGGCTCGTTGTCCCACTTATGGTAAGCGCGCCCCGACCCCCGGCCGGCCGGGTATTCGGCCAGGGCCGAACGGCTTTGCGGGCGCGGTTCCGGTTGCCTCACACTCCCCGGGCGGGCCGCCTCCACATCGGCCCGCACGCCGCCATCGCGGCGCGGTCCGGGCGGTCCTGTCGACGTTTCCGAGGGGGGACGACAGGGCTCGCCGGGGGGCACGCCCGGACGAACGGAAGGGCACCGTCCCGCGTGGGGGCGGGACGGCGCCCTCCGCTTCCTCGGGTGCCCCGCGGGACCTCTCTCACTCCCGTCTCACCCCCACTCCCGCTCGAACCTCTGTCGGAGAGGCCCCACGGCCAAGTACGTTCACCGCATGGCGCGCACACCCGACCTCCACCCGACCGCAGCACCGGCCTCGTCCGCGAACGCCCAGTCCGCGAACACCCAGTCCGCGAGCACCCCGTCCGCGAAGACCTCGTCCGGAACGTCCTCGGACGCGTCCTCGACGGCACCGCCCACACCGACGGGAACCTCGGCCGCGGACGACCTGGCCCTCGTCGTACGCCTCTCCTCGGACACCCTCCGGCAGGCCGACCCCGCCGCCTGGGACCGCCCCGCGGGCGACCTGGCCTGGTCCTGCTGGGAAACCGTCGAGCACCTGAGCGACGACTTCTTCGCCTACGCCGCCCAGTTGGGCCCCCGGCGGCCCCCTCAGGCCGGCGATGTCCCGTTCGTATGGACGAGCCGGCGTCCGGGCGGCCCCGCGAACGTCGTGCACGCGGACCGTACCGCGGGCCCCGACGGGCTCCTCCAAGTGCTGGAGGCGTGCGGCGCCCTGCTCGTCGCCATGGCCAGGACGGCCCCGCCCGACGTGCGGGCACACCACGTGTTCGGCGCCTCCGACCCGGCCGGCTTCGCCGCCATGGGCACCGTCGAGGCGCTCCTCCACACCCACGACCTCGCGGCCGGCCTGGGCCTGGTCTGGGATCCGCCCGCCGATGTCTGCGCCCGCGTCCGCACCCGGCTGTTCCCGGACGCGCCGACGGACACCGACCCCTGGGCCACCCTGCTGTGGGCCACCGGCCGCGGCGAACTGCCGGGCCGGGACCGGCTCACGCGGTGGCGCTGGGACGGCCGGCCGCGGGAGGAACGGGAGTAGCCAGGCCGACGAGGGGGCAGGCCGGCGTACGGGCGGCGCGGTCGGACGTACAGGCGGCCACGCCGGCGTGAAGACGCGGACGCCCGAGCTCCTCTCGTCGCCTACGCCCCCGCCTCCGTCCCGAGCTCCACCCCCAGCAGTTCCCGGAACGCCTCCGTCCCGTCCGGCGTCACCTTCACCGCGCGCCCGGACCCGACGCGACGCACCCAGGCGCGGTCGAGCGCCGTGGCGCAGAGGGCGGCGCCCAGCGCACCGGCCAGGTGGGGGCGGCGTTCCGTCCAGTCGAGACAGCTCCTGACCAGCGGGCGACGGGTGCCCGGCGCGGGCGCGAAGCCGAGGGCGTCGGCGAGCCAGGCGCGGCCCGCCGGGGTGACGGCCAGTCCGGCGTCGGCGGCCACCAGGCCCCGGGCGGTCATCGCGTCGGCCAGGGTCACGCCGAGCCGTCCCGCGAGGTGGTCGTAGCAGGTACGGGCCCGGGCCTCGGCGCCGAGCCGTACGGACGCGCGCAGGTTCTCCGGGCGGGGCGGGCCGGGAGCGTACGAGGCGAGGACCTCGATCAGCCCGGCCGCCTCCGGGCCCGCGAGCCGGACGTAGCGGTGCCGTCCCTGTCGCTCCTCAGCGAGCAGGCCGCCCTCGACGAGGCGGGAGAGCTGTTCGCTGGCGGTGGAGGGCCGCACTCCCGCGTGGCGGGCGAGTTCGCCCGCCGTCCACGCGCGGCCGTCGAGCAGGGCCTGGCAGAACGCGGCCCGGGTGCGGTCGGCGAGCAGCGCGGCGGTCTCGGCGAGGGGTGACATACCGTCATCATCGCGCGAGCACGGTTCGGCGGACGCCGAAGCGTCCGTTTCCCCGGCGTCGGCCCCCCCCTGAGACGCGGACGCCATGGCGCGCACCCCTCCCGTGCCGCCACGGGGGACCGCCGCGCCCTCGAAAGGGTCACCCTTGATTCCGGGCCGCCGCAAGGCGTTGGCTGGGCGCATGGAGTACACGCAGCTCGGGCGCACGGGACTCAGTGTCAGCCGGATCGTTCTCGGCACGATGAACTTCGGACCGCGGACCGACGAGGCCGACAGTCACGCGATCATGGACGCCGCCCTCACCGCGGGCGTCAACTTCTTCGACACGGCCAACACCTACGGCTCCCGCGAGGACCGGGGCCGGACGGAGATCATCATCGGCGACTGGTTCGCCAAGGGCGGTGGCCGGCGGGACAAGGTGGTGCTGGCCACCAAGGGGTACGGCGCGACCGAACCGGGGGCGGAGGGCGAGTGGCCCAACCGGTCCCGACTGTCGGCGCTGAACATCCGGCGGTCGGTGGAGGCGAGCCTCCGGCGGCTCCGCACCGACCACATCGACCTCTACCAGTTCCACCACGTGGACCGGGAGACGCCCTGGGAGGAGATCTGGCAGGCGGTCGACGTCCTCGTCCACCAGGGCAAGATCCTCTACGCCGGTTCGTCCAACCACGCCGGCTGGCACATCGCCCAGGCCAACGAGACCGCGCGCAGGATCGGCTCGTACGGGCTGGTCAGCGAGCAGTGCCTGTACAACCTGGTCGAGCGGCGGGCCGAGATGGAGGTCATCCCGGCCGCCCGGGCCTACGGGCTGGGCGTCATCCCCTGGTCACCCCTGGGCGGCGGGCTGCTGGGCGGCGCGATCCGCCGCGCGGCCGAGACGGGCCGGTCGGCGGAGGCGCTCGCGAACACGGCGGTGCGGGAGCGGATCCAGGCGTACGAGGACGTCGTGGACGCGCACGGGCTCGTTCCCGGCGAGGTGGCCCTCGCGTGGCTGCTGAGCCGGCCGGGGGTGACCGGGCCGATCGTCGGGCCGCGGACGGTGGAGCAGTTGGGCTCCGCCCTGAAGGCTGTGGAGTCGGAGCTGCCGGACGAGCTCCTGGTCTCGCTCGACGAGATCTTTCCCGGGCCGGGGGCGGCGCCGGAGGCGTTCGCCTGGTAGGCAGGGGCGCCTACGGCGGGCGTTGCCCCGGTCCCTCCCCCAGAGGGGGCACCCCCATTCACCGTTTCCTGGGGCTGCGCCCCAGACCCCCATGTCCTCAAGCGCCGGACGGGCTGAAATCAGCCCGTCCGGCGCTTGAGGACAACCGCGCGAAGCGCGGTTTCGGGGGTGCGGGGATTCAGCGCACGGCCGCCACCACGGCCACAATGACGAGCACCAGGGCAAGCGCCCCGGTCATGATCCGGTTCCTGGTCTTCGGGTCCACCTTGGAAGGGTAACGAACCCCGTAAGCGACCCCTCCTCACCCCAGCCCCCAGGACCGCACCGTCTCGTACCGCGGCCGCTCCCCCGGCACCCCCGAGCCGGGCAGCCGGCTGCGGACGAGCTCCAGCCGCTCGGCGCGCCAGGGCGAGCCCCGGAAGCCGGCGAGCGCCTCCGTGTACGGCCTGAGGGCGACACGCCCGGGGGCCCGCGCCAGCGTGAGGTGGGCGTGGAACGGGCGGGACTCGTCCACGGACACGCCCGCGCGGCGGGCCGCCGCGCCGGCGGAGCGGGCGAGCGCGCGGAGGGTCGCGACGTCGCCTTCCGCGCCGGCCCACAGGACGCGGTCGCCGAACCGGCCGCCGCCCGCGAGCCGGAGCTCGTGCGCGGGGTGGCGGTGGGCCGCCCGGCCCAGGCGCTCGGTGAGGTCCGGCAGCACCGCCTCGTCCGTCTCGCCCAGGAAGGCGAGGGTGAAGTGCCAGCTCACGGGGGCGGACCAGCGCAGCCGTGCGCTGTCGGGGAGGGTGTGCAACTCCGCCACCGCGCGGCCGAGTTCGTCCAGCGCGGGCGGCGGAGGAATGACGGCGACAAAGAGGCGCATGCCGATTAGTGTCGCGCGGATGGAGATCACGCAGCGGGAAGCCGACCGGCTCGTCATCAGGAAGGGCGGGGTCGAGGACCTCGCCGTGGTCCTCGCGATGCTCGACAGCGCCGTCGAGTGGCTGACGGACCACGGCCGTACGGGCCAGTGGGGCACCGAACCGTTCTCGACGCAGCCGGCGTCCGTCGACAAGGTCCGGGAGAACCTGGCGTCGTCCGCGGCCTGGATCGCCGAGTACGAGGGGATACCCGTCGGCACGCTGACCCTGGCGCCGCGCCCCTCCCCGTACATCGAGCCGGCCGGGGAGCCGGAGGTCTTCGTCCGCCTGCTCGTCACCGACCGCCGGCACGCGGTCCGGGGCGTCGGCGCGGCGCTGCTCGCGCACGCGGTGCGCGAGACCCGGCGGCAGGGCGTGGACCTGCTCCGGGTGGACTGTTACGCGGGCGGCGACGGGGCGCTGGTCGCTTACTACCGCGGCCAGGGGTTCGTACCGACGGAGACGTTCACCGTCGGGGACTGGCCGGGGCAGGTGCTGGAGCGACGGGTGGGGTGAGGGCGAGGGGCTCCGGGGGCGAGCCCCCGGGAACCCCGTCGCCCCGCCTCAGGCCGCCGTCGTGAGGGCTTTCGCCTCCTGCCGCTGCTCCGCCGGCCGGCGCGGTACGAAGCGCACCGGCCGCCGGCCCTGCCGCAGGTCGACCTGGAGCCGCAGTCCGGCGGCGCGCGCCAGGCCGAGGCCGATGCCGGCCGCGGCGAGGACGGAGATGACACCGCCGGCGGCGAAGCCGACGCGGGCGCCGTAGGCGTCGGTGATCCAGCCGACGAGGGGCGCGCCGATCGGGGTGCCGCCCATGAACACCATCATGTAGAGGCTGAGGACCCGGCCGCGCATGGCCGGGGCCACGGCGAGCTGCACGCTGGAGTTGGCGGTGACGTTGATCGTCAGGCCGAACATCCCGATGGGCACCAGGAGCACGGCGAACAGCCAGAACGTGGGCGACAGCGCGGCGGCGACCTCCAGCAGCCCGAAGACGAGGGCCGCGCCGACCATGACCCGCCGCCGCGAGCTGCCGCGCCGGGCCGAGAGCAGGGCGCCGGCCAGCGAGCCGGCCGCCATCAGGGTGTTGAGCAGGCCGTAGGTGCCGGCGCCGGCGTGGTGGACGTCGTTGACGAACGCCGTGAGCCAGATGGGGAAGTTGTAGCCGAAGGTGCCGACGAAGCCGATGAGGATGATCGGCCAGAGCAGGTCGGGCTGCTCCCGGACGTGCCGCAGCCCCTCCCGGAGCTGGCCCTTGCCGCGCGGGGCGGTCTCGGCCTTGTGCAGCTCCCCGGTGCGCATCAGCAGCAGGCTCGCGATGGGGGCCACGTAGGAGAGCCCGTTGAAGAGGAAGGCGGCGCCGCTGCCGACGGCGGTGATCAGCACACCGGCCACGGCGGGGCCGACGAGCCGCGCGGTCTGGAAGTTGGCCGAGTTGAGACTGACGGCGTTGCCGAGGTCGGCGGGGCCGACCATCTCGTGGACGAACGCCTGCCGGGCGGGGTTGTCGACGACGGTGACGAGACCGAGGGCCAGGGCGGTCAGGTACACGTGCCACACCTGGACGTGGCCGGAGAGGGTGAGGACCGCGAGCGCGAGGCCCGTCAGTCCGCTCGCCGCCTGGGTGACGAGGAGCAGGAGGCGCTTGGGGCACCGGTCGGCGATGACGCCGCCGTACAGGCCGAGGAACAGCATCGGCAGGAACTGCAGGGCGGTGGTGATGCCCACCGCGGCGGAGGAACCCGTGAGGCCGAGGACCAGCCAGTCCTGGGCTATTCGCTGCATCCAGGTGCCGGTGTTCGACACGACCTGGCCGGCGGCGAAGAGCCGGTAGTTGCGGATCCTGAGTGAGCTGAACATGCCCCCCTTGCGGGTCAGGGGGGTGGTGCGTGCGTCGTCGTGGCGGTTCGGTGCGGGTGCGGAGTCTGCTCCGGGTCCCGTACTCAAAGTGGGTTCGCCTCCTTTGCTCGGGCTACAAGTGCGCGAGTTTCTCCAGTACCGGTGCGGCGGCGCGCAGCGTCGCCCACTCGTCCTCGTCCAGTCGCCCGGCCAGCTCGGCCAGCCAGGCGTTGCGCTTGCGCCGGCTCTCTTCGAGCATGGCCTCGGCCCGTTCGGTCTGTGTGACCACCTTCTGCCGGCGGTCTTCGGGGTGCGGTTCCAGCCTGACCAGTTCCTTGCTCTCCAGCAGCGCGACGATGCGGGTCATCGACGGCGGCTGGACGTGCTCCTTGCGGGCCAGCTCCCCCGGGGTGGCCGAACCGCACCGGGCCAGGGTGCCCAGGACGGACATCTCGGCCGGGCTCAGCGATTCGTCGACCCGCTGGTGCTTGAGCCTCCGGGACAGCCGCATGACGCCCGAACGCAACGCGTTGACGGCGTCCGTGTCGGGGTCGGTGCCGGTACTGGCGGCAGCGGTGTCCGAGGGGGTTCTCGCGGGATCGGGGACCTCAGGGGAAGAGGTGCGGGACAGGTCCGGCATGTTCATTAGATTAACTCATTATTTCACCTAAGGAAAGTGTGCACGGACGGGCGCACGGGAGCAGCGGGGGCCCAGGGACGACCCGGAGGGGGGAGCACGGCGCGGGGCACGCGCCCTGGCAACGGTCCGCCCCGGACGGCGCGACGGCCGGGACGGCCGGTGTCCGGCTGTCCCGGCCGTCGTGGCCGTGCTGGGGGCGGGCGATTACTTCACGCCGAGCGCCCGCTCGATCGGGTCGAGCATGAAGTAGACGAGGAAGCAGGCGCCCACCACGTTGAGGAGCCAGGGGATCTCGCGGGCGCGGCGGTCGGCGACGCGGAGGAGGATGAAGGCGAGGACGCCGATGCCGATGCCGTTGGTGATGGAGTAGGTGAACGGCATGGAGACGATCGTCAGGAACGCGGGGATCGCGATCGTGAAGTCGCTCCAGTCGATCTCCTTGACGTTGGCCGCCATGATCAGGAAGCCGACGACGAGCAGGGCGGGCGTGGCGGCCTGGGAGGGGACGACGGTCGCCAGAGGGGTGAAGATCAGGGCCAGCAGGAAGAGGCCGCCCGTCATGAGGTTGGCGAGGCCGGTGCGGGCGCCCTCGCCGACGCCGGCGGTGGACTCGACGAAGCAGGTGTTGGCGGAGGCGGAACCGAGGCCGCCGGCGGCGACGGCGACGCCGTCCACCATCAGGATCCTGCCCATGTTGGGGAGCTGACCGTTCTCGTCGGTGAGCCCGGCCTCCTCGCCGACGCCGATGATCGTGCCCATCGCGTCGAAGAACCCGGACAGCAGCACGGTGAAGACGAACAGGCAGCCGGTGAGCAGGCCCACCTCGTGGAAGCCGCCGAAGAGGCTGATGTTGCCGACGAGGCCGAAGTCGGGGGTGGCGACGACGCTGTCGGGGATGCGGGGGACGCTGAGGCCCCAGTTGACGTCCGGGATCACGGCCAGTTCGTTGATCAGGATCGCCACGAAGGTCATCACGACGATGCCGATCAGGATCGCCCCGGGCGCCTTGCGGACGACCAGGATGAAGGTGAGCGCCAGCCCCGCGGCGAAGACCAGCACCGGCCAGCCGTGCAGTTGGCCGCCCTGGCCGAGGCCCATCGGGACGGTGGTGTGGGCGGCGTCCGGGTTGCGGGTGACGAAGCCGGAGTCGACGAGGCCGATCAGCGAGATGAACAGGCCGATGCCGATGGCGATGGCCCGCCGGAGGCCGTTGGGGATGGCGTCCATGACCCGCTGCCGCAGGCCGGAGGCGACCAGCAGCATCAGCACCAGTCCCGCGAGCACCACCATGCCCATCGCGTCCGGCCAGCTCATCTTGGGGGCGAGCTGGAGCGAGACCACGGCGTTGATGCCGAGACCGGCGGCGCAGGCGATGGGGACGTTGCCGATGGCACCCATGAGGACGGTGCTGAGTCCGGCCATCAGGGCGGTGGCCGTGACCAGTTGGGCGTTGTCGAGCTGGTGCCCGAACTTGTCCTGGCCGGCCCCGAGGATGATCGGGTTCAGGATGATGATGTACGCCATCGCGAAGAACGTGGCGAGACCGCCGCGCAGTTCGCGGGCGACGGACGAACCCCGTTCGCTGATCCGGAACCAGCGGTCGAGCGGACCGCCGGACGGCGTCGGGGACGGTTGCCGGGCGTCGACCGGTGCGGTGGCCGAGGAGGACATGCGGGACCTCAGACGTACGGGACCGGGGCCGAGGCCCACGGGGCGGCTGGTGGGAAGGGGGCCGGATCGGATACGCAATGGATGTTCATACAAACGGAACCGATCAGATCCGACTCGTTTCAGTATGAATAAACAAGCCTCGAATTGCTATCTCCGCGCGTAGACCCCTATAGGGACAGGGATCCGGCCAAGATCGTCGCCCCTCGACGGACTAGGCTGGCCGCCATGACGAAGTGGACACCCAGGCACGAGGCGCCGGAGCCCCTGGAGGGCAATGTCGTCGCCACCATCACCGGCGGCACGATCGTCTGGTTCGTCCTCTTCCTCGTCCAGTTGCCCTTCTACGGCCGGCTCTCCGACGGCGGCCACCTGTGGTGGCTCTGGACCTGCCTGGCGGGCGCCGGGCTCGGCCTCGTCGGCGTCTGGTATGTGCGCAGGCGGGACGCCGCGATCAAGCGACACGCGGCGGCGAAGGAGAACGAGCACAAGACGGCCGAAAGCGTTCCTTCGGAAGGTGAAACGGGCTGAACGCCCGTACCGTCGGATGCATGAGCGATCCGGCGCAGACCTCGGGTGAAGCGCAGGCCGCGGACGGTACGCAGCCCGCGGACGGGACGCGGGCCGCGGACACACCGCGGGACGCGGCCCGGTCGTCGCCCCGGCGCCCTGAGCCCCGGCAGGCCGAGTCCCAGCAGGCCGAGTCCCGGCACTCCGAGCCCCGGCACCCGGGCCTGACCGCCGCGGAAGTCGCCGAGCGCGTCTCCCGGGGCGAGGTCAACGACGTCCCGGTGCGTTCCTCCCGCTCCGTGGGGGAGATCGTCCGCGCCAACGTCTTCACCCGGTTCAACGCCATCATCGGCGTGCTCTTCCTGATCATCCTGGCCGTCGGCCCGGTCCAGGACGGCCTCTTCGGCTTCGTCATCGTCGCCAACACCGCGATCGGCATCCTCCAGGAGCTGCGCGCCAAGAAGACCCTCGACTCGCTCGCCGTCATCGGCGAGTCCAAGCCCACCGTCCGCCGCGACGGCTCTCCCGTCGCCCTCGCCACGGGTGAGATCGTCCTCGGCGACGTGATCGAGCTCGGGTCCGGCGACAAGTGCGTCGTGGACGGCGAGGTGCTGGAGAGCGACGGCCTGGAGATCGACGAGTCGCTGCTGACCGGCGAGGCCGACCCGGTGCTGAAGAAACCCGGGGACGCGATCATGTCGGGTTCGTTCGTGGTCGCGGGCGGCGGCGCGTTCGCCGCCACCAAGGTGGGCCGTGAGGCGTACGCGGCGCAGTTGGCCGAGGAGGCGTCCCGCTTCACCCTCGTCCACTCCGAGCTCCGTACCGGCATCAGCCGGATCCTCAAGTACGTGACGTGGATGATGGTCCCCACCGCCGTCGGCCTGGTCATCAGCCAGCTCGTGGTGCAGGACCACGACTGGCGGGAGGCGGTCCGGCGGATGATCGCCGGGATCGTGCCCATGGTGCCCGAGGGGCTGGTGCTGCTGACGTCCGTCGCCTTCGCGATCGGCGTCATCCGGCTCGGCAACAAGCAGTGCCTGGTCCAGGAGCTGCCCGCGATCGAGGGCCTGGCCCGCGTGGACGTCGTCTGCCTCGACAAGACCGGCACCCTCACCGAGGGCGGCATGGACGTCTCCGACCTGCGGCTCCTCTCTGGGGGCACCCCCTCCGGGGGAGCCGAGGAGGCGTACGTCCGGCAGGTGCTCGGCGCCCTCGGCGAGTCCGACCCGCGCCCCAACGCCAGCCTCCAGGCGATCGTCGACGCCTACCCCGACGGCGAGGGCTGGCGCTGCGCCGAGGCGCTGCCCTTCTCCTCGGCCCGCAAGTACAGCGGCGCCGAACTCCGCTCCCCCGACGGCGATTCCGGCACCTGGCTGCTCGGCGCGCCCGACGTGCTCCTCCGGGAGGGCGACCGGGCGCTCGACGAGGTCGAGGAGCTCAACTCCCAGGGCCTGCGCGTCCTGCTGCTCGCCCGGGCCGCCCGCGACCGCGGCCTGGACGACCCGCGCGTCGCCGAGGACGTCAGTCCGACGGCGCTCGTCGTCCTCGAACAGCGGCTGCGGCCCGACGCGGCCGACACCCTGCGCTACTTCGACGAGCAGAAGGTCGCCGCGAAGGTCATCTCCGGCGACAACGCGGTGTCCGTCGGCGCGGTCGCCGCCAAGCTCGGGCTGCCGCGCGCCGAGTCGCCCGTCGACGCGCGCAAGCTGCCCGCGGAGCGCGAGGCGATGGGCGAGGAGCTCGACGCGGGGTCGGTTTTCGGCCGCGTCACCCCGCAACAGAAGCGGGACATGGTCGGGGCACTCCAGGCGCGCGGGCACACGGTCGCGATGACCGGCGACGGCGTCAACGACGTGCTGGCCTTGAAGGACGCCGACATCGGCGTCGCCATGGGCGCCGGCTCGGAGGCGACGCGGGCCGTCGCCCAGATCGTGCTGTTGAACAACAGCTTCGCCTCGCTGCCCTCGGTGGTCGCCGAGGGGCGCAGGGTCATCGGCAACATCACGCGGGTGGCCACGCTGTTCCTGACCAAAACCGTCTACTCGGTGCTGCTGGCCATCCTCGTCGTCTGCACCCGCGTGCCGTACCCCTTCCTGCCCCGGCACCTGACCCTGCTGTCCACCCTGACGATCGGCGTCCCCGCCTTCTTCCTGGCCCTGGCTCCCAACAAGGAACGCGCCAAGCCGCACTTCGTCCGGCGCGTGATGCGCTACTCCGTCCCGGCCGGGCTGATCGCGGGCCTCGCCACCTTCGCCACGTACCTGCTGGCCCGGCACCACTACACGGGCGCGGGCTCCCTCGACGCGGAGACCAGCGCGGCGACGCTCACCCTGTTCCTGATCTCCATGTGGGTGCTGGCGATCATCGCCCGGCCGTACACCTGGTGGCGCGTCCTGCTGGTCGCCGCGATGGGAGTGGCGTTCCTGGTGGTGCTGGGCGTGCCGTGGCTCCAGCGGTTCTTCGCCCTGAAGCTGGTGGGGACGACGCTGCCGTGGGCGGCGGTGGGCATCGCGGCGGTGGCTGCGGTGGTGCTGGAGGTCGCCTGGCGGTGGGTGGGACGGCGGTTCCCGGCGTGAGCCGTACCCGGCGCCTTGGACCATTGCCGTCCTGAACCGTTGCCGTCCTGAACCGTTGTCGCCCTGAACCGTTCCCGGCCTGGACCGTTCCCGGCCTGGCGAGGGTGTCGCCGGCCGTCACGCCGTGACGCGGCGGGCGGCCGGCAGTGATCTCACACGGACGGCCGCTCGTCCTCCAGGAAGTCCCGCAGCTTCTCGCGCAGCTCCGGCGTGTCCTCGTGCCGGTGCACGGAGACGGCGTGCTCGGCCGCGGCCCGCAGGACCTCGTCCTCCTCGCCGGAGATCGTGAGCGTGCAGTTCGACTCGCTGGGGTACTTGCGGCAGTCCGCCACTTTCCTGGTCATCTCGGCCTCCCGGATCCCGGACCGGATCGGTACTTCCAGCGTAGGCCGGGAAAGGCACGCGCCCCAGGGCCTCGCTCACCGAGCACCCGTCGCACGTGCGCGGCGGGCGCGTTCGCTGAGCTTCCCGGCTCGGCGTCCGGCGAGGTCCGGGGCTCAGCGGCGCTGCGCTCGCTCGTAGACGGCCTTCGCGACCGTGCCGAAGCGGGGGCCGGACATCGTCCGGCTGCCGTCCGGCGAGTCGCCGTGGCTGTTGACGGACACCAGCGTCCCCAGCCCGGACGTGGCGTCGAAGCCGGCCAGCCAGGGGCCGCCGCTCGACCCGCCCGCCATGTCGCAGGGGATGACCACCTCGTCGTCGGGTCCCGCCTTGGTCGTCCCCGTGCAGGTCAGCAGCTCCTCGCCGCGCTGCGGGCGGGACGCCGGGTAGCCGAAGGCCGTCACCTTCGCGCCCGGCTTCCGGTCGAACGCGATCGACTGGCCGCCGACCGCGTCCGTCAGCTTCTTCCCCTTGACCGGGTCGACGGTCAGCGCGGCGACGTCGCCGACGGCGTCCTTGGCCCAGGAGGCGGGCGTCACGGTCCTGGCGACGGGGAAGACGCCGTACGGGCGCTTCCCCTTGTCGTAACCCGGCACGAACACGAGGTCCGTGTACGTGTTGACGGGCGAGGCCGGACGGCGGACGCAGTGCCCGGCCGCCATCACCACGGAACGGTTGTCGCTGCGCACGGCGGTGGCCGTGCACCAGGTGTCGTCGCCGTTGGCGTTGACGAAGAACAGCCGCCCGACGGTCTTCATCGGCGTGCCCTTCCAGGGCTTCGCCAGCGGACCGGTCTTCCCCAGGTCCACGGCTTGGCCGGTCTTCCGCATCCGCTCCGGCGTCCAGTAGGCGAGCGCCTCCGCGCGCTCCTTCGCCGTGTACGCCACCTCGGCGACGGCCGGCGCGGCGGCGCTCCGGCCGGTGGCACCGGAGGAGGCGGCCGCGGCGGAGGCGGGAGCGGCGCCGAGCGCCGCGGTGACGGCCAGAGCGGCGGCGGCGAGTCCGCGGCGGGCGGGACGGGGAGCGCGCATGGGAACAGGGTCTCCTGACGGGACGCGAGGGGTGGCTGTGTCAGACGAGGAGACGAGCTCGGGCACCGCGCGGTTCCTCGGCCGGGCCTCCGGCGGGGCCCGCCACGCCCCCCGCGTCACCTCACCCGCGTCATCCCACCCGCGTCACCCCACCCGCGGCAGCGGGCCCGGCGGCAGCGGACTCCGCAGCTCGGCGAAGAGCGCCAGGAACACCTCGTAGTCCGGCACGTCCCCCAGCTCCCGGGCGCACTTCTTCGTCCACCCGCCGGCCAGTTCCACCGTCAGCCAGCCCTCCTTCACCCACGCCGGCCCGACGCGCTCCCACGGCACCCGCTTCTTGCCCTTCCAGATCAGGCCGTCGTGGCTGAGGCCGAAGTCCCCGAAGAAGACCTCCTGCCCCTGCCGGAGCCGTTCCCGGTCGGCCGGCAGCCGCCGGGCGGCGACGTGTTTGCGGAGCGCCTCACCCAGCCCGTAGTACCGGTGTCCGTGATCACCCTCGCGCTTGTAGTAGGCGTCGAGCTTCAGCGAACCGACTTTCGCGCAGGCGACCGTGAAGGTGAAGTACACCGCGTCGAACTGACCGTTGTACGTGCGATGGATGACCTTCGCGGTCACCGCGCTCATGTCGTCGAGGTGGAACGCCTGCGCCGGCTTCCCGTGGTTGTGGCGGACGACGCCCCGCGCGAACTCGTAGACCCTGTTGGGTCTTTTGTGTGACAGCCCGTTCAGCAGCGCGTACACCTCGAGCAGTTCCCCGAGGTTCCTTCGCTCGGCGGCCTCTCGCGCCTCCGGCGTGAAGACGCGCCAATCGCCTTCCCTGGCAAGCAGAACTTCCGGCATGCGGCACCCCCGTGCGTCCGATCGGATACCGGGCAGCGTAGCGCCGGAGGGGCGCGCTCGTCCCGTCCCGCTCCGGTTTCGCACCACCCGGGCGGGCGGGCCCGGCACGACGCCGTACGCGGCGGCGGAGGAGGAGGCGGGCACCTCATCCCACCGCCGCGTACGACGTCACACGCCGCAAGTACCGTTCGAAAGCCGCCCGTTGAGGGCGGGCGTCAGTCGAACCACCGGTCCCGCGCCAGCTCCGCCGTCCGGGACGGGTCCTCCAGCAACGCGGCGGCCTCGAAGCGGCGGGCCCAGTGGCCGGCCGCCCAGGCGAGGCCGGCGGCCACGCCCTCCAGCGTGGTGGCGTGCAGGACACCGTCGGGACCGAGGCGCCAGTCCAACTCCACGCCGTCGACCGTCAGTTCCTCGTGCTCGACGTAGGTGGTCGGCGCGTCGGGCAGCAGGACGCGGACGCCGTCGGGGACCTCGCGCGGTTCCCCGGCGCTCGCCTCCACCACCGCCGGCACCGCCTCGCTCAGCCGTCGCACCTGCAACAGGTCCGCCAAGTCCGCGGCACGGTCGGGGCGGACGGGCAGCAGGGGCAGGCCGGCGGCGAGCGGGAGGAGGTCGGGCGCGTCGGCGACCAGCGCGTCCGCCGCGTCCACGACGCGGACCTCGCCGTCCACGACGGCCCGCAGCTCCTCGGGGAGCGTCACCTCGTCCGGGTCGAGCGCGGCCAGCAGACCGTACAGGGCGTGCAGCCGGTCGGCGCGCACCGGGCGCTCCGGGTCGGCGAGGCGGGCCAGCAGCTCCGCGGCGCCGCCCGGTTCGTCCAGCAGGGCCGCGGCGGTGGTGCGGACGCCGAGGGCGCGCAGCACCTGCTCGTCCGCGAAGCCGCTCGCGTCCGCCTCCTCGTACAGGCCGTCCAGCAGCGGGTCGCCCCCGGCGGCGCGCAGGCCGGCGGGGCGGCGGCCGTCCAGGACCGGGTGGCCGCGCAGCCACCAGGCGGTGTACGGGCGGACGCTGCGCGTGGTGCCGTCCGGCAGCAGCACGCGGACGGGCGCGGTGAGCGCGTCCCGCAGCGGCGGGCGGGCCAGCATGGCGAGCGCCTGCGGCCAGGCGTCGTCGTCGACCAGCTCCAGGTCGCGGACGGCGACGAGTTCCGTCGCCACGGGCGGCACGGGCGTCTCGGGGAGCCCGTCCAGCACGTCCTCGCACCACACGTCGACGGCGTCCAGCAGCCCGGCGTCGTCGGGTTCGGGGAAGTCGCCGTCGCGCGGCTCCAGTTCGTCCGGGTCGAGGACCACGTCCGTGGCCCGCACCAGCGCGAAGTCCGCCAGCACGCCGACGGCGGTGAGCGGCTGCTCGCCCCAGCGCTCGGCCAGCGCGGCGTCACAGGCCGCCAGCTCGCCGGGGCGGATGACGCGCTCGAACGGGCTGCCCGGGAGCACGAGTTCACCGGCCGGGGCGAGCTCGCCGTCCTCGTCGGGGAGGGCGAGCGCGGCGAGCCACGGCTCGTCGCCGGGGGCGAGATGGGCGTCGCGGACGAGCGCGAGCACGGTGTCGGCCAGTTCGTCGGGGTCGAGGGCGTCCTCGTCCCAGGCCTCCGCCGCGTCGAGCGAGTGCGCGACCGCCGCCCGCACCTGGGGGGTGGTGAGCACCGCGCGGGGCGAGGACGGGGTGGCGCCCAGCTTCTCCAGCAGCGGGTGGGCCGCCGCCGGGTGGGCGATCTTCAGGCCGAGCCGGGAGAGCCGCTCCGCGCCGGCCGCCGCCTCGGCGTCGGCGGGCGGCAGCAGCACCTGGCGGGGGCCGATCGCGGTGCGGTTGCCGTCGGCGAGCGGGACGGGCAGGCCGCTCAGCCGGTCCGGGTCCACCCCGGCGAGACTGTCGTACAGCCGCCACCACCACTCCGCCGTCCGCTCGACGCCCGCGAGCCGGTCGATGGTCTCCCCCAGCGACACCCGGCTCACCCCGAGCGCGCGCAGCTCCTGGCGGCGCTCCAGCCCCGCCGGGAGGAGGCTGCGGAACAGTTCGCCGAGCACGGCGACGGTGTCCGCGCCCGCGCCCTCCACGATCTCCGCCTCGGCGGGCCGCAGCGCGTACGGCTCTTCTCCGTCCGGCGCGGGGGACGCGCTCGGCAGGAACGCCACCCTCGGCAGCCGCTCCAGCACCAGGCTGCGCAGCTCCGCGTCGAGCGGGCTCTGCGCCAGCGGCGACGGGACGAGGTCGAGGGTGCCCGCCGACACGGGACGCCACTCGCGCAGCAGCGCCGTGTACGCCTCGGCGGCGCGGCCCACGAGGAAGTCGGTGAGCGGTCCGGCGGCCACGTGCCGGCGCGTCGGGTCCATCGGGAAGGTGGCGATCAGCAGGGCGGGCAGGCCCAGCGGCTCGTCCGTGGGGGTCGGGGCGTGCAGCACCGGCGCGGTCCGGGGACGGACCGGCGCACCGTCGGCCCCGACCGGAACCGCCCAGGTCAGCGCCCAGTTGGGGCGCAGCCGCTCCTCCACCGGACGGTCGGCGAGCAGCGCCGGGTCCAGCCGGCCGCCGGCCCGCTCGACGCGCCAGCGGGTGGTCTCCCCCGCGCTGTCCGCGACGACGACATGCCCGGCCTCCTGCCGGGTCGTCAACGTACGCGGTGCGGTGCCGGGCAGCTCGACGACCACTTCGCGCAGCCCGGGGAGGGCCAGCAGCAGGGCGTCGTCCACGTCCGCGAGCAGCCGCTCGGCGAGGTCCTGCGCGGCGCCGTCGCGCAGCGGCAGCACGACGACGGTGTCATAGCCCTCGGGCGCCGCGCCCTCCGCGGGCAACGGCAGCCGCAGCAGCGGGACATGGCCCTCCCGGCGGCGCAGCTCGTCGGCGAGCGCGGGCGCGTCGGCCGCCGCCCGCTCCGCCAGCCCGCGCGCCTCCGCCAGCGACCAGCGGACACCACCCGAACGGCTGAGTACGACGGGCTCGTCGCTGACGGCCAGGACCGCCGCGAAGCCGACCCCGAACCGGCCCGCCGCTCCCGTCTCCTCCCGCTTGGCCGACGCCCGCAGCGTCGCGAGCGACTCCACGCCCGCCGCGTCCAGGGGTGCCCCGGTGTTCGCCGCCGCGAGCACCGCCGGACCGTCACCCTCCGCCGGGTGCAGCGTCAGCCGCAGCTTGCCCGGCACGCCCGCGCGGCCTGCGGCGTCGGCGGCGTTCTGCGCCAGCTCGACCACGAGACGGTCCCGGTAGCCGCCGAGCGCCAGGTCCTCCTCGGCATTGGCATCCTCCCGGAACCGGGCCGCCGACGCCGTCCAGGCATCCAGCACCCCCCGGCGGAGGCGGCCGGTACCGAACGGGTCCGTCGCTGTGCCGCTCACGTCGTCTCGTCTCCTTTGCGTGGAGCTTTGCCCACGGGGTGGGCCTTGCAAGGGTGAACGTACCGTGCGGGTGTTCGCGGGGGTGGCGGGGTGGTGGAGACGCCGGGGCCAGGGGCAGGGGGGACGGGGTGTGGGCGAGGCGAGCGTGCCCCGCCCTCGTCCCGGCACGCCCCGGCGCCTCCTCCCGACACCGTGCCCGATGTCCCCGCGGAGCGCGTCTCCCGCGCGGCCCGGCGGTCCGTCACGGCGGCATCCCGCGCCCCGGTCGCGGATGCGCGTCCACCGGAGGGGTACCCGGCACGGCATGAGCGAGCACGCGCGGCCGCGAGCCGAGGCGACGACGGCGGCCGGCAAGCCGGAGGAACCGGGGTCCGCCCGTGGCCGCGCGACGGCCCGCCGGGCGGTCCGTACCGCCTTCCGCGCCGTCGCCGGGCTGCGGGGCGCCCCGGCCTTCCACCCGGACGGCGTACCGGTCGGCGGCCACCTCGAGGTCGTCACCGGGGAAGCGGGCGGCGGTGAACGCGAGCCCTGGGGCGTCGAGTGGCTGGACACGCCCGCCCGTACGCCGTGACCGCGCGCTGGTCCCGGGCGGCCGGCCTGCCGCGCGCACTGCCCGACGCCTACGGCCTGGCGGTGCGGGTCCACGACGCGGGCGGCCCCGGCCGCCCTCTCGACCTGCTGTTCACCACCAGTGGCCGGGGCCGGATGACCCGTCATCTCCCGGTGCTCCGGCGCACCGCGACGGCGGGCCCGTACTCCAGTCTCGTCTCCCACCGGGTGGCGGGCCGCCCCCGGCTGCTGATCGCGGTTCCCTCGGCGGCTCCCGGCGGCCGTCCCCTGCCGGGCACCCCGGACGCGGTCTCCCACGCCCTGTCGGAAGGCCCCCTGATCTTCACCCTGCGCGCCGCCGGGACGGCGGAGGTGTGGCGCACCTTCGCCGTCCTCACCCTGGAGCGTCAGGCCGGCCCCGATCACCCGGACCCGGGCCGCCCGGGCCCACGGGAGCACCCGCGGGACCCCACGCCCGGCGCCGCCCTCGGCTACGACGTCCACGCCCACCATCTGCCGGGCCTGCGACCCCCGTCCCGCTTCGCCGCCCTCCGCCGTGCCGCCTACGCCGGCTCGCGCGACGCCCGTACCGGCTCCCGCCGACCGTTCGGCCGGCCGCCGCCACGGTGACCGGGCCGGGGGGCGGCACCCGTCGGTGCCACTCGGGACCGGCTCCCGTCCGGGCCGCCTCCGGGCCCGGGCAGGTCCTCGGGTGCGGGCTCCGGGTCATGGCGCGTCACCCGCCCGTCGGTGACGGCGCCGAGGCGGCGTGCGTTCGCCGGCGGAGGACCGTGCGAACGCGGGGCCACGGCCGGCGGCACGGCGTCCTCGGCCGCGCCGAGGCGCGGCACGCCCGAATGCCCTCCCGCGTGAACTCCCGCCTCGGGGCCCGCGCCCGGCCCGGCCAGGACCGTTCACGGCCCGGACGGCAACGGTTCCGGCCGCCCCGCGCCCACGGGAGCGGGGACGCGCCCCCTCGCGCGAAGGCCGTCCCCCGGCGGAACGGCCCCGCGCCGGCGGCTAAGCGTGCCCCAGGTCCTCGTCGCCCGCCGTCGCGTCCGCCCCGTCCGTCGCGTCCGCCATGGGCAGCAGGTCGACGACCGTCTCGTCGATGACGGGCGGCGCCGGGCGCGGCGGCTTCGGCATGACGGCGGCCTCGGAGTGGCCGCCGCAGCCGTAGGAGAGGGAGACGACGTGGCCGTCGGCGGCGCCGAACTCGTTGGCGCAGATGCCGAAGGCCTGGCCGAGGGAGCCGCCGATGGGGACGAGGAAGCCGCAACTGACGCAAGGGGCGGGCGCCGCCTGGGCCATGGGGGTCTTGGCGCCGTGGGACTCGTCCCAGCGGTCGGCGGCGATGTGCAGGCCGTAGCGCGACAGGACGCGGGCGCGCCGCATGCCGAGCTCTTCGGCGAGGGCGGTGAGGGAGCCGCGCGCGGGGGCGGTCGGCTGGGCGGCGGGCGAGCCGGCCGCCACCTCGGCGTCCTCGGCGTCGGCGAGGTCGGTCAGCTCGTGGGAGAGGGACTCGGGGGAGACGACGGAGTTCGGCGGCGGCTCCTCGGCGCCCGTCCAGCCGGGCTCCAGGCGCAGATCGTCGGCCTCGGTGGGGAGGAGGTCGCCGGGGCCGAGGTCGCCGGGGCGCAGCCGCTCGCTCCAGGGCACCCATTCGGGGGCCAGGAGGGCGTCGGGACCGGGCAGCAGAACCGTCTCGTCGAGCGTGACGTTCTTGGCGCGGGAGGCGCGGGCGACGGTGACGGCCCAGCGCCAGCCGCGGTAGCCGGGGTCGAGGCAGCGGAAGTAGTGCGTGACGACGCGGTCCCCGTCGGCGACGACCTCGACGTGCTCACCGACCTGCCCGGGGAGCGCGGCCTCCTCGGCCGCCGTACGGGCCAGTTCGACCGCCTCGGCGCACAGGCGGTCCGGGGTACGGCTTCGCATCGCAGCACTCACAAGAATCGATTCTCTCTTCCACGCCGTCTCACGAGTGCGCCAGCCGAGCGGCCGGGCCGGCGGACGGAGCGGACCGGAGGACCGCGTCGACGTCCGCGCCCGAACGGCCTCGGGCGCACCTGGTCATGTCCATTCTGCGGGATCGAGACTCGGCGCGCGGCCAAGAACGACCGCTGGTGGCGCGTGGGGCACGCTACCTCGGGTGACCACCCGGGGGATACCCGGGTTTCGGTGAGCTCCCCGCGTCGCTCCGGTACGCCCCCGGGCGTCCGGCAGGCCCCCGGTGCGCGCGTTCCGAGGGGAAGCCCGCCGGAGAGCCCGTCACCCGCCCCTCCGTGGCTTCCCGGAGCACGCCGCCCGGGAGCCGTCACGGCCGCCGCGAGACCGCGGCGAAGACCGCCGGAATGGCCGCGGCGAGGGCCCTGACAAGGGCGGCCGCGAGGGACGCCGGAAGGGCCCGCCGCGGTGTCCGGCCAAAGCGACCGCGCCAAGAGTGCCGTACTCCGCTCGCGGTGGGGCAAGATGACGTGGTGGGTGTCATCCGGTCAGCACAGGGCGGTCCGCTCCGCCGGGGCGGCCGGCGCGTCGGCCGTGTCCTGCGCGCGCCCGTGACGCTCGCCGCCCGCGGCATCCGCAAGGCGACGAACGCGCACGGGGCGGGCGAGTCGGGCCTGGCCAAGCTGATCGAGCTGCACGCGGTGCACTCCGCGGGCGACATGCTCATCACCATCGCCCTGGCCTCCACCGTCTTCTTCTCCGTCCCCACCGACCAGGCCCGCGGCCGGGTGGCGCTGTACCTGGCGATCACCATGGCGCCGTTCACCCTCCTGGCCCCGGTGATCGGGCCGCTGCTGGACCGGCTCCCGCACGGGCGCCGGGCGGCGATGGCCGCGGCGATGATCACCCGGGTGATCCTGGCGCTGACCATGACGGGCGCGGTCGCCACCGGCGGCCTGGAGCTCTATCCGGCGGCCCTCGGCGTGCTGGTGGCGTCCAAGGCGTACGGGGTGGTGCGGTCGGCCGTCGTGCCACGGCTGCTGCCACCACGGATCTCGCTGGTGAAGGCGAACTCCCGGGTGACGCTGGGAGGCCTGGTCGCCACGGGAGTGGCGGCCCCGCTGGGAGCGGGGCTGCACCACCTGGGGCCGGCCTGGCCGCTGTACGGCGCGTGCGTCGTCTTCCTGCTCGGCGCCTATCTGTCGCTCTCGCTGCCGCACGTGGTCGACTCGTCGAAGGGCGAGGTCCGCGCCCGCCTCGCGTCGGCGGAACACCGGCCCCACCGCTCCCACCGTCCCCACCTGGCGCACCGCAACCGGCCCGCCGCCCTCCCCCGACGGCCCGCCTCCCGCCGGCGCGGCCCCGAGGCGTGGCGTACCTGGCGGGAACGGCGGGCGCTCCGCGACCGCCGGGACCGCAGCCCCAAGCCCGGGCTGCGGACCGTCGGCCGCTCGGTGCTGCACGCCCTCCAGGCGAACAGCGCGCTCCGCATGCTGTCCGGTTTCCTCACCTTCTTCCTGGCGTTCCTGCTCCGCGTCCACCCGCTGAGCGGCCTGGGCCCGGCGTTCTCGCTCGGCATGGTCGCGGTGGCGGCGGGCGGCGGGAACGCCCTGGGCACCGCCATCGGCGCGCTGCTGCGCTCCCGCGGCCCGGAGAAGACCATCGCCGTCGTCCTCACCGCCGCCCTCGCCTCGACGGTCGTCACGGCGGCGCTGTACAACGCGTTCTTCATCGTGCTCGTCGCGGCGGTCGCGGGCATCTCGCAGGCGCTGGGCAAGCAGTCGCTGGACTCGCTGATCCAGCGCGACGTCCCGGAGGAGGTCCGGACGTCCGCGTTCGCCCGGTCCGAGACGCTCCTGCAGATGTCATGGGTGCTCGGCGGCGGCATCGGCATCCTGCTGCCGCTCAACGGAACCCTCGGCATGGCGGTGGCCGCCGGGTTCCTGGCCCTGGGCGCGGCGACGGCCCTCCGGGGCCTGCTGACGGCGGCCCGGCACGGCACACCGCACGCGCGGGTGGCGTGAGGCCTGCCGGCCCGCGTGCGGTGTGGACGCCTGTCCCCCGCAGGGCGGCCGCCGGTGCCCGGCGCGGTGTGCGACGCCGGGCGCCAGCGCGTACCCGAACCTCACGGGCCGCGTCCGAGATCCGGGCCCGCCCCCGCACACCACGGGAACAGCGCCCGCCCGGCGCGTCTCACCGCACCCGCGCGTCACGGGATTGACGTGGCCAGATAGCCTGCCCGCATGACCGCTGCGTTTTTCCGGGGCAGACGCCGCCGTGCCGCTGCCGCCCTCGGGGCCGTGACCTTCGGGGTCGTCGCCCTCTCCGCCTGTGACAAGCCGACTCCGCTGACGACGCTGGTCGCCGACAAGTCCGAGGTCCACTCCGAAGCCGCCTGTTACGACGGCAAGGGGGGCATCGAGAAGTCGGACCTCGGCAACTGCCTGGGCAAGGGTGACAAGACCATCAAGGTGCCCGCCGACGGCCTGCTGCGCTTCGGTGTCGATCCCAAGGTCGCCAAGAAGGGCTGGTTCATCGCCACCCGAACCCAGCAGACCGACGTCTCCACGCGGACGTACCGCACCCTCTCCGCATCGTCGTTCCTCCAGGGCATGGACGAGGCCAAGATCAGCATCGTCATGGTGGGCGACAAGAAGACGTACGGCGTCTGGAACTACACGCTGAAGAACGACAACTGACGATGCGCGTCCTCGTCGTCACCGCCGTCGCCGCCGAGCGGTCGTCCGTGACGGCCGCCGCCGGTCCGGCGGGCCCCGAGGAGCCGGCGGAAGTCGCGCTGCCCGGCGGCGCGGTCCTGCACCGGACGGCGGTGTCCGGCGTGACGTACGACGTGCTGGCGGCCGGGGTGGGTCCCGCCGCGGCGGCGGCCGGCACGGCCACGGCCCTGACGGCGGCGGCGCTCGCCGGCGCCCCGTACGACCTGGCGGTCTCGGCGGGCATCGGCGGCGGCTTCGCGCCCGGGGCGCCGCTCGGCGGGCTCGTCGTCGGCAGCCGGATCGTCGCCGCCGACCTGGGCGCGGCCACGTCCGAGGGCTTCCTCCCCGTCACCGAGCTCGGTTTCGGCGTCGACGCGCACCCGGTGGACGACGCTCTCGTCCGCGCGGTCGGTGCGGCGACGGGCGCCCGGCCCGGGGCCGTGCTGACCGTGTCCACGGTGACCGGCACGGCGGCCCGTGCCGCCGAGCTGGCGGACCGGCACCCGGACGCCCTGGCCGAGGCCATGGAGGGCTTCGGCGTGGCCGAGGCGGCGGCGGCGCACGGGGTGCCGGTGCTGGAACTGCGGGCCGTCTCCAACGCGGTCGGCCCGCGCGACCGGTCGGCCTGGCGCATCGGGGACGCGCTCGCCGCGCTGACGGAGGCGTTCCGGGCGCTGGGCCCGACGTTGACGACGGTGCCCGGGAAGCCGGGGCCGGCGGCCGGGAATCCGGAGCCGACGGCCGGGCGGCCGGAGACCACCGCCGCGGTGGGAACCGCGGCCGCCGCGAGCGCCGGCACCGTCGCGAAGACCACCGCGGGCAGCACCGCGGAAGCCCCCGAGGACATCACCGAGGAAGGCCGCTGAGACCGATGGACCAGCCGATCCGCATCGCCTACTCCCCCTGCCCCAACGACACGTTCGTCTTCGACGCCTGGGCGCACGGCCGGGTCCCCGGCGCGCCGCCGCTGGACGTGACGTTCGCGGACATCGACATCACCAACGGCATGGCCGAGCGCGGCGAGCTCGACGTGCTCAAGGTGTCGTACGCGGTGCTGCCCTGGGTGCTGGAGGAGTACGCCCTGCTGCCCTGCGGCGGGGCGCTGGGGCGCGGTTGCGGTCCGCTGGTGCTCACCGCCGGCGGGATCACCGACCCGGCGGGGCTGGCCGGCCGGACGGTCGCGGTGCCGAGCGAGCGCTCGACCGCCTACCTGCTGTTCCGCCTGTGGGCGGCGACCGAGGTGCCGGGCGGCGTGGGCGAGATCGTCGTCATGCCGTTCCACGAGATCATGCCGGCGGTGCGGGACGGGAAGGTGGACGCCGGTCTGGTCATCCACGAGGCCCGGTTCACCTACGGCGCCTACGGGCTCACCCGCCTCGCGGACATGGGCGAGCACTGGGAGGCCACCACCGGTCTGCCCATCCCGCTGGGCGCGATCATCGCGAAGCGCTCGCTGGGAGAGGAGACGCTGCGGCGGCTGGCGGACGCGGCCCGGACATCCGTGCGGATGGCCTGGGACGACCCGGAGGCCTCCCGGCCGTACGTCCTGGAGCACGCCCAGGAGATGGACCCGGCCGTCGCCGACCAGCACATCGGGCTGTACGTCAACGAGTTCACCGCCGACCTCGGGGAGAACGGCTACGCGGCGGTCCGCGGCCTGCTGACCCGCGCGGCGGCGGAGGGACTGGTACCGGCCCTCGGGCCGGACGCGCTCACGTTCGTCTGACGTGCGCCGGACGGGTCGGGGCCTCCCCGACCCGTCCGGCGCGCACCGGCCTCAGACCGTCCGGACACCGGACGGTCGTCGCGCCGGACACCGGAGCGGTCCGCCCGGACGTCGCGTCAGACGTCGAGCTGGTCCGCCACCACCCGCAGCATGCTGGCGATCTTGGATCCCTGCGCCTTGTCGGGGTAACGGCCGCGCTCGAGCTGCTGGGTGACGTTCTCCAGGAGGGTGGTCAGGTCCTGGACGATCGAGGCCAGCTCGTCGGGCTTGCGGCGCATCGCCGCGGCCACGGAGGGGGTGGGTTCCAGGAGCGTCACGGTGAGGGCCTGGTCGCCGCGCTGCCCGGCGACGACGCCGAACTCCACGCGCTGGCCTGGCTTGAGGGCGTCGACCCCGTCCGGGAGCACCGAGGAGTGCACGAAGACGTCTCCGCCGTCGTCACGGGAGAGAAAGCCGAAGCCCTTCTCGCTGTTGAACCACTTGACCTTGCCGGTAGGCACGTCTGTCCTCGTCCTCGTACTCGTCGGAAATCGGAAACGGTCGGAATGTATCGGAAACGGTCGGTACGTGTGGAAAATTATCGAAACATCTGAAAGCAAGGAAAAATCACGCTGGATAACACGGCAGCGGGCCGCAGGACCCGCTGGAACCAAGGCTAATGGTCCCGGGCCCGGTGACAAGACGTCCTCAGGTCGTACCTCTGCGCGTTCGGCGCGCGTCCGGTGGTTTCCGCCCCCGCCCCGCCGCCGGGCGGGCCCTCCGCGCCGCTCCTGGTCACAGCCCTGACGGGCAGCCGCGGGCGCACGCCCGCCACAAGGCAACTACCCTGCTCGGGTGAGCAACGAAACGCCCCGGGCCGGGGATCTGCTGGTGCGCGCTGGCGCGATCGTCTTCCTGGTGGGCGCCGTGGCCACGATGGCCACCGTCGCCCCGCTCTTCCTGGGCGCGGACCCGCTGCCGTCCGCCGCCTACTTCGTGTGCATGCTCATGGGCGTCGGCTTCCTGGTCGCCGCGGCCGGAGTGCTGCGCACCGCCGCCGACCAACGGCGGCGCGCACGCGAGGCGTCGGCGGCGCGCTGACCGCGGGCTAGGCCGAGGCCGCCGTTCCCTCCGCCTCCGCCGCGGCCCGGTGGGCGCGGAGCCAGCGGGGGAAGTCCGCGAGCCCGTCCAGCACCACGTCCGCGCCCGCCGCGCGCAGTTCGCCGGCCGGGCAGGGGCCGGTGGCGACGGCGACCGACAGGGCACCGGCCGCGTGCGCGCCCCGGACGTCGCCGGTGTGGTCGCCGACGTAGATCCCGGCGCCGTGCTCGCGCAGAGCGACCGCCTTCTGCTCGGCCCACAGGTCGCCGATCAGGGCGTCGGGTTCCAGGGCCAGGTGGTCGAGGTGCAGCCGGGCGTTCCCGCCGTGCTTGGCGGTGACGACGACCGACCGGCCGCCCAGCGCGCGCACGGCGGCGAGCGCCTCCCGGGCGCCGGGCATCGCGAGCGAGCCGGTGATGGCGAGCTCCCGGTACAGGGCCCGGTAGCGGTCGGTCACCCGCGGCACGTCCGCCTCCGGAAACCACTCCCGCAGCTCCTGGACCAGCGGCGGCCCCAGCCGCCCGACCGCCAGCTCCGCGTCGATGTACACACCGGTCTCGGCGGCCAGGGCCTCGTAGGTGGTCCGGATCCCCGGCCGGGAGTCGATCAGAGTCATGTCCAGGTCGAACCCGACGGTGAAGGGGGCTGCCGGCACGGCGGCGCGGGGCTGGGTGGTCATGCGGCTCATTGTGCTCAATGAGGGGCACGGGGTGTGGTGGCGGGGGCCGGCCGGCGCCCGCACCCCGCCCTGTCCCGGCCGGGCCGGGCCGCTCTCACCCGGTCGGGCCCGCCGCTTCCGCGCGCCCGCGTGCGGGTCCCGGTCGCACACCCCTCCTCGGCGCCCCGGGCCCCGCCGTAGACTTAGCCTGACCTAACTCGGGCCTTTCGGTCAGGACGGTCACGTGCGCGTCCTCACGTACGTACCGCCGCCTCGCTCGCACGGCCGCCGCGTACGGGCCGGCCGCGTTCGGGGCGGACCGCGACCGTGCCTGCGCTCCGCCCGCCCGCCCGGCCTGACGATCCGCCACGCACCCGCCGTCCCGCCACTCGCCCCAGTCCCCGCCCCCGTCCCCCTACCGAGAGAGCCGTCAGAACCGCGCCGTGGAAGCCATATCCGCCCCGCCCGACCCGGTCGGCTCCCCCGCCCCGCCTCCGCCCGTCACCACCCGGCGCCGCGCCGGCTGGACGGCCGTCGCCGTCGTGGCGCTGCTGGCGGCCGTGGTGCTCAGCCTGGCCGTGGGCAGCCGGACGATCCCGCCGGACCGCGTCCTCGACGCCCTGCTGCACGGCGGTGACGACGCCACGGCCGGCGTCGTCCGCTCACTGCGGCTGCCGCGGACGCTCATCGGCCTGATGACGGGGGCCGCCCTGGCCATGGCCGGGGTGGTGATGCAGGGCGTCACCCGCAACCCCATCGCCGACCCGGGCATCCTCGGTGTCAGCCAGGGCGCTTCGCTGGGCGTCGTCCTCGCCATCGCCGCCGCCGGAGTGCACACCCTGGCGGGGCAGGTGTGGTTCGCGTTCGCGGGCGCGGCGGTGGCGTCCGTCGCGGTGTACGCGATCGCCTCGCGCGGGCGCGGGGGCGCGTCCCCGGTCAAGCTGGCGCTGGCCGGGGCGGCGGTCAACGCGCTGCTGGTCTCGGTGATCTCCGGGGTGCTGACCACCCGGGCGTCGGCGCTGGAGGAGTTCAGGTTCTGGCAGATCGGCTCGCTGGCCGGCCGGGACCACGCGATCGTGGGTCAGATGTGGCCGTTCCTGCTGGTCGGCACGGTGCTGGTGCTGTCCGTGGCGCGTGGTCTCGACGCGCTCGCGCTCGGCGAGGACGTGGCGCGCGGCCTCGGCCGCAACGTCGCGGCCGTCCGGATCGCGGCCGGCACCGGTGCCACCGTGCTCACCGGCGTGGGCGTCGCCGCCGCCGGTCCGATCGCGTTCGTCGGCCTGGCCGTACCGCACATCGCGCGGGCGCTCGTGGGCGGCGACCACCGCCGGCTGCTGCCGATGGCGGCGCTGCTCGGTCCGGTCGTGCTGCTCCTCTCCGACGTCGTCGGGCGGGTCGTCTACGCGGACAGCGAGGTGCCGGCGGGTGTGATGACGGCCCTCATCGGCCTCCCGTTCCTCGTCGCGCTCGCCCGCCGCAGGAAGGTGGCGGTATGACGGCGCCGTCTCCCGCCCCTACGGGAACCACCGAGCCCCCCTCCCGTCCCGCCGGTTACACGGTCCTCCGCGCCCCGGCCGGCCGCGGCTCGTTCCTCCTCCACCGCCGCAGCGCGGCCGTCGCCCTCTGCCTGGCAGTGGCGCTGGCCGCGGCCTGCCTGGCGTACCTGTGCGTGGGCGACACCCTCGTCGTGCCGGGCGCGGTTTTGGACGTCCTCCTCGGCCGGCCGTCCCCCGACGAACTGGTCGTCGGCACCTTCCGGCTGCCGCGCATGACCGTCGGGCTGCTGGTCGGGGCCGCGTTCGGCGTCTCGGGGGCGCTCATCCAGACCGTGGCCCGCAACCCGCTCGCCAGCCCGGACATCATCGGCGTGTCGCAGGGGGCGGGGGCGCTGACGGTCGGCGCGATGACCTTCGGCGTCACCTCGTACGCGACGCTCCCCTACGTCTCCGCGGCCGGCGGCCTGCTCGCCGCCGCCCTCGTCTACGTCTTCGCGTGGCGCGGCGGACTGCACGCGGGCCGCTTCGTGCTCATCGGCATCGGCTTCGCCATCGCGCTCCGGGCGATCACGCAACTGTTCCTGACCAAGGGCGACTACCTGGTCGCCCAGCAGGCGAAGGTGTGGATGACCGGTTCCCTCAACGGCGCCGGCTGGGACGCGGCGGCGCCGGTGGCGTGGACGCTGCTGGTGCTCGCCGTCCCCCTGTGCTGGGCCGCCCGGGCCCAGCGCACGGTCGCGCTGGACGACGCCACGGCCACCGCCCTCGGCGTCCGGCTGAACCGGGTGCGGGCCGGGCTCGTGCTGCTGGGCGTCGTCCTCGCCTCCGTGGCGACGGGCGCGGCGGGACCGGTCGACTTCGTGGCGCTCCTCGCCCCGCAGATCGCCCGCCGCACGACACGGACCGCCCAGATCCCCCTCGTCTGCTCGGCGCTCACGGGCGCGCTGATCGTCGTCCTCGCGGACCTCCTGGCCCGCAAGCTCTTCGAACCCACCCAGTTGCCGGTGGGCGTCCTCACGGCCGCGGTCGGCGCGCCGTATCTGATCCGGCTCATCATCCGCGGCCGTACGGGAGGAAAGTCGGCATGACCCAGGAAACGGTTCGCGAGCCGGCCGAGGCCCGTGAGACGACCGCGCGGCTGCGCGCCCGCTCCCTGACCCTCGCCTATGAGCACCGGACGGTCGTGGACGGCCTCGACCTGGACATCCCGGACGGCGAGGTGACCGTGGTCATCGGCCCTAACGCGTGCGGCAAGTCGACGCTGCTGCGCGCTCTGGGACGGCTGCTGAAGCCGGTGTCCGGTGCCGTCCTCCTCGACGGCGAGGAGCTCGGCCGCGTCCCCACCCGCCGACTGGCCACCCGCCTCGGCCTGCTGCCGCAGACCCCGGTGGCACCCGAGGCGATCACGGTCGCCGACCTCGTCGCGCGCGGCCGGCAGCCGCACCAGCGCTGGTGGCAGCAGTGGTCGGAGGCGGACGAGCGCGCGGTCGCCGACGCCATGGCGCGAACGGACGTCGCGGCACTGGCCGACCGCCCGGTCGACGAACTCTCCGGCGGCCAGCGGCAGCGCGTCTGGATCGCCATGGCCCTGGCCCAGGAGACCGACCTGCTCCTCCTCGACGAACCGACCACGTACCTCGACATCGCCCACCAGGTCGAGGTCCTCGACCTGGTCCGCCGCCTCAACACCGACCGCGGCCGCACGGTCGTGGCCGTCCTCCACGACCTCAACCAGGCCGCCCGCTACGCCGACCACCTGGTCGCCATGAAGGACGGCCGCGTCGTCGCCCAGGGGCGCCCGGGCGACGTGGTGACGGCGGACCTCGTCCGCGACGTCTTCGGCCTGGAGTCGGTGGTCGTCCCGGACCCGGTCACGGGCGGCCCGCTGATCGTGCCGGGGCCGCCGGCGCCGGGCGCCCGAACGGCCTGACACGGGGGCGGCGGCCGTCGGGAGGCGCGAACGTGCCCCCTGCGCTCGCCGCCGGTCGTACACGCGCCCGGGGCCTGAACGGGCCGTCCCTTCCATCCGGCCACAGCAGGCGGCCGCCGCTTGTGTGCGGCATGCCCCGCTCCGCCTTCGGGTGACGCCGCGCCACTCCACGGCACGGCCGACGACGGGGTCCGGCACGGTCACCCCCACCCGCGACCGACAACGACGCCCGCCAGCAAGGGAATCTTTTAACCGGGTTGCACTTTTAATCGAGTAACGTTTTCATGGAGGGTATGCATCAGACAGACATTCCCCCCGTGCTCGTCACCGGGGCGACCGGCCGGGTCGGCCGCCTCGTCATCGACCGGCTCCTCGACGCGGGCGTGCCGGTCCGCGCCCTGACCCGTCGCCCGGACGCGGCGGCGACGCTGCCGGCGGAGGCGGAGGTCTTCGTCGGCGACCTCACCGTGCCCGAGTCACTCGACCCCGCGTTGCACGGCGCCGGCGCGGTCTTCCTCGTCTGGACCGCCCCGGCCCGGACCGCCGAGGCCGTCGTCGAGCGGCTGGCGGCCCATGTGCGGCGAATCGTCTTCCTTTCCTCCCCGCATCGGACACCGCACCCCTTCTTCCAGCAGCCCAATCCCATGGCGGCGTTGCACGCAGGTGTCGAACGACTCATCGCGGCCACCGGACTCGAGTCGACGATCCTCCGGCCGGGGATGTTCGCCTCGAACTCGCCGGCCTGGTGGGCGCCCGCGATCCGGGCCGGCGACGTCGTCCGGTGGCCTTACGGCGCCGCCGAGTCGGCGCCGGTCGACGACCGCGACATCGCGGCCGTCGCGGCGCGCACGCTCCGGCAGGACGGATACGCCGGAGGCGACTACGTCCTCACGGGCCCCGAATCGCTGACCCACGCCGCGCAGGTCGAGATCATCGCCGACGCCCTGGGGCGCCGGATCGCGTTCGAGGAGATGACGCCGGACGAGTTCCGGAGCCGGTGGGAGGGCACGGCGCCCGGCTCGGCCGTCGACATGCTGCTCGACGCGTGGAGCGCGGCGGTCGGACAGCCCGCGTACATCAGCACCGCGGTGGCCGACATCCTCGGCAGGCCGCCGCGAACGTTTCGCCAGTGGGTCGTCGACCACGCGGCCGTGTTCACAGCGGGTTCGTAACCTCGTCCACCGCGACCCGCGCCCCAGGCCCCGGCCCTCGGTCCGCCGTCGCCCCGGCCCTCCTCCTCCCCCCACCCCGGAGCGGGCCGGGCCGCGTGAGCGCGCGAGGCCGAGGCCGCCTGGGGCTCCCGTGCGCATAGGCAGGGTGCGCGCCCACGGTCCGCGTGCGCGCCATGAGGGGCGCCCGCCGGCCAAGAGCGCGGGAGCGGGAATACCGCCTCTTCGCCCGCCGAGCCGGCGTCGGCGCGGCGGAGCCGGCCGTCGGCCGTCCGGCGCGGGGCGCCGCACCGCCACGCCCGTGGCGGGTGTCAGCCCGGCAGGGCCCCCGCGTCCGTGACCTCGCCGTTGAGGTCGCACCAGGCGGTCGACGTACGACCGGAGCGGACGCGGTCGCCGAAGCGGAGGTAGTCGATGCCGTCGGCGCGATGACAGACGGCGTAGGCGGTGAACGGCCGGCCGTAGCACGTGATCGACGCGCCGTGGCCCTTGTCGTCGCGGCGGTACCGCCAGGTGTCACAGGTGAAGGCGGTCGTGTCGGGCCTGGTGGCGGTGGCGGGCGTGGTGGCGGTGGTGGCGGGCGTGGTGGCGGTCTCCGCGGCGGAAGCCGGGGCGGGGGCCACCAGGCCCACCGCCGTTCCGGCCGCGAGGGCCAAGGACGCGGTGACGGTCGCGACACGGGGGCGGATACTCATGGGTCCTCCCTTGGCTGGGGTGTCGTGTGGGTCGTTGCGCGGGCATCGACGCTACTCAGCGGCACGCCGACTCGACAGCGCCACAGGGGAGTTGGCCGGGATCGGACCGGGGCCCGCCGGACACCGGCCCGACGGCCGTCGGACAACCGCCGAAGCCGCGCTCCCGGCGTCGGACATGTCGCGGCGCCGTACGGGGTGGGCGGGCGGTCCGGATTACGGCGGACAGGCAACCCGCCGGCCGGGCGCGAAGCGGAGTGCCGGGCGCCGGACACCCTCACTTCGAAGGAACGGGCCGTCACATCCCGGCCGTTGATCCGGCATGGAGCATCACACGGACCTCACCCACCCCGTGCGCCCCGCCACTTCGCGGGACGTCTCCTCGTCCGTCCGAACCCTCACCCGTGCGTTCGTCCACTACCTCCGTCACCCGGCACGTCGTCGCGGCCGATGACCACAAGGAGCGGATCCGGCGGATCCGGCACTTCCAGGGCCTGTTCCCGGAGCGGGTGGGCATGAGGGCCCGGTACGTATGAGGGCCGGTACGTCATGACGCCCGGCACGTCATGGCCCGGTACGTCATGAGGCCCGGTACGTCGTGAGGGCCCAGACCGCGCCCGTCACCCACCCGTTGGGCACCCGGGCAGCCACCCCAGCCGTCACCCGCCCGCCACCCCGGCGTCACCCCGGCCGTCGCGCCCGCCACAGGACGAACAGCGCCGAGCCGACGGCGGCCGTCCGGACGACGACCGGAAGGGTGTCGGCCAGGGCCGCGCCCAGCTCACCCTCGGCTATCGGCGCGCCCCAGCGGTGTTCGAGGCGGCCCCAGAGCCACACGAGGGCGGCGCCCGCCGCCAGGCCGGGAACGCCCATCACGGCCCACTTGGACTCGGCCTGCGTGAGCCTGCGCGTGATGTAGGCGAGCGCCCAGCCGGCGGCCATGACGACCCACTGGCCGAGCACCGCCCCGACGACCAGCAGGATCGCCACCAGCGCGAGCACCGGACTCACGGGGATGGTCCCCGCCGCACCGCCGGCCGCTCCCGCACCGCCGGCCCCACCGGCATAGCCCGTACCGCCCGCACCGGCACCGTCCCCGCCCGCCTGCGCACCACCCGTCCGGCCGCTCCCCGGCCGACGGAAGGGGAACCGGCGGCGGAGACCCGCGGCGCCCGCCTCGGCGGCCGGCTGCTCGCCCACGACGGCGGACGGCCGGAGCGCGTCGCCGGCCGGCCGCCCGGCCGCCTCCGCCTGCTGCCGGGCGAGCTCCTCCGGCCCGGGCGGGGGCTTGAGCATGTCCGGGATCTCTATCCCGCCCGTGAATCCGTGCGTCGTCGCCCCGCCGCCCGCGTCGAAGGGCGTGCGCTCCGCCCGCCACCACTCGTCCGCCGCCCCGGCGGGGGCGGACGGGCCGCGGAGCTCCTCCTCCGTGGCCAGGTGCGGGGGCGCACCCGTGTCGGGGAAACGCACCGCGCCCGTCCCGGCGACCGCGCCCGTCCCCCCGCCCGCGTCGACCTCCGGGCCCGCTCCGGCGTTCCCACCCGGCTCGCGCCGCTGCGCGGGAACGCGGCCCGCGGAGCCCGCCCTGCCGAAACCCGCCTTGCCGGTGCCTGCCCTGCCGAAGCCCGTCCTACCGGAGCCCGTTCTACCGGAGCCCGTCCTACCGGAGCCCGTCCTACCGGAGCCGGTCCTGCCCGCACCCGTCGTCGTGCCGAAGCCCGTCCCCGCGAAGCCGGAGCCCGTGCCACCGGAGCCGAGGTCCGCCGCATCGGAAGCGTCCGCGCCCCCCGCCCCGGACACCGCCTCGTCCGGCGTGCCCAGCCCGTCGAGGATGCGGCGCACGGCGGCCGGCGTGTCGGCGCCCTCGACCGCACGGCGCCGTTCGATCTCCGTGCGCAGCCGGGTGACCAGCCGCATCCGGTCGCCGGACGTGAGGGAGCGCCGCTGGGCTATGTCGCCCACCTTGCTCAGGTAGTCGTAGACGAGCTGGTCGCTCTCGATCCCCACCACGTCCCCCAAGCTGCCCGGTGACCTCCGACGCCTCGCCGCCGCCTCCCGGATCCGACGGTACCCGCTCCTCCCCCGGCTGTCCGCGAGAACGGCCCGGGGCGCCCGGGAGGACGAACGGGACGTTCGACGCGGGGGTGATGCGACGCGGGGTGCTGCGACGCGGGGTGCTGCGACGCGGGGCGAGGGAGGAGCTCGCCGGCCGCGGCGGTACGGAGCGGGCCAGGACGCGAGGACGCGCGAGGTCCCGGCGGAGGACGTACCGGCCGGCCCCGCGGACCCCCTCCCCCACCCCCTCCACCCGGTACCGTTAGCAGAATGACCACTTCTCGGGAGCCCGGCAGCGGCGGCGCCAAGGCCGGCGGAGGCCCGCGCACCCTCGCCGAGGAGCTGCGGGAGCGCCCCGACGCGTTCCTGGCGGAGCTGCTGCGGGCCCGTCCCGACCTGCTGAACCCGGTCCCCGGCGACCTCACCCAGCTCGCCACCCGGGCGGCGACCCGCGCGTCCGTGGTGCGGGCGCTGGACCGGCTGGACCGGTTCGCGCTCCAGGTGGCGGAGGCGCTGGCCGTGGCGCCGGACCCGTGCCCGTACGACCGGCTGGCCGCGCTGATGACGGGCGACGAGCCGGCGGATCCGCGCGTCGCGGCCGAGCTGCCGCGCGCCGTCGCCGAGCTGCGGCGGCAGGCGCTGGTGTGGGGCGGGGACGACCGGCTGCGTCTGGTCCGTACGGCCCGCGAGCTGCTGGCGCCCACCGCCTCCCGGCCGTCGGCCACCGGGCTGGGCCCGACCGTCGCCGAGGCCACGGCCGGCATGTCACCCGGCCGGTTGCAACAGATCATCGAGGCGGCCGGGCTGCCCGCCACCCACGATCCGGTGACGGCGGTCGCCGCGCTGACGGAGCTGTTCGAGGACCGCGCCCGGATGGCGGCGCTGCTGGCGCGGGCGCCCGAGGGCGCGCGGGCCGTGCTCGAACGTCTCGTCTGGGGGCCGCCGTACGGCACGGTGACCGCCGAACCGGCCCCGCACCTGCGCTGGCTGCTCGACCGGGGGCTGCTGCTGCCGACCGGGCCCGGCAGCGTCGTCCTGCCCCGGGAGGTCGCCCTGCACCTGCGCGGCGGGCGGGCGCACCGCGCGCCCGAGCCGGAGGCGCCCGCGCCGGAGCCCGTCACCGCGTACGCGCCGGAGACGGTGGACGCGACGGCGGCCGGGCAGGCGTTCGCCGCGTCGGACGCCGTCGAGGAGCTGCTGACGGGCTGGGAGACGTCCGGTCCGCTGGTGCTGCGGGCGGGCGGGCTGAGCGTACGGGACCTCAAGCGCACCGCGACCGCCCTCGACGTGCCCGAGTCCGTCGCCGCCTTCTGGGTCGAACTCGCATACGCCGCCGGGCTGTTGGCCTCCGACGGGGACGTGGACGAGCGGTACGTCCCGACCCCGGCGTACGACGAGTGGCTGGACCTGCCCACCGCCGAGCGCTGGGCGTGGCTGGCCGCCGCCTGGCTCGCCACCACCCGTACCCCCGGCCTCGCGGGCACCAGGGACGCCAAGGGCCGGACGCTGTCCGCGCTCGGACCGGACCTCGACCGGTCGCCCGCGCCGGAGGTCCGGCGCCGTGTCCTCACCCTGCTCGCCGGGCTCCCGGCGGGGGCGGCCGTCCCCGCCGACGCGCTGCTGGCGCGCCTGGCGTGGGAGCGCCCGCCGCGCTCGGCCGGGTCCTCCCCGGCCGGCGAGGACCTGCGGTCCCGGCTCGCCCGGTGGGCGCTCACCGAAGCGGAGCTCCTGGGCGTCACGGGCCGCGGCGCCCTCGCGGCACCGGGCCGCACCCTGCTCACGGGCACCGCGCCCGACGCCGGCGGGCCGGCGGACGGCCCGCGCGACCGTACCCGCCCCTCCGGCACCACCCCCGGCCGCATCCCGCGGGCCGAGGCGGCGGCCGCCGCCGTCCTGGCGCCGCTGCTGCCGGAACCGCTCGACCACGTCCTCGTCCAGGCCGACCTCACGGCCGTCGCGCCGGGCCCGCTGCACCGCCCGCTGGCCCAGCGGCTCGCCGTGCTCGCGGACATCGAGTCCAAGGGTGGCGCGACCGTCTACCGCTTCACCCCGGATTCCGTCCGCCGGGCGCTGGACGCCGGGCAGACGGCGTCCGACGTCCTCACCTTCCTCACCGAGCACTCCCGCACCCCGCTCCCCCAGCCGCTCGTCTACCTCATCGAGGACGTGGCCCGCCGCCACGGCCGGCTGCGCGTCGGCGCGGCCTCGTCCTACCTGCGCTGCGACGACGAGGCGACGCTCGCCGAAATCCTCGCCGACCGCCGCTCGGCCGCCCTGCGGCTGCGCCGCCTCGCCCCCACCGTGCTCGCGGCCCCGGCCGCGCCGGACGCGCTGCTGGAGGGGCTGCGGGCGATGGGGTACGCGCCGGCGGCGGAGTCGACGGAGGGCGACGTCCTGATCGCCCGCGCGGACGCGCACCGCACCCCGCCGCGCACGCCCCCCACGCCCGTCCCCGACGGTCCGCCCGCACCGGACGACACCCTGCTCGCCGCCGCCGTCCGCGCCGTCCGCGCCGGCGACCGCGCCGCCACCGCCGAACGCAAGCCGTCCCCCGCCGCCCAGGCCCCGTCCCCGGCGGGCGCCGCCGCCCCGCCCCGCACCACGTCCGCCGAGACCCTGGCCACCATGCAGGCCGCCGTCCTCACCGGCGCCGCCGTGTGGATGGGTTACGTCAACGCGGAGGGCGCGGCGAGCCAGCGGGTGATCGCGCCCGTACGGGTGGAGGGCGGCTACGTGACGGCTTACGACCACACGGCGGACGAGGTGCGGACGTTCGCGCTGCACCGGGTGACGGGGGTGGCGGAGCTCGCCGAGGAGCACGTGTCGTAGCGCGGCGCGCGGCCGGGCGAACATGCCGGGCCGCACCGAGGATGACGTGATGACGTACCGCCGGGTCGGCCGGCGACGGGCGGAGCGGGGCGCCTCGCTCACGCCGTCCGGCCCGGGCGGTCGCCGAGGTGGTCACCGACGACATACCGCCGTTCCCGGCCACGCCGCTCGGGCCCGGCCGGCACCGGCGGCCGGGTCGGCCACGCTCGTCTTGGCCGGCCACTCCGTCCCGGTCGGCCGCGCTCATTCCTGCCGGCCGTGCCGTCCCGGTCGGCCGCGCCGTCCGAGAACGGCGGATCGTCCGGGTCCGGTCGCGCCTCGGGAACGGTCAGGCCGTTCGGGGCCGGCCACATCGTCCGGGACTGGAACGGCACACCCGCCGGGGCGAAGCCCGCACAGGTCACGCAGGTCACACCGCCCGTACACGTTGATCCCCCGCCCACGCGGCCCGGCACCCCCTCCGGATCACCGAACGGCCGGATCGCCGAACGACCGGATCACCAAACAGCCCGGGGGCGCGGCCCGAGCACGCCACGGCAAGCGCGTCACCGGCGGCGTCACCGGCGGCGTCACCGGCGGCATCACCGTTCGCGGATCCGCGAACGGGCCGCCGCCGAACGGTCGTTGTACATGACGTCCACTGTCCGGCCTCCGCGTTGTACAGATGGAGCTCATGACGATTACCGCCCACGGGCTGCTTCACTGATGTGCATGACCCCAAGGACCGCCGGCCCCCGGCGCCGCCCGCAGTTCGAGCTCCGCTGGGGCGGTCTCCACGTGACCATCCAGCGCTTTCCCGCCTGGCTTCTCGCCCTGGTGACCACGGCCGCGGGCACGGGCGCCGCCTGGTGGACGCACCGCTGATCCGGCCGCCGCACACGGGCCCCCGCGAGCCCGTCCCCGTTCTCGCCGCATGAGGCACACTGGACGTTTGGCCGCACGGCAGGGCGGGCGGCACACGGAAGGACGGACGTACGTGAACGGACCGCTGATCGTCCAGTCGGACAAGACGCTCCTCCTGGAGGTCGACCACGAGCAGGCCGAGGTCTGCCGCCGGGCGATCGCGCCCTTCGCCGAGCTGGAGCGCGCCCCCGAGCACATCCACACCTACCGGGTGACGCCGCTCGGTCTGTGGAACGCGCGGGCGGCCGGGCACGACGCCGAGCAGGTCGTGGACGCGCTCGTCACGCACTCCCGCTACCCGGTGCCGCACGCGCTGCTCGTGGACATCGCCGAGACGATGGCGCGGTACGGGCGGCTGCGGCTGTCGAAGCACCCGGTGCACGGGCTGGTGCTGGAGAGCACGGACCGGCCGGTGCTGGAGGAGATCCTGCGGTCGAAGAAGATCAAGCCGCTGGTGGGCGAGCGGATCGACCCCGACACCGTCGCCGTGCACCCGTCCGAGCGCGGCCAGATCAAGCAGGCGCTGCTGAAGCTCGGCTGGCCCGCCGAGGACCTGGCCGGGTACGTGGACGGCGAGGCGCACCCGATCGAGCTGCGTGAGGACGGCTGGGCGCTGCGCCCGTACCAGCGGCAGGCCGTCGACGGTTTCTGGCACGGCGGCTCCGGCGTCGTCGTGCTGCCCTGTGGCGCGGGGAAGACGCTGGTCGGCGCGGGTGCGATGGCCGAGGCGAAGGCGACGACGCTGATCCTCGTCACGAACACGGTCTCCGCCCGGCAGTGGAAGCACGAGCTGGTGAAGCGCACCTCGCTGACCGAGGACGAGATCGGCGAGTACAGCGGGACGAAGAAGGAGATCCGTCCGGTCACCATCGCCACGTACCAGGTGCTGACCACCAAGCGGAAGGGCATCTACCCCCACCTGGAGCTGTTCGACTCCCGCGACTGGGGTCTGGTGGTCTACGACGAGGTGCACCTGCTGCCCGCGCCGGTCTTCAAGTTCACCGCCGACCTCCAGGCCCGGCGGCGGCTCGGGCTGACGGCGACGCTCGTCCGGGAGGACGGCCGGGAGTCGGACGTGTTCTCGCTGATCGGCCCGAAGCGGTTCGACGCGCCGTGGAAGGAGATCGAGGCGCAGGGCTACATCGCGCCCGCCGACTGCGTCGAGGTCCGCGTCAACCTCACGGACGGGGAGCGGCTGGCGTACGCGACGGCCGAGGCGGAGGAGAAGTACCGCTTCTGCGCGACGACGGCCACGAAGCGGAAGGTCACCGAGGCGCTGGTACGCCGGCACCGGGGGGAGCAGACGCTGGTCATCGGCCAGTACATCGACCAGCTCGACGAGCTCGGCGAGCACCTGGACGCGCCCGTGATCAAGGGCGAGACCAGCAACGCGCAGCGCGAGAAGCTGTTCGAGGCGTTTCGGCAGGGCGAGATCTCGGTGCTCGTCGTCTCCAAGGTCGCGAACTTCTCCATCGACCTCCCGGAGGCGACGGTCGCCATCCAGGTGTCCGGCACGTTCGGCTCCCGCCAGGAGGAGGCCCAGCGGCTTGGCCGCGTCCTCCGCCCGAAGGCGGACGGGCACGAGGCGCGCTTCTACTCGGTCGTCGCCCGCGACACCATCGACCAGGACTTCGCGGCCCACCGGCAGCGGTTCCTGGCGGAGCAGGGGTACGCGTACCGGATCGTGGACGCGGACGAGCTGCTGGCGGGGGACGACGCCTGAGGCGACGGCCGGGCGGGGGCACCTCGTCCGGCTCCCTCGCCCGCCCCCCTCGCCCGGCGGCCGGGCCCGGCGACCGGCCCCCGGTCACACGAAGCAGATCCAGGCCACCACGAAGTACACGAAGTACAGGGCGTGCACGAGCAGCAGGGCGGCTCCGGTGATCGCGAACGTGACGCGGGTGAACCGCACGCTCTCCCGGTGCGGCAGCAGCCACGCCACGGCCAGCGCGACCAGGCCCGCGAACACCGTGGCCGTCACACCGGAGCGCCGGGTGTCGAGGCCCAGTTCATGGATGTTGCACGCGTAGAACAGCAGCGCCGGTACGCAGAGGAGCGAGGCGACGGCGGGAGCCTTCGCCCAGCGCTCGTCGACCGGTCCGAGACGCCGGTCGATCCGGCGGAGCAGCCGGCGGAACCGGCCCGCGGCGGGGGCGGGGGCGGACGTTCTCGTGGTGTGAGAGGCCATGCCGCCATTCCAGCGGCGGACGGTGGCGGGCGGATCGGGGCGGGTACTCAGTTCGCGGGGGTAGGGGTACTCAGGCGGTGGACCGGGACGGCCGGTGCCCGTGCGCTCCGCGTCAGCGCTTGACGAGCGTTTCCTCCCCCTCGAAGCGGCCGAGGAGGACGACGCTGAGGGCCGTGCCGGCGAACACCTTGACGGCGCGGAAGGCGTGGGAGAGGGCGGTGGAGGCGCCGTGCTCGGCGCCCTGGGCGGCTGAGGTGATCCCTGCGGTGGTCATGTGTCCATGATGGGATCCGCGGGGCCCCCGTACATCGCCCTGGCGGTGTAACCGCGGGCGCCCCGCCGTACGACTCAGGGATCATGCCCACCCCTACGGGAGACGGACGCCGACCCCGAGAGTCCCTCGGGGGCGCGCGGAAAATCATTGGCGCCGCTCCGGACCGGTCCGTAGAATCGCGGACTTCCGCCTCCCACCCCGTGTCCCGGGAGCGCCGCCGCCCGGACGGAAACCGGCCGGCCCCCGCTCGTACCGTACGCCCGCAGCTCGCCGCTCCTGGAGGCCACGCCGTGCCCGCGCACGCCCCCGACCAGCACGTCAGCCACACCGAAGCGCCCGCCGACGCCCCACTCGCCCGCGAGCGGAAGCATCTCGCCGCCTCCCGCGCCGCGTTGCGCACGATGCGGGAGGACGTCGAGGCGCTCGACATCAAGGACGTCACGGCCAACTGGGTCAACGCACAGATCCTGACCCGGCAGATCGAGGAGCGCATCACGGCGCTCGCCGATCTCGCGCACGCTCCCCTCTTCTTCGGGCGGCTCGACTACCTCCAGGCCCCGGCGGACGCGGCGGGGGACGGCGGGGGCGAGGAGCGTTTCTACATCGGGCGGCGGCACGTGCACGACGCGCACGGCGACCCCATGGTCGTCGACTGGCGCGCGCCCGTCTCGCAGCCGTTCTACCGGGCGTCGAAGAAGGACCCGCTGGGCGTCGGCCGGCGCCGCCGGTTCGGTTACACCGGCGGCGAGTTGACGGCGTACGAGGACGAGGACCTGACCGACGCGTCCGGCGCCGAGCAGGCGAGCGCGCTGCTCCAGGCCGAGATCGAACGGCCGCGCGTCGGTCCGATGCGGGACATCGTCGCCACCATCCAGCCGGAGCAGGACGAGATCGTCCGCGCCGGGATCGGCGGCACGGTGTGCGTCCAGGGAGCGCCCGGCACCGGGAAGACGGCGGTCGGCCTGCACCGCGTCGCGTACCTGCTGTACGCCCACCGCGAGCGGCTCGCCCGCACCGGCACGCTGGTCATCGGACCGAACCGCTCCTTCCTCCGCTACATCGAGCAAGTGCTGCCCGCGCTCGGCGAGTTGAACGTCGCGCAGGCCACGGTGGACGACCTCGTCGCGCACGTGGAGGTGCGCGGGGCGGACTCCGCCGAGGCGGCCGCGGTCAAGGGGGACGCGCGGATGGCGGAGGTGCTGCGCCGCGCGGTGCGGTCGGGGGTCGCGATGCCGGTGGAACCGGTGGTCGTCGTGCGCGGCTCACGGCGCTGGCGCGTCCCGGCGTACGAGGTGGAGGAGATCGTCCGCGAGCTCCTCGCCCGCGACATCCGCTACGGCGCCGCCCGCGAGGCCCTGCCGCAGCGCATCGCGCACGCGGTGCTCGTCCGGATGGAGCAGGCCGGCGAGGCGCCGGACGACCGGGTGCAGGACTCGGTGGCCCGCAACCCCGCCGTGAAGGCGGCGGTCAAGACCGTCTGGCCGGCCGTCGACCCGGCGAAGCTGGTGCTGCGACTGCTCTCGGACCCGGAGTTCCTGGCCGAGCACGCGGCGGGCGTGCTGACGGAGGACGAGCAGCGGGCCGTGCTGTGGGCGAAGCCCGCGCGGAGCGTACGGACGGCCAAGTGGTCCGCGGCGGACGCGGTGCTGATCGACGAGGCGGCGGACCTCGTCCGGCGGACGCCGTCGCTGGGACACGTGGTGCTGGACGAGGCGCAGGACCTGTCCCCCATGCAGTACCGGGCGGTGGGCCGCCGCTGCACCACCGGTTCGGCGACCGTCCTGGGCGACATCGCGCAGGGCACCACCCCCTGGGCGACGGCGAGTTGGCGGGAGGCGCTCGTCCACCTCGGCAAGCCGGACGCGACCGTCGAGGAACTGACCCTGGGCTTCCGCGTCCCCCGCGAGGTGATCGCCTACGCGTCGCGGCTGCTGCCGTCCATCGCCCCCGGGCTGACCGAGGCGACCTCGGTCCGTGAGGCCGCCGGCGACTTCACGGTCCGCGCCGTCGCGGACCCGTCCGCCCTGGACGACGCGGTGGTCGCCGCCTGCCGTTCCGCCCTCGAACGGGAGGGCTCCATCGGCCTGATCGCCGCGGACGCCCGCGTCCCCGCCCTCGCCGCGGCCCTCACCGCCGCCGGCCTCCCCCACCTCGCCCCGGGCGAGGAGACCACCCCCGACGCCCGCCTCACCCTCGTCCCGGCCTCCCTCGCCAAGGGCCTGGAGTACGACCACGTCGTCCTCGACGAGCCCGCCGCCGTCGTCGCCGGCGAACCGGACGAACGGACGGGCCTGCGGCGGCTGTACGTGGCGCTGACCCGAGCGGTGTCGGGCCTGACGGTGCTGCACGCGGAGCCGCTGCCGGCGGCTCTCGGCTGACGACCGGGCACCGACGAACAGGCCCGGCCGGGGCGATAGGAGGCCGGCCGGTGGGAGGCCTGCGCGGCGGGAGGCCCGCCGGTGGGAGGCCGGTGCGGAACGCCTACGCCTCCGCCTCCGCGCCCGCCGCACCCCCACCGACCGCCTCGCTCACCGCGGCCGCCTCGCCCGCCTCGCCCGCCTCGCCCGCCTCGCCCGCAGCCAGCAATGCGTCCACCAGCCCCGGGAAGCGCGCGTCGAGGTCCGCGCGGCGCAGGGAGACGTGGCGGTTGCGGCCGACCGCCCGGGTGGAGGTGACGCCGGACTCGCGCAGGACGCGCATGTGGTGCGAGAGCGTCGACTTGTGCAGGTGTCCGAGGCCGAGGCGGGCGGCGTCGCAGTCGCACTGCTCGTCCGCGCCGAAGGCGCGGAAGAGGTGCAGGCGGACGGGGTCGCCGAGCGCGTTGAGGACCTTCTCCAGCCTGATGTCCGCCACGTCCGGCTGCGGCAGCAGCTCACCCTCCATGGGCACCGACCTTCTCCGTCGCCGGGCGGCCGTGGCAGGAGTGGGCACGGCCGGACCCGGAACTTATCGTTTGACAGTCATCCAACAATCTCTATTGTTTGACGCACGTCCAACCTTACCTGCCCGGAAACCGGACCTTCCCGGAAGGACTCCCGTGCGTCTCCGCCTGCTCCTGCTCGCCCTCGGCACGTTCGCCGTCGGCACCGACTCCATGGTCATGGCCGGCATCCTCGACCGCATCGCCGACGACCTGGGCACCTCCCTCGCCGCCGCCGGACAGCTCGTCACCGTCTTCGGCCTGGCGTACGCGCTGCTCGCGCCCGTCCTCGCCACGCTCACCGCCCGCTGGGACCGGCGGCGGGTGCTGTTCGGCGCCCTCGCGGTCTTCACGCTCGCGAACGCGCTCAGCGCGCTCGCCCCGGACTACGGAACGCTGCTGGCCACCCGCGTCCTCGCCGCCGCCGGCGCCGCGCTCTACACCCCGACGGCAGGCGCCGTCGCCACCTCGCTCGTCCCGCCGGAGCGGCGCGGCCGCGCCATCGCGACCGTGTACGGCGGCATGACCGTGGCCGCCGTCCTCGGTGTACCCCTCGGCTCCTACCTCGGCCGCGCCGACTGGCGTTGGACGATGTGGCTGGTCACGGCGCTGGGCGCCGCCGCGTTCGCGGGCCTCACCGCGCTGTTGCGCGACCTGCCCGCGATGACGGGCGCGCCCGGGCTGCGGGAACGCCTGGCGCCGCTGCGCGACCGCCGGGTCCTCGCGGGCGCGTTCACGACGTTCCTCACCTTCCTCGCCGTCAACTCCGTCTACATCTACCTGGCGACGGCGGTCCGGCCGGCCACGGGTGGGGACCAGGACCGGCTGACCCTGATCCTGCTGGTCACCGGCCTCGCGTCGGTGGTGGGCAACTGGCTGGGCGGCCGGCTCGTCGACCGGCTGGGCGTCCGCACGGTCCTGCTGACCGGCGGTGTCCTCGCGGCGCTCCTCTACGCGATCCTGCCGCTGATCTCCGGGTCGATGCCCGGGGCGCTCTGCTACGCCGCCGTCAGCCCGGTCCTCGGCTGGTCGATGGCCGTCGCCCTGCCGCACCGGCTGGTCTCCGTCGACCCGCCGAGCGCGCCGCTGCTGATGTCGCTCAACAGCAGTGCGCTCTACCTCGGGATCGCCGCGGCGGGGATCGTCGGCAGCACGTCGATCGACGTCTTCGGCGGGCGGTGGTTCCCGGTGGTGTCGGTGGTGGTGATGCTCGGGGCGGTGGCCGTCACCCTGGCGACGGACCGGCGGGCGCGGCCGGCGGCCGCACCGCTTGCCGCCACTCCCCGGACGAGCCGGCCGACCAGCCCGTCCGGCGTTTGAGGACCGGGGGCCCCTGGGGAGGGACCGGGACGCTCCGCCCCCGGGCCTACCCCCCAAGCACCTCACGCCACACTCGCACCGCAGCCGTGTCCACCGGCGTGTCCCAGCCCCCCGGCCGTGACGCCCCACCGATGTGGAACCCGTCGACACCGGCCTCCCGCAGCACCGGCACATGCTTCAGCTTGAGCCCGCCGCCGACGAGGATCCGCGGCTCGTACCCGGGTTCGTCCCCCCGCGCCGTCTCGGCGAGCAGCACGGGAAGACCGTCGTCGACGCCGGAGGGGGAGCCGGCGGTGAGGTAGGTGTCCAGGCCGGGCCGGTCGGCGAGCTGCTTGCGCAGGGCGTCCCGGTCGGCCGCGCGGTCGATGGCCCGGTGGAACGTCCAGCGGGCGTCCGGCCCGATCACCTCGCACAGCGCGTCGACCGCGGCCAGGTCCGCACGCCCGTCCTCGGCGAGGAACCCCAGGACGAACTCGTCGGCGCCCTCCGCCCGCAGCGCGCCGGCCGCCGCGCACAGCGCGTCGAGCTCCGCCGCGCCGCCCGCGCCGAAGCCGTCGGAGGACCGCAGCATCACGCGGACGGGGATGTCGACGGCCGCCCGGACCCGCGCGAACGTCTCGAGCGACGGGGTCAGGCCGTCGGCGGCGATGTCGCTGACCAGTTCCAGCCGGTCCGCCCCGCCGGCCCGCGCCGCCACCGCGTCCGCCGCGTCCAGCGCGATCACTTCGAGAATTGGTCTAGACATGTAACAAGGGTGCCACACCGGGGCCCGGCGAGGAAGCAGGCCCCTCGGTTGCCCCACAATGAGCCCATGGCGCCCACGGTCATCCCCGCCGAGCACATTTCCGGCCGCTCCTTGGAGGAGCGCTGGGCCGACGCCGTCCAGGCGGCCCGCGACGCACGGCCCGACGAACCGCAGGCCGACGGTCCGCGGACCGACGACGGTCCGGACCCCGAGGGCAGTGGGCCCGAGGGCAGTGGGCCGGACGACCGGGAGTCCGACGGCCCGGACCTCGCCCGCTACGCCGCCGACCTGCTCGCCCGCTGGTCCGAGCCGCAGCGCCGCTACCACACCGTCGCCCACCTGACCGCCGTCCTCGACCGCGTCGACGAACTCGCGGGGCACGCCGCCACCGCCCGCGACCTCGCCGCCGTCCGGCTCGCCGCCTGGTTCCACGACGCGGTCTACCTGCCCGAGCGCTCGACCAACGAGGAGCGCAGCGCCCGCCTCGCCGGCCGCGCCCTGGCCGAACTGGGGATCCCCGAGGACGTCACCGCCGAGGTCGTCCGGCTCGTCCTGCTGACCGTCGGCCACGACCCGGATCCCGGCGACCGGAACGGCGAGCTGCTGTGCGACGCCGACCTCGCCGTCCTCGGCGGTTCCCCCGAGGCGTACGCGGCGTACGCGGCGGAGGTGCGCCAGGAGTACGGCTTCGTCCCCGACGAGGCGTTCCGGGCCGGTCGCGCGGCCGTCCTGCACCACCTCCTCGCCCTGCCCAGGCTGTTCCGCACCCCGCGGGGGTACGAGCGGTGGGAGCGCGCCGCCCGGCACAACCTCACGACGGAGCTCGCGCTGCTCACCACGTAGCGCGGCCCCCGCGGTCGGCGGGGACCCGCGATCAGTCCGGGAGACGCGCCCCCGGCCGCTTCCGCCTCCGCAGCCCCGCCGCCCGCAGCAGCCGCACCACGTCCCGGCTGCGCACCTCCACCGCGCCGAGGCGCACCGCCTCCGCGTACCCGGACTCCGCCACGTCGTAGTGGTCGCCGTCGAAGGCGCGCCCGGGCAGTCCCAGCCGGCCGGCGAAGGCGTGCAGCTCGTCGAAGCTCACGTCGCTCACCAGGTGCGACCACATGCGGCCGTGCCCGGGCCACTGCGGCGGGTCGATGTAGAGGGTCACCCGATCGCCTTCGATTCCGTGTCCGTCCGGGCGCAGCGCCCGCCCCGTCAGCCGCGCAACGCCGACGACAGGCGGCCGACGGAGGCCACGATCACCGCTTGTTTGGTGCAGGCCCAGTGCGGGTCGGGCCCCAGCTCCGGCTCGACCTCCAGGGCGTGCGGGTCGCCCGAGTCCGTGCAGACCGGGCACAGCGGCCAGCGGCCGTGCCGCTCCAGCAGGGCGTCCTGGACGTCCTGGGCGATCAGTCCGGCGACGAAACCCACGCCCTCCGGCCACTGCTCGACCCACCACCGCCGGCCGGCCACCGCGTCCTCGACCAGCGAGACCACGTCCGGCTCGGCCACGCCCCCGGCGGTCAGGTCGTCGAGGACGAGCGCCCGGGCCGCGTGCAGTGCTTGTTCGAGCTCCATGCGCACCATTGTCCGCGACCCCGGTGGTTGACGGCACATCGGACTGAAAATACCTTTCAGCGAGTGAGCAGCGATCCGAAGGAAAGCGCCGAAGGCCGTCTCCGCCCGCTGCGCCGGCCCCTCGCACCGCCCGCGCCGGCCGCGCTCGCCGCCAAGGTCCGCACGCTCGCGCCCACCATGACCCGTTCCATGCGGCGCGTCGCCGACGCCCTCGTGGGCGACCCGGCGGGCTCCGCCGCCCTGACCGTCACCGGACTCGCCCAGCGCACCGGGACCAGCGAGGCCACCGTCGTCCGCACGGCCCGCGCCCTCGGTTATCCCGGCTACCGCCAGTTGCGCCTCGCCCTCGCCGCGCTGGCCGCCGACCGGGCGGCCGGCCGGGCGCCGTCCGTGACGGCCGACATCACCGTCGACGACCCGCTGCCGAGCGTGGTCGCCAAACTCGCGCACGACGAGGCCGAGTGCCTGGCCGACACGGCGGCCGGGCTCGACGCCACCGCGCTGGAGGCGGCGGTGGCCGCGCTCGCCGCCGCCCGGCGCGTCGACGTCTACGGCATCGGCGCCTCCAACCTCGTCGGCCAGGACCTCGTCCAGAAACTGCTGCGCATCGGCGTGATCGCGCACGCCCCCGCCGATCCCCACCTCGCCGTCACCAATGCCGTGCAACTGCGCTCCGGTGACGTCGCCATCGCCATCACCCACTCCGGCCGGACCACCGACGTCATCGAACCCCTGCGGGTCGCCTTCGAACACGGCGCGACCACCATCGCGGTCACCGGCAACCCGGCCGGCGGCATCGGCCAGTACGCCGACCACGTCCTCGCCACCTCCACAGCCCGGGAGAGCGAGCTGCGCCCGGCGGCGATGTCCAGCCGGACCAGTCAACTGCTCGTCGTGGACTGCCTGTTCATAGGCGTCGCGCAGCGCACGTACGAACGGGCCGCGCCCGCCCTCTCCGCCTCCTACGAGGCACTCGCCCACCGCCACGACCCGCGGGCCGACCCGCGCTGACCCGAGCGAGGCCATATGTCGTCGACCGCCGCCCTGGCCGCCCTCCGCGCCCAACTGGCGCACCTCACGACGGAGGCGTTCCGCCCCGAGCTGGCGGACATCGACCGGCTGCCGACCCTGGACATCGCGACCGTCATGAACGCCGACGACGCGACGGTCGCCACCGCCGTCGCCGGCCGGCTGCCCGCCATCGCCGCCGCCATCGACGCGACCGCCGAACGGATGGCGGGCGGCGGGCGGCTGGTCTACGCGGGGGCGGGCACGGCCGGACGGCTCGGCGTGCTGGACGCCAGCGAGTGCCCGCCCACGTTCGCCACCGAGCCCGGCCGGGTGGTCGGCCTGCTCGCGGGCGGCCCGGAAGCACTGGTCACGGCCGTCGAGGGCGCGGAGGACGACGCGGCCGCGGCCGCGGCCGACCTCGCCGCGCTGGACCTCTCCCCCGACGACACGGTCGTCGGCGTCTCCGCCTCCGGCCGCACCCCGTACGCCGTCGGCGCCGTCACCCACGCCCGCCGGGCCGGCGCCCTCACCGTCGGCCTCTCCTGCAATGAGGACTCCCCGCTCGGCGCCGCAGCCGAACACGCCATCGAGATCGTCGTCGGCCCGGAACTCATCACCGGCTCCACCCGCCTCAAGGCGGGCACCGCCCAGAAGCTGGTGCTCAACATGTTCTCGACGATCACCATGATCCGCCTCGGCAAGACCTACGGAAACCTGATGGTCGACCTGCGGGCTTCCAACGACAAGCTGCGGGCGCGGTCCCGGCATATCGTCGCGCTCGCGACGGGCGCGCCGGACGCGGAGATCGAGGCTGCGCTGACGGCCACGGACGGGGAGGTCAAGAACGCGATCCTGGTGCTGCTGGGCGGGGTGGACGCCGCTGACGCGGGCCGGTTGCTGGCCGATGCCGGGGGGCATCTGCGGGTGGCGCTGGAGGCGGCGCGGGGGACCAGCCCGTCCGGCGTTTGAGGACAACCGCGCGGAGCGCGGTTCCCGGGGCATGGGGGCTCGCCCCCGCAGGAAACGGTGAAAGGGAGGGACCGGGGCACCCCGCCGTTACGGAAACGGCCCCCGGAGGGACACATCCCCCATGCCCACCGAGCAGCACCTCGCCACCACCCTCCTCCCTCTCCTCGGAGGCCCGGCCAACCTCCGCTCCCTCACCCACTGCATGACCCGCCTCCGCGCGGACGTGGCGGACCCGGACCTCGTCCGCGCGGCGGACCTCCGCACCACCCCCGGCGTCCTGGGCGTCGTCACGGACGGCACGTCCGTCCAGGTCGTCCTGGGGCCGGGGGCCGTCACCCGGGTGGCCGCCGCCCTGGAGGCGGAGGTGGCGGCCGGCGCCGCCACCGGCCTGGACGCGGGCCTGCGGGCCCGCAACGCGGCCCCCACCGGACGGGTCCTCCGCCGCGTCGCCCAGATCTTCGTCCCCCTCATCCCCGCCCTCATCGGCTGCGGCGTCATCGCGGGCCTGGCCGGGCTGCTCGCCAACCTCCACTGGATGCCCGCCCTCGTGCCGGCGCTGAACGCCGTCGCGTCCGGGTTCATGGCGCTGATCGGCGTCTTCGTCGGGTACCGGACGGCGAAGGAGTTCGGCGGGACGCCGGTCCTCGGGGGAGCCGTCGCGGCCGTCGCCGTCTGGCCCGGGGTGGCGCAGGTGGACGTGTTCGGGCAGGGGCTGACGCCCGGGCAGGGCGGGGTGCTGGGGGCGCTGGGGGCGGCGTTGCTGGCGGTGGCCGTGGAGCGGGGATGCCGGCGTGTCGTGCCCGAGGCCCTGGCTGTCCTGGTCACTCCCACGGTCACCGTGCTGCTGCCGGGGCTGGCCACGCTGTACGGACTGATGTGGGCGGCGGGTCAAGCGTCAAGCGCCGTGGGGCAGTTCGCGGACTGGCTGCTGTCGCACGGCGGCGCCGTGGCCGGGTTCGTGCTCGGCGGGCTGTTCCTGCCGCTGGTGATGCTGGGGCTGCATCAGGCGCTGATCCCGGTGCACGCCACACTGATCGCCGAGCGGGGCAGTACGGTCCTGCTGCCGATCCTCGCCATGGCGGGCGCGGGCCAGGTGGGGGCGGCGGTCGCCGTCTACCTGCGGCTGCCGGGTGACGTCTCGGTGCGGCGGACGGTGCGTTCGGCCCTCCCTGCCGGGCTGCTGGGCGTCGGCGAGCCACTGGTCTACGGGGTCTCGCTGCCGCTGGGGCGGCCCTTCGTGACGGCGTGTGTCGGGGGCGCCTTCGGCGGCGGGTTCGTGGGGTTCATGGCGCAGGGCGGGGGCGGCACGGTGGGCGCGACGGCGATCGGGCCGTCCGGCTGGGCCCTGTTCCCGCTGCTCAGGGGGGATCAGGGGTCGGTCGAGGCGGTGGTGGTGTACGCGGCGGGGCTGCTGGTCGGGTACGCGGCCGGCTTCCTCGCCACGTACTTCTTCGGCTTCCCCCGGAAACGCCCGAGGGCGGCATCCCCGTGATGGGGATGCCGCCCTCGGTCCGTCTGCCTCAGGACTGACGAGCCGGGTCGGCTCAGAAGTCCATCTCGCCACCGGGCATGCCGCCCGGAGCGGCCGCGGCGGCCTTCTCCGGCTTGTCGGCGATGACGGCCTCGGTGGTGAGGAAGAGCGCCGCGATGGAGGCGGCGTTCTGCAGGGCGGAGCGGGTGACCTTCGCCGGGTCGATGATGCCCTCGGCGATCATGTCGACGTACTCGCCGGTCGCGGCGTTGAGGCCGTGGCCGACGGTCAGGTTGCGGACCTTCTCCACGACGACGCCGCCCTCGAGACCACCGTTGACGGCGATCTGCTTGAGCGGGGCCTCCAGGGCCAGCTTGACGGCGTTGGCACCGGTGGCCTCGTCGCCCTCGAGCTCCAGCTTCTCGAACACCTGGGAGGCCTGGAGCAGGGCCACGCCACCACCGGCGACGATGCCCTCCTCGACAGCCGCCTTCGCGTTGCGAACGGCGTCCTCGATGCGGTGCTTGCGCTCCTTGAGCTCGACCTCGGTCGCGGCACCGGCCTTGATGACGGCCACGCCGCCGGCCAGCTTCGCGAGGCGCTCCTGGAGCTTCTCGCGGTCGTAGTCCGAGTCGCTGTTCTCGATCTCGGCGCGGATCTGGTTGACGCGGCCCTGGACCTGGTCGCTGTCACCGGCACCGTCGACGATGGTCGTCTCGTCCTTGGTGATGACGACCTTGCGGGCGCGGCCGAGCAGGTCGAGACCGGCGTTCTCCAGCTTGAGGCCGACCTCCTCGGAGATGACCGTGCCACCGGTGAGGATGGCGATGTCGCCGAGCATGGCCTTGCGGCGGTCGCCGAAGCCCGGGGCCTTGACGGCGACGGACTTGAAGGTGCCGCGGATCTTGTTGACCACCAGGGTCGACAGGGCCTCGCCCTCGACGTCCTCGGCGATGATCAGCAGCGGCTTGCCGGACTGCATGACCTTCTCGAGGAGCGGCAGCAGGTCCTTGACCGAGCTGATCTTCGAGTTGACGATCAGGATGTACGGGTCGTCGAGCGACGCCTCCATACGCTCCATGTCGGTGGCGAAGTACGCCGAGATGTAGCCCTTGTCGAAGCGCATACCCTCGGTGAGCTCCAGCTCCAGACCGAAGGTCTGGGACTCCTCGACGGTGATGACGCCTTCCTTGCCGACCTTGTCCATCGCCTCGGCGATGAGCTCGCCGATCTGCGTGTCGGCGGCGGAGATGGAGGCCGTGGAGGCGATCTGCTCCTTGGTCTCCACGTCCTTCGCCTGCTCCAGGAGGGCGGCGGAGACGGCCTCGACGGCCTTCTCGATACCGCGCTTCAGGGCCATGGGGTTGGCGCCGGCGGCCACGTTGCGCAGACCCTCACGGACCAGCGCCTGGGCGAGGACGGTCGCGGTCGTCGTGCCGTCACCGGCGACGTCGTCCGTCTTCTTCGCGACCTCCTTGACCAGCTCGGCGCCGATCTTCTCGTACGGGTCCTCCAGCTCGATCTCCTTGGCGATGGAGACACCATCGTTGGTGATCGTGGGGGCGCCCCACTTCTTCTCAAGGACGACGTTGCGGCCCTTGGGGCCGAGGGTGACCTTGACGGCGTCGGCGAGCTGGTTCATACCGCGCTCAAGGCCGCGCCGCGCCTCCTCGTCGAACGCGATGATCTTGGCCATGTGAAGTGGTCCTCCCGGACTGGGGGTGGATTGCTCCGGACCGCGCAGGCGCCCGCGACGGACGGCCCGCGTGCTCGGCGGTTCCTTGCCCCGCCGGACTCACGGACCTCACCGACGGTCCAAGTCTGTCACTCTCACTCGGAGAGTGCTAAGCCAATGATTAGCACTCGGCACCTCCGAGTGCAAGCGTCCCTCCGAAGACCGAGGTCATCCCCGGGCCTTCTCAGGGTCCTCCCGGAGACCCGTCCGGGACGCCCCGGAGACCCTGCCCATCCGGACCCCGGCGCACTCCCCCGGCCGACGACTCTTACCGGGTCTTGCCGGGTCCTGCCAGGTCCTGCCGGGTCCTACCGACCCAGCCGGCCCTGCCGGACTCGCCCGCCTTGCCCGCGCCCGCCCGCCGCGGCCCGGCCGCCGCACCGCCGCCACCGCCACCGCTACCGCCTCCGCCCGTACAACAGCATGAAGGGGCCCGCGCCTCCCGGCGCGGGCCCCTTCGACAGACTGAGCGATCGGTGGTCGATGCGCCGCGGTCAGGCGGTCACCCTCACCATGTCGGCCTGAGGTCCCTTCTGGCCCTGCGAGATCTCGAACTCGACTCGCTGCCCCTCTTCCAGGGTGCGGTAGCCGTCCATCTGAATCGCGCTGTAGTGGACGAAAACATCCGCACCACCGTCGACCGCGATGAAGCCGTACCCCTTCTCCGCGTTGAACCACTTGACGGTGCCCTGAGCCATGCCTAACTCCCCTATTACTGGCCCTTGCGCAGGACCGCACTTCGCGGACCCGGGTCAGACCTCACCCCTTGTGACACCTAGGGGTGTGCGCCGGAACGCGTCGACCGCGGCTGAATGTATCTGCACGGATGCCGTCTGCAACAGGTCAGACGGACGAGAAATACCGGCACCGCCGAGGGGCGATAACCGGCCAACTGGGGAGGTTCCAGGGCAAGTCGGGCCGGACATACGCCGGCCAACCCGACAATTCGCGCACGTAATTGCTGCGCAACTTGACGGGTTCTCATATGCGTTCGGCTCTGACACCGAAGAGGGAACGTCCCAACTGTATCGCGGTTCAACAGACGGAATCGCCCCGTCCGCTTAACGGCCGGGGCGATTCCCGATTCGGGCGCGGCGCGCGGCTTCCGCCGTCGCGGGCGCGGGCGTTCAGCCGCCCGCCACCGCCGGGATGATCGACACGCCCGCGCCGTCCGGCGTCGCCGCGGCCAGACCGCCCTCGAAGCGGACGTCGTCGTCGTTGACGTACACGTTGACGAAGCGGCGCAGCTTGCCGGCGTCGTCGAGGAGGCGCCGGGCGATCCCCGGGTGGTTCTTCTCCAGGTCGCCGATCACCTCGGAGAGAGTGGAGCCCTGGGCGGGGACTTCGGCTCGGCCGCCGGTGTAGGTGCGGAGGATGGTGGGGATGCGGACGGTGACGCTCATGGGGCTGCCTTTCCAATCGGCTGACTGATGATCGGTCGTTCGTTCGTTGATTCGTTCAGGAGTGCTGTTTCCATGCGGCACGCGTCGCGCCCGGCCGGGAGGGAGACGCCCCACCCCCGCCCTTTCACCGTTTCCCGCAGGGGCTCCGCCCCCGCACCCCCCACCGGCGCGCCCTCACGGGCGGCGCCCATTCCACGCGAGGGGGCCGTTCGGCCGAGCGCGCCCAGGGCGCGGCCTTACGCCCTGAGCGCGGACGCCGTTCCCCGTGCTTGAGCGGACCCCGGCCCGGACGGCCGGCCCGCGCCTCGGCGGCGGGGCGAACCCGGCCCCGGGGCGCCGGGGCCCAGGCCCGCACGCTCCACGCGAGCCCCGCCCCCACGCCGAAACCCAGGGCACAGCCCCGAATCCCCCGAAGGCCGGGGGCCCGACTCCCGCGCCCTTCGGCACGGGCCCGGCCCGATGGCCGGGTCCCGGAACGCCCGGCCCCGCACCTCGGCGCGTAGGGTCGCGGTCCCGCACGCTCACCGTGGGCGCACAGCGAACGCCGGGGCCGGGGCCGGGGGCGCGACCCGGTCGCCGGGCAGGAACGGACCCGCAGCCCCGCCCTCGAACCCAGGGGCACAACCCGGGCCTCGGGGGCCGGGGGCGCAGCCCCGAACGCCCAGGGCCTCCCCGCGGGGGGTGCGGGGGCACAGCCCCCGCGAGAAACGGTGAAAGGGTGGGATTGGGGCGAACCCCCGCCCCCTACCCCAGCCCCGCCTCCCGGAAGGCCCCAAGGCTCGGCCGGATGACCGCCGAAGGCCCCGCCGCCACCGCGTCGAGCGTCTTCAGTCCGTCCCCCGTGTTCAGCACCACCGTCGTCAACGACGGATCCAGCGCCCCGGCCTCCAGCAGCTTCCGGGTGACGCCCACCGTCACGCCGCCCGCCGTCTCGGCGAAGACGCCCTCCGTCCGGGCGAGCAGCCGGATCGCGTCCACGATCTCCGGGTCGGTGACGTCCTCGACCGCTCCGCCCGTACGCCGCGCGATGTCGAGCACGTACGGCCCGTCGGCCGGGTTCCCGATGGCCAGGGACTTCGCGATGGTGTCGGGCTTGACGGGACGCACCACGTCCTGGCCGTCCTTGAAGGCGCGGGAGACCGGCGAACACCCCTCCGCCTGGGCGCCGAAGATCCGGTAGGGGCGGTCCTCGACCAGTCCGAGGGAGATGAGCTCCTTCAGCCCCTTGTCGATCTTCGTGAGCTGGGAGCCGGAGGCGACGGGGACGACGAGCTGGTCGGGCAGCCGCCAGCCGAGCTGTTCGCAGATCTCGTAGGCGAGGGTCTTGGATCCTTCGCCGTAGTAGGGGCGGAGGTTGACGTTGACGAAGCCCCAGCCCTCGCCCAGCGGATCGCCGATGAGCTCGGAGCAGAAGCGGTTGACGTCGTCGTACGTCCCCTCGATGCCGACGAGGTCGCCGCCGTAGACGGCGGCCATGACGACCTTGCCGGCCTCCAGGTCGTGCGGGATGAAGACGCAGGACCGGAAGCCGGCGCGGGCCGCCGCCGCGCCCACCGCGCCCGCCAGGTTGCCGGTCGAGGAGCAGGAGAGCGTGGTGAAGCCGAAGGCGCGGGCGGCCTCCACCGCGACGGCGACGACGCGGTCCTTGAAGGAGTGCGTGGGGTTGCCGGAGTCGTCCTTAACGTGGAGTTCGCCGGTGACGCCGAGCTCGCGGGCGAGGTTGTCGGCGCGGACGAGCCGGGTGAGGCCGGGCTCCAGGTTGGGCCGGGAGGCGACGTCGGCGGGGACGGGCAGCAGCGGCGCGTACCGCCAGATGTTCGCGGGTCCGGATTCGATACGGCGCCGCAGCCCCTCGGGGTCGCCGAGCGGCAGCTCGTAGGCGACCTCCAGCGGACCGAAGCAGGAGGCGCAGGCGAAGACCGGTCCGAGCGGGACGCGCTCGCCGCACTCGCGGCAGGACAGCGCGACGGCGGGACCGAAAGAAGCGGCGGCGGAAGTGGCGCGTTCGACGGCTTGCACAGCCATGGAGGCGAGGCCCTTTCTCCTCATCTTCCCCGTGGCGAACCTCGCCACGAGACGGAATTGGCACCTTCCCCGCCGGGAGCCTCACGAGGAGACCGGCTGGAGGGTTGCCGGGGCTTCAACGGGCCGTGTCCCTCTGCCCCTCTGGATGAGCGGTATGGCACTGGGCGCGGCCCAGGCGTTTGTGCGCGCGGCACCCCCGACATACGGGCGTGCTCCGCGTTGTTCAAGACTGTAACGGAAGGTGCGGCGTGGCGAGAGGGCCAGTCCGCACCGCGAGACGGACCAGAAGCGAGGAGTCGTTCACGTGCTGGAAGAGGTGGAGCGCTGGCTGTCCCGGCGGTCCTGGACCGCGGCGGACCGCCCGCTCGACCGGCTGCTCGCCGCGAAGCGCGAGACGGGCACCACGGTCAGCGTCGTCCTGCCCGCGCTGAACGAGGAGGCCACGGTCGGGGACATCGTCGCCGCGATCCGCCGCGACCTGATGACCGAGGACGTGCCGCTCGTCGACGAGCTGGTGGTCCTCGACTCCGGTTCGACGGACGGCACGGCGGCGGCCGCCCGGGCGGCCGGGGCCCGGGTCGAGCACCGGGACGCCGTGCTCCCCGGGCTGCCCGCGGTTCCCGGCAAGGGCGAGGTGCTGTGGCGGTCCCTGCTGGTCACCTCAGGCGACGTCGTCTGCTTCGTCGACGCCGACCTGCGCGACTTCTCGTCCGCCTTCGTCTCCGGCATCGTCGGCCCGCTGCTGACCGACCCGGACGTGGCCTTCGTCAAGGCGATGTACGACCGTCCGCTGGGCGAGGCGGCCGGCCAGGGCGGCCGGGTCACCGAGCTGGTCGCCCGTCCGCTGCTCAACCTGCACTGGCCGCGGCTGGCCGGTTTCGTGCAGCCGCTGGGCGGCGAGTACGCGGCGCGGCGCTCGCTGCTGGAACGGCTGCCGTTCCCCGTCGGCTACGGCGTCGAGCTCGGGCTGCTCGTCGACGCGCTGCACGCGGTGGGCCTGGACTCGCTGGCCCAGGTCGACGTCGGGGTGCGCAAGCACCGCCACCAGGACGGGCGGGCGCTGGGCCGGATGGCCGCCGCCATCTACCGCACCGCCCAGGTGCGGCTGGGCCGCGAACCGCTGGTCCGCCCGGAGCTGACCCAGTTCGAGCGCACGGCGGACGGATTCGTTCCGCGGACGTACCCGGTGGACACCGAGGAGCGCCCGCCGATGGCCCAGGTCCCCGAGTACGCGCGGCACCGCGCGGCGTAGGCGGGCGGCGCGCAAGAGGGGGAGGCGTACGTTTGAGCGGTTGGCGGGCTGGCAAGGCTCGCGTCATGGTCGCTGAGCACGTGCAGAACGCCCCCATCGTCGTGGCCTCCAACCGCGGCCCGGTCTCCTACCGGGTCGCCGAGGACGGCTCCCTGACCTCCGGCCGGGGCGGCGGTGGCCTGGTCTCCGGCCTCAGCGCCATCGGGACGGACTCCGGCGCGGTGTGGGTCTGCGCCGCGCTCGGCGAGGGCGACCGGCTCGCCGCCCGCCGCGCGGGCCGCCGCCTCGACCCCGCCGACACCGGCGGCTACGGCGTACGGATGCTCGACATCCCGGCCGGAACGTTCGCCGCCGCGTACAACGGCATCGCCAACTCGGTGCTGTGGTTCGTCCACCACCTGCTCTACCAGACGCCGCTGGAGCCCGTCTTCGACGCCGCGTTCCGCGAGCAGTGGGCCGCCTACGAGACGTACAACGCCGCCTTCGCCGACGCGCTCGCCGAGGAGGCCGCCGAGGGCGCCGTGGTGCTCGTCCAGGACTACCACCTGACGCTGGTGCCGGGCCTGCTCCGCGAACGCCGCCCCGACCTGCGCATCGGCCACTTCTCGCACACCCCGTGGGCGCCGCCGGACTACTACCGGATGCTCCCCGACGACGTCGCCGCGCAGGTGCTGCGCGGCATCCTCGGCGGGGACCGCGCCGCGTTCCTCACCCGCCGCTGGGCCGACGCGTTCGCCGCCTGCTGCGCCGACGTCCTCGGCGCGGAGGTCGAGCGCGCGGACGACGGGTCGGCGACGGCCGTGCGCCTCGACGGGCGGACGACCCTGCTCGGCGTCCACGGCCTCGGCGCGGACGCCGCCTTCCTGCGCGAGCGCGCGCACCGCCCGGACGTCGAGGAGCGGATGGCCGCCCTGCGCGAGCAGGTCGGCGCCGGCCGCCGGACGATCGTCCGCGTGGACCGCACCGAGCTGTCGAAGAACATCGTCCGCGGCCTCCACGCCTTCCGGCGGCTCCTGGAGGACCACCCGCAGTGGCACGAGCGCGTGGTGCACATCGCGTTCGCCTACCCCTCCCGGCAGGACCTCGGCGTCTACCGCGACTACACGGCGGAGGTCGAACGCGTCGCCGGCCTGATCAACGAGGAGTTCGGGACACCCGGCTGGCAGCCGGTCGCCCTGCACGTCAAGGACGACTTCGCACGGTCCCTCGCGGCCTACCGGATGGCGGACGTGGCCCTGGTCAACCCGATCCGCGACGGCATGAACCTGGTGGCCAAGGAAGTGCCGGTCGTCTCCGACGACGGCTGCGCGCTGGTCCTGTCGCGGGAGGCGGGTGCCGCGGCGGAGCTGGGCGCGGACGCGCTCGTCGTCAACCCGTACGACGTCGAGGCCACCGCCCGCGCCCTGCACGAGGCGCTGCTGATGGACCCGGGGCAGCGCGCGGACCGGTGCAAGCGGCTGGCCGCGGCGGCGACGGCCCTGCCCCCCGCGCGCTGGTTCCTCGAACAGCTCGACGCGCTGCGGGCGTTGCGGCCCTGACGCGGTGACGGGGGCGGAAGGGGCGCCCGGGCGCGGGGCGGACTCCCGTTCGCGCCGTCGTGCTTCGTCCGCACGGCTGACGGGTGGTGCGGCGGGGTAGGCATCGGAGCATGTCGATCGCACCGCGCTGGGTCGCCCTGGCGGCGGCAACGGCCGCCGCCCTCGCCGTGACGACGTCCGGCTGTTCGTCCGGATCCGACGACGGGAAGACGGAATCCAAGGGGGACAAGGGGGCCGCCACCTCCGGACGGCCGTCCCCTTCGGGTTCCTCAGGCTCCTCGGGTTCCGCCGGTCCCGCCGCCCCGGGCGACGGGACGGTGCCGGCCGGGCCGGGTCCGCAGTCCTCGTACACCGTGCAGAAACAGCCCGCCCCCGGTACGTGCACCTACCGCTGGACCGCCGCCAAGGAGCCGCTGCCCGATCCCAAGTGCACCCCCGGGGCCACCAATCCGAAGGTCACCCCGGACACCCTCAAGACGACCATCTGCCGTGGCGGCTACACCAAGGACATCAGGCCGCCCACGAACATCACCGGCCGCGAGAAGACCGCCAACGCCGCCTCCTACGGCTACAAGAAGTCGCTCCGCGAAGCCGAGTACGACCACCTCATCAGCCTCCAGCTCGGCGGCGACCCCAACGACCCCCGCAACCTGTGGGTCGAGCCGCCCTCCCCCGGCCACAAGGAGGGCGCGGGCCCCAACAACCCCAAGGACGTCGTCGAGACCAAGCTGAAGAGCGCGATCTGCTCGGGCAAGGCGGACCTGCGCAAGGCACAGCAGGCCATAGCCCGGGACTGGACCACCGCGCTGGCGGCGGTCGGCGTCAACGACGACGGGAAGGGACGCCGCGAGGCGACCGACCCGGACGACGGCTGAGGCCGAGCGGGGCCGACGGAAGCGGAACTGACGGAAGCGGGGCCGAAGGAAGCGGAGGGGCGGAGGCGGGAGGACGGAAGCGGGTGGCGGGGGCCCTCAAGCACCGAGGGCCCCTCAGGTGCCGGGGCCCCTCAGGCTCCCGGGCCCCTCAGGCGCCAGGCGCCCCGGACTCCCCCGAGCCCTCGGCCGTCACTCCGTCCGCCAGCGCCTCCAGGAGCCCCACCACACCCTTCGGACCGTCCACCACCAGGTCCGCCCGGTCGGCGAGCTCGGAGACCTCGGTACTGCCGCTGCACACCAGGACGCCGGTCAGCCCGTCGGCGCGCAGCCGCTCCACCGCGTCGAACGCGGCCAGGTCGCCGAGGTCGTCCCCGGCGTACAGGACGCAGTCGGCGCCGGTGGCGCGGACGTGGTCGGCGAGGGCGACGCCCTTGTCCATGCCCGGCGGGCGCAGCTCCAGCACCAGCCGGCCGGGTTCGACGATCAGCCCGTGCCGCGCGGCCAGTTCGGCCAGCGGCTTCTCCAGCGCGCGGAAGGCTGCCTGCGGGTCGGGGGCGCGGCGGGTGTGGACGGCGACGGCCCGGCCGCCCTTGTTCTCGATGGGCGCGGTCTCGACCCAGGTGCCGTGCCAGGCGCCCGACGCGTCCAGCACGCCGGGCAGCTCGGCCTGGACGGCGGCGATGCCCGGGTGCGGGGCCGGTGAGCGGACGGTGCCGGTGGCCGCGTCCCAGCGCTCGGCGCCGTAGTGGCCGAGCACGGCCAGGCGTTCGAGCCCCGGCACCCCGGCGAAGCCGCCGTAGCGGACGGCGACCCCGGCGGGCCGGCCGGTGATCACCGCCACGGATTCCAGGTGCGGTGCGAGCCGGGCGAGGGCGGGGACGGCCGCGGGGTGCGCCCGGGCACGCTCGGGGTCGGGGACGATCTCGGCGAGCGTCCCGTCGAAGTCCAACGCGACGATCGCGCGTCCGGGCCGGGCGAGGAGCGCGGCGAGGCCCTCGCGCCCGGCGGACGTCACGGGTTCCGGAAGGGGGTGGCTGGCCATGTCGACGACCCTACCCAGGCACGCGCCGTCAAGTCGGGGCTTCCCGATTTCGCGGGCGGGGTTTCGGGGCGACGGTTCCCGGCCGGTGGCCGTGGTTCCGCCCGTACGGCCGGAACCGGGCCGCGCCCGTACGGCCGCCGGTCAGCGGCGGGCCCGCCGGGCGTCGCGGAGGCGGCGCAGCCGGTTGACCGTGACGGGGTCGTGGGCGAGGGCGCGCGGATCGTCCAGCAGGGCGTTGAGCAACTGGTAGTAGCGGGTGGGCGTGATGCCGAGCCGCTCGCGCACGACCCGCTCCTTGGCGCCGGGGCCCGGCCAGGACCGCCGTTCGAGGGCGAGCACGGCCAGGTCCCGCTCGGAGAGCGGCCGGTCGCTGTCTTCCATGCGGTCCAGCGTAGGCGACGCGGGAGCCGCCGGGGACGCGTGAGCCGCGCGGGGCGACGGACACCGGGCGGCGGACGGCGGACGGCACCTCGCACCCGGCACCTCGCACCCGCCGCTCGGCCACCCGCCCGTACGGACCTAGCGCGTCCCGACGTCCGTGGAGTCCGCCTCGCGCTGGATCTCGTCGAGGACGCCGGCCACGTCGGCGCCCTTCTGCACGGTCCCGCCGATCTTCTCCTTGATCGTCTTGCTGACCTTGGCCCAGGAGGTCTTGTCGGCGGGGTAGAACTCGGCCTGCGGCAGCGGGTCCAGGAAGGGCAGCAGCTTCTTCTTCTTGGCCGACTCCTCCTTGCGCATCCGCTCGGAGGCGGACGTGGTGACCGGCAGCAGGTCGTACTTGCCGGTGAAGTCGAGCACGTTCTGGGTTCCGTAGAGGAAGTCGAGGAAGAGGCCGATCTCCTTGCGGGGGCCGGACTTGAAGGCCATGACCCAGTCGGCGACACCCATCGTCGACTTCGCCTTGCCGTCGATGCCGGGCAGCGGGGCCCTGCCGTACTTGATCTGGCCGGCCTCCGCCTGCTGCATCAGGCTGGGGTGGCCGTGGAGCATGCCGACCTCGCCCTTGCAGAAGGCGTCGAACAGGTCCTGCCGGTTGGTGCGGGCGGGGTTGCCGGGACCGGTGAGGTCCTTGCCGACGAGCTCGTCCCGCAGCCACTCGAACGTCCTGATGTTCTGCTGCGAACGGATGGTGTAGCTGCCGTTCTTGTCGGTGTAGCCACCGCCGCCGCCCAGCATCCACAGCATGGTCTCGGCGGGCGCCTCCTCGGGGCCCAGCGGCAGACCGAACGGGATCTTCACGCCGGCGGTCTTGAGCTTTGTCGCGGCGGTCTGGAGCTCGGCCCAGTTCTGCGGGGGCTTGAGGATGCCGGCCTTGCGGAACAGCGTCTCGTTGTAGAAGAGCAGTCGCGTGGAGGAGACGAACGGCAGGCCGTACTGCATCCGGTGCACCTCGCCCGCGCGGGCGATCGAGGCGATGAAGTCGGCCTGGGTGGATATGGAGAGCAACTGGTCGGCGCTGTAGAGCTTGCCGGCCGCGGCGAAGTCGGCGTACGCGCCGATCTGCGCGATGTCCGGGGCGTTGCCCTGGGCGACCATGTCGGCGACCTTCTTGTCGACCTCGGTCCAGCTATAGACCTCGACCTCGACCTTGACGCCCTTGTGGTCACCCATGAAGGTACGGGCGACCGAGTCCCAGTACTTCTTCGAGCTGTTCTCCGGCTTGCCGTCGCCGTACTCGGCGGCGACCAGCCGCAGCGTCTTGCCGCCCCCGGGCCCGTCGGTTCCGCACGCCGAGAGTGCGGGCGCCATCGCCGCCGTCGCGGCACCCGCCGCCGAGAGACCCAAGAACCGCCGCCGCTCCACTTGCTTTCCGCCCTTGTGGTTGTGATCCGTGTGACCGTGCCCATGCCCGTGCGCGCGCCCCCGGCCGTGGTGCGGGGGACCCGCCCGGTGGGGACCGCGGGAGCCGCAGACTCCGCACGTTCTTCCGCGCCACCTTAAAGGCTCTTCGAACACGGGCTCGCTCCGGCCTCGCCCTTCCCCCTCCCCGCGAGGGCCTGCTATCCACGGTGGGGCACGGACGGAACGCTCACGCACACCGCAAGGAGCCCAGGTCATGGCCGTATCGCCCAGCCCGTCACCCACCCCGCCGCCCGCCGCCCCCGGATCCCGCACCGCCACCGAACTCGCCACCCAGCCCGCCTGCTGGCGCCGGGCGGCGGACGCCGCCGCGCGGGCCGACGGACTCCCCCGGGCCGGCGAGCGGGTCGCCGTCACCGGCTGCGGCACCTCCTGGTTCATGGCCCAGTCCTACGCGGCCCTCCGCGAGGCGGCCGGACAGGGCGAGACGGACGCGTTCGCCGCGTCCGAATTCCCGACGGGCCGCCGCTACGACCGGATCGTGGCGATCACCCGCTCCGGCACCACGACGGAGGTCCTGGACCTCCTCCGCACCCTCCGGGGCACCGCCCCCCTGCTGGCGCTCACCGCCGACCCCGCCACGCCCGTGCGGGACGCGGCCGACGCGCTGACCGTACTGGACTGGGCGGACGAGGAGTCCGTCGTCCAGACACGGTTCGCCACGACCGCCCTCGCCCTCCTCCGGGCCGCCCTCCCCGGCGGAACGGACGCCGTCCTGCGAGCCGCCGACGAGGCGACCGCCGCCATCACCGACCCCCTGCCCGCCGCACTGACCTCCGCCTCCCAGTGGACGTTCCTCGGCCGCGGCTGGGCGTACGGCCTGGCCCAGGAAGCGGCCCTGAAGATGCGCGAGGCGGCCGGCGCCTGGACGGAGGCGTACCCGTCCATGGAGTACCGGCACGGACCGGTCGCCATCGCCGGCCCCGGGCGGACGACCTGGGCCTTCGGCCCGGTCCCCGACGACGGCCTGGAGCAGGCGGTGACCACGGCCGGCGGAACGTTCGTCCACACCGACCACGACCCGCTGGCCGCGCTCGTGCGGGCACAGCGGGTGGCGGTGGCCGTGGCGGAGAGGCGGGACCTGAACCCGGACCGGCCGCGGGGGCTGACGCGGAGCGTGGTGCTCGGCGCCTAGGCGGCGGGCGGGTGGGGGTGCTGCCCCGGTCCCTCCCCTTCGCCGTTTCCTGGGGCTGCGCCCCAGACCCCCTTTCGCGGCTCCGCCGCTCGTCCTCAAACGCCGGACGGGCTTGATTTCGCGCCCGGGCGCGCACTCCAGCCCGTCCGGCGTTTGAGGACAACCGCGCGGAGCGCGGTTTCGGGGGAGCGGGGGCTTGCCCCCGCAGGAAACGGTGAAAGGGCGGGACCGGGGCACAGCCCGCCGCAGGCGCAACCCAAAGCACCGCCCAGGCCAGTGGACTAGACCTTTCCACCCCCACGCGCGAAACTGTCCCGGTGAAACATGTCATCGCCCTCGACGTGGGCGGCACCGGGATAAAAGCCGCCCTCATGGGCGCGGACAACAAGCTCGTACACGAGAAGCTGCGCCCCACCGGCCGCGACCGGGGCCCGGAAGCCGTGGTCGACACCATCCTCGGCCTCGCCGCGGAACTCCGCGAGCAGGGTGAGAAGGAGTTCGGCGAGCCCCCGGCGGCGGCCGGCATAGCCGTACCGGGGGTCGTCGACACGAAGACGGGCACCGCCGTCTACGCCGCGAACCTGGGCTGGCGCGACCTGCCTCTCCGCGACCTGCTGAGTCACCGCCTCGGCGGCATCCCCGTGGCTCTCGGCCACGATGTCCGTACGGGCGGCCTGGCCGAGGGCCGCCTGGGTGCCGGCCGCGGAGCGGACCGTTTCCTGTTCGTGGCCCTGGGCACCGGCATCGCGGGTGCGATCGGCATCGAGGGCCGCGTCGAGGAGGGCGCGAACGGTTCGGCCGGCGAGATCGGCCACATCGCCGTACGCCGCGGCCCGGACGCCCCGGCCTGCGGCTGTGGCGGCCGCGGCTGCCTGGAGACGCTCGCGTCGGCGGCGGCCGTGGGCCGCGCGTGGGCCGCGGCGAGCGGTGACCCGGCCGCGGACGCCGCGGACTGCGCCCGGGCCGTCGAGGCCGGCGACCCGCGCGCCCGCCGGGTGTGGCGGGAGGCGGTGGACGCGCTCGCGGACGGCCTCGTCGTCGGGCTGACGCTGCTCGATCCCCGTACGCTGATCGTCGGCGGGGGGCTGGCCGAATCGGGCGAAACGCTGTTCGGCCCGCTGCGCGCCGCCGTCGCGGAGCGCCTCACGTTCCAGAAACTCCCCCTCATCGTCCCGGCGGCCCTCGGGGCCACCGCCGGCTGTCTGGGCGCGGGCCTGCTCGCCCGGGACCTGCCGGCCGCCCGGGCATCCACGCCAGCCACAGCACCCACGGAATCCACGGAGGTATCCGCCTGATGGTCGAACGAACGGTTCTCGACGGCGCCCGTGTCGTGCTGCCGACCGGGGTGGTGGAACACGGCCGCGTCACCGTGGAGGGCACCCGCCTTGTCGCGGACGCCCCGGAGGAGCCCCCGACCTGGGACCTCACCGGCCACTGGATCGTCCCCGGCTTCGTGGACCTGCACGTCCACGGCGGTGGCGGCGCCTCCTTCTCCTCCGGCGACCCGGAGGAGGCCCTGACGGCGGTCCGCGCGCACCGCGCGCACGGCACGACGACGATGGTCGCCTCCACCGTCACCGGCGACCTCGACGACCTGGCCCGGCAGGCGGCCGTCCTCGCGGAGCTCACCCAGCAGGGCGACCTGGCCGGCGTCCACTTCGAGGGCCCGTTCATCTCCCCGCACCGCTGCGGCGCCCACCAGCCGGAACTGCTGCGCGACCCGGACCCGGCCGACGTCCGCAAACTCGTCGACGCGGCGCACGGCACCGCCCGGATGATGACGCTCGCCCCCGAGCTGCCCGGCGGTCTGGACTCCGTCCGGATGCTCGCCGACCTCGGTGTCATCGCGGCCGTCGGCCACACCGACTCCACCTACGAGGCGACGCGCGACGCCATCGACGCGGGCGCCACCGTCGCCACCCACCTCTTCAACGCCATGCCCGCACTCCAGCACCGGGCGCCCGGTCCGATCGCGGCGCTGCTGGAGGACGAGCGGATCACCGTCGAGCTGATCAACGACGGGACGCACCTCCACCCGTCCGTCCTGGAGCTGGCGTTCGCCCGCGCGGGTGCCGGCCGGGTCGCGTTCATCACCGACGCGATGGGCGCGGCGGGCATGAGCGACGGCATGTACGCGCTGGGCCCGATGCGGGTGGAGGTGAAGGACGCGGTCGCGCGCATCGCGGACGGCCCCACGGCCGGCTCGATCGCCGGCTCGACCCTCACCCTGGACACGGCGTTCCGCCGCGCGGTGACCGTCGACCGGCTGCCGGTCGAGGACGCGGTCGCCGCCCTCTCCGCCAACCCGGCCCGGCTGCTCGGCGTCGCCGACCGCGTCGGTTCGCTGGAACCGGGCAAGGACGCCGACCTGGTCGTCCTCGACGACGCGTTCGGGCTCGTCGGCGTGATGCGCAAGGGTGAGTGGCTGGTCCGCCCCGAAGTGCGGTGATTCCTCCTCACCTTGGGGAACGGCGGCGGGTCCGGGGACTGGGCCTGCCGCCGCTGTTTTGGCATGATCGCTCCCGCAATCGTGTCCCCCCGGGTCCCCGCGGACCGGTCCGAGAGAGGCGCCGATGATCCTCACGGTCACGCTCAACGCCGCGCTCGACCTCACCTATCGGGTCCCCCGGCTCCGCCCCCACACCGCGCACCGCGTCGCCGAGGCGGTCGAACGGCCGGGCGGCAAGGGCCTGAACGTCTCCCGGGTGCTGGCCCGGCTCGGCCACGCCACCACCGTCACCGGCTTCGCGGGCGGCCCGACGGGCGAAACCCTGCGCACGCTGCTCGCGGCAGCCGCCGCGGACACCCCGGGCCGCCTGACCGACGCGCTCGTCCCCTGCGCCGGCTCCACCCGCCGCACGGTCGGCGTCGTCGACGCGAGCACCGGCGACACCACCCAGCTCAACGAGGCGGGCCCGTCGATCACCGCCGCCGAGTGGGCGTCCTTCACCAGCCGTTACGCGCAACTCCTCGACGAAGCCCGGGCGGTGGCCCTGTGCGGCAGCCTGCCGCCTGGCGTCCCGGTCGGCGCCTACGCCCAGCTCATCCGCCAGGCCCGGGCCCGGAACCTCCCCGTCCTCCTCGACACCTCCGGGGAACCCCTGCGCCGCGGTGTCGCCGCCCGCCCCGACGTCGTCAAGCCGAACGCCGCCGAACTCGCCGCCCTCACCGGCTCCACCGACCCCGTCCGCGCCGCCCTCGACGCCCGCCGACGCGGTGCCCACGCCGTCGCCGCCTCCCTGGGCACCGACGGCATGCTCGCCGTCACCCCCGACGGCACCTGGCGCGCCACCCCACCCGCCCGCCTCAAGGGCAACCCGACGGGCGCGGGGGACTCCGCCGTCGCCGGCCTGCTCTCCGCCTGGCTGGAGGACCTCCCCTGGCCGGAACGGCTGAAGCGCGCGGTCGCCGTCTCGGCGGCGACGGTCCGGGCGCCGGTGGCGGGCGAGTTCGACGCGGAGGCGTACGAGGCGGCGTTGCCGTTGGTGAAGGTGGTGACGGTGTGAGGATCCCGCGGGACGGGCGAGGCGGCACGGGACAGTGGGGATCGGGCTGGGTGCCCGGGCACCCGGACGCGCCCGCTCCCCCGGGCGGACCGGACGCCACGATCCAACCGGACGCCACGATCCGACCGGACGGCTCGCTCCAGCCGGACGCCCCGGTGGATCCATGCCCGGCAGACGGCCGGCCGCCAGGCCCCACGGGCCCTCGCGGACCACGCGCCCGCACTCAGGGGACGGCGATCCCCCGCCGACTCCTGCTGCCCGTCCGCCCGGGTCCCCCAACCGCCGTACGGGCACCGGCGGATGCCCGCCGGTCCGTCGGCCACGCACCGGCGACCGAGAGGGGACGAAGCCCGGCGGGTCCGCGACCGCCACCGGACGAACGCCCCGCCCCCGCGCACACAACGCCGACAGCGACCCACGCACCAACCGACAGGACGACGGGACGCCACAGCGGCCCGCGCCCGCTCGCGCACGGGAGTTGAGCCGATGCCCCTGGCCCGTACCGCCGACCTCCTCACCGCCGGCACCGCCGGCACCGCCGGCACCGCCGGCACCGCCGTCGCCGCGTTCAACGTCATCACCGTCGAGCACGCGGAGGCCATCGCCGCCGGCGCGGAAGCGGCGGGCCGCCCGGCCGTCCTGCAAATCTCCGAGAACGCCGTGAAGTTCCACGGCGGAGCCCTCGCCCCGATCGCCTCCGCCGCCGCAGCCGTAGCCCGCGCCTCCACCGCCCCCCTGGCCCTCCACCTCGACCACGTCGAGTCCGTGGACCTCCTGCACGCCGCGAGCGCGCACGACTTCTCGTCGGTGATGTACGACGCGTCGGCGCTCCCCTACGCGGAGAACGTCAAAGCGACGGCGGAAGCAGCCCGTTGGGCCCACGCACGCGGCCTCTGGCTGGAGGCCGAACTGGGCCGCGTCGGCGGCAAACCGGGCGACGCCCACACGCCGGGAGTCCGCACGGACCCGGCGGAGGCGGCGGCCTTCGTCGCGGACACGGGCGTGGACGCCCTCGCCGTCGCGGTCGGCAGCTCCCACGCGATGACGACCCGCACGGCGGCCCTCGACCACCCCCTGATCGCCGCCCTGCGCGAGGCCGTCCCCGTCCCCCTCGTCCTCCACGGCTCCTCGGGCGTCCCGGACGACGAACTCCGCCGCGCCGTGCGGGCGGGCATCAGGAAGGTGAACGTCGGCACGGCCCTCAACACGGCCTTCACCGGCGCCGTCCTCGCCTTCCTGGAGGCCCACCCGTCCACAGTCGACCCCCGCCGCTACCTCACCCCGGCGCGCGAGGCGATGGCTGCGACGGTGGAGCGGTTCCTGACCGCGATCAGCGAGGGGACGACGCCCGGCCCGTGATCCGTCACGGCCGGCCCGGCTCCCGCGACCACCCTCGGCCTGGCAGCGAGACCGCCTGCCGCCGTGTAGGACATTTGGTGACCTACAGGGACATTACTCTCACTCCAAGCCGTGCGACCGCACGGTTTTCCCAAAGGAGGAGCGTCATGGCCGACAACGTCACCGGTACCGGCCTGTCCGGCAAGGTCATCTCGTACGCCGTCTGGGCGCCGGACGGGCGGCAGTCGGCCGAGTTCTACGCGGCCGCCCTGGGCACCACGGTCGGGGACGCCTACCCGGACGAGAACGGCGACGAGACCGCGTTCCCCGTGCTCATCGGCGGGGTGATGCACGTCTTCTACACCGCGAAGTCGTTCACGGCCCCCGACTGGCCGGCTCAGGAACTCCCCTTCCACCTGGACCTCGCCTTCCCCGACGTCGCCGAGGCGGAGCGCCGGCTCCTGGAACTGGGGGCCACCAAGCCCGCCCACCAGCCGGGCGGGGAGCACTGGACCGTGCTGCTCGACCCATCGGGCCAGCCTTTCTGCATCAGCCAGGCCGGCTGACCCCAGGACCGTCGCCGAAGCCGCGGGCCTGTTGTCACCTGGCACCAGCACGCGCTGAGCGACGCGCCAAAGCCCCTGTTCCCGGACCGTCCCACCCACCCTGTCGGAAGGGTCCTGCGGCGCGACCGGTCGGCCTGGGGCGCCAGGGAGGGGCGGGGGCCGGACCGGACAGCCGGGCGGCGCGTCAGCGCCGGACGGCAGCAGGCCCCAGGGCGGCAGCCAACCCGCCGCCGAGGGGCGCTTCACACGAGCGAGGAGCGTAGACGCTCCAGAGAGCCACCCCGGGGTACGGCGGATCGTGCACTCACGCCGTGCGCTCCCGCCCGCCCTTCTGCCGCTTCGATGCCGCAGCGCAGCGGTCAGACCGCCAGCCGCCAGGCGGCGGCGCCGGTCCCCCACCGGCTGACGCGGTGCAGCCCGAACGCGATGAGGGCGGCGGCCGAGCGGTCCGCGCGGGCCGGGTCGCGGCGCGGCGGGGCCGTTGCCGCCGCCGGGCGCTCCGGCATCAGCAGGGCGGCGTAGTCGGTGAAGCGGCGCGCCCCGCAGTCGCGGCACCGTTCCTCACCGCCGCCCCGCTCCCAGCCGGAACGGTGCGCACAGTGCCGCATCAAGCGTCCGACGGCTCGCATCAGTTGCCCCTCCTCATCGCGGACGCGGAGTGCGCCACGATCCAGTGCGTGTACGCGGCGGCGGTGGCGTTCCGCGACCGCAGGATGTTGCCGCTGTCGGCGGCGGTCTTCCTGGCCGCTTCGAGCGCGGCGCACTCGTCGCAGCCGGTCTGATACGGCCGCAGCCCGGCCGCTTGCCGCTCCTCGCGGGTGGCGAGGCGGAGGGCGTCGGGCGGGACGCTCCAGGGGGCGCCGCCGTCCGGGCTGCGTACGTGGACGAGGCCGTCGGCGGCCTCCGCCACCTGCGCCAAGCGGCCGTCGCTGACATCCACGACATAGCTGCCTGCTCGGTACGTCACCGCGGCTCGAAATCCGTCCATGCGGCCAGTCTGGAGCCTTCCTGGATTAGGCCGAAATTTTCGGCGCCCAATGCGCCCGAAGGAGTTAACTGACGTACGCATGCTGACGCTTGTCGTAGAGTCGGCGTCCGAGGATGAGGTAGGTGATCATTTGTCGGACGCTGTGCCCACCCTGATGCGCCGACGCCTCGGGGCGGAGCTTCGGACCCTGCGCATCCGGGCAGGCATGAGCCTGGCTGTGGCCGCCGGGCTGCTCGGCACCTCCTCACCGAGCCTGAGCAAAGCTGAATACGGCAAGCAGCGCATCGATCTGGACAAGTGCCTCAGCGTGTACGGCGTCACGGACGACGTGCGGATCGCGGAGATCCGAAAGCTGGCGAAGCTTGCGGAGACAGGGCGCCGTAGGGGCTTGTTCACCAAATACGGTGATGTCATCCGTGACTCGCTCGCCGACCTCATCGAGCTCGAAGAGCTGGCGAGCCAGGCCGATACCTACGCGGCACTGGCCGTCCCGGACCTGCTGCAGACCATGGATTACGCGTGCGCGGTCATCGAAGGCAGCCGCACATGGGACACCGCCCGCCAGGCGAGAACCTTCGCCGAGCTACGGGTGAAGCGCCAGCAGGCCTTGGAGAACCGCAGCACCAACGACGTCCCCATGCCACCGCTCATGATGCGCTGCGTCCTCGACGAGGCGTGCCTGCGGCGCCGGGTGGGAGCGCCCGGCGTGCTCGAAGGGCAGCTCAAGCGCCTGCTGGACGCCTCGCACATGCCGAATGTGGAGGTACGCGTCATGCCGTTCGCCGCCGGTGCGCACACCGGCGTCAACGGGGCATACACCGTCTTCCACTTCGACGAAGAGGAGCCGCTCGTGGCGATCGAGCCGCTCACCACGTCCGTCTACCTGGAGGAGGTCTCCGACACCCTCCGCTACGACGCGGCGTTCGGCCACCTCCGCGATCAGGCCCTCGACATAGCCGGCTCTCGCGACTTCATCAACCGCCTGCTCAAGGAAGCGTGACTCAGGCCGGGGAGCACCCCGACGATCCGACCGAGGTGAAGACATCTGGGACGAGCGGCTACGACTTGTACTTGTACCAACCCCGAAGAATCTTCACCCGGGCCACATTGATGTCGCACTGGGACTCGCACGACAGCTTGATGTCGTTCTTGCCGCCCTTGAGCTGGACGTAGTTGTACGTGAACGACCAGCCGGTGCCGGCCCACTTCTTCCAGTCGACGGTCGTGCTCAACTTCTCACCGTTGACCCAGAGTGAGCCGCTGGCCGCCCCGTTCTGGGCACCGTAGTCCACCCACACCGTGTACTGACCGGCGTCATTGACGGGCACGTCCTTCCACTCGATGGAAGAACCCTGCTTCAGGGTGACGTAGACGCCACCCTCCGTCGGCGCTCCCTTCACGTCCTTCGCCGTGGTCGCCCCACCGCCGAGCTGCAGCGTCGCAGCATCCCGATTGAGGTCCTTGACGGGCTTCCCGGACGGCTTCTTCTCGTCGTCCTTCCCGTTCTTCTTCTCCGGCTTCTCGGACGGCTTGTCCGACGGCGTCTGCTGCGCCGTCGTGTTCTTGCTGTCGTCGCCGTCGTCCTGGTTGGCGTAGACCGCCGCGCCGATGCCGCCGGCGACCACGACCACCACGGCTATCGCGGCTATGAGCAGGCCGCGCCGCTTCGGGCGCTGGGGGCCGTGGGCGCCCGGCGGCGGGCCCGGCTGGCGGGGGGCGCCGCCCGGGAGGGTCTCGGGGGCGGCGTAGTGCGGGGTCGGCTGCTGGGGGGCCGGCATGCCCGCCCCGTACGTTCCGCCGCCCTGCTGGGGCGTGTACTGGCGTGAGCCGACCGGCCGGACCTGGTTGTACGACGTACGGGGGACGCCGGGTTGTGGTGCGGACGCAGCCGCGTCGGTGCCCTGGTCCCCGCCCTCCGAGCGGTACAGGTAACCGAACGGATCCTCGTCCTCCGGCTTGCCGTTGCCGTTGTTACCGGCCGTCATCCCCTGTCACTCCCCACGTGAATGTGCCGTCCGGCACCCACGTTCGTGTACCGGTTCCGCGGCTGTCGAGGCCGGTTCGGCCACCACGGTCCGGCGGCGGTGCCGCATCGGCGCAGCCTACCCCGTGCGGCAAGTGGCACGCCCTGACACGGGGGGCGTACGGGGGCCACCGGCCGGTCACCCGGCCCGGCGGCCGGTCCGGGCGCGGGACCGCTTCTCGACGTACATGCGCTGGTCGGCGGAGCGCAGCACCTCGTCGGCGGACATCCCGCAGCCCGCCCAGCCGATGCCGAAACTGGCCCCGACCCGGACCGCGCGGCCGTCGACCCGGATGGGCGGGATGATCGCGTTGCGCAGCCGGACCGCGAGGTCCTCCGCGTCGGCGCGGCCGAGGCCGTCGGCGAGGACGACGAACTCGTCGCCGCCCATCCGGGCCACGGTGTCGCCGTCGCGGACGCCGCTGCTGAGCCGCCGGGCGACCTCGATGAGGACCGCGTCGCCGGTGTGGTGCCCGAAGCGGTCGTTGATGGACTTGAAGCCGTCCAGGTCGCAGAAGAGGACGGCGAGGCCCTTGTCGCCGTCGGCGCTGTCCTCGTCGAGCGGGACGGTGTGCACGTGGTGGTCGCGGTGGTCGTAGCCGGCGGCGCCGGGTGCCGGGTAGTCGGCGGTCGCGTAGTCACCCGTGCCGTAGTCGGCTGCCGCGTAGTCGCCGGGGCGGTAGCCGCCGGGCGGGCGGTCGTCGCCGAGCGGATCCGGGGCGCGGTCGTGCCCGTAGGCGCCGTCCCCGCCCGGGAAGCCGCCGGGTCCGCCGCCCGGGAAGCCGCCCGGTATGCCGAGGGGCTCGCCGAACGGGCCGCCGAAGGGGTCTCCGAACCCGGCGACCTCGTCGAAGCCGTCGAGCCGCCCGAACGGGCCGTGACCGGCCCCGGCGTGCGTCTCGCTGCCGGGCGGGCGGCCGCAGAGCCGGCTGCTGAGCCGGGCGCGGAGCTCGGCGCTGTTGGGGAGGCCGGTGAGGGAGTCGTGGCTGGCGCGGTGCGCGAGCTGGAGCTCGTGCCGCTTGCGGTCCTCGATGTCCTCGACGTGGGTCAGGAGCAGGCGCGGCCCGTCGGCGGCGTCGGCGACCACGGAGTTGCGCAGCGAGACCCAGACGTACGTGTCGTCCCGGCGGCGCAGCCGCAGCTCGGCGCGGCCGCCCTCGGCGGAGGTGCGCAGCAGGGTGCCGATGTCCTCGGGGTGGACGAGGTCGGAGAACGAGTAGCGGCGCATCTGGGAGGCCGGGCGGCCGAGCAGCCGGCAGAGCGCGTCGTTGGCGCGGTGCAGCCGCCCGTGCTGGTCGCCGCCGAGTTCGGCGATGGCCATGCCGCTGGGCGCGTACTCGAACGCCTGCCGGAAGCTTTCCTCGCTGGCGCGCAGGGCCTGCTGGTCGCGTTCCAGGCGGACGAGGGTGCGCTGCATGTCGGCCCGGAGCCGGGCGTTGTTGATCGCGACCGCCGACTGGAAGGCGTACATCTGGAGCGCTTCCCGGCCCCAGGCGCCGGGGCGGCGGCCGTTGCGCGGCCGGTCGACGGAGATCACGCCGATCAGGTCGCCGCTGCCCGAACCGGTCGAGTACATGGGCGCGAGGAGCCGGTCCATGGGGTGCCACTCGTCGGGGAAACGCGGCGCGGGGCCGGTGGTGCGCCACTGCGGGACGTCGTCGTCGTCGAGGACCCAGCCCTCGGTGTACGGGATGAAGCGCAGCTCGCCCCAGCGCTCGCCCATGCTGAGCCGGCGCTCCCACGAGACCCGCGACCCGACCCGGCCGGACAGGAAGGCCTCGGCGCTCGCGCTCCCGGCGACGGCGGCGACCACGAGGTCACCGTCCGGACGGACCAGGTTGACCGCCGCGAGCTCGTAGCCGAGCCCGTTCACCACGCCCTCCGCGACGGTCTGCAAGGTGTCCGCGAGGCTGCGGGCGGTATTCAGATCCGCCACCGCCTGGTGAACCTGCCGCAGGGTCGTCAGACGTACATATGGCTCCGACTCGGTTTCCATAGCTCGCTCTCCCCCGAGACCTCGACAGCGACTCTCCAGATTTTCTTGTCGTCCGATTACACGGCCACTGAATCACAGGGAGCTGACAACTCGGTACACAGGGTCAACAAATAGGGCCTTCTGTGACTCATGTCACAGCGCGTGACGGAGCCCCTTACGGAGCGTTCGCAAACATCCCATGTTTGCACCTCGCAAATAAGGCAGAGCCTGCCGTGTTTCTGAGGAGATCCGCGAGGTCAGAGGAGGTGCGTGGGGACGGCGGAGGGACCAGGCGGAGGCGGGGCCTCCGCCGGATCGGACCGTGCGAGGGCCTAGTCCCGAGTACCAGGACCGTCCTGGTACCGCAGCCCGATGCGGCGGCTCGTCACGGGCGGCTAGCGTGCGTCGTGTGTTGCAGACGACTTCGCCCGCCGAGGCCCGCATACCGCATGCTGACGGTGTGACCGCCGAGGAATTCCGCGCCGCCCTCGCCCGCCTGGCGGCGGGCGTGGTCCTGGTGACCGCGCACGACCCCGACGACGGCCCGCGGGGCGAGGACGTCGGCATGACGGCGACGGCGTTTCTCTCCGTGTCCCTGGACCCACCCCTCGTGATGGTGAGCGTTCGCAACGACTCCCGGATGGAGGAGCTGCTCGCCCGGCAGCCCCTCTGGGCGGTCTCCCTGCTGGCCGAGAGCCAGCGGCAGGTCGCCGGCCGGTTCGCGATGAAGGGACGGGTCAGCGACCGGCTGCTGTTCGCGGACCTCCCCTGCGATCGCGGCGAATTCTCCGGCTCGCCCCTCGTCCGGGGCGCGCTGGCGGTCCTGGAGTGCCGGACGGAGCAGCGCGTGGTGGCGGGGGACCACACGCTCTTCATCGGCCGCGTCCTGAAGGCCGCCGCCTCCACGACGGAGAGCGGCCCGCTGACGTACTTCCGGGGCCGGTACCGGCACCTGTCGTGAACGGAGCGGCGGCGGGCGCGGGCTGGGCGCCCGGCTCATGGGCCGGGCTCTCGGAGGCCCGGGCCGGACGCTGAGCGCCGGTGCCCCGCGCTACGTCAGGTCGCCGAACACGTTTGGATTCAACAGGTTCTGCCCGACACCGCCCTGTACGAGACCGCCCGGCAGATCGGCGCCCCCGCACTGGTTCGTGGGACCGGCGAGGGGAACGCCGAGCAGGTTGCCGGCCGTGGACCCCTGGCTCGCGGCGGCGACACCACGGGCGGACGTGCCATCGCCCCGGGCGGCACAGCCGTTCCCCATGGCCGGCGACAGCAGGCCCCCGACGCCCCCGGCCCGGGCCGGTGCGGCGACCACCGCCTGCGCGGCTCCCAGCACGGCGAGACACACCACCACACGAACGGGACGAACGGAACACATGAGGATGCTCATGCCCTGAACCAACTGGGCATCGGCCTCCCGGACACGGCCGGTACACGACCGTCCCCCGCCCGGCCCGAGAGGGAGGGGCCGGAGGCCCGGGGCCCGCACGCGGTACCCACGGCAATCCCGCGGACACCCAGCGGTCCCGGGGTACCCCCGGCCATCCCGCGATGCGCCCGGCGACCGGGGCACGCCCGCCGATGCCGCGGGCCCTCAGCCCCAGTCCCGCGCGGAGCGCCCCCGCTTCGTCTCGGCGCGCTGCTTCTTCTCCCGCAGCCGCCGCTCGTTGATGCCGCGCGGTATTCGCGTCGGTTTGCGCGGCTTCGGCGGCGGCGCGGTGGCCTCGGCCAGCAGCGCGGCCAGCCGGACGGCCGCCGCCTCCCGGTTGCGCCACTGCGAACGGTGCTCCGACGCCCGTACGGTCACGACGCCGCCCACCAGCCGCCCCGCGAGCCGCTCCAGGGCGCGCTCCTTCCACACGGCGGGCAGGGCGTCGGTGGCGGCGAGGTCGAAGCGCAGCTCCACCTGGCTGTCGCTGGTGTTGACGTGCTGCCCGCCCGGCCCGGACGAGCGCGAGAAGCGCCAGACGAGCTCCGCCTCGGGCAGGCTGACGGCACCGCGGATGACGTAGGGACCGGACATGCCTCCATGGTCTCCCGCCCGCTCCGCCCGCGTCACCTCGTTTTGCCCCACTCCGCGCCCGGAACCGGACGGTTGCCGGACGGCGAACCGGCGGCGAACCGGCGGCGGCAGGACGGCTTCGGCCCGAGCAGCCATCAGAAAGCAGTAAAGAAAGTAAAGGAGGATGGAACCCCACCCCCTGTCATCGGCGTTATCCCGGGTGACGGGACCGTGTGGCAGCACGCGGTCCGCGAGTCGATGAGAAAGGGATCACCCCCATGCCTGTAAGCCTGTCCAAGGGCGGCAACGTCTCCCTCACCAAGGAGGCCCCGGGCCTGACGGCCGTCACCGTCGGCCTCGGCTGGGACGTCCGCACCACCACGGGCACGGACTTCGACCTGGACGCGAGTGCGATTGCGGTGAACCCCAGCGGCAAGGTCTACTCGGACGCCCACTTCGTCTTCTTCAACAACAAGCAGACGCCGGACCAGTCCATCGTGCACACCGGTGACAACACCACCGGTGTCGGCGAGGGCGACGACGAGCAGATCAACGTCAACCTGGCGGCTCTCCCGGCCGACGTCGACAAGATCGTCTTCCCGGTCTCCATCTACGACGCCACCACGCGCTCGCAGAACTTCGGCCAGGTCCGCAACGCCTACATCCGCATCATCAACCAGGCCGGCGGCGCCGAGATCGCCCGCTACGACCTGAGCGAGGACGCGGCCACCGAGACCGCCATGGTCTTCGGCGAGCTCTACCGCAACGGCGCCGAGTGGAAGTTCCGCGCCGTCGGCCAGGGCTACGCGTCGGGCCTCGCCGGCATCGCCCAGGACTTCGGCGTCAACGTCTGAGCCCGACCGGCCGCCTGCCCCACGCATCGCGCCACCGCCCGGCACCGGGCCGGCACGAAGACCCCCCGACCCGCCGTCGGGGGGTCTTCGCCGTCCCCGAGCGGCTGACGCGGCCGCTCCCCCTCACCCGCCGGCCGGAGCCACGAGACCCCCGGGCCATACGCCCGGGGGTCTCGCATTGCTCCCTTCCGGAGCGGGGCGAAGTGTCAACGGTCCTTCGGTACACGGGGGTCGTCGGAGCGGAGGGGGTCCAGAGAGGTGACGGACAGGCTGTAGAAGCGCATCTCGGCGAGGGCGGCTCGGCCCAGGCGGCGCATCCACCGGCCCACGGGTTCCTCCACATAGCGGTGCACGAGCCAGGACGCCACCAGCAACACCATGAGCAACAGGGTCAGCAGGACATAGGGCTGGACTCGGTCCTCCAGGCGGCGGATGGTGATCCATCCGATGTCCTCGTGCAGGAGGTACAGGGGGTAGGTCAGAGTTCCGGCGGCGGGCAGCCACTTCCAGGTGAGGCGGTCGGTCAGCCCGGCCGCGACCAGCGACATCAGAACGAAGACGCAGCCGAGGGCCACCACGGCGGGCCACAGCGGCGCCTTGACCCCCGAGTAGTACTGGGACGACCGGTGGGACACGGCCAGGAAGTGCTGGCTCAGCAGGAAACAGCCCGCCACGATCCCCCACAGGATGATGTTGGGCTTGAACCGGTGGATCAGATAGAGAGCGATGCCGGCGATGAAGTACCAGCAGTATTCCGGCATCACCACCACTCGCAGCAAGCGACTGTCGGTCTGGGCGGCGAGCAGTCCGGCGACGCCCCAGCAGAAGCAGAAGACCAAGATCCGCCGATAGGTGAGCCCCTTCCGGGCGACCAGCGCGAAGAGGATGTAGAAGCGCACCTCCGCCCACAGGGACCAGTACACGCTGTCCACGCGGTCCACGCCCAGAGGGTCCTGGAACATGGTCAGGTTGACGGCGACCCCGCTGAGCGTGGGGACGTCCCGGCTGCCCGGGAACAGCCAGAGCATCAGCGCGGCGGCCAGCACCGCGAACCAGTAGGCGGGATACAGGCGGGACGCACGGGAGACCGCGAAGTCCCCCACGGTCTTGCCCCAGCAGCTCATCGAGATGACGAAACCGCTGATGATGAAGAACAGCGGCACGCCGATCCAGCCGTAATAGGCCGCGATGTGCGCGCCGGGAAAGAGCGTGTCGACCGGCCGGGTCCAGCCGGGTCCGTTGTAGGCCACCAGGTGGAAGGCGACCACCATCAAGGATGCGACGAGCCGCAGGCCGTCGAGGGCGTAAAGCCGTGAAGCGGGACTCCGCAGGGTCCCGGCATGACGATCGAGCTCGATACTTTCGGTCACACCCGCATACCCCCCTTCATTCCTTCGTCGGTTTCGGCGTGAAGACGTGTTTCATTACCAGGTACGCACCTTGCTTCCGGGAGCTCTGCGGGCGGGGGAGCGATCCCGCCGTCCTGAACCGTCAGGTGATCCCCCCTCACCGTCCGTCGGAGAGCCGAACACGGTCACGGCCGGTGGTGGAAGTGTGAACACACAGGGCACACGTAAAACACCAGCCATGCAGGGGCGGGGCTTCCTGACGCCCGTCCCGTGCAACGTCGCTGGACAGCGCCACATGGCACCCCGGCCGACGCTGCACCCGCAGGCCGCTATGGGGAGATTTGCCCGTCCCGGATTTGGCTTGTTCCGCACGTTCCCGGGAACTCGACGGAGAACAGGCGTGGTTCGCCGGACCATGGGACGGTGATCCGCGTGAAGCACCGGAAGCCTCCGGGTTCCGGGTACTCCTCATACGGATGAAGCGTCGCCCCTCGCGGGGACGGAAGCCGTGGCCGGACGCCATCATCGGACCCGATGGCCGACAGCGAGGAACCCCGAGAGCCCGAGGACGCCGACGGCGACGACGATGGTGACGGCAGTTACGGCGATGACGGAAATGGCGGCAATGACGACGATCACCGGCCGCAGGCCCTCTGCCACTGGTGTCAGGGCTCCGGCTTCGTCCCCCGCGTGCTCGCTTACAACCCCGGCCCCGACCCGTTCCGGGGCCCGGCCGACACCGTCCACCGCACGGGCCAGTGCAAGCACTGCCGCGGTACGGGGTCGTACGACTCGGCACTCGATCCCACCATCGGACCCGATGACCGGGCGGGCAACGCGTCGTGGGGCGGGCCCTGGGGCGCCCCCTGACCGTCGGCCCGCCACCCACCGGCCCCTCAGCCGTCGACAGCGGCCCCACCCGTCTTCACCCGCCACAGCCGGAGTGCGAACCGGAACGAATACCGCGATGCTGGATAGGTCAGGCATGCGTTAGGAGGACACCCATGTCCATGCTCGACAAGCTCAAGGGTCTGCTCAAGGGCCACGAGGACACCGCCCGGCAGGGCGTCGAGAAGGCCGGCGACGCCTTCGACGCCAAGACCGGGAACAAGTACCAGAGCCAGGTCGACGCCGCACAGCGGAAGATCGACGAGCAGTTGGGCAACCGGCCGCCCACGGACGGGCAGCCGTAGGAAGCGCGCCCCGGGGCCGGCGGGCCCTTGACGGATCCCTCTGACGCGGCGGCCCCCGCCGCGTCACCCCCACGCGCCGGACGGGCCGGTCGAGCCCGTCCGGCGCCGCGCGTGCGCCGCCGTCTCCTCAGCGCACCGCCTCCTCTAGCCCGCCACCCCTCAACGTGCCGCTCCCCCGGCGCACCGCCACCCTCCGGCGCACCGCACCCCCCGGCATCAGCCCTCGGCAGCCGGCCCGGTATCACCCCTCCGTACCCGCGTCACCACAGCCGGTCGATGTCACCGGAGTAGAGCCCCACGCGGCACCCCCGGAACGCCTCCGCCGCCCGTCGCGCCCGGGTGGAGAAGAATCCGGCCATGGTGACTTTGTCGAGTCCCGGGCCGTCGCTCGGGAACGGATCGCCCGGCGTCCCGCCGACGAGGACGGTCCCCTCCAGCGCCTCCCAGCCCGCGCTCTCGTAGAACGGCCGCAGCGGCCGGTCACAGGTGAACAGGCCGAGGTCGGCCCCGTCCGCGGCGATCCACTCCCGCGCGGCGGACACCAGCCGCCGCCCGTGGCCGCGGCCCCGCCGGGCCCGGTCGGTGACCACCGCGCTCAGCCCGGCGGCCCGGTAACGCGCGCCCGCGTGGTCGATCTCCTTGGACAGGACGTCCAGCGCCGCCGCCACCTCACCGTCCGGTGAGACGAGCAGCATCGCGACCGGGCGCAGCGCGGGGTCGGGTGGTCCGCCGCCGGCCCACACCTGGGCGCGCAGCGCGTCCGCCCGGGCGGCCAGCTCCGTTGGAACGCACCCCTCCGCGTAGGTCCTGACCTGCACTCCGCCTCCTCCGGTTCGGCGTCCCCACGGCGTCCCCATGGCGCGTCCCGCCGCGCGTACACGGCGCCCCCGCGAGGCCGTGCGGGCACGCCCCGGCGCGCGAGCGCCGGGGAGGGACGAATCCTTCCGAACTCCCCTTCCCCGCGCGGTCTTCGCGACACATCCCAGGTGTCACAGGCGCCACTACAGCCCCAAATCTGCCTTTCCTAAACCTGAATTCTCAACTCCGACCAGAACTGACCCCTTTTGGATAACAGCAGATCACATCCTTGTTGCGCCCCTGTCAAAAGCGGTCAGTTGCTGGCACGCTCTCCTCCATTCGCTCCTGCACCTCTCACGCACCAGCGGGCCGTCTCACCCCGGGCCGCCCGTAACCCCCCTCAGAGGAGACAGAGTTGAGACTCACCGCCACCCCCCGCACCACGGCCCTGCGTGCCGCCGCTCTCGTCGCCTCCGCGGCGATGGTCGTCGTCGGCGTGCAGACGGGCAGCGCGAGCGCCTCGGGTGACCGTGACAGCGGAGGGCAGCCGCTGACGCTCTCCGCGGGTCAGCGCACCGCCGCCCTCCAGGAGGCCCAGAGCGGCGCGTCGGCGACCGCCGCCAAGATCGGCCTGGGCGGCAAGGAGAAGCTGATCGCCCGCGACGTCGTCAAGGACGCCGACGGCACCGTCCACACGCGCTACGAGCGCACCTACGACGGGCTGCCCGTGCTCGGCGGCGACCTGATCGTCCATGAGGCCAAGGGCGGCCGCTCGGTCACCAAGGCGACCGACGCGTCCATAGCCGTCTCGACCAGCGCCTCCCTGGCCCCGGCCGAGGCGAAGAAGTCGGCGCTGAGCGCCGCGGCCGACGTGAAGACGGCCAAGCCGGCCGGCCAGACGCCGCGCAAGGTCGTCTGGGCCGCGCAGGGCAAGCCGGTCCTCGCGTACGAGACCGTGGTCACCGGCGTGCAGAAGGACGGCACCCCGAGCGAGCTGCACGTGATCACCAACGCGGCCACCGGCAAGAAGCTGTACCAGTACGAGGCCATCGAGACCGGCACCGGCACCAGCACCTACAGCGGCACCGTCCCGCTGACCACCACCAAGTCGGGCTCGCAGTTCCAGCTCACCGACGGCGCGCGCGGCGGCCACAAGACGTACGACCTCAACCAGGGCCAGTCCGGCACCGGTTCGCTGTACACCAACAGCACCGACACCTGGGGCGGCGGCCGGCAGACCGCCGGCGTCGACGCGCACTACGGCGCTGCCGTGACCTGGGACTTCTACAAGAACACCTTCGGCCGCAACGGCATCCGCAACGACGGCAAGGGCGCCTACTCCCGCGTCCACTACGGCAACGGCTATGTCAACGCCTTCTGGTCCGACTCCTGCTTCTGCATGACCTACGGCGACGGCGAGGGCAACAAGAACCCGCTCACCGCCCTCGACGTGGCGGCCCACGAGATGAGCCACGGCGTCACCTCCGCCACGGCCAAGCTCGTGTACAGCGGCGAGTCCGGCGGCCTCAACGAGGCGACCAGCGACATCTTCGGCACCGCCACCGAGTTCTACGCCAACAACAAGACCGACGTGGGCGACTACCTCATCGGCGAGAAGATCAACATCTTCGGCAACGGCAAGCCGCTGCGCTACATGGACAAGCCGAGCAAGGACGGCAAGTCGAAGGACAGTTGGTACTCCGGCCTCGGCGGGGTCGACGTCCACTACTCGTCCGGCCCGGCCAACCACTTCTTCTACCTCCTCTCCGAGGGCAGCGGGAAGAAGACGATCAACGGCGTCACATACGACAGCCCGACCGCCGACGGTTCCAAGGTCACCGGCATCGGCCGGGACAAGGCCCAGAAGATCTGGTACAAGGCGCTGACCACCCAGTTCACCTCGAACACCAACTACGCCAAGGCCCGCACCGGCACCCTGAACGCCGCCGCGTCGCTCTACGGCAACAACAGCGCGGAGTACAAGGCCGTGGCCGCGGCCTGGTCCGGGGTCAACGTCAAGTAACCCCGCCACGCGCCACGCGACAGCAGCACCGCATCCCGTGCCCCCGGCCGCCGCGCCGGGGGCACGGGCGTCGTGACACCATCGGGGACGTGATCGACCTCGGCTACTCGCTCTCCCGCCGCTTCCCCGACCCGCCGCAGACGGACTACCGCACCGCCGACGTCCGGGCCCTGCGGCACGACCTCTTCTGCGGCGACGTCTACCTCGCCGACACCAAGGAGGACCGGGAGCTGTCCACAGCCTGGGGATGGGTTCCGGTGCTGGACTTCGCCTGGGCGCTGTGCGACATCGTCGAGGAGCTGGACCGCGACCCGCGCGGCTCCCGGTCGGCCACCCCGCGCTACGCCGAGCTGGACTTCACCGAGTCCAGCGACCGCATGCTCTTCGAGCGCCGCTTCGGCTGGGTGGAGGTCACCGCGGACTGGGCCCCCGTGGAGGAGCCCCCGCTCGTCTTCGACCACCGGGCGCTCCGCCGGGAGGCCCGGGACTTCCTGCACGACCTGATCGCCGACCTGTCCGACATGCACGACGGGCTGGGGGACAACCCGGCCGTGTGGACGCTGCAGAGCCGCTTCCCGCGCGTCTGAGAGCCGTTTCCGAGCGCCTGAGAGCCCCTTCCCGCGGCTCCGGGAGCCGGTCCCGCGCGCCGGAGCGCCGCTTCCCCGCCGCCCGAGACCTCCTTCCCGTGTGACTGAGGGGACGCACGGGACCCGAGCGACCGAAGGTGGCGAGAATCGACAAAAGAGCCGAAAGCGGCGGAAGTGGCCACACCCGCCCCGACAGGCGCACCCCACCCGGAAGACCTAGGCTGATCCGAGAGCTTCTGCACCCCACGGCTGCGAGGTTCCGCGATGAGCCGCACCACCGCACCGACCGCCCCCGCGCACTCCGCGTCCGACCCCCGCCGCTGGTGGGGACTGGTGTTCATCGGTCTCGCCCAGTTGATGGTGGTCCTCGACGCGACGATCGTGAACATCGCCCTGCCGTCCGCCCAGCGCGAGCTGTCGATGACGGACACCAACCGGCAGTGGGTGATCACCGCCTACACCCTGGCCTTCGGCGGTCTGCTGCTGCTCGGCGGCCGGATCGCCGACCTGGTCGGCCGCAAGCGCACGTTCCTCGCCGGGCTGGTCGGCTTCGCCGTCGCCTCGGCGCTGGGCGGCGCCGCGCAGACGGACTGGCAGTTGTTCGGCGCCCGGGCCCTCCAGGGCGTCTTCGCCGCCCTCCTCGCGCCCTCCGCGCTGTCCCTGCTGACGACGACGTTCACCGACCCGCGCGAGCGCGGCAAGGCGTTCGGCGTGTACAGCGGCATCGCGGGCGCGGGCTCGGCCGTGGGGCTGCTCGCGGGCGGCCTGCTCACCGAGTACCTGGACTGGCGCTGGTGCATGTACGTCAACGCCCCGATCGCCCTCATCGCCTTCGCCGGCGGGCTCTGGGCCCTGCACGACCACCGCCCCGAGCAGCGCACCCGGCTGGACCTGCGCGGCGTCGTCCTGGCCTGTACGGGTCTGGTCGCCGTCGTCTACGGGTGCAGCGAGGCCGAGCCGCAGGGCTGGGGCAGCCCCCGGGTGCTCACCCTCCTCGTGGTCGGCGTGGCGCTTCTGGCCCTGTTCGGCTGGTGGCAGACCCGGGCCGGCAGCCCGCTGCTGCCCCCGCGCGTCATCCGCGACCGCAACCGGGCGGGAGCCTTCCTGACGCTGGGCCTCGCCGTGATCGCCATGTTCGGGATGTTCCTGTACATGACGTACTACTTCCAGGACGTCCTCGGCTACCGGCCGGTCCAGGCCGGTCTGGCGTTCCTGCCGATGTCCGCCACGATCATCGTCACCAGCACCCAGATCGCGTCCCGGCTGCTGCACCGGCTGCCGCCGCGCCTGCTCATCTCGCCCGGCACGCTGCTGGCCGCCGTCGCCCTGTTCCTGCTGACGTTCCTGCCGGTGAAGGCGGATTACGTGGTGCACGTTCTGCCGTCGACGATCCTGTTCGGCATCGGCATGGGCCTGATCTTCGTGGCGGTGATGGACACCGCGACGAAGGGCGTCGACCCGAACGACTCCGGCGTCACCTCCGCCACCGTCAACACCTGTCAGCAGGTGGGTGGTTCGATCGGCACCGCACTGCTCAACACCATCGCCACGTCCACGGCCGGTACGTACATCGCCGCGCACCTGAAGTCCGCGGCGGCCACCGGACCGGTCGGCCCGGCCGCACGCGCGGCCATCGCCAAGGACGGGGTGGTGCACGGCTTCCACGTCGGGCTGGCCTGGGCCTCGGTGATCATGCTGGCCGCCTCCGTGGTGGCCTGGGTGGTGATCACGGCACCGGCGCCGCACCACGGCGACCGGGCCACGGCGGACGACGCCGGCGGGGCCGGAGGGGAGCGGCGGGCACAGGAGCCGGGGCGGACCCGCCGCTGACCGCTCTCGCTCCCCCGCTACGACACGACGAGCAGCTCCCGGCCCGTCGTGTTCAGCCGCCGCCCGCCGTCCTCCGTGCAGACCACGATGTCCTCGATCCGCACCCCGAACCGGCCCGGCAGGTAGATCCCGGGCTCGATCGAGAAGCACATCCCCGGCACCAGGGCCAGATGCTCCCCCTCGACCATGTACGGCGGCTCGTGCGTGGTCACGCCGATCCCGTGCCCCGTCCGGTGGACGAAGTACTCCCCGTACCCGTGGCGTGCGATCACCTGGCGGGCCGCCCGGTCGACGTCCTGGCAGGCCGCGCCCGGCCGGACGGCCTCGAAGGCCGCCTGCTGCGCCTCCCGGACCAGGTCGTGGACCTTGCGCTCCTCGGCGCCCGGCTCCCCGACGTGCACCGTGCGGGTGGTGTCGGACCCGTACCCGTCCATCAGACCGCCGAAGTCCATGACGACCATGTCGCCGTCCCGGATGGTCCGGTCCCCCGCCTCGTGGTGCGGGTCGGCGCCGTTGGGGCCCGAGCCTACGAGGGTGAAGTCCACCCGCTGGTGGCCGTGTTCGCGCAGCAGCCGGTCCAGGTCGGCGGCCACCTCACGCTCACGCCGCCCGGCGAACGGCAGCCGGACGATCTCCTCGTACGTGGCGTCGGCCGCCGCGCCCGCCGCCGCGAGCCGCTCCACCTCGTAGGCGTCCTTGACCGCGCGCAGCATCGGCAGCGCCTCGGTCAGCGCGGCGTGGGCACCGCCGGGGCGCAGCCGCTGGAAGGCCAGCAGGTGCAGCGCCCACGTGTTGTCGGACACGCCGTAACGTCCCTGCGGTTCGAGGTGCCCGGCGAGCGCGTCGTAGGGGCTCTCGGCGTCCCGCCAGCCGACGACGGTCAACGCCGGAGCGCCGGGCGCCTTTTCCGCGTCGGGCCGCTCCAGCTCGGGGACCAGCAGCAGGGGCCTGCGGCCCGGGGTCACCACCAGTGCGGTGAGGCGTTCGGTGACGGGCGGGTGGTAGCCGCAGAGCCAGGCCAGGTCGGGGCCGGGCGCGATGATCAGTCCGGCCATGCCGGCCTGGGCGGCGGAGCGGGCCGCGCGCTCCATCCGGGCCGTGTAGTGACCCGGGCCCAGCGGGCCGGGGGACGCTTCCATCGACGTGATCGCCATGGGGGCAGCGTAATCCGGGTGGAGGCGTTCGGCAGGCGATCTCTACCCCACGGGTGAGACGCCTCTCCTCCGAGGGGAGGAGGCGTCCCCACCCCAGGGCCGATTTTCCCCTGATTAATCGACTATTCGTTGGACCCGGGTAAAGAGCGTCCCTAGCGTAGGGGTGCCCGTTCGGACATCTGTACCCTCCGCCGGGCCGCACCGAATCCTTGCACCACCCACTCAGTATCCGCTCAGTGTTGCCGTGGATCCACGTATTTCCAAGGGGGAGCTCCACACCATGTTCCGACGAGTCGGACGGTTCGCCGTCCATAGGCCCTGGCTCACGATCCTGGCCTGGGTCGTGGCCGCCGTGGCCCTCGGTGTCCTGGCGCCGGGCCTGAAGTCCACCACGGACCAGGCGGAGTTCCTTCCGTCCCACTACGAGTCCGTGCAGGCGGGCAAGGTCCAGGAGAAGGCGTTCCCCCAGGACGAACAGGCCGCCGCCATAGGCGTCTTCAAGCGCGCCGACGGGGGGAAGCTCACCGCCCAGGACAAGGCGGACGTGGCGAAGGTCGCCGCCGCGCTCCAGGACAAGCACTACAAGAAGATATCCAAGGTGACGACGGGGCCGGAAGCGGTCTCGCCCAACGGCGAGATAGCCCTGGCCAACATCTACTCCGGCGAGAAGAACTGGTCGGACGACACCGTCATGGAGTCGGTCAAGAGCCTCCGCAAGGACGCCAAACCCCTGCTGAAGGGCACCCAGTTGAAGCTGGGCGTCACCGGCCAGGCGGCGTCCAACCTCGACTCCAAGGAGCAGTCCGGCGACACCGACGGCATGATCATGATGGCCACGCTGGTCCTCATCATCGTGCTGCTGCTGGTCATCTTCCGCAGCCCGCTCATCGCCGTCCTGCCGGTCCTCATCATCCTGGTCGTCACCGCGGTGGCCAACGGCCTCATCGGCACGGCGGCCGACGTCGGCGGGCTGAAGGCCGACGCCAGCGTCACCCCGATCCTGATCGTGGTGCTCTTCGGCGTGGGCACCGACTACATCCTCTTCCTGCTCTTCCGCTACCGCGAACTGCTGCGCAAGGGCGAGGAGCCCAAGGCGGCCCTGGCCGAGGCGGTCGCGCGCGTGGGCGAGACCATCGCCTCCGCCGCCGGCGCGGTCATCGCCTCGTTCCTGGCCCTGCTGCTGTCCACGATGGGCATGATGAAGGCCCTGGGCCCGTCCCTGGCCATCGCCGTCGCCGTGACCCTGATCGCCGCCCTGACGCTGGTCCCCGCCGTCTTCTCCCTGCTGGGCACCAAGGCGTTCTGGCCGTCCAAGGCCTGGAAGAAGACTCCGAAGAACCGCACGGCCAACGCGCTCGGCGGCCTCGTCTCCCGCCGCCCCGGCATCGTGGCGGCGCTGTCCACCGTGGTGCTCGCCGTCCTGGCGGTCGGCGCCTTCGGCTTCAAGTCGCAGTGGGACATGGACAGCCAGTTGCCCGACAAGCTGGAGTCCGTCCAGGCGATGAAGGACCTCCAGAAGGGCTTCTCCGCCGGCCAGGCCGACCCGGCCATGGTGTTCGTCAAGGCGAAGGACGGGGCACGGCTCGACAAGGGCGAGCTGGAGGCGTTCCGCGGCAAGCTCGCGGCCGTCAAGGGCGTGGACAAGGTCGGCCCCGCGATACCCAGCAAGGACGGGTCCGTCGCCCAGCTCAGCGTGGTCACCAAGGCCAAGCCCAACCACGACGAGGCCATCAAGCTGGTCGGCGGCGAGCTGCGCGACACGGCCCACCAGTCGGCCCCGAAGGGCAGTGAGGCCCTGGTGGGCGGCACCTCGGCGGTCCTCACGGACATCGAGAACGCCGTCCAGCACGACTACAAGGTCGTCTTCCCGGTCGCCGGCCTCGCGATCATGCTGATCCTGGGCCTGCTGCTGCGCAGCCTGGTCGCCCCGCTCTACCTGATGATCGCCGTCGCCCTCGGCTTCGGCGCCACCCTCGGCTCCACGGTCTGGCTCTTCCAGGACCTCAAGGGCGAGGACGGCATGCTGTTCATGCTGCCGATCATCATCTACCTCTTCGTGGTGGCGATCGGCACGGACTACAACATCCTCATGGTCGCCCGCCTCCGCGAGGAGGTCCGCAAGGGCGTCCCGCCACGCGAGGCCATCCGCACCGCCGTCGCCCAGTCGGCGCCGACGGTCGCCTCCGCGGCGATCATCCTGGCCGGTACGTTCGGTGTGCTGCTGCTCGCCGAGAACTCCATGCTCCAGCAGATGGGCTTCGCGGTCGCCTTCGGCATCCTGCTCACCGCGTTCGTGATGGCCATGCTGCTCGTGCCGACGGTCACGTCGCTGCTGGGACACAAGGCGTGGTGGCCCGGCCACCAGGACGCCCCGCGTCAGGAGGCGCGGAAGGCGGAGTACGGCGACGGCATGCACGACGCGCCGTCGTACAGCGGCCGCCGGTAGGTCCGCCCGGCGCCGGACGGGCCGGATCCGGCGATCCGGTCCGTCCGGCGTTCGAGGACGACCGCGCGGAGCGCGGTTTCGGGTCCGCGGGGCACACTCCCCGCGGACCCCGCGGAAACGGACGAAGCCCGGGCCAAAGGCCCGGGCTTCGCTCTGCGCGCGGCAAGAGCCGCCTGTCGGGTTCGAACCGACGACCCCCTGTTTACAAGACAGGTGCTCTGGCCAACTGAGCTAAGGCGGCACGCGGCAGCGCGCGGAAGCAGTCTAACCGGAGACGGCGCCGCCGCTCCCCCCGATTTTCCGACCCGGAGCCTGCTGACAACGGCCCGCCGCCCGGGTACCGTCACCGGCAACCCGTCCGAATTGGACTGGACCAGTCATACCGCTCCCTCTACTCGGATCGTCCGGCACGTTCCTGCCGGTGAAGGGACCCACCACCATGGCCACGGTCACATACGACAAGGCGACCCGGATCTATCCGGGCTCCGACAAACCCGCCGTCGACCAGCTCGACATCCGCATCGAGGACGGCGAATTCCTCGTCCTGGTCGGCCCGTCGGGCTGCGGCAAGTCCACCTCGCTGCGGATGCTCGCGGGGCTGGAGGACGTCGACGGCGGCTCGATCCGCATCGGCGACCGCGACGTCACCCATCTGCCGCCGAAGGACCGGGACATCGCCATGGTGTTCCAGAACTACGCGCTCTACCCGCACATGACCGTCGCCGACAACATGGGCTTCGCCCTGAAGATCGCCGGCGTGCCCAAGGCGGAGATCCGGCAGAAGGTCGAGGACGCGGCACGCATCCTGGACCTCACGGAGTACCTGGGCCGCAAGCCGAAGGCGCTCTCGGGCGGTCAGCGGCAGCGCGTGGCGATGGGCCGGGCGATCGTCCGCGAGCCGCAGGTGTTCCTGATGGACGAGCCGCTGTCCAACCTGGACGCCAAGCTGCGCGTACAGACCCGTACGCAGATCGCGGGCCTCCAGCGGCGCCTCGGCATCACCACCGTCTACGTCACACACGACCAGGTCGAGGCCATGACCATGGGCGACCGGGTGGCGGTGCTCAAGGACGGGCTGCTCCAGCAGATCGACTCACCGCGCAACATGTACGACCGCCCGGCCAACCTCTTCGTCGCGGGCTTCATCGGCTCCCCGGCCATGAACCTGGTCGAGGTGCCGATCACCGACGGCGGCGTCAGGTTCGGCAACAGCGTGGTGCCCGTCTCCCGCGAGGCACTGGCCGCCGCGGCCGACCGCGGCGACCGGACGGTGACCGTCGGCGTCCGGCCCGAGCACTTCGACGTCGTGGAGCAGAACGGCGAGACGGCCCGGATGCTGAGCAAGGAGGCCGACGACGCCCCGGCCGGCCTGGCCGTCACGGTCAACGTGGTCGAGGAGCTGGGCGCCGACGGCTACGTGTACGGCACCGCGGAGGTCGGCGGCGAGCAGAAGGACCTGGTCGTCCGCGTCAACGGGCGGCGCGTGCCGGAGAAGGGCTCCGCCCTGCACGTCGTCCCCCGCCCGGGCGAGCTGCACGTGTTCTCGACCTCGTCGGGCGAGCGGCTGAGCGATTGATTCACGCCGCCGTGCCGCCCCGCGCCGGGCGGCACGGCGGTCCCCGCGGAAGGTCCCGTGAAGGGCCTCGCCGCCGGACTCACGGGCGGCTCACAGGCGGTCAACCGGACGCGTCACCGATTTCGCGGCGACCGTCCCTGGTCCGGCACCCCGGGCGTCAACTCTTCCCACCGAAGGGCCGAGCTAATGTCACCCGACCGGGTGACTAAATGTCGCGGTCTCATTACGCCTCGCTACCATCTGCGGCATGAACCAGGCCGCCCGCCGCATCGGCAGAACCCTCGCCCTCGTCCTCCCCGTCGTCATGGTGCTCTCCGGGACCCTCGCCGTCACCCGGGTCCCGTGGGCGGCGCCCACCGCCGAGTCCCAGGTGCTCACCGCGTCCTCGGAAACCGCCTCCAGCCAGGCCAGGGCCCGCGCCCCGCACGAGGTGCTGCGCGACAAGCTGCTCACGGAGCTCCAGGAGAAGAACCCCGGAGTGGCCCTGACCCACCTCCAGGTGGCCACCAACGGCCGCCCGTCGCTGGCGCGTTACTGCGTGGACATCGCCCGCGTCCTCGGCCAGGCCGCCGTCGCCAAGTACCACTCCGCGAAGAAGGCCCAGGCGTACTCGCGCCCGGTCTGCGACACCTCGTACGCCTCCGGGGTGGCCCAGGGCCACTGACGGCCCCCCACCCCGGCGGCGGCCGGTCGCACCGCACCCCGCGGCACGGCATATCGTGCGGGGCATGACCGGCACGCACCCCGTCCCCACCCCAGCGCAAGCCGTGATCCTGGCCGGAGGCCAGGGGTCACGGCTTCGCCCTTACACCGACGACCGTCCCAAGCCGATGGTCGAGATCCCCGGCACCGGCGTGCCGATCATCGGCCACCAACTGGCCTGGCTCGCCGCCGAGGGCGTCACCGACGCCGTCGTCTCCTGCGGCCACCTCGCCGAGGTGCTCCAGGCGTGGCTCGCGTCGGCCGACCTCCCGCTGCGGGTGACGACGGTGGTGGAGAAGGAGCCGCTCGGCCGCGGCGGCGGCCTCAAGCACGCCGCCGCCTCCCTCCCCCACCCCGACCGGCCCTGGTACGCCACCAACGGGGACATCTGGACGCGGTTCTCGCTCCGCGAGATGGCCGCCTTCCACCACGAGCGGGACGCCACCGCGACCCTCGCCCTGGCCCGGCCGCGGATCCCCTGGGGAGCGGTCGAGACCGACGAGTTCGGGCACGTCCTGGACTTCATCGAGGCCCCGCCCTCGCCCTACCTGATCAACGCGGGCGTCTACGTCTTCTCGGCGGGCTTCGCCGACCTGCTGCCCGAGCGCGGCGACCACGAGCGCACCACCTTCCCCCGGCTCGCCCGCGAGCGGCGGCTGGCCGGCTACCCGCTGCCGCACGGCGCCTACTGGCGCGCCATCGACACGGCCAAGGACCTGACCGAGGCGGCCAGGGAACTGGCCGGCTGACTCCCGCGCCACGCACCGCGGCCCCGCCACGCACCGCGGCCCCGCACCCACCCGGGTGCGGGGCCGCGGTCGTTCCGGCGGTGCTCAGCCGAGGAGGCCGCCGAGGGCGCCACCGCCCGTCGAACCGCCGGAGGAGCCGGTACCGCCCGACGACGTCCCTCCGCCGGTCGTCCCACCGGTGGTCGCGGCGCCCGTGGGGCTGTGCGGCGCGGCCGGGGCGGCGGGGCGCTGGTGGGGCGTCCGGGTCGCGGGCCGGGTGCCGGGCGTACCGGCCTCCGGGTGGCCGGAAGTCGCCGCACCCGTGGGCGACTTCACCGAGCCGGGAACGGCCGGCTTCACGCTCGGCGACGGGCTCTTCCGGCCCGTGGCGCTCGGCCGGGGCGTCCCCGGCGTCGCGGAGCCGTGGGCGCCGCCGCGCGGGGTGGAACCGGCCGACGGACGCTGCGGCAGCGGCGAACCGGGCAGGTTGTTGACCGGCGGGGCGGACGGGCCGGGCGCCGGGGCCGGGCGCGAGGAGCGGACGGCACCGCCGAGCATCGAACCGACCAGCAGCGAGAGGCCGATGAGCACGGTCGCCATCACCGTGCCGCGGCGCAGCACCCGCCGCCGCAGGTGCCCGACCCCGGCCCGGGGGCCCAGCCGCCGCCACGCCTCACCGGCGAGCCGGCCGTCGAGGGAGTAGACCGGGGCGCCGGCGATCACCAGCGGGCTCCAGGCGGCCAGGTAGATGATGTCGGGGGCGTCGTAGGCCGGCACGGTCCGCCAACTGACGGTGACCAGCAGGGTGGCCGAGAGCAGGACGCCGATGGCGGCGGCGAGGCGCTGCCAGAGCCCGAAGATGGTGAGGACGCCGACGATGATCTGAAGGAAGGCCACGGTCAGGCCCGCGCCCACCGGGTGCGCCAGCGCCAGCTCCCGGAGCGGGGCGGCGGCGGGCCAGGGGTGCAGCGAGGTCAGCCAGGTGACCATGGAGCCGCGTTTGCCGCCGTCGAAGTAGACGGGGTCGCACAGCTTGCCCATGCCGGCGTAGACGGAGATCAGGCCGAGGAAGATGCGCAGCGGCAGCAGGACGACGCCCAGGTTCATCCGCCGCCCGGGGTAGTAGGCGTGCAGGTCGGAGTCGCCGCGGTCGCGGCCGTCCTCCCTGGCGTCCTCGCCGTCCCCGCCTTCTTCGGCCCAGTCGTCCTCGCCCTCGTCGAACTCGCCGTAGCCGTACGGCTGTTCATCGAAAGCGCCACGGGCCGGGCGGATCCCGCCGAGCAGCGGCTCCCCCGGTTCGACGGGTCCGCGGGGGCCGATGACGGTGGTCGGGGCGTCGTCGACGCCGATCCGCGGCAGGACCTGGGTGGCCCCGGCCTCGCCGCCGACGCGGGCCGCCCCGGACTCCCGCACGGCGTCGAGGAGCCGGGTCGGCGCCGCGTCACCGGGCTCGGCCCGCCCGCTCCACACCACGGGGGCCCGGCGTTTGGCCGGGCCCTTGACGGTGGGAAGCTGCGCCGTGTCGACGGCGACACCGGCGTAGTGCCGGGCCGCTGCGTGCGGGGGACGCGCGAGCTGCACGCGGAAGCTCAGGTGGTTGCCGGAGACCTGCGCGGGGTCGGACGGGACTTTCACCGTACTCAGCGCGGGCTGGTCGTCGTACCCGGAAGAGCTTCCCCCCGTAGGTGTGCGGGGTGTTCTGGTGTCCACGCTCATCTAACCGAGTGACCGGAGCTTAGGACACTGCCTTGACCGACACGGGTGTCCGAGACCCGTCAAGGCGGGCAACAAGCGCACGCGCAAGGGCCGGACGGGCTGAAAATCAGCCCCGTCCGGCCCTTGCGCCCCTCACCCGCGGCGCCCTTCGGCGCCCGCGCCGTCACGCCCGGCGGCGCGCCGCCTCGTACAGCACGACGCCCGCCGCGACACCGGCGTTCAGCGACTCGGCGCCGCCCGGCATCGGGATCCGCACCCGGAAGTCACAGGTCTCGCCGACGAGCCGGGAGAGGCCCTTGCCCTCGCTGCCCACGACGATCACGACCGGGCCCTCCAGGGCGTCCAGCTCGTGCAGCTCGACGTCACCGTCGGCGGCCAGGCCGACGACCATCAGGCCCTCCTTCTGGTACGCCTCCAGCATCCGCGTCATGTTGGTGGCGCGGGCCACGGGCGTCCGGGCGGCGGTACCGGCCGAGGTCTTCCAGGCGCTGGCCGTCATACCGGCCGCGCGCCGCTCCGGCACGACCACGCCGTGACCGCCGAAGGCGGAGACGGAGCGGACGACGGCGCCGAGGTTGCGCGGGTCGGTGATGCCGTCGAGGGCCACGATCAGCGGGTCCTCGCCGTCGGCGTGCGCCGCCGCGGTGAGGTCCTCGGGGTGCGCGTAGTCGTACGGCGGCACCGAGAGGACGAGGCCCTGGTGGTTGAGCCCGTTGGTCATCCGGTCGAGCTCGGGACGGGGGGCCTCCATGAGGTTGAGGCCCTTGTCCGTGGCGAGCTGGAGCGCCTCGCGGACGCGCTCGTCGTTGTCCAGGTACTGCTGGACGTAGAGCGTGGTCGCGGGGACGCCCTCGCGCAGCGCCTCGACCACCGAGTTACGGCCGACGACGAGCTCGTTGGTGCCCTTGGGGCCGCCGCGGCGCGGGGCCGGGCGGCGGGCGGCCTGCTTGGCCGCGGCGTTGGCGACGCGGTTCTTCTTGTGTCCCTTGCGCATGCTCGCGGGCGGGGTCGGGCCCTTGCCTTCCAGGCCCCGGCGCCGCTGGCCGCCGCTGCCGACCGTCGCGCCCTTCTTGTTGGACGTGCGGCGGTTCCTGCGCTGGCTGTTGCCGGCCATGGGGTCACCTGTTTCTTTTACTGCCAGAGCCGCTGGCCGCGGCTCAGTAGACGTACGTACGAAAAGTGTCGCTCAGGACGGCGACCGGTGCTCAGGACAGCGACCAGCGCGGGCCGGACGGGGTGTCCTCGATCGCGAGACCGGACTGCTGGAGCTGGTCGCGGAGGGCGTCGGCGGTGGCGTAGTCCTTGCGGGCGCGGGCCGCCTGGCGCTGCTCCAGCACCATCCGGACCAGCGAGTCGACCACGCCGTGCAGATCGTCGCCACGCTCGCCGCCGGACCACCGCTCGTCCAGCGGGTCCAGGCCCAGGACGCCGAGCATCGCCCGCACCTCGGCCAGACGGGCGACGGCGCCCTCCTTGTCGTCGGCGGTGAGGGCCGCGTTGCCCTGCCGGACGGTGGTGTGCACCACGGCCAGCGCCTGCGGGACGCCGAAGTCGTCGTCCATCGCCTCGGCGAACGCGGGCGGCACCTCGGCCGCGGGGAGGACGGTCTTCCCCGCCTTCTCGGTGACTCGCTGCACGAACCCCTCGATCCGCGCGAACGCCGACTCGGCCTCGCGCAGCGCCTCCGGGCTGTACTCGATCATCGAGCGGTAGTGCGGGGTGCCCAGGTAGTAGCGGAGGACGATCGGGCGCCACTCCTTGACCATCTCGGAGACCAGCACCGAGTTGCCCAGCGACTTGGACATCTTCTCGCCGCTCATGGTGACCCAGGCGTTGTGCACCCAGTAGGCGGCGAAGTCGTCGCCGAAGGCCGCGGCCTGGGCGATCTCGTTCTCGTGGTGCGGGAAGATCAGGTCGAGTCCGCCGCCGTGGATGTCGAAGGCGGTGCCGAGGTACTTGTGCGCCATGGCCGAGCACTCCAGGTGCCAGCCCGGACGGCCGCGGCCCCAGGGCGTCTCCCAACTGGGCTCGCCCTCCTTGGCCGCCTTCCACATGGCGAAGTCACGCGGGTCGCGCTTGCCGGTCTCGCCCTCGCCGGAGGGCTGGAGGAGGTTCTCCAGCTCCTGGTTGGAGAGGCGGAGGTAGCCCGGGTAGGAGCGGACGTCGAAGTAGACGTTGCCGTCCGCGGCGTAGGCGTGACCGCGCTCGATCAGCCCGCGCATCATCTCGATCATCTCGGGGACGTGGCCCGTGGCCCGCGGCTCGACGGTCGGGGGCAGGCAGCCCAGGGCGTCGTAGCCGGCGTTGAACGCGCGCTCGTTCTCGTAGCCGATCGCCCACCAGGGGCGGCCCTGCTCGGCCGACTTTTTAATGATTTTGTCATCGATGTCCGTCACATTGCGGACGAACGTCACGTCGTAGCCGCGGTAGGCGAACCAGCGGCGCATGATGTCGAAGTTCAGCCCCGACCGGATGTGGCCGATGTGCGGCGCGGCCTGCACGGTCGCGCCACACAGGTAGATCGAGACGCAGCCCGGGACGAGCGGGGAGAAGTCACGGATCTGCCGGGCGCTGGTGTCGTACAGGCGAATGGTCACGGAACCAGGGTAGTGGTCCCACGGCAGTGCCCCGGGCGCGCGGCACCCGGATCCGCCCCTGATCCGGACCCCGAGCCGCCTCGGGGGCGTGCGCGGCCGGGCGTGGAGCGGCCCTCGCACGCCCCTCGGCGCGCTTTGCCCGCTATTTAATGTTTTGCGGCAAAAATACAATTCCGCGTGGTAACTTCCCGGGCACACCTCGGGACCGGAGCGCCGCGGACACCAGGAGGGGCGTTGCACTCCACTCTGCCGGTACAGCAGGAACACCCCCAACCCCGGGAGCAGCCCCCCGCGTCCGGCGCGCACCGCCCGGGCCGGCTGGCCGCCCTGGACGGGCTGCGGCTGTGCGCGGCGCTGATGGTCGTCGCCTACCACTGGATCGCCTTCGACAGCGGCGCCTGGGGCCACCGCTCCGCCCGCGCCCTCTTCCCCACCGCGTACCTGCCGGCGTCCTACGGCTGGCTGGGCGTCCAGCTCTTCTTCCTGATCAGCGGGTTCGTGATCTGCATGAGCGGCTGGGGCAAGGGCGTCGGCCGGTTCGCCGTCTCCCGGATCACCCGGCTCTTCCCCGCCTACTGGTTCGCGGTGCTGCTCGTCGCCGTCGTCGTCCGGCTGTGGCCGGAGGTCAACTCCCCCACCGCCCTCCAGGACGTCGCCGTCAACCTCACGATGCTCCAGGAACCCCTGGGAGTGGAACCGGTCGACGGCGTGTACTGGACCCTCTGGATCGAGGTCCGCTTCTACCTGCTGTTCGCGCTCGTCGTCCGCAAGGGGCTCGACTACCGGCGCGTCATGGCCTTCTGCGGGCTCTGGGGCCTCGGGGCGGTCGTCGCCCGGGCGACCGGCGACCACCTGCTGGAACGCGTCCTGCTGCCCTACGACTGCTGGTACTTCATCGCGGGCATCGCCTTCTACCTGATGTACCGCTTCCGCCCGACCCCTCTCCTCTGGCTGATCATCGGCGGCACCTTCCTGATCGCCCAGCACGATCTGCTGGTCGCGGAGCGCCGCGCGGAGGCGTACATGGGCCACCGGGTGCCCCACTGGCCCACCCTCGCCCTGGTCACCGTGTTCTACCTCTCCCTGACGGCCGTCGCCCTGGGGTGGACACGACGGCTCGACTGGCGTTGGCTGTCCACCGCGGGGGCGCTGACCTACCCCCTCTACCTGCTCCACGAGCGCGTCGGGTGGGTGGTCATCCGGCACGCGGACGGTCACCTCCCGCGCCATGTGCTGCTCCCCCTCCTGCTGGCGGGGGTGCTGACGGCCGCCTGGCTGGTGCACCGGGGGATCGAGCGCCCGCTGGCCCGCCGGCTTGGGGGCGCGCTCCGGCGCGCCGTCGCGCGGGTGGGCGCCGGACCGCCGGGGGCCGCCGGCACCATCCGGTCACCCGGTCGTCACCCGACCGTCGGCGAGGGGCACGGATGAATACCACCATCCAGGGGAGACGGTGGAGAAAAACAGGGACAGGAGACGACGGTCGCAGCCATGCGCATGTCCTCTGTGTCAGCATTCCCGCACACCCCCGCTCTGTATGACGATCCGACTAGCCCACGGAAGAGGACGACATGCGCTTCGCCAGGCGAGGTGAACTCGACGGCGCCCCACGAGCCGTCCGGCGCCCGGCACCCCGGCTCGCCGTACTGGACGGACTCCGTCTGGTGGCGGCCCTCATGGTCGTGGTCTTCCACTACACCGCCCTGCGCGGCGGCTGGGACCAGAACCCGGACCACGTCTTCCCCGGGCTGCGGACGGTCACCCGCTACGGCTTCGTCGGCGTCGAGGTCTTCTTCCTGATCAGCGGGTTCGTGATCTGCATGAGCACCTGGGGGCGGTCGCTCGGCGACTTCGTGGTCTCCCGTGTCTCCCGGATCTACCCCGCCTACTGGTTCGCGATCTTCCTCACCGCCGGGGTGATCACGCTGTGGCCGCAGGTGCGCAGCGTGGAGAACTGGGACGTCGTCCTCACCAACCTCACGATGGTCCAGGAGGCCTTCGGGGTGTGGGACGTGGACGGCGTCTACTGGACGCTGTTCATCGAGCTCAAGTTCTACGTCCTCTTCGCGATCGTGGTGGCCACCGGCGTCACGTACCGCAAATGCGTCCTGTTCTGCGGCGTCTGGACCGTCGCGGCGGTCATCGCCCCGAGGTCCGACAGCAAGCTGCTGGAGATGTGGGCGCCCTCCCTCTACACGCCCTACTTCGTGGCCGGCATCGCCTTCTACCTGATGCACCGCTTCAAGCCGACGGCGCTGCTGTGGGGCCTCGTCACGATGTCCCTGCTCGTCGCCCTGCACGGGGTGCCCAAGCGGGTCGCCGACAACACCCACGCCGGCATCCCGACCTGGCCCGCCAAGCTGCTGGTGGTCGCCGCCTTCGTGCTCATGGCCCTGATCGCGCTGGGGTACCTCAACCGCGTCCAGTGGCGCTGGCTCACCACCGCCGGCGCGCTCACCTACCCGCTGTACCTCATCCACCAGTACATCGGCATGACCGTCATCCACGGCCTGCGCTCCCACGTCCCACCGTACCCACTGGTGGCCGGGCTGATCGCGGTGATGCTGGGCGCCGCCTGGCTGATCCACCGGTACGTCGAACGCCCGCTGGGCAAACGCCTGCGGCGCGCGATGCAGCAGGGCATGGAGGAGATGCGCCGCAACTCCACCGTCCCCGCGCTGCGCAAGCCCGACCCGCAGAGCGGCCTGACCATCCTCCAGGAGCCCAGGAACGCCCAGCCCGGCGCCAAGCCCTTCGAACCGGCCGAGTCCGGCCGCGTGGCCGCCGGCACGGTCGACGGCTGAGGGCGGACGACGCGCGCGGACGCGCCCGCCGGGGAAACGGCGGGCGCGTCCGGCCGTTCAGAGGCGGCCGACGACCTTGCGGGGCGTGACCCGGACGACGACCCGCTCGGCGTCGTCCTTCGCGGCCGGGTTGAAGTCCGCGTACGCCTTGCCCGTGTACTTCCGGGACAGCTCGTCGATGAGCTCCGGCCCGCCCTCGGTGGTCACCTCCGCCGTACCGCGGATCTCGGCGTAGGTGTAAGGCGCGTTCGGCGGGTTCACCAGGACGGTGATCCGCGGGTCACGGCGGAGGTTCCTCTCCTTGCGGCGCCCGACGGTGGTGGAGATCAGCAGGTCGTCGCCGTCCCGCTTGATCCAGGTGACGGAGAGCTGCGGGCTGCCGTCCGGCTGGACGGTGGCGACGGTGACGAAGGCGGGATTGTCGTCCAGGTACTGCTTCAGATCGTCCGAGAGCATGGCTGACACCTTTCGGGTCCTTCCCTCAGTGGGCGCGCACCGGGCGGGCGCGCGCACGGCGAAGTGGCGGTACCCGATCACCGTATGCCACGACACCGTCACCCTGGGGCGCGATGCGGCCGGCCCCGCACGCCCCGTTCAGCGCCGGTACACCAGCGCCGTCGCCACCGCCGCCAGTCCCTCCGCGCGACCGGTCAGGCCCAGCCCGTCGGTGGTCGTCCCGGAGACGGACACCGGCGCGCCCACCGCCTCGGACAGCGCGCGCTGCGCCTCGGCCCGGCGCTTGCCGATCTTCGGGCGGACACCGATGACCTGCACCGCCACATTGCCGATCGCGAAGCCCTCGGCTCGGACGATGCGCGCCGCCTCGGCCAGCAGGGTCACGCCGGAGGCACCGGACCACTCGGGGCGGTCGGTGCCGAAGTGGGCGCCCAGGTCGCCGACGCCCGCGGCGGAGAACAGCGCGTCACAGGCGGCGTGCGCGGCGACGTCGCCGTCGGAGTGGCCGGCGAGGCCGTGCGTCGCTCCCTCCCAGAGCAGGCCCGCGCACCACAGCTCGCGGCCCTCCTCGAAGGCGTGCACATCGGTGCCGATGCCCACCAGGGGCAGGGCCGGTGCGTCAGAAGCCATCGTTGGCCCTCCTCCGGGCGATCACTGCCTCGGCCAGGACCAGATCCAGCGGCCTGGTCACCTTGAACGCCTCCTCGTGGCCGGGGACGACCACGACGGGCAGGCCCAGCCGCTCGACCATTCCGGCGTCGTCCGTGGCCCCGTCGCCCTCGCGGGCGGCCGCCTCGAACTCGGCGTGGGCCGCGTCCAGGGTGCGCCGGTCGAACCCCTGGGGGGTCTGCACGGCGCGCAGCAGGGCGCGCTCCGGGGTGCCGGTGACGGTCTCGGGCGCGGAGGCGTCCGCGCCGTCGCCCGGAGCGACCTGCTTGACCGTGTCGGCCAGCGGCAGGGCCGGCACCACCGCGGGATGCCCGGCGCGGACGGCGGCGACGACGGAGTCCACCGTGTCGACGGGGACGAGCGGACGGGCCGCGTCATGGACGAGGACGGTCCCGACGTCGTCGGGCAGCGCCCGCAGGCCCAGGCCCACGGACTCCTGCCGGGTGGCTCCGCCGGGGACGACCACGACCTCGGTCCGGTCGCCCGCGAGCGGGTACTCGTCGAGCAGGGCCCGCACCTCGGCCTCGCCGTCCGGCGGGGCGACGACCACGACCAGCGAGACGGCCCGGGAGGCGGTCATCGCGCGGACGGCGCGCACCAGCATGGGCGTCCCGCCGAGGGCGCGCAGGGCCTTGGGCGCGCCGGGTCCGAGCCGGACACCGCGTCCGGCCGCGGGGATCACCGCGGCGGTACGGGGTGCGGGGGCCCGGGTGGCCGCGGGGGCGCCGCTCGGCTCCGGCCGGGCGGGAACGGTGACTCGATCAGACATCGCGTTGGCGTTCAGGTTTGCTTCCTCGGCCGAGGTGGGTATGGCCTGGGGGAACCCCGAGCGCGCAGGGCTCGGGGGAGTGCCGGGCGCTCACCGTGACCAGCCCCTTCCGTGAAACGACTGGTCCGGCCGCTCGCCCGCCGACCAGTCGTGTGCCGGGCCTTCGGGTACAGGTGACACGGGCCGTGTGCGGTACGGGCCGGGACACCGGCCGGAGCAGGGGTGCCGCGCCGGAGCAGAGATGCCGCAGCGCCCGTCGGACGAGCTTTCGTTCGTCAGCGGGCACCGCGGCACTTCCACGTCGCGACCTCTGCGTCGCACTTCTGTTGTGCGGCGGGGAGCCGGCACCTGAGCGTCAGGTGTGCGTCAGGACGCGAGGACCTCGTCGAGCAGGGCCTCGGCCTTGTCCTCGTTCGTGTTCTCCGCGAGGGCGAGCTCGCTCACCAGGATCTGGCGGGCCTTGGCGAGCATGCGCTTCTCACCGGCGGACAGACCGCGCTCGCGCTCCCGGCGCCACAGGTCGCGCACGACCTCGGCGACCTTGATCACGTCGCCGGACGCGAGCTTCTCCAGGTTCGCCTTGTAGCGGCGGGACCAGTTGGTCGGCTCTTCGGCATACGGTGCCCGAAGAACCTCGAAGACCCGGTCGAGCCCGTCCTGGCCGACCACATCGCGAACACCGACGAACTCCGCATTGTCCGCCGGCACCCGAACCGTCAGGTCACCCTGGGCGACCTTCAGCACCAAGTAGGTCTTGTCCACGCCTTTGATCTGGCGAGTTTCGATGGCCTCGATCAGCGCGGCCCCGTGATGGGGATAGACCACGGTGTCGCCAACCTTGAACGTCATGTGACAGGTACCCCTTCCGTGGCTATCCAGTCTAACACGGGAAGTGTCCGTTCTGAATGGCGTTTCCGCAGGTCAGGGCATATCTCGGGGCTTGACAACAGCGGCCGGGACGTGCTGCGCGAGGGTTCCGGAAGCAGGTATTCGCAGGTCGGAGCGGTTGTCCGGGGCAAGCGAAACGGGCACGTTACACGTACCCGGACGGGCACGCGAGCGGTCGAACGTCCCGTTTTGCCGGGGTCCGGTCGTGGCACTTCCGGTACTCCGATCGGGCGGCGGAACCTTCCGCGCGCGCTTTACGGAATTGATCAAGCCGAACTTGATCAATTTCGTGACTCACTCCCCCCACTACTCACATTCCTTACCGATAATCCGCCCGACAGCTCCTCCGATAAGCCGGTGGTGGGACGCTCGGGGGTCGAGTGGACCTTGAGGGGCGGGTCGGGTGCGGGGCCCACGCGACGGCTCGGTAACCTAAGCGCGCTGACACACCTCTTACTTCGTCCAAGGAGATGCCGCCGCCGTGAGCAGCAGCCTTCGACGCGGCGCTCTCGCCGCCACCGTCCTCGCGCTCTCGATCGCCTCGCTCTCCGCCTGCGCGGCGGGCAACGACGCGGGGACGCTGCAGGTCAAGCCGGACAACGCCGCCGCTTCCGTCGGTGCCATCAAGCTCCAGAACGTCACCGTGGTCACCCAGCCGGGGCAGACCACCACCGGCCCGGCCGTCATCACGGGCCAGGTGTTCAACAACGGTGACGTCCCCCAGTCGCTGACCGCCGTCAAACTGCCCGGCAAGAACGTCACGGTGCAGCTCACCGGCGCCAAGGGCAGCGGCCCGGTGGTCGTCCCCGCCGGGGGCTCGGTGACGCTCGGCGGCAAGGGCAACGCCTCCGCCGTCCTGCCGAACGGCCGCGAGAGCCTGAAGGACGGCGCGCAGCAGCCGCTGTCGTTCGTCTTCAGCCGCACCGGTGACGTACGGGTCGGCGCGTTCGTCGTCCCGGCCACGAGCTACTTCAAGGACTGGGGCCCCACCGAGGCCCCGCAGGCCTCGGGGTCCCCGCAGCCGGGCAAGCCGGGCGGCGGCAAGCAGGGCAAGCCGGGCGCCACCGCCCCGGCCTCCGGCGGCGCCACCGCGCCGGCCTCGGGCAAGGCCGAGGACAAGGCCAAGAAGGCCGAGAAGCCGGCGAACGGCGAGAACGACAAGGCCAAGGGCGAGAAGAGCCAGGCGCCCGACGGCGAGCGCTGACCCGGCCGGGCCCCGCCGCGCGGAAACGCGGCCGGGGCCCGGAAGCCGTCGGCTCCGGACCCCGGCCACGGCCGCGCGGTGCGGTCCGGCGGTGCGACCGCGGTCCGCTGTGGCGGCCTACGGCTCGAACTTGTAGCCGAGGCCGCGCACCGTCACCAGGTAGCGCGGAGCCCCCGGGTCCGGCTCGATCTTGGCGCGCAGCCGCTTGACGTGGACGTCGAGCGTCTTGGTGTCGCCCACGTAGTCCGCGCCCCACACCCGGTCGATGAGCTGCATCCGGGTCAGCACCCGCCCGGCGTTCCGCAGCAGCATCTCCAGCAGGTCGAACTCCTTGAGCGGCAGGTCGACCTTGCCGCCGGCGACGGTGACGACGTGCCGGTCGACGTCCATCCGCACCGGGCCGGCCTCCAGGGCCGCGGGCGCGACCTCCTCCGGCTCCCCCCGGCGGCGCAGCACCGCGCGGATGCGGGCGACGAGCTCGCGCGAGGAGAACGGCTTGGTGACGTAGTCGTCGGCCCCTATCTCCAGGCCCACGACCTTGTCGATCTCGCTGTCCTTCGCGGTGACCATGATGACGGGCACGTTGGAGCGTCCCCGCAACTGCCGGCAGACCTCGGTGCCGGGCAGGCCCGGCAGCATCAGGTCGAGCAGGACGAGGTCGGCGCCGTTGCGCTCGAACTCCTCCAGGCCCTCGGGGCCGGTGGCCGCGATGGCGACCTCGAACCCCTCCTTGCGCAGCATGTAGGACAACGCGTCGCTGAAGGACTCTTCGTCCTCGACGACGAGCACTCGGGTCACGGGGCGACCTCCGGTCGGATCTCGTTCTGGCGGTGCGGGCGGAAGGAGAGCAAGGGGACGACGGGGCGCGCGGGGCGCGGGTGACTCACCGGAGTGTCTCCTGGGTGGAGAGCCCGGCGTCGAGGTGGCCACTGGCGTCGGCGGCGTCGAGCGGGTCGTCCGCGTCGGCCCGGTGCATCCGGAGCCGGTCGCGGCCGACGCCCGCCTCCGGGAGGCGGAGCGTGAAGGTGGACCCCTGGCCCTCGGCGCTCCAGACGGTGACCTCGCCGCCGTGCGACGCGGCCACGTGCTTGACGATCGACAGGCCGAGGCCGGTGCCGCCGGTGGCGCGGGAGCGGGCGGGGTCGACCCGGTAGAAGCGTTCGAAGACCCGCTCGCGGTCCTTCTCCGATATGCCGATGCCCTGGTCGGTGACGGCGATCTCGATCAGGTCGCCGCCGGGGGCGGCGACCCGGCGGGCCGCTATGCCCACTCTGGTACGGGCGGGGCTGTAGTTGACGGCGTTCTCGACGAGGTTGCCGAGGGCCGCGGCGAGCTGGCCGCGGTTGCCCCAGACGTGCAGGCCGGCCGCGCCGCCCGAGGCCATGGTGATCTGCTTGGTGCCCGCCTGGTGGCGGCAGCGGTCGACGGCCTCGGCGACGAGCTCGTCCACCCGGACGGGCTCGGAGTCCTCCAGGGGATCGTCGTTCTGCACCCGGGAGAGGTCGATGAGCTCCTGCACCAGGTTGGTGAGCCGGGTGGCCTCGATCTGCATCCGGCCCGCGAACCGGGTGACCGCCTCGGGATCGTCACTGGCGTCCATCACGGCCTCGGAGAGCAGCGAGAGCGCGCCCACCGGGGTCTTGAGCTCGTGGCTGACGTTGGCGACGAAGTCCCGGCGGACGGCCTCGATGCGGCGCGCCTCGGTGAGGTCCTCGACCAGCAGCAGCACCAGGCGGGAGCCCAGCGGCGCCACCCGCGCGGAGACCGCCAGGGCCTCGCCGCGGCCGGTGCCGCGGCGCGGCAGGTCCAGCTCCACCTGGCGTATCTCCCCGTCGCGCCGGGTGTCGCGGGCCATCTGGAGCATCGCGTCCACCGCGAGCCGGCCGCCGCGCACCAGGCCCAGGGCGTACGCCGCCGAGCTGGCCTTGACGACGGCGTCGCCCTCGTCCAGGACGACGGCGGAGGACCGCAGCACGGAGAGGACGGTGTCGACGCCGGGTGGCAGGACCGCGTCGGTGTGCAGCGAGCTGCGGCTGGGGCGCGCCTGGTCGCGCTCGCTCCAGCGGAACGCCAGCATGGCGATCACACCGGTGCACAGGCCGGCGAGGGCTGCCGCTGCGGCGACGGCCGCGTCCACGTTCATGCCTCCAGGTTATGCGGGGGCACCGACAGCCCCACAGCCAAATGGGGGGCGTCTCGAACACACGTTGCCGAGAGTTCACCTTGAGGTCGGCGGTGGTTCACTCCGGGGGTCGACACCCGTCGCGTTCCGGCCGGATCGTGGTACCGGACGGCCCGAAAAGCGCCGGACCGCGGCCCCGGCCGCCGCCCACTCGAAGCAAGGCTCGAAGCGAGAGAAGGACACGATGCGGGACGCGTACCACGAGGAGCTGGACTCGATAGGCGACGGGCTGGTCGAAATGGCCCGGCTCGTCGGCTCCGCCATAGGGCGTGCCACGACGGCGATCCTGGACGCGGACCTCAAGCTCGCGGAGGCCGTGATCGCCGCCGACAGCAAGGTGGACGACCTCCAGCGGGACCTGGAGGCGCGAGCCATCGCGCTGCTGGCCCGGCAGCAGCCGGTCGCCACCGACCTGCGGATCGTGGTGACGTCGCTGCGCATGAGCGCCGACCTGGAGCGTTCCGGCGACCTCGCGCAGCACGTCGCGAAGCTCGCCCGGCTGCGCTTCCCCGACACGGCGGTCCCGCGCGACCTGCACTCGACGGTGCTGGAGATGGGTCAGCTCGCCCAGCGGCTGATGGCCAAGGCGGGCGAGGTGCTGATCACCAAGGACGTCGACCTGGCGCTCCAACTGGAGCAGGACGACGACGCCATGGACCTGCTGCACCGCGCCCTCTTCCAGCACCTGATGGACGACCGCTGGCAGCACGGCATCGAGACGGCCGTGGACGTGACCCTGCTGGGCCGCTACTACGAGCGGTTCGCCGACCACGCCGTCTCCGTCGCCAAGCGCGTCGTCTACCTGGTCACGGGCGAGCACGCGGACGAGCTCAACCAGACGGGGAACACCCCCGGCGCAGGACAAACCTCGTGACACCCCACGTGCGCCCGTACGCCCCCTGACGCACCCGGTGCGCCCGCACAGTCGTACACCCGACGCATTGACGACCCACGCCGGGTGAGCGTTGAGTGGGGTGTGGCAGACCACCCATCGAGGAGGTACCGCATGACCGGTTCTCTTGCGCACACCCCAGAGCGCGTGACCCCCGCAGCACCCGCGATGAGCGGATGCCAGTGCGGTCCCGGCTGCACGTGCGGCTGCCAGAGCGGCGGCTCCTGCCAGTGCGGCGGCGGCTGCGGCTGACACGCCTCGTCCACGTCACTCACGGGAAGGGCCCCCGGGCGGCCGACGCCGCCCCGGGGGCCCTTGCCCGTGCCGGACCGCTCAAGGGCCGGGCTCCCGGGCTTACTTCTTCTTGCCCTGGTTCTTCACGGCCTCGATCGCGGCCTTGGCGGCCTCCGGGTCGAGGTAGGTGCCGCCGGGGACGACCGGGCGGAAGTCGGCGTCGAGCTCGTAGGCGAGCGGGATGCCGGTGGGGATGTTGAGGCCCGCGATGTCGGCGTCGGAGATGCCGTCCAGGTGCTTGACCAGGGCGCGCAGCGAGTTGCCGTGGGCGGCGACCAGGACGGTGCGGCCGGCCAGCAGGTCCGGGACGATGCCGTCGTACCAGTACGGCAGCATGCGGACGACGACGTCCTTGAGGCACTCGGTGCGGGGGCGCAGCTCCGGGGGGATGGAGGCGTAGCGCGGGTCGTCGCTCTGGGAGAACTCGGCGCCGTCCTCCAGGACGGGCGGCGGGGTGTCGTACGAGCGGCGCCAGAGCATGAACTGCTCCTCGCCGAACTCGGCCAGGGTCTGGGCCTTGTCCTTGCCCTGGAGGGCGCCGTAGTGGCGCTCGTTCAGGCGCCAGGAGCGGTGGACGGGGATCCAGTGGCGGTCGGCCGCCTCCAGGGCCAGTTGCGCGGTACGGATGGCGCGCTTCTGGAGGGAGGTGTGGACCACGTCAGGGAGCAGGCCGGCGTCCTTGAGCAGTTCTCCGCCGCGGACGGCCTCCTTCTCGCCCTTCTCGTTGAGGTTGACGTCCACCCAGCCGGTGAACAGGTTCTTCGCGTTCCACTCGCTCTCGCCGTGGCGGAGGAGGATGAGCTTGTACGGTGCGTCGGCCATGCCCTTGAGCGTAATCGACGAGGTGGGGACGCCGCTCCCGGTGCCGCTCACGGCGCCGTTTGACACACCTTGTCAATTGAATGGCGTGCCCACGCCAGACGCTCGTAACGTGCGGAGCACCGGAACGGCACTTACCTCAGGGGGGCGGACGCGTGATGACGCGGATGGGCAGAGCGGCGAGGGACAGCGTGGCGGGGCTCCCCCGCGCGTTCTGGTGGCTGTGGGTCTGCACGCTGGTCAACCGGCTGGGCGCGTTCGTCGCCACGTTCCTCGCCCTGTACCTGACCCTGGAGCGCGGCTACTCCGCGTTCTTCGCCGGGCTGGTCGCCGCCCTGCACGGGCTCGGCGGGGTGATCGCCTCGATCGGGGCGGGGGTGATGACCGACCGGCTCGGGCGGCGCCCCACCCTGATGATCGCCCAGGTGTCGACGGCCGCCTCGGTCGCGCTGCTCGGCTTCGTGCACGATCCCGTGTCCATCTCGGGCGCCGCCTTCCTGGTGGGACTGGCGAGCAACTCCTCGCGGCCCGCCGTCACCGCGATGATGGCCGACATCGTCCGGCCCGAGGACCGGCTCCGGGCGTACTCGATCAACTACTGGGCGATCAACCTCGGTTTCGCGATCTCCTCCACGGCGGCCGGCTTCGTCGCCGAGTACAGCTACCTGGCCGGCTTCCTCGGCGAGGCCGCGATCACGCTCGTCTGCGCCGTCCTGGCCTACTTCACGCTCCCCGAGTCGCGGCCCGAGCCGGCCGCGCCGTCGGACGCCGGCAAGGCGGCGCCCGCGGTGGGGCTGGGCACCGTCCTGCGGGACGGGCGGTTCATGGGCGTCACCGGCCTGGCCTTCCTGGTGGCGCTCCTCTTCACGCAGAGCTCGGTCGCGCTGCCGGTGGCGATGGGCCGGGCGGGGCTCTCCACCCGGGACTACGGCATGGTCATGGCCGTCAACGGCATCATGATCGTCATCCTTCAGATCCCGGTGACCCGGATCATCGAACGCCGGGACCCGCGGACGCTGCTGGTCTTCTCCGCGCTGCTCGCCGGGTACGGCTTCGGCCTGACCGCGTTCGCCGGCTCGGTCGGCTTCTTCGCGCTGACCATCGCCGTCTGGACGCTCGCCGAGATCGTCAACGCCCCCACCCAGTCCGGCATGGTGGTGCGCTTCTCGCCGCGCCACGCGCGGGGCCGCTACCAGGGCGTGTTCTCGCTGTCCTGGACCCTGTCGGCCCTGATCGCGCCGCTGACGGGCGGCGCGGTCATCGAGGAGTTCGGCGCGGACGTGCTCTGGGCCGCGTGCGCGGTGATCGGCACCTTCGCCGCGGCCGGCTACTGGCTGCTCACCCGGAACCTGCCGGAAGAAGGCGCCAGGGATGCCAGGGACGCAAGGGACGCCGTGGATGCGGCGCACGCGGCGGGCGGGGCGGCCCCGGAGAAGCGGCCCGCCCCCGTGCCGGCCGAGGGCGCGTCAGCCTGACGCCTCGTCGGCTCCCGTACGTCCCTCGCCCGTCAGCCGTCCGAACGCCTCCAGGTTGCGCGTGGACTCGCCCCGCGCGGTGCGCCACGCGTACTCCTTGCGGATCGCGCTCGCGAACCCCATCTCCAGCAGCGTGTTGAAGCTGCCGTCCGCGTTCTCCAGCACGACGCCGAGGATCCGGTCGACCTCCTCGGGTGTGACGGCGGCCAGCGGCAGCCGCCCGACGAGGTAGACGTCGCCGAGGTGGTCGACGGCGTAGGCGACGCCGTACAGCCGGGTGTTGCGCTCCAGGAGCCAGCGGTGCACCGCCTCGTGGTTCTCGTCGGGGCGGCGCACCACGAAGGCGTTGACGGAGAGGGAGTGGTTGCCGACGACCAGCGAGACGGTCGTCGACAGCTTCCGCGTACCGGGCAGCTTCACGACGTACGTGCCGTCGGACGGGCTCTCCCACTCGAGCCCGGCCTCGCCGAGCGTCCGTTCGATGACCGTCTTCGCGTCGGGCATGCGCTGATCAGACATGTGCCGAGCGTAGGCGACGCCGCCGTTCGCCGATCGCCTCGGTGTACACCGCGGCCGTGGCGGCGGCCGCCGTGTCCCAGCCGAAGGACCGTGCGTGCGCCGCCGCCGCGGCGCCCATCGTGGCCGCGAGCTCCGGGGCGTCCGCGAAACGTTCCAGCGCCCGCGCGTAGTCGGCGGGATCGTGGCCGTCCACCAGGAAACCGCTGGTCCCGTGCCGGACCGCCACCGGCAGGCCGCCCACCGCCGCCGCGACGACCGGCGTACCGCACGCCTGCGCCTCCACCGCCACCAGGCCGAACGACTCGCTGTGCGAGGGCATGACCAGTACGGACGCCGCGCGGTACCAGTCCGCGAGCCGTTCCTGGTCGACCGGCGGGCGGAATCTGACCACGTCGGCGATGCCCAGCCGGGCGGCCAGCTTCTGGAGCTCCTCCGGCTTCGCCATACCGCTGCCGCTCGGGCCGCCGACCACCGGCACGACCATCCGCGACCGCAGCGCGGGACGCCGGTCCAGCAGCTCGGCCACCGCGCGCAGCAGCACGTCCGGCGCCTTCAGCGGCTGGATCCGGCCCGCGAACAGCGGCACCAGCGCGTCCTGCGGCAGCCCGAGCCGCTCGCGCGCGGCTGCCCGGCCGTCGGCCTCCCGGAACCGCTCCAGGTTGACGCCGGGGTGGACGACGGCGACCTTGTCCGGCGCCGCGTCGTAGTGCCGGATCAGCTCCTCGGCCTCCCCCTCCGTGTTGGCGATCAGCCGGTCGGCCGCGCGGACGATCTGCGTCTCGCCGATCACCCGGGCCTGCGGCTCCGGGGTGTCGCCCGCGGCCAGCGCCGCGTTCTTCACCTTGGCCATCGTGTGCATCGCGTGCACCAAGGGCACGCCCCAGCGGTCGGCCGCCAGCCAGCCGACATGGCCGGACAGCCAGTAATGCGAATGGACGAGGTCGTAATAGCCCGGCCGGTGGCCCGCCCACGCCTGCGTCACCCCGTGCGTGAAGGCACACAACTGGGCCGGCAGCTCCTCCTTCGCCAGCCCCTCGTACGGGCCGGCGTCGATGTGCCGGACGAGGACGCCGGGCGCCAGCTCCACGGCGGGCGGCAGTTGCCCGGTGGTCGCCCGCGTGAAGACCTCCACCTCGATGCCGAGCGCGGCGAGCCGCTTGGCGAGCTCCACGATGTACACGTTCATGCCGCCCGCGTCGCCCGTGCCGGGCTGGTGCAGCGGCGACGTGTGGACGCTGAGCATCGCGACACGGCGCGGCAGCCGGCCCTGCGCCCGGCGCAGGAACTGCTGCGACCGGGAGAAGGGGCTGCCCTGCGTACGGGTACGGCGCGTGCCGCGCCGGGGTGCGTACTGGCTCACCGTTCGGGTCCTCCGTCCGCCTGGGGGGGCGTGCGTACGTCAGGGGTCAACCCTTCGAACACGGGGCCGGGGATTCCCCTTCCCTCCTTTACCAAAGAGTGATGCGGCCCTCACGGACCGAGGCCGAACCGGAACCGCTTACGCTCGGTGCATGGCCGCCGCCCGCCCCTCCCCCGCCCCGCACCACCGCCCCGTCGGGACGGCGACGCGCGGCACGACCAATCCGAACCGGTTGCGCCGGATGGACCGCTGGATCACCGCCGCCCACGCCTCCGCCCTGCGCCGCGCCGCCGACCCCGTCGCCGTCGACCTCGGCTACGGGGCCGCCCCCTGGACCGCCGTCGAGCTGCTGGAACGGCTGCGCCGGGTGCGCGCCGACGCGCAGGTGGTCGGCGTCGAGATCGACCCGGCCCGGGTGGCCGCGGCCGCCCCCTACGAGCGCGACGGGCTGGTCTTCGCCCACGGCGGCTTCGAGGTCCCCCTCGCGGCCGGCCGCCGGCCGCTGATCATCCGCGCGGCGAACGTACTGCGCCAGTACGACGAAGCCTCCGTCACCACCGTCTGGGAGCGGCTGTGCGCCCGGCTCGATCCCGACGGGCTGCTCGTCGAGGGCACCTGCGACGAGATCGGGCGGCGGCACGTGTGGGTCGCGCTCGGCCCGGAAGGCCCCCGGACCGTCACTTTCGCGGCGCGGCTCGGGTCGCTCGGCTCACCCTCGGACCTGGCCGAACGGCTGCCGAAAGCGCTCATCCACCGGAACGTGCCGGGGGAGCCCGTGCACGCCTTCCTGCGGGACTTCGACCGGGCCTGGGCGGCCGCGGCTCCCTACGCTTCGCTGGGTGCGCGGCAGCGGTGGATCCGGGCTGCCTCGTCGCTGGCCGGGGACTGGCCGCTCGCGGACGGGGTCCGGCGGTGGCGGCAGGGCGAGGTCACGGTGCGGTGGGAGGCGGTGGCCCCTCGGGGGTGACCGTGCCCCGATCCCACCCTTTCGCCGTTTCCTGGGGGCTGCGCCCCCAGACCCCCCTTTCACGGCTTCACCGCTCGTCCTCAAACGCCGGACTGGCTGGATAGCGCGCCCGGGCACACACTTCAGCCCGTTGGGGGTGCCCCCTCTGGGGGAGGGGCAGGGGCTAGCCCACCCCCAACACGGCCAGCAGGGCGTCCACCAACCCGCGGTCACGCTCGTGTGTCAGGCGCGCTCGCGCCTCCTCCGCGGGCAGCCATGCCAACCGGTCCACCTCCCGGTTGGGAACAAATGCACCGCCAACAGGCCGCGCCGCCCAGTACCGCACCTCCTTGAGGCGCCCGTCCGCGACGGGATAACGGGAGGTCGGGAGGGCCGCCCCCAGGACGCAGTCCAGGCCCGTCTCCTCGCGCACCTCCCGCAGGGCCCCCACCCGCGCGGACTCGCCGCGCTTGAGCTTGCCCTTCGGGAACGACCAGTCGAGGTACTTCGGCCGATGGACGAGGGCGAGCTCGACGCCGCCTCCCGGGCCGCGCCGCCACAGCACGCACCCCGCCGCGCGGACGACCGCGTCCTCCGTCCCGTCCTCGGGCCGCACGGGCTTCACCGGGGATGCACCCCCGTCCGCTGCCAGACCCGGCCGAAGGCGAAGCGCGCCGCCTCCACCTCGTACCGCTGGTCGGCGTGGAGCACGCCCAGGGCGTACGCGGTGGCCGGGGCGATGCGCGGGGTGCGGGCGGCGGCCGCGGCGTAGGCGGCGGCCTCGGCCGCGTCGCGGTGGCGGTCGAGGGCCTGGCCGGCGCTCAACAGCCGTATGGTCAGGCCGGGCTCGACCTCCGTCTGGTGCTGCTCGTCGAGCACCTCCTGCGCGTACCGGCGCAGCCGCACCAGCAGCCGCACCTGGTGCCAGGGGGTGTCCTGCCGGCTCTCGGCCGCCGGGACGCCCGCGTCGGCGAGGGCGTGGGAGAGGGCCTCGGCGTTGTACGGCAGGCCGGCGGCGGGGAGCAGCAGGGTGTCGACCGCTTCCAGGAGGGCCCGGTGGCTCTGTTCGGCCAGCAGCGGCAGGGCGTCCTGGGCCCGCAGGGCGCGGGCGGACGGGTCGAGCGGCGGGTCGGTCGACAGGACGGCGACGGCGTCGGCGACGGCGTGGAAGCGCGCGGAGCCCAGGGCCTGGAGGGCCGCCGAGTGGGCGCGCGTCCGGGCCAGCGTGAGCTGGCGTTCGAGCAGCGCGCCGGCGCGCGCGGCGCCCACGGCGGGCGCCGCGGTGCTTCCCGCCTCGGCCGCGCCGGACAGCCGGTGCAGTGCGCCCCGCAGCCGGGCCAGCCGGGCCGCGCAGGCGTACTCACGCCCCAGCGTCTCGGTCAGCCAGGCCAGTTCGGACCGGAACTGGTCGGTCCACGGCACCTCGGTCAGCGGGCGGAAGACGTGGAGCGTCCCCGCGATGCGGCGGGCGGCGCCGCGCAGCAGGCGGACGGCCTCGGCCGCCTCCTCCGCCGCGGTCCCGGCACCGTGCCCGCTGTCGCCGTGCAGTCGCAGACCGCGCAGGAACTCCGTCGCCTGTTGGTGCAGATAGCGGGTGAGGACGTCGGCGGCGCTGCCCGTGCCGTGCGGCGGCCGGCCGCCGTCCGCTGCCCGGAGTGTCCGATGCGTCAGCGGCGGCGGCCCGGCGTCGGGCGCACCGGCCGTGTCCGTCGTCGTGTCGGTCCGCCCCCCGGCCGCGGTGAGGGCGCCCGAGGAGTCAGGGGGTCGCTGTGCCACGCCGGCGCCTCCGGGCGTCGATGAGGATTTCCTGGACGTTGCGCAGCGGCCGGCCTTCGGCGTCGGTCGCGTGGCGGGTCCAGCCGCCGTCCGGGCCGAGGTGCCAGGACGCGGTCCGGTCGGACATGCCGAGTTCCAGCAGCCGGCTGAGCGAGGCGCGGTGCGCGGGGTCGGTGACCCGGACGAGCGTCTCGATGCGCCGGTCGAGGTTGCGGTGCATCATGTCGGCGCTGCCCAGCCACACTTCGGGCTCGCCGCCGTTCGCGAAGGCGAAGACGCGGGAGTGTTCCAGGAACCGCCCCAGGACGCTGCGCACCCGGATGTTCTCCGAGAGACCGGGCACCCCAGGCCGCAGCGCGCAGATCCCGCGCACCCACACGTCCACCGGGACCCCGGCGCGCGAGGCGCGGTAGAGGGCGTCGACCACCGTCTCGTCCACCATCGCGTTGACCTTGATCCGGATGGAGGCGGGGCGGCCGTCCCGGCGGTGGGCGATCTCCCGTGAGATCCGTGCCACCAGGCCGTCCCGGAGCGAGCGGGGGGCGACCAGGAGCCGCCGGTAGGTCTGTCGGCGGGAGTAGCCGGACAGCCGGTTGAAGAGGTCGGAGAGGTCGGCGCCCACCTGCGGGTCGGCGGTGAGCAGCCCCAGGTCCTCGTAGAGCCGGGCGGTCTTCGGGTGGTAGTTGCCCGTCCCCACGTGGGAATAGCGGCGGAGGGTGTCCCCCTCCTGCCGTACCACCAGCGACAGCTTGCAGTGCGTCTTCAGCCCGACGAGCCCGTAGACGACATGGCAGCCGGCCTCCTCCAGCTTGCGCGCCCACTTGATGTTCGCCTGCTCGTCGAAGCGCGCCTTGATCTCGACGAGGACGAGCACCTGCTTCCCGGACTCCGCGGCGTCTATCAACGCGTCGACGATCGGGGAGTCGCCGGACGTCCGGTAGAGCGTCTGCTTGATGGCGAGGACGTCGGGGTCGGCCGCGGCCTGTTCGAGGAAGGACTGGACGGAGGTGGAGAACGAGTCGTACGGGTGGTGGAGCAGCACGTCCCGTTCGCGCAGGGCGGCGAACACGTCGGGCGCCGACGCGGACTCCACCTCGGCCAGGTCCCGGTGGGTCCCGGCGACGAACGTGGGGTACTTCAGCTCCGGCCGGTCCAGTGCCGCGATGTGGAACAGGGCGGTCAGGTCGAGCGGGCCGGGCAGCGGGTAGACCTCCGCGTCGGAGATCTTCAGCTCGCGGACCAGCAGGTCGAGGACGTACGGGTCGATGGACTCCTCCACCTCCAGCCGCACGGGCGGGCCGAAGCGGCGGCGCATGAGCTCCTTCTCCAGGGCCTGGAGCAGGTTCTCCGCGTCGTCCTCCTCGACCTCCAGGTCCTCGTTGCGCGTCACCCGGAACATGTGGTGCCCCAGCACCTCCATCCCCGGGAACAGCTCCTCCAGATGCGCCGCGATCACGTCCTCCAGCGGCACGTACCGCTGCGGCGACGCCTCCAGGAACCGGGACAGCAGCGGTGGCACCTTCACCCGCGCGAAGTGCTCGTGGCCGCTGACCGGGTTGCGGACGACCACCGCGAGGTTGAGCGACAGCCCGGAGATGTACGGGAAGGGATGCGCCGGATCGACGGCGAGCGGGGTGAGGACGGGAAAGATCTGCTGCCGGAAGAGGGTGAAGAGGCGGGACTGCTCCTTCTCGGTCAGCTCCGGCCAGCGGATCAGGTGGATGCCGTGTTCGGCCAGCTCAGGGGCCACGTCCTGCTGGTAGCAGGCGGCGTGCCGGGCCATGAGCTCGCGGGAGCGGGTCCAGATCAGCTCCAGCACCTCGCGCGGCTGCAGGCCCGACGCGGAGCGGGTGGCGACGCCGGTGGCGATGCGGCGCTTGAGCCCGGCGACGCGGACCATGAAGAACTCGTCGAGGTTGCTCGCGAAGATCGCCAGGAAGTTGGCGCGTTCCAGCAGCGGCGTGGCGGGGTCCTCGGCCAGCTCCAGCACCCGTTCGTTGAACGCCAGCCAACTGCGCTCGCGGTCCAGGAAACGGTTCTCGGGCAGCGACTCGCCGTCCCGGGCGGGGTCCTCCGCGCGGTCGTCGTAACCGTCGGCGTAGTCGATCCCCGCTTCCGCGGCGCCGTGGGCTTCGGCGTAGCGGGCGGGGTCCCGGCCCTCGTAGTCGCCGTAACCGTCGTCATCGCCGTAGCCGACGCCGTAGCCGTCGAGGTCGGCGTCCAGGTCGGGTTCGAGCTCGGGGACGTCCGGGGCGGCCGGGCCGGGGCGGTGCGCGGCGGCCAGGAAGCCGCCGGGGCGCGGGACCGCGTACCGGTCACCGGACGGCCGCTCCGCTGCGCGGTCCTCGCGGGCCCGCCGCTCTTCCCGGCCTTCCCTGTCATCGCGGACTTGCCGGTCTTCCCGGACCTGCCGGTCTTCCCGGTCCTGGTCTTGCCGGGCCGGCCGGTCTTCCCGGTTCCCCCGGGGGCACGAGGACGACGGAGGGTCTGCCATGCCCTCATTGTTCCGCTCGTCCTGGAGGGCGGGCACGGCGGCGACCGCGGTTCCGCGTGGCCTGCGTTGTCGTGCGTGGGGGGCGACCGGCTGCATTCCGCAAGACTGGCAACCGCGGTTGAATCACGGGTAACGCCCACATGGCGTGCGGGAAACCCGGACGCCTCCCGGGGGTGACCGGAGGGTTCCGGGTGGTGCGGAGGAGCGTGGCCGGCGCGCGGCGGCGGCCCGGCACGAGGTCTCGTCGGTCCGGCGTCACCGCCTGAGTCAACCCGGCGTCAACCGGCGTCACCCCGGTGTCAGCCCGGCGCGGCCGGGGCGTCCGCCGCCGGGGCCCGGCGCCTTGCTAGGAGGGAGCGGTGTGCCGTATCCAGCGCACCGCCGCCCAGACGGCGAACGCGGCGATGACCGTGAGGATGCCCGCCTCCAGCCACGCCAGTGGCCAGTGGTGGGCCGGTGCGTGGAAATCGAGGTACCAGCGGTCGGCGTCGTGCGTGGCGAGGCAGCGCTCGGGCGAGACCCCGACGCCGCAGACGTCATCCGGCAGACTTTCACCCGAACGGGTGAGGAGACCGCGTCCGAGCACCCACGTGCCGTCGTTCGGGTATCCGGGCATGCTCAGCGAGACCGCCCGGGTGCGCGGCCACAGGTGGGGGCGGACGATGCCGAGCACGGTCCGCACCAGCCCGTACCCCACCAGGGTCAGGACCATCGCCGCCACCGTGCGCCGTGTCACCAGCGCGGCCAGCGCGCCGAGCGCGACCCCGCAGAGGGCGTCGGCGACCGGCATCGGGCCGAGCATGCCGAACGCGTCGTACCAGCGCTGGCCGGGCAGCAGTTCGGTGGGGACGGCCGTCCAGCACCAGGTGTAGAGCGCCGACATCAGGGACACCCCGACGAGCACCAGCACCACGGGCACGGCGAGTTTGGCCGCGAGCCAGCGGGCCGGTGTGCCGGACTGCGTCCAGGCCAGCCGCCACGTACCGCTCTCCAGCTCGCGGGCGACCATCGGGCCGGCGGTGAACAGCCCCGCCAGCAGCGGCACGTACTGCACGACCAGTCCGTTGAAGTGCAGCGCGTCCCCGTACCCGGCCTGGAAGTCGGCGGCCGGGGACCAGCGTTCGGCGCATTCGGTGCCACCGCCCGCGCACAGGTCGTGCAGGGCCCGGACGTCCGCGTTGTGCCGCAGCATCAGGCCGAGGAGCGCCAGTTGCCCGAGGTGGGCCACCAGGAGCACGGCCAGGACGATGAGGGTGGCCCGGTGCTGGCGCAGGACGAGCCAGACGAAACCGCGCGGCCGGAAGCCGCGCCGGCCGGCCGCCGACGCGGAGGGGGCGGGTGCGGGAGTCAGGGTGGCGGTCACGCGGCGGCCCTCCCGGACCGGGGTTCGGCGCTCGGGGTGAGCAGCGGGGGTACTTCCGGGGAACGGAGGTGCGCGAGAAGCAGGTCCTCCAGGGTCGGCTCCGACACCTCCCACTCCCCTGCGACCGGCCCTTCCGGCCGGAGGACGGCGGTGAGCTGCCGGCCCGTGGTCCGCGCCGAGACGACCGTGTGCGCCCCGAACGTCCTGGGCGGCTCCGGGCCCTCGTGGCGGCCCACGACGACGCGGTGCACGCCGATCAGGTCCTCGACCTCGCCCGCCAGCCGGATCCGGCCGTCGCCCAGCAGCACCAGGTAGTCGCAGACGCCGTCGAGTTCGGAGAGGACGTGGGAGGCCAGCACGATGGTGGTGGCGTGCTCGGCGGCCTCGGCCATCAGCGCCGCGGTGATCTCGTGCCGCACCAGCGGGTCGAGGTCGGCCATCGGCTCGTCCAGCAACAGCAGGTCGGGGCGCTTGCCGAAGGCCAGGGCCAGGGCGACGCGGGTGCGCTGGCCGGCGGAGAGGGCGCCGACGCGGGCGTGCGCCGGCAGGTTGCCCTCCCTGACCAGTTGTTCCGCAGCCGCCTGGTCCCAGCGGCCCGGGTTGAGCTCGCGGCCCATGCGCAGGGTGTCGGCCACCGTGAACTGCGGGTACAGCGGCTTGTCCTGGGACAGATAGGCGACCCGGGGCCGCGTCCCCGGCCCGCCCGCCGGACCGCCCAGCACCTCCAGTCGCCCCGCCTCCGGCCGCCGCAGCCCCGCGACGACGGAGAGCAGGGTGGACTTGCCGGCGCCGTTCGGCCCGACGAGCGCGCAGACCCGCCCCGTGGGCACCCGGAACGAGCAGTCCCGCAGCGCCCAGGCACGCCGGTGCCTCACCCCCAGTCCGGCCGCCTCGATGGCGGTCCCGCCGGGGACGTAGGTCAGGTCGGTCATCCGGTCCCCTCGTCGGCGAGGTCCGTGAAGGTGGTGAGGTCGGGTGAGGCGCCGGGGGCCGCTGTGTCCGCGGCCGGTGGCGCGCCCATGGCCGCCGGGGTGCTCGCCGCAGTTGGGGGGCCGGCCGCCGCCGGTGCGCCCGTGGCCGCCGTGCCCGGCGTCGGGTCATCCGGTGAGGCGCTGTACGAGCCGCCGGACGACGCGCCGCCGAAGCACTTCTCCAGGACGGACGCCACCAGGGCGGAGACGTCGTCCCGGTCGAGCCCCGCCGCGCGGGCCCGCTCCGCCCAGCCGGCCAGCTCGACGCCGAGCGGCGAGTCGGCGGCGGCGTCCGGCCTGGCCAGGGAGCGCCGGACGAACGTCCCGAGCCCTGGGCGCGCCTCGACCAGGCCGGCGCGGTCGAGTTCGCGGTACGCCTTCAGCACGGTGTTCGGGTTGATGGCGGTGGCCGCGACAACCTCGCGGGCGGTGGGGAGCTGGTCGCCGGGCACCAGCAGGCCGAGCCGCAGCGCCTGCTCGACCTGCCGGGCGATCTGCACATAGGGAGCGACGCCGCTGCGCCGGTCGATGCGGAACTCGACCACGCCCTCGCCCCACCCCGCTTGCACCGGACCATTCCATCAAATGCCTAGTGAAAGCAGGATGACGTCGCTCCGCTTCCCCCGTCAACACCCTCGGGGCATCGGGCGCGCAGCCGGAATCCGGCACGGGAGTATGGCCGGAGGTGCAACCGGGAGCGGGGCCGGACGCGCGGGTCAGGACTCCGTGCGGTACATCAGATCCGTCTCGTGGACCGTGAAGCCCAGCCGTTCGTACACGGACACGGCCGGGGCGTTGTCCGCGTCCACGTAGAGCATCGCCGTGGGCAGGCCCGCCGCCGCGAGGTGGCGGAGGCCGATGCCGGTCAGCGCCTTGCCGAGCCCGCCGCCCTGGGCCCCGGGCCGGATGCCGACGACGTACACCTCGCCGAGCCGCTCCTCGGCGTGCACCTTCGTCCAGTGGAAGCCGACGATCGCACCGTCGCGCTCGGCGAGGAAGAAGCCCTCGGGGTCGAACCAGCTTTCGGCCTTGCGGTCGTCCAGGTCACGCTGGGTGAGCGAGCCCTGCTCCGGATGGTGCGCGAACGCCTCGGCGTTGACGGCGAGCCACGCCGCGTCGTCGGTGCCGGGACGGAACGTCCGTACGGTCACGCCTTCGGGCAGCCGGGGCTCGGGGAGGTCCAGGCCGTCCAGCGGCCGTCGCATCTGCCGCAACTCACGGAACAGGCTCATCCCCAGCACCTGCGCGAGGTGACGTGCGGCCGGGTGGCCGCCGTGCGCCCAGACGCGCAGCCGCTTGCCGGACTCCCGCAACAACGCGTTGCCCAGCGCCCGGCCGTGACCTCGCCCCCGGTACGCCGGGTGCACGACGAGCTCACCGGCGGGCGCCTCGACCGGGTCGGTGTCCTCCAACTGCGCGTACCCGGCGAGCGTCTCCGTGCCGTCGGTCACGTCGTGCAGCAGCAGGTGCCGGACGCCCGGCCGGCCGCCCTTCAACTGGAGCCGGCCCTGTTCGGAGACGGCGTACCGGCCGTCGGCGGCCGCGGCGTCCGCGATCAGCCGGAGCACCTCCCGCGCGCGCTCGGGCGTCGGCTCGTCCAGCACCTCGATACGGCGCCGTCCGCTCTCGTCGTTCCACTCGTCAGTCATGGCCCCGAGCCTATGCCGCGGCGGGGAACGGACCCGGCCGGCGTCCACTTCCGAGCGGCGTCCGCTCCCGGCCGGCGTCCGCTCCCGGTCGGCGTCCGCTCCCGGCCGGCGTCCGCGGGAGGGAAGGCCGCAGGGAACAGGTCCCGGGGGGCAGATCCGGGGGCAGGTCCCGGGGGCGGGCTCTGGGGAACAGGAGCGCACAAGCGCTACCAATTCGTCACCTCAACCCTCCTGCGCGCTACGCGCGTTGACCGTACGCTTTCGCAGACCGCGTCGCCTGGCACCTGCCGGCCCGCGCCCACATCCGCAGATTTCCGCACAAAGGGGAACCCATGCACGCGACGCCGCCACGGAAGCGCCTCGCGAGACAACTGGCCGCCAGCGCCGCCGTCCTCGCCGCCACCGCCGGTGTCCTCGCCGCCACGCCCGCCGGCGCGGCGACCTCGCACGACCACGGCTCCCACGGCCACGGCTCCCAGGGCCCGGGACACCGCCACGGCCGGACGGTCGACGTCCAGTTGCTGTCCTTCAACGACCTGCACGGCAACCTGGAGCCGCCGCAGGGCTCGTCCGGCACCGTCACCGAGACGCAGAAGGACGGGACGAAGAAGGTCATACCCGCCGGCGGAATGGAGTACCTGGCCGACGCGCTGCGCACCGCGCGCAAGGGGCACGAGTACTCGATCACCGCCGCGGCCGGCGACATGATCGGCGCCAGCCCGCTGATGTCCGGCCTGTTCCACGACGAGCCCACCATCGAGGCGCTCAACAAGCTGAAGCTCGACGTCACCTCGGTCGGCAACCACGAGTTCGACGAGGGCCGGGCCGAACTGCTGCGGATGCAGCGCGGCGGCTGCCACCCCAAGGAAGGCTGCTTCGAGAAGGGCAGAAAGTTCCGGGGCGCGGACTTCCCCTACCTCGCCGCGAACGTCACCGACGAGAAGACCGGCAAGCCCATCCTCAAGCCGTACACCGTCTGGCGGCACAAGGGCGTGAAGATCGGCATCATCGGCCTCACCCTCAAGGGGACCCCTGACGTCGTCACGGCCGAGGGCGTCAAGGGTCTGAAGTTCGCCGACGAGGTCGCGACCATCGACAAGTACGCCAAGGAACTCGACCGCCAGGGCGTCAAGGCGATCGTCACCCTCGTCCACGAGGGCGGCATGCCCGCCTCGGGCGCCTACAACGACGACTGCGACAGCCCGGGCGCCGGCGCCGGCATCTCGGGCCCGATCGTCGACATCGCCAAGAAGGTGACGCCGAAGGTCGACGCCTTCATCACCGGCCACACCCACCAGGCGTACGCCTGCACCATCCCCGACCCCGCGGGCAACCCGCGCACGGTGACCTCGGCCGCCTCCTTCGGCCGGCTGTACACGGACACCACGCTGACGTACGACCGCCGCACCCGCGACATCGTCCGCACCCCGGTCGCCCGGCCGCACGCCGCCAACCACGTCGTCGACCGCGACCGGCCCAAGGCCGCGGACATGACCTCCCTCATCGCGCGCTGGAACGCGCTCGCCGCCCCCATCGCCAACCGGCCCGTCGGCTACATCTCCGCCGACATCAACGGCCGCGGCTCCGAGGCGTACGAGAAGCCGCTCGGCGACGTCATCGCGGACTCCCAGCTCGAGGCCCTGGCCCCGGCCGACAAGGGCGGCGCCCGGATCGCCTTCATGAACCCCGGCGGCATCCGCTCCGACCTCGCCTACAAGGCGGCGGGCGGCGAAGGCGACGGCGTCGTCACCTACGGCAAGGCGTTCACCGTCCAGCCGTTCACCAACATGATGCAGACCGCCGACCTCACCGGCGCCCAGGTGATCTCCGTCCTCCAGCAGCAGGTCAGTGGCGCGGTCAACGGCCCCCAGCCGAAGATCCTGCAGATCAGCAAGGGCCTGACGTACACCCTGGACCTGACGAAGACCGGCGCCGACCGCGTCGTCGCCTCGTCCGTGAAGCTCGACGGCGTGGCGATCGACCCGGTGAAGACGTACCGCGTCGCGGCCAACGAGTTCCTGATGGGCGGCGGTGACGGCTTCGCCGCGTTCAAGGAGGCGAAGAACAAGCGGGTCGGCGCGTCCGACCTGGACGTCTTCCTCGCCTACCTGGGCGCCCACTCCTCCAAGACGAACCCGCTGTCCCCGCCGAAGGCGGACCGGATCACGGTCGTGAAGTAAGCGACCGGCGGCACGTGCGACGCCGCCCCGCAGCGGACGGTCCTGCTGCCGGGCGGCGTCAGTGGGCTCTCAGCTCCAGCCTTTGAAGATCTCCTCGGCTTCCATCACGGCCCACGCACGATCGAACCAGCGGTCCAGCGCGTCCAGGCACGGGCAGCTCATCACGCGCCGCCTGATGTCGAGCGACACGGGAATCGCCCGCTTCTCCAGGACGCGCAGCACCACGCGAGCGCGTTCTTCCTTCTTTCCCGCCAGAAACGCCTCTTCGATGATCGTGCCACTGCCGGGGAAGTTCGGGATCAGAGCCATCGGGCGCCTCCGCTGTGGGGGCACACGGGCATCCTCATTCCTGCCCCTCGATCAGGGCCTCGGCCCGGTCGACGACGAATGCCCGGTCGAACCACTGGTCCAGTGCGTCGAGGTCGGCGCAGTCGAGAATGCGGTCCCGCACCTCGGAGGGCACCGCGATGCCACGGTGCTCCAGTACCTGCAGGACGGATTGGGCTCGCCCCTTGGCTTCGCCGGCCAGCAGCGTCTCCTCGACGAACGTCCCGCGTCCGGGGAAATAGGTGCGGATGGCCATGAGCTTCCTCCAGGTCTCCCTCGCCTTGGTGTCTCCCAGGGCGATATCCAACAGCTCCACGTAGTAGGGGGCGACAGCCCGGTCGGCCGACCCCAGGGCGCTTGCCAGTGCCTTCAGTATGTCCGGGATCTCGGGGTCCCGCGCGTGTGTCATCGCGGAGAACGTCGCGAGGGTCAGGTCGCGTGCCGCCTCCTCCGCGTCGAGGATCTTCGGGATGTTTCCCGGGCCCAGGACCAGGGGGCGGACCGAGAGCGAGGGCCAGCTCCCCGGTCCCAGGTGGAACGGGCCCGCTGCCCAGTCGGCGGTCGCCTTGTCCTGGCAGGACACGAGGAGCAGCACGGGACAGGTGTACTTCGCCTTCAGGAACGCCAGGTAGTAGGCCCAGCTCACCGCCTTGTCGGCGTCCTTGCGCCCCTGCGATTCGACGGCGACCAGGAAGGGTTTGCTGCCGTCGCTCGGCTCGATCCGCAGCAGGCTGTCCACCCGCCGTTCCAGCGGTCTGATCTCCGTGAGGTCGGGCGACAGGATCTCCACGGATCTCTCGGGAGGCAGGCAGACCCCCAGCAGCCGGAAGACGGGCCCCAGCAGGGGTGGTTGCTCCTGGAAGATCCGGTGGGACGCCTCGTGTTGCGATGTGACCATGAGCCGAACGTAGGACTGCCGCGCGCCGCGCATCCCGCTTTCGGCGGGCGATCACTCATTCGACCCCTGGCGCGAACAAGCGTTCCCTTGCGAACTCGCGTTCCTTCCCGTTCGCCACGGCGCGCGGCCCGTCCGGGGCGCCGCCCGGCAACTGCCCGAGCGGCGCCGTGCGCCTCCGAGTGGCTCAGGAGGCCTGCCGTTCCAGCATGTTGAGGACCGCGGGGCGGACGGCGGCGATGTCGACGTCCAGCGCGGCGAGCACCTTCAGCGCGGAGCTTTCCTCCGCTCCGAGGAGGCCGAGGAGCACGTGCTCCGTGCCGATCCGGTCGTGTCCGAGGCCCTGGGCCGCGCGCACGGCGGCCGTGAGGGCCTCCTTGGCGTTCTCCGTGTAGGCCGGACGCGGAAACCGCAAAGCGCCGGCGCCGAACGACTCGTCGGCCCGGCGGCGGACCTCGTCGGCGTCGATGCCGAGGGTGGCCAGGGCGTCCTTCGCCGCCTGGCCGCCGGTGGGCTCCGTCCCGTCCGCCCGCCGCAGCCCGGCGACGCGTTCGCGCGCCCGCGGCAGGTCGACGCCGTACCCGCCGAGCACGTCGCCGGCACCGCCGCCGTCGGCGGTGGCGACGAGCCCGAGCAACAGGTGCTCGGTGCCGACGAAGTCGTGCCCGAGGGCCACGGCCTGGTCCTGCGCGGTGACCACGGCCCGCTTCCCGAGGTCGGTGAAATGCTCGAACACTCAGCTCTCCTTGCCTTCGGCCTTGCGCCTGCCCGCGTGCTTCTCGTGGACGGACTGCCTGCTCACCCGCAGCGCCTCCGCGATCCGCTGCCATGTCCAGCCCTGATCACGGGCGTTGTCGACATGGAGTCGTTCGAGCTCCTCCAGGAGACGACGCAGCGCGACCACGGCACCCATGCCCACGGCCGGGTCTTTGTCGGTGACTTGGCCGACCAGGTCGGCCGGCTTGCCCACATCCGTCATGCCGTCAGGTTGGCCTGACAAGCAGGGCGTGTCAAGGGTTCCTGACAGACGGGAGATGCCGCGCACGGCGCCACGGCGCGGCAGTCGCCGCCGCGCCTCACACCCCCGGCACGGCCCCCGGCACGTCCGCCGGCGGCTCCGTCGCCGCCCCGGGCAGCCGGACGACGGCGACCGTGCCCCCGCCCTCCGCCGGGCGGAGACCGACCTCGCCACCGGCGCGGCGGACGGTACGGGCGACGATGGAGAGGCCGAGGCCGCTGCCGGGCAGGCCACGAGCCGACGGGGAGCGCCAGAAACGGTCGAAGACGTGCGGGAGTTCCTCGGCGGGGATGCCCGGGCCGTGATCGCGTACGGTCAGCTCGCCACCGGACAGCCGCACCTCGACCACTCCGCCGGGCGGGCTGAACTTCACCGCGTTGTCCAGCAGGTTGACGATCGCGCGCTCCAGCGCGGGCGCCTCGGCGCGGACGTACCAGGGGTCGAGCTCCGCCGTCACCGTGAGCCCCGTCGCGCGCAACCGGGCGCGCTCGACGGCCCGCGCCGCCGCCTCGTGCAGTCCGACGACCTGGACGGGAGCGGACCCCGGCGCGCTGTCGGGGCGCGAGAGCTCCTGCAGGTCGCCGATGAGATCGGCCAGTTCGGTCATCTGCGCCTTGACGCTGCCGAGCAGCGCCTTGCGGTCCTCGGGCGGGATGGCGCGCCCGGTCTCCTCGCTGCGGACGAGGAGGTCGATGTTGGTGCGCAGGGAGGTGAGCGGGGTGCGCAGCTCGTGGCCGGCGTCGGCGATGAGCTGCTGCTGACGGTCGCGGGAGGACGCGAGCGCGGCCGTCATGGAGTTGAAGGACCGGGAGAGCCGCGCGATCTCGTCCTCGCCCTCGGCGGGAATGCGGACGGCCAGGTCCTCGGTCCTGGCGATGTGCTCGACGGCGCCGGTGAGCTGGTCCACCGGGCGGAGGGCCGCACGGGCGATGACGAGCCCGATGGCCGCCGCGCCGAGCACCCCGACCCCCGCGGTGACGACGAGGACGATGGCGAGCGCGTTCATGGGCCGGTCGATGTCGCTCACCGGCTGGGCGATCATCACGGCGAGCCCGGAGGCCACCCGCGTCGTGGCCACGCGCATCTCGGTGCCGTCGTCGGCACGGGCGTCGTGCAGGGTGTCGTCCAACTGCCCGGTGGCCACGGCCAGGTCCTCCACCTTGACCCGGACCGGGGACCGGCCGAGCTGCGTACAGACGACGCCGTCGGCGGTGACGGCCTGGATCGTGTACGGGGAGGGGGAGACGAGCTTGTCGGGGACGCGGGTGCCGCACCGGTCGAGCAGCCCCTGGACGTAGTCGTCGGCCACCTTCTGGCGGCTGAGCGTGGTGTCCCGCTGCTGTTCGAGCTGCTCCTTGGTCAGTATCCAGCAGGCTCCGGCGGCCACCGCGACGGCGACGGCGACGGCCGCGGCCGTCAGCAGGGCGAGCCGGGAACGGAGGGGGAGCCGGCGGAAACGGCTGATCATTCCGCGCCGTCCGCCCGGCCGGCACCGGGAGCCCGGTCCGCACCGGGAGCCCCGTCCGCACCGTGCACCCGCTCGGCGCCGTGAACCCGGTCGCCGCCGTCCGCCCGGAGCACGTAACCGACGCCGCGCACGGTGTGGACCAGCCGCGGCTCGCCACCGGCCTCCGTCTTGCGGCGCAGGTACATCACGTAGACGTCCAGGGAGTTGGAGGAGGGCTCGAACTCGAAACCCCAGACGTGCTTGAGGATCTGCTCACGGGTGAGCACCTGGCGGGGGTGGGCGAGGAAGAGTTCAAGGAGGGTGAACTCGGTACGGGTGAGCTCGACATGGCGGGTACCGCGGGTGACCTCCCGGGTGTCCGGGTCCATGCGCAGGTCGGCGAAGGTGAGGACGTGCGTCTCCTCGGGCGCGGCGGGAGCGGTGTAGGCGCTGCGGCGGAGCAGGGCGCGGATGCGGGCGAACAGCTCGTCGAGTTCGAACGGCTTGACGAGGTAGTCGTCCGCGCCGGCGTCGAGGCCGGTGACGCGGTCGCCGACGGTGTCGCGGGCGGTGAGCATGAGGATGGGCGTGGTGACGCCGGCGGCGCGCAGCCGGCGGGCCGCGGTGAGTCCGTCCATGCGCGGCATGAGCACGTCGAGGACGATCAGTTCGGGCTCGTACGCCGTGACCTTGGCGAGTGCGTCCAGGCCGTCGACGGCCAGTTCGGTGCCGTAGCCCTCGAAGGCGAGGCTGCGGCGCAGCGCCTCCCGGACGGCGGGCTCGTCGTCGACGACCAGGATGCGGGCGGACGCGGGTGCGTGCGCGGTCGTGGACGCGGACGGGTCGGCGGAGCTCATCGACGTTCCTCACGTGTTCTTTCGGCGGGCGCCTCGGCTTCTGCGGCGGCCGCCCCGGCTCGGCGGTCACCCCGGCGGCCGGCGGCCGGTCCGCCGGCACCTCAGCTTCCCACGCGGCCCCCGCGGTCCCGCGGCTCAGTCACCGCTGCCGCCCGCGCGCAGGCCGGCGAGGTCGGCCTTGACGTCGTTGACCGGGATGGCGAAGCCGAGGCCGACGCTGCCGGCGGAGTCGGACGAACCGCCGCCACCGCCCGACCCGGGCGCGAACATCGCGGAGTTGATGCCGACGATCTCGCCGTTCATGTTGATGAGGGCACCGCCCGAGTTCCCCGGGTTGAGGGAGGCGTCGGTCTGGATCGCCTTGTAGGTGGTCTTGGACGATCCGGTGTCGCCGTTGTACTGCTCACCGCCGAACTCGAACGGCCACCGCGGTCCGTTGTCGCGCTGCCGGCCGCCGCCGCCCTGCTCCTTGGGGACGGTGACCTCGCGGTTGAGGGCGGACACGATGCCGCTGGTGACGGTGCCGGTCAGGCCCTCGGGCGAACCGATGGCGACGACCTGGTCGCCGACCTGGATCTTGCTGGAGTCGCCGAGCCTGGCCGGCTTGAGGCCGCTCGCCCCCTCGATCCGGATCAGGGCGAGGTCCTTGCCGGGGTCGGTGCCGACGACCTTGGCGTTCTTGGTGGTGCCGTCGTGCAGGGTGACCTGGACGGTGTCCGCGCCGGCGATGACGTGGTTGTTGGTGATCACCTCGCCGCTCGCACTGATGATCACGCCGGAGCCGGTGGACCGGCCGCCGGAGGTGGCCGCCTTGATCTCCACGATGCCGGGGCCGGCGGCCTGCGCCACGGCGGTGACGCCCGCGCTGCGGCTGGCCGCGTTCTGCACCGGGGTCGGCCGGCTCGTGTCGCCCCCACCGCCCGTCAGCCCGGAGACCAGCGCGGCGGACCCGCCGCCGACCAGGGCGGCGACGAGGGCGCAGGTCGCGATGAGGGTACGGGCGCCTCGGCGGCGGCGGGGCGGCTCGGGGGAGCCGAAACCGGCGTGGCCGCCGTGCCCGCCGAAACCGCCGTGCCCGCCAAAACCGCCGGGGCCTGTGGGGCCGAGGGGTCCGTTGGGGCTGTTGTGGTGCCCTCCGTGGCCGCCGGGGCCGCCCTGGCCGCCGTGGCCGAGGCGGGGGACGCCGGTGGCGTACGCGCCGCTCCCGTAGGGGTCGCCGGGCCAGACGGTGGAGCCGTCCGGCGTGCTCACCGGTCCCTGCGGCGGGTGCGCCGGCGGGGCGGGGTAGGCGCGGGGGGACTCAGGGTGCTGGTGTCCGCTCGGGCGGGGGTTCTCCGTCGTCATATGTATGACTGTCCTCCCTGTTCATGAGAACAGTCTGAGTGCGCCCTGAGAAGCTCGCCAGAAGGGTGTGCGGTCCGGACGAGGGTCCCGGAGGCCGGGCGGCCGCGGGGCGCATACGCGACCCTGAGCGCCCCTGACAGGGTTCCGTCATGGTCCGAACGGGCGATACAGCGCGTGACGAGGGGCATCCTGATGTTGCGGAGAGTGCAGGGGACGCCCCGGAACGGCCGGGCCCGACCCGCTCGCAGTGATCAAGGAGTGAGGACGATGGCGGCGATGAGGACCACGGCGACGACGACGGACACGAGCGGCACGGCCCCCGCCTACGGCATCGCCGATCCCGGCGGGTACGGCTGGGGTGTCTTCCACGAACGGCACCCGGCTCTCGTCCGCCGGCTGTGCGAGGGCAATCCGTACGGTCCGGAGCAGCGAGGCCGCCTGGAGGCCCTGCTGGACGAGTCGCGTACGGGCAAGATCCGGCCGCCGTCGCCGGAGACGGCCGCCGTCGCCCCGTGGACGGCCCGGGACCGGCGCCACTACGGCCGGCCGTGGAGCGAGGCACCGTTCCTCTGGGCGGAGAGCTATTTCTACCTGCGCCTGCTGGAGTGCGTCGACCACTTCTCCCCCGGGCCGTGGCAGGGCGTCGATCCGTTCGCGCCCATGAAAAACGCCGAACTGGCCGACCCGGGGCTGGAGTCCGAGACCGCCTGGCTCGACGCACTGGCCGACGCGCCGCCCGACGAGGCGTTCCGCGCGCTGGTCCTGGCCTCCCTCCACGGCAACCGCGCCGACCTCGGATTCCGGTTGGTCCAGGCGGTCACCGACCCCGCGGACGGTGACTCCACCGGCGCCGGGGGCGGCCCCGGCGGCCCGCTCCTCTCGGACGACGTCGAGGCGCTGTGGAGACACGTCAGCCGGCGCCCGCCGGGCGCCGTCCACATGGTGCTCGACAACGCGGGCCGGGAGCTCCTCGCCGACCTCCTCCTCGCGGACCACCTGCTGACGACCGGACGTGCGACGTCCGTGGTCCTGCACGTCAAACCGCGGCCGTACTACGTCTCCGACGCCACGGCCTCGGACGTCCGCGACTGCCTGGTCCGCATGGCCGCCTTCCGGAACGAGGCGGGCAGGGCGGCCCGGCGCCTCCACGACGCCGCCGCCACGGGCCGGCTCCGGCAGACCACCCACGCCTTCCACTGTTCGCCCCTCGGCTTCGACAGCGTGCCCGCCGATCTCCGTGCCACCCTCGCCGGGGCCGCCCTGTGCGTTTTCAAGGGCGACCTCAACTACCGGCGCCTGGTCGGCGACCGCGCCTGGCCGGCCGACCGCCCGTTCTCCGACGCCGTGGCGGGCGTGCCCGGCTCGCTCGTGGCCCTGCGCACGCTGAAGTCCGAGGTCGCCGTAGGGCTGCCGAAGGAGACCACGGACCGGCTGGACGCTTCCCGGCCGGCGTGGCGCACGGACGGCTCACAGGCCCTCGTCCAGGCACGGCTGCGACCGTGAAGGGGACGGGAGGGGGGCACCGGCGCTCATGGCGACCTCGCCGACGGTGGCGGCGGTGGCGGCGGCGGCCGTGTCAGGTGCCTTGGCCCCGGCGGTCACGACCGGGGATGCGAGGCATCGGGCTCGGGCTGGAGCGCGGCCCGGGACTCGGCCCCGGGAGCGGGCTCGGGCTGGAACTCAGCCCGAGACCCGGGCTCGGAGTCGGGCTCGGACTCGGGTTCGGGCTTCGGAAGGAGGGGAGGCGACAGTGGCCACGGCCGAGACCGTCGCCGCCTCACGGACGGCGGAAGCGACGGCACACCCTCCGGTGGTGGCCGCTCCGGAGCCGGGGGCCGGGCCGTCGTCCGCTCGCCGGTCTACTCGCCGCCGCAGCCACACGACCGCCGGACGACCAGCGCCGAGGGGAACTGCTTCAACCGCTCCCGCCGCGTGCCCGCGAACCGCAGACCGTCGTCCAGCACCAGGTCGACGGCCGAGCGGGCCATCGCCTGCCGGTCGGAGGCCACCGTGGTGAGCGGCGGGTCGGTGAGCGCGGCCTCCTTGACGTCGTCGAAGCCGGCGACGGCCAGCTCGCCGGGGACGTCGATGCGCAACTCCCGGGCGGCGCGCAGCACGCCGATGGCCTGGTCGTCGGTGGCGCAGACTACGGCGGGCGGGCGGTCGGGGCCGGACAGCAGGTCCAGGGCCACCTTGTAGGCGTCGTAGCGGTTGTAGGGGGCGTGGAAGAGCCGGCCCTCGGTGGGCTTGCCGGCCTCGCGCATGGCCCGGCGCCAGCCCTCGACGTGGTCGGTGACCGGGTCGCCGACGGCCGGGGTGTGCTCGGTGCCGCCGAGGCAGGCGACGTAGGGGTGGCCGTGCTCCAGGAGGTGGCGGGTGGCGAGCTGGGCGCCGCCGATGTCGTCCGTCACCACGGCGACGTCGTCGATGGCGTCGGGGCGGCGGTGCATGAGGACCACGCGGGCGTCCCACGCGTCGATCTCTATGGCGGCGTGCTCGCTGGGGCCCTGGCTGATCAGGATGAGGCCGGAGACCCGCATGCCCAGGAAGGCCCGCAGGTAGTGCACTTCGCGTTCGTCGAGGTAGTCGGAGTTGCCGACCAGGACCATCTTGCCGCGCTCGGCCGCGGCCTGTTCGACCGCGTGCGCCATCTCCGCGAAGAAGGGCTGGCGGGCGTCCGGGACGATCAGGCCTATGAGGTCCGTCCGGCGGGAGGCCATCGCCTGGGCCACCCGGTCCGGCCGGTAGCCGAGCTCCTTGATCGCGGCCAGCACCCGCTCCCGCGTCGCCGGTGCCACCGGGCGCGGTCCGTTGTTGATGACGTAGCTGACCACCGCGGTGGATGTCCCCGCCAGTCTCGCCACATCGTCCCGCGTCACCTTGGCCACGCGCGGCAGTCTACGCGGGTCCACCTACCGTTTGGCCGGTCGCGGACTCTTTGTTCGGCCGGGGGACGGCGCCTCCGCGGCGGGGGTCCGCGCGGGCGGCTCCGCCATCCGTTCGGCCGCCGGCGCGGGGGTGTCCGTCTTCTCGCTCTTGTCCGGTTTCTCCGGCAGTACGAACCGGTAACCGACGTTCCGGACGGTCCCGATCAGCGACTCGTGCTCGGGTCCCAGCTTCGCGCGCAGCCGCCGGACGTGGACGTCCACGGTCCGGGTGCCGCCGAAGTAGTCGTACCCCCACACCTCCTGGAGGAGCTGCGCCCGGGTGAAGACCCGGCCCGGGTGCTGGGCCAGGTACTTCAGCAGCTCGAACTCCTTGAAGGTGAGGTCCAGCACCCGCCCCTTGAGCTTGGCGCTGTACGTCGCCTCGTCCACGGACAGGTCGCCGGTGCGGATCTCCATGGGGCTGTCGTCCGTCGAGATCTGCTGCCGGCCCATGGCCAGCCGCAGCCGGGCCTCCACCTCGGCGGGGCCGGCGGTGTCGAGGAGGACGTCGTCCACGCCCCAGTCGGCGGTGACGGCGGCCAGGCCGCCCTCGGTGACGACGAGGAGCAGCGGGCAGCCGGGGCCGGTGGAGCGCAGCAACTGGCAGAGGCTGCGGATGTGCGGGAGGTCCCGCCGGCCGTCGATCAGTATGACGTCGGCGCCCGGCACGTCCACGAGCGCGGGGCCCTCGGCGGGGGCGACGCGGACGCTGTGCAGCAGCAGTCCGAGCGCGGGCAGCACCTCGGCGGAGGGCTGGAGGGCGTTGGTCAGCAGCAGAAGGGAGCTCATCGACGGTCACCCGCCCCGTTGTCCGTCCTCTCCCCCGGCCTGCCGTCGGTCCTGCCGTTCCTGTCGTGCGCGCTTCGCTCGCCCATGGCGTCGGTTCCTCCTCGGTCCCTGCGACGGGGGTACCACCCAGGCGTGGTGCTGGGGGAGTGTGCGGGTGCGCGCCCGGAAGCACGCGTGCGCCCGGTCGTCCGCGGGGCGCACGTCCGAATGCACAAAAGGACCCGGGGGCGACTCTGCCCGGATCCTCTCTGCGCAGCAGAATAGCCCACATGACTTTCCCGGGCGCCGACGACTTTGCCCGACCTTGTGTTTCGTCGATCACTTCGGGTGGTCATCGCATCGTCCTCTTGACAGCCGACGGAGTGCCGGTGGAGGCCGCCCACCAGCCCGGACCGCCGCCGTCCGGGAAGGGCCCGCGGCCCCCCGCCGTCGTGCTCGCGCACGGTTTCACGGGGGCCCTGGACCGGCCCGCGCTACGCCGGGCAGCGAAGGTGTTCGCCCAGCACACGGCCGTGATCACGTTCTCGTTCCGGGGGCACGGCCGTTCGGGTGGACACTCCACGGTCGGCGACCGGGAGGTCCTGGATCTGGCCGCGGCCGTGAACTGGGCCAGGCGGCTGGGGTACGAGCGGGTGGCGACGGTCGGATTCTCGATGGGCGGATCCGTGGCACTGCGCCATGGTGGCCTGTACTCGCCGGGGACCGGCCGAGAGCACGAGGGGCGCACGGAGGCATACGCCGACATGGTGGTGTCGGTGAGCGCGCCCGCCCGCTGGTTCTACCGGGGGACGGCCCCGATGCGGCGGCTGCACTGGGCGGTGACGCGCCCGGCCGGCCGGGCGGTGGCCCGGTGGGCGCTGCGGACGCGGGTGCACCCCGCCGAGTGGGACCCGGTGCCGGTGCCGCCGGTGGCGGCGGTGCGGTTGATCGGGCCTCGGCGGGTGTTGATCGTGCACGGCGATCGGGACGCGTACTTTCCGCTCGATCACCCGCGGTCGCTGGCGGCGGCCGCGGATCCGGCGAACACGGAACTGTGGATCGAACCTGGGTTCGGCCATGCGGAAGCGGCTGCTCCGGACGGGCTGATGCGGCGGATCGCCCGGTGGGTGGTCGAGGGGTAGAGCCCCAGCCCCGCCCTTTCACCGTTTCCTGCGGGGCGCACCCCCGCACCCCCTGTATTCAGCCCGCCCGGTGTATTCAGCCCGTCCGGCGTTTGAGGACAAGCGGCGAAGCCGCGATCACAGGGGGCTGGGGGCTCGCCCCCAGGAATCGGCGAAGGTGGGGGTGCCCCCTCTGGGGGAGGGTCCGGGGCTCCCTACGCCTCCTCCGCCACCGGCTGCGCGAACTGCGCGGCGTACAGGCGCGCATAAGCGCCGTCCGCCGCCAGCAGCGACTCGTGATCCCCCTGCTCCACGATCCGCCCGGACTCCATCACCAGGATCACGTCCGCGTCGCGGATCGTCGACAGCCGGTGGGCGATCACGAAGCTGGTGCGGCCGGAGCGCAGCTCGGCCATGGCCTGCTGGATGAGGACCTCGGTGCGGGTGTCGACGGAGCTGGTGGCCTCGTCCAGGATGAGGATCTCCGGCTCGGCGAGGAACGCCCGCGCGATGGTGATCAGTTGCTTCTCGCCGACGCTGACGTTGCCGCCTTCCTCGTCGATCACCGTGTCGTAGCCGTCGGGCAGGGTCCGGACGAAGCGGTCGACGTGGGTGGCCTTGGCCGCCTCGACGATGCGCTCCGCCGTGGCGCCGTCGGCGCCGTACGCGATGTTGTCCGCGATCGTGCCGCCGAACAGCCAGGTGTCCTGGAGGACCATGCCGATGTGGGAGCGCAGCTCCTCGCGGGAGAGGGTCGCGACGTCGGTGCCGTCGAGGGTGATCCGGCCGCCGCCCACCTCGTAGAAGCGCATCAGCAGGTTGACCAGGGTGGTCTTGCCGGCGCCGGTGGGGCCGACGATGGCCACGGTCTGGCCGGGCCGGACGGTGAGGGAGAGGTCCTCGATGAGCGGCTTGTCCGGGTCGTAGCGGAAGGAGACGTTCTCGAACGCGACCTCGCCCCGGACGCGGCCGAGCTCGCGCTCGTCACCGTCCGGCGACTGCTCCTCGGCGTCGAGCAGTTCGAAGACGCGCTCGGCGGACGCGACGCCGGACTGGACGAGGTTGGCCATCGAGGCGACCTGGGTCAGCGGCTGGCTGAACTGGCGCGAGTACTGGACGAACGCCTGCACGTCACCGATCGACAGGGAGCCGCTCGCCACCCGCAGACCGCCGACGACGGCGACCAGGACGTAGTTGAGGTTTCCGACGAACATCATCGCGGGCTGGATGACACCGGATATGAACTGCGCCTTGAAACCGGCCCGGTAGAGCTCCTCGTTCTCCTTGCGGAAGGCCGCCGCGGACTCCTCCTGCCGGCCGAAGACCTTGACCAGCGAGTGGCCCGTGTACATCTCCTCGATGTGGCCGTTGAGCCGGCCCGTCGACGCCCACTGGGCCACGAACTGCGGCTGTGCGCGCTTTCCGACGGCGGTGACGACGTATATCGAGACGGGGACGGTGATCAGCGCGACGAGGGCCAGCAGCCAGGAGATCCAGAACATCACCGCGAGCACGCCGACCATGGTCAGCAGCGAGCCCATCATCTGGCTCAGGGTCTGCTGGAAGGTCTGGGCGATGTTGTCGATGTCGTTGGTGGCCCGGGAGAGAATCTCGCCGCGCTGCTGCTTGTCGAAGTAGCTCAGCGGCAGCCGCCCCAGCTTCTCCTCGACGTCCTGGCGCAGCCGGAAGACGGTGCGCTGGATGGCGGCGGTGACGACCCGCGCCTGGACGAGCCCGAACACGGACGCGGCGACGTAGATCAGCAGCACCCACAGCAGCACCGTGCCGACCGCGCCGAAGTCGATGCCCTGGCCGGGGGTGAAGTCGACGCCGGACAGGACGTCCGCGACGTTGCCGTGTCCGCCGCGGCGCAGGGCGTCCAGGGCCTGGGCCTTGGTGGTGCCGGCCGCCATCTGCTGTCCGACGACACCGGCGAAGATCAGGTCGGTGGCGTGGCCGAGCACCTTGGGACCGGCCACCGTCAGCGCGACACTGGCCAGGCCGAGCAGCAGCACCGCCCAGAGCATGGGCTTCTCGGGGCCCATGCGGGCGAACAGGCGGCGGCTGGAGCCCTTGAAGTCGGCGGACTTCTCGGTCGGCTGGCCGCCCATGAAGCGGGCGATGCCGGACGCGGGCGCGGGCCCCCGCCGGGCCGGGGCGTCCTTCCCCGGGGGCGTGCCCGGCTGCGTGCCGGACGTCGCGCCGGGTTCCCCGCCGGGGGACTTCTCCAGGGACGGGCCGGCGGACGGGGTGCCCGGGGCACCGCCGGACTCCGGCCGCTCCTCCGGTCCCGTCGCCTGCTGGGACTGCGCCGGGGTGCTCACGCGGCCTCCTCCTCGGTGAGCTGGGACAGCACGATCTCCCGGTAGGTCTCGTTCGACGCCATCAGCTCGGTATGGGTTCCGGTGCCGACGACGCGGCCCTCGTCCAGGACGACGATCCGGTCGGCGTCCCGGATGGTGGAGACGCGCTGGGCGACGACGAGGACGGTGGCGTCCTCGGTCTCCCGGGACAGCGCCGCCCGCAGCCGGGCGTCGGTGGCGTAGTCGAGCGCGGAGAACGAGTCGTCGAACAGGTAGATGCCGGGTCTGCGGACCAGGGCGCGGGCGATGGCCAGGCGCTGGCGCTGCCCCCCGGAGACATTGGAGCCGCCCTGGGCGACGGGTGCCTCGAGCCCGCCCTCCATCGCCTCGACGAACTCCCGGGCCTGCGCCGTCTCCAGCGCGGCCCACAGCTCCTCGTCGGTCGCGTCGGGCCGCCCGTAGCGGAGGTTGGAGGCGATGGTGCCGGAGAAGAGGTAGGGCTTCTGCGGGACCAGGCCCACCGTGCGGGCGATGAGGGCGGGGTCGGCCTCGCGCACGTTCACGCCGCCGATCAGGACCTCGCCCTCGGTGGCGTCGAAGAGCCGGGGTATCAGCCCGAGCAGCGTGGACTTGCCGCTGCCGGTGGAGCCGATGACGGCGGTGACCTCGCCGGGCCGCGCGACCAGGGAGACGTTCCTGAGCACGGGCTCCTCGGCGCCCGGGTAGCGGAACCCGGCGCCACGCAGTTCGAGGTGGCCGCGGCCGCGCAGCTCGGTGACCGGCGCGGTGGGCGGCACCACGCTGGACTCGGTGCTCAGCACCTCGTGGATCCGCTCGGCGCAGACCTCGGCACGCGGCACCATCATGAACATGAAGGTGGCCATCATGATCGCCATCAGGATCTGCATCAGGTAGCTGAGGAACGCGGTGAGGGCGCCGATCTCCATGTCGCCGCCGTCGATGCGGTGCCCGCCGAACCACAGCACGGCGACCGAGGCCACGTTCACGATCAGCATCACGGCCGGGAACATGACGGACGCCAGCCGGCCGGAGCGCAGCGAGACGTCCATGAGGGCGGTGTTGGCCTCGTGGAAGCGCTCGCGCTCGTGCTTGTCCCGGACGAACGCGCGGATGACGCGGATGCCGGCGATCTGCTCGCGGAGGACGCGGTTGACGGTGTCGATGCGCTCCTGCACGTCCTTGAACACCGGGCGCAGCCGCCGGACGATCAGCGCGACGACGACACCGAGCACGGGCACGATGGCCAACAGCAGTCCGGACAGCGGCACGTCCTGCTTGAGGGCCATCAGGATGCCGCCGACGCACATGATGGGCGCGGCCACCATCAGCGTGAACGACATCAGGACCAGCATCTGGACCTGCTGGACGTCGTTGGTGGTGCGCGTGATCAGGGAGGGCGCCCCGAACCTGCCCACCTCGCGGGCGGAGAAGGACTGCACCCGGTCGAAGACCTCCGCGCGCAGGTCACGGCCGACGGCCATCGCGATCCGCGCGCCGACGTACACCGCGCCGAGCGAGCAGACCAACTGCACGAGGGCCACCGCGGCCATCACCCCGCCGGTGGTGAGGATGTAGCCGGTATCGCCCTTCACCACACCCTTGTCGATGATGTCGGCGTTGAGCGTGGGCAGATAGAGCGTCGCGAGCGTTTGGACGAGCTGAAGGAGCACTACCAGCGCCAAGGGGCGGGAGTAGCTCTTCAGTCGAGCTCGAAGTAGGCGTACCAGCACATGAGAAGCCTATGCGACCGCCGTTCGTGCGATCCCCTGGTTTTTTCCCCCGGGTTTCCCCGGTTTCCCCCGTTACCGTTCCCGGTGGGCCCACGGGTCGCCCGCTCCCCGGGATTTCCCCGGGTTTCCGTACCGTGCCGGGGGGAATCCCCTGAGATCGCCTCCGGGATCTCCCGGAGATTCCGCCCGGATTTCGCGGCCGGGGGCCGGGGGCGGGCCGGTACCCGTCATCATGGAGACGGAAGAAGCGGCGATGACGCAGCCGACACAGGAACCGAAACGTGAAAGCGGGGTGGCCGTGGCGATCGCGGACACGGCACGACCGGGGCCGCGGGACCGGACGGTGCCGACGGGCACGATCCGGTACTGGGCCGCGGCGAAGGCCGCCGCCGGCACGGCCGAGGAGCCCTACGCGGCGCCGACGCTCGCCGACGCCCTGGCCGCCGCCCGGGAGCGGCACGCGGAACGCCCGGAGTTCGCGCGGGTCCTCGCGCGCTGCTCCTTCCTCGTGGACGGCGACCCGGTCGGCACCCGCGCGCACACCACGGTCCAACTGGCCGAGGGCGGCACGGTCGAAGTGCTCCCGCCCTTCGCAGGAGGGTGACACCGGCACGATGAGGGCACGATGAGCGACCAGTACCACGACCCGTACCAGCCGCGGGACCCGTACGCCGGGTACGACGCGTACGACGCACAGGGCCGGCAGGAGGGTGCCGGGCACCACGGCGACGCCGGCCATGACGGTCACGGCGGCCACGGCGGATACGCCGGCCACGACGGATACGCCGCCTACGACCCGCGCGCCGGCGACGGCACGACGGGCGGCGGCGCGTACGGCTACGCGTACCCCCCGCAGCAGCCGCAGCCGCAGCCGCATCAACAGCAGCCGCAGGCGCAGCCGCATCGGCCGCAGGCGCAGCACCCGCAGGCCCAGGCGCAGCAGCCGGCGCAGAGTGGGGCGGCCTGGCCCACGGCCGGCGGGCAGCAGGGCTGGGCCCCCGCCGACGACCAGCCGACGCAGACGTGGCAGGCGCAGACCTGGGAGACGCAGGCCTGGCAGCAGCAACTGCCGGTGGCGGAGCCGTCGTACGGGACGCAGTCCCCCGACCGGGCCCACGACCGGTCCCAGGCCCCCGCCTGGGCCGGTGCCCCGGGGCCGGAGACGGGCGCCCCGGGCTGGTCCGGGCACCGGCGGGCCGCGCCGGCCGCCGCGCCGGCGACGGACCCCGGCGGCCGGCCGGAGACGGCGCCCGTCCCGGCGCCGGCCGCGGCCGGGGAGCCGGAGCGGCCGATGACGGCCGCGGAGAAGGCCAGGGCGGAGGGCCGGCCGCAGATCCTGTCGCCCGGTTTCCGGCCCGCGCTGCTGACGGCCGTGCTGGCCGCGCTGGTGGCCCTCGCCGCGCCCCTGGGCCAGGCGGCACTGGCCGTCCCGGTGGTGCTGCTCCAGGCGGTGACCGCGGCGGGTTGGTTCCGGCTCAACGGCATGTGGCCCGCCCGGCAGGGCATCGCGCTGGCGTTCCTGGGCGGCCTGGTCGCCGACGCCGGGCTGCTGGCCGTCAAGGCCGAGCGGGCTCCCACGGTGCTGCTGGGCACGCTCGGCGTCTGGCTGCTGCTGGTGGTCGTGCTCCAGTTGCGCAGCCACGCCTCGCCGGACGAGCGGTTGTACGGGCTGACGACGGCCGGCGGTTCGACCGTCCTCGCGGTCCTCGCGGCCGGGCACCTCGCCGCGGACCGCGACGCGGTGGTGGTCGGCGGCATCGCGGTGGCCGTGGCGGTCCTGGCCCGGGCGCTGCCGCTGCCGTCGATGGCCTCCCCGGTCGTCGCGCTGCTCGCGGCGGCGGGCGCGGGCGTGCTCGGCGGCCAGTTGACGCACACCGGGGGCTCCGCCGCCCTGCTGGGGCTGGCGGCCGGCGTCTGCGCGCTGGTCGGCCTGCGGGTGGCCAGCTACGACTACCCGTCGCGCTTCGTGCACATGACCGCGGGCGTCGCGCTGCCGCTGGCGCTCGCCGCCCCGGCGGTCTACGTGGTGGGCCGGGCGCTGTTCTGAGCCGTGCCGAGCGGCCGGCGGGCCGTGTGTCCCGTCACGGCGGGCCGTCCCCGGAGAACCGGGGGCGGCCCGTCTCCGTCTTCAAGGTCGTCATGACCACATTGCCCTGAGGACCGGCTGGGTAGGCTCGCCGGAACGGCAAGGCCCGAACCGACCCTGGGGGAACGTCACCCGATGCGCGCCATACGCACCCTGTTGATCGTCGTCGTGGTCCTGGGCGGCCTCTTCGTCGCCGCCGACCGCGTGGCGGTCTGGTACGCGGAGAACGAAGCGGCGGACAAGATACGCAGCAGCCAGAACATGTCCGGCACACCCGACGTCTCCATCAAGGGCTTCCCGTTCCTGACCCAGGTGGCGGACTCCAAGCTGGACGAGGTCGAGGTCTCGCTCGACGGCGGCGTGACGGCCGGCACGGGCGACAAGACGATCCGGGTGAGCGACTTCGACGCGACCCTGCACGGCGTCCGTGTCGACAGCAGCTTCACCTCCGCCGTCGCCGACCGGGCCTCGGGCACGGCCCACATCTCCTACGAGGACCTGAGCCGCATCGCCGGTCAGGGGATCACCGTGGGCTATGGCGGCAAGGACGCGTCCGGCACCAGCCGGGTGAAGGTGACCGGCAGCATCCCGCTGCCGATGGGCGTGGTGAAGCGGAGTGTGGTCTCCACGGTGAGCCTGGTGGGCGACACGCGGGTGCGGGTGCACGCGGAGAAGGTCCCTTCGGATCTGCCGGGACTGGAGGGGCTGATCCGGTCGAAGACGGATTTCGAGCGGGAGATCACCGGGTTGCCCCGGGGGATCAAGCTCACGAAGGTCGAGACGAACGAGAAGGGTGTGGAGATCACACTGGGTGGGACGGGTGTCCGCCTGGCGGGATGAGCCCCAGCCCCTCCCCCGGAGGGGGCACCCCCACTTCGCCGATTCCTGGGGCTGCGCCCCAGACCCCCTTTCGCGGCTCCGCCGCTCGTCCTCAAACGCCGGGCGGACTGAAATGCGAGACAATTTGTCTCACATAGCGACACACCGGTGACACCCCTCCCACCGGATCCCTACGATCGCACCATGAGGCGACAGGCGGATCTCACCAAGCGGCGGGCAGTCGACCTGTGCCGCGTGGCCGCCATGCTGTGTCGCCGTGCCTGACAGGGGCCCCGTCCCCTCTTCGGCCGGCCGCTCCGGCCTCCCTCCCGCATCACCGCCGACGCCGGCGCCCGGCGCCCCGTCGGCGTACCTCGCAACTGCCCCGGAGGAGAACAGCATGAGCCGCAGTGACGTCCTGGTGGACGCCGACTGGGTCCAGGCCCGCATCGACGCAGGCGACCCCAAGACCGTCATCGTCGAGGTCGACGAGGACACCTCGGCCTACGACAAGAACCACATCAAGTCCGCCGTCCGGATCGACTGGCGGACGGACCTCCAGGCCCCCGTCCGCCGGGACTTCGTGGACCAGGCGGGCTTCGAGAAGCTGCTGTCCGAGAAGGGCATCGCCAACGACGACACGGTCGTCCTCTACGGCGGCAACAACAACTGGTTCGCGGCCTACGCCTATTGGTACTTCAAGCTCTACGGCCACGAGGACGTCCGGCTCCTCGACGGCGGCCGCAAGAAGTGGGAGCTGGACTCCCGCGACCTGGTCGCCGAGGTCCCGCGGCGGCCCCGCACGGAGTACAAGGCCAAGCCGCAGGACGCCTCGATCCGCGCGTTCCGGGACGACGTGGTGGCCGCGATCGGCAGCCTGAACCTGGTCGACGTCCGGTCCCCCGACGAGTTCAGCGGCAAGCTGCTCGCCCCCGCCCACCTCCCGCAGGAGCAGTCGCAGCGCCCGGGCCACGTCCCGACGGCGCGCAACATCCCCTGGTCCAAGGCGGCCAACGACGACGGCACGTTCAAGTCGGACGACGAACTCCGGGCCGTCTACGAGGGCGCGGGCGTGGACCTGTCGAAGGACACCATCGCGTACTGCCGGATCGGCGAGCGGTCGGCGCACACCTGGTTCGTCCTGCACGAGCTGCTCGGACAGCCCAACGTCCGCAACTACGACGGCTCGTGGACCGAGTACGGCTCCCTCGTCGGCGTGCCGATCGAGCTCGGCGCCAACTGATCCGCCCGACGACAGCACGAACGAGGAAAGGTACGCAGCATGTGTGGAGCCAAGGCCGGCGGCCCCGACGCCTCGACGGCCAAGCCGGGCGAGACCACCATCCAGGGTTCCGTGACCCGTGACGGGGTGCCCGTCACCGGGTACGTGCGCCTGCTGGACGGCGACGGCGAGTTCACCGCGGAGGTCCCCACCTCCGCGACCGGGCAGTTCCGCTTCTACGCGGCGGAGGGCACCTGGACGGTCCGCGCGCTCGTCCCGGGCGCGACCGCCGACCGTACCGTCGTCGCCCGGCAGGGCGGGCTGGCGGAGGTGGCGATCGCCGTATAGGGGCGACGCCCACTGAGCACGGCGCCCTCGCGCGCCGGACGGCCGGAGGGCCGCACCCCGGGGTTTGGACGACCTGATGGCGGGGTGCGGCCCTCCGGCGCACCCTCGGCGCGCCCCCGGACGGGCCGCGCGCGCTGTACGGCGTCCGGCCCCCGCCGTACCGTTGAAGCATGTACGCGCGGCGGCGCCACCTGTACTTCGCCATGATGGGCACGTGCGTCGGGATGTTCGTCCTGGCCTGGGCCGTCGTGCGGCTGTGGTCGGTGCCCGCCGCGATCGGCATGTGCCTGTTCGCGATGGTCATCCCCCCGGTGGCGGCCATCGTGGCCAACCGCCGGGGCCCCGACGACCGCTGGTGGGACGAGGAGACGGGCGACCCCGAGTCCGACCGCTGGTGGAACGAGCTGGACGACCGCCGCCGCCGGGACGACCAGCGGGACGGCCAGTAAGCGCCGGCAGGACGGCCGGTGCGCGCCGCCGGAGCGGCCGGCAGGAGGTCCGGGGCCGCCGGCAGGCGGCGGTCAGTAGACCAGCGCCTGCACCCCGTCCGCCATGATCTCGCCGACGAAGACCTGGGCCCCGGCGATGCGCGCGCCCTCGATCAGGTCCTTCTCCTCGATGTCCCGCCGCGCCGCGCACTGCGTGCAGACGGTGATCATGCCCCCGCCGGCCCGGATGCCGTCGATCAGCTCCGGCAGCGGCGCCGCGTGCGGCAGTGCGAACTCCGCCGCCCGGCCCGGCAGGGCGAACCAGGACGACTCCCCCGTCAGCCACAGCGAGACCTCGACGCCGCTCGCGACGGCGACGGCCGCCACCGTGAACGCCTGCGAGCACCGCTCGGGCGCGTCCGCGCCCGCCGTCACCTTGATCACGAGCTTCTTCCGCATGGGATCACTCTAGGCCGGGCGCCCGTTCCGGGAACCCCGCACAGCCCGTACCACCTCACACCGCCGTCCCGGACCGGGCCGACTAGACTCGTCGCAGGTCCGTAACCCCTCACTCCGACCGAGGAGCGCGCTCGTGCTTGAGGCAGTCTTCACCACCCTGCTGGTCCTGGTCGCCGTCGGCGTTCTCGCGTTCGCCGGGCTGACCTGGAAGAAGCTGTACCAGGGCCAGCGCTGAGCCTCCCCGACCACCCCCTACAGATCGTCTGAGCTGAGCCCATGATCGAGATTCCGTCCGACCTCCACCGGGACCTGGTGCCCCTCGTCTTCCTCCTCGGCAAGTGGGAGGGGGCGGGCGTCGCCGACTTCCCGGGCTCCGAGAAGTGCAACTTCGGGCAGGAAGTCACCTTCACCCACGACGGCCGGGACTTCCTGGAGTACGTCTCGCACAGTTGGGTGCTCGACGCCGAGGGGAACAAGGTCCGTCCGCTGGAGACCGAGAGCGGCTACTGGCGGATCGACAAGGACCGCAAGATCGAGGTCGTCATGATCCGCGACCAGGGCGTCGTCGAGGTCTGGTACGGCGAGCTCGCCGACAAGAAGCCGCAGATCGACATCGTCACCGACGCGGTCGCCCGGACCGCGGCGTCCGGCCCGTACTCCGGTGGCAAGCGCCTCTACGGGTACGTCAAGGGCGACCTGATGTGGGTCGGCGAGAAGGCCACCCCCGAGGTGCCGCTGCGGCCGTACATGTCCGCGCAGCTCAAGAAGACGGCCGGCGTCGCCGAGCTGGAGGAGTGGGCGCGGAACCTGCCGGACGACCTGCCGGACGGCGTCTCCTTCTTCCGCCCGGACGGCACCCCGTACAACCCCGAGCAGCCGTAGCCCGCGGCTGTCGTACGCACCAAGCGCCCCGCGGGGGAAGTCCGGTCGAAGTCCGGCGCTGACCCGCAACGGTAGGCAGAGCACCCGTTCTGCGAGCCCGATCACCCGCGGCGGCGTCAGCTCCTGACAACTCGCCGTGGTCTGCGAGGGGAGGCCCCCCGCGGCGCGGCGGGGCTCCTACGGGCACGCCTGCCCGGGCCCACGGCCCGAGCCGAAGGTGTCCCCCTTGGCGATCACCGCCCCCGCCCCGCCCGGTCCCGGCACCACCGCACCGGCGCGGCGGATCCCGCTGCCACCCCTGATCGCCGGACTGGCCGTGGCCCTCCTCGGCTCGCTCCTCTGCTGCGTCGCCCTCGGCTCCTCCGGTATCGGCTGGGGGCGCGTCCTCCACTACCTCGGCGCGGGGCTCACCGGCGGCAGGATCGGGGCGGACGAGGTCTCCGCCTACACCATCGTCTGGGAGCTGCGCTTCCCGCGCGCCCTGCTGGCGGCCGTGGTCGGCGCCGGGCTGGCCGCCGTCGGCGTGGCCACGCAGGCGCTGGTCCGCAACGCGCTCGCCGATCCGTTCGTGCTGGGCATCTCCTCCGGCGCGGCCGTCGGCGCCAACGCGGTGCTCCTCTTCGGCGTGCTCGGCTCGCTCGGCGTCTGGGCGCTGTCCACCGCCGCGTTCCTCTCCGCGCTCGCCTCCATGGCCCTGGTCTACGCGGCGGCCCGCGGTACCGGGCACGGGATGACACCGCTGCGGCTGGTCCTGGTCGGGACCGCCATGTACTACGGCTTCTCCGCGATCACCACCCTGATGGTCTTCAGCGCGGACCGGGGCGACGCCGCCCGCTCGGCGATGATGTGGCTGCTCGGCAGCCTGGGCGGGGCGAGCTGGCAGTCCGTGCCGATCGCGGCCGGTGCCGTGCTGCTGGGGCTGGGCTACCTGCTGTGGTCGGCGCGCGGTCTGAACGTGCTGGCCATGGGCGACGAGACGTCGTCCGCGCTGGGCGTCGACCCCGAGCGGCGGCGCCGGGTGCTGTTCGTCGTGGTCGCGGCCGTCACCGGTGCGGTGGTGGCCGTCAGCGGTGCCATCGGCTTCGTCGGGCTGATGGTCCCGCACGCCACCCGGATGCTGGTCGGTGCCGACCACCGCCGGGTCCTCGCCGTCGCGCCGCTGCTGGGCGCGGTGCTGCTGGTGTGGGTGGACGTCGTCTCACGGCTGCTGCTGTCGCCCGTCGAACTGCCGGTCGGAGTGATCACGGCGCTGATCGGCGTGCCCTGTTTCATCCTGCTGATGCGCCGGCGCGGCTACACCTTCGGAGGTGCCTGATGCGGGTCGACATCGAGGACCTGTCGGTCGAGGTGGCCGGCGCCCGACTGGTCCGGGACGTGTCACTGCGGGCCGGGAGCGGGCAGTTCGTGGGCGTCGTCGGCCCCAACGGCAGCGGCAAGTCGACGCTGCTGCGGTGCGTCTACCGCGCGCTGCGGCCGACGCACGGCCGGGTGCTGCTGGACGGCGACGACCTGCGCGGGCTCACCGCCCGCGAGAGTGCCCGGCGGCTGGCGGCGCTGCCGCAGGAGTCGGGCAGCGAGTTCGACTTCACGGTCGCCGAGGTCGTCGCGATGGGCCGGCTGCCGCACCAGCGGGCGGCCGGCCGCACCACCCGCGAGGACACCGAGGCCTGCGCGACGGCCCTGGAACGGGTCGGCGCCGGGCACCTCACCGACCGCGGCTTCCTGACCCTCTCCGGCGGCGAGAAGCAGCGCGTCCTGATCGCGCGCGCCCTGGCCCAGCGGCCGAGGGTGCTGGTCCTGGACGAGCCGACGAACCACCTCGACATCAGCCAGCAGCTCGAAGTCCTCGCGCTGGTACGGGACTCCGGGCTCACCGTGCTCGCCGCGCTGCACGACCTCAACCTCGCCGCGACCCACTGCGACGTCCTGTACGTCGTCCACGGCGGCCGGCTCGTCGCCTCCGGGCCGCCGGACGAGGTGCTGACGTCCGGGCTGCTGGCCGACGTCTTCGGCGTCCGGGCGCACCGGGTGCCCCACCCGGTGTCCGGTGTCCCGCAACTCCTCTTCGACCGCCTGCCCCGGTGATCCCCTTCCTCAGGAGCCCCGCCATGCGAACCGCCCGCGCCCTCCTCTGCCTGACCGCAGCCCTCGCCCTGGCGGGCTGCGGCGCCCGGGTGGACGAGGAGAAGCCCGACGACGCGAAGAAGTCCCCGGCGTCCGGCCACTACCCCGTCACCATCGAGAACTGCGGGGTGAAGACGGTGTACGACAAGGCGCCGCGACGGGTGGTGACCAACGACGTGGGCATCGCGGAGATCATGTTCGCCCTCGGCCTGGAGGACCACATGGCCGGCTACGTGGCGCCCGCCTACAAGACGAGCCGCGCCGACGACATCCCGTGGAAGGACGGCTACGACAAGGTCAAGCGGCTGTCCACCAAGCAGATCAACAAGGAGATGGTCCTCGACGCCAGGGCCGACCTCGTCTTCGCCGGCTGGAACTACGGCTTCGGCGAGGGCGACGGCTTCACCCCCGCCGCGCTGAAGAAGCTGGGGATCGGCTCGTACGTGCTCACCGAGTCCTGCCGCAGCGGCGGCGGCAAGGAGCGGGGCGTGATGCCGCCGCTGGAGGCGCTCTACACCGATCTCACCACCCTGGGGAAGATCTTCGACGTCGAGGACCGGGCGGCGAAACTCGTCGCCGGGTTCAAGAAGAAGGTCGCGGACGCGCAGGCCGCGATCCCCGCGGACGGCAAGCGGCCCAAGGTCTTCCTCTACGACGACGGCCGCGACAAGCCGGTGACCGCGGGCGCCTACGCGGGGCCGCACGACATCATCACCAAGGCCGGCGGCGACCACGTGATGAGCGACCTGAAGGACACCTGGACGACGGTCGGCTGGGAGACGGTGGTCGACCGGCGGCCCGACGTCATCGTCGTCAACAACTACGGCGACGTCAGCGCCGAGGAGAAGCGGAAGTTCCTGCTCTCCTATCCGCCGCTGGCCGACGTCCCGGCCGTGAAGAACAAGCGGATCTTCGTCCTCGACTACGTCGACCTGGTGGAGAGCCCGCGCAACCCGGACGCCGTCGCGGCCCTGGCCGGCTACCTGAAGGGGGTCCGCGAAGACTGACCCCGCCTAGACTGGAGGAGTGGTGGACACCGACTGGCAGAGCGATCTCCGCAAGCGCGGCTACCGGCTGACGCCCCAGCGCCAGCTCGTACTGGAAGCGGTCGACCGGCTGGAGCACGCGACCCCGGACGACATCCTCACCGAGGTCCGCAAGACGGCCGGCGGCGTCAACATCTCCACCGTCTACCGGACGCTGGAGCTTTTGGAGGAGCTCGGCCTGGTCAGCCACGCCCACCTCGGCCACGGCGCCCCCACGTACCACCTCGCGGACCGGCACGACCACCTCCACCTGGTCTGCCGGGACTGCACCGGGGTCATCGAGGCCGACCTGTCGGTGGCCGCCGACTTCACCGAGCGGCTCCGCGCGGAGTTCGGCTTCGACACCGACATGAAGCACTTCGCGATCTTCGGCCGGTGCGGCTCCTGCTCCGCCGGGAAGAGCACGAAGGAAAAGGACCCGGACGCACCGTAGGGCGGGCCGTACGGATCGCAGGGCGGGCCGTACGGGGCATCCGTCCCCGCCCGCGCGGGTCGTAGGCTGGGCGCATGCTGCGTCAATCCAAGAGCCCTCTGCTGTCGCTGCCCGGCGCCGTCCCCGCCGAGGGCCCGGACGAAGGCGTCGCCGCGCACTACGGCGACCCGTTCCGCGAGCAGCGCGCGCTCGCCGACGGGTCCGGGTTCGTCGACCTCTCCCACCGGGGTGTGGTCACCGTCTCCGGCGACGACCGGCTGAGCTGGCTGCACCTGCTGCTCACCCAGCACGTCAGCGAGCTGCCGCCCGGGCAGGCCACCGAGGCGCTGATCCTCACCGCCAACGGCCACATCGAGCACGCCCTCTCCCTCGTCGACGACGGCACGACCGTCTGGGCGCACGTGGAACCCGGCACCCAGGAGGCGCTGATCGCCTACCTGGAGAGCATGAAGTTCTTCTACCGCGTCGAGGTCGCCGACCGCACCGACGACATCGCCGTCGTCCACCTGCCCGCCGGCTCCATCGCCGGGGCCCCCGACGGCGTCGTCGTCCGCGAGACGCCCCACGGGCGCGACCTGTTCCTGCCGCGCGAGCGACTGGAGGAGTTCGCGGCCGACCACGGGCCCGCCGCGGGCACCCTCGCCCTGGAGGCCCTCCGCGTCGAGGCCCACCGGCCGCGGCTCGGGCTGGAGACCGACCACCGGACGATCCCCCACGAGCTCGGGCTCATCGGCACGGCCGTTCATCTGCAGAAGGGGTGCTACCGGGGGCAGGAGACCGTGGCGCGGGTCCAGAACCTGGGCAAGCCGCCACGTCGTCTCGTCTTCCTGCACCTGGACGGGAGCGAGGTCCATCTGCCCGGGCACGGGGCACCGGTGCGGCTCGCTTCCGACGGGCCTGAGGGGCGGCAGCTCGGGTTCGTGACGACTGCCGTGCGGCACCATGAGCTCGGGCCCATCGCGCTTGCGCTCGTCAAGCGCAATGTTCCGGTGGACGCGGCGCTGATCGTGGGAGAGGGGACGGCGGCGGCGCAGGAGGTCGTGGTCGAGCCGTAGGGTGCCCCGGTCCCTCCCCCAGAGGGGGCACCCCCACTTCGCCGCTTCCTGGGGCTGCGCCCCAGACCCGCTGTTCGCGGCTCCGCCGCTCGTCCTCAAACGCCGGACGGGCTGATACAGCCGGTCCGGCGTTTGAGGACAACCGCGCGGAGCGCGGTTTCGGGGGTGCGGGGGCGCAGCCCCCGAAGGAAACGGTGAAGTGGGGGTGCCCCCTCTGGGGGAGGGACCGGGGCCTCCCCCCTCACACCTCCAGCAGCACCGTGAACGGCCCGTCGTTCGTCAACGACACCTTCATGTCCGCACCGAACACCCCGGTCTCCACCGAAGCCCCCAACTCCCGCAACCGAGCGACCACCTCGTCGACCAGGGGCTCGGCCACGCGGCCCGGAGCAGCCGCGTTCCAGGTGGGCCGCCGCCCCTTCCGCGCGTCACCGTAAAGCGTGAACTGGGAGATCACGAGCAGCGGCGCGCCCACGTCGGAGCAGGACTTCTCGTCGGCGAGGATCCGGAGGGACCACAGCTTGCCGGCGAGTCGGGCCGCCTTCTCGGGGGTGTCGTCGTGGGTCACCCCGACCAGCACGCACAGCCCCTCGCCGACGATCTCGCCGACCGTCCGGCCGTCCACGACGACGGACGCCCCGTTCACTCTCTGCACCACGGCTCGCATGGCGTCCATGATGCCCGGCCCCCGTTCGGGGCCGTTCGGGTGGAGACGGCCTGCGGCCGGGCGGGGCACAGTGGCACGATGCGTGCAGGCGGTGCGATATGCGGGCACAGCGTTCCGTACGCACCCGGCGCGAGGGGACGGAGCCGCATGACCACACCGATCGAGGACCACCTCAAGACGCTCGAGAAGACGCCTGGGAAGACACCCGAGAAGACGCCCGAGAAAACCCTCGAGGCGCTCAGGGCGAAGGCATCGGAAGCCGGGGACGCCGTGGACAGTCTGCACGCGAGGCCGCCGAGCCAGCGGTCCGGGCGGCTCGCGGACGTTCCCGTACGGCAGCTCGGCGAGCTGCGCCTCACGGAGCTGCGGGCGGTGCGCAAGGAGGCCCGGCGGGAGGAGGCCGACCTCAGCTACGTCCGGCGGCTGCTCCAGGGCCGCATCGACATCCTCCGGGCCGAGCTGGAGCGCCGGGCGGCGCCCGGCACCCCGGCGGCCGACCGCCGGCTGCTGGTGGACCGGCTGTCGGAGATCCTCACGGACGACCCGTCCGCCCCCCGCGCCTCCGCCCGCCACGTGACACTGGGCACGCCGCACGCCGAGGAGTACCGGCGGCTGGCGGAGGACATGCTGGGCGAGGTCGGCCTGTCGGACCTGGGCGCCCGGACGGACGCCGAGCTGCGCGCGGGGCTCTCCCGGCTCGCCGCGTACGAGCGGCACGTCTCCGAGCGCCGCCGGCAGCTCCAGCGGACGGCGGACGATTGCGGTGCCGAGATCGCACGCAGGTACCGTGAAGGAGAAGCGCAAGTAGACGACCTGCTCCCGTGACACCACCGGGGGCGGTCCCCGCCCCCGGAAGGCCCGTCCCATGAGCACCACCCCGACCCCTTCCCTGCCCGAGATACCCCAGGAGGACGACGGCACGGCCCGCCCGGTCCTCGCCGAGGTGGTCCGGTCCGGTTTCGTCGAGGGCCGGCACCGGGGCTCGCTGGTGCTGCTGGCGGCGGACGGCAGCGTGGAGCTGGCGCTGGGCGACCCCTCCGCGCCCGTCTTCCCGCGGTCCGCCAACAAGCCGATGCAGGCCGCGGCCGTCCTCCGGGCAGGCCTGGACCTCTCCGGGGAGCGGCTGGCGCTCGCGGCGGCCAGCCATTCGGGCGAGGCGTTCCACCTGGATCTGGTGCGCACCATGCTGGCCGAGTTCGGGCTCACCGAGGGTGACCTGCGGACGCCGCCGGACCTGCCGCTGGACCCCGTCGAGGCGGAGTCCTACCTGGCCGCGGGCCGGGTCCGGGACCGGGTCACCATGAACTGCTCCGGCAAGCACGCCGCCATGATCGCCGTGTCCGCCGCCAACGGCTGGCCGGTGGATTCGTACCTGGACCCGGACCACCCCCTCCAGCGGCTGGCCCTGCGCGCCGTCGAGGAGGCGAGCGGCGAGCGTGTCGCCCACGTCGGCACGGACGGTTGCGGGGCACCCCTGATGGCCGTCTCCCTCACCGGCCTCGCCCGCGCCTTCCGCCACTTCGTGCTCGCCGAGTCCGGTACGCCGGAGCGGCGGGTGGCGGACGCGATGCGCGCCCACCCGGAGTACGTGGCCGGCACCCGGCGCCCCGACACCTGGCTGATGCGCGAGGTGCCGGGCGCCCTGTCGAAGATGGGCGCGGAGGCGGTCCAGGCGGTGGCACTGCCGGACGGCCGGGCCCTGGCCTTCAAGATCGACGACGGTGCGCTGCGGACCCTCGGTCCGGTGCTGGCCCGCGCGCTGCGGCTGATGGGCGTGGAGGCGCCCGTCCTCGACCGGATCGCCGACACTCCGCTGCTGGGCGGCGGCGAGCGCGTCGGGGAGATCCGCGCGGCGTTCTGACCGCAGGCGAGGGACCACCGGGGCGCCCCGAAAATCAGGGGCGCTCCGCCGCGGCGGCCGCCTACCGTACGCCGTATGGCACTTGACATACGGACGATCGACGACGGCGACCTGAGCTCCTGGGTCACCGCCATGCGCACGGGTTTCCTCGTCTCACCGACGCCCGACAAGGACGAGGTGGAGGTGCGCGCGGCGGGCATGGACCTCACCCGTACCCAGGGCGCCTTCGACGCCGGGCGCTGCGTCGGCACGTTCCGCAGCCATCCTCAGCGGCTGACGGTGCCCGGCGGCGCGCCGCTCGCCGTGAGCGCGATCACCAACGTCACCGTCTCCCCCACGCACCGCAGGCGCGGGGTGCTCAGCCGGATGACGGCGCGTGACCTGGCCGCCGCCAAGGAGCGCGGGGACGCCGCCGCGACCCTGATCGCGGCCGAGTACCCGATCTACGGGCGGTTCGGCTTCGGCGCGGCCACCTCGACCACCGCCTGGGAGGTGCACATCGCCCGCACCGGGCTGGACCGGCGGTACGCGGGTCCCGGGTGCGGCGGGCGGGTGGACTTCGCGGACGGCGCCGCCGTCCGCGAGCTCGGCCCCGCCCTGCACGAACGGCTGCGTGCCCAGCGCCACGGCGTGGTCGACCGCACCGAGCGGTGGTGGCGGTTCGCCACCGGCGACCTTCCCCTTCCGACGGGCTGGAAGGAACCGTTCCACGTCCTCTACCGGTCGCCGGAGGGACGCGTGGACGGCCTGCTCACCTACGGCGCCGAGGAGCGGTGGACCGCCAAGCAGCCGGAGAACAAGGCGGTCGTGCGCGACCTCGTCGCCGTCTCACCGGCCGCCGAGCGCGCCCTGTGGCACTACCTGCTCTCCGTCGACTGGATCACCTCCGTCACCACCGGCGACCGCGCGCCCGACGACATCCTGCCGCTGCTGCTGCCGGACCCGCGGGCCGCCCGGATCACGGCCCAGGCGGACTTCATGTGGCTGCGTCCGCTCGACGTGCCGGCCCTGCTGGAGGCACGGACGTACGCCACCGAGGGCTCGCTCGTCCTGGAGGTCGCCGACCCTGACGGGTACGCCGCCGGACGGTACCTGCTGGAGGCCGGGCCGGAAGGAGCCGTCTGCTCGTCCACCTCGCGGGACGCCAATCTCACGCTGGGGGCGGGCGAGTTGGCCCGCCTGTACCTCGGCGACGAGTCGGCAGTGCGGCTGGCGGCGGCCGGGGCCGTCACCGAAGAGCGGCCGGGCGCCGCCGCGCGGGCGGACCTGCTGCTGCGGACGCCGCGCCGGCCCTGGTGCCCCGACGTCTTCTGACGAAGGAGGGGCGCCGCGGGCGCGGCTTGACCTCAAGCAAGCTTGAGGGTTCAAGCTCACCCTCAGTGCCCCGTCGCCCCCGCTGTACCCACGACGCCGGGCCCACCCCCTCGTTCACCCTCATCGCCCGGAGAAACAGCCGTGTCGCACGTCCCCTACCGCCTCGCCGTCATCGTCGCCTCCACCCGCGACGGCCGCTTCGGCCCGACCGTCGCCGACTGGTTCGGCGCCCGGCTCGCCGAGCGCGACGACATCGACGTCGACGTCCTCGACCTCGCCGAACTCCCGCTCCCGGCCCGGCTGAGCCCCCGCCCGGACCCGGAGGACGCGGAGCTGCTCGCCGCGGTGTCGCCACGGCTGGAACGGGCCGACGCGTTCGCCATCGTCACCCCCGAGTACAACCACAGCTACCCGGCCTCGCTGAAGGCGCTGATCGACTGGCACGCGACCCCGTGGCGGGCCAAGCCGGTGGCGTTCGTCTCCTACGGCGGGCTGTCCGGCGGTCTGCGGGCGGTCGAGCACCTGCGGCCGGTCCTGGCGGAGCTGCACGCCGTCACCATCCGCGAGACCGTCAGCTTCCACAGCCCCTGGGGCGCGTTCGACGCCTCCGGCCGCCACCTCGACGAGGAGGCGGGACACCGGGCGGCCGGGGCGGCCAAGGTGCTGCTCGACCAGCTCACCTGGTGGGCCGTCTCGCTCCGCGAGGCCCGGGCGGCGCGCCCGTACGGCGTCTGACCCGAGTCCGCCGTCCGACCGGCGCACACCCTGCCTGATCGGCCCGTACGCCGTCCGACCGGCGCGGCCGCGGGAGCGTTGCGGCACGATGGGGGCATGACCAAGCTGACGCCGTACCACTGCCCGATCGACGCCGCCATGCACGTGATCGAAGGCAAGTGGAAGGTGCTCATCCTCTGGGAACTCCGGGACGCGCCCCGCCGGTTCGGGGCGCTGCGGCGGTCCCTGCCGGGGGTGAGCGAGAAGGTGCTCACCCAACAGCTCCGCGAGCTGGAGACGGACGGCATCGTCCACCGGCGGGTGCACGAGACCGTGCCGCCCAAGGTCGAGTACTCGCTGACCGAGGACGGCCGCGACCTGAACGCCGCCCTCGCCCCGCTCGGCGCCTGGGGCGCCCGCCGCGTCCTGCCGCCGGACGCGCCGGCCGGCACGGCGGCCTGACCCGGGGCCGGCCCCCGGCCGCCCGGGCGGGCGGCTCAGATGCCCAGCCGGGCGGCGATGCCGTCGAGCACGCAGTCCAGGCCGAGTTCGAACCGCCAGGCCGCGTCGTCCTTGCGCTGGGCCTCGGCCAGGTAGCGGCGGGTCGCGGGGTACCGCCCGGTGTTCATGAGCCAGGTCATCTCCGGGGCCAGGCCCTCCCTCGTCTCCTCGCCGGTGGTCCAGCCCCGCTTGCGCATCATCCGCAGCAGACCGATCTCGGCGTCGACGGCACCGTTCGCGTACGCGGTGACGGTGTGGAAGACGGCCATCATCGTGTCGGCGTCCAGGCCGAGGCCGTCGAGTGCGGTCAGGACCCGTTCGGAGACGGCGAACTCGTGGGGTGTGAGGGACGGGTGATCGACCCTGGACATCCAGGGGTGGGCGAGCATCAGGGAGCGGGTGCGCAGGCCGACCGCGCGCATGGCCGCCCGCCAGTCCTCCGCGGCGTCGGGGAGCGCCGCCTCGCCCTGCACGAAGTCGACCATCAGGGCGACGAGTTCGTCCTTGCCGTCCACATAGCGGTAGGCGGCCATGGGAGCCACCCCGAGATCGGTGGCGAGCCGGCGCATCGTCACGGCTTCGAGCCCCTCCGCGTCGGCGATGGCCACCGCGGCGGCGGCGATCCGCCGCGGGGTGAGCGTCGCGGACCGCGGGGCGGGCGCGGGCCGGTCGAGCCGTTCCCAGAGCCCGGGCCGGGGGGCGCCGCCCTCCCCCCTGCCGCTCTTCGCGCGCCGTCCGGTGCCGTTCTCTCCGGTCTCGTCTGACATCAGCCCGCTCCGTTTCCGCTCCGCCCCCCGATTGCCGTGTACAACGTATCAACAGTAGACGACGTACACGTCGATGTGTACGTTGTATCGCTATGGATACGACGTACACCACACCTTCGTCCTCCCCTTCCGCCACCGACCCCCTGCGCATCGCCGTGATCTGCGGAAGCACGCGGGAAGGCCGTGTCGGGCCCCTCATCGCCGGATGGGTGACGGACCACCTCGCCGGGCGCGACGACATGGAGGCCGACCTGGTCGACCTCGTCGACACGCCCCTGCCCACCGTCTTCCCCGCCTTCGGCGGCCCCGCCCCCGAGGGGTCCGCGGAACTCCTCGCCGCCGTCTCGCCCCGGCTGGCCGCCGCCGACGGCTTCATCCTCGTGACGCCGGAGTACAACCGCAGCTTCCCCGCCGCCCTGAAGAACGCCATCGACTGGCACCACCGCGAGTGGCACGCCAAGCCGGTCACCTTCGTCTCCTACGGCGGCCGCTCCGGGGGCCTGCGTGCCGTCGAACAACTGCGGCTCGTCCTGGCCGAGCTCAACGCCGCCACCCTGCGGGAGACCGTGAGCTTCCGGCTCTCCGACGGCCCCTTCACCGCGGACGGCCGCCTCACCGACCCGAGCGCCGACGCGGCGGCGAAGGCGCAGCTCGACCAACTCGCCTGGTGGGGACACGCCTTGCGGGACGCCCGGCGCAAGACCCCGTACACCGTCGCCTGATTCGTCCGGCTCGCCCGGAGTCCGGGCCTGCCGCACCCGGACGGCCCGTCCGGACCACCCGCCCGCCCGCGTCCCGCGGGCGCCACCACGCTCGTCCCAAGGGAACCCTCATGAGCCACCCCTCGGCGGACGGACCGGAGCCCGCGCGCCGGCCGTTCCCCCGTCTCGGCGTCTTCGGGCTGATGCTCGGCATCTTCCTCTCCGCGCTCGACGGCCAGATCCTCAGCGCCGCCCTGCCCACCGTCGTCGGCGACCTCGGCGGCGTCGGCCACCTCTCCTGGGTGGTCACCGCCTACCTGCTCACCGCCTCCGCGGCCACCCCGGTCTGGGGCAAACTCGGCGACCTCTACGGCCGCAAGGGCGCCTACCTCGCCTCCGTCGTCGTGTTCCTGGCCGGTTCCGCCCTGTCCGGCCTGGCCCAGGACATGGACCAGCTCATCGCCTTCCGCGCCCTCCAGGGGCTGGGCGGCGGCGGCCTGATGGTCGGCGCGCTCTCCGTCATCGGGGTGCTCGTGGGACCGGAGGACCGCGGCCGCGCACAGTCGATGATCGCCGTCATGATGCCAGTGGCCTTCGTCGGCGGCCCGCTGCTCGGCGGGTTCCTCACCGACCACGTCGGCTGGCGCTGGGCGTTCTACGTCAACCTGCCGGTGGGGGCGGTAGTCCTGCTGGCCACCGCCGCCGGCGTGCGGCTGCGCACGGAACGCGTCAAGGCCCGCATCGACGTCGCCGGCATCACCCTCCTGACCACCGGCATCCTGGCCCTCACCCTGCTCGGCAGCCAGGCCGGGACCCGGCACCCCTGGCTGTCCCCGGAGGCCGCCGTGCTCGGCGCGATCGCCGCCGCGGCCCTCGCCTGCTTCGTCCGGGCCGAGCGGCGGGCGGCGGAACCGGTCATCCCACTCCGGCTGTTCCGTGACCGCTCCTTCACCGCGGCACAGATCCTCAGCTTCCTGTCCGGCGCCGTCATGCTCGCCGTCATCAGCTACCTCCCGCAGTATCTCCAGCTCGCGCGCGGGGCGTCGTCCACCGGGGGCGGCATGCTGCTGCTCCCCCTGATGCTCGGCATGCTGACCGCGCAGCTCACGGTCGGCCGCCTCACCGGGAAGATCCGGTACGAACGCCTTCTCCCCGCGGCGGGCGCAGGACTGACGCTCGCCGGCACGCTCCTGCTGTTCCTCCTGGACGCGGACACCCCGCTGCCCGTCGCCTCCGGCCTGACGGCCGTCTTCGGCGCCGGTCTGGGCACCGTCACACAGGCCGCCACCCTCGCCACGATGGCCTCCGCCGCCCCGCGCGACATGGGTGCCGCCACGGGGACCGTCACCCTCCTGCGCACCATCGGCGGCAGCCTGGGCACCGCCGTCCTGGGCGCCGTCTACGCCGGCCGCATGAACGACTCCCTCGCGGCACACCTCGGCACCCCGACGGCCGGGCGGCTGACCGAGGGCGACAGCCTCTCCCCCGCATCACTGGCGGCCCTGCCCGGGACCGTACGGACGGCGGTGGGCGAAGCCGTCACCGAGGGCCTGTACGGCGTGCTGGCCGGCGCGGCGGCGCTCTCCGCGGTCGCGCTCGCGGTCGCCGTGGCGTTGGGCGCGCGGACCCGGACGGCGGCGAGGGCACGGGCGGAGGCGCGAGCGGGGGCACGGGCGGCGGGGACGGAAGCCGTGGAAGCGGACCCCACCGGACCGGACCGGCCCTCGGGGAAGCGGGCCGTGGACAACGGCCCATCGCGGACGGAATCCGACCTACATCGCCTCTAACGTGCCGTCACAAGACCCGAGATCCCGTCACCAGGAGGCGCTCCCATGGCCGTCGCCCCCGTTCCCCCCGGCTACGCCACCGTCACCCCGTGGATCGTCTCGACGGACACGGTACGGCTGGTCGACTTCATGAAGCGCGCCTTCGACGCCACCGAACTCGCCTGCCTGACCGGCCCGGACGGCCGCGTCGCCCACGCGGAGGTGCGGATCGGCGACTCGGTGGTGATGATGTTCGACGCCCGCCCCGACTGGCCGCCCACCCCCGGCTTCCTCCGCCTCTACGTCGAGGACGCCGACGCCACACACCGCCGCGCCGTCGAGGCCGGCGGCACGTCGGTCACGGAGGTCACCCACCTGTTCTTCGGCGACCGGGTGGGACGGGTACGCGATCCGCTGGGAAACCTGTACTGGATCCAGACCCGGGTCGAGGACCCGACCGAGGAGGAGAAGGAACGACGCGCCGTGCAACCGGAGTTCGTACGGGCGATGGAGTACGTACAGAGCGCCGAGTTCTTCCCGGGACGGGACGGCTCAGGCCCGTCCCCCGCCTGAAAGGGGACACGGGGACTGCCCCCGGGGCTACCCACCCCCGCCTCCCAGCAGCACCGTACGAGCTCCTCCACCGCCGCGTCCCCATCGTCGTCAGGCGTCCACGCCACCCCCACCCCGCCGGGCGCGACCCCGCCGACGAGACGGTGACCACCCCGGTCCGCGGGTAGCAGTGGGCGGCGGACTCGGGGCGCGTGCGACGCCGTACTCGTTGACGATCGCGTCGGCCGCTGGGCCGCTCGTCCGGCTGGTCCGTGACCGCGCCACGCTGAAAGCGGCCGGCGCCGGCGGCCTCCTCCTCGGCCTCCTCGGCGTCCGCTCCCTGACGACCGCTGCGGCCGTCGGACTCGCCCTTTTCCACACGGGCGCCCTGATCACCCACTTCCGCGCCCGCGTCTTCCACTTCCACCACATCACGTTCCCCGGCGTCTACTTCGCGCTCGCGGCCGGGACGCCGGCGCCGGCGCTGATGGTGGCGGTGGCGGGGGCGGGGGCCTGAACGGACGCCGCCCCGCGCGCACCACCAGCACCGGTGGCCTCACGCGGGGCGAACGTCGGGAAGGAGGCAGGGCGAACGTCGGGAAGGAGGCAGGGCGAACGTCGGGAAGGAGGCAGGGCGAACGTCGGGAAGGAGGCAGGGCGAACGTCGGGAAGGAGTGAGGCAGCGGGTGAGCCCGCAGGGGCGAAGGCACGCACGTCCTCGACCGACGCCTCCCCACTCGTCCCTCACCGTCCGGCCGGCAGGCTCTCCCGGGCCCACACCGCCAGCAGTCGCAGCGCCGTCTGGGACGGCGAGCCCTCCTCCACCGTGTGGCAGACCAGCGCCTGGTCCGGGTCGTCGGGGAGCCGGAACGCCTCGAAGCCCAGGTCGAGTTCGCCGACGGCCGGGTGCAGGTAGCGGTACCGCCCGTGTGTCTTGTCCTTGAGCCGGTGCTCGGCCCAGGCCTCGCGGAACTCCGAGCTCGCGGCGGAGAGTTCGGCGATCAGCGCCGCGGTCTCCGGGTCGTCCGGGTGCCGTCCCGCGTCGAGCCGGAGGTAGGCGGCCACGTCGTCCGCCTTGCCGCGCCAGTCGGCGTACAGGCCGCGCACGCCCTCGTCCAGGAAGACCAGGCGGGCCAGGTTCCGCTGCCGCGGCGGCAGCGCGCCGAAGTCCGTGATCAGCGCCGCCGCGAGCCGGTTCCAGGCCAGGACGTCGGTGTTGCGCCCCACGACGTACGCCGGCACGTCCTCCGCCGAGTCCAGCAGCCTGCGCAGCCCCGGCCGTACGCGCTGGGCCGGCGCCGGCCCGTCCGGCCCGCCGGTGTCGGACCAGGGCCGCGCCAGGCGGTACAGGTGTTCGCGCTCCACGGGATCCAGGCGCAGGGCGCGGGCCACCGCGTCCAGGACCGCCTCGGAGAAGTGCAGGGTGCGCCCCTGCTCCAGGCGGACGTAGTGGTCGACGCTCACCCCGGCCAGCCGGGCCAGTTCCTCCCTGCGCAGGCCGGGAACGCGTCGCCGCCCGCCGTAGTCCGTGAGCCCCAGCTCCGCGGGCCGCAGCCGGGCCCGCCGGGATCGCAGGAACTCGCCCAACTCCGCGCGTCTGTCCAGTGCCATGCGGCGAGTATTCCGCCCCCGCCGCCGGGTGTCGCCGTCCGATCCTGGTCACGCCGTGCCCAGGCACCGGCTGCCACTGGGTGGGGCGTGACCCGACGGCCAGAGTGAACGGCATCGGAACACGTCCGTCACGACATCCCGTTCGAGGAGAACCCGCATGCACCTCCCCACCCTCCCCCTGGGCACCACCGGCATGGACATCACCCGCCTCGGCTTCGGCTCCTGGGTGGTGGCCGGCCCCGGCTGGCGCTTCGGCTGGGGCGCCACCGACGACGCCGAGTCGGTCGCCGCGATCCGGCACGCGGTCACCTCGGGCGTCAACTGGATCGACACCGCCGCGGTCTACGGGCTCGGTCACGCCGAGGAGTTGGTCGGCAAGGCCGTCGCCGGACTGCCGGCGGCCGACCGCCCGTACCTCTTCACCAAGGCCGGCCTGGTCTGGGACCCGGAGCACCCGGAGGCCGCGCCGCGCCGGATCATGAAGCCGGCCAGTGTCCGCCGGGAGCTGGAGGACTCGCTGCGCCGGCTCGGCGTCGACCACGTCGACCTCTACCAGGTGCACTACCCGGACACCGGCGAGTCACTGGAGTACGCGGGCGGCGGCTTCGGCGCCGTCTCGCCCAACGCCACCCCCCTCGAGGAATACTGGCAGGTCATGGCCGACCTGAAGGCCGAGGGAAAGGTCCGGGCGATCGGCCTGTCCAACCACTCGGCCGAGCAACTGGCGGCGGCCGAGCGCATCGCCCACGTCGACGTCGTCCAGCCGCCGTTCTCCGCCGTCAACCGGTCCGCCGCGGCCGAGATCGCCTGGGCACACGCCCACGGGACCGGCGTGATCGCCTACTCCCCGCTCCAGTCCGGCCTGCTCACCGGCGCGTTCACCGCCGAGCGCGTCGCGCACCTCCCCGCCGACGACTGGCGGACCGGCCACCACGACTTCACCACCGGCCTGGCCGCCAACCTCCGGCTGGCCGACGCACTGCGCCCCGTGGCCGCCCGGCACGGCGCCACGGTCGCGGAGACCGCCCTCGCCTGGGTACTGTCCTGGCCCGGGATCACCGGCGCCATCGTCGGGGCCCGCACGCCCGGGCAGATCGACGGCTGGATCGGCGGAGCGTCGGTCGAACTGACGCCGGCCGACCTGGAGGAGATCGCCGACGCCATCGTCACGACGGGCGCCGGCACCGGCCCGTCCCGCCCCTGACCACGTCACCCCCGCCCACCGCACCCCGCTCACCACTCGCCGCTCGCCGCTCGCCGCTCGCCGCTCGCCGCCCAAGGAGACCCGCCATGCCCCTCTTCGTCGTCGCCGAATGCCTGGCCGCCCCCGGACGGGAGGACCGCCTCCGCACCGCCCTGGAGGCCATGATCGAACCGTCCCTCGAAGAACCCGGCTGCCTCGCCTACCGCCCCTACGCCGACCCCAACGACCCCGCCCGCATGGTGGTCGTCGAACAGTGGACGAGCCCCGAGGCGCTCGCCGAGCACTTCGCCACCCCGCACTTCCGGCACGTGGTCCAGGTACTGGACGAGGTCCTCGCGGAACCGATGACCGTCCGCAAACTGGTTCCCGCCCCCGAGGGCCAGGAGGCCTGACGGACGGCGCTCGCCGGGCCGCCGACCGCCCCCTTCGCACGCCAGAAGCCCCTGATCGCCGCCCTCACCGCCCGAGCCCCACCGCTCACCGCGACGCCCGCCGTGCCTCTGGGCCCGCTGACCGGGGTCACCGAGGCTGATGGTGCCGACGGGACCGGCAGGTCATCGCCGCACCGCTCGCTGCGGCGGCTCGCCGACGCTGCGCGGGTCGCGGCGCGGGCCGCGGCCCCCGCTCGGAAGGACGGACTGCCGTCCGAGTGCCGCCCGTCAAGGGCCCTGTGACTCGCAGCGACAACTGTCACCGCAGCGCCGGTTCGACCAGGCACCCGTGATCGGTTTCGCAGCGACAGTTGTCACTGAATGCTCGCGGTACTTGTCACCAGTGCGCGTCTCGCAGCCAAGTTGTCACCACTTCCGAAGATCCGCTACGGCCGGAGGCCCGCCAGCGGTTTTCTGACGAGCATGATCCGGCAGACAAGGAGGGCGCTGAGCAGTGGCCGGGCTGCGGTGCTGTGGTCACATCGATGTCGATTCGATGACCCGTTTGTCCCCTGACGAGGCCTTGCGGATTAACGGGCCGAACCCCGGCGTCGGGTCGCGCTCCGTCGCGGAGACGGCCACCCGAGGAGTGAGGCCATCACCTCGAGGGCAGCCTTCTGACGCTGAGGCTTCCGAGACCAGACTGCCGGGCAGACCACCCCGAAGAAGAAGAACGAGCCCAAGATCAAGCCCGGAGCCGCCGACATCGCGGCCACGGTCATGTTGCCCTGGAACCCGGCGGCGAGTGCCCCGGTGCTCGTCATCGCCATGCCGGCGGGAGCCAGCCAGCGGGTGGAGCGCCGCAGTGGCTCCGCGCCGAAGGCTTCGCCCATAACCTGGCCCGCTTCGCCGGGCAGAGCATTCCCCGTACCCTCAGACATGTAGTTCTCCGTACCTATAGATGGGGACTACGGGCAAAGACGGCTTCCTGTTGGCGCAGGGAGCCGTCGCTCGTTGCGGAGCAGCAGACTCGGCCGTTGACGCAACGATTGCAGACCTTCCAGACCTGCTTACCCGCAGAAAACATCGCGGGACTGAGGTACATTAGAGTTACCGCAGGTCAGACTAGGTGTCGGCAGGTTCCTTGTGATCCACATCACTTGCTGGAGAGAGGGTTATGTGATGCATATCACAGTGAAAGTGTGGCCCGGACTCTCCCTGTGAAGGGTGACGGGCCCCTGGCTACCTTCGCGCGAGCCCTTCGTGAGCTCCGCGAAAGAGCGGGTGGAACAGTCGACGCGGCGGTCACGCGCGGCGCGTCGAGGACGGCGGTCTACTCGGCGCTGAGTGGTACCCGCCTGCCAAGCGTGCAGACGCTGGACCTGATCGTCGACGCATGGGTGGGCGGCACTGCGGCGGAACGGGTCCGGTGGCACGAGCGCCGACGCGCAGCCGAGGAAGCCATTGCGGAGGAATCGCGCCTGATGGGCGTTGCCACTCCACGCCGTACACCGGAAGAGGCCGACTTCGCCGAGGAACTGCGTGCGGTCTGGAATGAATGCGGCAGCCCAGCCACCGAAACGGTGGCGCGCCATTGCGAGGTGAGCGCCCGCACCCTGGACTCCTACCTCGGCGGGCGAACCCTCCCGACACCGGAACGACTGGACCAGCTTCTCATCGGGCTGGCCTCTGCGACCGGAACCGGCAACGAGGCGGATGAGCTGGCCGTACGCGGGGCCCCGCGTACGGAGGGGCTCCGGGAAGCCCTGTTCCGGGCGCGCACGGCGCGCAAGGAGGAACGCGCCCGGGTGCGGGAGTTGGCGACGGCCCTGCCAGGTGGTCAGTCGGGTCCGGCCGCAGACACGCCACCCTCCTTCGCCGGGATCGGCCCGGTGCCGGGCATCCTGCCGGGGCGTCGGTTCGACGATCGCAGAGCCCTAGTCCGGGCGGGTGTCCACCGGCAGTTGATGGCCGGCATTGCGGGCAGCGAGAGGCTTGGCGCCGAGTCGGTCATCCTCGGCGGCGAGCACACCAGCGATGAGGACCACGGTGACGTCATCGTCTACACCGGCGAGGGGGCGATGGGTGATCAGCAACTTACCCGTGGCAACGCCGCGCTAGCGACGAGTGCGTCCACTCGAGCCCCCGTCCGTGTGGTACGTGGGATCACGGACACCTCCGGCGCCCGGGCTTATCGCTACGACGGGCTCTACACGGTTGAGGATTACTGGTCCGAGCAGGGGCCGGACACCCGACGCGTGTGGCGATTCCGCCTCGTTCGGCGGGCGCCTGCCGAGCAGGGTGTAGAGAACCTTCCGCAGCTCGACGATGTCGAGGAGTCGGGGGTGGCCGGCGGTATGCGATCGCCCCTCTCAATCCAGCGTGTCGTCCGCAGCACGGCCATTGCCAACCTCGTCAAACAGATCCACGACTTCACGTGCCAGGTCTGCGGAGTCCGCCTCGAGCTACGGGCTGGCCGCGCATACGCCGAAGCTGCGCACATCCGCTCGTTGGGGAGGCCTCACGGAGGTGCAGACGCAATCGACAACCTCCTGTGCTTGTGCCCCAACTGCCATGTACTCATGGACGCAGGAACGTTGGTCATCAACGACGACCTCACGGTCGTGAGCAGGGCAGACAGCACGGTACTCGGAGTGCTCCGTGAGACACCGGAACACCGGATCGACAGGGAGGCACTCGCGTACCACCGCACCCTCCACGGTGTGCCGGAGGAAGGAACAGCGCGATAACTCGTGAGTCGGGCCCAAAGGCCGTGTCCTATGCGGTGAGGGGCGGCCGCTGAGCCGGGCATGGGGCGGGGTACGTGGAGTTGGAGCGTTCCGGACAGGTTGTGGGAGATCGCGAAGCCGTTGATCCCGCCGAACCGGGTGCGGCTACAGGGTGGCGGAACGGCGAACATGCCTGATCGCAGCCATCGTGTACGTGCTGGTCAGCGGATGTGCCTGGCGCGCTCTGCCATCGAAGGTGTTGCTAAGCGACGTAGCGGCTTACCGATATGTCTGGCCACAGTGACAGTTAACGCTGCGAGGTGACAACTATCGCTGCGAGTCACAGGGCCCGCACCCCACCCCGGCGCAACTCCTGCAAGCAGCCGCTTGCAAAAGTTAGCAGCATGGGGCAGCATCGGCCGCATGGGATCGCTCAACGTCGGCAACCTCGGCGAGTACCTGCGCGAGCAGCGGCGCAACGCACAGTTGACGCTGCGTCAGCTCGCCGACGCGGCGGGAGTGTCCAACCCCTACCTCAGTCAGATCGAGCGCGGCCTGCGGAAGCCGAGCGCGGAGATCCTGCAGCAACTGGCGAAGGCGCTGCGGATCTCGGCGGAGACGCTGTACGTGCAGGCCGGGATCCTCGACGAGCGGGCCCGGGAGGAGACGGAGGTGCGCAGCGTGATCCTCGCCGACCCCTCGATCACCGAGCGGCAGAAGCAGGTCCTGCTGGACATCTACGACTCGTTCCGCAGGGAGAACGGGCCGACGAAGGACGACGACAGCAAGCCCTCCGGCTGACCCCTTCCGGGGCCGGCCGTATCGCGAGACGGGAGACCCATCGCATGGCCATCACCACCCAGGACATCCGCAAGGCGGCCACCGACACGGCCTATGCGGCGGCCGGTGCCGCCGACCTCGCCGCCGAGAAGCTCGGACAGGTGGTCGCCGAGGCTCCCGAGCGGCTGGAGAAGCTGCGGAAGACCGACCCGAAGGACCTCGGCGGCCGGGTGAGCAAGCAGGCCAAGGAGGCCCAGGCCCAGGTCACGGCCAAGGTCGGCGAGATCGTCGGCTCCCTCGACGGCGATCTGAAGAAGCTCGGGCAGACCGCCCAGGACCTGGCGCTCCAGGGCGTCGGGCAGGCGGTCGGGCTGGCCGCCCGGGGCGGCGAGACCTTCGAGAAGCTGGCCGAGCGCGGCCGGGAGGCCGTGCGTACCTGGCGCGGCGAGCAGGCGGCCGAGGTCGCCGAGATCCCGGTGGCCACCGAGCCGTCCGGGGACGACGGCAGCGCCAAGAGCGACAAGAGCGGGAAGAACGAGAAGGACGCCCGGGCCGACGGGAGCGGCAAGGACGACCAGGCCGCCGAGGACGGGAAGGACGCCAAGGGCGAGAAAGACTCCAAGGACGTCAAGGACGCCAAGGACGACGCCAAGCCCGCCGCCCGGAAGAGCGGCACCCGGCGGACCACCGCCGCCAAGAAGTCCGACGACACCGGCGCCAAGTCGGACGCGTAGCCGGATCCGGCAGGAGTCCGCCCGCGTCGGACGAGGAGCAGGGCGGACGAGGCGGATATGACGGGCCGGCACGCCTCGTGACGCTGCGTGCCGGCCCCGGGGACGGACCGCCGGGACCGATCACCGGGGCGGACCTCCGGGGCAGGCCGCCGGAGGCAGGCCGCCGGGACGGGCGGGATCCGGGCACCTCCCCCGCCTTCCGGCCGTTCCCCGAGTACGGTGGGCAGCACGGACGGGACCGTACACGTCGCACGGACGGACAAGAGGTGGGCGGCAATGCTGGTGCAGGGATTCAACACGATCTGGGCCTTTGTGTCCCTGGGCCTGCTGGTCTTCGCCGTGGCCGCCTTGCTGAACGCGGCGGTCCACCGCGACGACGCCTACCGCGCCGCCGACAAGCAGAACAAGGGCTTCTGGCTGATCATCCTCGGCCTCACCGTCGCCGTGAACCTGTTCCTGGGCGTGTGGGGCTTCCTGCCGATCCTGGGCCTGGTGGCCACGATCGTCTACTTCGTCGACGTGCGCCCGGCGCTGAAGCAGGTGTCGGGGCGCGGTCCGCGCCGCCGGGGCTCCAGCTCCGACGGACCGTACGGGCCGTACAACGGCGGCCGTTGAACGGCTCCGCTCCGGGAGGGTTCGGCGCGCGGCAGCGCCCCGGGAGGGTTCAGCGGTCGAGCAGCAGGACCGCCAGATCGTCCGTCAGTTCCTCGCCGTTGAGGGCCCGGACCTCGGTGACCGCCGCGTCCAGCAGTTCCTCGCCGGACAGCCCCTCCTTCACCTGACGGGCGATCATCTCGACCATCCCCTCCTGCCCGAGCCGCCGCGCGCCCTCGCCGATCCGCCCCTCGATCAGGCCGTCCGTGTACATCAGCAGGCTCCAGGTGTCGCCGAGCCCCACCTCAAGGCGCGGCCAGCACGCCCCCGGCAGCAGGCCGAGTGCCGGGCCGCCGCCGTCCTGCGGCAGCAGGCAGGGCGGCTCGCCCGGGCGGGCCAGGAGCGGGGCCGGGTGGCCGGCCAGGAAGAGGGCGGCGGAGCGGCCGTCGGGGGCGATGTCCAGCGTGCAGAGGGTCGCGAAGATCTCCTCGTCGGCGCGCTCGTGCTCCAGGACCTCCTGGAGGGTGCCGAGCAGCTCGCCGCCGTGCATTCCGGCGAGCGTCAACGCCCGCCAGGCTATCCGGAGTTCGACGCCGAGGGCGGCCTCGTCCGGGCCGTGTCCGCAGACGTCGCCGATCATCGCGTGGACGGTGCCGTCGGGCGTCCGTACGGTGTCGTAGAAGTCGCCGCCGAGCAGGGCGCGGCTGCGGCCCGGCCGGTAGCGGGCGGCGAACCGCAGGTCGGAGCCGGCCAGCAGGGGGTTGGGCAGCAGGCCGCGCTCCAGCCGGGCGTTCTCCTGGGCCCGCAGCCGCGACTCGGTGAGCTGGTGCTGGGCCAGGTCGGCGCGCTTGCGCTCGACGGCGTAGCGGATGGCGCGGCTGAGCACGCGGCCGTCCAGCTCGTCGCGGAAGAGGTAGTCCTGAGCGCCGACCCGGACCGCCTCGGCGGCCCGCTCGGCGTCGTTCTCGGAGGTCAGCGCGAGAACGGCGTGCCGTGGGGCGAGCCGCAGCACCCGGCGCAGGGTCTCCAGCTCGTCGCGGGGTGCGGCGGAGTCGCCACCGGCGCCCTCCCCGGCGGCGGTGGGCAGGGCGAGGTCGAGGAGGATGCACTGGACATCGTGGGTGAGCAGCCGCTCCGCCTCGGTCAGGTTGCGAGCCGTGCGGATGCGGACCGGCTTGCCGGCCACCACGGTCTCGTCGGCCATCTCGGGCATGGAGAGCGACCCCGCCGGGTCGTCCTCGATGACCAGCAGGGTCAGCCCGCCGTCGGACGATCCGGCGGCGGACGCCACCGGGCCGGGTGCGGATACGGGCATCACGTCGGTTTCCTTCCTCCCCCGGCGATCGCCGGGAGGCGCCCCACCCCCGAGGGCGGCGCCGCGTACGACGGCGGCGCCCGACGCGACAGTAGCGGCAGGCCACGGGCGAACGGAATGGTACGGAGCCACCCGCCTCCGTCATATGCCGTCGCCAACGCCGCTTTTGGGGCGGGCCGGGAGGAAAACGTCATGAGAAACGTCACGTCGCACACGTACGTACGAGAGGGGAGCGCACGCTCCCCCGAAACCCGTACGACGCCCGGTCTGGAGCGCGAACCGGGCGCCGCGTGACGTGTGTTACGTGGCGCGCCTCACGTGTTGCCGCCTGTATGGCGGTAGTTACGTGACCCGGGTTACGTGACCGTCGTTACACGACCAGAGTTGCCGGCAGGGCGCCGACGACCGGAGTGACGCCCGTTACGAGACGGCGGTCACGCCGGCCCCGCGGCGGCGCAAGCGGAACCGGAAGCGGAAGCAAAAACGGGTCGGAAGCAGACGAGGGGGCGGAAGCGCAGAAGCCGAGTGCGCAGCAGACCGGCGGAAGCCCGGTGCGCAGGTACCGAGGTACGGAGCCGGCGCACCCTCGCCGATCCCGCCGTCCTCCGGCGCGCCCGTACGCCCCCTCGCGCTCCGACACCCCGTGCCGAGCGCGCCTCACGCCCCCGGCCGGACCACGCCGAGGATCGGCATCGAGCCCGCCCCCGCCATCGTCACCTGCCGGCCGGGCCGCGGCGCGTGCACCATCATTCCGTCGCCGACGTACATCGCGACGTGGCTGGCGTCCGAGAAGTAGATGATCAGGTCGCCGGGGCGCATGTCGCGGACGTCGACCTTGGGGAGCTGCCGCCACTGCTCCTGCGAGGTGCGCGGTATCCCGAGGCCGGCCGTCGCCCAGGCGCGGGAGGTGAGGCCGGAGCAGTCGTAGGTGTCCGGGCCCACGGCCCCCCAGACGTAGTCCTTGCCGATCTGCGCGGTGGCGAACGCGACGGCGCGGCGGCCGATCTCGGTGGCCGTGCCGGCGTCCTTGAGGGAGACGCCCTTGAGGGCGTCGGAGGCGAGCCACGTCCGCTGCGCCTGCCGGGCCTTCTCCTCCTCGATCTGCCGCAGCCGCTCGCGCTCCTTCTCCTCCAGGCGCGACTCCAGCTTCCTGGCGGCGTCGAGACGGGCCTCTATCTCCTTCTTGGCCTCGTCCTTCTTCTTCCGCTCGTCCTTGAGCCGCTTCCACCGCTCGCCGGCGGCCTTGACGTACTTCTCCAGCTCCGACTTGGCCGACTCGGTCTCGGTCAGCAGCCGGCGGGTGGCGTCCTGGCCCCGGCGGGTGGTGTCGATCGCGTCGAGGAACTCCTCGGGCGAACGGGCCAGGAACAGTTGCGTGGACGGCGCCAGGCCGCCGGTGCGGTACTGGACGCGGGCCAGCTCGCCGACCCGCTCCTTCAGTTCGCGCACCCGCTCCTCGGCGGCGGACACCCGCTTGGTGAGGTCGCCGACGTTCTTCTCCTGGAGCCGGGTCTGCTCGTCCGCCGCGTTGTACGCGTCCGTGGCCGACTCGGCCTTGCGGTAGAGGGTCTCCACCTCCTGGTGGACCTCTTCCAGGCTCTTCCGGGGCGGCGACGGGTCGGCCCAGGCGGCCTGCGGGAGCGCGGCCCCGGCGGCGCAGACGACCATGGTCGCCACGACCACCCGGCGGAGTGCCGCCATCCGGGGGCCGGGTCTGCTCACCCGGCCGTCCCCCGCGATGTCCCTGTCCACGCCACCAACGGCTTCGCCGTTCCGCCCCACCGGATACCTCCGCGACTCGAACGCCACGTCCTCACATGCCGCAACGCGCGGAACGGATCGTGTCATGGGGGCGCGCGAACGGACAGAGATCTGCGTCACAGTTGTCCGGAATCCCGCGCTGGCTCGAATCGATCGCTTCCACCGCCCTGACCGCCGAGGTTCACCCCGCGTTCACCTCCCTCCTTCGACGGCTTCACCTGATCTGCTTAATTTCGGCCGTAGAACAGGGGCTGCGCGGCCACCACCCGTGTGTGGCCGCTCCGCGCGCACGACCGGAAACCGCAGAATCCCGACACCGCACCACCCACTTCTCGCACGCCGCCCCAGCGGCGGCTCCCGGAAGGAACACCCGAAAGTGAAGCTTCAGCGCAAGAACCGGCTCCGGGCCGTCGCCTTCGGCGCCATCGCCGTCTCCGGCGCCCTGGTCCTCACGGCGTGCGGCTCGGACGACAACGGCGACGGCGGCCAGGGGGGCAACGGCACCTCCAAGTCGGCGTCCAACGTCAAGTGCGAGGGCAAGGGCCAGCTCCTGGCCTCCGGCTCGTCCGCGCAGAAGAACGCGATGGACCTGTGGGTCAAGAACTTCATGACCGTCTGCAAGGACATCCAGATCAACTACAAGGCCACCGGGTCCGGCGCCGGCATCCAGGAGTTCCTCCAGGGCAAGACCGCCTTCGCGGGCTCCGACTCGCCGCTGAAGCCGGAGGAGGTCGCCAAGTCCAAGGACGTCGTCAAGGGCGGCCAGGGCATCAACCTGCCCATGGTGGGCGGCCCCATCGCCATCGGCTACAACCTGCCGGGCGTGGACAACCTGGTCCTCGACGCCGAGACGCTCGCCAAGATCTTCGACGGCAAGATCGAGAAGTGGAACGACGAGGCGATCGCCAAGCTCAACAAGGACGCCAAGCTCCCGGACACCAAGATCCAGGCGTTCCACCGCTCGGACGAGTCCGGCACCACCGACAACTTCACCAAGTACCTCAAGGCCGCCGCGGGCAACTCCTGGCCCTACGCTCCGGCGAAGGCCTGGGCCCCCAAGGGCGGCCAGGCGGCCGACGGCTCGGCCGGCGTCTCCTCGCAGGTCAAGCAGGTCCAGGGCGCCATCTCGTACTTCGAGCTGTCCTACGCCACCGCCAGCAACATCAAGACGGTGAAGATCAACACCGGTGCCGCCGCCCCGGTCGAGGCCACCCCGGACAACGCCTCCAAGGCCATCGCCGAGGCCAAGATCACCGGCACCGGCAAGGACCTGGCGCTCAAGCTCAACTACACCACCAAGGCCGAGGGCGCCTACCCGCTCACCCTGGTGACCTACGAGATCGTCGGCGACAAGGGCAACAAGGCCGAGACGCTGCCGGCCACCAAGTCCTTCCTGACCTACATCGCCAGTGAGGACGGGCAGTCCGTGCTCAAGCAGCTCGGGTACGCCCCGCTGCCGGCCGAGATCGCCAAGAAGGTCCGCGAGAACGTCGCGAGCCTCTCCTGAACCCCCGTGCGGCCGCTCCCCGCGGGCGTCCGCACGATCCGGTGCACCGCCGCGCCACGGGCCGGACGCGACAGCGCGTCCGGCCCCGCAGACCGGAGAATTCCGTGAATGACATGGACATAGCCAACTCGGAACCGGCCGACCGGCCACCCGGCCAGGCCACCCCCGACCCCTCGGCGGCACAGCCCGCCCCCGCCCGGACGACGCGCACGACACAGGCCGCACAGCCGCCGCAGCCGGCGGTGCGGACGGCGAAGACCACCGTCCGCCCCGGCGACCGGATCTTCCTCGGGCTCTCCCGCGGCTCCGGCATCCTCCTCCTGGTGATCATGGCCGCCATCGCGGTCTTCCTCACCGTCCGCGCGGCCCACGCGCTCTCCGTCGACGAGGGCAACTTCCTCACCACGTTCGACTGGAAGGCCAACGCCGACCCGCCGGTCTTCGGCATCGCGGTCCTCGCCTTCGGCACCGTCGTCAGCTCGCTGATCGCGATGGTCCTCGCCGTCCCCGTGGCCGTCGGCATCGCGCTGTTCATCTCGCACTACGCGCCGCGCAAGCTGGCCGCGCCGCTGTCGTACGTCATCGACCTGCTGGCCGCCGTGCCGTCGATCGTGTACGGCCTGTGGGGCGCGCTGTTCCTCGTCCCGCACCTCGGCGGGCTCTACGGCTGGCTGGACACGTACTTCGGCTGGACCGGCGTCCTCGCCTACCACGACGGCGCCGCGCGCTCGCTGTTCACCATCGGCATCCTGCTGGCCATCATGATCCTGCCGATCGTCACCAGTGTCAGCCGCGAGGTCTTCCGCCAGGCGCCGAAGATGCACGAGGAGGCCGCGCTGGCGCTCGGCGCCACCCGCTGGGAGGTCATCAGGACCGCGGTCCTGCCCTTCGGCCGCTCCGGCGTCATCAGCGCCTCGATGCTCGGCCTCGGCCGCGCGCTCGGCGAGACGATGGCCGTCGCGACCGTCCTCTCCCCCAGCTTCCTGATCTCCACCAGCCTTCTCGACCCGGGCGGCGGCACCTTCGCCCAGAACATCGCGAGCAGCTTCAAGGAGTCCGGCGAGACCGGCAAGGACGCGCTCATCGCCTCCGGCCTCGTCCTGTTCGTCCTCACCCTGCTGGTCAACGGCGCGGCCCGGATGATCATCGCCCGCCGCAAGGAGTTCTCGTGAGCGACGTGACCATGAACCGTGCCACGGCGGCCGACGGGGTCTCCCGGCCGACGGCCGGCCTGTACCAGCCCCGCCTGCCGCGCTGGGCCCCGGCCGCCCTCGCCGCCCTCGCCCTCGCCGCCGGCTGCGGGATCGGCCTCGGCGCCGGGCTGGACGGCAAGGTGCAGTGGGGGCTGATCGCCGCGGTGCTGTACGTGGCCCTCACCTACGGGCTCGCCGCCCGGGTCGAGGGCCGCCGGCAGGCCAAGGACCGGCTCGCCACCAGCCTGGTGTGGATGTGCTTCCTGATCGCGGTCGTCCCGCTGGTCTCCCTCATCTGGGAGACCGTCGCCCGCGGCTCCAAGGTCCTCGACGGCGGTTTCCTCTCGCACTCCATGGCCGGCGTGCTCACCATCCAGCCCGGCGGCGGCGTCTACCACGCGATCATCGGCACCCTGGAGCAGGTCGGCATCGCCACCGCCATCGCGGCGCCCGTAGGCCTGCTGACCGCCATCTACCTGGTGGAGTACGGCCGCGGCCGGCTCGCGCGGGCCGTGACGTTCTTCGTGGACGTGATGACCGGCGTCCCGTCGATCGTCGCCGGCCTGTTCATCCTCAGCTTCTGGATCATCGTGCTGGACAACGGGTACTCCGGCTTCGCCGGCGCGATGGCCCTGGCGATCCTGATGATGCCCGTGGTGGTCCGCTCCACCGAGGAGATGCTCAAGCTCGTCCCGAACGAGCTCCGCGAGGCCTCCCTCGCCCTGGGCGTGCCCAAGTGGCGGACGATCCTCAAGGTCGTCCTGCCGACGGCCGTCGGCGGCATCGCCACCGGTGTGATGCTCGCCGTCGCCCGCGTCGCCGGCGAGTCCGCGCCCATCGTGCTGCTGGTCTTCGGCTCCCAGGTGATCAACAACAACCCGTTCGAGGGGGCGCAGTCCTCCCTGCCGTACTACATCTACGAGCAGTGGGCCAACGGCAACGACGCCAGCTACGACCGCGCCTGGGGGGCGGCCCTCGTGCTGATCGCCTTCGTCATGATCCTCAACCTGGTGGCCCGCGGCATCGCCCGCTTGAAGGCCCCCAAGGCCGGCCGCTGACGCGGTTCGATTTCCCGAAAGTAGTGATCCCCATGGCCAAGCGCATCGACGTCAGCGGCCTCTCCGCCTTCTACGGCGCCCACAAGGCCATCGACGACATCTCGATGACCGTCGAGCCGCGTTCCGTGACCGCCTTCATCGGCCCCTCCGGCTGCGGCAAGTCCACCTTCCTGCGCACCCTGAACCGGATGCACGAGGTCACCCCGGGCGGACGCGTCGAGGGCAAGGTGATGCTCGACGACGAGAACCTCTACGGCTCCGGTGTCGACCCGGTCTCCGTGCGCCGCACGGTCGGCATGGTCTTCCAGCGGCCGAACCCCTTCCCGACCATGTCCATCTACGAGAACGTCGCCGCGGGCATCCGGCTCAACGGCGGCCGGATCCGCAAGTCCGAGCTGGACGAGGTCGTCGAGAAGTCCCTCAAGGGCGCCAACCTCTGGAAGGAGGTCAAGGACCGGCTCAACAAGCCCGGGGCGGGCCTGTCCGGCGGCCAGCAGCAGCGGCTCTGCATCGCCCGCGCCATCGCCGTCGAACCGCAGGTCCTGCTCATGGACGAGCCCTGCTCGGCGCTCGACCCGATCTCGACGCTCGCCATCGAGGACCTCATCGGCGAGCTGAAGGAACGGTTCACGATCGTCATCGTCACCCACAACATGCAGCAGGCGGCGCGCGTCTCCGACCGCACGGCCTTCTTCAACCTGGCGGGGGTGGGCCAGCCCGGCAAGCTCGTCGAGATCGACGACACCGAGCGGATCTTCTCCAACCCGTCGGTGCAGGCGACGGAGGACTACATCTCGGGGCGCTTCGGCTGAGGCCTCGGGGCCCGGGCCCCTCCCGACAAGGGCCCCCTTCGCCGTTCCCCGGAGCTCCGCCCCGGACCCCCGTATCGCGGCTTCACCGCTCGTGCCGGGCGCACCACTCAGCCCGTCCGGCGTTTGAGGACGACCGCGCGGTTGCGGGGGTCCGGGGGGCTCACCCCCCGGGAAACGGCGAAGGGGAGGGACCGGGGCACCCACCGACTCGCCCCGCGGCGCTGCATGGCGGTGCCGCCGCGGGGCGAAAAAGGGCCCGCCCCCTGGGTGGCAGGGGGCGGGCCCGTCACAGCGCGGAGCCGGCGCTAACCGAACGCGAGCTGAACGATCCAGTAGCTGACCGCGGCGACGGCCGCCGCGGCCGGCATCGTGATGAACCAGCCCATCACGATGTTCTTCGCGACGCCCCAGCGCACCGCGCGCGTGCCCTTGGTGGAGCCCACGCCCATGATCGCCGAGGTGATGACGTGCGTGGTCGAGATCGGCGCGTGGAACATGAACGACGCGGTGTACATCACCGAGGCTGCCGTCGTCTCGGCGGCGAAGCCCTGCGGCGGGTCCAGCTCGATGATGCGGCGGCCGAGCGTCCGCATGATCCGCCAGCCGCCCGCGTACGTACCGAGCGACAGCGTGATCGCGCAGGCGAGCTTGACCCACAGCGGGATCGCGGCGTCCTTGTCCTGGACGTCGCCGATGACCAGGGCCATCACCACGATGCCCATGGTCTTCTGGGCGTCCTGGAGACCGTGGCCGAGCGCCATGCCGGCGGCCGAGACCGTCTGGGCGATCCGGAAGCCGCGCTTGGCCTTGTGCGGGTTGGACCGCCGGAACAGCCACATGATCACGACCATCACCAGATAGCCGATGATCAGGCCGACGAACGGCGAGAGGAACATCGGGACGACGACCTTCTCGACGACGCCCGACCAGATGACGGTCGTGCCGCCCGCGAGCGCCGCGCCCACCATGCCGCCGAACAGGGCGTGCGAGGAGGACGAGGGCAGGCCGAAGTACCAGGTGACCAGGTTCCAGGCGACCGCGCCGATCAGCGCGGCGAAGAGGATGCCCATCCCCTTGTCGCCGACCGGCGTCTCGATCAGGCCCTTGCTGACGGTCTTGGCGACACCGCTGCCGAGGAAGGCACCCGCGAGGTTCATCACGGCCGCCATCGCCAGGGCCGCGCGCGGGGTCAGCGCCCGCGTCGAGACCGAGGTGGCGATGGCGTTGGCGGAGTCGTGGAAGCCGTTGGTATAGGTGAATCCGAGCGCGACCGCGATGGTCACGACAAGTGCGAACGTATCCACCGGAGGTCAGGACTCCTTGACCGCGATGGTTTCGACCGTGTTCGCGACGTGCTCGAACGCGTCCGCCGCCTCTTCCAGTACGTCCACGATCTGCTTCAGCTTGAGCACCTCGATGGCGTCGTACTTGCCGTTGAAGAGGTGGGCGAGCAGCTTGCGGTGGATCTGGTCGGCCTGGTTCTCCAGGCGGTTGACCTCGATCCAGTACTCGGTGAGGTTGGTCATCGTGCGCAGGTTCGGCATGGCCTCGGCGGTGAGCTCGGCGGCTCGCGCGAGGACCTCGATCTGCTGCTCGACGCCCTTGGGCAGTTCCTCGACCTGGTAGAGGACGACCAGGTCGACCGCCTCTTCCATGAAGTCCATGATGTCGTCGAGCGAGGACGCGAGGGAGTAGATGTCCTCGCGGTCGAACGGCGTGATGAACGAGGAGTTGAGCTGGTGGAAGATCGCGTGGGTCGCGTCGTCCCCGGCGTGCTCCGCTGCCCGCATCCGTTCGGCGATCTCGGCCCGGGCGGACGGCTCCGCACCGAGCAGTTCCATCAGGAGCTTGGAGCCCGTGACGATGTTGTCCGCGGACGCGGCGAACATGTCGTAGAAGCTCGTCTCCCTGGGGGTCAGACGAAAGCGCACGTGGGATCCTCGGGGTGCAGCGGATTCGGTCTCGTTGATGCTAGGCGCATCATCCGGCCACAGCTAACTGGCATTCCCTCAGTGTCGCCCATCGGGCAGAGTGCACACCAAGCCGGTACCACCCTCTTCAGGGCCGTGCGCCGGGGATTTCGCTACCATATACCCGGTGGGGGTATACCCATGGGGTATAAGCCGGGCACCATCACGGGACACGCCGCGGTCCGCCCCCGAACGGACGGCGACGCGCCGGCCGACGGCGCGGAACGCGCGGGACAACGGAGGACGCCATGACCACGACGGGAACCACAGCGGCCGGCACGGGCGAACCGGCCGCGGCGTCCTGCCACAGCGGGCCCGGCCCCACTCCCGGAGCCGCCGGAGCGACCGAGGCCGCCGGAGCCACGGGGACCACCGGGGCCACCGGAGCCGCCAAAGCCGCCGGAAGCGACAATGCTCACAGCCACGGGCCCCACGGTTACAGCCACCAGAAGGACCAGCACCTCAAGCGGCTGCGCAGGATCGAGGGCCAGATCAGGGGCCTCCAGCGCATGGTCGAGGAAGACGTCTACTGCATCGACATACTCACCCAGGTGAGCGCGGGCACCAAGGCGCTGCAGTCCTTCGCCCTCCAGTTGCTCCAGGAGCACCTGCGGCACTGCGTCGCCGACGCGGCGGTCAGGGGCGGCGACGAGATCGACGCCAAGGTCGCCGAGGCGACGGCGGCCATCGCGCGGCTGCTGCGGTCCTGACGCCACCGGCGGCCGCGGGGCATCCCGTATCGGGGCCGCGCCCGTCTCGGCCGTACCCGCCTCAGCCGTCCGTGTCGCCCGCCCCCGCCGGCCGGCGCGGGTGGGTCCGGACGACTCTCAGCACCTCGTCGATCCGGTCCGGACTCAGCCGATCCTCGGCCGTGCCCGTGGCGGCGATCATCAGCTCGCCATAGAGGTCGATCTCGATGAGGGCCACGGGATCCGGACCGGGGGACGAACCGCGCCGGGAAACCACGTGATTCACCTCCTCGGGCCTTGCGTATCGGTACGGGCGTACGGGCCTCGGGCCGGTCGGCCGGCCGGGCGTCTTACGAGGGTCCGGTTTCCAGATTAGTGATCGGTACACACGCCGCGCATGGCACAGAAGGACCATTTCCATGGCCAATCAGGCCCGGCTCCGCTATTTGCGGGGTGAGGCGACCGTCCCCGCATAAATATCGCCGGATGCCGGGAGACGGATGTCGGGCGTGAATCCGAACGAGGTGAGTTCGACCGTGGAGACCACGGTCATCGGCGCGCCGGCGCCGGGGGACGGACGGGACGAGGCGCCCCGGGAAGAAGGACGGGCCGAGGGGCCGCCTTTCCCCGCACCCTCCGCACCCTGCGTCCTCCGCGCATCCCCCGTACCCTCCGCACCCCCCGCGCCCTCCGCGCCCTCCGCCACGCCGAACCGGTAGCGCAGGACCCGCGGCCGTCCCGCGTCGTCGAGGAAGGCGTCGAAGGCCACGGTCCCGGAGGAGAACCCTTTCGCCGCTGCGGCCAGCGCCGCCCGGTCGCGGACGGGCGCCCGGCGCGCCGCCTCGGCCAGATCGATCTTCCCCCAGTAGTGCCGGACGGGGACGCCGTCCACGTCCTCGCCGCGCATGAAGGTCACCTCCCGGGCGCCGCCCAGCAGTTCGGCCGCCGCCAGCGGATCCGTCGCGCCGCCGGTCAGCAGGTCGCCGTCGGCCAAGGTCCCCGTCTCCAGGCGGACCCACTTGTCCGCGGGGACGCCCGCGCCCCGGTTCTTCATGTACAGCGCGCCCGGCGTGAACACCTCGGTGATCGGACGGTGTTCGGCGGCACCCCTGGCGTCCTCGGGCACCAGCACCGTCAGCCTTCCGACGGGCCGTGCGAAGTCGTAGACGCCGACCCCCTGGATCGTCAGCCGCGTCCCGCCGCTCTGCGTCTCCATGGAGGTGCGGACGCGGGCGCCGCCCGCCCGGGCCAGGGCCTCCCGCACCCCGCGCAGCGTCTCGGCGGCCGTTCCGGGCCGGCCCGCCCGGCTCGCGTCGGCCGTCCGCACCACCCGCCGCGCGCCTCCGCTCCCACCACCGCCGAACGCGTCCCGCGGCTCGGCGCCCGGCTCCGATTCGGCACAGCCGGTCATCAGCAGCCCGAGGGCGAGGCCGCCCGCCACCGCCGTGGCCACCGCGGCCCTGCGTCCGTGCCCCTGCACCGCCATGACCGTCAGCTCCCTGCCGCGCGCTGGTGGAACCCGTTCTCTTCCAACGACCACGTCCCGGCCGCCGTCACGGTCCCGGGAGCCGGCGGACGGGGCCTCGGCGGGCCGGTAGCGTGGTGGTGTGTCCGAGACGCACCCCACACAGGCCCCGGTCCCCGCCGCCGCCCACCGCGTCAGCACCAGCGAACGCGGCGCCTTCTGCACGGCCCGCTGCACCTGCGGCTGGCTCGGTCCGGCCCGCCGGGCCCGCTCCCTCGCCCGCGCCGACGCCGACGCCCACCTGGCCCACGCCGACCACTAGGCCGTGCCCGACAACGCCGCCGACGACAGGGGCCACGCGCACCATGAACCGGCGGCCTGTTCATCCCGCTGATGCGAGCTTTGACCGTGGCCACGGAGGCCGGCGGGCCGCACCCGCCCGGATCGGGCCCCGACGACAAGGCCTACTCCGGCCGGGCCAACCGCGTCGTCCCGCGACGACGTGGCATCAAGGCGACCATCGCCGAGCCCTCCGACAGGCGTGCCAACCGTCTTCGGCGAGGCCGTGCCGGGGGCCGGCCCCCAGCCTTCGACCAAGAGCAGTACCGCCATCGCAACTCGGTGGAACGCTGCGCCGGTAAGCAGGCGAGCCGAAACAGCACCGGACCGTCGCCACCCGGCGGGACAAGCGCGACTGCATCTTCCACGGCACCCTGGCCACCGCCGCTGACGCCACCGCCATCGCCATCCGGCTCCGCGTCATCGTCAAAGAGCCATCAGGCACCGCCTGGCCGCAGACGTCCCGTCCGTCCTCTCCCCCCGTCCGTCCTTTCCACCCCTCCGCCCCATCCACCCCGTCCGCCTCCTTCGTCACGCCGCCCCTGACCGCCGGGCGGGAACCGTTCCCCCCGACCTGATCATCTGTTCCTACGACGAACAGGTATCAGGGCACACGGGAACAACGGGGGCGAACGCACCATGGACAGGCGCACTCTGCTGACGGCGGCGACGGGACTGACGGCGGCGGCCTGGGCCGCGCCCGGTCTCGCCGGAGGCACGGCGACCGCCGCCCCCGCCACCTCGGCGGGCACCGCGACCCGCACCGCCGCCCGGGCCGCCACGGTGCGCGCGGCCGACTGGACGGCTTTGGGCAAGGGCCTCAAGGGCGGCCTCATCCGTCCCGGCGACGCCGACTACGGCACCGCGAAGCAGCTCTACAACACCCGCTACGACGGCCAGCGCCCGGCCGGTGTCGCCTACGTGGCGGGCACCCAGGACATCGCCGCCTGCCTGGCCTTCGCCCGCCGCTTCTCCATACCGGTCTCCATACGCAACGGCGGCCACAGCTACGCGGGCTGGTCGAGCGGTGACGGCCGGCTGGTCCTCGACGTCTCGCGGCTGAAGACGATCCGCACCCCCACCTCGTCCTCCGCCGTCATCGGCGCCGGCGCCAAGCTCATCGACGTCTACACCGGCCTGGCGGCCCACGGCGTCACCATCCCCGCGGGCTCCTGCCCCACGGTCGGCGTCTCCGGCCTCACCCTCGGCGGCGGCCACGGCGTCCTCTCCCGGGCCTACGGCCTGACCTGCGACAACCTCACCGGCGCCACTCTCGTCACGGCCGACGGCAAGACCGTCGAGTGCGACGCCAAGCGCAACCCGGACCTCTTCTGGGCCCTGCGCGGGGCCGGCAACGGCAACTTCGGCGTCGTCACCGAACTCCGTTTCCGCACCCGCCGGGTCGGGGACGGTGTCACCGGTTACGTCTCCTGGCCGTGGGCCAAGGCCGCCGACGTCCTCCGCGCCTGGCAGGAGTGGGGGCCGACGCAGCCGGACGAGATCTGGTCCGCCTGCGACCTGTCCGTCACGCCCGGCAGGACCCCGCGCATCGCCGTCGCCGCCTTCTCCCTCGGCACCAAGGGCGACCTCGCCAACGCGCTGGACAAGCTGGCCGCCAAGGTCGGCGGCGGCAAGGCGAGCATCTCGGTGCGCAGCCGCTCGTACCTGGACGGCATGCGCCGCTACGCCGGCTGCGCCGACCTCACGCTCCCCCAGTCCCACCTGCCCGGCCGCACCCCGGGCCGGGACAAGGCCGGCAAGCTCGGCCGCGAGACGTACACGGCGCGCTCGGACTTCTACGACCGCTCGCTGAGCGCGGCCGGCATCCGCACCCTCCTCGACCAGACCGAGCGCTTCGGCCGCAGGGGCGGGGGCGGCGGAGGATCGATTCAGCTCACGGCGCTCGGCGGCGCGGTCAACCGCGTCAAGCCGCTGGACACGGCGTTCGTGCACCGCCGCTCGCGGTTCCTGGCCCAGTACCTCACCTCGTGGGGGTCGTCGGCGTCCGGCGGCCCGCAGACCGCCTGGCTGAACGACGTCCACGCGGCGATGCGCCGTCACGCGTCCGGCGCCGCCTACCAGAACTACGCGGACGCCGGGCTGAAGGACTGGCGCCGGGCCTACTACGGGGACGCGGCGGACCGGCTGGCCAAGCTGAAGCGGCAGTACGACCCGCAGCGGGTGTTCAGCTTCCCGCAGGCCCTGTAGTACGCGAACGGCCCCGGCCTCCCGAAGAACCGGGAGCCGGGGCCGCTGACATGTTCTGTTATGCCGCCAACCCCTTGTCCTGCCGCAAGGTCTGACGCTCCATGATCCCGTCACCGTCTCCGTCCCCGTCCGGCCCCTCGGCGAGGGCCACCGGTGCGGGCGCGCTCCGCGACCGGACGAGCCACCCGGCCCGGGACGCGGCGACCCACCCGGTCAGCGGGGTGAGGAGCATCATCGCCAGCGGGGCGAGCAGCAGCACGACGGCCGTGCCCAGGGCGAGTCCCCCGATCACGTCCGTCGGATAGTGCACGCCCATGAAGACCCGGCAGAAGCCCTCCAGGAAGGCGAGGCCGATACCGACCAGCCCGTACCTGCGGTGGGCCACGAACAGCCCGACGCCCAACGCCATGGTGAGGGTGGCGTGGTCGCTGACGAACGAGAAGTCCGTCTTGCCCTTGACCAGCACGTCGAGCCCCTGGTGTTCCAGGAACGGGCGGGGACGCCGTACGAAGCCGCGGATCGGCACGTTGACGAGCAGGGCCAGGCCCGCCGCCAGGGGCGCCCACAGCAGCGCGGCCGCCCCGCCGGGGGCGTCCGGGCCGCGGCGCACGCGCCACCACGCACAGACCATCAGAAACCCAAGCGCCAGAAGGATTCCGTACTCGCCGACGAACTCCATCGTCCGGTCGACCCAGCCCGGAGCGTCCTTCGCCAGCCCGTTGATGTCGTAGAGCAGGCTGACGTCGGGGCCCGACGAGCCTCCCTTGGCCTCCGCCAGGGGATGGACCGCCTCGTGTCCGGGCATGTGGTGCCCCCTTATCTGTCGCCTGTAGCTCGGTGCAGCAGCCAAACCCCCGTGGTCCGTGCGCCCATGGTCAGGCGCGGCTCGCCCACCCCCATGGAACGCGCCTCTCCGACCCGGCGTTCCGCTCTCCACCCAATGATCACCAGGACGTTATCCAAGGGTGACCAGGGGCGGAGCAGGAGGCCCAGGGTTCACACGCCGTTCGGCCTGGGCAACGCTTTCGCCCCCGCATCCGTCACGCGCGTGGCACCGATGTAATCCGGGGTGTCGATTTTGTCGAACCGGTTCACGGCACCCGTGTGAGGCGCGTTGATCATGTAACCGCCTCCCACGTACAGCCCCACGTGATGGATCGAACGCGGGTCGTTCAGGTTGTGCGCGAAGAAGACGAGGTCCCCCGGCATCAGCTCGTCCCGCTTCGGGTGCGGCCCGGCGTTCCACTGGTCGTTCGCGACGCGCGGCAGCTCGATCCCCACGGACGCGTACGCCGCCTTCGTCAGCCCCGAACAGTCGAACCGCCCCCCGTCCGCCGCGGTCCCCTCACCGCCCCACAGATACGGCTTACCCAACTGCGCCTGGGCGAAGTAGATCGCCCCGGCCGCCTGCTGCGAGGGCGCCACGCGGCCTACGGGGCGGGCGAAGCTCTTCTCGAGGTCACGGATGGATTTGACGTAGCCCTGGGTCTCGGAGATCGACGGGACACCACCGGCCTTGATGACGCGGTACGGTCCGGCGTTGTACGCCGCCAGCATGTTGCTCGTGACGTCACCGGGTACGCCCTTGACGTCCCTGGCCAGGGCGCAGTCGTACGAGGCCGCCGAGGGAATGGCGTCGGCCGGGTCCCAGACGTTCCTCTTCCCGTCGCCGTTGCCGTCGATGCCCTGTGTAGCCCACGTCTCGGGGATGAATTGCGCTATGCCCTGTGCGTTGGCGTTGCTCTGCGCGGTCGCGTTCCAGTTGCTCTCGGTGTAGAGCTGGGCCGCGAGAATCGCGGGGTTGAGGGCGGGGCAGAGGTTGCCCCACTTCTCCACCAGGGCCTGATACTGCCCGGGTACGGCCCCCTTGGCCAGACCGACGGCACCCGCCGCGGACCCGCCGGCCATGTTCCCGGCGAGCATGTACACACCGCCGACGAGCAGCAGAACGAAGCAGAGGAACGTCGCGACGCCCACACCGACGCCCATCCAGAGCTTCCGCACCCCTCAACCTTCCCCCACAACAGGCCGCTTGCACCGCCGTTTCCGCAATCTCGTGCGAGCCGGGTGCCGTCCTGGTGTCGGTGTCACTCGGCGACGAAGCCTCGGCACTCGATGACCTTGAAGTCGTCGGGTGCGTTGACGTGGTGGAACAGCACCGTCCAGTCCCCTGGGTCGTTGCCGAGGGGAATGGCGGTACGGCGCGGCTTGCCCTGGACGTATTCCTGGAAGTCGTCGGGGTACGTCAGCTCGGTGAAGTCCGATGACCAGCCGCTGCCGCGTTTGGGCTGGATGTCCACAGGCTTGCTCGTGTATCCCAGCCGGCGGTTCTCCTGCACAGGGCCCTTGAACGGCTTGCCGGTCTTCTCATCGATCTCGTGAGGCGGCTTGACGGACACGGCGACGTAGTAAGACTTGTCGGGGAGGGGAGTGGCGTAACTGAAGTGGAACGCTATCTTCACCTTTCCGGGCGCCACCTCGTGCTCGGAATCCGCGGCAGCAGTGGTGACGATCGTTTGGAACCGCTGGGTCTGCTCCTCGGCCTCCGGAGTGCACTCCCCCCACCCGCGAGGTTCGCCTTTCGTCCGGGTCCAGTGATAGCGATTCACTGCGTGGCTTCCCGCGCCTTCGATGTACTGCGGCGGAGCCCCCGGAGCGGAGGGCGGCCGAGGTGTACCGGAGGCCGCGGTCGGCGCCGGAGTGCCGGACGGGCTTACCGTTTCCGGGTTTCCGGACCGGCCGGCAGCCACTCCCTTGCCGCTTTCCCCCTTGTCGTCGCTGTCGCCGGGAAGAGCCACCACCAGCCCGACCAGGACCCCCAGCGCCACCGAACCGGCCGCCGCGATCCAGAGCCCTCGGCGTGAACGCCACTGTCGCCGCGGCCGCCCGGGCGGCCCTGGTGGCATTGGCGGCACTGGTGGCACTGGTGGCGCTGGTGGCACGTACGTCGGCGTGTACGCGGCCCCCGTCGGCCGCGCCGGTATGCGCCCCGCCGCGACCGCGGCCGGGACGCCGTCCGGAGCCCGGTCCCCGAGGCCCGACAGCGACACGTACACCGGGTCGTCGACGAGTGAGGACGTCACCGCGCACCGGGTGATGATGTCGGCAGGCGTGGGCCTCGCGGCCGGGTCCGCGGCGGTGCAGGCGCGGATCAGCCCGGCCAGGGCGGGATCCACCCCCTCCGCGTCGACGGTGCCGTGCACGACGCGGTAGACGACGGACTCCAGGGAGCCCGCCCCGTACGGAGGCCGGCCCGTCGCCGCGCAGGCCATCGTCGCCCCGAGCGCGAACACGTCGGCGGCGAACGACACTTCGTTCCGCGTGATGACCTCGGGTGCCGCGTAACCGGGGGTACCGGGCGCGACGCCGGTCCGGGTCAGAGCCGTCTGCTCCGCACCCCGCGCGATCCCGAAGTCGATCAATTTCGGACCGACCGGCGACAGGATGACGTTGTGCGGCTTGAGGTCGCGATGGGTGATCCCGTGCTCGTGCACCTGCGTCAGCGCCTCCGCGAGCGCGGCGAACAGCCGGAGGCAGGTCTCCGCCGGGAGCGGCCCCCTCGCGCTCGTCACCTGCGTCAGCGTCGGGCCGGGCACGTACTCGGTGGCCAACCAGAACGGCGTCGTCTGCAACGAGGCGTCCACCAGGTTGGCCGTGTACGCGCTGCGCACCGCGCGAGCGGTCTCCACCTCGCGCCGGAAGCGCGCCACCGCCTCGGCAGACTGGGCGAAGTCCTCCCGGATGACCTTGATCGCCAACTGCCGCCCACCGGGCGACCTGCCCAGGTACACCTGTCCCATGCCGCCGCTGCCGAGCCGGGCGAGCAGCGTGTGCGGGCCGATGACCGGGGGGTCGTGAGGGCGTAGGGGTTCCACAGTCGAACTCTGCCACAGGCCGGGCGCAGGAGAAGGGGCCGGGTGTGAAGGGCAGTTGGCGGGAATTGCCGACTCCGGGCGCGATGCCGCCCCGCACGGCACAGGGGCACAGCACACGCCGACGGATCAGCCGGTTCCGGCGTGACCGGATCGTTCCGCCTCCGGGCCCGATCAAGCCTTCAGCCGCCCCCTCCCCGCCCCGCAGGATGAACGCATGAACAGCGCACTCCTCGTGATCGACGTCCAGGAATCCTTCCGGCAGCGGGCCAACTGGGCCGCCACCCACAACCCCGACATCGTCGAGAAGGTCAACCGCCTGATCGCAGCCCAGCGGGCCAAGGGCGAAGCGGTTGTCTGGATCCTGCACTCCGAGCCGGGTTCCGGCACCGTCTTCGACCCCGAGCGCGGCTTCAACCGGCCGATCGAGGGGCTGGAGCCGGCGGACGGCGAGCCCGTCCTCGTCAAGTCCTCGCACAACGCCTTCACCACCACCAACCTCCAGCAACTCCTCACCCAGCAGGGCGTCCGCGAGGTCGTCATCAGCGGGATCCGCACCGAGCAGTGCTGCGAGACGACGGCCCGTGTCGCCTCCGACCTGGGCTACGACGTGACGTTCGTGACCGACGCCACCGCCACCCACCCGATCGAACACCGGGACGCCCCCGAGGGCCGGAGCCTGGAGGAGATCCTCGCCGACCCGCGTACCCTGTCGACGGACGCGATCGTGGCCCGCACCGAGTACGCCCTGGCCGGCCGGTTCGCGCGCATCGCCACCGTGGACGAGCTGACCGAGGAGCCGACCGGATCGTGACCCGTGTCGTCTTCCTGCTCGTACCGCAGCTCCACCTGCTGGACCTCGCGGGGCCCGCGCAGGTCTTCTCGACGGCCGACGACCTCGGGTACCCCTACGAGATCGCGTACGCGAGCGAGCGGGAAGACGTCCCCACGGCCCAGGGCCTCACCCTGCGCGCCGGCACCGACTGGCCCCCGTTGACCGCCGACGACCTGGTCGTGGTCCCCGGCTGGCGCTCGCACACCCTCCGGGACAACGGGTGGCTGTCCCGGGAGACGCTCGACCGGCTCGTCGCCCACCACGCCCAGGGCGGCACGGTGGCCAGCGTCTGCGCCGGCGCGGACGCCCTGGGCCGGGCCGGCCTTCTCGACGGCCGGCGCTGCACCACCCATCACGACGTCCAGGACGAACTCGCGCGGCGCTACCCGAAGGCGCATGTGGTCCGGGACGTGCTCTACGTCACCGACGGGCGGATCGTCACCTCCGCCGGCATCGCCAGCGGCATCGACCTGGCACTCCACCTCGTGGCGGTCCGCCACGGCGCGGCGACCGCGGCGCGGGTCGCCCGCAACATGGTGGTCTTCGCCCGCCGGAACGGCGACGACCGGCAGCACAGCGCGATGCTGCGGCACCGCTCCCACCTCAGCGACGCCGTCCACCACGCACAGGACCTGATCGACGCCCGCTACACCTCCGTCCTGCGCCTCTCCGAACTCGCCTCCGCCGTCGGCCTCAGCGAACGCTCCCTCACCCGCCACTTCACTCACGCGACCGGCCTTACGCCTCTGCGATACCAGCAGGAACTGCGCCTCGAACACGCCGAACACCTCATCGCCCAGGGCTCGACCATCGAGTCGGCCGCGCGGGCCGTCGGCTTCCAGGACGCACGGATGCTGCGCCGACTCAGGGGCAGGGCCCAGGCCGGCCCGTCACCGACCGGCTCGTCACCGGTCGGCTCCTCACCAGCCAACTCCTCACCGGCCGGCTCCCCACCGGCCGCTGCGACGCGGTCGATCGCCGGGCTCCCGGTCCCGGCGCGATCCGCCGAGGCGCCGCCTGCCCGCGCGACCGGTACGGCCGCCGTCCCGTCTCCGGCACGCGGCACTGCGACCGCACCCGCCTAGACTCCGCCCGGCTCACCGCCCAGGACGTCAGTCGTCGTCCCCGCTGTCTCCGCCGTCCCCGCCGTCCCCCTCGGTGTCCTGGGCCTCGTCGGCACCCGTGCGTCCACCGTGCCCGCCGTGCCGGGCGGAGCCCTGGCCGTGCTTCCCCGCCTTTTCCTTCTTCTCCCCCGTGCCCGGTCCCGGAGCCGGCCGGTGGTTCCCCTGCGGCGGGGCCGGGGTGGCCGCGGGCGTCACGTGCCGCGTGGCACCCGCGTCACCCGCGCCGCCGGCGTCCTGCTGGAGCCCTTCGCTCATCTCCCCGGTCCGGCCGCCGTCCGGGCGGCCCCCGTTGCCGTCCTCGCCCTCCGAGGCGAACACGGAGGCCCCGATGACCGCCGCCACCGCGAAGGCCACCACGCCCGCCACCATTCCGGCCAGCGCCTTGGGGCTGCGCAGCCCCCGGGCCGGCGCCTTGGCGCGCCCGGCATCGCCCCTGCGCCGTCCGGGCAGGGCCGGGGTCGTGCGGGTCGCCGCCGAACCCGGCAGGGCGTACGTCGTGACGCTCTCCTGGTGAAGCAGCGGGTCGTGGGCCGCCCCGGCCGCCGGTGCCGGATGGCTCGTCGGCCCGAAGGGCGTGCCCATGGGGTCGGCGGCCGGCGACGGTCCCATGGGCGCGCCCTGAGCCGCCACGGCCGGGGAGGAGACGGGCGTCCCCGAAGCCGTCAGGCCCGAAGCCGTGATACCCGGAGCCGCGCTGCCCGGAAGCGCCCCGCCCGTAGGCATCGCGCCCGGGACTCCCATCGCCGGCGGCGTCACGGCAGGAGACGCCATGACAGGCGCGGCCCCGGCGGGAGACGTCATCGCGGGAGACGTCATCGCAGGCGGCGTCGCGGCGGGTGCGAACGGCTGCCGGTCGCTCCGCCAGGCCCCGCTCGCGAACCAGTCGGCCACCTCTTGCGCCGGGGGCCGGGCCTCCGGCTCCTTGGCGAGCATGCGCAGGAGGTAGTCGTCCAGGGCATACGACACCTCGGGCCGGTGCTCCCGCGGCGGCACCGGCGGGGTGTCGACGTGAAGATAGAGGAGCGCGGTGGGGCTCTCGGCCCAGAACGGCGGCTGCCCGACCAACAAGTGGTAGAGAACGCACCCCAGCGCGTAGACGTCCGACGCGGGCCCGGCCACGCGCCCCAGCGCACGCTCGGGGGCGAGATAGGTGCTCGTACCGACGATCTGGCCGGCCCGGGTCAGCCCGGCCGAGGTCTCGTCGACGAAGCGGGCGATGCCGAAGTCGCCGATCTTCACCGTGCCGCTGCGGTCCAGCATGAGGTTGCCCGGCTTCACGTCCCGGTGGACGACCCCCTGCTGGTGGGCCGCCGCCAGTCCCGCCGCAGCCTGGGCGGCCACGTCGGCGACACCGGCGGGCGAGAGCGGGCCGCGGGCCGCCAGTTGCTGGGCCAGGCTGGGGCCGTTCACCAGCTCCATCACCAGGTAGAAGCGGCCGTCCCAGGACCCGAAGTCGTAGACCGAGACCACTTGAGGGTGATTCAGCCGGGCCGCTGTCTGGGCCTCCAGCCGGAAGCGCTGGGCGGCGGAGTCGTCGCCGTCGTCGCCGAGGAGCAGCTTCACCGCCACCTGACGGCCCAGCACCTCGTCCTGCCCACGCCAGACTTCGCCCATACCGCCCCGGCCGAGCAGCTCCCCCAGCCGGTAGCGTTCGGCAACCAGCACCCCTACCACCCTTGAACTCGACGCACCCCACGAACCAGGCGATGAGTGCGATGAACGCGACGGACCAGCCTCGCGACCGCCCCCTGCGGCGCGTGCGAGAGCGGCCACCACAGCCTACCGACCACATCAGCGGATTCCCGAACATCCGTACACCCCCTGCCCTCACGCCCATTGCCCGCCGTGGGCATGCGTGATACACAGAGTCACCATAGGGCTACCCACTGACAACGGGCGGCGGACCGAGCGGCCGCACCGGCCGGAGATGCCGTCGGCATATGCGGGTGCCGTCAAAAAATGCCGCCAAGTCGACATACAAGTGCGGCATCGTCAGCGAAGATAGGTACCGACCTTTGCCGTGCGGCAGGGGCGGCGCAACTACCCTCTAGGGGCGGTGAGTTACGAATGTTCTTGGCAGCCGGAAAAGGCGACATCAACACCATTATCGGTGGAATCGCCCCGAACTGGGGGCCGTTCGGCAGCCTGGGCCGGGAGGCCCGGGTGATGATCGAGGTCATCATGGCCGTATCGATCCTGCTCTGCCTCGCCATCGCGATCTGGGGCGCGGCGAAGCAGCGCATCGGCGCGACGGCCCTCCGCGACACCTTCAGCGCGGAGCAGGGCAAGGGCCTCATCGTCGCCGGACTGACCGGCGTGTTCATCATCGGCTCGCTCGGCACGCTCTTCACGATCGTCTACGGCATGGCCGTGTGACCCGGTGTCCGCCGGGCCCGGCCGCCCCGGCCGGCGGACACCGGCGCGCCCGGCCCGACGGCCGTACCCACCGTCCCCCGGCGCGTCCGCACACCGTCCCCACCCCGCGCGAACCCGCACACCCGCGAGTCCCCCCACCCAAGGCTGCTTCCTGATGCCCCCTCACTCCCTCACGCCCTCCCCCCGGAAACCGCCCGCACCGCTACCGTCGTCTCATGGCGGCACGCCCGCGACGACGCATGAGGGAGCAGGCACGCGATGAGTCTCGGTGACGACGGCTACCGAAGCGGTCAGGGCTCCGGCGGCGATCACGGGGGTTACGGCGGGTACGACGCCGACGACCACCACCTGACGCGCACCCGGCTGCCCGAGGGAGAGGTCGACCCCTACGCCCCCCAACGCCGCCCGGTACGCCCCAGCCGCAACCTCATCACCGTCGTCGCCGTCGTCGTCCTCCTCATCGCCGCCATCGCCTTCGCCAACCGCGGCGGCGGAGGGTCGTCGTCGGACGACGACAACGGAAACACGGCGAAGAGCGGCGGGAGCGCGACGGCACCGTCGGGGGTGAAGCCGGTGGAGGGGAAGAGCGGGGGGATTCCGTCGGGGTTCGCGCATGACGAGCAGGGGGCGCAGTCGGCGGCGGCGAACTTCGCGGTGGCCCTGGTTTCGGCGGACATCGTCAAGCCCGACCGACGGCACGAGATCATCCCCAAGGTGTTCGCCGGCGACAAGGTCCCCGAGCTGCAGAGCAAGTTCGACAGCACATATTCGAAGGACTTCCTCGCCAAACTCGGGTTGAACGAGCAGGGGGACGCGGCCAAGGGCATGACGTACGTGTCACGCACCATGCCCGTGGGGACGAAGGTCACCGAGTACAGCGCCTCGAACGCTTCCGTTGAGGTGTGGTGCACCGGCGTCTACGGAACGGCGGGGGTTGGCTCGACCAACCCTGTGGCCAACGACTGGTTCACAATGACGATCACTCTGCGCTGGGTAGATGGTGACTGGAAGGCCGACTCCTTCTCTCAGAAGAGTGGCCCCGCACCTGTCAACGGGGACAAGGCCGCCTCTTCGGCCGATGTGATCACCAAGGCTGTCGAGCAGTACGGAGGGTTCACCTATGCCCGGTAGGCCCCGCCGTGTCGCCAAAGTGGCTGCCGTTTGGGCGAGTGTCCAGACAACCGTGGTGCTGCTGGCCAGCCGTGTCGCGGCGGCGCCGACGCCTACGCCGACGCCCGGGACCACGGCACGTCCGACCCCGGGCGGAAGCACTTCGCCATCGCCTGGCGCGACGGCGACACCATCGCCCAGCGCGTCGGTGAAGGACTCCTGCGACCTGATCGTCGGTCCCGCCCGCCAATACTGCCAATCCCCCACCGACAAAACCCCCAAAGGCCCCCCCGACGCCGCCACCCCCCTCGACCCCGCCGCCGCCCTGGCCAAGGGGTGTGCCGAGGCCGCGCAGTGGACGGTGGAGAAGCTGTCGGATGCCGTGAAGAACACGAGCAATGTGGACTTCACGAACAGCGCCTTCCTCCGCCAGTACGCCGTCGTTTTCGCCGCGTCCACGATCCTGACCCTGGTCCTCTGGCTCCTGGCCGTCGCCAAGCGGGCCGTGCGCGGTGTGCCGTTCACGGAGGCGGTGACGGAAGCCGTGGGGTTCCTGTGGCTGACGGTGTTGGCGTCCGCCTTCACGCCCCTGATCCTTTACACCGTCGTGCAAGCCACGGACGCGGTGACGGAGGCCATCGCCTCGGGCACCGGTGCGAAGAACGACCAGTTCTTCAGCTCGTTCTCCAATGCGCTCAAGCAAGGTGACGGCATCGGCGGCGGACCGATCATGTTGATCGTCGTCTCCCTCGTCTCCGTCCTCGCCGCCGGCGTGCTCTGGCTGGAGCTGGTGATCAGGGCGGCGCTGCTCTACGCGGGCGCGCTGCTCGGCACCGCGGTCTACTCGGGGCTGGTCGACAAGAACATGTGGGGCCACGTCCGCCGCTGGGCGGGCATCATGATCGCGGTGATCCTGGTGAAGCCGATCATCGTGATCGTGCTGGCGCTCGCCGGAGCGCTCTCCTCCGGGCAGGGTCCGAAGGAGCTCTCCGCCGTCGTCTCGGGTCTGGCGATCATCATCCTCGCCATCTTCGCGAGCGCGATGATCTACCGCTTCGTCCCCGGCTTCGGCGACGAGATCATCAGCAGCCGCAACGCCAGCAAGGACGCCGCGTCCCGCCAGGCCGCGGCGGTGATCTCCTCTCCGGCCAGTCTGGTCAAGCAGGGCATCACCACCCACAGCGCCCGGGGCAGCGGCGGCGGGGGCGGAGGCGGCGTCCAGGCCGCCCGGCCCGCGAACCCCGTCTCCGGCGGCGTCGCCGCCCACAGTGCCCGCCGCCCCCCGAGCGGCGGTGGCGCTCCCGCGGCCCCCGCCGCCCCCGCCGCTCCGGCGCCGCGGGCGAAGAACAACGGCAATACCTCTGGAGGTGAGCGGAGTTGACGATCGAGGCGCAGTCCCCGCCGGTCGCGGCCCGCCGGACGTATCTGATCGGCCGGGCCCGGCCCAACGCGGTCGTCGGCAAGAACCGGGAGACCGGTGAGATCGGCCTGATCATCGCGGGGGCCTTCCTCGGCATGATGTGCGGCCTGCTGGTGCCGGTCCTGCCGCTGCGGATCCTCACGCTCACCGGCTTCCCCGCGCTCTCGCTCGCCGCCGTCTACGTGCCCTACAAGGGACGCACGTTCTACAAGTGGTTCGAGATCAACCGGAGCTACAAGCGCACCGTGCGCCGCGGTGTCACCTACCGTTCCGGCGCGGTCGAGGCCGGCACCCGGCTGGACGGACGTGAGGTGGAGGTCGGGCCGCCGCCCGGCATCGGCCGGATCAACTGGCTGTCCGCGCCCTTCGGGCCCGACGAGATCGCCGTCCTCCTCCACGCCGACCGCCGCACCGTCACCGCCGCGATCGAGATCGAGGGCCCCGGCGTCGGCTTGCGCGACTCGGAGGACCAGGAGGCGCTGGTCGAACGGTTCGGCACGCTGCTCAAGCACGTCGCCAACGGCGACGGCTACGTCACCCGCCTCCAGATGCTGGCCCGCACGCTGCCCGCCGACCCCGACGCCCATGCCAAGGACGTCGAGCGGCGCGGCAGCGACAAGTCGCCGGAGTGGCTCAAGGAGTCCTACGACCAGTTGCAGTCCATGGTCTCGACCTCCTCCGAGCAGCACCGCGCCTACCTCGTCGCCTGCATGCACTACACCCGTGAACTGTCCGCCGAGGCCCAGGCCATCGCCCGCGCCTCCCGGCTCGGCGGCGGCAGGCGGAAGCTGGACCGGGACGGCGGTCTCGCCGTCGTGATGGCCCGCGAGCTGACGGACATCTGCGCCCGGCTGGCCGAGGCCGACATCCGCGTCCGGCAGCCGCTCGGCCAGAGCCGGCTGTCGTCCCTCGTGCACTCCATGTACGACCCCGACCACCCGATCGACCACATCCAGGCCATGACCCAGCGCAACGCCTGGCCCGCCGAGCTGGACGCACTGCAGCCGACGTACCTCCAGGCGAAGACCCGCGAGTCGTCGACGCGCGAGCCGTGGTGCCACGCCACCGCATGGATCAAGGAGTGGCCGATGACCCCGGTGGGCGTCAACTTCCTCGCCCCGCTGCTCGTCCACACCCCGGACGTCATCCGCACCGTCGCCGTCTGCATGGACCTGGAGCCCACGGACGTCGCCATCGAACGGATGCTGACGGAGAAGACCAACGACGACGCCGACGCCTCCCGCGCCGCCAAGATGAACCGGGTCGTCGACCCGCGCGACGTCGCCCACCACTCGCGCGTCGACCAGCGCGGCGAGGACCTGGCGAGTGGCGCCGCCGGCGTCAACCTCGTCGGCTACATCACCGTCTCGTCCCGCTCGCCCGAGGAACTCGCCCGCGACAAGCGGACGATAAGAGCGTCGGCCGGCAAGAGCTACCTCAAGCTGGAGTGGTGCGACCGCGAGCACCACCGGGCCTTCGTCAACACGCTGCCGTTCGCGACCGGCATCCGACGCTGACCGGCATGCCCGGCGCACCCGGAACGCCCGGCCCATCCGGAACGCCCGGTCTGACCGGAACGCCCGGCACCACCGAAACCGGCGCGTCCGGTCGGCCCGGTCCGGCCGGCACCCCCGGCCCGGCCGACGGCGCCGGAGTGACCGGCAGCACCGGAATGACCGGCACATGAACGTCAGACGCCGCAGACGACGCTAGACCTAGGGGCGACCGCCGTGCTCGATCCGCTCACCGCCATCACCAACGCCTTCACCGGCTTCCTCTTCGGGAAGGTGGAGACGACCCGCCTGCCCGTCCGCACCTCCACCGGGCAGGCGCAGGCCGTCTACCTGCCCACCGCGGCGCCCGGCCTGGGCGACTCGGGCGTGATCATCGGACGCGAGGTGTATTCCGGCAAGGGTTACATCTACGACCCGTTCCAGCTCTACGGCCAGCAACTGCCCGCGCCGCACTGGCTGGTGCTCGGCGAGTCCGGCAACGGCAAGTCGGCGCTGGAGAAGACGTACGTCCTGCGCCAGCTCCGCTTCCGGGACCGGCAGGTCGTCGTGCTCGACGCGCAGGGCGAGGACGGCGTCGGCGAGTGGAACCTCATCGCGGAGCAGCTCGGCATAACCCCCATCCGGCTCGACCCCATGGCCGCCCTGGACGGCGGCATCCGGCTCAACCCGCTCGACCCGTCCATCACCACCACCGGCCAGCTCGCCCTGCTGCGCACGATCATCGAGGTCGCGATGGGCCGCGGCCTCGACGAACGCTCCGGTTTCGCCCTCAAGGTCGCCCACGCCTTCGTCAACGAATCGGTGACCGATCGGCAACCCGTGCTGACGGACATCGTGGAGCAACTCCGGCACCCCGAGGCCGAGTCGGCGGAGTCCATGAACGTCGACATAGACGACGTACGCGCCTGGGGTCTGGACGTCGCGCTCGTCCTCGACCGGCTGGTGGACGGTGACCTGCGCGGCATGTTCGACGGTCCGACCACGGCGGGCATCGACCTCGACGCGCCACTGATCGTCTTCGACCTCTCCCACATCGACCGCAACTCCATCGCCATGCCCATCCTCATGGCGATCGTCGGCGTCTGGCTCGAACACACCTGGATCCGGCCGGACCGCAAGAAGCGCATCTTCCTCGTCGAGGAAGCCTGGCACATCATCAACTCACCGTTCGTCGCCCAACTGTTCCAGCGACTCCTGAAGTTCGGCCGCCGGCTCGGCCTGTCGTTCGTCGCGGTGGTGCACCACCTCTCCGACGTGGTCGACGGAGCGGCGGCCAAGGAAGCGGCGGCCATCCTCAAGATGGCGTCGACCAGGACCATCTATGCCCAGAAGGCGGACGAGGCCCGGGCCACCGGCCGGGTGCTCGGCCTCCCCCGCTGGGCCGTGGAGATCATCCCGACCCTCACCCCCGGCATCGCCGTCTGGGACGTCAACGGCAACGTCCAGGTCGTCAAACACCTGATCACGGACGCCGAACGCCCGCTCGTCTACACCGACCGCGCCATGACCGAGGACGGTGTCCTCGACCGCGACCCGGCCGCCGAACGGGCGGTGGCGGACCGTGCGACGGCGGCGATGGAGCGGTATCCGGACGAAGACGAGGTGTACGGCGCGACGCCCCGGTCGACGGTGGCCTGACCGTGGCGTACGGTTCGCGGCCCCCGCAGGAGCGGGGCACCGGCGGGATCCCGGACGGCCTGCTCGTCGGCACCTTCGCCTTCCTGCTCGGCGTCACGGTCCTGCTGTGGTCGGCGACGGGCCTGGCCGGCGTCTTCGCCCACGGCGGCTGGCCCGAGGCCGTCACCCTCACCCGCACGCCCCTGGCCCTGCGGCGTCTGACGACCGACCCCCGCGACCTCCCGGCCGCCTGGCCGGACACCCCGCCGGACGAGCTGCCGGGTTACGGGCTGTTCTGGGGCATCGCGATCAGCGAGGCACTGGTGGCCGTCGTGCTGCTGGTCTTCGCCCTCGGCACGCTGGCCCGGTGGCGCCGGCTCCGGCGGGCCCGGCGGGAGGCGGCGCCGCGGGCGGCGGCGGGCGGCCCGCACCCGGCCGAGCCCGTGACCGCGGCGCCGGGCGCCCCGGCGCACGAGCCGGCGACGCCCCCCACGCCCGTGGCCGCCGCCGAGGCGTCGGCGGAACAGCTCCCCCCAATCCCGCACCCGGCGGCGCCCCGGCAGGGGACGGCCGCGGCGCCCCCTCCCCCCGCCCCGTCCACAGCCGTGCCGCCGGCCGCCGCGTCCGCCCCGCCGGCCGCCACCCGACCCGTCGATGAGACCGAGCCCGCGAGCGCCCCTCTGCTCGTCCCCGCCCCCCGCCCGCCCGCCGCGCCGCAGCGCCTCGTCTACGGAACGGACCGGCGGCCCACGGCGGCCCGGGCGATCCTGGAGGCCGCCGGACCGGTGCTGGTCACCACCAGCGACCCCGGGTTGTGGGCGGACACCAAGGACTCCCGAGCGAAGCTCGGCCCGGTCCGCGTCTTCGACCCGGGACACCTCCTCGACACCCCCGACCGGCTCCGCTGGAACCCGGCCGCCGGCTGCGAGTCCCGGGCGACGGCCGCCGCCCGCGCCCAGGCCCTCCTCGCGCCCGTCCGCCCGCTGAGTGCCCTGGACTCCCTGACCGCCGACACGGCCGAGACACTGCTGCGCTGCTGGCTGCACGCGGCCGCCATCGAGGGCCGCCCGTTCCGCCAGGTGCACCGCTGGGCGCAGGGTGCCTCGGCCCACGAGCCCGTCCGCATCCTCAGAACCAGCCCCAAGGCCGCGGGCGGCACGGCCGGGGAACTGGAGTCGGCGCTGACCGGCCATCCGGAACGAAGGGACATGGCACAGGAGTTGACGTCCCGTGCCCTCAATGCGCTGTCTTCGGTCCACATCCGCGACGCATGCAATCCAAATCGGTCGGATGCGCTCGCGCTGGAATCATTCGTCGCGGAGATGGGAACGCTCTACGTGGTGGGTGAGGCGATTGAGGATCCCCGCACCCGCCCGGGTGCGATGCCCTTGCTGACCGCACTCGCCGCGAACGTGGTCGAGCGCGGCCGGGGCGTGGCCGAACGGTCACCTTCCGGTCGGCTCGACCCACCACTGACCCTGGTGCTGGACGACGTCGCGGCGGTCGCGCCCCTGCCCGCCCTCCCCGATCTCCTGGAGTCGGGAGCCGACTTGGGCATGCCCACTCTCGCCCTGATGCGCTCCGAGGAGCAGGCCAGGGCCCGTTGGCCTCGCCACGCACCGATCCTCTGACCGAGCGGAGACCGACGACCGGCGGCGGGGCGTGGGATGGGGAGTCGTCCGGCGGTGCGGTAGTACCCCTCCCCCTAAGCCCGGGACGGCTGGAACTTCAGCCCGCCCGGGATGCGGCACACACCCCGCCCCTCCCCTCCCGCGGCATCCGGGCCGCCGGCAGCACCGCCGCGCCCACCGCCACCATCGCGCACAGCGCCGCGACCGCCCCGACGACGCCCCACGGGGCGGCCGGCACCGCCGGCCCGTACGAGTCGACGAGCCGGTCGAGCGACCACCGCTGCACCGCGCATACGGCCACCCCGGCCCCGGCCGCCACCACGGTCCCCAGCCCCACCGCCACCAGTGCCTCCGCCCCCGCCATCCGCAGGACCTGCGCGGGCGTGGCCCCGGCGAGGCCGAGCGTGGCGAACTCCCGTCGTCTTCCGGCCGTCGCCATGACGAGCGTGTTCGCCACGGAGATCAGCGCGTAACCGACCGAGATCCCCAGGGTCACGGACGCGGCCGTGGACGCCTTCTTCCTCAGTCCCCGCTCGACGGCCCCGAACCACTCGTCCACCGTCCCGGCCCGGGCCGGATGCCCGTCGAGTGCCGCCGCCAGTCGCGCCGTGACGGCGGCCCGGTCGGCGCCCGGACGGTACGTCAGCAACGCCCGGTCCGGCAGGATGTCCCGCCCCACGAGGGCGGAGGACAGATAGGCGGTGTCACCCGCGAGGCCCGTCCCCACCACGGCCGCGATCCGCAGCTCGTGGGGCGCGCCGTCCGGCAGCCGGACCACGACCCGTTCCCCCGCCGCCAGCCCGTTGCTCTCGGCCGCCTTCCGGTCGATGACGAGGGAGCCGTCGCCGAATCCCGCCAAGGAGCCCCCGAGCGCCTTCGGCCGGAGCACGCCACCGAGCGCCGCGGGCGCGACGGCCTGTGCGGACAGGGAGTCGAGGACCTCACCGGAGCGCGTCGCGACGTAGGCGCGGACGGGAGTGACGGGGGTGACCGCAACGCCGGGGACGGTGCGCAGCGCCTCCAGCGTCGGCCGGTCCAGCCGCTTGCCCCCGACGGGCAGGACCACCCGGTCGGCGCGGGTCTCCGCCCGGGCCTGCGCCACCCGCGCCCGGTCCCCGGCGCTCTGCACGCACAGCATCGTGGCGGCCAGCCCGACCGCGATCACCGACGGCACCACGGTGGCGGCCGCCCGGCGGCGCGCGTTCAGCAGGTTCTGCCGCACCAGCAGCGCACCGGCGCCCCGCCGGACCCACGGCCGGGTCACCAGCCGCACGGCGGCCGGCAGGACGAGCGGCGCCGTCAGCGCGCAGCCGCCGGTGAGCAGCAGGGGAACCATGCCGTACTTGCGCGGGTTCACGGCCGTCTCCGGCGCCTGCCGGGAGATCACCCACCCGGCGACGACCGCCCCGGCCAGCATCCCGACGCCCAGCAGCACCCGCAACGGCGTCAGGGCGCGCCGGCTCACCGCCGCCTCCCGCATCGCCTCGGCCGGCCGCACCCGGGCCGCGCGCAGGGCGGCGGACGCGGCGCCGAGCAGCGCGGAAGCGACCCCGGCCAGGAACGCACAGGCCGGCGCGACGGGTTCGACGCCGATCGTGAACCAGTGCGGCGCCACCTCGTGGTCCGTCATCCACGCCCCGAGTGCCCCCGCGGCACACGTTCCGACGGCACAGCCCACGGCCGACGCCACCACCCCCACGACCGCCGCCTCCGCCAGCACCATCCGCCGGACCTGCCGGGGCGTCGCGCCGACCAGCCGGAGCAGTGCGAGTTCCCGCCGCCGCTGCTCGACGGCGAACGCGAAGGTGGCGATCACGATGGTCACGGCCACGGACGCCGCGATGACCATCGTGGTCCCGGCCATCGCCTGGGCGTTGGCCAGAGCGGCGGCCCCCCCGGACGGATCGGGGTCGGCGGCGACGCGCCCACCCCCGGTACGGACGAGGGCCGCCGCCCCCGCGGCCGCCCGGACCCGGTCCGGCGGTCCCGTCGCCACCAGGGCGTTGACGGGCGGCGAGAGCCGGGCCGCCGTCCGGTCGGTGAAGAACACGGCGTCCTCGAACCACACCGGTGCCGTCACCCCCGACACCGTGTACCGCCGCACCCCGTCCGCCGTCCCGACGGACACGGAACGCCCCACGAGTTCCGCTCCGCCACCGCCCACCACGACCTCGTCGTCCCCGCCCGGCGCCCGGCCCGCGACCAGGTGGTAGCGGGCGAAGCCGGCCGCCGCCCAGCCGTGCCCGACAGCGCCCCGCGCCCCGCCGGCCGCGCCGCGCGACACGGCTCCCGTCAGCGTGACGTCGAAGGTCCGGTCGGCGGTGACGGCGCCGGTGGCGGCGACCCTCGCGACCGTGCGGTCCGGGAGGGCCGCGGGGAGGTGCGCCGGATCGCCCCGCGGGTCGGCGGGCAGGACGACGGCCGGGGCGCCGGCGAAGCGCTGCGGCCCGGGGTGGGGGGTGCCGAAGGTGGCCGCGAGGGCGAGCGCCATCGTCGTGATGACCGCGGTCCCCAGGGCGAGGGCGAGGAAGGCCCCGGCGAACGCGGCTCCCCGGGTGCGCAGCGTCGCCAGGGCGATGCTCAGCACGCGGCCGCCTCCAGGCCCGTCATCCGGGCGGCGACGCTCTCCGCCGTCGGCCGGTCGAGCCCGCCCGCCACCCGGCCGTCGGCCAGGAACACCACACGGTCGGCGAACGAGGCCGCCATCGGATCGTGGGTGACCATGACGACCGTCCGGCCGTGCGCGGAGACGGCCCGCCGCAGGAGGGCGAGGACACCCCGGGAGGCCGTGGAGTCCAGGGCTCCGGTCGGCTCGTCGGCGAACACCACATCCGGGCGCGTGACCAGGGCGCGGGCGATGGCGACCCGCTGCTGCTGGCCGCCGGACAGTTCCCCGGGCAGATGTCCGGCCCGGCCGCCCAGCCCGACGTCGTCCAGCGCACGCTCCACATCCGCCGCGTCCGGCCGCAGGCCGCCGAGGCGCAGCGGCAGTTCCACGTTCTGCCGTGCCGTCAGGGACGGCAGGAGGTTGAAGTGCTGGAAGACGAAGCCGACACGGGAGCGGCGCAGCACGGTCAGCCGCGTTTCGGACAACTTCGCGGGGTCGTACCCGGCGAGTTCCACCCGCCCCTCGTCCAGTCGGTCGAGACCGGCCGCGCACTGCAACAGCGTCGACTTGCCGGAACCGGACGGCCCCATGACGGCGGTGAAGGTGCCCGCCCCGAAGGACACGTCCACTCCGGCGAGGGCCGCGACCCGGTTCTCCCCCGCTCCGTAGGCCTTGTGCGCCCCGGTCAGGGAGACGACGACGCGGTGGTCGTGCAGGGTCACGGTGTTTCTCCAGGTCGGGCAGGGGACGGTCCGTCCGCCATGCTGTCCGCCCGAGGCCCCCGCGCACATCGCCGGAGCGAGGGATCCGGCCCGCCCGCGCCTCCCCCGCACGAGGGAACGGCAGCACCGACGGGCACCCTGCCGAGGCGCGCCCCTCAGACGTCGCCCGGCGCGATCAGCCCCGTCTCGTACGCGCAGATCACCGCCTGAATGCGGTCCCGCAGCCCCAGCTTCGACAGCACGTTGCTGACGTGCGTCTTGACCGTGTGCTCGCTGACCACCAGCCGCGCCGCGATCTCCCCGTTGGACAGCCCCCTGCCGAGCAGCACGAGCGTCTCGCGCTCCCGCGCGGTCAGCACTGCGAGGCGCCCCGGCTCCCCGCCCCCGGCGGCGGCCGGCTTCCGGCGCGTGTAGTCCGCGACCAGCCGACGCGCCACCGACGGCGCCAGCAGCGCGTCACCGCCGACGACCACCCGCACCGCGTGCACCAGATCGGCGCGACGCACGTCCTTGAGGAGGAAACCACTGGCGCCGGCGTGCAACGCCTCATGGACGTAGTCGTCCTGATCGAAGGTGGTCAGCATGACCGCCTTGGTGGGGGTCTCCGCACAGATGACGCGGGCCGCCTCGATGCCGTCCATCCCCGGCATCCGGATGTCGAGCAGCACGGCGTCGGGCCCGTGCCGCCGCACGGCCTCGACCGCCGCCGCCCCGTCTCCGGCCTCCGCGACCACCTCCATGTCCGGCTGCGCCGACAGGATCATCGAGAAACCGGCCCGGACCAGCTCCTGGTCGTCGGCCACCACCACACGGATCGTCACCCTCCCACCACCTCCGCCGCCGAGCCGACCACGGCCGGCAGGGAAAGGGCAACACGGAACCCGCGCCCTCCGGACGCCGGCCCGGTGGCGACCGTACCGCCCTGCGCCGCGGCCCGCTCCCGGATCCCGACCAGACCGTGCCCGCCCCCGTCCCCACCCGACGCCCCGCGGGCCGCCACGCCGTCGTCCTCCACCGTCACCGTCAGCAGCCCGGGCCCCCAGTCGAGCCGGACGACGGCCCGCCGGGCGCCGGCGTGCTTCAGCACGTTGGTCAGCGCCTCCTGGACGACCCGGTACACGGTGACCTGCGCGTCGGCGGCGAGCGGCACGGGCTCACCGGCCGCTTCGAGCACCACGTCCAGCCCGGTCCGCCGCACCTCGTCCACCAGCCGTCCGAGCCCGCCCAGCGTGGGCTGCGGACCACGCTCCGGACGGGAATCGAAGCCTGCGACGGCCCCTACGGCCGCCCGGTCCTCTCTCAGGACGCCCAGCATCCGCCGCAGTTGCTCCATCGCGTCCCGCCCCGCGTCGGCGATGGCGTCGAAGGCCCGCTCGGCCCGGTCGGGATCGGACCGCACCACCAGCGGACCCGCCTCCGCCTGCACGATCATCAGGCTCACGGCGTGCGACAGGATGTCGTGCATCTCCCGGGCGATCCGCGCCCGTTCCCGCTCCGCGGCCCGCTCGGCCTCCACACGCCGCGACCGCTCCAGCTCGACGGCGCGCGCCTCCACTGCCCGCGTGTACGCCTGGCGCGTCCGCGCGAGGGCCCCCAGGGCGTAGGCCATGCCGAAGACGAAGACGTTGAAGAGGTGCTCCCGCGCCGCGTTGGAGTGCAGCGCGGTCCCCCCGACGACCAGCGGCAGCCCCAGCACCAGCACGGTCCGCCGCTGCGCCCGCCCACCGGCGAACGCCACCGTGAAGACCGCGATCAGCCCGCTGTACGGCAACGGCTGCCCCGGCCCGTCGAACGGCAGGTAGGCGCCGGCCGCGGCCACCACGAGCAGCAGAACCGTCAGCGGCGCCCGGGACCGCCACAGCAACGGCAGCACCGCGAGCGTGGTCATCCCGTACGCCTCCCAGGTGACCGGGGCCGCACCGGGCCCCCGGGGGACGGCGAACGGGATGGTCACGGCGGCCTGCGTCAGCAGGGCGATCAGCGCGTCCGCGATGCCGAGGACGGCGCTACGCGCTGCTCGCCCTGCTGACGCGGCGGTCCCGGCGCGGGGTACGTCGCCGTTCCGAAGGTGGTATTTCACTCGAAGATGGTGGCGGGTTCTCACTCTCAGGAACAACGACGGGCGTTTCCCTTCCCGGAGGGGCGGGCAGGCGCGAAAGGTGACGGCCGGAATGGATCTGCGCGTGTTCGTGGACATGGGTCAGGAGCAAGAGGCCGCCATTCTGCCGCCGGATCTGCGGGCGAGACTCGCCGCGTCGGCTGTCCCGACGGCGGACCTCGCGGACGCGGACATCCTCCTCACCGGCTGGGGCACCTCTCTGGTCCTCGACGACCGTCTCCTGGACACCGCCCCTCGGCTACGGGCGCTGGTGCACGCGGGCGGTTCCGTACGGCCCGTCGTCACGCCCGCGGTCTGGGAACGCGGCCTCCTCGTCTCCTCCGCGGCGGGCGTCAACGCGGGTCCCGTCGCCGAATTCGCTTTCGCCCAGATCTCGTTGGCGGCCAAGAAAGCCCTCGGTGCGGCAGCTTCCCACCGGGCGGGCCACTGGCCCGCGTTCGGTGACCGGGAAGGCGCGGACGGCCGGACCGTGGGGGTCGTGGGCGCCTCACGGACGGGACGCCGCGTCCTTTCCCGGCTGCTCACGGCGGAGGCGGGCTACCGGGTGCTGCTGTACGACCCTTACGTGTCGGCGGCGGAGGCGACGCGGTGGGGTGTGGGACTCGTGGACATCCACAGCCTGTGCAGAAACAGTTCCGTCGTCTCGCTCCACGCCCCCGAACTCCCGGAGACACGGCATCTGCTGGACGCGGAACGGCTCGCGCTCATTCCGGACGGCGGGACGGTCGTGAACACCGCCCGGGGCTCACTCGTCCACACGGAGGCCCTCGTGAAGGAGTGCGCCTCCGGCCGGCTCGACGCTTTCCTGGACGTGACCGATCCCGAACCGCTGCCCCCGGGGCACCCTCTGTTCTCGCTCCCGAACGTCTTTCTCACTCCGCATATCGCCGGCTCCCAGGGCAGCGAGGTCCGGCGCCTGGGCGCATTCGCGGTGGACGAAGTGGGACGGCTGGTGCGGGGTGAGCCGCTGCTCGGGGTGGTGACACGGGAAGCGATGGGCCGGATGGCCTGACGGGGAAACGCAAAAAAGCCGTAGGCCCTGAATCGATATCATATCGATTCAGGGCCTACGGCTATATCAAATTTAGTTCGGCGGCGTCCTACTCTCCCACACGGTCCCCCATGCAGTACCATCGGCGCTGAAAGGCTTAGCTTCCGGGTTCGGAATGTA
>NZ_JBVJJR010000002.1:0-565291 GCF_055585605.1 Streptomyces sp. NPDC052910
AGTACCTGGCGCTATTTTTCGGGTACCTGCGGGGGGCGTCGCCGTCCGCTGACCGGCCCCCCTCCCCGGGGGGGGCGACCGGTTCACCCCGGGGGGGGGGGCCCCGCCCGACACCCCCGGACCCCCCCCGCCGACGGCTCACACCCGGTCCACGATGCCCACCTTCCCGGCCTCCCGTGCGCAGTGGGCGCCGCAGTACCACTGCCCGCCGGCCTCCACGCCCTGCCCGATCACCTGGACCCGGCAGTGTTCGCAGATCGGGGCCATGCGGTGGATGGCGCAGGAGAAGGAGTCGAAGACGTGCCGGGCGCCGTCCTGGGTCTCGACGTAGAACGCCATGTCGTAGTCGTTGCCGCAAACTTCGCATCGTGCCATGCGCCGCATGCTCCGGAGTGCGGCGGACGCTGGCAAGCGCCCGCCGGGCGCGTCGAACGGGCTGTACCCGCCCGGCGGATCGGCGGGCCGCGCGGAGTCGCCCCGCTACGCCGGGCGGCTCACAGCTCCAGCCGGTACCGGTACCACCGGCCGGTCCGCCGCAGACCCGCCCCGCCCAGGGCCCCGGCGGTGACCGGGTCTCCGTGTTCCTGGACCTCCAGCAGGGCGGTGCCCGGGTGGTCGCGGCGCAGTCGGGCGACGAGTTCGGCGAGGAGCCCGGTGACGGCGGCGGCATCGGCCGCGGCGCTCCGGAAGACGACGTCGACCAGCGCTTCCGTACCGGAGATCACGGCTGTGAGCTGGGCGGACGTCCGGCCGTCGGCGGTGAGCAGGTCCAGGGTCAGGTGCGGCAGCGGCGGCAGGTCGCGCAGGACCTCGGCGGCGTCGCGCGGGGTGTAGGGGCGGCCGGTGACCTCGGAGTAGAGGCGGGCGTGGTCCGCGAGCAGGCCTGCGGCGACCGGGACGGTGACCTGACGCACCGTCACCGGCGGGGCTCCGGCGGGCCGGCGCAGGCCGGCGAACGGGACGGTCCAGCGGCCGCCCGGTTCCTCGGTGGCGCGGGCGCCCAGGTCCGCGGCGACGCCTTCCGCGTCGGGGCCGGTCCACTCCAGGGCCGCCAGTCCGGCCGCCGCCGCCCGGCGGGCCGCGCCGCGCAGCAGGCGGTCCGCCGTCTCCCGCTCCTCGCCGGTCGGGCCGCGCCGGGCGGGGATGCCGGCGGTGAGGCGTTCGCGCTCCCGGGAGACCAGCAGCCACTGGACGTCGGCGGCGTCGGCGGCGCCGTTTCGGGCCGCCGGCGGGTACACCTCGGCCCAGCCGAGCAGGCCGCCGTCGGAGCGGCGGGCGACGACGGTCCACGCCGGGCGCTCGGCGCGGGCCAGGTCGGGGAGGGGAACCGGCAGCCCGGCGTAGAGCTCCTCGTACAGGCGGACGTCACCGTCCGCCGCGTCCTGGTACTCGACCGTGATGCCCACGCTGTGCTCTTCCGCTCGTGCCGGGGTACGGGCCCGGCGGCACCCGCACTCGAACTATTGTGCTTGACGCCCCGCCCGCCTCCGGGCCGGGCCGGCCCCACGACAGCCCGTACCCCCGAAAGGACCCCCGTGCGCCGCCTCCCCGCCGCCGTGACCGCCGCCCTCCTCGCCCTGGCCCTGCCGGCCGTGGGCGCGACCGCCGCGGAGGCCCGGCCGGTCGCGGCTCCGCCGGCCGCCCGGCAGGCCGTGCCCGCGGAGCCCGTCCGGATCACCGAGGGGCAGGTGCGCGAGGCCGCCCCGGGCACGCCGCTGCTGTACCCGAGCGTGACGAGCTGCCTGACGGTGACCGTCCGGCTCGCCGGCGGCGGGCTGGCGGGGGCCCACGCCAGCCTGTTCCAGGTGCCCGGCCGACTGCGCTCGGACGCGATCCTGCCCGCGCTGCGGGCCCGCGTCGGCGCCCGGCCCGTGCGGTCCGTGGAGGTCAGGGGCGCGCTCGGCGCCTGGCACCCCGGCTACCTGACCAAGGCGATCGAGGCCTACGGCCCGGGCGAGGAGGTCCCGGTGCCCGCGGGCCCCGACGCCGAGGGCGTCGCGCGGGCCGTGGCCCGGGCGCTGGGGCAGCCGCGCACGGTCGTCACGGTCGAGGACGTACCGGACGGCGACCTGACCGTCCGGTGACACCATCCGTCCCACCCGCCCGGTGCCCCCGGCGGGAACCGCGCGGACGCCGCTCCGGCGCCCGGGCGGCCGGGCTTCGGGTGGGCCGGCGGCCCGGATTGAGGGACACTGGACGGACCGGTCCCTCCCGGACCGGGGTCCGGAACGCTGCCGCGTCCCCCGGGCGAGCCCCTTCTCACCACGCACGTTCCATACCTCACCCGCTCACGCGGCATTCGCCGCGTGGGCCCCGTGAGCCTCACGCGACCCAGGCCTCCGGGTGTGCCGCCGACCGCCCGGGGCAGACGCCGGGACGTCCGGCCGGGAGCGCGGGGTTTCCGGCCGAGCTGTCCGGGAGGTGCGTCATGGCAACGGTCGAACAACGTTCCGACGGCGCGGGGGGTGACACGGGGACGGTGACCACGTCCGTCCCGGCGCGGCTGGACCGGCTGCCGTGGTCACGGTGGCACTGGATGGTGGTGATCGGCCTCGGCACGGTGTGGATACTCGACGGCCTGGAAGTGACCGTCGTCGGCAACATCGCCTCCCGCCTGTCCGAGCACGGCAGCGGCCTCGACATCTCCTCCGCCCAGGTGACCGGCCTCGCCGCGGCGCTGTACGTGGCGGGCGCCTGTGTGGGCGCCCTTTTCTTCGGCTGGCTGACCGACCGGCTGGGCCGCAAGAAACTCTTCATGCTGACGCTCGCGGTGTACCTGGCCGCGACCGCGCTGACCGGGCTGTCCTTCGAATCCTGGTGGTTCTTCCTCTTCCGCTTCCTCACCGGCTGCGGCATCGGCGGCGAGTACGCCGCCATCAACTCCGCCGTGGACGAGCTCATCCCTGCCCCGTACCGCGGCCGTGTCGACCTCATCATCAACGGCAGTTTCTGGATCGGGGCCGTGGGCGGGTCGCTGCTGTCGGTCCTCATGCTCGACACCGCCCTGTTCCCGGCCTGGCTCGGCTGGCGGCTCACCTTCGGTCTCGGTGTGGTCCTCGGCCTGGTGATCCTGCTGGTCCGCCGGAACGTCCCGGAGTCGCCGCGCTGGCTGTTCATCCACGGCCGCGGCGAGGAGGCGGAGGAGCTCGTCGGCTCCATCGAACGGCAGGTCGCCGCCGACACGGGCCGCCCCTGCGAACCGGTGGACCGGAAGATCACCATCCATCGACGGGGCAGCGTCGGCTTCCTGACCATCGCGCGGACCGTCTTCCGCGACTACCCCCGCCGGTCCGCGCTGGGCCTGGCCCTCTTCATCGGCCAGGCCTTCCTCTACAACGCGATCACCTTCGGCTTCGGTTCGATCCTCACCGACTTCTTCTCCGTGCCGTCCGGTCACACGGGTTACTACTTCGCGGTCATCGCCTTCGTGAACTTCCTCGGTCCGCTGCTGCTGGGACGCCTCTTCGACACCGTCGGCCGGCGGCCGATGATCACGGGTACGTACGTGCTGAGCGGCCTGCTCCTGTTCGGCACCGCCTGGCTGTTCGGCCGGGGTTCGCTGACGGCGGCCACGATGACGGCCTGCTGGTGCGCGGTGCTGTTCTTCGCCTCGGCCGGTGCCAGCAGCGCCTATCTGACGGTGAGCGAGATCTTCCCGATGGAGACGCGCGCGCTGGCCATCGCCTTCTTCTACGCCGTCGGCACGGCCGCGGGCGGCATCACCGGCCCGCTGCTGTTCGCCAAGCTGACCGGGTCCGGGGTGGTCGGGGACACGGTGCTGGCGTTCCAAATCGGCGCCGCCCTGATGACGGCCGCGGGGGTGGTCGCGGGCTTCCTCGCCCTGCCCGCCGAGCGCCGTTCGCTGGAGGACATCGCCACCCCGCTCACGGCGGCGAGCGCGGACACGGGCGCCCCGACCGGCACCCCCTGACGCCCCGTCACGGCCGGTGAACCGGCCGGACACCGGGACCGGGCCCGCACGCACACCACCGCGTGCGGGCCTTTCGCATGCCTCGGACTCCGCACCCTTCCCCCGCGGATCCGGTTTTCGAGAGTGAGATCACGCTCAGAACACTTGTTTTGACATGCGCACGCCGCCATTGTGTTGCCCGGCACTCACCCCCCGGACACCCCGTGCCACGAGCCTGATCCGCGATTCCCTCCACCCACCTCTCGGGAGCGTCACGCATGCGTCTCTACGCGCGTCGAATATCCGTCGCCGCCGGCCTCGCCGCCCTGGCCGGCGCGATCGTCCTCAACGGGCCCAGCGCCCAGGCCGCACCGCCCGCCCCGGCGGACGCCGCCACCGCGCGCTCCTACCTGGACGCGCTCACCGTCCGTCCGGAGGGCACCCTGGACGGTTACAGCAGAGCCCAGTTCCCGCACTGGATCACCCAGCACGGACAGTGCAACACCCGCGAGGTCGTGCTCCAGCGCGACGGTCAGAACGTCGAGCAGGACGCCAAGTGCGCGGCCGTCGGGGGCACCTGGTACTCCCCCTACGACGGCGCCACCTGGCACGACGCGGCCGACATCGACATCGACCACGTCGTCCCGCTCGCCGAGGCGTGGCGCTCGGGCGCCGACAAGTGGACGAAGGCCGAGCGCCAGGGCTACGCCAACGACCTCAAGAGCCCCCAGCTCATCGCCGTGACCGACCGCGTCAACCAGGCGAAGGGCGACAAGGACCCGGCGAAGTGGATGCCCTCGCGCGCCGACTACGCCTGTACGTACGTGCGCATGTGGGTCACCGTCAAGCACGACTACAAGCTGACCGTGGACAGCGCCGAGAAGAACAAGCTGGCCGCCGTCCTCAAGGGCTGCTGACCCGCTCCCCTTCCCCGTCCCCGGGCCCGGCCCCCGCGCGCGAGCGGGCGGCCGGGCCCGGGCGCGTTCAGCCCGCCGGCGGGCCGGCCACCGTCCGCGCGATGTCGAGGGTGAGCCGCTGCCAGGGCTCGCGCGGGTCACGGCCGGTGAGTTCGCGGATCCGGCGCAGCCGGTAGCGCAGGGACTGCGGGTGCAGCCGCAGGCCGCGGGCGGCGGCGGTGGCGGAGCCCGTGTCGAGGTAGGCGGTGAGGGCCTCCAGCAGGTGCCGCTGGGCGGGCCGGGCGAGCGGGCCGAGGACCAGCCGGCCGATGTGCTCCGCGTCCGTGGCGGGATGCCCGGCGAGCAGCGCGAGGACGTGCGCGTCCGCGTCGGTGAGGATCCGGCCGGGGCGGTGGGCGTGCTCCGGCGCGGTGGCGAGGGCACCGGTGGCGAGGCGGTGGGCGACGGCGATGCGGTCCAGGCCCTCGCCGGTGATCGCGCAGCCGCGCAGGCCGCGTTCCCGCAGCGCCGCCGGGGCGGCCCCGGCGGCGTCCGCCGGGAGGAGCAGCACCGCGCGCGGCCCCTGCGCGGTGGCCAGCGGGGTGCCGGCGGCCGGGCCGGTGAGCGCGGTGAGCAGTTCCCCGGGGTCCGCCGGGTGGTCGTCCGCGCCCGGTCCGACGACCAGCAGGCAGTAGGGGTAGGGCAGTTCGACGCCGAGCCGGGCCGCCCGGTCGGTCACCGCGCCCACCGAGGCGTGCCGGCCGGCGATCAGGTCGTCCAGCAGCAGGCGCAGGGCCTGCGCGCGGTCGCCCGCCAGCCGGTCGCTGGCGGCGGTGTAGGAGCCGGCCATCACCTCGCACAGGGTGTCGAGGGTGGTGAGGAGTTGCCGGGTGAGCGCGAAGGCGTCCGCGGCGGCGGACGGCGTGGCCCGGGCCGCGATCTCGTCCACGAGCACGGCGGCGGCGACCCGGTACGCGCGCAGTACGGCCGGCAGGGGGCGGCCGTCCGCCGCCCGCGCCGCCGCGATGCCGCGGAAGCGCCGCAGGTCGGCGGGGCCGATGTCGCCGTCGACGGTCCACAGGTGCAGGAAGCGCTCCAGCGCCCAGGCCGCTATGGCCCGGACCTCCCCGCGGCGCCCGTCGTCGAGGTCCGCGTAGGCGGGGACGCGTTCGTGCACCGCGTCGACGACGGCCTCGACGACGCGGGGGTCGGCGACCAGCTCCCGGCGGATCCGCTCGCGTTCGTTCGTCACCCCGTGATGGTCGCAGCACTCACCCCGTGCGCACCACCGTGGACGGGGCACGTCACCGCCGTGAGGATCGCAGCGACGCAGCGGAACGCAGTGGTTCCACGGACGGGAGGCGGGACGGACCCATGACCACCACGCCGCGCTGGGCGGACTACCAGTACGAGATCTACCTGAACGGCCTGTCGGGGGCGGTGCCCCGGCTGCCCGCCGACCCGAGCCAACTGGAGGAGCTGGTCGAACGGCGGCTCGGCGCGGGCCCGGCCGGGTACATGATCGGCGCCGCGGGCACCGGGAGCACCGCCCGCGCCAACCGGGCCGCCCTCGACAGATGGCGGATCGTGCCGCGGATGCTGCGGGACGTGGCCGAACGCGACCTGTCCGCCGAGCTGTTCGGCCACCGGCTGCCGGCGCCGCTCGCGCTGGCGCCGGTCGGCATCCTGCGAATCGCGCACCCGGACGCCGAGCCGGCCGCGGCCCGTGCCGCCGCCGCGCTCGGTGTCCCGTACATCCTGTCGTCGGCGTCCAGCACGCCGATGGAGCGGGTCGCCGAGGCGATGGGCGACGCGCAGCGGTGGTTCCAGCTCTACTGGCCGAAGGACCGCGAGGTGGCCCGGAGCTTCCTGTCCCGGGCCCGGGCGGCGGGCTACACGGCCCTGTTCGTCACCCTCGACACGCCGCTGCTGTCCTGGCGCCCCCGCGATCTGGACCAGGCGTACCTGCCGTTCCTGCACGGGGTGGGCACCGCCAACTACTTCAGCGACCCGGCGTTCCGGGCCGGGCTGGCCAAGCCCGTGGAGGAGGACCGCGAGGCGGCGGTCCGGCACTTCCTCGGGATGTTCTCCGACGCCGGGAAGAGCTGGCCGGACCTGGCGTTCCTGCGGGAGCACTGGGACGGGCCGATCGTGCTCAAGGGCGTGCTGCACCCGGACGACGCGCGGGCCGCCGCCGACGCGGGCATGGACGGCGTCGTCGTCTCCAACCACGGCGGCCGGCAGGTGGCGGGCGCGGTGGCCGCCGCCGATGCCCTGCCGGGGGTGGCGGCCGCGGTCGGCGACCGGCTGACGGTGCTGTTCGACAGCGGGATACGCACGGGCGACGACGTGTTCAAGGCGCTGGCGCTGGGCGCGCGGGCGGTGCTGCTGGGCCGGCCGTACGTGTACGGGCTGGCGCTCGACGGACAGGCGGGCGTGGACCACGTCCTCCGCTGCCTGCTCGCCGAGCTCGATCTCACCCTGGCCCTGTCCGGACACGCGGACCCCGTCTCGCCGGGCCCCGCCGACCTGGTCCGGGAGGCGTTGTGAGCGGGCTCGGGAACGTCCTGGCCGTCGTCTCCCCGCACGTCGGCGGCCGGGCGGCCGGCGCGGCCCTCGCGGGTCTCTTCCCGGAGCGGGCCCGGGTCACCGTCGTGGAGACGGCCGACGAGGACCCCGCCGCGCTCCGCGAGGCCCATGCCGTCATCACCGGTCTCGGGCCGGTGACGGCCGCCCACTTCGCCGCCGCGCCCGCCCTGAAGCTCGTCCAGTGCGCCAGTCACGGCTACGACTACGTGGACCTCGACGCGGCCCGCGCCCGCTCGATCCCCGTCTGCACCATCGGCTCCAGCGGCGCGGAACGGCAGAACGTCGCCGAGCAGACGTTCGCCCTGATGCTGGCCCTGGCGAAACGGCTGGTGCCGGCGCACACCGCGCTCGCCGAGGGCGACTGGGCGCTGCCGCGCCTCCAGTCGTCGATCACCGAACTGTCCGGGAAGACGCTGGGCATCGTGGGCCTGGGCACCATCGGCACCGAAGTGGCCCGCCGGGCGGCCGCGTTCGACATGCGGATCGTCTACAGCGGCCCTGAGGCGGCCCCGCCGGAGACCGAGGCCCGGCTCGGCGCCCGCCGCGTCGGCCTGGAGGAGCTGCTCCGCACCTCCGACTACGTCACCCTGCACGCGCCGCTCACCGACGCCACCCGGCACCTGCTGAACGCCGAGCGGCTGGCGCTGCTCAAGCCCACCGCGTTCGTCGTCAACACGGCCCGCGGCGCCCTGATCGACCAGGAGGCGCTCGCCGACGCGCTGGAGGCGGGCTCGCCGGCCGGCGCCGGGCTGGACGTCTTCGACCCGGAGCCGCCCCCGGCGTCGCTGCGGCTGCTGCGCTCCCCCCACGTGGTCCTCTCCCCGCACGTCGCGGGCGTCACCCGGGAGACGCTGGTGCGCATCGCGCTCGCCGCCGTGCAGAACGTTCTGGAGTACTTCGAGGGCAAGCCGCCGCGGGACGTGGTCTCCTGAAGTCCCCTTCCAAGACCGGAGGTTCCGCCATGCACCGAAGAACAGCCCATCGCGGCCGCTTACACCGCGCCCTGCTGTGCGGCGTCCTGGCGCTGCTGCCCGCGTTCGCGGGCGGCGTCGCCGCGGCACCGTCCGCAACCGCCGGGACCTTGGCGCAGGCGTGCGGCACGGACACCACGGCCCTCGGCCGGCCCGACCGGCCCGTGGCCGGGACACTGGTGTCGGCCGTCCGCGCCGACGGCAGGACGGAGCAGTTCCAGCAGTTCTACGACACCTCGTCGATGGGCGGGCTGCCCTTCGTCTGGCACCGGTCCCAGGACCGGCCGGGCGGCGCGTACGGCGGCTGGGAGCGGGTGAGCGCGACGCCCGTCGGCCCCAAGCTGTACGAAGTGGACGCGGCGGAGAACGCCGTCGGCGGGCTGGAAGTGTTCTTCTCCTCCTACGGCGGCTTCTGCCACACGGTGCTGCGCGCGCCCGGTGGTGAGTGGCCCCCGGCGGAAAGCTTCGAGCTGGCGCCGCCTCCGTACCACGGCGGTCTCACCCTCTTCAAGGACCGTGACGGACGGCTGCACGCCTTCGCCGCGAGCCGGTCCACCGGCGCGGCCATCGAGATGCGCAGGCAGTACTTGAGCCCCGAGGACGCATGGAGCCAAATGGGCTCCACGGAACGGGTGCCGGAGAGCGACGTGGGGCTGAGCGCACCCTCCGTCACCCAGCTCCCCGACGGCCGGCTACGGCTGGTCGCCCGGGAGTGGAACCGCGACCGCTACTGGACGGTCACCGAGCGGGAACGTTTCCCGGCCTGGGAGCCGTGGCGGCTGTGCGCGGACGCGAGCTGCTCCTGACGACTCGTCGGGTTCCGGCCGAACTCCCCCGCCCCGGACGGCCGCCGTGCGGCGCGCACGGACGGGACGAGGCGGGGGAACCCGGGCCGAAACGGGCGCGCGGCCTCCGCCGCACGGACCCGGGCGGTGGCGGATACCGGCCGGGGGCCCGCCCCGCGCGGGTAGGCGGCGCCCGCCGGTCGCCCTAGCCTCCCCTCATGGCGATGAACCGTTTCCACCGCTTCTACTGCCGGTCACGGCGGTGGGCCCGCACCGTCGAGGAACAGGTGCTGCCGTGGACGCTGCACGGCGTGCCGCTCGGTTCCGACGCCCTGGAGATCGGCCCCGGTTACGGCGTGACGACGGACGGGCTGCTGCGCCGGGTGGACCGGCTGACGCTCGCCGAGGTGGACCCGGCCGCCGTCGAACGGTTACGGCGCCGCTTCGGCGGCCGGGCCGAGGTCGTCCACGCGGACGGCGCCGAACTGCCGCTGCCGGACGGGCGGTTCGACGCGGTCACGTGCTTCACGATGCTGCACCACGTCCCCTCGCCCGAACGCCAGGACCGGCTGTTCGCCGAGGCGCGGCGGGTGCTGCGGCCGGGCGGGGTCTTCGCGGGCTGCGACTCACTGGACGGGAGCGCCTTCCGCCTCGTCCACCGGGGCGATACCTGCGTGCCGGTCGAGCCGGACACACTGGCGGCCCGCCTCAGGGCGGCGGGATTCGACGAGGCCCAGGTCAGCCCCGGGAAGGGCAGGTTCCGCTTCCGGGCGTTCCGGGGCGGGGCGTGAGCCGGCGGCCGGACGTGCGGCCCGGACCCGGCCGTCGGTCATCCGCCCGGCGCGGCGGGCGGCACCCGTCGGTACGACGCCGGGGCCGCCCGCCGCAAGACGGCCGCTACAGGTAGCGGCTCAGGCACACCAGGTCGGGCTCGAAGCCCAGGTCCTGCCAGAACCGCTGCCCGGCACGGTCACCGGCGGGCGACAGAAAGCGCACCGTTCCGGCGCCCCGGGCCCGGAGCAGGCCGACGGCCGCCTCCGCGAGGGCCCGTTCCACGCCTTGGTCACGCCCTTCGGGCACGACGTACAGCGCGTCGATCTCGCCCAGGGTTCCGGGAAGCAGACCGTCGCCCGCGTCCGTCCGGCCGTTGACGAAGCCGGCGATCCGGTTCTCCTCCACTGCCACCAGGCAGAAGGCGTCCCGGTGCCACGCGGAGGCGGCGAGCATACGGGACAGGTTCCGCCGGGCGGGGGCGGCAAGCGGACCGCCGCTCTCGGCCTCCCGGCACATCCGGTCCCACAGCGCGCCGACCGCGTCTCCTTCGTCTTCGTGGATCCGCCTGATCTCCATCGGTCTTTCCTTCCGTTGCGTCCGGCTGAGGGCACGTGGAAACGGAAGGGCCGGCGGAGCGCGCGGCCAGGGGATCGCATGATGTCGTCTCTAGCGTCAACCCGGCATGAGGCTCATGGTGGTTGACGAGCGGGCGCGTCGCAAGCGGTTTTCCGCGGGACGGGCCGGGGAGCCGGTCAGTCCTCGCGGAAGCCGTCGCGGAGCAGGGAGAAGGCGTGGTCGGCGTCGGCGACCGCCTCGGGGTGGACGGCGTCGGCCGAGCGGCCCGCGACGATGCGCTCCCAGTTGGCCAGGGCGAGGATCCGCCGGGTGGCGACCAGTTGCCCGGCGAGCAACCGGGCGGTGATCTCCGGCCGTTCGGTCTCCAGGCTCTCGCGGAGGGCCTGGGCCAGGGTCTCCTCCTCGCGTGCGAGGTACTCGCCCATCCGGGCCACCAGGGTCGGCGTCGACCGCAGGAGGCCGTGGAAGGCGAGGACGTCCACGTTGTCACTGAGGCCGGTGATGGGGTCGCGGGCGTCCAGCCGGGCGCGGAAGTCGCGGTGCAGGGCCTCCAGGACGGCGGGGACGGAGGTGCCGGGCCCGCGTTCGCGGACCGTGGCGGCCGCCTCGTCCTGGTGGTCGGCGAACCGGTGGACGACCAGGTCCTCCTTGGTCGGGAAGTACCGGAACAGCGTCGGCTTCGAGACCTCGGCCTCCGCCGCGACGTCGGCCACCGACACCCGGTCGAAGCCGTGCTTGAGGAACAGCCTGATCGCCGTGTCGGAGATGGCCGCCCGCGTCCGCTGCTTCTTGCGCTCCCGCAGGCCCGTGGATCGGTCCATGCCGTCACCCTAACACGGGCGTTACCAAGGAACTGAACTGACCGAGTCCACTAGTTTACCCGGTTGCCCCCGGAGCGGTGTCGCCCTCCGGCCCCGGTCCGCCCTGGCAGCGCGGACACCAGTAGGTCGGCCGCTCCCGGCCGGGCTCTCCCTGGTCCGCGAGGCGGACCGGGCCGCCGCAGCGGCGGCAGGGGCGGCCGGCTCGGCCGTATACCCAGAGGCGGCGGTCCGGGTGGCTGTCGGCGGTGGTGATCCGGGCGGACCGGTCCTTGTTGACGTCCAGGAGCTTCTTCGCGAGGGCCGGCAGCCGGGCCGGCGACGGCACCCGCCCCATGGGCAGCCAGGGCGAGATTCGCAGCATGTAGCAGAGTTCGGACTTGAAGACGTTGCCGACGCCGGCGAGATTGCGCTGGTCGAGCAGCGCGTCGCCGACGGCCCGCCCGGGGTCGGCGAGGAGGCGGCGCAGCGCCTCCGCCGCGTCCCAGTCCGGGCCGAGGAGGTCCGGCCCGAGGTGGCCGACGACGGTGGACTCGTCGGCGGTGCGCAGGAGTTCCAGCACGGGGAGGCGGTATCCGACCGCCGTGTGGCGGTCGTTGGCGAGGACCGCGCGGACCTGGTGCTCGGGGCCGCCGCGCCGGCGCTCGCCGGCGGCGTACACCCGCCAGGAGCCCTCCATGCCGAGGTGCGAGTGGAGGGTGAGGCCGCCGTCCACCCGCAGCAGCAGGTGCTTGCCCCGCGACACCGCCTCGTGCACGTCCCGGCCGCCGAGGTCGGCCGTCGCCAGGGCGGGGACGCGCAGATCGCAGCGGGTCAGCGTGGTGCCCGCCAGGGCGCGGTGGAGGCGCCGCGCGGTCCGCCAGACGGTGTCGCCCTCGGGCATGCGGCGCCTCCCACGGTGTACGGTCCCTCAGTTCCGGGACAGCGGTGTCTTCAGGGACACCCGGCCGCTCACCTCCTCCGGCACGGTGTCCTCCACCCAGGATGCGGCCCGGCCCGCCGTGGCGTCACTGGTGGCGGCGAGGTGGGAGAGCCGCTGGGTGACGCCGGAGGTGGCGGGGGCGGGTGTGGCCGAGTGACCCTCGGCGGCCGACGCGGTGGTGGTCGCGGTGGCGAGGCCGCCGGAGAGGAGGAGGAGCGACCCGGCGGCGATGCGCGTCATGATGCGGTTGTTCATGCCGTGCCAACGAGCCACCGGGGACAAACGACACGAACGACGCGTGGCGGGCGTTCCGCCCCTCACTCCGCGTATCGGAGCTTGTCCGGATTCTGCACGGCGAAGAGGGCATGGATCCGGCCGTCGCGCACGTCGATCATGACGACCTGGTCGGCGCCGCGCACGGTCAGCCGGAGCGCGGGTTCGCCGTTGACCTCGACGAGCCGCTGCGCGGTGATCTCGTACTTGGACGCCAGGCCCAGGAGGAGCGCCGCCGCCTTGTCCCGGCCGAGGACCGGCCGCAGAGCCGAGCTGACCTTGCCGCCGCCGTCACTCCACACCGTCACGTCGGCGCTCAGCAGGTCCTTCAGCCCCGCCATGTCGCCGCCGGCCGCCGCTTCCAGGAACCGGGTGAGCAGCCGCTCGTGCTCCTCGCGCGACGGCCGCGGCCGGGGCCGGGCAGCGGTGAGATGGCCGAGGGCGCGGCGGTGGATCTGCCGGCAGGTCGCCGCGGAGGCGCCGACGACCTCGGCGATCCGCTCGTACGGCATCTCGAAGGCGTCGCGCAGCACGAACACCGCCCGCTCCGGCGGAGTGAGGCGTTCCATCATGTGGAGGGTGGCGTAGGAGAGGCTGTCGCGCAGCTCCGCCGTGTCCAGCGGGCCGGCCGCGTCGGTGGCGACGGGCTCCGGCAGCCACTCCCCCCGGTACGCCTCGCGGGTGACGCGGGCCGAGCGCAAATGGTCCAGGGCGAGGCGGGAGACGACCGTCGCGAGGAAGGCGCGCGGGTCGCGGACGGTCTCGCGGTCGGTGCCGGCCCAGCGCAGGTACGCCTCCTGCACCACGTCCTCGGCGTCCCACATGCTGCCCAGCATCCGGTAGGCGATTCCCACCAGCAGGGGCCGCTGCCCCTCGAACACGTCGTCCACTCGTCCCCCAGCTCCCGGCTCCGGCGCGCGGCCAGGATATCGGTCGGTCCGTACGGCCGTACGAGGCCCTGCGGTGTGGGACCGGACGTGCGCGGTTTCTCGGCCCGTCAGGGGGCGGTTGGGGTGCCCCGCTCCTCCCCCAGAGGGGCACCCCCACGTCACCGTTACCGCAGGAGGGCCCGCGCCCGGGAAAGCGGCTTCGCCGCTTGTCCTCGAACGCGGGACGGGCTGGATCAGCCCGCCCGGGGCACCCCTGAAGCGGTCACACCGTCGGTACCAGCGTCTCCCACCGCCCCAGGACCACCCGGTCGCCCTCCACTCCCGCGAGGTGGTCCGCGGGCATCCGACGCCAGAGGAAGAGCATCAGATCAGACGCGCTGCCCGACAGTTCGACGTCGCAGGCGCCGGGCCCCGCCACACACCGGACGGCGGCGCCGTCGAAGCGGACCGTCCAGCGCCCCTCTCCGTCGGTGCGGCGAAAGCCGAACCGCTCCCCGCCACCGGCCGGCGCCCGGCCACGGACGCGCCAGGCCGGAACGACCGTCCCGAGGAAGCGCCCGATCCCGTCCGCCGCGAGCGAGGCGTCGAGCGGCGCCGCCGCGCCGAGAGCGTTCTCCGCGTCCCACCGGTGCACGGCCGCCTCGAAGGTCTGCACCCACAGCCAGAACCCGATGGTGCGGTCCGCGGTCCAGCTCCACACCGTTTCGCCGGGGTCCCGCTCGGCGAAGAGCGCGGCGAGCGCACCGGCGCCCTCCGCGAACCAGTCGACGAGAGAAGCCAGCACCGGCCCCCGCGTCGGCGGGTGTTCGGGACCGGGCCGGCCCTGGAGGTCGGCGGGCAGACCGAGGAACGACGGGTCCGAGGGGTCGGGGGCGTCCGGCGACCGGTCGCGCACGACGCGGGCCACGTACCGGTGCACCCACCCCAGGTGGGCGGTCAGATCGGTGACCGTCCAGCCGGGGCAGGACGGAACGGGCGGCGCGTCCCCGGCACGGGCCGCGCGCCGGACGGCATCCTCGAACGCCCGTGCCTCGCGGCGGAAATGGGCTACGAGATCCATGCGCCGACCCTACCGCCGGCCCCGCCGGAGCACCGGTCGTTCCCCCGGGTACGCGGTGGCGCTGGCCGGGTATGCGGTGGCGCCGGACGGCGGCCCCCGCCCGGGTCCCGCGGACCGGCCGCCAGGGCGACACGGGGGGCGGCGATCCGGGTGAACGCCGCCGGCCGCGCGGCGCGCCGTGCCGCACGGCCGTTCCCGGGGGCGAGGCTGCCGGGAACGAGCGCCGCCGGCCCCGACGGTGTGCGCCGAGCGCGGAAGGCGGTCACGTGTCCCCGGAGGAGAACAAGAGGCTGGTGCGCCGGTTCTACGAGGAGATCGACAGGGGGAACCTCGACGCCATGGACGAGCTCGTGGCCGAGGACTACCGGGACCATTCACCACCGCCGTTCCCCGGCTTCGGCCCCGGCCGCGAAGGGCTCAAGGCGGTCTTCCGGCTGTTCTGGGAGAGCACGCCGGGCACCCACCGGATCGAGGATCAGATCGCCGAGGGCGACAAGGTCGTGACCCGGCTGACGGCCGAGGGGGTGCACAGCGGGGACCTGCCGGGCATCCCGGCCACCGGCCGCACGATCAGGATGACCGCGACCGTGATCCACCGGATCGAGGACGGCCGGCTGGCCGAGAAGTGGTCGGACAAGGACCTGCTGGGTTTCCTGCAGCAGTTGGGTGTCCTTCCCGGCGGCGCGGGCTAGTTCCGGTCCTCGCCGTCGCCGTCCCCCTCGTCGTCCGCGCGGAGGCAGGCGATGCCGTAGTCGCCCGTCTCCTCGTCCACCGTGACGCCGTGCGTCTCGCTGCGGAAGCCGGGGAAGGCCCGGTCGAAGGACTCCAGGGCGCGCAGGTAGCGCAGTAGCGGCCCGTCGGCGGCGCCGGTCGACTCGCCGGGCATCAGGACGGGGATGCCGGGCGGGGTGACGGTGACCATGGCGGCGGCGACGCGGCCGGCGGCGTCGGCGAGCCGTACCCGTTCCGTGCCGCCGCGGATGAGCCGCTGGTAGCACCATTGGGGCGGCGCGACGGGCTCGGGGAGTTCGCGGAAGGCCGTGTCGAGCAGGGTGACCAGGTCGGTGTCGCGCAGGTGCCGGTGCATGGAGTGGCACAGCTCGGTCAGGGTGGTGCCGGCGTAGCGGCGGGGGTGGCGGTCGAGGATGCCCGGCAGGACGCGGTCGAGGGGTGCCTCGGAGTCGTAGAGCGCCTTGAAGTCCATCAGGGCGTCGAGGAGCGTGCCCCACTTGCCCTTGGTGATCCCCATGGAGAAGAGGACGAGGGTGGTGTAGCTGTCGGTCTTCTCGACGACGATGCCCCGGGTGGCGAGGTAGGCGGTCAGGACGCGGGCGGGGATGCCGGTGTCGGCCCAGCGGCCGGTGGCGTCGATGCCCGGGCAGGTGAGGGTGACCTTGACCGGGTCGAGGAGGCAGTGCCCCTCGGTGAGGCCGGGGAAGCCGTGCCAGTCGGCGCCGGGTTCGAGTTCCCAGCAGGCGGGCTCGGTGCGCAGCAGGTCGGGTGGGGCGTCGGCGAAGTCGTGGCGGGCCCCGGTGTGGGGGTCGGTGACGGTGTCGGGCTGCCAGACGCCGAAGAACCAGTCGGGCCGGTCGCCCGCGGCCGTGATGCGCCGCCCGGTGCGGACGACGGCCTGCCGGAAGCGGACGGCCTCGGTGATCCCCTCGTCGATCAGCCAGCGGCCCTGGGGGCCGTCCATCATGCCGGCGGCCACGTCGAGCGAGGCGAGCGCGGGGTAGAGCGGCGAGGTGGTGCCGTGCATCATGAACGCCTCGTTGAACAGCTCGTGGTCCACGGGGGCCCGGGGCGCGTCCCGGACGTGGACCATGGCGCTCTGGGACAGCGCGGCGAGGAGCTTGTGCGTGGACTGGGTGGAGAAGACGGCGGGGCGGTCGGGGCCGGGGAACGTGTCGGGCCCGACGGACATGCCGTAGCGGCCGGCGTAGAGCGGGTGGAAGCGGGCGTAGGCGAACCAGGCCTCGTCGAAGTGGAGCCGGGGGGTGCTGGGCGCGAGCTGCCGGGCGACCCGGACGGCGTCGTAACACAGGCCGTCGTACGTCGAGTTGGTGATGACGGCGTATTCGGGGCGGGGGCTCGCGGCGTCGGCGGTGAGGGGGTTGCGGGCGACGCGGTCGGCCACGGCGTCCGCCTCCGTCTCGGCCGGGGGCACCGGTCCGGCGAGGCCGTAGCCGTTGCGGGTGGGGACGAGGTAGACGGGCCGGGCGCCGGAGAGGACGAGTCCGTGCAGGACGGACTTGTGGCAGTTGCGGTCGACGAGGGCGATCTCGTCGCGGGAGACGCAGAAGTGGCCGACCATGCGGTCGGCGGTGGAGTTGCCGTGGAGGACGAAGTACGTCCGGTCGGCGCCGAAGACGCGGGCGGCGTTGCGTTCGGCGTCCCCGATGGGGCCGGTGTGCTCGAAGAGGGAGCCGAGTTCCTCGACGGAGATGGACAGGTCGCTGCGGAGCAGCCGTTCCCCGTAGTGGTCGAAGAAGGCGCGTCCCACCGGTGACTTGAGGAATGCGACGCCCCCGGCGTGCGCCGGGGTGTGCCAGGAGTACTCGTGCGCGTCGTCGAAGCGGCGCAGCGCCTTGAAGAACGGCGGGAGCACCGCCTCCCGGTAGGCGCGGGCGGCGGCGGCGATCCGGCCGGCGATGAATCCGGGGGTGTCCTCCAGCGGCCAGACGTAGCCGACGACGCTCTCCGAGACCCACAGCGGCAGCCGGTCGAGGTCCTCGTCGGCCTCGTCCGTCAGGACCAGGAAGACCGGCAGGTCCTTGAAGCGCCGGCCGACGGTGCGGAGGACGGCCGCGCCGCCCGGCTCGTCCCCGGCGTGCTTGCCCGGGGCCAGGTCCCAGGAGACCACGGCGGCGGCGAGGCCCGCCTCGGTGCGCAGCACGGCGCGGGCGTCGGCCTCGGTGCCGGCCCAGCGCACCTCCAGCCCCTCTTCTTCCAGGGCGGCACGGATCCTGCGGAGCTGCTCGCCCTGCGCGCCCTGACCCCGCGGGTCCTGGTCGAGCGCGAACAGCACGGTGCCGACGGCCATCTCGTCCCCCTCGCACACGGTCCGCCCGGATCCCCGATCGGATCATCGGGTCGTCCTCCGGCCAGTGTGTCGCGCGGGACGGCGCGCGGCGGGTCCGATGCGTTCAAACCACCCGTGGGTGGGGACTCGCGGCAGCCCGGCCGCGCCCTGGGCACGGCCGAGCGCCGGGCGCGCCCTGGGCACGGCCGAGCGCCAGGCGCGCCAGGGTGCGCGGACGGGCGGTCGCTCAGGGGCATCCTGCGCGTCGGCGTGCGCGGGCGGCCGCGTCGGGGACGAGGCGCGCGACGGGCGCGGGCCGGGGGCGCGTCGGGGCTCAGCCGCCCTCCCCCGCCGGGAGCCGGTCGGAGGCCCGCACGGTGTGCAGGTGGATCAGCGCGTCGTAGTGGCGGGCCAGGGCGACCGGGTGCCGCGGCGCGGGGTAGGCGGTGCCGTAGTCGAGCGCCGGGCGCGGGGCGCGGAGCCAGTCGCGGGCCGGGGCGGGCGCCGTGCGCAGGTCGAGCAGGTAGTCGCGGTGGCGGACCCGGTCCAGGGTGTCCTCGTTGCCGCCGGGCGCGGCGGCAACGTCGAACCGCCGGACGTTGGCGTCCAGCATGGGGGCGTCGGCCCCGACGCCGTTGAACGTCCCGTGGTGGAAGGAGAGTCCGACGGAGACGTAGCGGGAGCCGAGCCGGTCGCGGAGGAAGGCGCCCTGGGTCTTGGGGTAGTTCGCCGGGTCGCCGCTGCGGTAGCCGATGTGGCCGTTGTGGGCGGAGAGCAGGACCTTGCCGCCGGTGTTCTCCTGCCACCAGGCGGTGTTGTCGGCCATCACCCCGTCGCGGTAGCGCATGGCCGCCGCGACGCCGTCCTGCCGCGTGAGGTCGAAGGCGTACTGGTCGGCGGTCTGCCGGATCGCGAGCGCGTTCCGCAGGGCCCACCGGTACGCCTCCCCTTCCGCCCGGCCGGCCCCCGGCCGCTGCCGGCGCAGCAGGTCGAGGGCGCGCGCGGCCCGCGCCGCCCGCTCCTGGCGTTCGGCGAGCGGCCGGGCGAGGTAGTCCCGCAGGTACGGACCGGCGGGCCCGGCCGGCCGCAGCCCCCGGTAGAGCGCGGTCAGTTCGGGCAGGGCGGCCGGGTGGGCGCGCCTGGCGTAGTCGAGCACGCGGTCGTAGAGATCCGGCCCGGCGTAGGCGACGTCGTCGCCCATGAAGCGGACGGGGTCACCGGGGTGGGCGAGGTTCCAGGAGCGCATCCACTGGATGAGCGAGAGGTACTCCCGGGTGTTCCAGAGGAGATAGGAGTCCTGGAAGTCCTCGCGCATGATCCGGCGCGGGTCGCCCTTCCCGTGCAACAGGTAGTCGTTCAGCCGGAGTCCGGTGCTCCAGGGCGCCTCCAGCGCGTAGGTGCGGAAGCCGCGCTCCCGCACCAGGTACCGGAACGCGCGCTGCTTGAGCGCGAAGAACTCGTGCGACCCGTGCGTGGCCTCCCCCATCCCCACCACACGCGCGTCCCCCACCACCCGGCCCAGCGCCCGCAGATCGCCGTCCGGCCCACCGGGTTCGGTGGTGCGCAGGGGGTGCGCGACCCGCTCGACCGCCCGTACGACGGCGTCGTCGGCGCGGTCGGCGGCGGTGACCCGCGTGGCGGGGGCGGTGGGTGCGCCGGCGAGGGCGGGCGTGGCGAGGGCGGTGCTCGCGCCCACGCAGAGGAGGATCGGGAGAGCGATGGTCCTGTGCCGTTTCATGCGTGCCAGCATGGGCGGCGGGGTGCGCCGGGGACCATGCGGAGCGCCTCCTTTCGCGGGTGGGGTTATCCCCACGCGGGCGGGTCGCGGCCGGACGTCCGCGCGGAGGGGAGACGACGGGACTCCGTCGCGGCGTGGGGTGGCGGCCCGGAGCACCCCCGTCCGGCCCCTGGGACAAGCCCCGTGAGGACCGGACCGCCGTCCGGCCCGTCCTCCCTTCGATGTACGTCCGTCCGGTCTTCGCGGACGATGCCCTTCCCACCCTCCGACCGCGATCGTGGATGCCGGATTTCCCACTCGGCCGGGTTCCCCATGCGGCCGAGTCCCCTGCTCGGTCCGGTTGCGGACCGGCGATCCGCGGAGGAGCGGTTCATGACGGATGTGACACGACGCGACGTCCTGGCCCGCACGGCCGTGCTCGGCGGGGCCGCCGCCGCGCTGACCGTGCCGGCGTCGGCGGTTCCGGCGGCGGCGGTTCCGGCGGCGGCGGTTCCGCCCGGTGCCGTCCCGGCGCGGCCGGGGCCGGTGACGGTGGGGCCCGGCGACCCGCGATACCGTTCGCTGACCCACCGCGGCTGCAACGCGCGCTTCTCCGGCCGCCCCGACCGCGTCGTCGTGGCCGCCTCGGCGGAACAGGTGACGGCCTCCGTGCAGCAGGCCGTGGACCAGGGCCTGCGCGTCGCCGTCCGCAGTGGCGGCCACTGCTTCGAGGACTTCGTCGACGACCCGGCCATCCGGCTGCTGATCGACCTCTCCCCCATGACGGCCGTCCAACACGACGCCGGGCGCGGTGCGTTCGCCGTCGAGCCGGGTTCCTCGCTGGGCGCCGCCTACCAGAGCCTCTTCCTCAACTGGGGGGTGGCCCTGCCCGCCGGTGCGACGGCCGAGGTCGGCGTCGGCGGGCACATCCTGGGCGGCGGGTACGGCGCACTGTCCCGCCGGCACGGGCTGGCCGTCGACCACCTGTACGGCGTCGAGGTCGTGGTGGTGGACGCGCGGGGCAGGGCGCGACGGGTCGTGGCGACACGGGAGCCCGGCGACCCGCACCGCGATCTGTGGTGGGCGCACACCGGCGGCGGGGGCGGCAACTTCGGGGTGGTCACCCGTTACTGGTTCCGCTCGCCGGACTCCGACGGATCCGACCCGTCCCGGCTGCTGCCGCGGGCCCCCGAGGCCGTCACCGGTTTCACCGCCTCATGGCCGTGGAAGGGGCTCGACCGGCGCTCCTTCGCCCGCCTGGTGCGCAACCACGGCGAGTGGCACGAGCGCAACAGCGCGCCCGGGACCCGGTTCGCCGGGCTGTTCTGCGTGCTGATGCTCAACACCCGCCGCTCCGACGCCGCCGCGTTCCTCAGCGGGCAGGTGGACTCCACCGGTCCGGACGCCCGGCGGCTGGTGGACGAGTACCTGTCCGCCCTCGGCCGGGGCGTCGGCGTGCGGCCGGCGACGACGCTGGGGGAACAGCCCTGGCTCCAGGCCGCGGCCTCGGTCCGGGAGACCGCGCCGGCGGCCTTCAAGGCCAAGGCCGCCTACCTGCGCCGGCGCTTCACCGACCGTCAGATCGGCGTCCTTCACGACCATCTGACGAGTACCGCCGGCGGCGGACTCGACGGGACGGTCTGGCTCGTGTCGTACGGCGGGCGGGTCAACGCCGTCGCGCCGGAGGCGACGGCCGTCGCCCAGCGGGACTCCGTCCTCAAAGCCCTCTTCCTCACCGGCTGGGAGGCACCGCGCGAGGACGCCGCGCCACGGCTGCGCTGGGTGCGGGATTTGTACCGCGCGGTGTACGCCGACAGCGGCGGCGTGCCCGTCCCCGGGGCCGTCAGCGACGGGACGTTCGTCAACTACCCGGACACCGACCTCGCCGACCCCACTCTGAACACCTCGGGCACACCGTGGCACACCCTGTACTACAAGCAGCACTATCCGCGGCTCCAGCGCGTCAAGGCCCGCTGGGACCCGCGCGACGTCTTCCGCCACGCGCTGTCGGTCCGCCCGCCGCGATGACGGGACCCGGCCGCCCGCCGGAACGACCGAGCCGCGGGCCGCCCGGCGGGAGGGCGGCCCCGGGCGGCCCGTGCCGACGGAGCGCGGGAAGCCCGTCGGCCCCGGCCACCCCGAGCACGCGGCCCGTTCCCGGGGGCGGGCCCCCGGTCCCGCGTTCACCTCCGTTCCGCCCCCGCCGACAGTGGTCCCCGGCGCAGGAGGGCGCGGGTGGGGAGGGCCGTGGCGGTGAGGGTGAGGAGGACGGCGCCGGCGGCCAGGGGGAGGGCGGTGGCGGGCGGGATGTGGGGGGACGAGCCGGTGACGCCCCGGGCGATGGGGACCAGGGTGATCCAGGCGATCACGCCGCCGAGGGACAGCCCGCTGCCGGCCACGAGCAGGGCCTCCCAGCGCATCATGTCGCGCACCTGGCGGCGGGTGGTCCCGGTGAGGCGCAGCAGGGCGATTTCGCGGCGGCGGTCGAGGACGGTCATGACCAGGGTGTTGGCGGCGGCGACGGCCGCGAAGCCGCCGAGTACGGCCGCCATGACGGTGTTCGCCCAGGCGTTGAGTTCCTGGTCGTGGTCGGCGGCGGTCGCGTAGCCGGCCGCGTCGGTGACGGTGGTCCCGGGCGGGGCGAGGGCGGCGAGCCGGCGGGCGACGGCCGTCCGGTCGGCGCCGGGGGCCCGCTTGACGAGGACGTGGCTGTCGAGGGCGGTGGCCGCGTGGGGCGCGGCAGCGGCCCGGGGCAGCAGGACCTCGCCGAGGCCGAGCCCCCGTTCGTAGGTGGCGACGAGCCTGGGGCGGGCGCGGGTGCCGTCGGCGTGCCAGAGGGGGACGCGGTCGCCGGGTTTCACGTGGAGCGTGTCGGCCAGGGTGGTGCTCAGGGCGACGGTGTCCGGGGAGGTGCCGAGCCCGGCCAGGGAGCCGGAGCGGACACCGAGGTCGAGGACGTCGGGGAGGCGGGCCGGGTCGCCGGACACGCCGAGGGCGGTGGCGGTCGACACCGTGCCGCCGCCGCGGTGGACGGTTCCGGTGCGCAGGACGCCGACGGCGGCGTCGACGCCGGGGAGGCGGGCGGCGCGTTCGGCGGTGGCGGCGGGCAGTCCGGCGCCGGTGGCGGCGAGGACGTGGTCGGCCACGACGCTGTCGCGGACGTTGCGGTCGGCGACGTGCCGGATGGTGCTCTGGAGGAAGACGAGGGTGCCGCAGAACGCGGTGACCATCACGATGGGGGTGATGGCGGCGGCGAGGCGGTGGGCCTGGGCGCGGGAGTTGTCGGCGGCGAGCGAGCCGGCGGCGCCCGCGGCGCCGGACCGGAGGGGCAGTCCGAGGACGGTGGCGCACAACCGGGCCACCAGGGGGCCGAGCAGGGCGACGGCCAGCAGGAAGCACATGACGACGCCGAGGGCGGTGTTGGCCGCGTTCTCGCCGTCGAGGCCGGCCGCGACGCGGGCGAGGACCGTGCCGCCGGCGAGGGCGGCCAGGCCGAGCGGGGTGCGCACCCAGCCGGGACGGACGCGTTCGACGGCCGCCTCGCCGAGGGCCTGGCTCGGGCGGAGCCGCGCGGAGCGGCGGGCGGCGGCGTAGCCGGCGAGGAGCGCGGACAGCAGGGTGGTGCCGACCGCGACCGTCAGGGGGATGCAGCCGACGTCCAGGTGGACGCCGTCGGGCACGGCGCCGCGGTCGGCGAGTTCGCCGAACCACCAGTGCGCCAGGGCGAGCCCGGGCGGGATGCCGAGGGCGCCCGCCACCGGGGCGACGATCATCGCCTCGGTGGCGATGGTGCGGCGGATCTGCCGCGGGGTGGCGCCGATCGCCCGCAGCAGGGCGAACTCGCGGGCCCGCCGGCCGGTGGCCAGGGCGACGGTGCCCATGACGACGAAGACGGCGGTCATGGCGGCGATGCCGCCGAAGGAGCCGCCGAGTCCGGTCAGCACCTCGCGGGCCTCCGCCAGGCCCGGCTCCTCGGCCGCGCCGCGCGCGTCGCCGGTCAGCACCTCGGGGCCGTCGCCGACGGCCTGCCGGACCTGCCGGGCGAGGGCGGGCGCGGCGGTGCCCGGCCGGGACCGTACGGCGATGGCGTCGGCGGCGCCCGGGTGGCCGGAGAGCCGGTCGGCGGTGGCGTCGGCGAACCAGACGGTCGCCGGGCCGGCGCCCTCCCGGGCGAGGCCCGAGACCCGGTACGCCGCCGTGCCGCCGGGGCCGGTGAGCGTGACGCGGTCGCCCGGCGCCAGTCGGGCGGCGCGCGCCGCCGCGGCGTCCAGGACCACCTCGCCGGAGCGCGGGGCGCGGCCGTCGGACAGCGGCCGGGTGCCGGGGGCGAGGGCGATGCCGGCGGCTCCGTAGGGCCGTCCGGTGAGCTCGGGGAGGTCTCCGGCCCCTGCCCGGGCCGCCGTCCCCGCCCGGGCCTGCGTCTCCCCACGGGCCGGGGTCGCCGCCCGGACCGGGAACGCCAGGTCGGGGACGGCGGCGGCCACTCCCGGCCGGGCCGCGATCCGGGCGGCGAGCGCGGCCGGCACCCGGCCGCGGCCGGGCAGGGGGGTCTCGCTGGTGTCCTTGTCCTCGCCGTGCCCGGTGGTGACGCGGACGGAGGGGGCTCCGGTGACGACGACGGGGGTGTGGGCGTAGCGCTGGGGGCTGACGTGGGCCGTGATGCCGGTCTGGAGGAGGACGCCACAGGCGGTGATGACCGCCGAGGCGAACAGCAGGGCGACGAGGCTGCCCACGAAGGAGGCGGGCCGGAAGCGGACCGAGGCCCGCGCGAGTCCGTTCGTCATGCCGCCGCCGTCCCGGCCGGGCGGCGGCCGGCCGCGGCGGCCAGGGCGACCATCCGGTCGGCCACCGTCCGCGGGTCCGGGCGGGTCAGCTCGCCGGCGAGCAGCCCGTCGGCGAGGAAGAGCACCCGGTCGGCGTGGCCGGCGGCCACCGGGTCGTGGGTGACCATGACGACCGTCGCGCCGAGGGTGTCCACCGCCCGCCGGAGCAGGCCGAGGACCTCGTGGGCGGAGTGGGTGTCGAGGGCGCCGGTCGGTTCGTCGGCGAAGACCACCTCGGGCCGGGTGATCAGGGCCCGGGCGATGGCCACGCGCTGCTGCTGGCCGCCGGAGAGCTCACCGGGACGGCGCCGGTCGTGCCGGTCCAGGCCCACCTCGGCCAGCAGTCGCCGGGCGCGGTCGCGGTCCTGGCGCTCGCCGGCGAGACGCTGCGGCAGGAGGACGTTCTGCCGCACGGTCAGCGACGGCAGCAGGTTGAAGGACTGGAAGACGAATCCGACGCGACTGCGGCGGAGCTTCGTCAGCCGGTCCTCGCTCAGCCGGGTGATCTCCGCCCCGCCGAGCAGCACCTCCCCGGAGCTGGGCCGGTCCAGCCCGGCGGCGCACTGCAGGAAGGTGCTCTTGCCCGAGCCGGAGGGGCCCATCACCGCGGTGAAGCTCCCGCGGGGCAGCGCGAGGTCCACACCGCGCAGCGCTTCGACGGCCCCCTCCCCCCGCCCGTACCGCCGTCGCACGGCCCGTAGCTCGACCGCCGGGGCCATGCCCCCGGGCTCCTGGGTGGGTACGCGGTCGCGGCGCAACGCCATGGTGTCCCTTTCTCCGCCGGTGCTGTCTGCGCCTCCGACGCTAGGCAAGGGATCCCGGCCGGGCCATGGAGGCAACCGGGCTCCGGCGGTGGGGTTTTCCCCCGGGCCGCCGGGGGGTTCCGCCGCCGGTCGGGGACGCCCGGGGCGGCGGCGTACGGGCCGTGGGGAGAGGTTTTCGGCGGCTGTCCGGGCCCGGGAGGCGGGCGCGGGGCGCGGGAGGGGAAGCCCCGAGCGGCCACGGCACGGCCCGGTCCTCCGCACGGATGAATGACCTGCGAAAACCCGCCGTCGGCCTGATCATCGGAAGTATGGCTCTGCCCGTCCCCCAGTTGCCCGCGATCCGGCCCATGCTGACCGTGCCCGGCCCGCTGCCGGCCGAGGGCGAGGACGCGGGCTGGGGTTTCGAGGTGAAGTGGGACGGGGTCCGCTGCGTGCTCAGCACCTCGGGCGACGGGACGGTACGGCTGGTGAGCCGGGCCGGGAACGACGTGACGGCCACCTACCCCGAGCTGCTGGAGCTGGGCGCGCAGCTCCAGGGCAGGTCCGCGGTCCTCGACGGCGAGCTCGTGGCACTGGACGACCGGGGGCGGCCGGACTTCGGCCTGCTCCAGCGCCGGATGGGCATCGCCAACCCGCGCCGGGCGGCGCACCTGGCGATGGAGTACCCGGTCCACCTCATGATCTTCGATGTGATGTACCTGAGCGGCCGGTCCCTGCTCGGCGCCGCCTACGCGGAGCGCCGCGCCATCCTCTACGGCATGGGGCTGACCGGCCGTAGCTGGTCCGTCCCCACCCACCTGGAGGGGCACGCGCGACGGGCCTGGGACGCCACGCTGCGCCACGGCTACGAGGGCGTCATCGCCAAGCGGCTGGCCTCGCCCTACCTGCCGGGCGTCCGGTCACCCGACTGGCGGAAGGTGAAGCACCTGCTCACGCTGGACGTGGTCATCGGCGGCTGGACGGAGGGCCGCGGGGCGATCGCCGGGCTGCCCGGGGCCGTCCTGGCGGGGGTGGAGGAGCCGTCCGGCCTGCGCTACGTCGGCTCCGTGGGCTCGGGGCTCTCCGGCCAAGAGCGCCGGGACCTGGCCCGCTACCTGGCGGCGGTGGCCCGGGACACCTCGCCGTTCGCCGGCCCGGTGGACGCGACCGGCGTCCACTGGGCGGAGCCCCGGCTGGTCGCCGAGATCACCCTCACCGGCTGGACCCCGGCCGGGCACCTCCGCCACCCCATCTGGCACCGGCTGCGGCCGGACCTGACGCGGCCCGGATGAACCCGAGAACGCCGGAGGGCGGCGGCACCGCATTTCGGGTGCCGCCGCCCTCCGGCGCGTTTTTCGTTTTCCGTTTCTCCGGCCGTCAGTAGGCGGAGTTCACGTTGTCCATCGAGCCGTACTTGTCGGCCGCGTAATTGCAGGACGCGACGATGTTGGCCACCGGGTCCCAGATGTCCCAGGACGTGCCCTCGACGTGGTACGCCTTGAACGTCGGGTCGATGATCTGCAGCAGACCCTTCGACGGCACACCGTTCACCGCGTTGACATCCCAGTCGTTGATCGCGTGCGGGTTACCGGTGGACTCGCGCATGATGTTGCGCTTCACGCCCTCATAGGAGGCGGGGATGCCCTTGGCCTTCATGACGTCCATGGCCTCGGCAATCCAGCCGTCCAGGTTGTCCGCGTACGCCTTGGGCGCCGGGGCGACGGGAGCCGCCTTGACGGGCTTGCGGGCGGTGGAACGGTTCGCCGCCTGCTTCTCGGCCCGCTCCTTCTCGGCCTTCGCCTTGGCATCGGCCGTGACCTTCGCCTTGGCGTCGGCAGCGGCCTTCACCTTCGCCGCGGCCTCGGCCTTGGCGGCGTGCTTGGCCTCGGCGGCCTCGATCCGGGCCCGCTCGGCCGCCTTGTCGGCAGCGTCCGCCCGCTCGGCATCCTGCGTCTGAGCGAAGGCCTCCGCGTTCCACGCCACCGGCTTGACCGGCGCCGGAGCGGCCACGGCGTGCGAGGCCGCACCGAACGCCACAGCGGCGGCACCAGCGGCGGTCAGCGCCGCGGCGGAGAACTTGTGGGCCTTGGTCAGACGGGTATAGCCGGAGTGAGTGGAGCGCATCAGAAGCTGGACCTCTCGGATCGGGAAACCACACGGAGCCGGAACCGGCGCAAACAAAAGCGCCGTTCTCGGTCGGACGGCGCCGTGCGGTCCCACCATTCTTAGCGACCCGGAAAAACCCCGACAAGCACTGTGACCTACTCCCCCACACCGTTCACGCGGCCCCCGAAAACCGTGGAATCCCCGGAAAATGCGCGGCGCACAGCACTAAAGAGGCCCGTATGTGATCGGGGCCCTATGCCCGGCCTCACACGGGCCGCTTCGCACCGTCGGCGTCCCGCCACGATCCGTCGGCGAAAACGCGACCGGGCCCGCGCCCCCTCGAAGGGGACGCGGCCCGGTACCGGCAGACGCGTCGGCGTCACGCCCGAGGCATCACGCCCGCGGCGTCGCCGCCTCGCGCAGCTCGGCCTCGCGCTTGACGCAGGCGACCCGGCCGCGGACCAGGAACCAGCCGCCGACCAGGGCCGCCGCGATCAGCGGCAGGCAGAGGATGGTGTCGCGGCTGGCGCCCTCGTCGGCCGCCATCAGGCCCAGGACACCGGCCAGGAAGACCAGCGTGACGATCTGGGTGTAGGGCGCCCAGGGCAGCCGGTAGGCGGGACGGGAGACCAGGCCCGCCTTGGCGCGCCGCCAGAAGAGCAGCGAGCAGAGCATGATCATGCCCCAGGTGCCGATGATGCCGATCGCGGCGAAGTTCAGCACGATCTCGAAGGCGTTGTCCGGGACGACGAAGTTCAGGCCGACGCCCAGGACGCAGAAGAACGCGGTGAGCAGGATGCCGCCGTAGGGAACCTGGCCCTTGTTCATGCGGCCGGTGAACTTCGGGGCGGAGCCGGACATGGCCATCGAGCGCAGGATGCGGCCGGTGGAGTAGAGGCCGGAGTTGAGGCTGGAGAGCGCGGCGGTGAGGACCACCAGGTTCATCACGCCGGCCGCGTACGGCACGCCGATCTTGGACAGCACGGTGACGAACGGGCTCTCGCCGCCGGTGAAGGCGTTGTACGGCAGCAGGAGCGTGAGCAGCACGACCGAGCCGACGTAGAAGAGGCCGACGCGCCACATGATCGAGTTGATCGCCTTGGGCATGATCTTCTCGGGGTTCTCGGTCTCGCCCGCGGCGACGCCGCACAGCTCGACCGAGGCGTAGGCGAAGACGACGCCCTGGATGATCAGCAGCATCGGCATCAGGCCGGACGGGAAGAGGCCGCCGTGGTCGAGCAGGTTGGACAGGCCCGGGGCCTGGCCGCCGACCTCGTGCTGGCTGGCCAGCAGGAAGATGCCGATCGCCATGAAGGTGATGAGGGCGCCGACCTTGATGATCGCGAACCAGAACTCCATCTCGCCGAAGTACTTCACGGAGATGAGGTTCACGGTGAGGACGACGGCGAGGGCGATCAGCGCGAGGACCCACTGCGGGATGTCGCTGAACAGGTGCCAGTAGTGGGTGTACGTGGCGACGGCCGTGATGTCGGCGATGCCGGTGGTGGCCCAGTTGAGGAAGTACAGCCAGCCGGCGGCGAAGGCGCCCTTCTCCCCCATGAACTCACGGGCGTACGAGACGAACGCGCCGGAGGAGGGGCGGTAGAGGACGAGCTCGCCGAGGGCCCGGACGACGAAGAAGGCGAAGATGCCGCAGATCGCGTACGCGATGAAGAGGGAGGGTCCCGCGCTCGCGAGCCGGCCGCCGGCGCCCAGGAAGAGGCCGGTGCCGATGGCTCCGCCGATCGCGATCATGTTGACGTGGCGGGACTTGAGGTCCTTGCTGTAGCCCGCGTCACCGGCGTCCACGTGCGTGGACGTCGTGACCGGGGCGGACACACCGGTGGGCGTGTCGGCCGCAGTGAGAGTGCGGTCGCTCATGTATGTCTTCGCCTTCGTTCGTGGGGGCAGGACCGGAGGGCGTCCCGGCAGGGGACACCGCCCGGGCTCCGGCTGGCGACGCCGGTCCTGGTGATGCAGAAGGTGTGGGCGGGGTGGAAGTGGCGGAGTCCGGGACATACGGAAGTGGGGGGGTGGACTCCTCCCGCCGGACGTCGGACGTCAGCGGCCCGAGGGGCGCCGTCGCCCCGAAGGGCGATGTCGAAGAGCGCCGTGGTGCCGACGCGGGTGCGCCGCGGCGATCTCCGGGATGTCTGACGAGTCCATGCGGGAATGGTGTGAGGCGCGTGAAGGTGCCGTCAAGAGTTTGCGGAGAATTGACATTTTTGAAAACTCACGCTAAGTAACCCGTCGTCGGCAAGATCGCAGGTCATGGACCGGGCGCGGCATGCGCTCGACTACGCACTGCAACGTTTCCGGCGGTAAGGTGCGTCGGCCGACGATTTACCGGCCCGGGCCGGGAGGAGGACGGGTTCCTGCCGGGACCGGTCCGAAGGATGCGGCGGTCCGTCGCCCCGCCGGACGACGCCCGGCCGGCCCTCCCGAGGGAAGAGTGTCGTCCATGACACACCGACCCGCCACGAGGGTGTACCTCGTCTCCCCGCTGGTCTGTCCGGCCCGCGCTCGCCGCCCTGCTGCCCGCCGCCGGCGCATGGGCGGCGCGCGGGCGGCGCCCGCCGCCCCACCCCGGCCACCGGCGCGGCGGGGCACCGAGCTGCTGTCGAACCTCGACGACGACGCCCGCCGCCGCACCCCGCGCCCCGGGGACCTGGACGAACCGGACGTCGCCGTGGACGAACGCCTCGCCGCCTGCGACGACGCCGCCGACGAGATCGTGAACGGCGCGGCCGACCTGGAGGACCTCACCCCGCCGCACGGACCCCGGGCCGGTGGCCGGGACCTGTTCCGGGCGAGGCCGAACGGCGGCTCCGCGCCCAGGGCGTACGGGTGCGCTGGGTGGAGGACTTCTCCCGGGCCCACCTCGGCGGCGGCGAGGTCCACTGGGCCACCCACGTGCTGCGGCAGGCGCCCTGACGTTCCGTCAGGGAAGCACCGCGCGGCCGTTCGGGTGACGTACGCGTTGTGGACGCCGTGCGGCGCACGGCAGAGTAGCGCCGGGCCATGACCGATGTGTCCTGAGAACACCATGTTCGCGAAGCGGCCGGAAAAGCGCCACGCGGCAGGAGAGCGCCATGCAGAAGATCACGCCGTTCCTGTGGTTCGACGACCAGGCGGAGGAAGCGGCCGGACACTACACGTCCGTCTTCGACGACTCCCGGATCGTGCACGTGCAGCGCTACGGCGAGGCGGGCCCCGGCGAACCGGGTTCGGTGATGACGGTGACCTTCGAACTCGCCGGGCAGCACTTCATCGCCCTCAACGGCGGCCCCCAGTTCACGTTCAACGAAGCCGTCTCCCTCTACGTGGACTGCACCTCCCAGGAAGAGGTCGACGCACTGTGGGCCCGCCTCGGCGAGGGCGGCGAGGAGGGGCCGTGCGGCTGGCTCAAGGACCGCTACGGCCTCTCCTGGCAGATCATCCCGCGCCGCCTCGCCGACCTGCTCGCCGACGAGGACACCGAGCGGGCGAACCGGGTCATGCGGGCCATGCTGGAGATGACGAAGATCGACGTGGCGGCGCTGGAGGAGGCGGCGGCCGGGGAGGGCTGACCTGCGGGCCCCTTCAAGGCGACCGGCGGGCCCTCTCGAAGCGGGCCCCTTGCCGGAAGCCGTGGTTCCAGGCCTGCCGCCCGCCCGTCAGAGCCGCAACTGCGCGACGTCGACCGCCTCGGCCATCACCCGGGCACCCACGTCGTTGAGGTGCAGGTGGTCGCCGCAGTCGTAGGCCGGGAGGATCCGCTCGGGGCGGGACGGGTCGGCGACGGCCGCCGCCACGTCGGTCACGGCGTCGAAGACGTCGGTCGTCCGGATCCAGTCGTTGACCTCACGGCGGACCGCCTGGCCCTCCTCGGAGTCGTAGCCCTCGTGGACCGTCCCGCCGTAGGGGCCGATCGTGTGGGCGATGACCCGCAGGCCGGCCTCGTGCGACCTGCGGGCGAGTTCGATGTGGCCGGCGACGAGGTCGGCGGCGGTGGGCAGCGGTGCGGCCGGGTCGAGGGTGCCGGGCGTCCCGAGGTCGTTGAGGCCGAAGTTGAGGATCACGTGGGTGACGCCGGGGACGTCGAGGACGTCGCGCCGCAGCCGGGCGAGGCCGTGCTCGCCGATCTCGTCCGTCAGCAGCCGGTTCCCGGAGATGCCCTGGTTGACCACCCAGCCGCGGCGCAGCCGGCGGTTGAGGTGGTCGGGGAAGCGCGCGTCGGCCCCCGGGGTGGTGCCGGCGCCCTCCATCCAGGAGTCGCCGAAGGCCACGGCTATCGCGGTGCCCGCGGGGGCGAGGACGTCGACGCCGGAGACGAAGTACCGGGACGGCTCCAGGGTCTCCGCCCCCTCCAGGGCGGCGGCCGCGGTCACGTCGCCCGGTGCCGCGTAGCCGGTCTCGGACGCGACCGGGGAGAAGGTGGCGAGCCCGGTGTCGTCGGGGAAGTGCAGGCTGAGCGCGAACCGGTCGCCCGCGGCCACCGCGCCGGCGACCGGGTCGCTGACGGCCTCCTCGCCGGCCGCGAGGATGAACGTTTCCCGGCCGCCGAAGGTGAGGGGTACGGACGTTCCCGGATCGGTGCCGGAGCCGCCCGTGTGTCTCGCCCAGCGAGCGGTGCCGACGGTCAGCGGCTCCTTCCCGAACCTGTTGCTGAGGCGGACGCGGACGGCCTCGCCGCCGCCGTTCAGCCGGATGGCCTGACGGACCGTCCGGGCGGCGAAGGCGCGGGACGGGAAGAGGGTGTGGCTCTCGTACGGGCTGACCACGGCGGAACGGAAACCGGCCACCCACTGCGAATGTGTCGTCATGGCCGGTTCGAACAGTTGCCTTGGTGATCTTGTTCCCGGCGGGTCGCCCTCCTTCGCGCGGATCGGTCCGCGGTTCCGTCGAAACGAACTCGCGCCGCCAGACGTCGTCCATGGTGGTCCCGGCTCACGCCTTGATCGCCCACATCAGCGGCAGCGGGCTCCCGCCCGGCGGCGTCAGGGCGTGGTCGACCCGGACCGGCACCGCCGGGGTGACCGTCCGTGTCCCGCTCGCGGAGGCCGCGCGGGCCCATGACCGGCCGGCCGCTGGGGCGGGCTGCGGGGGCGACCGGTCCTGACGCCCTGACGGGCGCTCCCCCGCCGTGTGCCGGCCGGCACAGGGCGGCGTGCCGGCGCCTTTCCACCGGCCCCGGCGGCGCGGTCCGCCTTCCGGCCCGGCCCCGCCCGTGTACCCGCTCCCGGAGCGTCCCGCGGCCTGCCTGTCCATGTGACTTTCGGCGGTTCCGGCGCGCTCCGCGGGCCGCGTACGGTGCGTCCGGTGTACGGAACGACGACGATCGACAAGCCCCCGCTGCTCCGCGACCCGGGAACGGTACTCGCGCCGGCCGCCGTGCTGGCGGCCGGGATGGGGGTCGACTCCTTGTGGTGGGCGCTGCCGGGCGCGGTGTGCGCCTTTCTGGCGGGACACCGTTCGGGGCGGACCTGGCCGATGGCGGCCGCGTTCGGCGGGTTGGTGACGGCGGGGGCCGGGGCGGCGCTGGCCGTACCGGCCCTGTTCCCGCTGGGGAGCGTGTTCATCGCGCTGGTGGTGGGGGCGGCGCTGCTGCCGTGGTTCGCGGGGCGGGTGTGGCGGCAGTATCAGGAGCTGGCCCGGGCGGGCTGGTCGCGGGCGGAGCAACTGGCGCGCGAGCGGCGGCTGGTGGCCGAGCAGGCGCGGCTGCGCGAACGGGCCCGCATCGCCCAGGACATGCACGACGCGCTGGGGCACGATCTGAGTCTGGTCGCGCTGTCGGCGGGGGCGCTGAAGCTGGCGCCCGGTCTGACGGAGGCGCACCGGGCGGCGGCCGAGGACGTCAGGGCCCGGGCGGCGGCCGCGGTGGAGCGGCTGGGCGAGGTCATCGGCCTCCTGCGGGAGGACGCCGACCGGGCCCCCACAGGGCCCGCGGACTTCGGCGCCGGAAGCATCGCACGGCTGGTGGCGAACGCCGCCGCCTCGGGCCTCGCGGTCACCTCACGCGTCGAGGGGCGGGAGGACGAGGTGCCGGGCCCGGTCGAGCGGGCGGCGCACCGGGTCGTCCAGGAGGCGCTGACGAACGTGGTGAAGCACGCGCCGGGCGCGACGGCGGAGGTGCGGGTGGCACACAGGGCCGGCGAGACGGTGGTGTCGGTGCGGAACACCGCGCCGCCGGCTGCCGCGGGCGGGCTGGCGGCCGGGGGCCGGGGGCTCATCGGGCTGGACGAGCGGGTCCGGCTGACGGGCGGTGAACTCCGCCACGGTCCGGACGCCGCCGGTGGTTTCGTGGTGACGGCCCGGCTGCCGCACGCGGCGGCGCCGCAGCCGGCGGCGGAGCTTCCGGCGGTGGTCCCGCTGCCTCCGGAGCACCGGCGGGCCCGCCGCCGGGCGGGCCGCACCCTGGCCGCCGCCGTCACCGTGCCGGTGCTGGCCCTGGCCGTGCTGACCGGCGGTCTGACGCTGTGGAGCTCGCTGACGGTGACGGACTCCGTGCTCGACCCCGGCGCGTACGCGGCGTTGCGGGTGGGACAGAATCGTTCCGAAGTGGCGGCTGTGCTGCCGAAGCGTCAGCTACCGTACCGGCCGCGGGCGGCCGAACCCAAGGGACCGGGGGTCGAATGCGAGTACTACGCGGTGACGGCCGACCGGTTCGTGGACGCCTCGGGCGACGCGTACCAACTCTGCTTCCGCGCCGGCCGGCTGGCGTCCTTCGCGGTGCTCAGGGGGTGAGCGCGGAATGAGGGGAACGGACCGAACGGACGGATCGGTCGAAGCGGTCCGGACGGTCCGGGTGCTGATCGCCGACGACGAACCGATGATCCGCTACGGGGTCCGGGCCGTGCTCTCCACCGATCCCGGGCTCGACGTCGTCGCGGAGGCGGCGGACGGGCGCGAGGCGGTGGAACTGGTCCGCCGGCACCGCCCCGACGTGGCCGTCCTCGACATCCGGATGCCCGGCACGGGCGGCATCGAGGCGGCGGCGCTGATCCGCGAGGCCGTGCCGGGCACCGGGGTCGTGATGCTGACGACGTTCGGCGAGGACGACTACATCCTGCGGGCGCTGTCCGGCGGCGCCACCGGCTTCCTGGTCAAGTCCGGCGCTCCCGAGGAACTGATCGCGGGGGTGCGCGCGGTGGCCGAGGGCGCCGCCTACCTGTCACCGAAGGTGGCCGCCCGGGTGGTCGCCCACCTCGCCGGCGGGGGCGCCGGGGCCGCCGCCGGCCGGCGCGCCGCCGCCCGGGAACGGGTGGCCGCCCTGACCGCCCGGGAACGGGACGTACTGGTCCACTTGGGCGCCGGGCTCTCCAACGGGCAGATCGCCCGGCGGCTGCGCGTGGTGGAAGGCACGGTCAAGGCGCACGTCAGCTCGATCCTGGCCCGGCTGGGGGTGGACAACCGGGCGGCGGCGGCCGTCGTCGCCCATGAGGCCGGGATGGGCGTCCCGGACGGGGAATTCCGGCCCTGAGCGGGCGGGTCGCGACTCCGAGGCGCGGGGTTCCGGCCCGGGGCCGGAGCGCCCCGGGTGGGAGCCGGGACGTTCCGGCTCCCACCCGGGGCGCGGCGCCCCCGGGCCCGGGCCGGTGATTCGCGCCCCCGAGCCGATGGGCCGCGCCCCCGAGCCGGGAAGCCGCGGCTCCCGACCGGGAAGGCGCGGCTCCGAACCGGGGCTCTGCGGTTCCCCGCCGGGGAGCCACAGCCGCGAGCCGGGGATGCCGGGCCGGGAGAGGAGCCTGACGGCGAGCGGCCGCAGCGCGAGGTGGGCCGCGGCGGCGACCGCGGCGCCCAGCACCGCCCCGGCCAGTACGTCGTGCGGGTAGTGCGCGCCGACGGCCACCCGCAGCACGGCGGCGAGGGCGCCCACCGGCAGCGCCACGGCGGCGAGCCGCGGCCGGGCCGCGGCGACGCCCACGGCCAGCGCCGCGGCGAGGGTGGAGTGGTTGCTGGGGAAGGACCAGTCGCCGGGCGGCGGGCAGGTGTCGACGGTGCCGACGCCGCGCAGGGCCCGGCACGGGCGCTCCTCGTCGACGGCCTCCTTCAGCAGCTCGCTGACCGCGTAGGCGGCGACCGTGGCCGCGCCGGTGAGCAGGACGGCGGCGAGTGCCGGGGCGTCGCGGCGGCGCAGCGCGGTCCAGCCCGTCCACAGCAACAGCAGTCCCAGGAGGACCAGAGTGCCCTCGGTGGCGAGGGAGAGCAGTGTGCCCACGGCGCCGGGCGCGTCCCCGGCCGCGCCGGCGACGGAGCGGTAGAGGGAGGCGGAGGGGCCGCCGGTGACCTCGGTCCGGCCGTCCGGTCCGGGTCCGCCGGGCGCGGCCCAGGTCAGGGCCCCGGCCGCGGCGGCCAGGACGGCGAGGGCGCCGAGCGGCCGGGCGGCGCCGCCGGCGCGGTGGTGTCGTGTGGTGCGTTCCATACCGCCGGACGTTAGGGAGCGCCGGCGGCGGGCACCCGGCCCGAAGGTCGGGGTCGGCCCCTGACCTTCGTCAGGGGTGCACCCTGATCCGTCCCGGAAGAGCGGCCCGCGTCCCTCTGTTGCACATGATGTGCACCTACGATGAACGAACAGCAAGATCACGCAGCACGCCGAGGCAGGCACGACGAAGGGACCGTGAGCGCGACCGTGCGTACCGCCGACATCCGTACCCGTTTCCTGGACTTCTTCGCGGCGCGCGGCCACACCGTCGTCCCCAGCGCCCCGCTCCCGACCCCCGACCCGACGCTCCTCTTCGTCAACGCGGGCATGGTGCCCTTCAAGCCGTACCTGACCGGCGAGTCCCCGGCCCCCTGGCAGCGGGCGACGAGCGTGCAGAAGTGCGTGCGCACGCTCGACATCGAAGAGGTCGGCCGCACCACGCGGCACGGCTCGTTCTTCCAGATGAACGGGAACTTCTCGTTCGGTGACTACTTCAAGGAGGAGGCCATCGGCTTCGCCTGGGAGCTGTCGACCACGCCCGTCGCGGACGGCGGTTACGGGCTGGACCCGGCGCGGATCTGGGTGACGGTGCACCACTCGGACGGCGAGGCGCGGGGCATCTGGCGCCGGGTGGCGGGCCTGCCGGACGAGCGGATCGTGGCCCGCGGCGACGAGGACAACTTCTGGTCGATGGGCGTCCCCGGCCCCTGCGGACCCTGCTCGGAGCTGTACTACGACCGGGGGCCGGCGCTGGGTCCCGAGGGCGGCCCGGCGGTGGACGAGGACCGGTACATGGAGTTCTGGAACCTCGTCTTCATGCAGTACGAGCGGGGCGGGGGACCCGGCAAGTCCGGTTACCCGATCCTCGGCGAGCTCCCCCGCCGGAACATCGACACCGGCATGGGCCTGGAGCGCATGGCGACCCTGCTCCAGGGCGTGGACAACCTCTACGAGACGGACGAGACCCGCCCGATCCTGGACCGCGCCGCCGAGTTGGCGGGCGTCCGCTACGGCGCGGACGCGCAGGCGGACGTCCGGCTGCGCGTCGTCGCCGACCACGTCCGCACCGCGCTGATGCTGCTCGCCGACGGCACGGCCCCCGGCAACGAGGGCCGGGGCTACGTGCTGCGCCGGATCCTGCGCCGCGCGGTCCGGTCCATGCGGCAGCTCGGCCACCAGGACCGGGCGCTGCCGGAGCTGCTGCCGGTGGCCCGGGACCTCATGGCCGTCAGCTACCCCGAGGTGGCCGACGGGTTCGCGCGCATCGCGGACCAGGCGTACGGCGAGGAGGACGCCTTCCAGGACACTCTCAAGCAGGGCACCACCGTCCTGGACACGGCGGTCGCCGAGGTGAAGGCGGCGGGCGGCCGGTCGCTGCCCGGCCGGCAGGCGTTCCTGCTGCACGACACCTACGGGTTCCCGATCGACCTCACCCTGGAGATGGCCGCCGAGCAGGGCGTGGAGGTCGACCGGGAGGGCTTCACCGCGCTGATGAACGCCCAGCGGGAGCGGGCCCGGGCCGACGCCCGGGCCCGCAAGTCCGGTGCCGCCGACACGGCCGCGCTGCGTGCGGTGCTGACCGAGCACGGGCCGACGGACTGGCGCGCCTGGGAGGCCTTGGAGGCCGACGCGCGGGTGCTGGCCGTCCTCGGCCCGGCGGGCCCCCTGCCGGTGGCCCGCACCGGAGACGTGGTGACCGTCGTCCTCGACCGGACGCCGTTCTACGCCGAGTCCGGCGGTCAGGACAGCGACGCGGGCCGGCTGTCCGGGGCCTCGGTCGAGGCCGACGTCCTGGATGTGCAGCGGCCCCTGCCGGGGCTGGTGGTGCATCAGGTGCGGGTGACGGCCGGCGAGCTGGCCCCGGGCGGAGCCGTCCGCGCGGCCGTGGACCCCGAGTGGCGGCTCGGCGCCCGCCAGGCCCACTCGGGCACCCATGTGCTGCACGCCGCGCTGCGGCAGGTCCTGGGCCCGACGGCGCTGCAGTCCGGTTCGTACAACCGCCCCGGCTACCTGCGGCTGGACTTCCCCTGGCGCGGCGCCCTCGGCCCGGCCGTACGCGGTGACGTCGAGGAGGCCGCCAACCGGGCGCTCCGCCGCGACCTGCCGGTGGACGTCCGCTGGATGACGCTGCCGGAGGCCAAGGAGCTCGGCGCGCTCGCGCTGTTCGACGAGACGTACGGCGAGCGGGTGCGCGTCGTGGAGATCGGCGGAGCGTGGTCGCGCGAACTCTGCGGCGGTACGCATGTGGAGCGGTCCGCGCAGATCGGCGTCCTCTCGCTGACCTCGGAGTCCTCGGTCGGCGCGGGCATGCGCCGGCTGGAGGCGGCGGTGGGCATCGAGGCGTTCGACCACCTGGCCCGGGAACGCGACCTGGTCGGCCGGATCGCCGAGCAGCTCCAGGCGCCGCGCGCCGAACTGCCGGAGCGGATCGCCGCGTTGCTGGACCGGATGAAGGCCACCGAGCGGGAGAACCAGCGGCTGCGCGACGAGGCGACGGCGGCGCGCGCCGCCGGGCTGGCCGGCTCGGCCGTGGACGTGGAGGGGACGGCCGTGGTGACGGCCACCGCCGACGGCGGCGCGGACGCGGCCCGGGCCCTGGCCGTCGCCGTCCGCGACCGGCTGCCCGCCGCCCGGCCCGCCGTGGTCGCGGTCGGCAGCGGCACCAGCGGCGGCGGAATCGTCGTGGTGGCCGTCAACCGCGCGGCGCGGGAGGCGGGGCGCTCGGCCTCGGACCTCGTCAAGCGCCTCCTCGACGGGCGCGGTGGCGGCTCCCCCGACCTGGCGCAGGGCGGCGGTCTGCCCGCGCGGCGGATCAGGGAGGTACTGGCGGACGTGCCGGGGCTGCTGGTGGCCGCCGGCTGAGAACGGGCAGCCGCCCGCCGACGGCCGGGACAGTCGCTCCGGCCCGGCCGCACCGGCCGGAGCGGCTGCCCGGATACTGTCGGGATGGCTCCGTCGTCCCCGCCGTCCCGCTTCCGGGACCCCCAGTTCACCAAGCACGCGTTCGTCGACCTGATCCTCGTGCGCTGCCCGAGGTGTGAGGGGGTCGCCCGCGTCGTCCCGGCCCCGGGGCCGCCGGAGGGCTCGCGGCCCGACGCGGCGCGGACGACCGTGCCGGCACGACGGCGGCTGGTCTGCCGTGCCTGCGGTCTGACGCGGTGGTCCGAGGGCCCGGCGGTCTTCCGCTGGGGCGAGGCCACCGACCCGTACTTCCGGGCGCCGCTGTGGCTGCGGGCCGAGACGCGGCACGGGCGGCTGTGGGCGTACAACCTCGAACACCTGGACCTGATCCGGCGGTTCGTGAGCGCGTCGCTGCGGGAGCGGGCCCCGTGGTACGAACACGGCCGGAAGATGACGTTCATCGGCCGGCTGCCCGCCTGGATCAAGCGGGGGAAGAACCGCGACGAGGTCCTGCGGGCCGTCGACCGGCTGCGCGCCTCGGTCGTCGGATGACGCCGTGACGCCGCCGTCGGATGACGCCGTGGTGCCGCCGTCGGATGACGCGGTGACGCCGCCACCGGGCGCTCAGCGGGTCCCGACCGTCAGGCGGTAGTCCACGGCGGTCGAGAAGGAGCCCGCGGAGCCCTGGAAGCGGAGGGTGTGGGTGCCAGGGGACAGTCGTCCGGTCCGGGCCCAGAGGCCGCAGGCGAGGGAGCCGGGAGGCATCCCCTTCACCGGTGTCCCCTGGAGGCGTTCCGCTTCGAGGGCCCTCCCGTCCAGGGTGGCGGTGCCCTTCGCGACGGCCAGGAAATCCTCGCAGCCGCCCTGGGACGTGATCTGGTTCACGATCGGGAACGCGAGCGGAACGTCCGCGGGCACCCGGCAGGTGCGCCGCGCCGGGCCGCCGTGGGTGCCGGCCAGGAACCAGACCTCGGCCGGCTGGTCCCGGTCGCACAGCCGGCCGTCCGGGTCGTCGACCGGGTTCTCGTCCCGGGGTTCCGTGCCCGCCCACTCCCACCAGCGGTTCTGCAGGTCGGCCGCCGACAGCCTGGCCGGTGCGGAGGGCGACACCGTCGCGTCCGGCGTGCCGTCACCGTTCCCGGAAGAGGAGCACGCGCCGGCGAACAGCGCCGTGCCGGCGCCGAGGAGAAGGGCCGCGGAACGTATCCATCGCATGCCCGGAGGGTACGGGAACCGGGCCTGGGAACGGGGACGAAATCCCCGGGCCGGCGGCGGGAGCGAGGGCCCGCGGACGGCCGTGCCGGCGCCCGTCCCGGCTGGCCACCGGGACGTCGTGGGCGGGCCGTGCTCCCCTGGGGTCGGGGGCCCGCCGCTCGGTGGACACCGCGCTCACTCCTCCAGCCAGAATCCGGCCCGGGAACGCCACAGGTCGAAGAGCGCGGCGTCCCCGAGGATCTCGACGGCCCCCTCCGGCACGGGACGCCGGTAGACGGACAGCAGCAGGTCGCCCGGCGTGCCGCGGACGGTGACCGCGGCCGGTTCCGGGGTGCGGCGCCGGACGGGGGCGTCGCCGGTGAGGTCGATCAGCCACTCCCCCAGGGGGTCCGCCGCCATGCCGGCGGCCCGGAAGCGGAGGGTGCGGCCGGGCCCGAGCAAGGCGGGGGCTCCGGGCCGGGGTCCGTACGCCTCCGGGAGCGCGGCGAAGTCCGTCCACTCGTCCAGCGCGTCGAGGGCGACCGCGTCGTCGAGCGCGTACCGCACGCCGGCGGCCAGGGCCGCGTCGGCCCGGTGCACGGCCGTCTCGTGGGCCATCCGACGGGCCCAGAAGCCGGTGGTGGCGACGGGACCGGGCGACCACACGGCCGTGTCGGGCCCGGCCTCGCCGAGCACCCCGGCCAGTTGTTCCGCGGCCCGGACGAGCTCCGAGGTCAGCATGGCCCGGTCGTCCCCGGGGCGGGGTTCGACATCGTCCACGATGTCGTGCGGCACGGCGTCCGCCGCCCGGCTCGCGACGACCGTCCCGGCCCAGGTGAGGGCGCCGGTGACATGGCGGAGGAGGTGCGCCAGGGTCCAGCCGGGGCAGGAGGGGACGGGCGCCGCCAGAGGAACGCCGTCGAGGTGGGACGGCAACCGCCGGGCCTGCGTGACGATCTCGGCGCGGTGGCGGTCGAAGGTCAGGGCGCTCATGGGGGAACGATAGTGAGGCGGTCCGGCGGAGGAACATCCGTTTTCCCGCACGGCCACGCCATGGCAGGCCTCTTTTCCGTCCCGCGCGGTGGTCGTGGTCCGCCGTTCCGCGCTCGGGCGCTGAGTCGGCGCCGCGCCGGCCGCCGCGAACGGCCACCGTGTACGGGCAGGTCGGCGCCGAGGCCGGGACACCCGCCGCCGCGCGTCCGCGGGACGCCGGACGCCGAGGCCGTGTTCGTTCTCGCGCGCATGGCCTGACCTGCGCGGACAGCCGACGGCGGACGCAGCGGGCGCCCACCGGCGAGCATCGCCGGCCGGCCTCCCGTCCGGGGCCGCCGGGCCGGCCCCGTCACCCGTTCGCCACGTCCGTTCGCCCCCGGCCGCCGGAACCCGCACGCTGGCGATGCCGGGCGGCGTCCTTCCGCCCGGCTCTTCGGGGGCTCCGTCGTTCGGCACCGGGGAGTCGTCATGCGCATAGCCGTCGTGGGCCAGGGGTACGTCGGGGTGACCGGGGCGGTGGCCCTCGCCCAGGCCGGGCACCTCGTCACCGGGATCGAGCAGGACCGGCGGCGGCTGGAGGCCCTGACGCTCGGCAGGGCCCCGGTCGTCGAGCCGGGGCTGCAGGACCAGCTCTCCCTCGCGCTGGCCTCCGGGCGGCTCGCCTTCGCGGGGGCGCTCGCGCCGGCCCACGCCGAGCGGCCTTTCGACGCCGTGCTGATCACGGTCGGTTCGCCGCCCGCGCCGGACGGGACGGCGGACCTCCGTCAGGTCACCGCCGCCGTCGGCGAGGCGGCCGCGCTGTCCCCGCCGACCTGCGTGGTGCTGAAGTCGACGGTGCCGCCGGGGACGAGCGACCGGCTGCTCGCGGCCCGCCCGGACCTGCGCGACCGGTTCGCCAGCAACCCCGAGTTCCTCAACCAGGGCAGCGCCATGGAGGACTGGACAGCCCCCTCCCGGCTCGTCGTCGGCGTCTGGTCCCGCCGGGTGCTCCCGCTGCTCCGCAGCCTGTACGACGGGGTGATCTGCCCCTGGGTGGTCACCACCCCGGCCAGCGCGGAGATGGCCAAGTACGCGAGCAACACCTTCCTCGCCGCGAAGATCAGTTTCGCCAACGAGATCGCGCGGTTGTGCTCGGCACCCGGTTTCGACGTGGACGACGTGATGCAGGCGGTCGGTTACGACCCGCGCATCGGGCACGCGTTCCTCCAGCCGGGGCTGGGCTTCGGCGACTCCTGTCTGCCCAAGGACACGCTGGCGCTGGCGCGTTGGGCCGCCGGGTTCGGGGTGCGCACCCCGCTGCTGGACGCGGTCATCGAGGTGAACGCCACGCAGCCCGGCATCGTCCGGGAGATCCTCCGCCGGGAGCTGGGCCAGGACCTCCACCGGTCGGTGATCGCGGTGCTCGGCGCCCGGTACGAGCCGTGGAGCGACGACATGCGGGCGGCGCCGAGCCTGACGCTGGTGCCCGCGCTGGTCCGGGAGACCGCACGGGTGCGGATCTGGGACCCGGCGGTCGGCCCCGAGGGGCTGGCGGCCCTCTTCCCCGGTACCGAACCCGTCGCGGACCTGCGGGCGGCGGTCCGCGAGGCACACGCCGCCGTCATCCTGACGGAGTGGCCGGAGGTCGTCGAGGCCGACTGGACGGACCTCGGGGCGCGGCTCGCCCGCCCCCGGGTCGTGGTGGACGGCAAGAACTGCCTGCGCCCCTGGCAGCTCGCCCGGCTGCCGCTCCGCTACCGGGGCATCGGCAACCGGCCGGCGGCCGGGGTCCCGGACCCGGCGGGGTCGGCCGGGATCAGCGGAGGCTGAACCGGATCCGGAGCGGGACCCACCCGATCTCCCTCTCCCCCTTTCCCCCTCCCCCCCGCAGACCCTTGGACCGCCCCGCGCCGTCAGATCGCGTCGCCGGGCTGCGGCTCGGCGCCGAACACCCACGGCGCCAGGACCACCAGCCACCCGTCCGGGTCCTCGAACAGCACGGCGCCGTGCCGGGACCAGTAGGGGTTGGCCGGGGCCACCGGCCGGTGGCCGCGCTCCTGAAGTCGGCGCACGGCGGCGTCCCGGGCCGCGGGGCCGCGCAGGTACAGCACCAGTTGGTTCTCGGGGTGCGGGGCGGGGACGCGGGGCGGCGTGCCGTGCTGGGTGATCTCCAGGTGGACGGGGGTGCCGGGCAGACCGAGGACGACGCCGTCGTAACCGTCGTGGTCGCGCCAGCGGGCGAGGACCGGAAGGCCGAGGTCGTCCGCGTAGAAGGTCAGTACGTCGTCGTAGTGGGCGGTGGGCCGGGCGAATCGCACGGCGCCCACGGCGAGGTGCTCGGGCCAGATGGGTGTCATGGCCACACTGTTGCATAGGAGTAACTCCCGTCACTTCCGCCCCAGGTCCGGCCGGGGGTACGGCCTCCGGCCGAGGGCGGGCGGCCTACGACCGGCTCACCCCCTCCGCACCCCCGGTGGGCAACCGACCGGCAAGGCAGGGGGTTTGGCCAGGGCTTCACGCGGTACGCGCACTGGCGAGGTCATTGAAGACGACCCAGAGGTCCGTAGATGACAGCCAAGTCCCGAACCGGCAACAACCCCGACGACGAAGACAGCAAAGACGACAAGACGGAAAACACGTCGGACGGCGCGAAAGGCAGCAAGTCCGACGCCGAGTCAGACGCCAAGACAGACGGCACATCCGACAGGAAAGACGGCGAATCCCCCACCGTCCCGGTGCCCCTCATCCTGCGGTCCGCCCGCGACCAGCTCACCGAACTGGCGGGGCTGCGGCCCGAGGGGGTGTCCGGCTTCGAGCGGACACCCGAGGGCTGGACGGTGGAGATCGAGGTGGAGGAGATCCCCCGCGTTCCCGAGACGATGAGCGTGATGGGGCTCTACGTGGTGACCCTCGACCCCGAGGGCAACCTCACCGGTTACCGCCGAGCGCGGCGTTACGAACGCGGGCGGACCGACTCCTGACGGACGCAGAACGCCGGCGGGCGGAATCCCCCGCTGCCGCCGGCCCGTCGGCCATGAGAGGAAGTTCCCGACATGAGTGTTGTCCCGACGCAGCAGTCCGGGGGTGCCGGTGGCACCAGCGGTCTGTACGACGTCCTGGAGCTGGTTCTCGACCGCGGCCTGGTCATCGACGCGTTCGTCCGCGTCTCCCTGGTCGGCATCGAGATCCTGAAGATCGACGTACGTGTCGTCGTCGCGAGCGTGGACACGTACCTGCGGTTCGCCGAGGCCTGTAACCGGCTCGACCTGGAGGCCGGTCCGCACCGGAGCGCCGGACTGCCGGACCTGGTGGGCGAGGTCACCGAGAGCGGCGCCCGCGGCAAGAGCAAGGGCGTGCTCTCGGGCGCCGCCCAGTCCATCACCGACGCCTTCCAGCAGGCCCGCGGGGAAGGCGAGACGAGTGGGAGCCGCCGGAGCTCCTCGCGGAGCAAGAAGGAGGAGAGCGAGTGAGCACCTACGTCTACGGCATCACCAGCGGCGAGCGCGCACAACTGCCCGAAGGCCTCACCGGCATCGGCCGGCCACCGCGCCAGGTACGTCTGGTGACGGAGGCCGGGCTGGCCGCCGTGGTCAGCGACTGCCCGGAGGAACTCCGGCCCAAGCGGCGCGACCTGCTGGCCCACCAGCAGGTGCTGTCCGAGGCCGGCCGGAAGTCCTCGGTCCTGCCGATGCGGTTCGGCAGCGTCTGCGAGAGCGACGAGGACGTGGTCCGGGTGCTGTCGGAGCACGCCGAGCACTACCGGTCGAAGCTGGAGGAACTGTCCGGCCGCGTCGAGTACAACGTCAAGGCCGTGCACCACGAGGACGTGGTGCTGCACCTCGTCCTCGCCGAGAACGCCGAACTGCGCGCGATGGCCGAGGCCAACCGGAAGGCGGGCGGCGGCTCCTACGAGGACCGCCTGCGGTTCGGCGAGAAGGTGGCCGAGGCGGTCCGCTCCCGGGAGGCGTGGGACGCCGACCTGGTGCGCGACACCCTGGAGCCGCTGACGGAGGGGTGCCGACCGGGGCCGGAGAGCGGCGGCTGGTTCCTCAACCTCTCCTTCCTGGTGGCGGAGTCGGCCGCCGACCGGCTGCTGACCACCGCCGACCGGCTGCGCCGGGCCCACCCGCAGCTCGACCTGAAGGTGAACGGCCCGCTGCCGCCGTACAGCTTCGTCGACTCGTGATGTTCGTCGGCTGGGTCCTCCGCCGGGTCCTCGCCGAGGCCGAGCGGCTGTACTACGACCCGGCCGTCGTCCAGGGCGAACTCCGCTCGCTGGAGCAGGAGCTGGAGGCCGGCCGACTGGACGAGGAGGAGTTCGACCGGCTGGAGGACGCGTTGCTGGACCGGCTGGAGGAGGCCCGGCGGCGCTCGCCGGCGTCACCGGGCTGACTCCCCGCACGGGCCGTGCGCGAACGACGCGGAGAAACGACGCAGAGGAGCCCCGAGAGCCATGAGTTTCCCGAGCCGCCTGCCCGACGCCCGCTCCCCCGCGGAGGGTTCGGGGGCCAACCTCGCCGACATCCTTGAACGGGTGCTCGACAAGGGCGTGGTGATCGCGGGCGACATCCGCATCAATCTGCTCGACATCGAACTGCTGACGATCAAACTGCGGCTGGTCGTCGCCTCCGTCGACCGGGCGAAGGAGATGGGCATCGACTGGTGGGAGAGCGATCCCTCGCTGTCGTCGGGCGCGCGCAGCCGCGAACTGCGCGAGGAGAACGAACGGTTGCGTGAACGCCTCGCCGCGCTGGAGGAGGAACGGGCGGCGCTGCCGGCCCGGGAGGCGGCGGACGACCGGGACCGGCAGGCGGACGGAAAGGGAGGTGAGGAGCGGTGACCGAGCGGGAGCTGCTGTACGCCTACGCGGTCGCCCGGGACACCGGGCCGGGCCGGGACGTGCCGGAGACGGTGACGGGCGTGGCCGGCGAGCCGGTGCGCGAGGTGTGCCACGAGGGGTTCGCGGCCCTGGTGGGCCGGGTGCCCGCGGCGGAGTTCGAGGAGGACGCGCTGCGTGAGCGGCTGGAGGACCTGGCGTGGCTGGAGCGGGTGGCCCGCGGCCACCAGCGGGTGGTCGACGCCGCGGTCTCGCTGTTCCCCTGCGCGCTGCCGCTGCGGCTGGCGACCGTCTACCGCGACGAGGACGGACTGCGGCGGATGCTGACGGCGGGCCGGGACGCCTTCGACACCGCGCTGGACCGGCTGGAGGGCCGCGTGGAGTGGGGTGTCACGGTGTACGCCGCGGCCGCCCCGGCGGAACCCGCGCCGCCGCCGCAGCCGTCGGGCCCCCCGTCCGGCCGCGACTACCTGCGGCGGCGCGGCGCCGAGCGGCGGGCCCGCGAAGCGGGCGCGCAGCGGGAGGCCCGGGCGGCGGACGCGGTGCACGAGGCGCTCGCCGCCCTGGCCGAGGCGGTGCGGCTGTATCCGCCGCAGAACTCCCCCCTCGCCGCGCAGCCGGGCCGCAACCTCCTCAACGCCTCCTACCTGGTGCCGCGGGACCGCGCGGAGGAGTTCACGGGGCGGGTCGCCGAGCTGAAGGACCGGGCCCCCGAGGGGTTCCGGATCCGGCTGACCGGACCCTGGGCCCCCTATTCCTTCGTCACTCATGACCCCTGCGTCCCGGAGGCCCCGTGAATGCCGACGGGCTCCCGGCGGAGCGGCTGTCCCTGGTGGACCTCCTCGACCGGCTGCTCGCCGGCGGGGTGGTGCTCACCGGGGACCTCACCCTGCGGATCGCGGACGTCGACCTCGTCCGGATCGATCTGCGGGCCCTGATCAGCTCCGTGGACGCCCGCGTGCCCTCGCCCTGGGACGACTGGCGGGATCCGGTCGAGGGCGGCGAACGAGCGACGGAGAACGGAGGAGTGACGGAGACATGAGCGCACCCGCCAACCGCCGCGTCGAGCTGGACCAGGACACCGTCGAACGCGATCTGATGAAGCTCATCCTGACCATCCTCGAACTCCTCCGGGAGCTGATGGAACGTCAGGCTCTGCGCCGCGTCGACCAGGGTGACCTCACCGAGGAGCAGGAGGAGCGGATCGGCATGACCCTGATGCTGCTCGCCGACCGCATGGACGGGCTCTGCCGGCAGTACGGCCTGGACCCCGAGGAGCTCGATCTGGACCTGGGCCCGCTGGGCTCGCTGCTGGGCCGCCGATGACGACGGGCCGGCGACGGCGCGGTCGGCGGTGGCGGGGCGGCCACCCGCTGCGGATCCGCTCGTTCGGGTGATGGACGGCCGGTTGGCCAGGCATGACCATGGCGAAGAAGTCCGGACGAACCGCGCATCGCGCACCGCGCCTCACACATCCGCGCACCCACGCGTTCCGGGCGGGGAGGGGAATCCCGTGATCCGTCGCCGCGTCATCCCGCGTCTCCTGTGCGCTGCCACCCTGGTTCTGGGAGCGGCCGGCCTGTCCCAGGCGGCCCCCGGTACGGAGGGCCGCGCCCCGGCCGGGTCCCTGGAGCCGGCCTGCCCACCGCCGGGCGGCGGCACCTGCTACTTCGAATGGTTCGACAGCGCGGGCCGGCGCTCCCTCGAACTCAGTCCGGAGGTCGGCGCCTGCCACAACATGACCTCGGCCGGCGCGGTCAGGGGCACCAACATGACCAACCGCACCGTGCACCTCTGGCCGAGCAGCGACTGCGTGGGCAGCGCGACCGCGCTCGTCACCTCCGGCCGCTCCTGGAACGACCCGTCCCACACGTACTTCTCGTTCCGGCCGATCCGCTGAGCCGGCGGCCGTTCCGCTGAGCCGACCACCGCCCCGAGGGTCAGTCGAAGATCGCCCGGAGCAGTGCACCCACCCCGCGTCCCGCCGCCCGCAGGGCCCCCACCGCCGTCTCGGCGACGTCGGCCACGGCGTCCACCGCGTCGAACCGCCGGGACCGGCATCTCCGGCACACCCGCCACCTCCGGCCGAGCCGCCCACAGCGCTCGCACGCTCGCTCCCCCATGGGCCGATCATCGCACGGTCGTACCGGCGGACGGAACGGCGCTCACCGGAGGGCCGCAACCCGTTCGACGGACGCGGTGCCGTTTCCCGCACCCGGCGCGCTCCCGGCCCCTAGCGTCCGCCGTGAGCACCCGGGCGCCTCCGGCCCGGGGCTCCGGAGGAAGGGGTGCGCGCCATGCCCGAAACGCCCATGACCGCCGAACCGTCCGCGACCGCCGAACCATCCATGACGGTCCCGCGCCGCCGCGCCCTGCTCCTCGGGGCGGCGGCGGGCGCGGCGGCCGGCCTCGTGCCGGGCACCGCACGGTCCGCGTCCCGGCGGGTGACCCGGGCGGCCCGCGCGGCCGGAGCCGCCGACGGCCGCCGCGTCGCCGTGATCGGCGCCGGGGTCGGCGGCCTGACCGCCGCCCACGAGCTCGCGGAACGCGGCTTCGCGGTCACCGTGTACGAGCGGCGCTCCGTCCCCGGCGGCAAGGCCCGCTCCCTGTACGTCCCGCACAGCGGCACCGGGGGCCGCCGCAATCTGCCCGGCGAGCACGGCCACCGCGGGGTGTTCGGCTTCTACCACAACCTCCCCGACACCCTCCGCCGCATCCCGCTGCCCGGCGGGGAGAGTGTCCACTCCCGCCTCACCCCCGTGCGGTGGATCAATTTCGCCCGCACCTCGGGCCGCCCGGACTTCCCTTTTCCGGTCGACCGGTGGGTCCCGTCGTCGCTCTCCGACGCGAACCTGCTGATCGCCTCGCTCTCCGGCCTCCTCCAGGAGGGGCTGCGCCTGCCGCCATGGGAGACGCTGTTCTTCGCCAAGCAGGCGGTGATGCTCCTGACGAGCTGTAGGGAACGCCGGTTCGGACAGTGGGAGTACGTGCGCTGGTGGGACTTCATCCGGGCGGACGGGATGTCGGAGGACTACCGGAAGTTCCTCGGCGGCGGCGTCCAGCTCCTCCAGGCGCTGCGGGCCCCCGTCGCCAGCACCCGGACCTGCGGCCAGGGCATGGAGTCCATCCTCTACGACCTGGCGGGGCGCGGCAGTGACGCCGGAGGCCCCTTCGACCGTGTCTTCGACGGGCCGACCAGCGAGGCGTGGCTCGACCCCTGGGCGGCACACCTGCGGTCGCTCGGCGTGCGCTTCGCCTTCGGCCGCGGCGTGGAACGGCTCGACCTGCGCGGCGGCCGGATCGTCTCGGCCACGGCCCGGACGGCGCACGGCGCGACGGAACGGATCGACGCCGACTGGTTCGTGGTCGCCCTCCCCGCCGACCGGGCCGTCCGGCTCTGGAACGCCGACCTCCGGTCGGCCGACCCCCGACTGGCGGCCATGGACGGGCTGCGGCACACCTGGTGCAGCGGCATCCAGTTCTATCTGCGCGAGCGGGCTCCCGGCATCCGCGGTCACGTCCTGCACGTGGACTCCCCCTGGAAGCTGGCGTCCATCGCCCAGTCCCACGTCTGGTCGGCGCCCTTCGAACGGACCTGGGGAGACGGCCGGGTGCGGGAGTCGCTGTCCGTGGTGGTCTCCGACTGGGAGACGCCGGGCATCCTCTACGGCAAGCCCGCCCGGCGCTGCACCCGGGCCGAGGTCGCCCGCGAGGTGTGGGCGCAGATGAAGGCGCACCTGGCCGACCACGCCCCGCTGGACGACGCCCTCCTGGAGACCTGGTACCTGGACGAGGCGATCACCGAGGCCGACGGCGCTCTGCGCGACGACGATCCGTTCCTGATGAACACGGCGGGTTCGTGGGACCTGCGCCCCGAGACCACCACCGCCGTCGGAAACCTGTTCCTGGCCGCCGACCACGTCCGGACGTACAGCAACATCGACTTCGCCTCGATGGAGACGGCGAACGAGGCCGGCCGGCGGGCCGCCGGGGCGGTCCTCGCCGCGGCGGGCGGCGGGGGCCGGGCGGAGGTGCGAACCTTCCGGGGTTACGAGGCGCCGGAGTTCGCCGCCGCCCGCGCCCTGGACCGGGAGCGCTGGCGGCAGGGGCTGCGGCACGTCCTGGACGTCGGCTGAATCCGGCCGGGTGACGGATGGGACGGGTGGGGTGACGGGACGGGCGAGTGGGAGGGAGGGGGCGGGCAGGGCGGGCCGGAATGTGACGCGTTCACCCTGTTCCCCTCCCGTACCTCCCGGCGTCACAGTGTCGCCACCACCCCTTCCACCCGCCTCGCTGTCCTTGGAGCGCTTCGTTCCCGTCCCCCACATCCTCAGAGGTCACCTTGCCCATGGGAGAGATCGACCGCCGGCGGTTCCTGCAGTTGTCCGGCGGCACCGCCGCGTTCACCGCGCTGTCCGGGAGCATCGCCCGCGCCGCCGCCATTCCGGCCCGGCGGAGCACCGGCAGCATCCGGGACGTCGAGCACATCGTCGTCCTGATGCAGGAGAACCGTTCCTTCGATCACTACTTCGGGTCCCTGCGGGGTGTGCGCGGCTTCGGTGACCCGCGGCCCGTGACGCTGCCCGGCGGCAAGTCCGTCTGGCACCAGTCGGACGGCAAGCGCGACATCCTGCCGTTCCGCCCCGAGGCCGACCACCTGGGCATGCAGTTCCTCCAGGACCTCAACCACGACTGGGCGGGCGGGCAGCGGGCCTTCAACAAGGGCCGCTACGACCAGTGGGTACCGGCCAAGACGGCGACCACCATGGCCTACCTGACGCGCGAGGACATACCGTTCCACTACGCCCTCGCCGACGCCTTCACCCTCTGTGACGCGTACCACTGCTCGTTCATCGGGTCGACCGACCCCAACCGGTACTACCTGTGGAGCGGGTACACCGGCAACGACGGCAAGGGCGGCGGCCCGGTCCTCGGGAACGAGGAGGCGGGATACGGCTGGACCACCTACCCCGAGCGGCTGGAGAAGGCCGGGATCTCGTGGAAGATCTACCAGGACGTCGGCGACGGCCTGGACGCCAAGGGCAAGTGGGGCTGGACCGGCGACCCCTACCGCGGCAACTACGGCGACAACTCGCTCCTCTACTTCAACGCCTACCGCGACGCCAAGCCGGGCGACCCGCTGTACGAGAAGGCCCGCACCGGGACCGACGTCCGCAAGGGCGACGGCCTCTTCGACGTCCTCAAGGCGGACGTGAAGGGCGGCCGGCTGCCGCAGATCTCCTGGATCGCCGCGCCGGAGGCCTACACCGAGCACCCGAACTGGCCGGCCAACTACGGTGCCTGGTACATCGCGCAGGTGCTGGACGCCCTCACCGCCGACCCGGAGGTGTGGAGCCGCACCGCGCTGTTCGTCACCTACGACGAGAACGACGGCTTCTTCGACCACGTCGTCCCGCCGTTCCCGCCCGCGTCCGCCGCCCAGGGACTGTCCACCGTCGACCCGGGACCCGACCTCTACAAGGGGAGCCTCGGCAAGACGGCCGGCCCCTACGGGCTGGGACAGCGGGTCCCGATGCTGGTGGTCTCCCCGTGGAGCACCGGCGGCTTCGTCTGCTCCGAGGTCTTCGACCACACCTCGGTCATCCGCTTCATGGAGAGCCGCTTCGGGGTGCGCGAGCCCAACATCTCGCCGTGGCGGCGGGCCGTCTGCGGTGACCTGACCTCGGCCTTCGACTTCAGCCGGGCGGACTCCCAGCCCGCCGCGCTGCCGTCCACGGCCGGCTACCGGCCGCCGGACCGGCAGCGCCATCCCGACTACGTCCCCAAGCCGCCCGCCACCGGCACCCTCCCCCGCCAGGAGCCGGGCTCCCGTCCGACCCGGCCGCTGCGCTACGCGCCGTTCACGGACGGCGCCCTCACCCTCGCCACCGGCCGGTTCACCCTCACGTTCAGCGGCGGCCAGGCGGCGGGCGCGCAGTTCCTCGTCACCTCGGCCAACCGCACGGACGGCCCGTGGACGTACACCGCGGAGGCCGGGAAGACGGTCGCCGACACCTGGAACACGGCGTACTCCAAGGGCGTCTACGACCTCACGGTGCACGGCCCGAACGGGTACCTGCGCAGCTTCCGGGGCCCCGGCGGCACCGAGGGCCCCGAGGTCACCGCCCGTCACAACGCGGCCACCGGCGACCTCGACCTCACCCTGACCCAGCGGGGCACGGCCGACTGTCACCTGACGGTGACCGACGCCTACGGCGGACCGGCCGAGACCCTGACCGTTCGGCCGGGCGCGACCGTACGCCACACGGTGCGGACGCGCGCGGGCAAGCGCTGGTACGACGTCTCGGTGGTCTCACAGGACGGCGGTGCCCCGGGCTCGTTCCTGAGACGCTTCGCCGGGCATGTCGAGACGGGCGCGTCCGGGGTGAGCGATCCGGCCCTCGCCACCCGCTGACCCCGGCCCGCCGGGCGTCCGGCCGCTCCCCGGTCAGAGCGGCCAGACGCCCGTCCGCCACAGATGCACGATGGCCCGCGCGACGGCCCGCGACTCCGGGTCCACCAGGGCGTCCGGGTCGCCGCCCGCCGCGTCGAGGTCGTCGAGGAACCGCCCGACGGCCTCCCGGCCGACCCGCTCCAGCGTGGTGTCGTGGTGCAGGCGGACCAGGCCGGACGCCCGGAGCTCCTCCTCGTCCCGCCCGGTCAGCCGGGCCGACAGGGTGACGAAGCCCGGATGTTCCGCGTCCGAGGGATTCATCCGATCGACCCGCCTTACTCCCTCTTCGGGACGGTGTGCACCTTTTTCCGTACGTTCCTCCCGGGCGGCCTTCCGCTCCGCCGGGGCGCTCATTCTGCGGGGCGCGGGCAGGCGCGGAAAAGGGCGCGCGGTGTGGGGCGTTTCCGGCATCGGTGCCCGGGACGGGTGATTCTCCGGCGACGAATGTTTCCTTCCCCCACGCCGAAAGACCCACGTCTGCCCGGCCGATTCCCGGGCATCCGCCGGATGTCCGTCTTTCCTCTCGCAGACGCCGCCTACACGTGGCGCAAGGAGGCAGCATGTCGCAGATCGAGGAATCCGTCGAGGTCGCCGTCCCGGTCACCACGGCGTACAACCAGTGGACGCAGTTCGAGGAGTTCCCGGAATTCATGGAGGGCGTGGAGCGGGTCGAGCAGCGCTCGCCGACGCTCACGCACTGGGTGGTCAAGACCGACGGGGTCCGGCGGGAGTTCGACGCCGTGATCACCGAGCAGGTCCCCGACGAACGGGTGGCGTGGACCACGGTCGACGGTGACGTCCGGCAGGCCGGCGTCGTCACCTTCCACCGGCTGGACACGGCCCGCACCAAGGTGATGCTCCAGTTCGACCACACGCCGGAGGGTGTGGTGGACACCCTCGGCGACAAGCTGGGGTTCGTCCGCCGGCAGGCCAAGGGAGACCTGGAGCGGTTCAAGAAGTTCATCGAGTCGCGCGGCCTGGAGACGGGCCGGTGGCGCGGCCAGGTGTGACCAGGTGTGAACGGATAGGAACGACCACCGCGCCGGAGCCCGGAAACAAGGGCTCCGGCGCGGTGCGTCCGGCTCGGGACAACGGGCACGGCGCCGGAACGGGACGCGGGGAGACACCGTCCGGGCGGCGGACGACGACACACGGCGGGCCGGGCGCACGGTGGATTCCGGGCGTACGGTGGACCGGGCGCACGGCACACGGCGAGGGGGCCGCGGTCCGAGGACCGCGGCCCCCTCGGGGCACTGCGTGAGGACTCCGCGAGAGACGAGTCAGTCGTGGAACGCGTCCTTCGCCTTCTCCTTGGCGCCCCGCAGGTCGCCCTTGGCCTGGTCGGCCCGGCCCTCGGCCTCCTTGCTCTCGTTGCCGACGGCGCGGCCGACGCCTTCCTTGACCTTGCCCTTGGCCTGCTCCGCCTTCGCCTTGGCCTTTTCCTGAGCGCTCATCTCGATATCTCCCTCGTGCCGTCGATGATTTCAACCCGGCGGCTGCCCCGGCCGGCTCCCCTCAAACCCGTCGATCACCGAAGTTCCGAAGCCGGGCGGCGGACGGGCGAGTTCGGTGTCGAATCGGCAACGGCCTGGCATGAAGAAAGGAAGCCCGGATAAAAGCGAAAGCACTGGGAAGACGACACGTCGGAGGTTGATTTACATGGTTCCCCTTCTTCTCGTTCTGCTCCTCGCTCTGATCCTTTTCGGTGCCGGATTCGCGATCAAGATTCTGTGGTGGGTCGCGGTGGCGGTGCTTGTCATCTGGTTGCTGGGCTTCCTGGTCCGCTCCGTCGACTCCGGTGGCGGCCGCAGCCGCTGGTACCGATGGTGACGTTCTGACACCAAGGCCCCGTCTCCTCCGGGCCCGGCGGGACGCGGTCCCCGCCGGGCCTCGGTGCTGTCCGGCCGGAATCCGGAAGGACTCCGGCCGAAAATCGGCGTGCCAACATGCATGTCCCGGCAAACCCGGGGCAGGAGCCGAACTGACAAGCACAGTTGAAGGAGGGCGCACGTGACCAGCACGAGCGTGACGCAGACGGCAGGGGCCGAGCGGAGCAGCACTGCGGTGGGTGGGCCTCTCGGTGTGGACCTGCCGCAGGTGGAGGACGCGGGCGGCATCGACCCGCGCGACGCCCGGGCCCTGAACAAGCTCTTCCTGGACCGGCTGGCGGTCCTGGAGGAGGGTACGCACGAGTACCAGTACGTCCGGAACACCCTCATCGAGATGAACCTCTCCCTGGTGCGTTACGTCGCCGGCCGCTTCCGCGGCCGGGCGGACCAGATGGAGGACATCGTCCAGGTGGGCACCATCGGTCTGATCAAGGCGATCGACCGGTTCGACCTGACCCGCGAGGTCGAGTTCACCACCCTCGCCATCCCCTACATCACCGGAGAGATCAAACGCTTCTTCCGTGACACCAGTTGGGCCGTGCATGTGCCCCGCCGGCTCCAGGAGCTCCGGGTCGAGCTCGTCAAGGCGACGGAGGAACTCTCCGGCCGGCTCGGCCGCTCCCCCACGGTCAAGGAGCTGGCCCAGGTGCTGGACCTCTCCGAGGACGAGGTCATCGAGGCCCAGGTCGCCAGCAACGGTTACTCCGCCCACTCCATCGACACGCCCGCCGAGCCCGGGCCGCGGGGACACGACTCCTCCCGCTCGTGGTCGGAGCGGATCGGTGCCGTGGACGACAACCTGGAGAAGGTGGAGGCGCTGCACGTCCTCAAGCCGCTCCTGAAGGAGCTCGACGAGCGCGAGCGCCTGATGCTGGAGCTGCGCTTCGGCCAGGAGATGACCCAGTCGCAGATCGGCGCGGAGCTGGGCATCTCCCAGATGCACGTCTCCCGGCTGCTCAGCCGCACCCTCGGCAAGCTCCGCAAGAAGATGCTCGCCCAGCAGTGACCTCCGCCCTCCGGCGGCAGGTTCCACCGCGCACGACTCGCCCCTCCCGGCCTTCCGGCCGCCGAGGGGCGCCGTCGTGCGCGCGCGAGCATGTCCGAAGGTTTTCTTCCAGGGTTACTTCCGGACTTCCGGGCGAGGCGTGGAGGGAGAGACGATCCCGGAACGCTCGGAACGGAGGTACCGACGTGGACTGGCGACAGTACGCCGCCTGTACGGAAGAGGACCCCGACCTGTTCTTTCCCATCGGCACGGGAGCTCCGGCGCTGGCACAGGCGGAAGGGGCCAAATCCGTCTGCGCGCGCTGCCCGGTACGGGAGGAATGTCTGCGATGGGCCCTGGAGACCCGTCAGGAGTACGGAGTGTGGGGTGGTACGAGCGAGGGGGACAGGCGTGAGCTCCACCGGGGGACGGGAAGGCGCCGTGTGGGTACCTCTTCCTAGTACGGTGGCGGGGCTCCCGGCGGGACGGGGCGTTCCGGGCCCACCGTGTGCCTCCGCGCGCCGCGCGGGGACGGTGAGCGGACCCGCGACGAACGTACGGTCCCGACCCTGCAGTGATCGAGGTGACCCTGTGAACGATACGACGGCCGTGGTCGGGCCGTTCGTCCACCCGGCGTTGTTCTACCGGGACGGGGGAGAGTACGTCGCCGCGCTCACGGCGTTCGTCCGCGAGGGGCTGGCGGACGGCGACCCGGTGGCGATCGCCGTTCCCCGCGCCCGGCTGGAGCTGCTGCGGGACGCGCTGGGGGCGGACGGGGCCGGCATCCGGTTCGTCGACATGGAGGAAGCGGGCCGCAATCCCGGGCGGATCATCCCGCGGGTGCTGCGGGCCTTCGCCGACGCCCATCCCGACCGGCACGTCCGCATCGTCGGCGAGCCGGTGTGGGCGGGCCGCTCGGCCGCGGAGTACCCGGCGTGCGTGCAGCACGAGGCCCTCATCAACCACGCGTTCGCGGGCCGCAGGGTCACCATCGTCTGCCCGTACGACACCTCACGGCTGGATCCGCGGGCGGTGGCCGACGCCTACGCGACCCACCCGGTGATCATCGACGGCGGTCGCAACGGCCCCAGCGGCTCCTACGCGCCGGACCACATCATCGCCGCCTACAACCAGCCGCTGCCGCCGCCGGCCGGCGGGGACGTCCTCTCCTTCGACTTCGACGACGAGCTGCTGCCCGAGGCACGGCACGTCGTGGTGGAGCGGGCCGCGGCGCTGGGACTGGCCGCGGAGCGCCGGGACGACCTGGCGCTGGCCGTCGCCGAGCTGACCACCAACAGCGTGGTGCACGGCGGCGGGACGGGGACGGTACGGATCTGGAGCGAGGGCGGTTATGTGGTGTGGGAGGTGCAGGACCGCGGGTACGTCAGGGATCCGCTGGCCGGCCGCCGACCACCTCCGCCGGACCGGCCGGGCGGCCGGGGGCTGCTGCTGGTCCACACCCTGAGCGATCTTGTCCGTACCCACACGGGCCCGGGCGGCACCACCACGCGGTGCCTGCTCTCCCGGGTCCCGTCACCCTGACCGCACGTCGTGCGGGTGCACGTCGTGCGGGTGAACCTCGCGGAGTTCGATTGCGCCGGCCCGCCCGGAACGGCGAGCGTGGGCGGGCGCCGTCGCACCACCGCGCGGCGCCGCGCCGGCGAGGCGGCGCACCGACGGGAGGAACGGGACGGATGAAGCGGGTCGTTGCGGGAACGGTGAAGCGGGTCGTGGCGAGAACGCGGTGGGCCGGGCGCACGGCCGTGGCCGCCGTGGGCGCCCTGGCGCTCTGCGCCGCCGTGGCACCGCCGGCCTCGGCGGGTGGCGGGAGCTGCGCGGGGCAGACCTGTCTGGCCGTGGAGGGCGCCGGTCTGTACGTGGCGCGGGCCACGGTCACGCCGCCGCCCGGTGCGGAGTTCTTCGGCCACTACCGGCTGTACGGCGGTGGCGTCGACAACACCAGCGCGCTGCAGCACTGGCACGAGCGCCTGCGGTACACCGTGGCGTGGGGCCGGGGCGTGCGGGAGCACACCAGGATCTGCGCCGAGGGCTGGGAGCACGTCGGGGACAAGCTGCGCTCGGTCGGCAAGACCTGTGTGGAGATCCGGAACTCCGGCGCCTGACGGTCGGCGTCTCCGGCGTCAGCTCTCGTAGGACTGCAACTCGATCAGGTTGCCCTCGGGGTCGCGGACGTGGGCCGTCCGCAGGGTCGGACCCCACTCGGGCCGGTCGGCGGGGGCCGCGGCCCCCGTGGCGCCGTGCCGCAGACAGAGCGCGTACCCGGCGTCGACGTCCGGGACGCGGCCGACGAGCATCACCCGGCCGGAGGGTGCGGCGGCGTCCGCGGGAATGTCGGTGACGTCGGCCATGGCCCGCCGGTCGAGCAGGGACAGCACGCCTTGGCCGGCCACGTCCCAGTGGGCGTAGGGCCCGTCCTCCGTGCCCCGGACCAGGCGGGCGTCCGCGAGTTCGGGCAGGACCGCGGCGTAGAAGCGGAAGGTCTCGGCGAACCGGCCGGCGAGCAGCCGGGGGTGCAGTGCGTCCATGACACCTCTCTCGTGCGTGACGGCAATGGTGGGTGACGACCAATGATGGGTGTCAACCTACAATAATCCGGTGACCGAGACACCCCCCACCCTCACCGGCCTGACGACCTATCTGCTCTCCCGGGTCGGCAAGGACGCCCGCGGCCGGATCGCGGCCCGGCTGGCCGGCCGCGACCTGCGGATGTGGCACATGGCCGTGCTGGCGGCCCTCGCCGATTTCGGCCCGCAGGCGCAGCGGGAGCTCGCCGGACGCCTGGCGGTCGACCCCAGCGACATGACCAAGGTGCTGGACGACCTCACCGCCTTCGGGCACGTCGAACGGACCCGCGACCCCGGCGACCGCCGCCGGTTCTCCGTCGCCCTGACTCCCGCCGGGGCGACGGAACTCGCCCGCCTGACCGATGACGCGCTCGCCGTCCAGGACGAGCTCCTCACCCCGCTGACCGGCCGGGAGCGCGAACAGCTCCATGGGCTGCTCGACAAGGTCTTCCGCCACGCGGAGGACGCGGCGCGCGACGCGAGCGCCCCGGGGCGACAGTGACAGGCGTCGGTCTCAGGCGCGTCTCGTGGCGACGGCCGCCAGGTAGGCGGGCGGCAGGAACCGCGTGCGCAGCGCGACGGGCGCGCCGCAGGCTCCCGCCAAGTGGCGCAGCGCGGCCGGACTGTACGCCTTGCGCAGGCTGACGAGGCCGTCGTGGGCCGTGGCGGGGCCGCCGCAGAGGAGGCTCAGCGGGACGGCCGCCAGGCAGACCGGGTGGCGCCACACGTCGATGATCAGCAGTCGTCGCGCGACGCGCGTGCCCTCGTGCAGCAGGGCCGCCGCGCCCCGGGGCGGCAGGTGGTGGAGGGACTGGCAGAACACGGCGAGGTCGTAGGCGTCGTCGGGTGCGTCGATCGCGGTGGCGTCGAGCCGTTCGACGGTGGCCCGCGCGTGGCGGCCGAGCGGCCCGGCCCGCAGCGCCTCGACGAGGTCCGGCGCGATGTCGCTGACGGTGGCCCGCAGGGCCGGATGCCGGTCGAGGACCCACCGGGCGAGCCGGCCGTCCCCCGCGCCGAGTTCGAGGAGGCGGGGCCGCGGTACGCCCCGCAGCCCCTCCAGGACCAGCCCGCCGAACGACCGGTGGGCCAGGGTCAGCCGTTCCAGCCGGGCCAGTCCCCGGAGCACCCGGCGGCGCCGGTCCCCCGCGTCGGCGCGGTCGAGGTACTCCGGGCGGTCCGTCTCGTACAGCCGGTCCCACCACGCGGCGCCGGGGCCGCCCCGGGGCATGTCGTCGGTCACGGTCGCCCAACGACCCGTCCGGCGCGCGGGTCACGCGCGGACCGCGGTGCGCGGCCGCGCGGGAGCGGTCCGCAACCGTCCGCGCTCCCCCGGCGTCTTGTGCGAGGCTCCGGCGGTACGTACGCCGGACGTCAGGGCTCGTGACCGAAAGGACCGTGGGAGCAGTGGACGACATACGCAGGCCGGCCGCGACCGCCGTGCGGGAGGTGCCGCCCGGGGAGCCGGCGCCGCGTCCGAGGGGCCTGGTGGACCTGCGGGGACGGGAGCGGGCCCCGGCGCTGCTGGTCTATCCCGCCGACGCCGTGCTGGTCGTCTCGGGGCTGCCGGGCAGCGGCAAGAGCACACTCATCCGCCGGTGGTCGCGGGCCGCGTCGGTCGTCGACCCGAGGGACGCCCACGAGGACTGCGCGGCGGTGATGCCGGCGTTCCTGCCGTACGCGGTGTACCGGCCGTGGGCGCGCCTGGTCTACGCCCGCCGGCTGTGGGCCGCGGTCCGGGCGGGGGGCCCGCTCCTGGTGCACGACTGCGGCAGCCGGGCGTGGCTGCGGCGGCTGCTCGCCCGGGAGGCCGGACGCCGGGGCCGTGAACTGCACCTCGTCCTCCTGGACGTCGGGGCGGCCGACGCCCTGGCCGGGCAGGAGGCGCGCGGCCGGTGGGCCCGGCCGCGGGTCTTCGACCGGCACCGGCGCGGACTGCGGCGGCTGTCGGACGCGCTCACGGCGCCGGGCGCCGGCGAACCCGGCGGGAGCCCCGTGCCGGAGGCGGCCTCGGTGGTGCTCCTGGACCGGACGACGCGCGAGCACGTGGCGGACGTCGCGTTCCGGTAGGAAGGCCGTCCGCGGGCAACCGGAAGGCGCCCGAGCGGCATTGTCAGACCCCTCTGTCACGATCGTTCGTGTGAGTACCCGTGAGGACGGGTGCGGGGAGGACAGCCATGGGTTTCTTCGACGGTCCGGTGACGCCCGGCGAACCGGAGCCGGAATGGCCGCCGTTCGCCGACCTGGGGCCGCCGGGGTCACGGTACGGGGACGACGGGCCGCCCGCCGACCGGTACCTGCCGACGGTGCTCCCCCGGGTGGCGCGGGTGGCCGAAGGACCGCGGGTACGGGTGATGTTCACGGGCTGGGAGGTGTGGCCGGAGGAGGTCACCCTGTGCCTGGACGTCTTCTGGCGACAGCGGCGGACCGACGAGGTGTACGGGGACGCCTGGTACGGCCGGCCCGGCGCGGGCGCGCTGCGGGTGGGGCTGCGGCTGGCGGACGGCCGCCGGGTGACCGCGCGGGACGGCGAGCCGTGGCGGGCCCTGGGCGACGAACGGGCCGTCAGCCTGCGGGAATACGGCGGGGAGCCGGGCGGGGTGTTCCACCGGCCGGTGCGGCTCCTGCTGTCCACGGTGCCGGATGGCGGTCCCGTGACCTTGGTGCTGGAGTGGCCGGACGAGGGGATAGCGGAGACCGTCGCCGTGCTGGACGGCAGTGGCCTTGGGGAGGCGGCGCGGCGGGTGGTCGAGATATGGCCGGAGCGGGTGGGGCCCTGAGGGGAATCGCCGGACGAACTGTTCAGCCCCCGTCCGGCGATTGAGGACAACGGCGCGCGGCGCGGTTTCAGGGGGCCTGGGACACAGCCCCGGGATATGGCGAGATGGGGGTGCCCGCTCTGGGGGAGGGCGCGGGGCCTCTTCCCCCAGGCCCCGCCAGCACCCGCCGTGCCCGGGCGATCAGGGCCCGGCCCGCCGGGCTGGTGGGGCCGTCCGTCCGCCAGGCGAAGGCGAGCCGGCCGCGCAGCGCGGGTGGGTCGATGGCCACCGGCACCAGCTCCGGTGCGCGGGAGGCGGCGAACTCGGCGGGCAGGATGGCCGCCCCGAGTCCGTGCGCGGCGAGTTGGGCGAGGGTGCCCGGATCGCCGGCCTCCAGGGCGATGCGCGGCCGGAAGCCGGCCTCGGCGCACGCCTCGTCGAGCCGGGCGCGCAGCCCGGTGCCGCGCGGCAGGCTGATCAGCGGCCGGTCGCGCAGGGTGTCGAGGGAGACGACGGGGTGCACGGCGAGTTCGTGGCCGGGGGCGACCGCGGCGACGATCGCCTGGTCCTCGAGCACGTGCAGGGACACGCCGGCCGGGCCGTCCTGCCCCACGCTGATGATGACCGCGTCGAAGCGCCCGCCGCGGAGGCCGTCGACCAGTTGGTCCGTCGTGTCCTCGGCCAGGGTGATCTCGACCGCCGGATGCTCCTGGTGGAAGCCCGCGAGCAGGCCGGGCAGATCGGCGTTGTGCGAGGTCACCGTGCCGACGGCGACGCGGCCGCGCAGCAGTCCGGCCATCTCGTCGACGACGAGCCGGGCCCGCTCGACGGCGGCGAGCGCGGCGCGGGCGTGCGGCAGGAAGGCCGCGCCGACCTCGGTGAGCGCCACGGACCGGCCCGAGCGGTCCAGCAGCTCCTGCCCGAGCTCGCGTTCCAGCTTGCGGATCTGCGCGCTGACCCCGGGCTGGGCGACCCGCACCCGCTCGGCGGCCCGGGTGAAGTTGCGTTCCTCCACGACCGTCACGAAGTACTCGAGCTGCCGGAGTTCCATAACCGGCGATGCTAGCAGTCAGACTTTTCATGTCTTGGACTTCTGGGTGACCGCGGAGGAGGCTGGTCCCACCAGGCCGGAGGGGCGCCGGAAAGCCGGGAGGCACCGGAGACGCCCATCCCACCGAGCCCGGGCGGACCACCGACGAAGAAGGAGCGGCGCCATGACCGAGACCCGTGCACGTGCCACCACCCCCGAGGACTTGACCCGGCTGTTCGTGGAACGGGCCAACGCCCGCGACGCCGAGGGAATGGCGGCGCTCTACGCGCCGGACGCCGTGCTCGCGTTCCCGCCCGGCAGCGCGACGGTCGGGCGGGAGGCGATCCGCGCCGCCTGCGAGCGGCTGTTGGCCCATGCCGAGCTGCCGTTCGAGCCCGAGCCGCCGTTGCCGACGGTCCGTTACGGGGCCGACCTCGCCCTCACCTCGACCCGGTCGTCCGACGGCACGGGCGGCAGGGTGCAGGTCGTCCGGCGCGAGCCGGACGGGACCTGGCTGCGGATCATCGACCGGCCGGAGTCGGAGGCCCGCCGGTGAGCGTGCTCGTCGCCGGAGCCGGCATCGGGGGCCTGACCGCCGCCCTGAGCCTGCACGCCGCGGGGATCGACGTCACCGTCGTGGAGAGCGTCCGGGAGATCCGCCCGCTCGGCGTGGGCGTCAACCTCCTGCCGCACGCCGTCCGCGAGCTCACCGAGCTGGGGCTCGGTGACCGACTGGCCGCCGTCGGCGTGCCGACCGCCGAGAACGTGTACTGCGACCGCGACGGCACCGTGCTGTACTCCGAGCCGCGCGGCGTCGCCCAGGGCTACCGCTGGCCGCAGTACTCGATCCACCGCGGGGAGCTCCAACTGCTGCTGCTCGCCGCCGTCCGCGCCCGCCTGGGTCCGGACGCCGTCCGCACCGGGACGCGGCTCGACGGCTTCACCAACACCGCGTCCGGCGTCCGGGCCCGGCTCCTCGACCGGGCCACCGGGGAGCACCGGACCGTGGAGGCCGCCGCGCTGGTCGGGGCGGACGGGCTGCACTCGGCCGTCCGCGGTCTGCTGTTCCCGGACGGCGGGCCCCTGTTGTGGTCGGGGGTCCGGATGTGGCGCGGGGTGACGACGGGCGCGCCCTTCCTCACCGGGCGGTCGGCGGTCCTGGTCCGGGACGGGGACGCCGAGTTCATCGCCTACCCGATCGGCCGCGACCGCGTCAACTGGGTCTGCCAGGTGCGCGAGGCCCCTCCCGGCCCGCTGGACGGCGAGGCGGCCTGGAACCGTCCGGGCCGGCTCGCGGACCTGCTCCCCCGCTACGCCCACTGGTCGCTCGGCTTCCTGGACGTACCGGCCCTGCTGACGGGTGCCGGGCGGATCCTGGAGTACCCGATGGTGGACCGGGATCCGCTGCCGTCCTGGGGTCACGGCCGGGTCACCCTGCTCGGCGACGCGGCGCACCCGATGTACCCGGTAGGGGCCAACGGCGCCTCCCAGGCCGTCGTGGACGCCCGAGTCCTGGCACTGGAGCTGGCGCGGACCGACGACGTGCCGGCCGCGCTGACCCGGTACGCGGACGCGCGGCGGGAGGCGACGGCCGCCGTCGTCCACGCCAACCGGGCCATGAACCAGGCGGTCAGGGGCGTCCCGGACGACGCCGGGCGGAGCGCGGAGCACTACGCCCGCATCACGGACGCCTACCGGCGGGCGAGCGGCGCCGAGCCCGCCGTCCTCAACGCACGGCCGTCGCTGACGCCCCGGTGACCGGGATCAGTACCCGGCCGGGCGGCCGGCGAGCGTCCGCAGCAGGTGGTCGAGCTCGTTCCGCCAGGCGCGGTTGACGTTGATGCGCGTCGGCTTGTCCCGGCCCGGCATCCAGAAGCGGAACGAGCTCCACAGGGTCCCCATGCGCACATCGCTGACCATCGGACGGGCCTGGTCGTGCGACAGGGCCAGCACGAGCTCCTTGGGCCGGCTGCTGAACTTGCCGGCGCGGTGGAAGAGCAGACCCTGCTGCGTGAAGGTGACGAAGTAGGTGTCCACGAAGAGGATCCAGATACTGGAAAAGAAGGCCATGGCGAGCGGGCTGGGGCCGCTGACGCCGTAGACCGTCACCACCGGGCGGTCGTAGGGGTTGGCCTCGGTCACCGCCCGTCCCACGTGTTCCTGGATCGTCGCCTTGCGCAGTGGCATCTCTGCTCCTCGTGCTTCATGGGTCCTGTAGGGGAAAGGCCCCTATTGAAGCCCCTCCCCGCGATCCGGGAACCGGCGGGTTCCGGACAGCGAGGGCAGCGGAGCGGAGCGGCCGAACCCGGTGGTCAGCCGACCGACCGGGAGAGCGCCTCCCGTACCGCGTCCTCGGTGCGGCCCACGACGGCGGTGCCGTCGTCCGCCGTGATGATCGGACGCTGGATCAGCTTGGGGTGCCCGGCGAGGGCGTCGATCCAGCGGTCCCGCGCGGCGGCGTCCCGCGGCCAGTCGGCCACGCCGAGCTCCTTGGCCTCGGCCTCGCCGGTGCGCGTGATGTCCCAGGGCTCCAGGCCGAGCCGCTCGAGCACGGCCCGGATCTCGTCCGCGTCGGGGACGTCGTCCAGGTAGCGGCGGACGGTGTACTCGGCGCCTTCCTCGTCGAGCAGATTGACGGCCGAGCGGCACTTCGAACAGGCGGGGTTGATCCAGATCTCCATGCCGCACAGGGTACCGTCCCTCCCCGTCAAATCCCGCCTGAGCTGGGGCGATTGTCAGTGCCCGGCAGTAGAATGAAGGGGTGGTGAAGAGGTCGCCCGACCCCTTCGACAGGAGGACGCCGATGGCCGCAGCAGCAGCACCGCCCACCGCCCCGTGCACCCTCGAGACGCTGCCGAGGAAGCGGTTGCCCGCCGGGCATCCGCGTGAGTGGTACGAGTCGCACAACCGCCGGCTGAAGGCCATGCGCCTCGCCATCGCGCTGCTCCACAGCGGCGCGTACCGGCCGGAGCAGGCGACCAACCGCAGGATACGCCGGGTCGCCGACCGGATCGGCGTCCGCCCGCCGTCGAACACGACCTGCCGGATGGTCAGGTCGCTGATCCGCGCCGAGGCGCCCGCGGCACGCGCCGGCCGCCGCTGACGCACCCCTTCTGTCCGTTCTCGTCCGTTTCCACGCCTTGTCCCTTTCGCACTCGGATCGTTCGTTCCGCACCGGTTCGTTCCGCGCCGGGTACGTGAGGGACCCGGTGGGCGCGGCGCCGCTCGTCGCGCCGCAACCGCCCGGCCGGCGCCCGTTCCCTCATCCGTCACTCTCCCGTTCCGGCCCGTCCCTAGCGTCGTCGTATGACGATCCAGCAGGTCACCCCGGCCCCGGCCGCTCCGGTGCCGGCCGCGGCGCCCGCCGCCGGGCCGGTGCCGGAAGGGCCCCCACCGGAGCCCCGGGCCGCCGGTGGCCGGGGGACCACGGCCGGGAAACGGCGGCGGCGCGGTCCGGTCGCGCCGGTGCGCCGGCTCGGGGCGCAGGCGGTGCTGATGCTGGCGGCCCTGGCGGCGTTGTGCGCCGCGTCCGTGGCCGGAGCCGTCGTGGTCCGGTCCGACACCGAGCGGCTGCGGCAGACCGTCACCGAGCGGGCGGCGACGGCGTCCGGGCTGCGTTTCGCCCTGGCCGACCTCGACGCGCAGCGTGCCGACTCCCTGGTGCCGGGGCACTCCGCCGACCGGCCCGCCGTCCTGCCCGCGGGCCGGTCGGCGGACGACTTCCAGGTCGGCAACCGCCTCCTGGCCCTGCTCACCGCGCGGCAGCGGCGTGCCGAGGTCAGCGACCTGCTGGGGCGGCTCGGCGGAGACCCGGCCCAGGGCGCGCGGGTGCGGACGCTGCTGGACGGCCTGGGCCGGTACGACGAGCTCGCCGCCCGGTCGGCCGCCGTCGACGAGGCGGCGCCGGACCGGCCCGCCGGCCGTCCGCCCGCCGGTGCCGTCACCCTGTCCGTCGACGCGGGCGAGGTGATGCACCGTGAGCTGCTGCCCGCCGCGGACGCCCTGGCCTCCGGTTACGCGCGGCGGGCCGATCGGTTGGCGGACCGTGCCCACGACGCGGCCGTCACCGCCGCCTGGACCACGGCCGGGACGGGCACCGCAGCCCTGGCCGTCCTCGGATGGTGCCAGTGGCGGCTGGCCCGCCGGTACGGGCGGGTGCTCAACCCGGCGCTGTGCGCGGCGACGGTCGCCGCCGCCGTCGTCACGGCGTTGGGCACCGTGGCGTTCCTGTCGGCGGCGGACGGCGTCCGGGACGCCGCGCGGGACGGCCTGCGCCCGTGGGCCCGACTGGCGGAGGCCCGGGCGGTCGCCGCGGAGGCGGCGGCCACCGAGGGCCGCTGGTTCGTCTACGACACCCGCCCGGGCTCCGCCGCCGTGAGCAGGTTCGGGGACCTGACGGCACGTCTCGACACCCTGCTCGCCCCGGAGGGCTATTCCTACGCTCCGGGGCGCGCCGCCCACCGGGCCGTGCGCGAACGGTACGCCCGGTTCCGCGCCGATGACCTCCGGATGCGGGAGGAGCACGCCACCGGGCGTACGGACGCGGCCGTGCTGACCCTCACCGAACTCGGCCGCGGCCGGATCCCGTTCGACTTCTGGGACTTCACCGGCTCCCTCGACGCGCTGTCGGCGCGGCACTTGGCCGTCCTCACGGACCGTACGGCGTCCGCCCGGGACCGGTTGGCAGGCTGGCCCGCGGTACCGGCGGGCGTACTCGGCGGGGCGGCACTGCTCGTCGGTGCGGGACTGCGCCCCCGGTTCGCCGAGTACCGCTGAAGCGAACGCCCCGGTCGCCCAGGCACACGTCCTCTTCTCCGAGGCCTTGACCGCCACCGGCCGGCCCAAGCCGTCGGCGGCGCACGCGCCGGAGGCGCGCACTGGGCGGACCAGGGCCGGGATGGCCGGCGGGGCCACGCCGCCCTCTGGCCGCCGACTGCCCGGACCGCGCGGGCCGGGAGGACGAGGCCGAGCGGGCCTACGAACGGGCCGGGGCGCTGTGGCGCGGTCCGGGCCGGCCGGAGGCGTGCGTCCGGGTGGTGCGCGCCCGCGCGTGACTCGCCGCGCGCCGGGCGGAGGACGGCCCGTCCCCCCGGGACCGTGAGCTGAGGGCCGAGGCGGAGCGCGAGTGCGCCGCCGCCCTGGCGGCGTCCGGTGACGACGCGGCGCGGAAGCCGCCGCGCGCCGAGCTCGCGTCCACCCACCGGCAGACGGCGAGCTGGTCGTCCGACTCCGCGTGGGCGAGCCGGGGGGCGACGATCACGACCGTGCGGCCCGGGAGGCGTACGAGGAGGGGCCGGCGCGCGTCCGGTGAGCCGTGGCCGTCCGCGCGGAACGCGGTCCCCCTCTGCGGGACGAGCGGACCGCGACCGAGCTGACGGTCGCCTGGCTGGGGGCCGGCCTCGGCCGGGGCGCGGCCGCCGCGGACCGGGCGCGGACAGTGTTCGCGGCGTACGGCGACGAGCAGGGGGGCGCGGCGCCGGCGCGGCGGGTCGAGGCGGAGAACGTCCTCGCGTACGGGGGCCGGCAGCGGGACCGGCGGTCCCCCGCCTCCCCCACGAGCCGGAGCCGGCCCGTCGGCGGCGCTTCTCCCCGAGGGGAGGCCGGGGCGCCGCCGTCACACCGGAGGGTCACCGCCCGGCCGCGCGCTCACCCTCCGGTGTGACGGCGGGAGGTGCCGCTCCGGCGTTCCGGCGCGTGTGCGAGGCTGGGGGCATTCCCGGTGGTCAACGTGGCCGCGCGCCCGGCCGCCGGGTGCGTACCGGAAGGGGCTGGGACATGTTGCAGCACAGGACCGTCGGCGATCTGATGACGCATTCCGTGGTCAGCGTGCAGCGCGGCACTCTGTTCACGGAGATCGTGCATGTGCTGCACGAGCACGACATCACGGCGGTTCCGGTGGTGGACGAGGAGGGCCGCCCGGTGGGGGTCGTCTCGGAGGCGGACCTGCTGGCGAAGGCGGCCCGGCGGGTGGATCCGTCGCTGCCGGCGGCGGTGCGCGCCAAGCACGAGGCGACGACGGCCGAAGGGCTGATGACCAGCCCGGCGGTGTGTGCCCGGCCGGAGTGGAGTGTCGTCCTGGCCGCCCGGACGATGGAGGAACGGCACGTCAAGCGGCTGCCGGTGGTGGACGCCGGGGGCCGGCTGGTGGGCCTGGTGAGCCGTAGTGATCTGCTGCGGGTCTTCCTGCGCGACGACCGTGCCATCCGTCAGGAGATCATCGAGGACGTGCTGGTGCGGACGCTGCACGAGCCGCCGTCGGGCATCGGGGTCGAGGTGACCAACGGTCAGGTGCGGCTGAGCGGTTCGGTGCGGGACGAGGGTCTGGTCCCGGTGCTGGTACGGCTGTGCGGCAGCGTGGACGGTGTGGTGAGCGTCGAGCACCACCTGACCGTCGGAGGCCCGGTGGCCTGAACGGCGGCCGCCGACGGGTGGCGCCGGACGGCTCCCCGCTGCCCGTCCGCGCCACACCCGCGGTCCCCCTCACCGGTCCGGCAGGGGCGGGGTGGCGCCGGTCAGGCCGGGCCGGATCCCCGGCGCCGCCGGGCACGGACCGCGAACGCGCCGAGGGTCGCGAAGCCGGCGCCGACGACGGCGAGACCGGCCCAAACCCAGGCCGTGAGACGGCCGGGAGCGTTCGAGGACGCGGGTACGGGTGGACCGTCGACGATGAGGTTCTGCGTCACGGTGGAACGGTCGCCGCCCGGGGAGACGGTCACCGGGTAGGTGCCCCGCGGCAGGTCCGGCCTGAGCCGCACGTGGCCCGCGTACACGGTCACGAAGCCGTCGTCCGACCGCAGCAGGGGGTCGTCCTCGGTTCCCGTACGCAAGGTCACCGGCCGGTCGAAGGCGGACGACCGCGCCCGCAGGGCCTTGGGTCCGCTCGCGAAGGTGCCGACGGAGATCACGGCTGTCGCGCCGGGGCGCACCCGGTGGCCTGCCGCCGGCCCGGTGGCCGAGCCGCCGCGGGGGTGGATGTCGAAGCGGTACAGGTAGTCCGCGTGGGGAGCCTTCTCCACGATGACCTCGGTGCGGGCGATCTCCCGTCCCCGGTACCGGGCGATGAGCCGGTACCGTCCCGGTTCCTCCGTGACGTGCTGTCCGTACACGTCGGCGTTCCCGGTGGCTCGCCGATCACGTGGGGAGACGTCGAACGGTCCCGCGAAGAGGGACTTCGAGCCGGGGACCGAGTCGATGGTGGCACTCCCCCAGTTGGCGGGCATGCCGTCGAGGCGGACGGCGGCGATGCCGCCGGCCCGGACCGGCGTGTGTCCTCGCGGCCCCAGGCCGAACACTTCCAGCTTCGGCCGGGCGGACGCGTCGCCGGCCCCGGCGGTCCCCGTCGCGAGGGGCGGCGTCGCGGCGTGGCCCGATGACACCGGAGTGACGAGGAGGACGCAGGCGACGGCGGTGGCGCCCCTGGGCAGGCGGCGGGGAGGGCGCATCGGAACCTCCGGGGAGGAGTGCGGGGAAGAGGCGGGGACGGTGTGGGCAGGGGCTCGGGGAGACGGAGGGCTCTACAGCGCGTCGGTCGCCCAGAGGAGGAGGGCCTTCACCGCGAGGGTGCTCACGGCGATGAGGACCGCTCCCTTGGACGGCGTCCCGACCGTAAGGCTGCGCATCCCGAGTACGGCCACGGCCGCGGCCCCCACGGCGAACGCCGCGACCGCCGCCGATTCGGACCCCGCCTGCCGGAGGACCGACGAAGCCGCCAGGATCACCGCCGCCGCGTACCACCAGCCCGCGGGCACTTCCCGGGACGCGCCACTCCGCTGTACAGACAACGCAACCTCTTCCCCACCGTGGGCGGCGGGGCTCTCCCCCCGGCCCCCCCGCACTCGATACGGCCGCTCCCGCCCTGTCCCGAGCGGAACGATCGTGATCATAGATCAACAGGGCGTGACGCCCCTCGGCCGCCCGTCGCGGCGGACGTCCGGAGGGCCGGGCCGGCGGCGGGCCGTTACGCGGCGCCCTTGGTGAAGACCTCGAAGAGGCTGGTGAGGCTGGAGTCGGCGTGCCCGGCCGCGGCGGCGCGGCGGAAGGCGTCCAGGACGGCTCCCGGGAGGGCGGGGTCGACGCCGGCGGCGCGGGCGGTGTGGACGATGTGGTCGACACTGGCGGCGCCCATGGCCACCCGGTCGACGTCGCCGGTGTGGTCGCGGGCGTCGACGCGCGGGGCGTAGAAGGCGTAGAAGTCCGGGAGGGAAGCCGCCGTCGACTGGGCGTAGGGCAGGAACTCCGCGGCGGAGATGCCGTGCGCGTCGGCCACGGCCAGGGCGTGGACGTAGCTGATGAGTCCGGTCCAGAAGATCCCCATCTGGATCTGGTAGTGCAACTGCGCGAGGCCCGGGTCGGCGCCGCGGTAGTCGGTGCCGGTGAGGACGGCCAGCGTGTCCTTGTGGGCTTCGAACGCCGCCTCGTCGCCGCTGTAGAACGTGGACGACTGCGGGTCGCCGATGCCGGAGGGCGGGCACTGCACTCCACCGGTGAGGTGTGTTCCGCCGTGCCGGGCGACCCAGCCCGCCGTCTCGCGGGCCCGGTCGGGGGTGTCGGAGCTGAGGTTGACGATCACCCGGCCGCGGACGGCGTCCGGGGCCTGCTCCAGCACCGCGTGGACGGCGTCGTGGTCCGTCATGCTCATCACGACCAACTCGTCGGCTGCCAGCGCCTCCCCCACGGAGGCGGCGAGGACGGCACCCTCGGCCACCAGGTCGCCGGCCTTGGAGGCGGTGCGGTTCCACACGGTGACCGGGTGTCCCTGCTTCAGGAACGCGCGGACCATCGCCTTGCCCATCGGGCCGAGGCCGATGACGGTGACGGGTCGCTTGCCGGCCGGCCGCGCGCCCATGGACTGCGTGCTCGTCGACTGCGCGCTGATGGCCTGCTCGTGCACGGACTGCCTGCTCATGAAAGCCCCCTCTGGAACGAACGCTCTAATTGGTGATCACCGTAGCACGCCCCTAGAAAGAACGCTCTACTCAGTAGGGCGAACGCTCTATCCAGGTAGGCTGCGGGGATGAAGACGACCACAGGGGACGGCGCCGGGGCGGAGGCCGTCCTCGACACCCGGGAACGGATCGTCCGCGCGGCCTCCCGGCTGATGCAGCGCCAGGGCTACGACGGCACCGGGATCAAACAGATCTCCCAGGAGGCCGGGGCCACGCTCGGCTCCCTGTACCACTTCTTCCCGGGCGGCAAGCAGGAGCTGGCCGTCGCGGCGATCCGCCACGGTGACCAGGAGTTCACCGACCTCCTGCGCGGCGCGCTGGAGAGCGCGGAGGACCCGGGGGACGCCCTCGTGGCCTGCACGGACACGCTGGCGGAGATCCTGCGCGCGTCCGACTGGGCGGACGGCTGCCCGGTCACCGCCACCGCCCTCGGCACGGCGGGCCGTGCCCCGGACATCCAGCGGGCGGCGGCGGAGGCCTTCGCCCGCTGGCGCGCCCTGGTGCACGCCAAGCTGACCGGCGCGGGACTCGCCGAGAACGACGCCCACGACCTCGCGCACACGGTGATCAGCACCCTGGAGGGCGCGGAGCTGGCCGCCCAGGTGTCACGCAGCGAGGAACCGCTGCACACGGCGGGCCGGCACCTGGCCCGCCTGGTCGCCTCCTACCGGTGAGACTGCCTGGGCCGGGCCGGTAGGCTCGGCCCGTCGATCATCACGGAGAGATCGGTCACCACGGAGAGATCGATCACCACGGACGGGTCGATCGTCACGATCGGGTCGATCACCACGGACAGGGAGACGGACCGGCATGCAGGCGTGGACCCCCAGCGGCCGCTCGTGGGAGCGGGCACTGACCGCCGCCGGCATCGGCGACCCCCGGCTGCGCGCCGACTACACCCGGCAGCGCGCCGTGGTCGCCGGCTACCGCCGGCACGCCTACCTGGCGGTGCGACTGCTGCTGCCGCCCGCGCTCGTCCCGCACGCCATCGCCGCCACGGCGTTCATGCACCACACCGACAACCTGCTCGACCGGGGTCCCGGCGCGGCCGCCGCCTGGCCCGCCTGGGAGGCCCGGGTCCGGGCCGGACTGGCCGGGGGCGAGGACGGGCACCCGGTCGTCGGGCCCCTGCTGCACACCGTCGCCGCGCATCCCCGGCTGCGCGGCCACGTGGAGGACTTCCTCACCGGGGCGCCCCTGGAGCGGGACACCACCGGCTTCGCCACCGAGGGCGAGTACCAGAAGTACGTCGACGTCTACGCGCTCCCGGCGTTCATGACGATCGCCGGGCTGCTGCTGGCCCCGGAGGCCGACGCGGACGCCTCCCGCGAGGTCTGCCGCGCGTACATCGACGGCAGCCAGCGCCTCGACTTCGTGAACGACCTGGCCGAGGACCTGCGGGACGGCCGCCTCGGCCTGTCCGAGGAGGCCCTGGAGCGGTACGGCGTCACCCGTGCCGCGCTCGAACGGGGGCGGGAGGCGCCCGGCGTCCGCGGCCTGCTGCGCGACCAGCTCTTGCTGGCCCGCCGGGACCTGCTCGCGGCCCGGCGGCTGGTGGCCTTCACGCCGCCCGGGCACCGGGCCTTCACCCGGGCGGTGATCGCCCTGGAGATACTGACCGCCGACGCCGCCCTGGCCGCGGGGCCGTCCGTACTGCGCCGGCCGGTCCGCCCGCCGCTGCCCGGCGCCCTGGCCGTGCTCCTCCGCGAATACCGTCGCCGGGGACGGTGAACCGGGACGGGCGAGGGGCCCCCTCGGCCGGGTGAAGGCGCCCGGTCCGCGCGACCCTCGCCACGGGCGCGGACCGGGGACGCCGATCCTCGACGCCGGATCACGGACGCCGGGCCCGGAGACGCCGGTCGCGGTCCGGGCCCCCGCCCGTCAGTCCTTGGCGTCCGCGTAGCACTCGACGACGGCGACCGTGAACGGGAAGCGGGCCGGCGTCTCGCCGAACGCGAGGCGCCCGGCCTCGTCCCCGGCCCACCGGATCGCCTCCGTCACCGCCTCGGCTTCCTCCTCGGGGCAGTGCACGATCAGCTCGTCGTGCTGGAAGAAGACCAGCTCGGCGCGGAGCCCGGCGAGGGCCTGCCGGACCAGGGCGAGCACGATCAGCGCCCAGTCGGCCGCGCTGCCCTGGACGACGAAGTTGCGGGTGAACCGGCCGCGGGCGCGCGCCGCGCCGGGGGAACCGGCCGGCTCGTCCTGCGGCAGCCCCGCCTCGTCAGGCACGGCGGTCGAGGCGGGCGGACACGTCCGCCCCAGCCACGTCCGTACCAGCCGCCCCTCCTCCCCCGCCCGGGCCGCGTCGTCCACGTGCGCCACCGCCCGGGGGAAGCGCCGGCGCAGGTCGGCCAGGTGCTTGAGACCGTCCCCCGCCGTCTGCCCGTAGATGGCGCCCAGCACCGCGAGCTTGGCCCGGTCCCGGTCGCCGGCGAACGCCCGCTCGGCCAGGTCCGCGTAGAGGTCGCGGCCGGATCCCGCGACCTCCATGAGACCGGGGTCGCGGGAGACGGCGGACAGCACCCGGGGCTCGATCTGGTCGGCGTCGGCGACCACCAGCCGCCAGCCGGGGTCGGCCACCACGGCCCGCCGGATCACCTTGGGGATCTGCAGGGCGCCGCCGCCGTTCGTCGTCCACCGGCCGGTGACCGTGCCGGACGGCACGTACTCGGGGCGGAACCGGCCGTCGCGGACCCAGGTCTGGAGCCACTGCCAGCCGTGCGCCGTGTGCAGCCGGTACAGCTTCTTGTACTCCAGCAGCGGCGCGACGGCCGGGTGGTCGACGCGGCGCAGCTCCCAGGCGCGGGTGGAGGAGAGGGCGACGCCCTCGCGAGCGAACGCGCGGACGATGTCGGCGGGCAGGTCGGGCCGGACGCGGACGCCTCCGAACGCGCGCGACACCTCGTCCGCGAGCTCGGCCAGCCGCCGGGTCTCCTGCCCGCCCGGATACCGCTCCCCCAGCAGCGCCGTCAGCAGCGCCCGGTGGACGTCGGCGCGCCAGGGCACTCCCGCGCGGGACATCTCGGCGGCGACGAGCGTGCCCGCGGACTCGGCGGCGAGCAGCAGCCGCATCCGTCCGGGGTGTTCCGTGTCCTTCACCCGGGCCTGCTGGTCGGCGTACACGTCGAGCAGAGCGTCCAGTGGATCGGTGCCGGGCGGCAGCGGGACCGGGCCGGGGTCGAACAGCGACGGCTGTCCGTCGGGCGCGCGGGCGGGCGGGTCGGCGGGGACGGGCAGCCCTTTGAGCCGCGCCCAGGCGGCGGCGAGCGACCGGGGCTGACCGGACTGCCCCTCCGCGTGCCCGACGAGCAGCGCCTCCGCGGCCTCCACGTCGTGGCAGCGCTCGACGTGCACGCCGGCCGCCGCCGCGCGCCCGTACGCCTCCCCCGTCGACGGCCAGATCCACCGCGACGCGTCCGGCCGGGCCCGGACGGCCGCGGCCAGGCTCGGCTCGACGACGGCCGGGCCCGTCGGCCGCCCGTCGTCGCCGACCGGGCGCAGCCGTACGGCCCCGCCCTTCACGTCCCCCGCTCCCACCACTGCCCATCTCACGTTCGCAGTGTCGCACCGGGGTCCGACAACGGGCCGGAGCCGGCCGTCGCCGAGATGTGCGGGCGGCGGCCCGGTGGCACGCTGAACCCATGGCCCGGCCCAACGCGGTGGTCGAGGCGCTGCTCCAGGAGTACGCCGACCTCGTCGCCATCACCGGGGGCGACGCGTTCAAGGCGCGCGCCTACGAGAAGGCGGCCCGCGCCGTCGGCGGACATCCGGACGACGTGTCCTCCTTGGACGCCAAGGCGCTGCGCGAGATCCCCAACGTCGGGAAGTCGATCGCCGAGAAGATCGAGGAGTTCCTGCGGACGGGCCGGGTCGCGGCCTTCGAGGAGACCCGCGCGTCCGTCCCGGCCGGAGTGCGGGAGCTGCTCGCCATCCCCACCCTGGGGCCGAAGAAGGCCCTCGCTCTCTACGAGGAGCTCCGCGTCTCCTCGGTACCGGAACTGCTCGACGCCGTCCGCGCGGAACGACTGCGCGACCTCAAGGGATTCGGGGAGAAGACCGAGCGGAACATCCTGCACGGCATCGAGCTGATGCAGCGGGCGGGCGGCCGGATCCTGCTCTCGGCCGCCCTGGACACGGCGGAGAAGATCGTCGCGGAGCTTTCGGCCGTGCCCGGCTGCGCGGACTGCGCCTACGCGGGGTCGCTGCGGCGGATGCGGGAGACCATCGGCGACATCGACATCCTGGTGGCGGCCGACGACCCCGAGCCGTTCATGGCGGCCTTCCGCGCCCTGCCGGACACCGCGGAGGTCATCGCCGGCGGCCGGAAGAAGACGTCCGTGCGGACCCGGACCGGCCTCCAGGTCGACCTGCGGGTCCTGCCGCCGGACGCGTGGGGTGCCGGGCTGCTCTATTTCACCGGCTCCAGGGCGCACAACATCCGTATCCGCGAGATCGCCGTGCGCAAGGAGCTCAAGCTCTCCGAATACGGCCTCTTCCGCACGGGGAGCGGCCGCAAGGTCGCCTCGCGGACGGAGGAGGAGGTCTACGCGCGGCTCGGGCTGCCCTGGATCCCGCCGGAGCTCCGCGAGGACCGCGGGGAGATCGCCGCCGCGCTGCGGGACGACCTCCCGGACCTGATCACGGAGGACGACATCCGCGGGGACCTGCACACGCACACCGACCTCACGGACGGCGTGTCCCCGCTGGAGGAGATGGTGGCCGCGGCGGCCGAGCGCGGATACGCGTACTACGCCGTCACCGACCACGCTCCGAACCTGTACATGCAGCGGATGACGGACGAGAAGATCCTGGCCCAGCGGGAGCGGGTGCGGGCGCTGGACGGCAGGCACCGGAAGATGCGGCTCCTGCACGGCACGGAGCTGAACATCGGGCCGGACGGCGACCTGGACTGGCCGGACGACTTCCTCGCCGGTTTCGACCTGTGCGTGGCCTCGGTGCACTCGCACTTCCACCAGACCCGCGAGGAGCTGACCCGGCGGCTGGTGCGGGCCTGCGAGAACCCGTACGTGTCGGTCATCGGCCACCCCACCGCCCGCCGGATCGGCAAGCGGCCCGGCATCGACGCCGACTTCGACGCGGTCTTCGCCGCCTGCGCCCGCACCGGCACCGCGCTGGAGATCAACTCCCACCCGGAGCGGCTGGACCTGTGTGACGAGGACATCCTGCGGGCGCGCCGCCACGGCGTGAAGTTCGCCGTCAGCACGGACGCCCACGCGGTCACCCACCTGCCCTATCTGCGCTTCGGGGTGGGCACGGCCCGGCGCGGCCGGCTGACGAAGGACGACGTCGTCAACGCGTGGCCGTTGCAGCGGCTGAAGCGGTTCCTCGGCGCGAAGCGGCGGCGGTGAGCGGTGGCCGGAGGCGGCGGTGCCAGGGCGGCGACGGTCGCGGGGCGCCCCGGCCGCGCGTGCCGGGCCGCCCCGCGAGCCTCTCGGCCGGTCCTCCGGTCCGCTAGTCCTCGTTGGGCGGGCTGACGTACTCCAGGGTCCACGTCTCCTGGAACTCGGGCTTCGGCGGAACGAGAACGAGTTGCGCGCCGCGGTGCCCGGCCCGCAGGGCGAGGCCCTTGTCGGAGAGGATCTTGACGCCGCCGAGCACCGGCTCGAACGTGAAGGTCGCCAGTTCGCCGCGCTGGACCCCGTTGACGAAGAGCTTCTCCTCGGCGATCACGAGGCCCGCCTCCTGGTGGTGGGCGAGGCGGATCACGTACGGCGCGCCCGGGACCGGCTCGACGGGCTCGACGCTCCACTCCTGCTCGATCGGGAGCGGGTTCAGCCGGTCGGCGATGACCGGGGCACCGTGCCGGACGGCGTGCTCGGTGGCCGTCATCAGGGCGGACGGGCCGATGATGTGGGCATGGAACTTGTAGATGCCGGGCTTGACCGGGATCGGAGGCATACGGGACTCCTTCCTTCTCGGCTCTCGGCGCGCGCTCGCCACCGGCGGGCATGTCCCGAACACGCGCCGGCCACCGGCGGGCGGCCGGCGGCACTCGTTCCAGCCTCACGGCCCGCATGGCTCGCGCACAGGGCCGGAAGCCGCCAAGTCCACGACGGCGCGGACTGCTCGATCACCGGTGCGAACGCGGTGGGCTCCGTGTTCGAAGCCGCTCCGGCGCCGCCCCGGCGGCCCGCCCCGGGCACGCCCTAAACTGGTGTGATCACCCCCGCGCCGCCCCCGCAGGACCGGCCGGGACCCGCCCGCTCCGCGCCCCGGCCCCGCCGCGGCCCCGCCCTCGAAGGAACTCCGCGCACCGTGGCCGACATACGCGACGTCCCCGACACCGACTCCCTCGGCCTGCGGGCCGACTGCGGCAACTGCTTCGCGCTGTGCTGCGTGGCCCTGCCGTTCGCGGTCTCGGCCGACTTCGCGATCGGCAAGGACGCCGGGAAGCCCTGCCCCAACCTGCGGGAGGACTTCCGCTGCGGCACGCACACCACGCTCCGGGAGAAAGGTTTCTCGGGGTGCACGGTGTACGACTGCTTCGGCGCCGGGCAGAAGGTCTCGCAGGTCACCTTCGGGGGGACGAGCTGGCGGGAGGCGCCGGAGACGGCCAAGGCGATGTTCGACGTGTTTCCGGTGATGCGGCAGTTGCACGAGTTGCTGCGGTATCTGGCGGAGGTGCTGGCGCTGCCGAAGGCCCGTCCGGTCCACCGTGACGTCCGCCGGGTACTCGGCAGGATCGAGGCGCTGACCCGGTCGGAGGCCGAGGTGCTCCTCGGGCTTGACGTGCCCGCGCTCCGGCAGGAGGTGAACGTCCTGCTGCTGCGCGCGAGCGAGCTGGTGCGCGGCGGGGACGCGGGCACCCAGGGAGCCGGCGGAAGGGCCGGCAAGGGGGGCAAGGGAGCCAGGGCGGGGAAGGGCGGGAAGGGGAAGAACCGCCGGGGCGCCGACCTGATGGGCGCGCGCCTCCGCGGCGCGGACCTCCGGGCGGCCGACCTCCGCGGCGCGTACCTGATCGCCGCCGACCTCTCGGACGCGGACCTCCGCGAGGCCGACCTCATCGGCGCCGACCTGCGCGACGCGAACCTGGCCGGAGCGGACCTGACCGGAGCCTTCTTCCTGACCCAGCTCCAGGTGAACGCGGCCCGGGGCGACGCCCGGACCAGGCTGCCGGAAGGCCTGGACCGACCGGGGCACTGGGAGCGGTAAGCCGACCGCCGCGAGCTGTGCGGCGCGTGGGGACGATCACGCGCCGCCTTTCCGGAAGAGCGCCGGTCGCCCTCCGCACCGAGGCGCGCGCAGGGGAGCCCTTCGCCGGAGTTCGCCCGTCTTTCACCCCTGTGCTCCCCGATTGCCGGGGATTGTGGCGACGTGTCGGGGGCACGGGGTACCTCGGCGGCCCGGAACGCGGGGTTCGACCCGTGCCCGAGGGCGGCCCTGGTCGCCGTGTCCGCGCGCCGGGCCGCCGCCCCCCGTCGGTACGAACCTCGGAGCGCTCGTGACCGCTCGCTGCACTTACGGTGTCGCCCCGGGGGCGTTGCCGCTCCTCGGCCACGCCCTGCCCCTCCTTCGCGACCCCCTCGCCTTCCTCGACGCGCTGCCCGCCCGCGGCGACCTGGTCCAGGTCCGGCTCGGTCCCGTCCGGGCGGTGGTGGTCTGCGACCCCGAGCTCACCCGCCACGTCCTGCGGGACGACCGGACCTTCGACAAGGGCGGCCCCCTCTACGAACGGATCCGGGAGGTGACCGGGAACGGTCTGGCCAGTTGCCCGCACCGCGACCACCGGGGCCAACGGAAGCTGGTGCAACCGGCGTTCCACTCCGCGCGGATGGCCTCCTACGCCGAGGTGATGACCCGTCAGGTACGGGTCACGACGGGGGCGTGGCGCGACGGCGGGACGGTCGACGCCGCCGACGAGATGCTCGCGCTCAGCGCCCGGATCACCGTCGCGGCGATGTTCGGCGCGGAGGCGGACGACGCGCGGCTCGCGCCGCTGCTCGACGACTTCACCACCGTCGTGGCGGGCATCCCGCGGCGCGCCCTCGTACCACCGGCGGCCGACCGGCTGCCGACGCCCGGCAACCGCCGTTACGACCGGGCACGGTCCCGGCTCCGCGGCGCGATCGGCCGGCTCATCACCGACCGTCACGACGGCCCGCCCGGTACCGGCGCGGACCACGGCGACCTGCTCTCCCTGCTGCTGGCCGCCGGCCGGGACGGGCCGGACGGCCGGGCGCCGTCCGACGACGAGGTCGCCGACCAGCTCGTCACCTTCTTCGCCGCCGGCACGGAGACCAGCGGCAGCGCCCTGGCCTGGGCCCTGCACCTGCTGGGCGGCCACCCCGAGGTGGCCCGCCGGCTGCGCGCCGAGGTGGACACGGTGCTCGGCGACGCCCCCGCCGCCACCCTCACCCACCTGCCGGACCTGCGGCTCACCGCGGCGGTGGTCAACGAGGCGCTGCGGCTGTACCCGCCGGCCTGGCTGCTCACCCGGACCACCACCCACGAGACGCTCCTGGGCGGACACACCCTCCCCGCCGGTACGGCCGTGGTCTACAGCGCCTACCTCCTCCACCGGCGGCCGGACCTGTTCCCCGACCCCGAGCGTTTCGACCCGGACCGCTGGATCACCGCGCCGGGTGCCCCCGCGCCGCCGCGCACGGCGTTCCTGCCGTTCGGCAGCGGCCCCCGCAAGTGCATCGGCGACGTCTTCGCCCTCACCGAGGCGGCCTTGGCGCTGGCGACCGTCGCCGCGGGCTGGGATCTGCGCCCGGCGGGCGGCCGCCGGGTCCGCCCGGCACCCCGCCTCGTCCTGAGCCCGCACCGGCTGCCGATGACGACGGCGGCGCGGGTCCGGGGCGGGTGATCCGGCGTGGAGGGGCGAGCCGAGGTGGGCGCGCGAGCCGGGAGTGGGCGCGTGAGTCACGGTGGACGGATGAGCCGCGGTGGACGGATGAACCGCACGGACGGATCACCGAACGGACGGGCCGCCGTCGGACGCGGACGCCGGCGGGGCCGTGTACCCCGGCCCCGCCGGAGAGGCAGGGGCCGGGGCGCCCCTCCCTCAGGCGGCCGGGGCGATGCGCAGGAAGCCGCCCACGCACATGCGCTTGACGAGGCGGATCTGCGCGGGCGTGAGGCGCCCGGCGATCTCGCCGTACTTCACCGGGCCGGCGCTCAGCAGGTCCCACAGTTCGTCCACGCCGTCCCGGCGGGCGTCGGCGTCGATGGACGGGCCGTGCGGGTCCTCGGTGGAGTGGATCCGCCGGCACGGCACGGTGTCGCGCAGCGGCGCCGGCACCGCGGCGTGGTGGGTCAGGGGGTTGCGCCAGTAGTCGGCCATGCCGTCCAGGACGGCGGGCGGGAGCCGGACGTTGGCGGGCGGGTTGGTGGCCTTGAAGCCGGGCACCACCATGGTGACGCCGTCGCGGACGGCGGTGGTGGGGGCCAGCGTGAGGACGGCGTCGGGGGTGAGGCCGGCCGGCTCGGCCAGGGCGGTGGCGGACAGGTAGGGGCCGGCCGCGTCCAGGTCCTCGACCCGGCGGCTGTTGTGCGTCATGACGTCCAGCAGGGCGGGCTGGAACGCCGTGTTGAGCAGGGCGTCGAAGGTCTGCTCGCGGATGCCGAGGTCGGCGCCGGTGCCGCGGGTGTTCCAGTAGACGCTGCCCGGGTTGTTCTTGGCGATGGCGTGGTACCACTGGTCGATCATCAGGGCGAACGTCTCGGCGGTGCCGTGCCACTTGTCGTTGTAGTCCCGCCAGAGCTGCCGCCGGTCGGCCTCCTCCAGGCTGCCGTCGGTGGTCTTCACCAGCAGCAGCGCGGCGGCCTGCGCCTGGGTGAGGGCGACGGCGACGCCCGAGGAGAAGAGGGGGTCGACGAAGAAGGCCGCGTCGCCCACGAGCAGGTGCCGCTCGTCGTAGTCGCCGAACTCCTCTGCCACGCGCGAGTAGTTGGTGGCGGTGATCATGTGGTCCGCGACCGGCACCACGTCGGTGACGAGGTCCTTGAGGTACGGGACCTCGCGCACGGCGGCGAGGAACGTCGCCTGGTCGGTGTAGTCGCGCCCGGGCTCCTTGAGGACGGCCGGGTTGGTGACGATGCCGACGGAGTGGGTGAGGACGCGCCGGCCGTCGATGATCTTCGGTACGGGGATGTACCAGCACCAGCCGTCGCGGAAGGCGAAGCAGCCGATGGGCGAGAAGTTGTCGGCGGTGAAGACGTTCCAGTCGGCGGGCAGGTTCTGGGTGTGCCGGCCACCGGTGAAGTGCTGCCAGATGGCGATGTTCTTGAAGTTCGAGAGCCAGCCGCGTTTGTTGCGGGCGGCGGAGACGCTGCTCTGGCGGCCCGAGGCGTCGACGAAGTAGCCGGCGCGGACCGAGGTTCCGTCGGCGAGGCGGACCACCCCGCCGTTCACGTCGGGTTCGTAGGCGGTGACGGCGGTGCCCTGGAAGACGTCCACCCCCACGTCGGCGGCGTGATCGAGCAGAATGTGGTCGAACTCGGCCCGGTTGACGTGCATCGTCCAGCGCAGCACGCCGTCCTTCTCGAACAGCGCCCGGTCGAAGAGGGCGACGCTCGGCCGGTCCGGGTCCCAGGCGTAGACGCCGCCGAACTTCTTCACCCAGCACGGACTGGCGAGGACCTTGCCGAGGGCCCCGCTCTCCTGGAGCGCCGGGACCACGGGGTGGGCGAACGACTCGCCGATGTGCTCGCGGGGGAACACCTCCTTGTCGAAGATGGCCGTCCGCAGGTCGCTGCGCTGGGCGAGCAGGGCACCGAGGGTGGAGCCGGCCGGCCCGCCACCCATGATCACGACGTCGTAGTACTCCCGCACGGTGGTGACCTTTCGTTCGCTGAACAGGTGGGTTCCACAGGTTCGAGGGACCGGTTGGCGCCGGACGGCGGCGGATGGGACCGGACGTACCGGTCGGCGGAGGTGGTGACCCGGGGCCCGGCGGGGCCGTCCGCCCGGTGCGCCGCACGGCAGGGCGCGCGGCAGGGCGCGCCGGGCCGGGGCCTCGGGAACGCCGATCGCCGAACGGGCACCGAACCGCCCCGTACCGCGCCTGGCTCGGAATCGACGCCCTGACCGTACGCGGCGCGGGCGGCCCCGTCCATGTGTGCGCACGCCCTGAACGAGGCGTCTCAACAGGAGGATTGCGGTCCGCGGGCGCTTCCCGGCGCGGTCCGCTCGCGGAGGACGGGAGGGGCCCCGGGATGGTGGCGCGCTTCCGTTTCGGCCCCGCGGCGCGACGGAAGCGTACCTTCGTCCCCACGCGTTCACCGGCGGGAAACCGCGGCCGGCGACCGGACCCACGTCTGCCGGTTCCTCTTCCAACTCGCCGCTCGCTCCAGGGAATTGGAACTTCCGCCCGACGGCCGGTCATACCCTCCGTCAACCTCTTGCCTGGATCCGAAGCGCGTGGTTAGCGTAAGGGCGCAGCACCATCAGTCATGCGGGGGAACGCGGGGGATCTGATGAGTGACGATGGCGGCTCCATGCCTTTCCTGACACCGGTCCTGAGCGCGACGACGCGCTCCGATGTGCCGGTGGACTCCTTATTGTCCGCCGATTCGCCGCGTACCGACGGCCTGGACCGGGCGTACGTCGACTCGCTCGTCGCGCTGGACGAGGACCTTCCGCCGATCGTGGTCCACCGCCCGACCGGGCGGGTGATCGACGGGATGCACCGGCTCGCCGCCGCCCGCGCCCGGGGCGACCGGACCATCAGCGCCTACCTGTTGGACATGCCGGAACGGAACGTGTTCGCCACCGCGGTGAGCCTGAACATCTCCCACGGCAAGCCGCTCACCCACGACGACCGGCTCGCCGCCGCCGCCCGGATCCTGCGGGAGAGCCCCGCGCTCTCGGACCGGTACGTCGCGTCCGTCACCGCCCTGTCACCCCGGACCGTCGCCCGGGTCCGCCGTTCAAGCGTCGATGTTGCCCACTTGAACACGCGGATCGGGCTGGACGGCAAGCGGCGCAGGGCGGACGTCGCGAGCGTCGCCAGTGGCCGGCTGCGGGCGGTCGAGGCCATCCGGCAGCGCCCGGAGGCGAGTCTGCGCGAGATCGCCCGGCTCGCAGGGATCTCGCTCGGCACGGCGCACGATGTGAAGAAGCGCCTGCTGCTCGGCATGGACCCGGTGCCGCGGGGCTCGGGTACCGCCGTCGAGCGGGCCCGGGAGCCGCGGACGGAATCGCGCCCGGAGACGCGGATCGCCGACGCGCCGTCCCTGCGCGACGCGCGGGAACGGCTGGACCGGCTCCGCAAGGATCCGGCGTTGCGGCTCTCCCGGTCCGGCCGCTTCCTGCTGCGCGGTTTCGCCGTGCACGACCTGGACGCCACGGTGTGGGAGAAGCTCGCCGCCACCATTCCGCCGCACTGCGCGGACGGCGTCACCCGGCTGGCCCGGGAGTGCGCCGACGTGTGGGTCCGCTTCGCCGAGCGGGTGGAACGGGAGGCCCAGGCCGGCGAGGCGGGCCGGGCCGAGCCCGCCGGAGGGCCCCGGCCGAGGGCCTGACCGGGCGCCGGCCGTCCGGCCGGTATCCCCCGGGCGTCCCGTTGCCCCCTGTCGCCTCTCCGTCACCGCTCCGGCCGCGTCCGCTGCGAAACCTCATCACCTCCGTCCCCTCCCTCACCGCCGAGGGCACCGCCCGGCGCCCTCCCCCACATCCCACGCCCCGAGCGCCCGCGGGGACGGACGGCCTCACCGCCGTCCGTCCCCGCGGGCGCTCGGCGTGTCCCGGGATACCGCAGGGCGGCCCGTCCGCGACGGCGCACCCGGAACGGGACGCACGGGGGCGCCCCCTTCCGCCGGCCGGCCGCCCCGCACCAGGACGTCGAACACACCTTCCCCCAGCGGCCGTTGTGGGAGGATTCCCCTCGCCGGACCGGGCCGACGGACGCCTCGGCGCCACCGTCGTCACGATCGGCTCCGCCCACGAAGAGTTCCGACGTCCCGTCCCGTTCGGTCCTGTCCCGTCGCCCTCGGCCCTCTTCGCTCTCAGCTCCGCCCCGTCGTCTTCCGTTCTCCGGCACCGGTCGCCGGGACCTCCACAGGACGACGCCGCACCTCGCGGGCCCCAGCGGCCCGGCGGGGGCCGCCCGGCTCTCCATCACCGTGCGACGGATCCTCCGTGCGCCGAACGACTCGCAGAAGGTGGCATCCATGTCTGCCACAGACACGTCCGGGCCACAGGCCTACCCTTTCGGCCCGGTGGTCCGACTCGACCTGCACCCCCGCTATGGGGAACTGTGCCGCAACGAGCCGGTCTCCCGGGTGCGGATGCCCTACGGCGGTGACGCCTGGCTCGTCACCGGCTACCACGAGATCAAGCAGTTCCTCGCCGACACCCGCTTCAGCTCGTTCGCGGCGACGGCCCCCGACACCGCGCGGGTGACGCCGCTGCCGCTGCGTCCGGGCAACCTGCTCAGCATGGACCCCCCGAACCACGGCCGGATCCGCAAGGTCGTCGCGCACGCGTTCCGCCCGCGCATCGTCTCGCAACTCGCGGACCGCATGCGCGACCTCGTCACCAGCGAGCTGGACGCCATGGAGGCGGCGGGCCCGCCCGGTGACCTCGTGCAGCGGCTGGCGGTCCCGCTCCCCGTCCGGATGATCGTCGAGCTCTTCGGCGTCCCGTACGAGGACCGGGCGCGGTTCCGCAGGTATTCGGACGTCTTCGTGGCCACCTCCGCGCACTCCAAGGAGGAGATCGACGAGGCCCGCGACGGCCTGGAGGCCTTCCTCCGCCGGCTGATCAAACAGCGCCGGGACAGCCGCTCCGACGACCTGATATCCGTGCTCATCGAGGCGCTGGACGCCGGCCGGCTGTCGGAGGTCGAGGCCGTGCGGACCGGCATCGGCATCCTCATGGCCGGTCACGAGACGTCCCTCAGCATGATCTCCAACGTCTCCTTCCTGCTGCTCGCGCAGCGCGAGCTCTACGAGCGGCTCTGCGCGGACCGTTCGCTGCTCGACCCCGCGATCGAGGAGATGCTGCGCGTCATCCCGCTGCGGTCGGTGGGCAGTTTCCCGCGCCGGGCCGCCGAGGACGTGGAGATCGGCGGGGTGCCGATCCGCAAGGGCGACACCGTCATCTTCCAACGGGCGGCCGGGGACCGCGACGAGCGGGTCTTCGAGGACCCCGAGACGATCCGCTTCGACCGGGAGAACAACCCGCACCTGGGGTTCGGCCACGGGCAGCACTACTGCCTCGGCGCGAGCCTCGCCCGGGCCGAGCTCAAGGTGGCCCTGGAGGGGATCACCGCCCGGTTCCCCACCCTCCGGCTGGCCGTGCCGCCGGAGGAGGTGCCGTGGAAGCCCGGACTGATCGCGCGGGCGCCGGAGGCGCTGCCCGTCACCTGGTGAACCGGGGCACGACGGCATGACACGACCGGACACGACCGAGCACGACCGAACCGGACGGTACGGCCGCACCGCATCGCACGACACGACCTACCGCACGACACGACCGACCGAGGAAGGGCAGGGGATGAGTCGTACGACGTGTGCCATCGCCGGTGCGGGACCCGCCGGAATGATGCTCGGCATGCTGCTCGCCAGGGCCGGCGTGGAGACCGTGGTCCTGGAGAAACACGCCGACTTCCTGCGTGACTTCCGGGGCGACACGGTGCACGCCTCCACCCACCGCCTCATGGGCGAACTCGGCCTGGGAGACCGCTTCCGGAAGCTCCCCCACCACCGCATCCACCGCCTCCAGGTCGTCACCGACGACGGGCCCTTCACGCTGGCCGACTTCCGCAGGCTGCCGGGCGAGTTCCCCTACATCACCTTCCTGCCGCAGTGGGACTTCCTCGACTTCCTCGTGGAGGAGGCCGACCGGTTCCCCAACTTCCGGTTGCTGCGCGAGAGCGAGGTCACCGGAATCCTGCGGTCCGGCGACCGGGTCACCGGCGTCCGCTACCGCGACCCCCAGGGGCGGGAGCGGGAACTCCACGCGGACCTCACCGTCGCCGCCGACGGCCGGCGCTCGGCGGTCCGCGCGGCGGCCGGGCTGCGGCACCGGGCGTTCGGCTCGGGCATGGACATCCTGTGGTTCCGGCTGTCCAAGCGGGACGACGACCCCGGCGGCATGGTCGGACGGCTCTCCGCCGACGGCCGGCTGCTCGTCCGCATCGAACGGCAGGGTCACTGGCAGGCCGCCCTCGCCGTCCGCAAGGGCGGCTACGAACAACTGCGCGCCGAGGGCCTCGAGGCCTTCCGGGAGTCGCTGGCCGCGCTCAAGCCGTTCCTGGCGGACCGGGTGCACGAGGTACGCACCTGGGACGACGTCAAGGTGCTCGACGTACAGATCGACCGGCTGCGGCAGTGGTGGCGGCCGGGGCTGCTGTGCATCGGGGACGCCGCGCACACCATGTCGCCCATCATGGGCGTCGGCATCAACCTCGCCGTCCAGGACGCCGTGGCCGCCGCCAACGTCCTGGCGGAACCGCTGCGCGACGGGACGCTGGAGGTCGCGCACCTGCGGCGGGTGCAGCGCCGCCGCATGCCGCCGACGGTGGTCACCCAGCGCATCCAACGGGCCCTGCAGACCGGCTTCCTGGAGCCGTGGATCAACGGCCAGGGGAAGTCCACGACCCCCCGGGTGCTGCGGATCCTGCGGCGCCTGCCCCCGCTCCAGGGCGGCCCGGCCCGGGCGATGGCGATCGGGCTGCGCCCGGAGCACCCGGTGGCGGCACTGCGCTGAACGCCTCCCCACACACGACCCCACCGCTTCCCGCTCCCGAACGGAGAACCCACGCCCATGCGCGTACTGATCACGACCACCCCGGGCACCGGTCACACCTATCCCCTGGTCGCGCTGTCCTGGGCGCTCCAGACGGCCGGCCACGAGGTCCTGGTCGCCTCCTGCGGCCCGGGGCTGGCCCTGGGCGAGGCCGGCGCGCGCACCGTGGACGTCGCGCCGGGCCTGTCCCTGGACCGGATGGTGGGCATGCTGGCCCAGCGCCACCCCGAGGTGGCCGGCAAGCTGCTCCAGGAGGCGGACGGCGCCGGCTACCTGGAGGTGGTGGGCGGCGCGGTCGCGGCGGCGCTGCGGCTCCAGCCGGAGATGGTGGCCGCCGTGATCCGGACGGCCGAGGAGTGGCGGCCGGACGTGGTGGTGCACTCCCCGCTGCTGACGCCCGGGATGGTGGCGGCGGCGAAGCTGGGGGTGCCCGCGGTGCAGCACGGCTTCGGCTTCCTCAACCCGTCCGCCGAGCTGATGCGCGAGCTGCACGCCGACCTGTTCGAGCGGCACGGGGTGGACCTCCCCGAGGCCCGTGCGGTCATCGACATCACCCCGCCGAGCGTCGTGCCCACCGAGCCCGGCGCCTGGCCGATGCGGTACGTGCCGTTCAACGGCGGCGGGCCGCTGCCGAAGCCGCTGTTCGACCTCCTCAACCGGGTGCCCGAGAGGCCGCGGATCGCCGTCTCGCTGGGCAGCGGACCCGTGCCCGGGGAGGCGGCGCTGGTCATGGAGCGGATCCTGGCCACGGCGCCCAAGACGGACGCCGAGTTCGTGGTGGTCCTCCCGCACGTCGACCTGGAACCGTTCGGTCCGCTCCCGGACAATGTGCGCGCCTTCGACTGGGTGCCGTACAGCGCGCTCCTGGCCCGCTGTTCCGCGGTCGTCCACCACGGGGGCCCGGGCACCGCGCTCGGCGCGCTGGCGCACGGGCTGCCGCAGATCATGCCGGTCCTCAAGGGGCTCGGCCGGCCGGTCGTCGCCCGGCTCGTCGCCGACCGCGGGGCCGGCCGGGCCGTCCGGACGGAGGAGATCGGGCCGGAGCTGCTGGAGTCGGTGCTGGCGGACGAGGGGCTGCGGGCCGCCGCGGCGGAGGTCCGCGAGGAGATCCGCACGATGCCGGCCCCGGCGGAGGTCGTCGGCCGGCTGGAGGAACTGGTGGCAGGGGCCTGACGCCGAGGGCCGCCCGGCCTCCGGGCCGGCGGCCCGGCCCCCTCCGCGTCAGTCCCCCACGGTCACCTTGACGATGCGGCCGGACGCCTCGGCGACGAAGAGGTGGTGCTCGGGGTCGAGACCGCCGAAGTTCCGGGCGGTACGGACGCTGGTGGGCATGCGCAGCCCCGTCGCCAGGACGCAGGACGCGCCGGTCGCCGGGTCGACGCGGACCAGCTCGCCGCTGCGGAACCCGGCCACCACCAGGTCGCCGCGGAAGTGCGTCAGGTCGTCCAGGAACTTGGCGCGCAGGGGATTGGGGCTGAGGCGAGCGACCGTGGTGTGCCGGCCGGGGTCGTGGAGGGGGATGCGTACGATCCGGGACGTGGGGTCCGTGAGGACGCTGACGTAGAGCTGGTCATCGACGATGTCCAGGCCGTTGGAGCCGAAGACGGACGCGGCCTTGGTCCACGCCTCGTCGCGGGTGCCGTCCGGGCGTATCTTGAGGACGCCGGTGGCCAGTTCACGGCTGAGGTAGAGGTTGCCTGCGGGGTCGACGGCGAGGCCGTTGATACCGGAGATCCCGTCCACGACCCGCTCCGGTCTCGGCTCGGCGGCCGACGGATCGAAGCGCACCACTCCCCCGCGCGGGGTCAGCGGGCTGACCCCGAAGTTGACGTACATCATGCCGTCCGGCCCGCGCCGGATGCCGCCGGGTCCGGCCAGCCGGAAGCCGCCGCGCGACGTGCCGTCGGGGGCGTACGCCTCGACCCGGTTCCTGCTCAGGTTCGAGACCCAGAGGGAGCCCCGGCCGTCGAACTCCAGGTTCTCCCGCCAGTCCGCCATCGGGACGCCGCCCTCGCGGAACACCTCCACGCGGGCCTGCCGCCCGCAGGTGGTCAGGGCCGCCGTGCCGAGGGGCGCGCGGGGTTCGGCCACGGCCGTGCCGGTCCCTCCGGTCATCAGCGCGGCCAGCAGGCCGGTCGCCACCAGGGTCGAACGCGTACGCATACTGCCTTCCTCCGGGTCCGTCGGTGTGGGGTGAGGGGACGCGGTCACGGCGCTGTGAGGGGACGCGGTCACGGCGCGGTGCGGCGGCGTGGGCAGGTGCCGGCCACGGCGCCGCCGGGTGACCGGCGGACGGCGCGTGTCGGCGGGCGACGACGTCCCGGGCCGGATTCCGTACGCCGGACGCGGCCGGTGCCCGGTACTCCGGCGCGGCCGCCGGCCGTGCCCGCCCCGCGGCCGCGTTCAGTCGGCCGCCGCGACGCGGAACCTGATCCCCGCCGCCGTGAGCCGCTCCGTCAGGGCGTCCCCCATCGCCACGGCGGTCGTCACCTGCCCGGCGGTGGGCGGGAGTTCGTCGTGCGCGAGGGAGAGTGCCGCCTCGGCGAACATCACGGCGGTCTCCCCGTACCCCGGGTCGCCGCCCGCGACCTCGGTGAACACCCGCCGTCCGCCGCCCTCGCCGACGAACCGGACGCGGAACCAGCTCCGGGCCCGGCGCTCCGCGTCCGGCCCCCGGCCGGCGGGGTGGAGTTTCGTCAACCAGTCGCGCAGGGGCGGTACTTGGGCGGCGGCGAAGAGGGCGGCGACTCCGGCCGGGGCGGCGAGCGCCGCCGGCAGTGTGGGCAGCGCCGCGTAGTGCCGGTAGCGGAAGTCGGGCCCGTACCGCTCCAGCGCGGCGGCCGAGCGCCGTACGACCTGGGGGTCGACGGTGGGCATCGGCAGCGCCCAGGTGCCCGTCTCCCGGCTGAACCGCGGTGCCCCCAGCGGCGCTTCCGCCCGGCGGCCGGCCGCGGGCCGCGGCTCGTGCCGCCGCCGTTCCCGCGCGGCGGCCAGCGCCTGCCGGCCGCGTCCCGCGATGGTCAGGACGGAGGCCAGGGTGCCGCCGGAGAAGGCGCCCCTGGCCTGGACGAAGCCGTCGACGCGCAGCGGCACGCCCTCCGGAAGTCGCCGGACGGTGTAGTAGACGCCGAGGTCGTACGGGACGGAGTCGAAGCCGCAACTGTGCACGATCCGCGCGCCGGTCTCGCGCGCTTGGGCGTCGTACCGCACGTACATGGAGTCGACGAACTCCGTCTCGCCGGTGAGGTCCAGGTAGTCCGTGCCCGCCGCGGCGCACGCGGCGACCAGCGGTTCCCCGTGGTGGAGGTACGGGCCGACGGTGGTGGCGACGACGTGGGCGGACTCCGCGAGGTCACGCAGGGCGGCCGGGTCGTCGGCGGTGGCGGTGAGCAGGGCGGGCTCGGGACCCGGCCCGTCGGCCAGGCGCTCCCGCAGCCGCTCCAGTTTCGCCCGGCTCCGCCCGGCGAGGGCCAGGCGGCAGCCTTGTGGCGCGTGGGCCAGGAGGTGGGCGGCGGTCAGTTCGCCGACGAAGCCGGTCGCGCCGAAGAGGACGACGTCGTACGGCCGCCGGGGGCCGTTCCGCCGGTTCATGGCACTGTTCATGGCACCTCCTGCGCCGGGCCGGGATCACCGGGGCCGTTCGCGCCGCCCGCACGTGATCCGCAACCCTCACAGAGCCGCCGCTTCCCCGTCAACAGTACGTTTCCGTCCGGTCGCCGGCGTTCAGCGGCCGCCGGCGACGACCGGATAGTGGTCGGACAGGTCGGTGTAGGTGTACTCCTTGCCCCAACCGGACACCGTCCAGGGCGCGGACCGCTCCTTGACCACCGTGTTCGTCCAGCCGGCGGGCCGGGCGTGGCCTTTGCGGTGCAGGACGTGGTCCAGGTCCTCGCGGGCGTCGTTCGGGTACCGGTAGGCGGCGACGGAGTTCTCGCGGGTGTCGAAGGAGTACGGGTGGCCGGTGCGGGCCTCCGCCGGGTCGAGGTCCGCGTCGGCGAGCAGGGAGGTGAACTCACCGCTCCGGGAGTCGACGTTGAGGTCGCCCGCGACGATGACCTGCTCGCCCGCCGGGATGCGCTTGGCGTCCAGGAAGGCGTCGATCTGCCGGAACTGCCGGGCCCGGTCGGCCGCCGCCTCACCCGCCGCGCAGCCGCCGTCCGTGGACTGCGTGTGGGTGCCGACGACATGCACCCGGGTGCCGGAGACGTTCAGGACGACGTACGCGAAGCCCTTGTTGGACCACCGGTCGGAGCCGCACGCGTCCTTGAAGACCACCTGCTCCTTGCGGACGATCGGCCACCTGCTGAGCACGGTCACCCCGCCGTCCTCGGGGGTGAGGGCGGAATAGGCCCCGCCGGTGGCGTCCCAGCCGTCCTTCGAGCGGCCGACGACGGGCGTCTGGTACGGATAACCGGCGGCGGCGCGGGACTTGAGCGCGTCCGAGGCGTCGTTGTCGAACGCCTCCTGAAGAACGACGACGTCCTGTCCCTGGAAGAAGCCGGCGGCCGGGATCGCCTCGGCCCGGTGTCGCTGTCCCCAGTTCGGGTAGAGGTTCGTGCTCATGAGGAAGGTGTTGTAGGTGAGCACCTTCAGGTCGGGCACGGCCGGTCCGGCGGCATCCGTGCCGACGGCGTCCGCCGGGTGCGCCAGGGCGGCGGCGGTCAGCAGGGCGGCGGCGAGGGCGGTCGCGGCGCGGGCGGGCCTGGGGAACGGCACGGGATCTCCTGAACGGACGGGGAGGGCGAGCGGCATGGGACGGTGGTGGCGTCGCGGCACAGCGAAGCGTCCGCGGGTGACGTCCGGGCGACCACGAGGTGAGCGGCGGCTTCCGGCGACGGGGCGGGCGGGGGGGGCGGCCTGTCGGGACGGCGGTGGGCCCTCCCGGACCGCGTCGGACAGCGGAGGGCACTTCCCTCACCGCGCGTGGAGCTGTTCGGCGTCGACCGCACCGGAGGCGTGTGGCACCGCTCACAGACCTCCCCCGGTTCCGGCTGGTCCGCCTGGAGCACGTGCGACGGTGAGCTGAGGTCCTGACGCAGCCGGAACAGCGCTCCTCTCGCCGAGCCGTGCGTCCGGCGGGAGGAGCGCGCGCGCCTTCACCGGTGCGTCCGGCCTACGCCGCCGCGGTGCGTCCGGCGTACGCCGCCGGAGCCGTGTGAAGTTCTTCTGTCGACCCGCTTAAGAAAACCTCGATGGACGCCGGGGGCATCACTCGGCACATTGGTGCGCGCGAAGAACCAGCGAAGCAGCACCATCACGGCCGCCGCCGCCCTGATGCCGACCCCCCTAGGAGCCACCGCCCATGAAGGCACTCGTCAAGCACAAGGCCGAGCCGGGGCTGTGGCTCATGGACGTCCCCGAGCCGGAGATCAGCGCCGGGGACGTGCTGATCCGGGTGCTGCGGACGGGCATCTGCGGGACGGACCTGCACATCCGTTCCTGGGACGGGTGGGCCCAGGGCGCCGTCACGACGCCGCTGGTGCTGGGGCACGAGTTCGTCGGCGAGGTCGCCGAGGTCGGTGCGGACGTCCGGGACATCGCGGTCGGCGACCGGGTGAGCGGTGAGGGCCACCTGGTCTGCGGCAAGTGCCGCAACTGTCTGGCCGGCCGTCGTCACCTGTGCCGCAGCACGGTCGGTCTGGGAGTCGGCCGGGACGGTGCCTTCGCCGAGTACGTCGCGCTGCCGGCCTCCAACGTCTGGGTGCACCGGACCGAGGTCGACCTGGACGTCGCCGCGATCTTCGACCCGTTCGGCAACGCCGTGCACACCGCGCTGTCCTTCCCGCTGGTCGGCGAGGACGTCCTGATCACCGGCGCGGGTCCGATCGGCATCATGGCCGCGGCCGTGGCGAAGCACGCCGGCGCCCGCAACGTGGTGATCACCGACGTCAGCGAGCCGCGCCTGGACCTGGCCCGCAAGGTCGGCGCCACCCTCGCCTGCAACGTCGCCGAGTCCTCGATCGCGGACGCGCAGCGCACGCTGGGCCTGCGCGAGGGCTTCGACGTCGGTCTGGAGATGTCCGGCCGGCCGGCGGCCCTCCAGGACATGATCGCCAACATGACGCACGGCGGCCGGATCGCCATGCTGGGTCTGCCGGCGCAGGAGTTCCCCGTCGACTGGGCGAAGCTCGTCACGTCCATGATCACCATCAAGGGCATCTACGGCCGGGAGATGTTCGAGACCTGGTACGCGATGACCGTGCTGCTGGAGGCCGGCCTGGACCTCAGCCCGGTGATCACGGGCCGGTACGGGTACCGGGACTTCGACGCGGCCTTCGACGAGGCCTCCACCGCGCGCAGTGGCAAGATCATCCTCGACTGGACCGCCTGACCGACTGGACCGCCTGACCGACCGGCGCTCTCCGGCCGCCCGTCTCTCCCTAGGAGCTTTTCCCCGATGTTCGACTCCGTCCGCGACGACCTCCGCGCCACGCTCGACGAGATCCGCGAAGCCGGTCTCTTCAAGCCGGAACGTGTGATCGGCACGCCGCAGAGCGCCTCCGTCAGCGTCACCGGCGGCGGCACCCCGGGTGACGTCCTCAACTTCTGCGCCAACAACTACCTCGGCCTCGCCGACCACCCCGAGGTCGTCACCGCCGCCAAGGACGCCCTGGACCGCTGGGGCTACGGCATGGCGTCGGTCCGCTTCATCTGCGGCACGCAGGACGTCCACAAGGAGCTGGAGGCGCGGCTGTCGGCGTTCCTCGGCCAGGAGGACACGATCCTCTACTCCTCCTGCTTCGACGCCAACGGCGGTGTCTTCGAGACCCTGCTCGGCCCCGAGGACGCCGTCATCTCCGACGCCCTCAACCACGCCAGCATCATCGACGGCATCCGCCTCTGCAAGGCCCGCCGCCACCGCTACGCCAACCGCGACCTGGCCGACCTGGAGAAGCAGCTCCAGGACACCCAGGACGCCCGCCGCCGCCTGATCGTCACCGACGGCGTGTTCTCCATGGACGGCTACGTCGCCCCGCTCCGCGAGATCTGCGACCTGGCCGACCGCTACGACGCGATGGTCATGGTGGACGACTCGCACGCCGTCGGCTTCGTCGGCCCCGGCGGTCGCGGCACGCCCGAGCTGCACGGCGTCATGGACCGGGTGGACATCATCACCGGCACCCTCGGCAAGGCCCTCGGCGGCGCGTCCGGCGGCTACGTCGCGGCCCGAGCCGAGATCGTGGCCCTGCTGCGGCAGCGCTCGCGCCCCTACCTCTTCTCGAACTCCCTCGCCCCGGTCATCGCCGCCGCCTCCCTCAAGGTCCTCGACCTGCTGGAGTCCGCCGGCGACCTGCGCGACCGGCTCAACGCCAACACGGCCCTGTTCCGCCGGCGGATGACCGAGGAGGGCTTCGAGATCCTGCCCGGCGACCACCCGATCGCCCCGGTCATGATCGGCGACGCGGCCGAGGCGGGCCGGATGGCCGAGCTGCTGCTGGAGCGCGGCGTGTACGTCATCGGCTTCTCGTACCCGGTGGTCCCGATGGGGGCGGCCCGGATCCGCGTCCAGTTGTCGGCCGCGCACTCGACGGAGGACGTCGAGCGGGCCGTCACCGCGTTCGTCGACGCGCGCGCGGCGCTCAAGGGCTGATCGCGGAGCCGGAGGTGCGGCCGGACCTGGCAAAATGGCCGGGTGATCGACCCCCGGCGACTGCGCGTCCTGCGGGCCGTGGCGGACCACCGTACGGTGACCGCCGCGGCCGCGGCGCTGTACCTCACCCCGTCCGCCGTCTCCCAGCAGTTGGCCGCCCTGGAGCAGGAGACCGGGCACGTACTGCTGACCCGCAGCGGCCGGGGGGTGCGGCTCACCCCCGCGGGTGAGATCCTGCTCGGCCACGCCCACCGGGTGGTCGCCCAGCTCGAACGGGCCGAGGCCGAGCTGGCCGCCTACGCCGACGGCACGGCGGGCGAGCTCACCGTCGCCGCCTTCGCCACCGGCATCGCGGAGGTGCTGGCGCCGGTGATCGCCCTCCTCGCCGGACGCCACCCGGGCATCCGGCTCCGGGTCCGCGACGCCGAGGGCGACGAGAGCCTGCCGCTGGTCATGGACGGGGTGGCGGACGTCGCCCTGGCCGTCGAGTACCGGGGCGCGCCGCGCGAGGACGACCTGCGGCTGGTCCGCGTCCCGCTCTACGCCGAGCCGTTCGACGCGGTACTGCACACCTCCCACCCGCTGGCCGGCGAGCCGCACGTCCGCCTCGACGAGCTCGCCGACAGCGACTGGATCGCCCCCTACCCCGGCAACCCGTGCCATGACATGACCGTCCTCGCCTGCGAACTGGCCGGATTCCAGCCCCGGTTGGCGCACTCCTCCGACGATTTCCGGGCCGTCGCCGCCCTCGCCGGCGCGGGTGCCGGCGTGGCTCTCGTCCCGCGCTCCGCGCTGTCGGGCATGAACCTCAAGGACGTCGTCGTCCGCCCGGTCGAGGGCGTCACCCCGACCCGCCGCGTCTTCGCGGCGGTCCGCCGGGGCGCGGAGCGGCATCCGCTGATCCGCCCGGTCCTGGAGGCACTGGGCGAGGTGGCGGGCTCGCTGTCGGCGTCCTGACGGCCGGTCCCGCCCGCCGCCCCGGCAGCGGGTGTACGCGGCGGGGTCCCTCCGACGGGGCGGGGTCCCTCCGGCGGGGCGGGGTCCCTCCGGCGGGGCGGGGTCCCTCCGGCGGCGGGATTTCAGGTGACGGCGGGATTCAGGCGACGGCGGGGTCAGGCGACGGTGAGGACGATCTTCCCGAGGTTGCCGCCGCGCTCGGCCAGGCGGTGTGCGTCGGCGGCCTCTTCCAGCGGAAGCTCCTTTTCGACGACTGGGCGCAGGGAACCGGCCTCGACCAGCTCGGTGATCGCCAGGAGCCCGGCGCGGTCCGGTTCCACGAGCATGAATCCCGCCCTGATGCCGCGCGCGGCGGCTTCGGGCACCACCGCGTTCTCCTCGGGCCCGGGCAGTGAGACGAGCGTGCCGCCGTGGTTCAGGGTGGCCAGAGTGGCGGACGTGTTCCGGCCGCCGAGGGTGTCGAGGACGAAGTCGACGTCCCGGACGGTGGCGTTGACGTCCGTCCGCGTGTAGTCGACCAGTTCGTCCGCTCCCAGCTCGCGGAGCGCGTCGTGCCGCGCGGCGCGGGCGGTGCCGATGACGTGGGCGCCGTGGGCCTTCGCGATCTGGACGGCGAGGTGGCCGACGCCGCCGGCCGCGGCGTGGATCAGGACCCGCCGGCCCGGGCCGACACGGCCCACGTCCACCAGGGCCTGCCGGGCGGTCAGAGCGGCCAGCGGCAGGGCGGCGGCCTCGGCGTGGCCGAGCCGTGCGGGCTTGTGGGCGAAGTGCCGGGCCGGGGCGGCCACGTATGCGGCGTAGGCGCCCGCCTGCGCCGGGAACGACGGCATGCCGTACACCTCGTCACCGACCTCGAAAAGGCGCACGCCGAGACCGACCGCCTCCACCACCCCGGACACGTCCCAGCCGAGGACGAACGGGGGCTCACCGAGGAACATGCCGGACGCGCGGGTCTTGAGGTCGATGGGATTGACACCGGCCGCACGGACCCGGACCAGGATCTCCCCGACCCCGGGCTCCGGCCTCTCGACCTCGCTCACCCGGAGGACGTCCGGTCCGCCGAGGGCGTCCTGGGTGACCGCACGCATACTCTTCTTGCTCATTTCAGACCTTTGCCGGTTGATTGGTGATGTATCGGCGCTGGCTATTGTCCTCCCCGAGACCGGCGAGATCATGCCGGGCACACCGCTCTCCACCCGGCGGGGCCGGCCGCCCCTCCCCCGGCCGTACCCGGCGAAGCCGAGTGCGCATGGCACAAACGTTCCCCTTCGGGGGACAGGGGCTTTGGCCAAGGTTCGGCCCGTACGTCCTGGCCGACAGTGGCAGGATGCGGGGGACAGACGGCTCGTGCCGCGGCGGGATCGCGCCGGGGCGTCGACGCCCATGGCCAGGGAGGGGATCACCATGACGCAGGACGCCGGAACCGCGCCCCGCGAAGCGCTCGTCTACAGCGACGACTTGACCGAAGCGGACGTGGTCGCGCTCAAGGAGTTCCTCAAACGACGGTTGCAGGAGGTGGCCGACCGCCATCCGGCAGGCACCGACGAACACGCGGCCGCCCTCGGCTTCGCCCACCTCGTCGCCATGAACGGCCTGGAGCTCCAGGACTATGTGATCGCCTGGCGCGATGTCGAACTCCGGCACGAGTACCCCGTACCCGAGCAGCAGGTCGCGCGGGAGATGTACTTCGGCTGGAGGCACCTGTGCCAGGCCGCCGCCGGCTGGAGCGGACACGAGGAGTTCGACAACGCACGCTGGCAAGCCCCGCGTTACAGCAACGCGAGCCACCGGGAACTCGTCGAAGCGGCCGAGGCGGGCGCCGGGGAGCGCGCCGAGGCCCCGGAATCCGACGAGGGGACGTGGCGCCCCAAGGCGCATCCGTGACACTCGGCTCCCGCGCCCCGTCCCTCTGCTGCGGGGCACGGCTCAGGATTGGAAGATGGCGGTGAAGTCGGTGATGACGCCGCCCTTCTCGTCGTCGATGGTGACGTAGAAGAACGGGCTGCACAGGTACGGCGCGGGCGCCTCCGATTTCTGGCAGCTACGCAGGACTCTCACCAGCGTTTCCCAGTCGGCGGACTTCAGCTCCATCCGCCGCGTCGTCGTGTTGCCTGCCAGCAGCCTGACGGTGACGTGCGCGGCGACGTAGTAGGGCCCCAGAGGCAAGTCCGTCTCGAAGTAGCCGCCGTTGTCGACGTCGGGCCCGCACGTGAGCTTCGTCCCGCGTGCCCCGACCACGCGGAGACCGTTCGGATGGACCTCACCACCATGCACCTGGAGCACTCGGTGCACATCACCGTCGATGAGGTTTTCCTTGCAGAAGTCCGGGGCGAAGCGCAGCCTTCCGGCCGCCGGGGACGCACCGGGTGCGCCGGGTGAACCCGAAGCGGTGGGCTTCGGACCGGCCGGGCTCGGTGTGACCGTCGGCACCTTCGCGGTACTGGGCGCGGCGGGCTTAGGACCGGCCGGGCTCGGTGTGACCGTCGGCACGCCCGCGGTCTCGGGCGCGGTCGTCGGCGCAGCGTCCGCCGCGCGGTCCGAGGTACAGCCGGTGACCGCGCCCATGGGCAGGACAAGCAGAGCGACTGCCGTGGCCGCGCCCCGCCACCACGTTCCGATCCGTACAGGCATGGCACGCCCCCTCGGGACTTGAGGACTTGGCAAGCTGACGTCACGTCACGGTACAGCGGTACGACCCACCGGGCGCGGGCCTCGCGCGCCGGCAGGTGGGCGAGGGACGAAAACGGGACCGCCCGGCCGTCGACGGACACGCCGGCGGAGACGGCGACCGTGTCCGCGGCGGACCGCCGAGCGGTACTGGTCACCCGGCCCGCCGCCGGGTGGCGTGCAGGGAGCCGAGGAGGTCGAGGGCGTGAGCGCCGGGGCTGCCCGGTGCGGCGTGGTAGATGACGAGTTGCAGCCCCGGCGCCGCACGGACGTCGAAGGACTGGTAGGTCAGCGCGAGGGGGCCGACGTCCGGATGACGGAAGTGCTTGATGTCCTGGGTCTTGCCGCGCACGGCGTGCGCGCCCCACAGGCGCCTGAACTCGGCGCTGTGCTCGGTGAGCGTGCTCAGGAGTCCACGTAGCCGGGGGTCGTCGGGGTCGAAGCCGGCCGCCTGGCGCAGGTGGGCGACGGCGGCCTCGGCCGCTCTCTGCCAGTCCGTGTGGAAGGACCGGCCCGCCGGGTCGAGGAAGGTCATCCGGGCCAGGTTGTCGGCCGGGGCGAAGGGGGAGTAGAGCGCGTCGGCCAGGTAGTTGACGGCCAGGAGATCGAGGTTGCGGTTCATCACGAACGCAGGAGTGCGGGTATGGCCGTCCAGCAACTGACGCAGTGCGGGGCTGATCCGCTCGGTGCCGCGGTGGGTGGGAGGGTCGGTGGGCGCGGCCCCGGCCAGTCGGTACAAGTGGGCCTGGGCGTCCGTGTCCAGGCGCAGCGCACGGCCGAGGGCGGCGAGTACCTGCGGTGAGGGGTGGCGTTCGCGTCCCTGCTCCAGGCGCGTGTAGTAGTCGGCGTTCATCCCGGCCAGGACGGCCACCTCTTCGCGGCGCAGTCCGGTGACCCTGCGGACGCCGTGGCTCACCATGCCGACGTCCCCCGGCAGCAGCCCGGCGCGGCGCGCGCGCAGGAATTCCCCCAGTCGGTTGTCGTCCATGCCCTCAGGCTAGGCGGCGGCCCGGTGTGCTGCCCGGGTATGGTGCACCCAGGCAGCACACGTCCTGGCCGCACCCCGCCGGTCCGCGCAGACTCGGCGGAGCACCACCGCGCCGCACGGGCACCGGCCCGGTGGCCGCCCCCCCATGGAAAGGACCGTTGCCATGACGGAACGACGACCGGGACGCCGGCTTGAGGGCAAAACCGCCCTGATCACCGGGGCGACCGGCGGCATCGGCACGGCGACCGCCGAACTCTTCGCCCGGGAGGGCGCCCGGTTGGTGATCACCGATGTCGCCGAAGGTCCGCTCCGGGGCCTGGCCGGCCGGCTGGAGGCCGGCGGCGAGGAGGTCGTTCCCGCCCGCCTCGACGTCTCCTCGGCACAGGAGTGGGACGAGGTGATCGGTGTCGTACGCGACCGGTTCACGACGCTGGACGTGCTGGTGAACCTGGCCGGCATCGTGGACTGGCCGGGTGTCGAGGACACCAGGGAGGAGGTGTGGGACCGCGTCATCGACGTGAACCAGAAGGGCACCTGGCTCGGCATGAAGGCGGCGATGCCGCTGCTGCGCGCGAGCGGCAATGCGTCGGTGGTCAACACGTCGTCGGTGCTCGGGCTGGTGGGGAGCGGCGCGGCCGCGGCCTATCAGGCGTCCAAGGGCGCGGTGCGGCTGCTGAGCAAGACGGCCGCGGTCGAGTACGCGCGACGAGGAGTCCGCGTCAACTCGGTGCACCCCGGCGTGATCGCCACCCCGATGATCCAGGACGTGCTCGACGAGCAGGGCGACGAGCAGCCTGACATCCGGCGCACCCCGATGCGCCGGGCCGGCCGCGCCGACGAGGTCGCGTCGGCCATCCTCTTCCTCGCCTGTGACGACTCCTCGTTCGTCACAGGCTCGGAGCTCGTGGTCGACGGCGGGCTCACGGCGCACTGACCACCTGCTGCCCGTGCCGCGCCCTCTTGTCCCGCGTCTCCGCCCCCTCGGCTGCCGGAACGACCGCGCCGCGCTCTCCGTCCGCGCGCCCGCCGCGCCTCCGGTGGCCCGCCGCGATCGTCTCGGCCGGTGCCGTCGGCGCGGTGGGGCCCTGTCGGCGAGGACGGGAGTCGGGAACGGGGCGTCGGTCACCGGCTCGCCTCCTTCCCGTGGCCTGGCAGCGGTCCGCGTCGGCCGCGGTGCGGGGCCCGGCCCGTTACGGCGTGCTGGTGAAGGCGCGCCGGTACGAGCGGGGCGGGACTCCCCGGCGCCGCACGAACTGTTCGCGCAGCACGGCCGCGCTGCCGTAACCGACCCGGCGGGCGATCTCCTCGACGGGAAGGTCCGTGGTCTCCAGGAGTTCCTCGGCTCTGCTCAGCCGCAGGCCGCGCAGCCAGGCGTGCGGGGTGGTGCCGGTCGCGGCGGTGAAGCGGCGGGCGAAGGAGCGTTTGCTCATCAGCGCGCGCTGGGCCAGCGCGGCGACGGGCAGTGGCTGGTGCAGGTGTTCGCGGGCCCAGCCGAGGACTTCGGCGAGCCGTTCGTCCTTGCCGTCCTCCGGGACCGGCGAGGCGAGGTACTGGGCCTGTCCCCCGTCGCGGTGGGAGGGCAGCACCATGTCCCGGGCGACGGCGTTGGCCAGCGCGGCGCCGTGTTCCCGCCGCAGCAGGTGGAGGCACAGGTCGAAGCCCGCGGCGGCTCCGGCGCCCGTGACGATGCTGCCCTCGTCGATGTAGAGCGCGTCGGGTTCCACGGTGACCTCCGGGTGGCGGCCGGCGAGGAGTTCGGCGAACCGCCAGTGTGTGGTGGCCCGGTGGCCGTCGAGCAGTCCGGCGGCGGCGAGCGCGAACGTGCCGACGCAGTGGGCCGTGACCAGCGCCCCGCGTCCGTGCGCGGCCCGCAGCGCGTCGAGTACGGCGGGGGCGGGCGGGGTGCGGAACGCGGCCCCGGGCAGGGCGATGACCAGGTCGGCGGTGGCGAGCCGGGTCAGTCCGTGCTCGATCGAGAGGGGTACTCCGCAGTCCGTGGGCACCGGGCCCGGCCGGTCCGTGCACAGGGCGACGTCGAAACCGGGCAGCGCCGCTCCGTGGGGGCCGAACACCTCGGTGACGACGCCGACGGCGAGCATGCCGACGCCGGGAGGGACGTACGCGGCGACGGTACGGAAGGGCGGCACGGGCGCCAGTGTGGCACACGTGGCACGAATCCTGCGATGAGTGGCATCCATGCCACTCGTGCGCCGCCCTCAAGATCGACAGGATCAAGGACATGACAGACGCACCGCTCGGCCGCAGTGCCGCGTACAAGGTCCTGACCACCGGCTATGTGGGCTCCACCGGCCCCGGGGTCGCCGCCACGGTCTCCTACGTATCCGACGCGGGACGGCACGTGATCTTCGACCCGGGCATGGTGGCGAGCCACGACGACATCCTCGTCCCGCTCGCGGAGCTGGGACTCGGCCCCGACGACATCACCGACGTGGTGCTCAGCCACCACCACCCGGACAACACCATGAACGTGGGCCTCTTCCGGCGGGCCCGGGTGCACGACCACAAGGTGGAGTACCTGGGCAACCACTGGACGAACCGGGACGCGGAGGGATACGAACTCACCCCGTCGCTGCGGCTGATCCGCACCCCCGGCCACAGCGCGGAGGACATCACCCTGCTGGCGGGCACGGAAGCGGGCGTGGTGGCCTTCGCCGGCGACCTGTGGTGGCACGCGGGCGGACCGGCGGACGACCCGGTGGCCCCGGACCGCGAGGTGCTGCGCGCCTCCCGGCTGCGGGTGCTGGCCGCGGCGGACCTGATCGTGCCGGGCCACGGCGGCCCGTTCACGGCCGACGACACCACCCCGCGCTAGCCGTCCCGCCCGCGCCGAGGCACCGTCGGACGGCCCGCGGCGCGGTAGGGGCCGGGTCGGCGCCGACGGGCACGGGCTCGCCGGTACGCCGTCCGACATCATCGCGGTCCGCCCGCAGCGCCCGCGCGGGTGAGGGGTGTTCCGTCCGTATGGCGGACCGGGCCGTGGGGTCCGGGGGGTGTGGGGTTTCCGGGCGGCGAGGGCGGCAACACGGGCAGGGACGGCCTTCCGGGAAGGAGTCCCCCGTGGTTTTCACCGCCCTGCTCATCCCTCCCCTGCTCCTCGGACTCATCTTCGCTCTCGCGGGGTACGAGGACCGCCTGCTGGGTGAGGTGCGTGCACCCGGCACGGGTACGCCCGACGCGAGTACGTCCGAACGGGCGTCGGCGAAACGCCATCTCAGCGTCGTACCGGATCTCCCCTCCGAGGCGCCGGTCTCGTCCGGCGCCTCCGGCGAGCGCGGCGGTCGCCACCGCCGGCACGCCGCGTGACGCGCGGTCCGGAGCCCGTCCGGCGTCCCAGCCGTCCGGCCGGGCGGGCTCCGGACCGTGACCGTCCGCTCTTCCGCGGGATCTCGCCCTTGCGCCGGGTCCCGCTCTTCCGCCGGGTCTCGGGCCCGGCCCGGGCGGCCGACCGGGGTCAGCGTGCCGTCCCGAAGGGCACCGTGACGCAGGCGAGCCGTGCCCCCGCCGTTCCCGCGTGGCCGGCACGGGTGTCGGTGGCGTGTTCGTGGAGGACCAGCGAACGGGCCTCCCCCGGGCGGACGCGCCAGGCCACGGTCGCCACGGCGCGGGCGGCGCCGCGGGCGTCGGTGGTGACGTCGAGCCACACCTCGTTCCGGGGGTGGGCGTAGGCGGGGTCGACCGAGGGCTGCACCGGGTCCTGCACGTTCTGGTAGTGCGGGCCCGCGTCCTCGGGCTTCGGCCCGCAGCGCTGACGGTGCACGTGCGCCCCGAACGTCCGGCCGGCCGGCAGCCCCCCGAGCCGCAGTTCGAACCGGGTGCCCCCGCCCTGCGCGGGGCGCTCCGCCACCCGGACCCGGGCGCCCCCGGGCACGGCGTCGGGCGCGTAGGTGACGGCGGTACCGCCCGCGCGCGTACGGAAGGTACCGGCGACGGTGACGGCGTCGGATCCGGAGCCGGTGCCGACGGCGGGCACCAGCGCCAGGAGGGCGACGGCCACTGCGGATGCGGAGATCATGTTTCCTCTCTTCCCCGGCGGGAGGCCCGCCGCACCGGTACGCGACGCGGTTCCGTCCCGCTCGTCCGTCCGCCGGCCGCTCCGGCGGGCCGCCACCCGGCCGTGCCCGCGCTCACCTGACGCCCACCACCATCGACTCGGGGCCGGACAGGTGCCGTACCCGGATGTCCCGGAAGCCGGCCTCGGACAGCCGGCGCCGGCACGTGGCGCCGGTGAACACGCCTCCGCCGGGCGTCTCCAGAAGCATGGTGAGGCTCATGAGGAGCCCTTGGACGTTCTCCCGGCGGTCGTCGTCGAGCAGCGTCTCGTGGACGACGACCAGTCCGCCGTCCGGGAGCGCCTCGTACGCCTTGCGCAGCAGCGTCCCGGCCCGGGCGGGGGCGAATCCGCTCAGGACGTGGCCGAGGACGACGACATCCGCCCGGGGCAAGGGGTCCGTGAAGAAGTCGCCCGCGGTGAAGGCCAGCCGGTCCGTGAGACCGGCCTCCTCCGCCCGGCGCCGGAACCCCGCCTCCACGGCCGGCAGGTCGAAGCCGGTCCCCCGCAGGTGGGGGTGGCGCCGGAGCAGATGGGTCAGCACGGCTCCCTCGGCGCAGCCGACGTCGGCGACGGTGTGGTGCCGGGACCAGTCGACCGCCTCGGCGAGGGCGTGGGCGGAGCCGGTGGAGAGGCCGGTCATGGCCCGCTGGAAGAGGGCGAGGCGGTCCGGGTCCCGGTAGAGCGCGGCGTAGATGCCGTCCTCGCCGTCGGTGATCCCGTTCTGCGGGGCGCCCGTGCGCAGCGCCGTCTCCAGGCGGCCCCACAGGCCGTACACCGCGCTGTCGGTCATCTCCAGGAACCCCGCGACGCAGGCCGGGCCGCCGCGCACCAGGTGGCGTACCGCGGCGGGGGTGTTGGCATAGGCGCCGGCGGACCGGTCCAGGAGTCCGAGTGCGACGAGGGCGTCGAAGAAGTCGCGGGAGGCCCGCGGGTGGAGACCGAGCCGGTCGCCCAACGCTTCGGCGTCCAGAGGCCCTTCGGACAAGACGGTGAAGAGGTCGAGGCGGGCGGCGACGAGCAGGACCTTGGAGGCCATGAAACCCATGGCGATCCGCATGAGGCCGTCGAGTCCCGGCGTCGTCCCGCTGGTCGTCTCCTCCGGTCCGGGGGACGGACCGGGGGACGGGTCGGGGGACGGGTCGGGGGGCGAGCCGGGCGGTGCGGAGCCCGTCGTGCCGTTCATGAGACCCCCCGTCGTGTGCTGCGGGCGCGCGGATACCGGACAGGTCCGCACTACCCGCCGGGTCTCCCGTCAGACGTCGGTGGGATCGGCGCTTCCGGGCGACCGGAGCATGGGGGTGGGTTCCCGCGTGCGCCGGGCGGCGCCGCGCCCGGCGTGCGGGGCACGCTCGCACGGCGCGGAGCGGCGGAGTGCGCTCCGGCAGGTGGCGGTGCTGGGGGGGAGACGGCCGGCCCGGGGCGCACGGGGCGGCCGTCGCGCGCGTACACGCGTGACGGCCGCCCCTGAATGCCCTTCCGGGGCGACGCGATCCGTCACCGCGGGAGGGGTGCCATTCAGCGCGGGAAGCGCTTGGACGCGTCCTCGTCCGCCTTGACGCACATGTGGAGCTTCCGCTGCAGGGCGTCCGCCTGCGCCAGGGTCCGGCGGGCCGCCTCGCGCCGGCCTTGGCGCTTCTGCACGGCCGCCTTGTTCTTCAACTGGGCTATCTGCTGGCGCAGTTGCGCCGGGTGGCAGGTGACGTGTCCCGCCGCGGCGGCGGTCTGGGCGGGCAGAGTCATGGCGGCCGTGCCGCCCGCCAGCAGCGCGCTCACGGCGATTGCGGCCATGCGTCGTCGCATGCGTTTCTCCAACTTCCGGTCCGGGCCCCTTCGTGGGGGATCCGTGGCCTCTCTGGGACAGGAAAGTCGGCCTCCTCGGTCACCCAAAGTGGTCGACGACGCGGAGCGTAACGGAGATCGTCTCCCTGGGAAGCTGACAAGTCGGGCAGAGAACGCGATCCCCGAACATAAGATCACCGTGGCCTGGGTCACTCCCCTCTCATGGGAGAAGCCCTTCTCATCAGGGGAAACTCCCCGACCGGACGGTACCGGGCGTGCCGTGGCCCGGCGCTCCTCAGGCGTCCCGCTGCCGGCCCAGGCGCAGGGATGCCAGGTACCCGCGCAGGATCCGGCCGGTGCGCTCGGAGCCCCAGATCCGCAGTATCTCGCCGTGGTCCAACGGCTGGGCGGCGCGGGCCCGCTGGTGGGTGGGCCGGTGGAGCTGCCGCTTGGACAGGGCGTAGACGTCCGACGGGGCGCGGCACAGCTCCTCGGCCCGCAGCAGCGCGGCGGTGAGCAGGTGTTCCGGCTCGACGAGCTCGTGCACCAGGCCGATCGAGAGGGCCTTGTCGGGCGTCAGCCGGCCGGCCCCCAGCACCATGGCGTCGAGTGCCGGGCCGACGGCATGACGGACGACCTCCAGGCAGACCGTGGGGAAGGGCACTCCGGCGGCGAGTTCGGTGAGCCCGATGGAACCGCCGGACATCAGCCGCATGTCACAGGCGGCGGCGAGCACGCATCCGCCGGCCAGGGCGTGCCCGTTGACCGCTGCCAGCGTCGGCCTCGGATGGTCGAAGAGGGCGAGCGTGGCACGGTGCAGGGCGGGGAGGAAGGCTTCGACGTAGCCCGGCCCGCCGTCGGCCACCCGTTTGAGGTCCACCCCCGCCGAGAACGACCGTCCGCTCCCGGTCAGTACGACCGCGCGGGCGTCGCCGACGGCCGCCAGGGTGTCGGGGAGCTGCGTGAGCAGTTCCCGGTCGAGTGCGTTCACCGGCCCATGGTTCAGGGTCAGGATGGCTATGCCTTCATGATCGGTTACGTCAATCACTCGTCGGTCCTTGTCCGTTTGGCCGATACGGAGCCGGAAGCCCGCGTCGGCGCGCGGGGCGGCTCCAGCAGTGGGAGCGCCTCTCCCCGCGCCCTCCGGTCGCCGATCAGTCGTCGTAGCCCTCGAGGTCGGTGAGCGGGATCTTCGACACCGTGTACGTCCCCTGCCCCGCCGCCACCAGCTTGCCACTGTCGCTGTAGATGTCGCTGCGCGCGACGTAGATCGTCTTTCCCGCGGTCACCACCGTGCCGACCGCGTGGATTCCCTCTTTCCGGACCGGTCGGATCAGGTTGATGTGGTAGTCGATCGTCAGGACGCTGAAGGTCTCCTCCATCGAGTTGGCCGCCACGAACCCGGCCGTGTCACCGACCTCGAACATCAGGGCGGCGTGCAGGAAGTCCGCGTTCTGGGTGAGGTCGCTGTGGAAGGGGATGCCGACCCGCGCGAGCCCGGCCTCCTCGATCTCGATGGTCTTGTCCAGGAACCGGGAGATCTTGCAGTTCATACAGCAACGGACGAGCTTCTCGAAGTGCGTGGACACAGTGCTCCTTTCTGCGTGCCGGCAGGGTCATGCCGGGGAGACGACGATGCCGGCGTTGATCCCGCCGAACCCGAACGCGTTGACCAGACAGTGTCGTACCCGCGTCTCCCGCGTCTCTCGGGCGATGTCGACCTTGGCGAACTCGGGGTCGGTCTCCTTGAGGTTCAACGTGGGGGGAACGGCCTGGTGGCGAAGGGCCATGAGGGCAGCGGCGAGGTTCAGCGGGCCGTTCGCGGCGAACGTGTAGCCCGTGTGTCCCTTGAGCGATGTGACGACCGGCCTCCCACCCGTGTCCTCGGTGAGTGCGCGCAGCGCGTCGAGTTCGGCGGCATCGCCCTGCACCATGCCGGATGCCTGGGCGAACACGCAGTCGATCGCGTCCGGCGCGACCGCGGCGTCGGCGACCGCCCCGGTCATGCAGCGTACGACGTGACGCGTCGAGATGTCCGTGAGACCGTCGCCACCGCTGTCGGAGGCGAAGCCGGTCAGTTCGCCGTGGATCACCGCGCCGCGTGCTTCGGCATGCGCGCGGTTCTCCAGGACGAAGACGGCGGCCGCCTCGCCGACGACGATCCCGTCCCGGGACCGGTCGAACGGGCGGGATGCGGTCGCCGGGTCGTCGTGACGGCTGAGCACCCTCATCGCCTGGAAGCCGGAGTACGTGATCGGAGTGATGACCGCCTCCGTCCCGCCGGCGATCGCCCAGGTGCGAGCACCGGACCGGATCGCGCGCATCGCCTGGCCGACCGCCTGGCAGCCGCTCGCGCAGGCACCGGCGATCGTGACCTGTTCCTCCTCGATGCCGTGGCGCAGGGCGATCACGCTCGCCGCCATGTTGGGAATGAGGGAGGGGATCAGGAAGGGGCTGGTCTTCCGTACTCCCTGCCGTTCCTGCCGCAGCACGCCCGCTTCGATGCTGGGCAGCCCTCCCATGGCCACACCGACGTAGACCCCGCCGCCCGGCGGGTGGCGGCGGTGCGGTGCGGCTCCCGCCCTCGCCTCGTCGGCCGCGGCCTCGGCGAGGCCGCTGTCCTCGAGCGCCCGGTCGGCGGCGAACAGCGCGTACCGCACGAAGGCACTCATGCGGGCGATCTCGAACGCGAACGGGCCGGGGGCGAACGTGACGGCGGAGTCGTCGACCTCTCCCGCGTGGGCACGGTGGAACCGGCCGGGGTCGAAGCGTGTCAGTGGACCGATTCCCGAGCGTCCGGTGACGAGCCCCCGCCACATCTCGTCGACCGTCGCGCCGAGCGGGCAGATCACCCCCATCCCGGTGACCGCCACGCGGTGTCGCGGCACTTCGGCGGCCGTCTCAGACTTGCTGCCCCGCCGATTCCATCGCCTGCCGTATGTACTGTTCGAGGTCCCGCATGGTCTGCAGCCGGTCGATGACGGACTCGTCGAAGTCGACGCCGAAGCAGTCCTCCAGGAAGAGCAGCAGCTCGACCATCTTCAGCGAACTCATGCCTTCGATGGAGGTGGCGATGTTCGACTGCGGGGTCAGGTGGGATACGTCGGTCTCGACGAACTCCGCGATGTGCGCGACGATCTTCTCGAAAAGCTCCTGGTCCTGCTTCTCGTCCTGCATGGGGTGCACTCCTCCGAAGGTCATGCCCGTCGGCTCGTCGGTACGTCGGAACGGGTGGTGCCGCTGTCGGCCGTGTCCGCGGGAGGGCGGGCCGAGCGGTCCTCGATGATCTGCCGGCAGAGATGGCGCCGGATCTTGCCGCTGGTCGTCCGGGGGAGCTGCGCCCGCCGTATCCAGTGGACGGTGACGCCGCCGATTCCGAAGGCCTCGGCCAGTGCGGCACGCACCTGGTCTGCGATGTGCCGGCGGTCGCGGCCCTCACCGATGCGCTCGTCGAGAAGGAGGTGCAACTGCTCGGTGTGCAGCGTCGGATCGGGGACGCCGACCGCCACGGCCGCGGGGACGCGCGGGCTGTCCACGACGGTTTCGACGAATCTCTCGATCTGGTCGGGAATGTAGTTGCGACCGGAGATGATCACGATCTCCTTGCGGCGGCCGGTGACGTACAGTTCCCCGTCGAGCCGATAGCCGAGATCGCCGGTGCGGAGATAACCGTCCGGTCGTTTGAGCCCCTCGTCGGCCGGGCCGGTTCGGGAGCCGGTGGCGGCTTCGGTGGCTGTGCCAGTGACGGTGCCGGTTCGGGGGGCGGTGCCGATCGCGGTGGCGGAGGCGTCCCGTTCCGCGAGGTAGCCGTCGATCAGGCTGGGGCCGGCCACCTCGATCTCGCCGATGGCGCGATCCGGCAGCGGCGTTCCGTCCGGACCGACCACCCGCAACCGGTGGCCGGGGACCGCCGGGCCCACGCACATCATGCTCACGCTGCGCGGATCGTCGGCCGGGCGGGGCTCGGCGCGTTCCCCGGCCGCGACGGCCCGCGCGTCCACGTGGTCGACCGAGTAGGGGCGGCCGACGTCCGAGATGGTGGCCGCGAGGGTCGCCTCCGCGAGCCCGTAGACGGGCCTCAGCGTCGTCTCGGACAGGCCGAACGGGCCGAAGGCCGCCTGGAATTCGCGGAGTGTGGCCTCGTGCACCGGCTCCGCACCGCAGAGGGCGACCCGCCAGGAGGACAGGTCGAGATCGTCGGGAGGCCGCCGCCGGGCGACTCGGGCGCAGATGTGGAACGCGGAGCTGGGCGCGGGCGAAAGGGTGCCCCGGTGGCGGCTGATCCAGCGCAGCCACGACAGGGGATTCCGCAGGAAGGTGAGCGGATCCGCCAGCACCATCGGAATGCGGGCGTGGAGCGCGTAGGAGATGCCGATGAGGCCCATGTCGTGGAACAGGGGAAGCCAGCTCACCAGGGAGTCGGTGGGGCGCGCGCGGATCGCCTCGGCGATGGCCCGGACGTTGGCGACGATGTTGCCGTGCCGGATCACGGCGAGTTTGGGGGTTCCGGTCGATCCGGAGGTCGCCTGGAGGTGGGCGAGCGAGGCGGGAGCGGCCCGTGGCGCGTCGAGCGCGGCGGGTACTCCGTACAGGGTGTCGGGCGTGATGACCGGGACCGGCACGAAGGACGCCAGCGCGTCCGCCGCGCCGGGGGCGGCGATGATCCTGCCGGCCCGCGCCTGTTCGGCGAGGTCGCGCACAGGCATCGCGTCATGGGCGTGGCCGCCGGCCGGCTCCGCCGCGACGACCGGTACGACGCCGGCGTACAGACAGCCCAGGTAGACGGAGAGGAAGTCCCGTGAGGTGGGCAGCACGACGACGACGCGGTCACCCTCCCGGATTCCGTGTGCCCGGAGCCCGGCCGCGGTCCGGCCGACGAGGCGGCAGACGTCCGCGTAGGTGAGGGTGAACTCTTCGTCGGACCTCTCGATCACCCGGAAGGCGGGCCGGTCGGGGGTCCGTGCGGCGCTGTCGAGCAACGCGTCGATGACGGTCTCCGCGCGGAAGTCCCCCGTCATCGGGCGTATCTCTTCACGAATTCCACGTCGGAGCCCTTGGAGGAGCGCGCGAGCCACTCCCGGAGCTCCCCGTGGCGCGCGTCGAAGTCGGCCTTCAGCGCGTCCTCCCGCAGGGTCCCGGAGGCGGTGTAGTACGGCTTCTCCAACCCCTCCAGGAAGTGGATGTGCTGTCGCATCCCGGCACGGCCGCGGTCGACGCTGCGCGCGTACGCCTTGAGGCGGGCCCGCCGCTGGGGCCGCGTCTCGATCTCGAACGCCCGCTTGAAGAAGATGTCGTAGCTGTCGAGGATGCCGCGCTGCAGGTCGCTGGGGCGCATATGGCGCGGGAAGATGCCGACGAACGAGTAGTGCTGGTAGGTCGGGACCTCCATGATGATCCGGTGGTCCTCGATGTCCTGGCGCGCTCCGAACAGCATGTTCTGGAAAGGGTATTCGGCGAGGCACACGAACACCGGATGCATGATGCGGGCTTCGGCGCACCAGTACGCGGTGGCCTCGATCGCCTTCCGGTCCTGGACGTCGAGTCCGAAGATGATCGCGGAGTGGATGGCGATGTCGTTCTCGGCGAAGCGCAGCAGGCGCCGGGTCTGTTCGGAGGGGTCGACCCGCTTGTTGAACGCCTGGAGGACACCGGCGTCCTCGGATTCCACGCCCAGGCAGTATTCCTCGAAGCCGGACCGTTTGAGGTCGAGGACCAGGTCCATGTCGTCGGCGTGGTTGACCCGGCTCATGGCGATGAACTTGTAGTCGCGGTCCCGGAACGTCTCGGCGATCTCGCGGCAGTAGTCCTTGCGCGTCGTGAAATTGAGATCCGTGACGTAGAAGCGGTTGCATCCGGTCTGCCGGTGGATGGCGTCCAGCTCGCTCCGTACGTCCTGCGCCGTCTTGGTGCGGAAACGCCGGCCGAGCAGGCGGATCGCGTAGCAGAAGGAACAGGCGAACGGGCAGCCGCGCGACATCGAGACCGTGGCCCAGTGCAGCTTCGGCGCGTTCTTCAGGAACTTCGGGTTGATCGCGGTGTCGAGACTCCCGTAGCGGGCGACCTTGTTCAGGGTGAGCTCGCCGCCGGGGCCGATGTAGGCCAGGTTGTCGACGTCGGTGACGGGGTCGCCGGCCTCCAGTGTCCTGATGAGCTGGACGGCGGGGATCTCGCCTTCGGCGATCACGGCGTAGTCCGCGTAGCGGAGGGCCTCGTAGGGCGCGAACGCGGCGTGCGGTCCGCCCATGATGACCACGCAGTCGAGGCGTTTGGCGCGCCGGATCAGTTCGAGCGTCTCGATGTTGGACCAGAAGTGGGTGGCCAGCGCGGAGATCATGATGTAGTCGTAGCTGCCGAGGGGGAAGTCCTCCGGCTTCTCCCCCCAGAACATCTGACACATCTCCACCCGCGCGTCCGGGAACTCCTCCTGGACGAACGACGCGACGTAGTAGATGCCGTCGTTGTAGGTCGTCGCCAGGGTGGACGCGTCGGGGTACGCCTCGTGGAATCCAAGCTGGACGCAGAGGATGTCGAGGCTTTTCATGAGGCGGTTCCCGACGGGCTCAGCGGTGCCGTGTCCCGGCGGCGCGCGAGCTCCTTGCGGACCTTCGCCTTCATCTCCTTCTTGAGCGTGGCGGCGATGCGCTCGGGGTCGTTGACCCGGCGCTGTGCCCAGGCGAGCAGGTCACGGGCCTCGCTGCGGTTCATCTTCGGGTGCTTCCACACCAGGTTGTACAGGTCGTGCTTGCTGAGGTCCGGCTCGTCGATGAGGTGTTCCATCTGCCGGTAGAGGCGGGTGCCGTGGAACGGGGTCAGCAGCGTCAACTGACAGGCGAACAGCCCCTCGTCGCTCAGTTGCTCGATGTCGTACTTCATGTCGTCGATGCTGTCCTCGGCGAACCCGACCATGAACGTGCCGAGCGCCCGGCGGCCGTTGTCGATCAGTTCGCGGACCGTCTGCCGCACGTTGTAGACGTCATCGCGTTTCTTCACGTCGGCGACGTTCTTGTCCCGGTAGGACTCGATGCCGACGATCGCACCGTCCATGTAGCGGTCGGTCAGCTCGGGTATGCGCCCGCGGATCAGGTCGGCCCGGGTCAGGCAGATCCAGGGGAGTTCGCGCTCGGCCAGCGCGTCCACGACCTGCTCGGCCAGTTTGTTGGTGAGGAAGAAACTCTCGTCGTAGATGATGACGTGAGCGACGTTCGCCTCCCGGTACGCGTCCAGCGCCGCGTACGTGTCCTCCATGAAGATGGCTTCTTCTTTGGGGTTGAATATCGGGGTCGAACAGAAGGTACAGCCGATATTGCAGCCGCGTTTCGAATACAGATAGCCGACCGGGGATTTCATCCCGCGGAAGCCGCTCTCGCCGAGCATGGCCGGGTGCCGCACCCGGGGCAGCGGCGCGTCGTAGACGTACTGGTGGATCGGCGCCTCGCCCGCGCCCTTGATCTTCCTGGTGAAGTACGGGTCGATTCCGGGGGAAAGGACTCCGTAGTTGCCGGCCCATATCTCCCGCACACCGGCCTCGCGCGCGATCTTGGCCATCTCGATGGCGACCGGCGTCGACCAGGTGTAGAAACTGATGCCGACCATGTCCCAGGTCTCGGACCGCAGGGCGGCGAGGTACTCGTCCCAGGTCGGGTACTCGAGGATCTCGACGTCCGGCACATTGTGCTTGATGAAACGGAGCCCGGTCGGCGGGCAGGTGACGGAAAGCCGGTCCTCCAGGTCCACCGCGCAGGTCCAGGCCATATAGGTGTCGGTGCGGTCGTACCAGTTTCCCCCGACCCCGTCGATCTCGACCAGAGCCTCCTTCGGGGCGGTCGTGAGGAGCACTTTCTTCATCCGCCGTTCCCCTTCGCCTCGACGAAAAGCGCTCTCCTGTGAACGGCTTTCCGGCCGCGGCCGCATGCCGACCGGACCGCAAACAGCGAAAAACCACTTCATTTAGCATTCACAGATTTGCGACTCTAGGATTGGCCAATCTTCCTGTCAACCCGCGTGCGAACCCGGTGAAGACGGTCGCCGCATTCACGCCAGCGGGCCGGTGTTCCCGGTGCCCGCCCCGGACACCTCGTCTCCCGACGGCCGGGTTCTCCGCTCAGGACGGTGCGGCGCCGCCGCGCGAACTCGCCCTTGCGCAGGTCGGACAAAGCGCACGGACCGCCGGCGCGACCGTGCGGGAGCCCCGCGCCGAAGCGGCGGTCGCTCCGGGACGCGGCGGTAGGCGGAGCCTCTCCGGGGTCGGACAACTGACCGAAAGCATGCGCGGCCCGGGACCGTCGGGACACACCCGCACCGTCGTCGCCAAACGATCGATTGCCGACATGTCGGCTGGTTGTGATGGCTACTTCGCGACAAGGGAACTAGTGTTCACGATGATCCATAAGACCAATGGACCGGCTGAGGCTGCTGCCGACGGCCGACCGCATCCCGGGTGGGCATCGGAGGCCGAGCAGTGCAGCGTCAGCAAGCAAGGTCCGGCCTCGGAACGTCTCTTGGCCCCTCGCCCCTCGGCCGCTCGGGGGCGCGACCGGTCCCGTCCTCCACCACAGTCGGAGCGCACAGTTCATGACCGAGGCCACCACAGCCAGGAAGTTCTTACCCGGGGTCGAGGCCCTCCGTGCGGCGAGGGCCAGTCCGGCCGGCTTGTCGGGGCTCGTTCCCGCGCCGTTCATGCTGCTGGCCGGAATGGTGAGCCTCCAGTTCGGCTCGGCCTTCGCCAAGCAGCTCTTCGAGCGCACCGGACCGGCCGGTGCCACCCTGCTGCGCCTGCTGATCGCGGCCGCGCTGCTCTGCCTCTTCTTCCGCCCGACACCGCGACTGCTGCGCGCCCACTGGCGGTTGCTGCTGCCGTACGGGGCGGTGCTCGCGGTGATGCAGCTCTCCTTCTACGAGGCGACCTCGCGGCTCTCGCTCGGAGTCGTGGTCACGCTGGAGTACGCCGGACCGCTCCTCCTCGCCCTCCTCGGTTCGCGCAAGACAGTCGACGTGCTCTGGGTCCTGCTCGCCGGGACCGGACTGGTCATCCTGGGCGGCGGCCACGCGGGGTCCGACCCCGTGGGCGTGCTCGCGGCCCTCCTCACCAGCCTGGCGCTGACCGGCTACATCCTGCTGGGCTCGGCGGTCAGCCGGGCCACGTCGGGCGGTGCCGGGCTGGCGGCGGGCATGGCGGTGGCGTCCGTCGTCGCCCTGCCCGGCTCCTTCGTGCTCGGGCTGCCGCCGGTGGGCGTGCTGCTCGAACCCTGGGTCCTGACGGTGGCGTTCGCGGTCGCCGTGCTGTCCACGGCGGTGCCGTTCTCGTTGGAGTTCGTCGCGCTGCGCCGGATGCCGCCCCGGGTGTTCGCCGTGCTCAGCACGCTGGAGCCGGTGATCGCGGTGCTGGTGGGCCTCGTCGTGCTGGGCGAGGCGCTCTCCGTCCCCCAGTGGGCGGCGGTGCTGTGCGTGGTGGTGGCGGCCGTCGCCGCGAACTGGGGGAACCGGGCCGGACCGCCCGTCCCCGTACCGGAGCCGGGGAGCGCCGCGGAAGCGGGCCGCCTCCCCGCGGGCAGTCACGTCGGCGGCGCCGTCGACACCCTCGTCACCGGCGCGCCGACGCCTCACGCGACCGACGCGCCGTCCCCTCACACCCCGTTCGCCGACGAATCGGCGAACGACTCATAGAGAAGGGCCACACCATGCCGGCCACCCACCTGCCCGAACGGACCGCGCAGGTCGTCGACGACGACCGCATCGGTCCGGTCCTCGACCACATCAGCCGTAAGCAGCGTTCCGCGACGCTCATCGCCGGAGGTTACTTCGAGTCCGCCGGAGGCATCGGGGAATTCTCCCGCAACTCCTTCGCCCTGGCCCACTCGTTGGGCGCCGCGGCCCGTTACCGCCACCGCGGCAACAAGGTGCTCTACGACGTCATTCACAATGATCTCGGAATGGCCTGCGGCACCGACGTGTGCTCCGTGCCCTCGGCCGCGGCGGCGCCGGAGGAGTTCGACCTCACCCCGCTCACCGCTGCCGCCGCCACCGCCGGGATCACCTTCACCGTCACCCGTGAACGGACCCTGCGCAACCGTGCCGTCCGGTCGATGAAGAAGTGGCTCAAGGACCCGTCCGCGGACCCGAGGTTCGTCCGGGACGGCGATGACGTCCACTACCGGTCACGCCAGTACGAGAAGGTCCTCGCCGGGGTGGTCAAGGACGGATACGTGGTCCCGCGCTGCCCGTTGATAGTCAACGAGTACTTCGCCCGGTACTTCGCCCGGCTGCGCCAGTTCTCCGACTGCTCCCGCGCGTACGTCATCGACATCAACTCGTTCGCGGACAAGGAGAAGGTCACCAAGGGCGCCGAGATCTACCTGCGGAGCCACGCGGCGCCCACCGACGAGATCGTTCTCGTCTTCGCCGACCCGTCGTGCGCCAACGTGGTCGACATGGTCCTGTCCGCGCGTGATTTCTGAGTCCGGCACGTAACCCCGGCGAGCCAAGGGAACTTTCTCCATGCACACCATCTACCTCGACCACCAGGCCACCACGCCCATGGACCCCGCGGTCATGGAAGCCATGCGGAACGCCTACACGCAGTTCTTCGCCAACCCCGCCAGCCCGCACGCCGCGGGAGTCCGCGCCTTCCGCGAGGTCGAACGGGCCCGGAGCGCGGTCGCCCGGTTCATCGGAGGGGCGCGCAGCGAGATCTACTTCACCTCCGGGGCCACGGAGGCGAACAATATCGCGATCAAGGGAATGGCCGGACGATGTCCCGGCGGCCATATCGTCACCACGGCGACCGAACACAAATCGGTGCTCGACACCTGCGCGTACCTTCGTGACACGGGCTATTCGGTGACCGTCCTGCCGGTCGACGCGCAGGGGCGGGTCACGGCGGAACAGGTGGCCGGCAGTCTGCGCGACGACACGGTCCTGGTCTCCGTGATGCTCGCGAACAACGAGATCGCCACCATCCAGCCGATCGCGGAGATCGGCCGGGTGACGCGTCAGGCGGGCGTCCCGCTGCACTGCGACGCCACCCAGGGAGTCGGCTCGCTCGCCGTGGACGTACGGGAACTCGGCGTCGACCTGCTGACGTTTTCCGGCCACAAGATCTACGGCCCCAAGGGCGTCGGCGCCCTCTACGTCTGCAACCGGCTCAGCGACACGGCGCCCTTGACGCCGCTCCTGCACGGCGGCGGCCAGGAACGCGGCCTGCGGGCGGGCACGCTCAACACGGCCGCCATCATCGGCCTCGGCGTGGCGGTCACCCTCGTCGAGGAGGTGCGGGAGGAGGAGGCGCGCCGCCTGGAGCGGCTGCGCGACACCTTCCTGGCCGAGCTCGCGGCCGGCGCGGGGGCGCCCTTCCGGCTCAACAGCGGCACCGGCCCGGGCTTCCTGCCGCACGCGCTCAACCTGTCCCTGGAGGGCGTCGACGCACAGGAGCTCCTGCCGCGCCTCGCCGGCCTCGCCGTCTCGACGGGCTCGGCCTGCAACAGCTCCGCGCAGGAGCCCTCGCACGTCCTCCGCGCGATCGGGCTCCCGCCGGAGCACATCAGGGGCAGTATCCGCCTGAGCTTCGGCCGCTTCACTGAGGAGTCCGACGCGATCGACGCGGCCCGGTACCTGGCGGCGGCGACGCTCCCGGAGCCGGCGCTGGACTAGACGAGGGCGGTCTCCCGTCCGGAGGGGGAGGGCAGGGCCCGTCCGACGGTGCCCTGCCCCGGCTGCTCGGCCCCCTCAGTCCTCTTCCTGGTGTATGGCGTCGGTGGCCTTGTTCCAGCCCGCGGACCCCCAGTTGTGCGAGGAGTACTGCGGGGCGCTGGTGTACTTGGAGATACTGACCAGGTCGTCCGCGAGTCCCGCTGTGTCCGGGTTGCCCTTCAGCCCCTGGATCGCTTCCTTGGGGACGCTCGCGGCCGCGTCGATGGCGTTCGAGATGGGGTCCTGGGTCATGATCCCTCCAATGGAGCGGACAGTGGTTCTCCCACCGTCGAGCGCGCCGCACGTGCACGCACCCGAGTAGGGCCATGTGGGTGACCGCCCTCGGGTGCGGGGCGGGCAGGGGGCCGAGCGGCTGCCCGGCCTGATCCCGCTCGGTCCCGCTCGGTCCCGTCTGATCCCGCTCGAACCCGTCTGATCCCGCCGTAGCCGGGAAGGGGGCAACGGGAGGGTCAGGCGACCATGGACGCGCGGGGCGCCTGAGCACACGAAGGAACGGACAGCGGAGACGTGATGAGGAACGACAGCGACGACGGCGGCCGGACGTACGACGTCCTGGTGATCGGGTCGGCCAACGCCGACCTGACGGTCCGGGTGGACCGGCGCCCCGGCCCCGGCGAGACCGTGCTCGGCACGGACCTGGTGGAGTCGGCCGGCGGCAAGGGCGCCAACCAGGCCGCGGCGGCGGCCCGGCTCGGCGCCCGGACCGCCCTGCTGGCCGGGGTCGGCGACGACACGTACGGGCGACTGCTGCTGGACGCCCAGCGGGCGGCCGGCGCCGACACCTCCCCCGTCCGCGTCGTCCCGGGGGCCAGGACGGGGACGGCGATGATCGTCGTCGGGCCGGACGGCGACAACACCATCATCGTCTCGCCCGGCGCCAACTCCCTGCTCGCGCCGGACGACGTGGCGGCGGCCCGGCCGCTCGTCGCCGCGGCGTCGGTCGTCTCGCTCCAGTGGGAGATCCCCGCGGAGACCGTCCGGGCCGCCGCCGCCCTCGCGGTGGAGACCGGCACCCGGGTGGTGCTCAACCCGTCCCCGGTGCCGCCCGAGCTCGACCGCGCGCTGCTGACGGCGGCCGACCCGCTGGTGGTCAACGAGCACGAGGCCCGCCACCTCTCCGGCATGGCGGACGCCGACGACCCGGCCGCCTGGGCGCGGGCGCTGCGCGAACGCGGCGCCCGTTCCGTCGTCGTCACCCTGGGCGGCGCCGGGGCTTTGGCCCTGGCCGCGGACGACACCGATCCGGTGACCGTCCCCGGCGTCCCCGTCGACCCGGTGGACACCACGGGCGCCGGAGACGCCTTCACCGGAGCCCTCGCCGCCCGACTGGCCGGCGGCGCGCCGCTGGCGGACGCGGTCCGGTTCGCCGTCCGGGTCGGCGCGGCGGCGGTGACGAAGCCGGGGGCCCAGCCGTCGTACCCGACGGTGGACGAACTCCCCGGCGAGGACGGGGAGTAGCGGGCCGGGCAGGGCGGCGCTCCGGCCGTGTCACCGGCCCGGCCGCCCTGCCTCCGCCACCTCGACCGCGCCGGGGCCGGCGCGGCGGTCACTCCTCGATGGCCCCGCCCACCGTGCGCAGGTGTTCGCGGAAGGTGAGGCCGGGATCGTCCCGGCGGCGGGTGAGGTAGGCGTCGAAGTGGACCTGCTCGCGCAGGGAGACGCCGGAGCGCATCCGTTCCGCCTGCTCCCGTTCGGTGTCGCGGATCGCCGCGGCGAGGGCGAGGAGTTCGCCGGCCCGGGCGGCGGGGACGAAGAGCACGCCGTCGTCGTCGCCCAGGACCAGGTCCGTCCGGTCCACGGTCCACTCCCCCACCACGGCGGAGCGCAGGGCTTCCGGCGGCCGGGGGTCGAGGCGGCGGGGCCCCGGCGGGGTGGCGCCCAGGCTGAACAGCGGGAGGCCGATGGCCAGGAGGTCCGCCGTGTCGCGGTGCAGCCCCCAGATCACGACGCCGCTCAGTCCCGCCTGCCAGGCCTCGAGGACGGCCAGGTCGCCGACGCACGCCTCGTCCGGCCGCCCGTCGTTGTCGACGACGAGCACGTCGCCGGGGGCGGCCGTGGCGTACGCCTCCAGGAAGACGTCCACGCTGCCGACGTGCCGCGCCGGGCACGCCCGGCCGGCCACGCGGCTGCCGGCGGTGAGGGGGCGGACGCCCGGGGGCGCGGCGCGCACCGGGACCCCGGCGCGGACGCAGGCGTCGGCGACGTGGGCGGTGGTCAGCTCGGCGAAACGGCGGGTGAGCTCTTCGTGGTTCATGGATTCCTCCCGGTGCCGGGGGCCACCCTGCCATGTCCGCCGGCGTGCCGGGAGGTGTCTCCCGGTACCGGTACGGGGTGGGACCGTCCGGCACCGCGCGATGTGATCGCGCGGGAAGGCGCGCCGTCACCGCCGTCCGTGCGGTCGCGCCCCGCGTGCGCCCCGAACACGATGTCCGATCTCCGCCGGACACCGCCGCCCGCCCGGACCAGGCTGGCTCCGTGACCACGATCAACTCCACGCACACGCGCGTCGAACCGAACATCCTGTACTTCGGAACCCCCGTGGTGCTGCTCTCCACCGAGAACGAGGACGGCACGCCCAACCTCGCCCCCATGTCGTCGGTCTTCTGGCTCGGCTGGCGTGCCGTGCTGGGGCTGTCCGCCCGGGCGCAGACGAGCCGGAACCTGACGCGGACCCGGGAGTGCGTCCTCAACCTGCCGTCCGACGCGCTGGCCGCCCACGTCGACCGGCTCGCGCTGACCACGGGCCGGAACCCGGTGCCGGAGCGCAAGGCGGAGCGCGGTTACCGGTACGAGCCGGACAAGTTCGGCCGGGCGGGCCTCACTCCGGTGCCGTCCGAGACGGTGGCCCCGCCGAGGGTGGCGGAGTGTCCGGTCGCCATGGAGGCGGTGCTGGAGGCGGTGCACCCGGTCGGCGAGGACGACGAGCGGCAGCGCGGCTCGATCGTGGCGTTCGAGGTGCGGGTGCGGCGGGTGTTCATCCACGACGACATCCGGCTGCCGGGGACGGACGACCATGTGGATCCCGACGCGTGGCGGCCGCTGATCATGAGCTTCCAGCGGTTCTACGGGCTGGGGCCGCGGGTCCACGGGTCGCGGCTGGCGAGCATCCCCGAGCGGTGGTACCGGAGCCCGGACGTGGACCGCGCGCGGGAGACACCCGCCCGCTGACGCCGGGTCAGCCGGCGTCCGGCCAGTCCCAGTTGAGCTGGAGGAACATGCCCAGCCGGTCGCTGACGGCGCGGATCTCCGTGATCCGGCCGTCCGCGACCGTGAACACCCAGATCTGCTCCACCTCGAAGGCCCGGCCGGTAGGGCGGGGCATGCGGGGGTGCTCGCCGGTGTGCCGGCCGCTGACGGTGATCCGGGCGACGACCGTGCCGGCCTCGGCGACGAGCCCGTCCGTCCTGACGGCGAACTCGCCGAAGGCGGCGAGCTGTCTGCGGATTCCCTCGAAGGCCGCACCCGGCTCGTCCGGCTCCCCGAAGATGATCTTGTTGTGATCCACGACGTCATGGGCCAGATACCGGGGCAGGTCGTCCAGTCGGCGCTCGCCGACCGCCCGGAGGAAGTCCGCGACGAGCCGCTTGCCGGGGCGCGGGGCCGTGTTCATGTCCACTCCTGACGTCCGGGTTTCCCCGTCTCGACTTCTTCTTACATCGTAAGTTTCGCGTTGCCGCAAGAATGGACTTACGATGTAAGAAAGTCAAGGGAGCGGGAGGGCGCATGCCGGCCGAGGCCAAGAGGGCGCGGGGGGAACGGGCGGGGCTGACCCGCGGGCGGATCCTGGACGCCGCGGTGGAGCTGGTGGACCGCGAGGGCCTCAAGTCCCTGACGATGCGCAAGCTGGGCGCGGCGCTCGGCGTGGAGGCCATGACGCTCTACCACCACGTACCCCACAAGGACGCGCTCCTGGACGGCCTGGTGGAGCGGGTCTTCGCCGGCGCCGCCCCCGTCGAGGACACCGCCGACGACTGGCGGCCCTGGCTGCGGGCGTACGCCGAGGCCCTGCGCACGACGTTGCTGCGGCACCCGGGCGTCCTGCCGCTCGTGGCGGCGCGGCCCGCCGTTACCCCGGCGACCCTGGACGCCGTGGAACGCGGACTCCGCGTCCTCACCTCCGCCGGCTTCTCTCTGGGGCGGGCCCTTCACGCGCTCAACTCGCTGACGCTGCTGGTCGTCGGCCACACCACCGCCGAGTGCGCCCTCGCCTCGGCCGGGGGCCCCGGCTCGGCCGGAGACCTCGCCGCGCTCGACCCCGGCCGGTATCCGCTGACCGGTGAGGCGGCCCGGACGGGGGCGGGGACGGACGACGCGGAGCGGTTCGCCTTCGCCGTGGAGGCACTGATCGCGGGATTCGGCTCCACGACGTCCTGACCCCGGACCGCCGGCGGCACATCGATGGCCCTGTTCCCCACCGGGAACAGGGCCATCGGGCCGTGCCCGACGACGGCGGTCAGGTCCCGGCCCGTCCCGCGTCGATCACTCCCCCGATGACCAGCAGGGCGACGGGAAGGACGATCAGCAGCACGGCCATGGACCAGCCCGTCCTCGTCGTCGTCCTGCGCGCGATTTTTTTGCACAGCAGGGCCGCGAACACCACGTAGAGCAAAGCGCCGTAGAAGGCCACGTACAGGACACCCATGAGGTCATTCTCCCTTGACACGCGCCACATGACGCGCGAAGAGGGGAGGGAGACCGGACCCTGAGGTCCGGCTCCCTCCCCTCGGTGTGATGTCACATCACCGTGCCGCGGTCCGGGTCACCGGGTGAGGTTGACCTTGAACTGCTGCTCCGGCTCGTCGCAGTGGACCACCTTGTCCGGCCGGTTGCCGGGCCCGTCACCGACGACCGGGACCGGAGCGTCCACGCCCCACGGGTTGCCCCCGCTGCCCCGCGTCCCCACACCGCACCAGGCGAAGGCGTTGCCATTGGGTGCGGTGGCGGGGAAGTTGGAGAAGTTCTTCCAGTCGCCGATGTTGATCCGCTGGTTGGACGGACGACCGAGGTTGTCCGTCATGCGGTCGTCGACGTACAGGTAGAGGTCGGGCATGTAGGACTGGTAGACGATGCCGTTGGACGGGTTGGCGTCGTCGTTCTTCAGGTAGTGGGTCGGCTTGACGGACCCGTCCGCGCAGAAGGCGGCCGCGACGTCCTGCCAGATCGGCGGTGCGTTGCCGATCATGGAGCCCCACATGTTGTTGTTCCACGAGCCGCTGTTCTTGAAGAACATCGAGTAGACGTCCCCGGCGAACCGCCGCACCGCGTGGTTGGTCTCCGTGTTGTCGTTGATCTCGTCGACCCACTTCTTGACGTTGTCGTTGATCGACTTGTGGCCGATCATCGCGCGGTAGCCGTGCACACCGCCGCCGACCGCGCGGAAGTCCACGCACTGCTTGGCGTCGTCGAGACGCGCGGCGCGGAAGTGCGGGAAGTAGGCCTGTCCCGGGGTGTCCCCGTCCGCGTAGGGGTGCGAGGTCTGGACGTTGCCGTACTCCAGCGCGTCCTGCGTGGTGTAGTCGATGTCCGGGGCGAGGATGCCGTAGTCCGCCTCGATCGCCTTCATGATCTTCGTGACGAAGTAGGGCAGGTGGGCGTTGCCGACGCGGTTCCGGTAGTCCGACCCCACGCTGCCGTCGACGATCTTCCCGTCCTCGCCGACCACGAAGGTCACGCTGACATCGGACTTGATCTTGTAGCTGTTCGGGTCCTTGAACATCTCGGAAGCGGACTTGGACGCGTCGGGACGCTGGGGGTTCGCCATGGCCATCCACACCGGGATCGACATCGCGGGGACGGAGCCGTCGGCGTTCGGCTTCCAGCCGCCCGCCTTGATGTCCTTCGCCCACTGCTCGGCCGCGTCATAGGTCTTCTGACCCGTGCACTCGCCCACGGCCTTCGCTTCCTTGCACCGCGCCTCGTAGGTCAGTCCGAAGGCCTCGACCCCGTTGCCGTTGTTGTCCCACAGCGGGCCCCGCTCGGCGAGCCCGAGACCCCAGTCGTACAGCGACTTCATCGACCGCACCGGCGTGTCGAGCGAGGTCACCGGCCAGTTGGAGTTGAGCTCCTGGTTCGGGTCGAAGACCGCGGCGGCGGTCAGGGAGCGGCGGACGAACTTGCCCTTGATCGGCTTGAAGGCCACGGAGTTCCAGGCGATGTCCTCGTCGGCGCTGCCGCCCTTCGCGTAGTTCGTCAGCTTCACCTTGGGCGTGGAGGTGAACTTGTAGGCGCCCAGCGGCACCCACTTGCCGTTGTTGGCGTTCTGGTCCACTACCCGCTCGTACGGGCCGCCGACGGCGCCGTTGATGACGTACGTGGCCCGCTCGGTCTGGGCCCCGGTGTCGGGGACGTACGCGTAGACGGCGGCGATGTCGTACGTCTTGCCCGCCGTCCACTCGCCCTCGATGGTCATCCGGTTGCCGTCGCCGCCGAGGTGGTCGTCGTCACGGGTGTGGGTGTACCAGAAGTGACCGCCGTGGCCTCCGCCGATCGAATGCAGATCGGCCTTGGCCTCGTAGTGCTTGTCCCAGTCCGGATGGAAGGTGAACTGGAAGCTGCCCGTCGACTGTGCCTTGCCGCAGCCCGACCACGTCTCCGTGCCGGCCGGGATGGAGGCGACGACGTCGGAGCCGCTCGGGGCTCCGCCGCACACCGGGTCACCGTTCTTCAGCCGGTACCCGCGGCCGGGCTCGTCGCGCAGGGTGGCGTACTTGATCTTCTCGTTGCCGCACGAGTCCTTGCAGTCGGGCTTCCAGGTGGCGTTCGCCTGGGTCCACCAGAACTGCCGGTAGCACGCCTCGTCCGGGCAGTCGACCGGGTTGCCGGGGTTGCAGTTGTTGTTCTTGTTGCAGAACGTGTCCAGCGGGGGGCTGACGCGGGAACGGCTCGGGATGCTGAGCCACCACGCCGGCTGGAAGCCGGCGGTGGCGTAGCCGGACTCGCCCTTCCAGCCCTGCTTCCCGTCCGAGTCGTAGGAGAAGCCGGTGTCGATGGACCAGGCGGCCCAGCCCATCACCTTCTCCTCGTACGGCCAGTTCTGCGGGTGCGCCGCGTCGGCGATGTTCTTCGCGTTGAGGGAGGTGTCCATGAAGGGGTGGTCCCAGGCACCTTCCTTGTACATGGGGTTCGCCGGGTTGTTGTACCAGCCCAGGCCCCAGCGGCCACCGTTCTTGCCCGCCTCCGACTTGGGGTTGAAGCCGAGGTTGTAGTTCCAGACGGCGGTGAACCAGTTCTCCACGCGGGACGGGTCGTCGTTGTTGACGGTGATCTTCTGCCCGTCGGTGTGGACCTCGTTCCACTTGTCGGCGAGGATCTTCATCGAGGCGGCGATGTTGGTCGCGTAGTCGATCGCGATGATCTTCTGGAGCTTCGGGTCGAGACTCGTCTCGGTCTTCTGGCCCGTGGCCTTGTCCGTCTTCTCGTGCCCCTTCATGCGCATGCCGTCCGTGACCTGGCCCACGCCGTAGCCACAGTCGGACTTGTCCCAGTTGATGCGCCAGTAGCCGAGCAGGGTGTCCTTGGCGCTGTGGCCGTAGTAACCGTCCACGGCGGCCAGCGGGTTGCCCATCTGACCGGGGATGGCGCCGGATTCGGCCTGCCACATGTTGGACTCCTGGGCCAGGATGCCGAGGAGGACGTTGGCCGGGATCCGGCCGCCGCCGTTCAGCGACGGGAGGGGGAACAGCCCCTGCGGGTCGATCGTCCCCAGCCCTGCCTGGTCACGGTAACCGCCCTGGCGGATCCACTTGCCGCGCAGCTCGCCGCGGACGGCCATGTCCGCCGCCCACTCGACCTGGTTCGGCGTCGGCTGCAACGCCTGGACGCTCATGTCGTTGCGGGAGATCGAACACCAGCGGTCGGTGTCCGTCGGGTCGTGCGAGACGGGCGCGGGGACGGGCGCCTTCAGCGATCCGGTCGGCCGGCCCAGCGTACGGGGCTCGGTGCCGCCGGTCAGCGCGGGCGACAGGCCCTCCTTGAGCCGCGGCTGCGCCGACGCCACCCGCTGCTCGACCTTGTCCCCCGTGGGCGTGGCGGTCGAGGTGACGGTCAGCGTGGTGGCGGCGTCCGCCACCCCGGGAGCCTTGCCGGTCCGGGCCCGCACGCCCGCCTCAGGCTCGTCCGCCTTGTCGAAGCTCTTCCCGCCGCCCTTGATACGGGTCAGTCCGGCGCGGACGCCCGGGGTGAGCACCGGGTCCACGGCGAGGCGGCCGAGCGAGGAGACGTCGGTGTCGGCCGGCGCGTCGATCCTGGTGATCCCGCTCCCCTCCACCTTCGCGTCCTTGGGACGCCCGGTGAGGAAGGCACGGCCCTGCGCGCCCTGCACCAGGTCGAGGTCGCCGAGGGGCCCGGTGGCCACCGTGCGCGGTGCGCCGTGGCCCCCGTACACCTTCACCTGCGCGGTCTTGGTGCCCTTGCGGTCCATGAAGCCGACCCCGCCGTCGGCCAGGGGGCGGATGTCGAAGGGGATGCTGTCGCCCTTGGCGAGCCGGCTCGCCTTCCCCCGGCCGTCGATCCGGACGAGGTCGCTGCCGAGGCCGGCGACGACGCCGTCCTTCACCGGGGCGGCCGACGACACCTGCCCGCGGACCTCGCCCGTCTTCATGACCGTCTTGCCGGACGTGTCCACGGTGATCACACGCGTCTTCGTCCGCGACGCGTCGTTCATGTCGCGGTACTGGGTGAAGGCGGCGGTGTGGGTGGTGGTGTTACAGGTGGGGTCGAAGTAGGCGAGCGTGGCCGTGAACGGCAGCTTCGTCACCGCGCCCGTCGTGGTGTTCACGATCGCCGTGAACGCTCCGCCCTGCATCAGGTCGGGCTTGTTGGTGAACGCGCGGGGGGCGTACACGGCGGCGACATGGGAGTCGTCCATGACGCACTGGTTGCCGATCCACGTATCGGCCGGTACACCCGGCTCGTTGAGGACGGCGGCCGTCCGCCACGCGTAGGCCCGGCCCGACTCGGCGGCGAGGATGCGCAGGCCGGCCGAGTCCGCGGCGGCGGTGACGGCCTGGTCCTTCGAGGTCTGCCAGTTCTTCCCGAGGTGCTCGTCGGGGTCGGCGACCGCCCCCGAACCCGTCGGCGCGCCGGTCGGCTTGGCGTCGGCCGACGGGGCGTCCGGTGCGGCGAGCGCCGCACTGCTCTGTATCAGCCCGGCGAGGACCGCGGCGGCCGCAAGCCCCGCGATCCCGGCCCGAGCCGGTCTGAAGGATCTCAACTCTTCCGTCTTTCTTCGCAGGTGACACGCGACGGAAGGGAGTAATGATGCGCGATGCACCGTATCCGCGCCTCCCCCTGGCGTCGGTGCGGCGGCGGACGGGCCGCGAAGCCGCGTCCACCGAATGATCGCGCTCATCTAAGACCGGCATAAAGCCCTTGCGCAAGGGGGAATTCGACCGCCGGAGCAGGGCACGGCGAACAGCCCGGCGAACCTCTTTCGCCGGGTTTTTCACAAGGGAATGGAGAACGGCCGGCCGCGACCATACGCCACGCGGCCGCTCTCCATCCGCCCGATGTCAACCGCCGTTCAGAGCGGCAATCAGGCGCATTATCCCCACTTGTTGGTGCACTGCACGCCGTAAGGGGCGCCGCTGTCCTTTTTGAAACCGACGCAGGCACGGTAGGAGTAGTCGTTGCCGCCGAGCATGTTCGACCAGTCCGACTCGCCGTACTTGCCCGGGGTGTCGACGCTGAGCGAGCGGACCAGCTTGCCGTGCGTGTCGTACTTCTCGATCGTGGCGTAGGAGTCGTAGTAGGACGGGGTGGCCTTCTGCGTCGTCCGGACCCAGGCGGCGCGACACTTGTCGGACCAACGCAGTTCGGCCACACGGCCGTTGTTGTTCACGGTGCCGTGACCGACGGCGCCGTCCTCGCAGTCGGTGCTCTTCGGGCCCTTGTTGTCACAGGCGGTCCCGTAGCAGCCCGCGGCGTAGGAGGTGCCGGCGAGCGGGATCAGGCCGAGCACGACGGTCGCGGCGGAAACGGCGGCGACACGAGAAGCGATCTTGAACATGAAATACCCTTGCGTGCATTGACATGGGTCGGAAACCCAGGGGCGCGACAGCCGGAGGAAAAAACGCGACGCCGGCACGGCGTACGCACGACACGACACATCCCCCGACTCGTGAAATCACCGGCACGTCCCGTTGGCTCGAGGTCTCGTGGCGGCGCTGATCAATATAGGGTCGCCCCGGCATCGCTGTCTACCATGAACATGACCACCCGACGCCTCAACTGCCGTTCATTTCAAGGTCGTGCGCATGCGGAGCCATGCAACTATTGCACTCACCTTGTCGGTTACGGCATCAGGCGCGGCATGCGGGACAAAGGGGGCGACGGTCTCCGACTGTCCGGCCGTACGGACGGAAGCGGTCAGACGGCGCCGTCGGGCCGGTAGGGGCTGTGCATGGCGAGGAAGCGGACCTCCAGGTCGGATTCCAGGTACTCCATGCGCCGCTCCTGGAAGTCCCGTATGTGCGGCAGGGCCAGGTGCGCGTCGAGGTCGGCCCGGGAGCGCCACGCCTCGTAGAAGACGAAGACGCCCGGCTCGTCGCGGTCCTCGTGGAAGTGGTACTCCAGGCACCCCGGCTCCCGCCGGGCGGGGGCGACGAAGGACAGCAGCAACTCCTTGAGCTCGGCGGCTCGTTCGGGCTTGGGGCGGGCGAGACCGACGAGGGCGAACGGCTGGGTCACGGGTTTCTCTCCTCGGGTGACACGACGGAAGGTACGACGAATCTCGTACCTGCACCACGCTAGCCAACCCCTTGGGTACGATGCAAGCCATACCTATCCGCCCCGACCAGGAAGGAGACGCACGGTGCCCGACGACGAAGGTCACCCGTCCGTCGAGGAGATCGAGCTCGGTGCGGTGCTCGCCGCGCTGGCCGACCCGTTGCGCCGCCGGGTGGTGCGCGAGCTGGCGCGCGCGCCCGAGGGGACGGCGCGGACCTGCAGTTCGTTCGCGCTGCCGGTCTCCAAGGCGACCGTCACCCACCACTTCCGCGCGCTGCGCGAGGCGGGCCTGGTATGGCAGGTGAACCGGGGCAACAGCAGGATGGCCCGACTGCGCCGGGACGACATCGAACGGAGGTTCCCCGGGCTGCTGGACATCGTGGCGGCCGAGCCCGAGGAATGAGGGAGGGCGCCCCGCCCGCCGGCCGGGGCGCCACGCCCCGGCCCGGATCTCAGCCGGCGGGCTCCAGGCGCCACCACTGGGCGGGGCTGTCGCGGTCCTCCCACTGCCGGACGCGCGCCCCTTCGAGGACGGACGCGTCGGCGACCTCCAGCAGAAGGCCGCTGACATGGGCGACGAGGACGACCGTGCCCGGTTCCTCGACCAGCTCCTCGATCAGCCACTCCTGGGCACCGTAGCCGTTGGCCTTCCACTGCTGGACGCCGGCACCGTTCTCGACCGACGCGTTGGCCACGTCCAGCCGTTTGCCGCTGCCGGCGTTCACCACATGGTGCAGGCCGCCGCCCTCGTGCACCGGCGACACCCGCCAGAGCTCGGCGGGCGTGCCGTCGCCCGCCCCCTGCAGCACGGGGGCCCCGCCGCCCGTCCTGCCTCCGGCCACGCGCAGCAACAGCCCGCTGTGGACGTTGCGGATGCGGTACGTGCCGTCCATGGCCTGTCCCCCTGCCCCCGTGCCGACGAAGACCGTGATCGTAACGGGTGGCCGGGAACCGGGCGCGGGCCGCCGCTTCGGCGCCGGTACGCGAAATAGGAGATGATCAGGGTATGTCTGTTTCTCTTGAGGTTTGTCGCGACCGTACCGACGACAGTGGTCACTGGGAGGACGAGCGCACCACCGCGGTCGTCCTGGCCCGCGAGGACGGCGCGGTCATCGGTTCCGTCGTCGTGCTCGACCTGGGGGCCGACGACCCGGCCCTCCGCTTCGCCGCCGTGCCCGAGGGTGCCTTCGAGGCGCTCGTCCCCATGCTGCGCGAGGCGGCCGGCCTGGCCCGCGCGGCGGGCGGCACCACTCTTCGGTGGGTGGCCGAGTCCGACGAGATGCCGCCGTCCGTCCCGGCGGAGCTCGGTGCCGCCGAGGACGGCGACGTCTACCGCTGGTGGCACCTGGACCTCTCCGCCGCCCGCGCCGCGGACACCGGAGCCGGTCCGGTGGAGGAGCGGCCGGCGGGCGAGGGCGCGGTCCTCCGGCTCGGCCTGGAGGACGCGGTGTTCGACGTCGAGCTCGAGGACGACACCGCCGTCCTCGTCCACGACCGGGAGGAAGAGCACACCGCCGACGAGCTGACGGCCCTGGTCTCGGCCGTCGTACGCCGGGTGCGCGAGGCCCACCCCTCCGTCCGCGCGGCCGAGGCGTACGCGGCACCCGACGACGACACCCTCGGCGCGGCCCTGACCGCCGTCGGCTTCACCCCGACGGACCGGCGGGCCGTCGAGTACCTGCTGCCGCTGGGCGACTGAGTCCTGGTCGGTCACCGCGAAGGCCGGCACCGCGGCCGTGACCGCGCTCTGGGGCCTGTTGGCCGGCCTTGCCGGCCCCCGCGCCGCCAACACGGCGGCCGGTCTGGTCCTGCTGGTGACACCGGCGCTCCTCCCCCACGGCGACGGCGCCGCTCGGACCGCGGACGTTCCGGCGGGTACGGGGGTGGGGGGCGGAGGCGCCGCCGCTTCCGGCGCGACGGCCGAGTGACGTGAGGAGGGCGACGGGGACTCCGGCGGCCGGGGGGGGAAGCGCCGGTGCGCCCCCGGCGGCGGCGTCGCACACTGCCGGCGGCGCCGGGATGCCGCTCCCGTGCCCGGAAGGCCCGGCACCGGTGCGATGTCAGTGCCCGGTGGCATGCTCGCCCCCATGCCGTCCGGCACTCGGAGCCCGTCCGGCGCCCGGAGCCGGGCTCCGCTTGGGACTTCGGCGACGACCGCGAGACGGCGCGCCGGCTGCCGCGCCTCGCCGCGCTCTGTGCGGAGCGACGGACCAGCGGAGCAGCGGAGGGGCGGCACCTCGCCGGCACGACGCCGCGTATACGCGAAGGCGCGTGGGCCGGGCCGTCGCCGGCCGTCCCACGCGCCCCTCAGGCGACCATCGTCAGCACGTGGCCGACGGGGTCTCGAAGGTGCCCTGGCCGTCGACCTTGATCAGGCCGACGTAGCTGCGGTCGCAGGGGTAGCTCATGTTCCAGGTGCTGTTGGCGCGCTCGCCCTTGCTGATGGTCTTCAGCTCGCCCCACTCGGTGCCGTTGGAGCGGAAGCCGAGGTGGGCCTTGATGGTGGAACCGGCCTTCTTGGTGTAGATGATCTCGATCCGGGAGGGGCTGGTGTTCAGCGAGATGCAGAGCTGACCGTTGCTCATGCTGGTGCACTTGACGCGGTCGCTCCCGGAGGCGTGGGCGGGAGTGGCGAGCAGCGTGGTGCCGGCGGCTACGCAGGCTGCCGTGATGAGGGCGGCGCGACGACGCATGGTGGGTTCCCCCTTGGTGGTGTCCATGATCAACGCTGGGGACAGTAGCAGCACCGGAATCCGGGCTACCGGCTCTTCGGGCCTACTTTTCGCGTTCCCGGGGGAGCACCCTTGGAGGGCCGGGACGCAGGCCGTCGCGACGAAGACCGGACAGGTCCCACTTCACACTGATATGGTGGAGGTGTCTGGTGTAAGTCGCGTCAATTCAGTTCTCGGGCACGAGAGTTCACGGCACGCGGCGGCCCGCCGCCCGCTGCCGTCGGCCCGGGGAGCGGACACGCGACGCGGGGGATCACGGGGGCGGTCATGGCGGTGCGCCACGCGTACGACGACAAGACCCGACGAGGCAGCGGTGGCGGACGCCCGACGGCGGGAGCAGCATGATCATCATCGTCCCGCCCGGCGCCGACCCCACCCTGCGGCTCGCCGCCGTACCCGACGACGCCACGGTCGTCGACGTCGGCCGACGTTTCGTCGCGGAGCTGGTCCGCCAGGCCACGCGCGGTGCGTTGCGCACCCGGTCGCGCTCCCCCGGCGACCGGCTCATGGCGACGGCCGGCACCCGGGCCCTGGGCGACGCGTCCCGGCCCAGGCTGCACCGGCTGCGCGGGCTGGGCGCGGTGCTGGGCGCGCTCCACGAGCCGGGGCACGGCGTACGGCTGCGCCTGGACGACCTCGAACCGGCCGACGGGAGCCTGGAGTCCGCCACCGACGTCCTGCGCGCCGCCGCGGCTCCGGCGCCGTACGACGGAGCCCTGGCGGGGGCCTGCGCGGACGTGCCGCGAGGGGCGGCCGTGCGGCTGGTCGTCGAGCGGGAGCAGCAGGTGCCGGCGGCCGTGGCGCTCGCCCGCGCCCTGCGCCCCCGGGTACGGCGCCTCGAACTGACGGGCCGTTGGGCGACCGACCGCGGCCCGGCGCTGGGCCACCTGCCGCCGTTCGCCGGCGTCGGTCTGGTCCCCGCGCCCCGGGGGATGGCGTGGGAGCTCGCGGACCCGTTCGGTCCGGCCCCGGACGACGGCCTGCGCTGGCGAGAGCGCCCGGCCGACCCGGTCCCGGCCGGCCCCTGGGCGGGCCGGGTGGGGCTGCGGGAGCTGGTGGGCGGCGTGGTGCCGGCATACGACGGCGAGCCGGAGCCGCCGGCCGCGCCCGGCCCGGCCGGCGCGGGCCCACCGCGGGCCGGCCGCCCCGATCGCCCCAGCCACCCCGATCACCCCGGCCGGCACCCCCGGCTCGCCGTCCTCGGCGTCTGCGGCGCCGCCGACCGGGCGGTGGGCCGGGGCGGCACGGAGCTGTCCTGGGACCGGCTCGCCTCCGCCGTCGGCGCGGCACGCGACCGGGGCACCACCGTCGTCGCCGAACTCTGGCTGGGGGCGCCCGGGATCCCGCCCGAGGCGGCCGAGGAAGCACTCGTCAGGCTGGAGGACGTGGTGGACCGGGTGATCGGGCTCCGCCGCTTCGACTGGCCGGCCGGCTGGACCGACCCGTCCTGGGCCTCCCGCCCGGTGACGCTCGCGGACGCGGGCCCCGAACTGGCCCTGCGGCGGCCCGTGCTCGCCCCGGCGCCCCCGTCCCCCGAGCGACTGGCCGCCCTCGCCGCGGCGCTCGGCCGCCCGCTGGCGCGGGCCGGCCGGCTCGCGCCCGGCCGGGTCGCGGGCGCCTATCTGCCGCCCCCGGGGCCGCACCCGGACTCCGTACGCGGCCTCGACCCGGACGTCGTCGTCGGCCGGCGGAGCGCCCGCGCCGACCGGGCGCTGGCCGTCAACCTGCGCACCGGCGCCTGTTCCTACGTCTCCCTGCGGGTCGCCGACGCCATCGACCGCTACCGCGACGGCTACACCTTGCGCGAGGCGCTCCGTCCGCTGTCCCCCCGCGCCGTCCGGGCCCTGCGGGACGGCGGGGTCCTCGGGCAAGTCCCGTGAGGGGACGGGCCGGCACCACCGGCCGCCCGCGCCGGCGCCCGGACGCCCGACGGGGCGGCCCGGAGGTGTCCCTCCCGGCCGCCCCGTCAGGCGCGTATCCGCTCGCGTCGCCGCGTCAGTTCTTCAGCGCGCTGCGCTTCTGCCACTGCTCCCAGCTCTCCTGCCAGACCTCGAGGCCGTTGCCGACGTCGGTCTTGACGGTGCTGGAGGTGCCCTTGACCTCCACGGTGGAGCCGATGGGCAGGAAGTCGTAGACCCGCTTGGCGTCCTCGGTGGTCATGCCGAAGCAGCCGTGGCTGTTGTTGACCACGCCGATCTGGTTGTTCCAGGGCGCGGAGTGCAGGAAGGTGCCGGAGGCGGTCATGTGGGTGACCCACTTGGCGTCCAGCATCCACTGGTTGCCGTAGCCGATGGTGGACGAGTCCATGGTCTCGTCCGCGTTCTTGCTGCGGACGGTGTGGATGCCGCCACGGGTCGGCGCCTCCGGGGAGCCGGCGGAACCCTTGACGCTGCCGACCGGCTTGCCGTTCTCGTACATGGTCAGCGTGTGACCGGGGACGTCGATGACGGCCTTGTGGTCGGCCCCTATGGTGAACCCGTACTCGTAGTCCCGGGCGAACCAGCCGCCCTCGCCGCTGTCCACACCGGCGAGCGAGCCCTTGACCGAGACCTTGGTGCCGCTGGGCCAGTACGTCTTGGGCCGCCAGTCCAGCCGGTCCTGGCCGGAGTAGTCGGTCACCCAGCCCCAGGCGCCCTCCACCTGCGGGGTGGACGTGACCTTGAAGTTCTTCTCTATCTCGGCCCGCTTGTCCTTGTCCACCTTGTGGTCGAAGAGGATCGAGACGGGCATGCCCGTGCCGACGGTCTGCCCGTTCTGCGGCGTGTTCGTCAGCTTGTTGACCTTCGGCGCCTGCTGGGTGCTGAAGGTCGCGGTCGCGGTGGACTTCCGGCCCTTGGCCGACTCGGCCGCGGTCTGCACCGTGTAGGTGGTCTTCGGCTTGACCTTGCCGGCCGACTGCCAGGTGACACCGTCACCGGACAGTTTCCCGTCGACCTTCTCCCCCTTGTCGTCCTTCACCTCCACCGAGGTCAGCTTGCCGCCGTCGGCCTTGACCGAGATCGGCGAGCCGAGCTTGACCTCCTTGGTGCCGGCCGCCGGGCTCACGGTCACCTTGGCCGCGGGGCCCGCGTCGTCCGAGGACCCCCCGTCGGACCCCCCGGAACAGGCGGACAGCACCAGCGACCCCATGAGGGCGGATATCAGCAGGACGGGGCGACGGCCCTTCCCGACGTGCACGTGAAAACCTCCAAAGACAGCGAGTCCGCGGCGGGCCCGGCTCCGCTGCCGGTCCGAGAAAGCCAAGCAAGTCGAACAACCCCCCCGCCACTCTGTAGAGATGACGTGGGCACCGCCGCGGTTCCTGGAAAAAACGATATTTGTGCGGGATTCGCGCGGACGGTCCGGCCGGCGTCCCACGCCGTGTGAACCGCCTCACGGCCCCGCCCGGCCCCGGAAACGACGGAGCGGTGGCAACCGCTCCGGAAGCCCGGAGGGTGCCACCGCCCGGACTCGCCTACCCCCGCGGCAGTTTGGTGGCCGTGTCCAGGTAGAAGGCGTCGATGCTGCGCACGGCGCGGGTGAAGTCGTCGAGGTTGACGGGCTTCGTGACATACGCGTTCGCGTACCGCCGGTAGGCGTCGGTCACGTCGTCCGGGGCGGCGGACGTGGTCAGCACGACGACCGGGATGGTGCGCAGCTCGTCGTCCCCCTTGAGGACCGCCAACAGCTCCCGCCCGTTCATCCGCGGCATGTTGAGGTCCAGCACGATCAGGTCCGGCCGTGGCAGGGCGGGGTCGCGCAGGTGGTCCAGCGCGGCGATGCCGTCCTGGACCTGGGTGAGATTGCGGGCGGCTCCGTGTTCCAGGAGCGCCTCCTTGATGAGCATCGCGTCCGCCGGATCGTCCTCTACCAGAAGGACGTCGTAGGGGCGCGCGGGGGCGGCCATCATCATCGGCTCCGCTCGGTGTGCTTCGGGGGATGGTGGGTGGTGCCGTGCACGATGCCGGGCCAGCGGTTGCGGGCCCCCTGGCGGCTCATCTCGCAGGCCCGCCCGATCTGGGGGTAGCCGGCCCCGGTCCGCGCGGCCTCCTCGGCCGCGGCGTCCGTGAGGCGCTGCACCGCCCGTTGCATGTGGATCAGCATGTGGAGGTAGGCCAGGGCCTCCGCCCGGGCACCGTCCGGGTCCGCGGGCCCGCCGGCGGCGGGCAGCAGGCGGAACGACCGGTGGGCCAGGCGGTGGGCCAGGCCGGCGAGCGCTCCCTCCACCATCGCGGAGATCTCGCCCTCGGCGAGGCGCGGGGAGAAATGGGTGCCGGGCATGGCGCCCACCCTAGGTGTTCCCCCACCCTCCCGACAACTACGGTTGTCACGGCACCGGTACGGTGTGCCTGCCGAGGTGCCGGGGAAGCAGCCCGGGGGGACCTTGGGGGACGGAAAAACGGAAGGCGGACAACGTGGTGGTCGAGACTGCTCCTCGACAGGGCGGTTCCAGGAGATCCCCGTCCGGGGACCCCACCGGGACGGGACGGGCCGGCGGGAGACGGAACGCGTCCGGCCGGCAGGGCTGGACGACGCGCCAGTGGCTGCGCGTCGGCGTCACCACGACGCTGGTGGTCCTCACGGTGCTCGGCGCCCTGGGAGCCTGGGCGCTCGCCCGGACCGCGTCGATCAGTGACCGGCTGGTGGACGTGCGGTCACCGGCACTGGTCGAGGCGGTCCGGTTGGAGAACGCGCTGGTGAACCAGGAGACGGGCGTGCGGGGGTACGGCCTCACCGGCCGGCGGGAGTTCCTGGAGCCCTACACGCACGGGCTGGCGGACGAGAGCAAGGCCGTCGCACGGTTGCGCGGGCTGGTCGGCGACGAGCCGGCGTCCCGTGCGGACCTGGACCGGGTGCGGGAACGGGCCGAGACCTGGCAGGCGCGGGTCGCGCGGCCGGTCGCGGCGGCCCCGGGCCCCGAGGCGGCGCGCATCGTCGAGCGGGTGGGCGCCGGGAAGGGCGACTTCGACGCCGTCCGCGCGGCGCTCCGGGACCAGCAGCGGCATCTGGCCGAGGACCGGGCCGGGACCAGCGCCGACCTCGCCGACACCCGCCGGCTCCGCAACGGGGTCTTCGCGGCCATCGCGGTGGTGATCGTCCTGGTGGCGATCCTCGTCTTCGAGGGGCTGCGGCGGGGCGTCACCGGCCCGCTGGAGCGGCTGAGCGCGGACGCCCGGCTGGTGGCCCAGGGCCACTTCGGGCACTCCATCGCGGCGACCGGCCCCGCCGACCTGCGCCGGCTGAGCGGTGACGTGGAGGCGATGCGCCGGCGCATGGTCGGCCAGTTGGAGTTCAGCGAGAAGGCCCGCACACTGCTCGACGAGCAGGCCGCCGACCTGCGCCGGTCCAACGCCGAGCTGGAACAGTTCGCCTACGTGGCCTCACACGACCTCCAGGAGCCGCTGCGGAAGGTGGCGAGCTTCTGCCAGTTGCTGCAACGCCGGTACGGGGACGGCCTGGACGAGCGGGCGCACCAGTACATCGCCTTCGCGGTGGACGGGGCCAACCGGATGCAGGTGCTCATCAACGACCTGCTGGCCTTCTCGCGCGTCGGCCGGGTGCACAAGGACCACGACACGGTGGACCTGGGGGCCGTCCTGGAGTCCACGCTGGACGCGCTGAGCGTGCCGGTCGAGGAGTCGGGGGCGGACGTCACCCACGATCCGCTGCCCACGGTGGTGGGCGACCGGACGCAGTTGGGGATGCTCTGGCAGAATCTGATCTCGAACGCGGTCAAGTTCCGTTCCCCGGACCGCCGTCCGGCCATCCATGTGGCGGCCGACCGGGACGGCGACGTCTGGCGGTTCGCCGTCACCGACAACGGCATCGGGATCGGCCCGGAGTACACGGAGAAGGTGTTCGCCCTCTTCCAGCGGCTGCACACCCGTGAGGCGTACCCGGGGACCGGTATCGGCCTGGCGATGTGCCGCAAGATCGTCGAGTTCCACGGCGGCACGATCGCCGTCGACCCGGAGCACGAGGGCGGTGCCCGCATCGTCTTCACGCTGCCGGCCACCGGGCCGGCCGGAGCGGGGGCGGACGGCGTGGAGGGCACCGAAGGCGCCGGGCCGGACGGCACGGCGGCGTCCGGCGGGGCCGCGAAGGACAACGGCAAGAACGACGAGAACACCGCGAACACTGAGAACACCGTGCGAGACACCGTGGAGAACGCCCCGAAGAAGTCCGCGGGGAGCGCCACGGACGACGCCGCCGCCGCCGGAACCGGGCGGTCCGCCTCATGACCGCCCAGACCTCCGACGCCCCGGAGCATCTGACCGGCGGCGTCTTCCCGGGTCCGGAGACCGCCGTACCGCCGCACTACCGCGTCCTGCTCGTCGAGGACGACGCGGGGGACGCCCTCCTGGTGGAGGAGCTGCTGGCCGACACCGGGCTCGACCACACGCTGGTGTGGCGCAAGACACTGGCCGAGGCCCGTGCGGAGCTGCGCGCGGACGGCGCCGACTGCGTGCTGCTGGACCTGCACCTGCCGGACGCCTCCGGGACGGCGGCGGTCAGCGCGGTACAGCAGGCGGACCCGCATGTGGCGGTGATCGTGCTCACCGGACTCGCCGAATCGCACGCCGGGGTGCGGGCGGTCACCGCGGGCGCCCAGGACTACCTGGTCAAGGGGCAGGTCGAGCCGGAGCTGCTGCAACGCGCCGTGCACTACGCGGTGCACCGCAAGCAGGCCGAGCGGGCCAAGGCGGAGCTCCAGGCCACCCAGTTGCGTGCGCAGGAGAACACCCGTCTGGAGCGCGGCCTGCTGCCGACGCCGCTGCTGGAGTCGCCCGCCGTGACGGCCACGACGCGCTACCTGCCGGGACGTGAGAGCGCCCTGCTGGCCGGTGACTTCCTCGACGTCGTCCAGACCGACGACCATGTCGTCCACGCGCTGATAGGCGACGTCAGCGGGCACGGCCCGGACGAGGCCGCGCTCGGCGTCGCCCTGCGCATCACCTGGCGGGCGCTCACCCTGGCCGGGCACCGGGGCGAGCGGCTGCTGGACCTGCTGGAGCGGATGCTGGTGGCCGAGCGCACCCGGCACGAGATGTTCGCCACCTGCTCCCTGCTCACCCTGGACCTGCGGGACTCCACCGCCGTCCTGCACCTGGCCGGGCACCACGAACCGCTGCTCACCGCGGAGGGGACGACCCGGCCGGTGGTGGCGGAGCACGGGGTGGCCCTGGGCCTCGCGCCGGGCCTTTGCCACTGGCCGGCCACCCGGCTCACGCTGCCGCGGTCCGGGGCGCTGACGCTGTACACCGACGGGCTGATCGAGGGGCACGCCGGGCCCGGCTCGCACCGGCTGGGCGCGGAGGGTCTCGTCGACCTGGTCAACCGGGTCCCGTCGCAGGAGCCGCCGGACCGTCAGCTCGACCGGCTCGTGGCGACCGTCCGGGAGCTCAACGCCGAGCGGCACGCCGACGACCTGGCGATCCTCCGGCTGGACTGGCGGACGCCGGCCTGAGGGCCGGTCCCGCTGCCTCGTCCGCGCCCTGACGCGCCCCCGCCCCGCGGGCGTCAGGAGCCGTCGGCCGACTCCTCCCCCGCCGGCACCACGGCCACCGGACAGTCCGCCCGGTGCAGGACGGTGTGGCTGACCCGCCCGAGCTGGAGGCCGCGCCCGTGGTGCCGGCGGACGGCGCCCACCACCAGCAGGTCGGCCTCGTTCGAGGCGGCGACGAGGGTTTGGTGGGCGGCTCCCTCCACGGTGACGGCGCGCACGGTGACGTCCGGGTACGCGGCCCCGGCCGCGCGCAGTGCCTCGTGCAGCTCGCGGCCGGCCCGCTCCTCGTGGTCGAGGGGCTCGTCGCTGGGCAGCGGGTAATGGGCCACGGACTGCCGTGCCGGGTGCCGCCAGGAGTGGACGGCATACACCTCGCAGTTGCGGGCTGCGGCCTCCCGGAAGGCGAAACCGACGGCGGCGGGCGCCTCCTCGCTGTCTCCCACGCCGACCAGGACCCGCCCGCGGGCACCGCGCATGCCGTCCTCGGAACCGCGTACCACGATCACCGGGCAGGGGGCGCGGGCCGCCACCGAGAGGCTGACCGAACCGAGCAGCAGCCCGGTGAGGGTGCCCCGGCCGGACGGGCCGGTGATCACCGCCGCGGCCTGCCGGCCGGCCTCCACCAGGGCGTTCACGGCCTCCTCGGGAACGGTTTCGGCGTGGACGCGTACGGACGGGTCGCGCTCCCGGGCGTGCCGGGCGGCGGCGGGCGCCACCGCCTCCTCGGCGCGGGCCTCGGGCGAGGGCCCGTCCGGGGGCGGAAGGCGTCCTTCGTAGCGCTCCCACAGCGAGGCGTACAGCACCCGCAGCCGCGCGTCGTGCCGGGCCGCCTCGTCCACGGCCCAGTCCAGGGCCCGCAGGCTGCCCGTGGACCCGTCGACACCCACGACCAGGGGGAGCTCCACCGTCCGTCACCTCCGCACCGCGCGGTCCGCGCTCCGGGCACCCCCGCAGCACCCTCGCACCGCCCGGCACCGGGCGCGAGCGGTGGCTGGTCCGTTCGGCCGACCCGGGCGGGCTCGCGCGGAGCGGCGGGCGCGCCGAGCATGGAGGCATGACGAACGACGCGAGGAGCGCGCTGCGGGCCCGGCACCGGGAGGCGCTGGAACGGTTCGGCGAGCGGGTGCACGCGGTGGGGCCGCGCCAGTGGGACGCGCCGACGCCGTGCTCGCAGTGGACGGTGCGCGATCTGGTGAACCACCTCACGGCCGAACAACTGTGGGTGCCACGCATGCTGGACGGCGCGTCGGTGGAGGACGTCGGTGACGAGCTGGACGGGGACGTGCTCGGCGACGATCCGCCGGCCGTCTGGGACGCGGCGGCGGAGGCCGCCGTGGCGGCGTTCGCGGCGCGGGGCGCCCTCGGGCGCACGGTACGGCTGTCCTACGGCGAGACGAGCGCGGAGGGCTACTGCGCGGAGATGACGGCCGACGCGGTGGTGCACGCCTGGGATCTGTCCCGCGCCGTCGGCGCGGCGGAGCGCCCGCCGGAGCCGCTGGTCAAGGCGGCGGAACGGGCGTTCGGCGGGTACGGGGAGGATCTGTCGCCGACCGGCTTGTTCGCGGCGCCGGTCCCGGTGCCGCCCGGCGCGGACGACTGGACACGGCTGCTGGCGCGACTGGGCCGGACGGTGTGAGGCACCGCGCCGGGGCGGGACGAGGGCCGGACGGCGCGGCCCGGGAGGGGCGGAGTGCCGGTTCGCACGCGTGGCGGTCTCCGACGCCCCCCGCCCCTGTCATGCGGTGCGGAGCTCAGCTCTTGGCGCAGAACTCGGCCGGGAACATGTCGTCGTACGGCTTGCCGTCCTCCAGCCAGTCGCCGTTCATCTGGAAGGTCAGCGCGTGCTTGCCGTCGCGGGTGACGGCGGTGCTGGTGAGCGAACCCCAGACGATGCCGTCGTGGCCGTAGACCTTCACGCCGCAGGACAGCGACCGGACGATCATGCCGAGCCCGTACTCGAAGGGCTGCCCGGTCTTGACGGTGGTGAGCATGGCGTCGAGCTGCTTCTTGGGGAAGAGCCTGCCGCGCAGCAGGGCGCTGTAGAAGCGGTTGAGGTCGCCGGTGGTGCTGATGACCTCGCCGGTGGCGCCGGACCAGGCCGGGTTGTACTCGGTGGCGTCGTAAATCTCGGGGCCGGGGTTCTCGGCGTAGAGCTTGGAGTAGCCGACGGCGTGCGGGGCGGGCAGCTTCGGGTCGGTGCCGGGGAAGGTCGTCTCGCGCAGGCCCAGGGGCTTGACGATGCGTCGTTCGGCCTCGCGGGCCCAGGGGTTTCCGGTGGCCTTTTCGATGATCATGCCGGCGATGACGAAGCCGGTGTTGGAGTAGTGCCAGCCGCCGCCCGGCGCCCAGTAGGGCGGGTACTTGAGGCCCATGGCGACGATCTGCTCGGGCGAGCGGTACTCGAAACGGTGCTTGAGGAAGCCGGGGCCGTTCATGTACTCCCGCCACTCAGGGGTCTCCACCATGTCGTGGACGCCGCTGGTGTGGTTGAGGAGCTGCCGGATGGTGATCTTGCTGCCGTCGTAGCCGTTGCCCTGCAGCAGCCCCGGGAGCCAGCGCTCCACGGAGTCGTCGAGGCGCAGCTTGCCCTCGGCCTCCAGTTGCAGGATGACGGTGGTGACGAAGGTCTTGGTGATGCTGCCGGCGCGGATGTGGTCCTGGGCGGTGCGTTTGCGCTGGGTGGAGGTGTCGGCGTAACCGGCGGAGCCGAACCATTCGCCGTCGGACCCCAGGGTCCCGGCGACGACACCGGGCATCCCGGCCGCGTTCAGCGCGTCCAGGCCCTGCTGCGTCCGCTGGTGCGGCCCTGTGGCCTCCGGGGCGGGCGCGGCGGTCGCGGGCCCGGCCAGCGTCGCGGCGCCGACCGCCAGGGCGGCGGTGAACCCGAGGGCCTTGCCACGTATCCGGAGTGAGAGCTTCGGCATTGCACATCCTCGCCAACCCGTCACCGTCGGGGGTGACGTCGGAATGATCATGGGCGAGTGAAGTATAGGTAAAGAAATTGCCTATCAGGCGGCGCATTCAAGCCACTTGAGGAGCGGGCACATGTTCGTGGCCGGTGGGGCACACACCTCTCAAAGGATCGATAAACGGACATGTCCGTTACGCGACGTACGGTGGAAGGATGGCCGTACCCCTGCAGGGCTCCCTCTTCGACGTGGCGGACGAGATCCGGCTCGCGCGCCCGCTCGCCGATGCCCGCCGGACGGAGCTGGGGTCCGGGGCCTGGATCGATGTGCTTCCCGGCTGGGTGTGCGGCTCCGACCTGCTGTTCGAGGCGCTGCTGACGGGCGTGCCGTGGCGCGCCGAGCGGATGCGCATCCACGACACCGAGGTGGCGGTCCCGCGGCTGCTGGCGTACTACGGCGAGGACGACGAGCCGCCGCACCCCGCGCTGGCGGCGGCCCGGGACGCCCTGGACGCGCACTACGGGAGGGCCGGGCCGGCCGAGCGGTTCCGGACCCTCGGTCTGTGCCTCTACCGCGACGGGCGGGACAGCGTCGCCTGGCACGGCGACCGCCGCGGACGCGGTGCCGCCGAGGACACGATGGTGGCGATCCTGTCCCTCGGCGAGCCGCGGCCGCTGCTCCTCCGGCCGCGCGGCGGCGGCCCGGCCCGCGTCCGGCGGCCGCTGGGCCACGGGGATTTGCTCGTGATGGGCGGCAGTTGCCAGCGCACCTGGGACCACGCGATACCGAAGACGGCCCGGGCGGCCGGGCCCCGCATCAGCGTGCAGTTCCGGCCGAGCGGCGTGGGCTGAGCGGAACGCGCGGAGGCGGGCGCCGCTGTCACGGCACCGGACGTGGCGTGATTCCGCGCAAGGACATCTTGACGGCGGGCTGGCCGCGCCGTTCGGCCGGCCGGCGCGTACGCCCCGGCCGGAAGCGCTCACGCACGGAAACGGAGGCCGGGCGCTCGGGTTTCTTTCGGTCCGGTGCGCCGGAACGACGCGGCGGCCGGGCCCGGGCGGTCGCCCGGGCCCGGCCGCGTACACGGTCGGCGAGTGGGGTCAGGTGCCGCTGCCGGGACGTTCGGGGGTCTCCTCGTCGCGGGTGACGGCCTCGGGCTCGCGCCACTCCTCCGAGCGGGTCGGGCGGCCCGTGCGGGTCTGGGCCCGCAGTTCCTTCTTGAGCTGATCGTCCTTCTTGGGGCTGTGCTTGTCGCTCTGCCGCTGCATCGCTGTGACGTTCCTTCCTCCGGTGGGGGGCTCCGGCGCCGGATCGGATCTCCGGTACCGGAGCGGTTTTCCGGTGCCGGCGACCGTCAGGGGTGGTCGGGCCGCTGCCCGGGCGGGACGCCGCCGCCGCGGCCGCCGCCCTTGGCGCCCTTGTCGGTGCCGTGGGCCCGCTCCGGGCCGCCGGGGCCCACCTTGCGGTCCAGGCCCGCCTTGGCCGGGGCGGAATCCTGGCTGGTGGCGCCCTTGCCGCTGCGTCGCAGGGCACTCTGCTGGGGGTTCTTGGTCATCACGCCTCCCCTGTCGAGTGATCGCTTGGGTCGGTACGCCTGTCCGGACGGGGGCGGGGGAAACCTCCCGGAACTTTTCCGTCCGCTCCTGTCCAGCCTAGGCACCGGCCTTCGCCCCGGCGCGGCGGACGGGGAAGCCGCCCGGCCCTCCGTTACCGGCCGGAGAACAAGGTGGACGCATGTCCTCCCTTTTTTCCCGACAGACCGGACCTCCCAGGCCGGGCGGCCCGTCCGAACGCCGGGCCGACGGTCTCCGGGATCCCCCGTACGGGTATTGCCCGCCGAATTCCGCTTTCCCGTACGGCTTTTTCGGGGCCGCCCGCATCCGCCCCTATCGCCGTTCGCCCTCCCGCCGCCATTTCGCTTTCCCGGGCCCGGCACGACCGCCCCCCTCCCCCGCGACGACCGTCCTCTCTCTTCGACCGCCCCCCCTCCAGCGGCAGCCTCGCCAAAACCCTGACGCCACCCCCAATTACCCCCGGACCTCGACCCCGGTATTTCCCCGGCGTCCTGCGGCAGGCATTCTCCGCGCCGCCGGGCGCCGGTAGCCTGATCCGCGAGTCGCGCATCGCACGGAATGACTACGGGGGAACGTGCATGACGAGCGGAAACATCCAATGGTTATTCCTCGATCTCGCTTTGGTCTTCGTCCTGGCCCGCGCCCTGGGCGCCGCCGCGGCCCGGGTGGGGCAGCCGCCCGTCGTCGGCGAGATTCTCGCCGGGGTGCTGCTCGGGCCGAGCCTGCTGGGCGACGGCCCGGCCGGACGGCTGTTCCCCACGGATGTACGGCCGTTCCTCTCGGCGCTCGCCGACATCGGTGTCGCGCTGTTCATGTTCACGGTCGGACTGGAGCTGGAGCACCGGGCCCTGCGCGGGCGTACCCGCGTCACCGCCGGTGCCGCGCTGGGCTCGACGCTGGTCCCGTTCGCCCTGGGCATCGGGCTCGCCTTCTGTCTGCTGCGCGGCCACCCCACCGACCAGCGCACCGCGTTCGTGGTGTTCGTGGGGCTCGCGGTGTCGGTGACGGCGTTCCCGGTTCTGGCGCGGATCCTCACCGACCGGGGGCTGGCGCGGACGGAGACGGGAGGGCTGGCCCTGGCGACGGCGGCCGTGGTGGACGTCGCCGCCTGGTCGGCGCTGGCGGCCGTGCAGGCGGCCGTCGGCGGGCCGGGCGGGCACGGACACTGGCGGGCGGCCCTGCTCCCGCCGTTCGCCGCCGCCCTGGTGCTGCTGAGACCGGTGCTGCGCCGGGCGCTCGGGCCGGCCGGGCCGGACGGCGCGCTCACCTCCCGCGCGTTCGGCGTGGCGGTGACCGGCGCCCTCCTGTCGGCGGCGGCGACCGAGGCCATGGGCATGCACTACATCTTCGGGGCGTTCCTGTTCGGGGCCGCGCTGCCCAGAGAGGGGAGCGACCGCGTACGGGCCGAACTGGCGGGCCGCACCGGGCAGGTGACCGCCTTGCTGCTGCCCGTCTACTTCGTGGTGGCCGGCCTGAAGGTCGACCTGCGGGGCGTGGGGGCGCAAGGGCTCGTCGAGTTCGTGGTCATCCTGGCCGTCGCGGTAGGGGGCAAGTTCTGCGGCACCTACGCCGGGGCCCGTTCCCAGGGTCTGGCCGGCGGCCCGTCGGCCACCCTGGCCGCTCTGATGAACACGCGCGGGCTGACCGAGCTCGTCATCCTGGGCGTGGGGCGGGAACTCGGCCTGCTCGACGGGCCGCTGTACTCCCTGCTGGTCGTGATGGCCCTGGTGACCACGGCCATGACGGGCCCGCTGCTCTCGCTCATCGAACGGCGTGACCGCGGGCGCCCGGGGCCGCCCGCGCGCCGCCCGGCCGGTGGCGGGGCGGCGGCCGGGCGTCCCTTGACGGGCCGGGCCGCCGATGCCTAGTGCGACGGGCGGCCGGCGGGCTCCGCCGCCGGGGTCCCGGGAGCGTCCGGGGCCCCGGCGGCGGAGCCCGCGGGGCTCCCCGGCGCTCCGGGCCCGCCGACGACGATCGAGGCGTGCCGGTGCACGGCACCGCCGACCGCCGGGTGCACGATGACCTGCACGTCACGGAGCGCGCCGGGGGTCAGGCCGGTGACGGCCTTGAACTCCCGGATGAGGTGCGACTGGTCGTAGTAGCCGCAGCGCGCGGCGAGGACCGCGTGCGGCAGGTCGGCCGGCGCCCGGACCAGGGCCTCCAGGGTGCGGCGGAAGCGTGTCATACAGGCCACGTCCCGGGGCGTGACGCCCACATGGCGCTGGAACGCCTGCTGGAGCCGGCGCCGGCTCCAGCCGGTCTCCCGCGCGAGGTCGGCGATGCGGGTGCCGGTGCCGTCGTGCAGCAGCCGCTCCCAGGCCCAGGCCAGCGGGGGCGGCACCCGGCCCGCGTACGTCGCGTCGAGGCTCAGGAACACCTCGTCGAGCAGGGCGAACCGCGCCTCCCAGGTGGGCGCCTCGCCGAGCCGCTCGGGCACGTCGCCCAGGCGCCGGCCGAGCACGTCCCGGGCGTCCGGCAGCACCCCGGCGAACTCCCACAGGCGCGGCCCGAGGAGCCGGTTGGCCCCGTCGAGCGTCAGCGTCACCTGGACGCCCCGCCACGGGCCGGGCGGGACGAACCGGAGGGCGCTGGTCCGGGCCGCGTAGACGGCGGTCGGGTACCCCGGCGGGTCGTACCGCCGGCCGGGCTCCCCCATGCTCAGGTAGAGCGCGGGCAGGGCCATGGGCGTCTCCAGCCACGCCAGTTCCCGGGTGGGGTCGATGACGAAGGCCCGGTATTCGACCACCGTCTCCCACAGGGCGGGGTGAGGCCGCCCCGAGGCCACCAGAATCCTGCCCCACGGTTGCTCGAACCGCCTCGTGCTCAGCTCCATCCCCCCAGGTCTCGTGGACGACGGACGCACCGGGAGTGCGCATTCGTCCAATACCGCGGATCCGTTCCGCTCCATGCTGGTGAGCGGGCCGGCGTCGTACCGGTCGGGTACGGGAGGAGGCGGACCACGGGGGTGCCCGTCTCCCTCCCGCCGCACGGTACGCCGTCGGCCGCCCGCCGGGCCAGAGCCGGACGGACGGCCGCGCTCGCGCACCGGCCGGAACGCGTCCTTCCGCTTCAGGGCCCCAGGGCCGGCGCTCCGCCCCGCTCCCCCACCGGCCCGCGCAGTTCCGCCGCGAGCAGGACGAACCACACGCCGACGAGCACCAGGTGGGCCCGCTGGGGAACGCCGTGCCAGCCGGGATGGCCGAAAAGAGGGCCTACGGTGGCGACAGCCGAGGCGAGAGCGGCGGCCGGCATCCATGGGGTCCAGCGGGACAGCACGGGCCACCGAGCCTGGGCCGCGGCGACGGTGAAGAGGAACATCGAGCCGAAGAGGGCCGCGTGCACCAGGGCGCTGGTGGCGGTGTGCCAGGGGTTGACGGCCTCGCAGCCGGTCTCCACCGAAGGGGCGCAGCGCATGGGGACGATCACGTCGGCCACCGAGCAGATGCCGAAGGCGACCAGGCACCACCAGCCGGCCTCGGCGACCGGCCCCGACCGGCGGTCCCTGGCCAGCAGCGCGCCGGCCACCACCAGGGCGGCGGCGAGGAGCTCCGCCAGCCCGAACAGGAGGTGGAAGCGCTGGTCGGCGGCGTAGAGCTCGCTGACGTAGGAGTGCCGCGGATCGAGCCCGGTGGGCAACGGGAACTCCAGCAGCCAGTCGTTGTAGACGACGGCCGCCGTGAGCAGCAGGGCGGGCGCCACGACCGTACGCGCGAAGTGGCGGCGCCGTGGCATGGCGGGCGGCGGGGCGTGCCGGGGCACGGCGGTCGCGAGCGCTGTCCGCCGTGAGCCGGGGGAGGGCGGTTCGTACAGGGCCTGCCTCCCGTGGTCGAGGCAACTGCTGTCAGTGCCGTCGTTCATCTTCGCGCCACCCCAGGGTCTTCATTGTGTGTACCGGGACCTCGCTCACCGCAAACGGGACGTCCGCTTCCCCCGGGTGCCCCGGCAGAGGGGTGGCAATCGGTTCCGGGGCATACGGTTCGAGCCATACGGGGAGGTCAGCCGCCGTCCGACCGAGGCAGGAGCGCGCGTGGGTCAGGTGTCGAGGTCCGGGTACGGAGAGGCCGTCCGGGCGTGGTCGGAGGCGTTCGGCGCGGTGGCCGCCGCCGTGGCCGCCATGGTCGTCACCGCCGCCCTGGGGCTGTGGGCGGCGGGGTCGGGCGGTTTGCCATCCGGGGCGTTCCCGGCGGTTCTGGCGGCGACGGTGGTGGCGGCCGTGGGCGGGCCGGTGGAACTGACGGGCGGCGCGGGGTTCTTCGGCCGTACGGGTGCCACCCTGGCGGTGGTGCCGCTGTCGGTGTCCCTGGCCGGGGCGCTCGCGCTGGCGGCCGGGGTGCTGCGGCCGCTGCGGCGCGGGCCGGCGCCGGACGGCCGGGAGCTGACGGGCCGTGCCGTCCGGGTGGCGGTCCTCTGGCCGGTGGCGCTGCTGGTTCCGGCGCTGACCGCGCGGCACACCTTCCGGATCGGGTTGGGGGACGGGCTGCTGGACGAGATCGGCGAGGCGCTGGACGTCCGGCCCGAGGTGGGGTTCCGCGCGGATGTGGCGGCCACGCTGGGCCGGGGGCTGCTGTGGTTGCTGGTGTTGTACGTGATCATTGTCCTCACCGCGCGCCGCACCCCGCTGCCTTCCCCGCTGCGCCGCTTCCAGGACGCGGCGCGCCCGCCGGCACGGGCGGTGGTGGGGCTGCTGCTGGGATACGTCCTGCTGGGGCTGGTGGTGGGGCTGGTGACGTTGTGTACGCGGGGTCATCCGGCGGAGACGGCGGCCGTCCTGCTGCTGGGGCTGCCCAACCTCTGCTGGCTCGCCCTGGGCGTGGGCCTCGGCGGCGCCTGGCAGGGGAACGTGCCCGACGCCATCGGTCTGCCGGTCCCGTACGCGCTCGCCGCGGTCCTGCGGGAGCCGGGCGGCGGCACGGCGACGGTGGACCTGGCCTCACTGGGACGGTACGACGACCGGGCGTGGGTCCTGTCGCTGGTGGCGGCGGTCGCGCTGGCGGCCGCCGCGTTCCTGACGGCCCGCCGCTTCCCCGCGCCGTGGTGGCAGCAGGCCGTCCGGCTGGCACCGGCCCTGGCCGTGGCCCTGGTGGCCGCCGGCCTGCTCACCCGGATCTCGGCGCGCTACGGCTTGTCGCTGTTCGGCGTGGGCGACCTCGACGCCTTCGGCGGGGAGGTCCGGCTCCGGCCCCGGCTGCCGTTGCTGCTGGGGTGGGGGGCGGTGTGGGGGCTGACCGCGGGGGCGGCCGCCGGGGCGCTGGCCGGACTGCTCGCCCGTGCCCGGCGGTCGCGGGACGACGCCGGATAGGCTGACGCGCGCGGCCGGAGGGGAAGGCGTCGCGTCTCCGGCGTCGCGTCTCCGGCGTCGCGGCCGGAGGACCCCATGGGCCCATGACCCCCCAGCCCCATGGGCTTACAGGCTGACGCGCGCGACGCGAGGACGGGGGAGGCGGGGATGGCGGGCGACGAGACGCCGCTGCCGGTGTTCGTCTACGGGACGCTGCGTCGCGGCGGCGGCAATTACGACGCGTTCCTGCGCGGGCGTACCGCCGAAGAGGTCCCGGCCCGACTGGCGGGAGCGGTGCTGTATGAGGGCCCCGGCTACCCGTTCGCGGTGGCCGCGCCCGCCGGTGAGGTCCGCGGCGAGCTGATGACGCTCGACCCGGCCGGTCACGCGCCCGTGCTCGCCGCCCTCGACGCGCTGGAGGGCTACCGCCCGGGAGATCCCGGCAACCTCTACGACCGGGTGGCGCGCGAGGTGCGCACCGAGCGCGGCGCGGCCGTCCGCGCGTGGGTGTACCTGGCCGCCGAGCCGATCGCCCGCAGGCTGCGCGCGACGGGCGTCCTCCTTCCCGGCGGCACATGGCCGCGCGGCGGCGTGTGACGGCGGACGTGCGCCGCGTCACCGCGCGTCCCACATGCTGAGCGGTTCCCGAACTCGTGCAACCTGACCCGCTTTTGGCCTGTCTTGCCGGTCGGACGGACGGCCCGTCGCCCACCGTTCACGCTCTGTTGATTTCGTGTCAAGAGTTGATCAACTGTTGTGAACACCGTGTAAACAGTCTTTCCATGTGCATGCCAAGCGCTGCACAGTCTGCGCGGGACCACAGGTTCCCGCGGTGCACGAGTGACAGCACCGCCCCCCGCCAGCGACCCGGCACGCCGGGCCGTCATGACGCAAAGGGCGCTGAACAGTGCGTACATCCCCCACTTCCCCCGGCCGAATACTGACCGTCGCCGTCGCGGTGGCCGCCTCCGCGGCCATGGCCGGTGGCGCCGTGGCCGCCCCGGCCCCGGCGACGAGCGCGGCACGGAGCGCCACGGTGGCCACGGCGAGACCCGGCTCCGCCGCCTCCCAGGTGGCAGGCGCCGACGTGGTCCGGGCGGCCCGCTCCGCCGCCGTCGCCCACGCCAAGGACACCGGCGTCGGCCCGCAGGAGACGCTGACCGTCAAGGACTCCCTGGTCGACCCGGAGGGCAAGCGCCACGTCCGGTTTGGACGCGCCTACCAGGGCGTTCCGGTGGTCGGCGGCGACCTCGTCGTCCACCTCGACGCCAAGGGCGGCTACACGGGCGTCACCCGTGCCGCGCGGCACCGGGTCGCCGTCCGGTCCGTCAAGCCGAAGCTGACCGAGCGTCAGGCCGCCGTCAAGGCCGCCGAGGCGGTCAAGGGCACGGCGGGCCGCACCGAGCTGGTGGTGGATGCCACCGGCGGCACGTCCGTCCTCGCCTACCGGGTGACCGTCACCGGCGGCCGCGCGGCCGAGAAGGGCGCCCTGCGCGCGGTGACCGTGGACGCCGTCTCGGGGAAGGTCCTCGCCACCACCCCGCTCACCGACGCGTTCATCTCCCCCAAGCTCAAGGACACCTTGCGCGCCAAGGGCCGCACGGCCGCTCCGCGCCTCGGCGCGGCGGCCACGCCGCGGGCGGCCGGCTCCGACGCCGCGTCCACCTACCCCGCGCAGGCGAACGGCTCCGGCGCCTCGATCTTCGACGGCACCGTCCCGCTCGTCACCACCCAGACCGCGCGCAGCTCGTTCACGCTCAAGGACCTCAGCCGCGGCAGCGCCGAGACCCGGAGCGCGGGCGGCCAGGAGCTCGACGTCTTCACCCGGGGCAAGGCGTTCACCAACAGCACCAACCGCTGGGGCAACGGCACCGCCTCCGACCCCACCAGCGCCGCCGTGGACGCCCAGTTCGGCGTGGCCAGCACCTTCGACTACTACAAGGGCACCTTCGGCCGGAACGGCATCAAGAACGACGGCGCCGGCCCGCGGGCCCTCGTCCACTTCGGCAACCAGGTGGGCAACGCCTTCTGGTCCCCCGACTGCTGGTGCATGCTCTACGGCGACGGAGACGGCGAAACGTTCAAGCAGCCGCTGGTGGCGCTCGACGTCACCGGGCACGAGCTCACCCACGGCGTCATCTCGGCCACGGCCGGTTTCGAGCCGACCCGGGTGGACTCCTCCGGCAACCAGTTCGGCGAGGCCGGTTCGCTCAACGAGTCGTTCGCGGACATCTTCGGCACCGGCATGGAGTTCCGCACCAACAACGCCGGCAACCCGCCGAACTACCTCCTCGGCGAGAAGCTCGGCCTGGACCAGCAGTTCCTGCGCCGCCTCGACAAGCCCTCGCTGGACAAGCTGGAGGGCACGGTCGACTACTGGGACGCCGGCTCCTACGACCGTGAGGTGCACGCCGGTTCGGGTGTCTCCTCGCACGCCTTCTACCTGCTCGCCGAGGGCAGCGGCAAGAAGACGATCGGGAAGTTCTCCTACGACTCCCCCACCTACGACGGCCGGTCGGTGACCGGCATCGGCCGGGACAAGGCGGAGCAGATCTTCTACCGGGCGCTGACCCGGTACATGGTCTCGACGACCGACTTCCACGACGCCCGCAAGGCCACCCTCCAGGCCGCCGCGGACATCCACGGCGCCGGCAGCGCCGAGTACCAGGCCGTCGACCGCGCCTGGGCCGCGGTCAACGTGACCGAGGCCAACACCCCGTCCGCCGCCCGGCACTGACGGAGGCGACGGGCTCCCGGCCGGTCCGGCCGGGAGCCCGTCGCGCTCACCGGACCCGCTCCACCTCCGGGAATCCGGCCGGCGGCACGTCACCGGGCCGCGTGTCCCGGTCCCGCAGCCGCCGGTCGAGGAAGGACGTGACGAGCGCCCGGGTGATCGCGACCGACCGGTCACCCGGCAGCGCCCCGAGCACCGTCGTCACCGTCTCCCGGGGGACCGTGCCCCGCTCGGCCAGCCGCGGCAGCAGCGCGGCGGCGTCGTTGAACGCCCCGTGGGCGGTGTCGCGGACGATCAGCCGGTGGACGCGGCCCCGGCTGTTCCCGACGAGCGCGTCCCACGAGGGCCGGTTCTCGTCCGCGTCCGCGGCCGAACCGACCAGCAGGAACGGCCGGTCGAGCCCCTTCTCCGCCACCTCGCTCAGCTCGACCCCCTTCCCGTCGGCCGTCTTCGGGAAGTGCATCTGCCCGTCCAGGTTCACCCCCGCGACGAGCCGCGTGTCGCCGCACATCGCCTGGGCCGCCGTGAAGCCGCCCGCCGAGTGCCCGGCCATGCCGGTCCGCGACAGGTCCAGTGCCTCCGCCAGCCCGCGCGGCAGCCGGCCCGCCGCCGTCCGGCCGTGCCGGAGGGCGTGCAGCCGGCCGAGGACGAACCCCACGTCGCGCACCCGGGCCTCCATCGAATGACGGGTGAGGTAGACGAGGTCCGGGTGGTCCTTCATGTACGCGGGCAGGACGGACACTTCGAGCGACCCGTCCGGGAACCGCACCTCGGACGCCTCGTAGGTGTGGTCGATCGTGACGACGACGTAGCCCCGCGAGGCCAGTTCCTCGACGAGGCCGGTGCCCCAGGTCCGCGGGTCGCCGGTGCCGGACGACCAGAGCACGACCGGGCGGGGCCCGCCCGGCAGCACCTGGGCACCGGGGCGGGCGTGGCTCCGCGTCTCACGCCAGTCCGTACTCCCCGGTGGCACCTGGTAGTTGAGGGCGGCCATGCCGTCCGCCCCGCCGAAGTGGACCGCCGCCGCGGGCTCCATGTGCGGCGCCGGCTCCGCGCCGCCCGTCCCGGGGACGGCCGGGTACCAGAACGTCACCATCAGCTCGCGCCGCCGGTCGCCCCGCCACGGGTCGGGCCGGGCGGCGTCGGTCAGGTGCAGCGCGGCCGTGCCGATCGCGTACGGGCCGGTGGGCGCCGGCAGCCGGAGCGGCACTGGGCCCGCCGCGGGCCGGCCGGGGGCCGCCGCGGCGGCCCGTGCCGCCGGTACGGCGACGGCGGCCGACAGGGCGGCGGCCACCACCGTGCGCCGGCCGGGGCCCGTGGGGCGCTGCCTGCTGGTCTCGTACGTCGGCACGTGCTCTCCCTCCTCGCCCGCCGCGGGTCGGCGGGACGCGCGCGGCTTCGGCTGTGCCGGCCGCGCGGGTCCATTCTGGCTGGCTGCCGCGCGGCGAACGGACTTCAGTCAGATGACTGTTGACGCCCCGAAGCGAACCATTTGAAGATGCAATGCCCAAGGGGCGCCCGGCCGCGGGCGGAAGGTCCGCGGCGGCGCCGTGAACGTGCCCGCGACCCCGAAACGGAGTGCACCCATGCCCTTGTCCCGGAAGAACCGGAAGAAGCTGCTGACCGGTGGCGCCGCCGCCCTCTCCGGCGCCGCGCTGCTGCTGGGCGCGGGCCTCGCCCAGCCGGCCGCGGCCGTCGACCTCCCGAACGCCCCGGTGGCGTACTTCGCCTCCGGCAAGGACCTGACCGGCAGACAGGCCCCGGTCGACATCACGGATACGACGTGCCACAACCTCGCCGAACCGGCGCTGTCGGCGGTCAACCTCACCGTCGCCGACATCCAGGTCTACTTCGACCGCGACTGCCGCACCGGGCGGCCCGGGCACCCGAGCGACCTGTACGACGGGCTCGGCAGCCTGCACTGGGGAAACTTCCCGTACCCCGCGCTCAGTTACCGGGTCGTCCGGCACTGACCGGGTGGCCGGGACCGGCGAGAGGGCGAGGACGGCATCCGCCGGACGACCTCCGGGCATCAGCCGCCGTGGGCCCCGCGGGGTGCGCGCGCCCGTCCGGCGCCGTACGCCCGGGGCGGCCCGTCAGGCCGCCGCCGACAGCGGCTGTTCCGCCCAGATGGTCTTGCCGGCGGACGTGAAGCGGGTCCCCCACCGCCGGCAGAGCTGGGCGACCAGCAGCAGCCCTCGGCCGCCCTCGTCGAAGGCCCGGGCCCGGCGCATCCGCGGCGACGTGCTGCTGCCGTCGGACACCTCGCAGATCAACGCGCCGTCCCGGATCAGCCGGAGCCGGATGGGCGGCGCGGCGTGCCGGATGGCGTTGGTGACCAGCTCGCTGACCACGAGTTCCGTGGTGAAGACGAGCTCTTCCAGCCCCCACGCGGCCAGTTGGGCGGCGACCCGCTTGCGGGCGTCCGCCACCGACGCCGGGTGGTCCGGCAGCTCCCAGGTGCCCACCCGGTCGGCGTCCAGCGCCCTGGTACGGGCCAGCAGGAGGGCCACGTCGTCGGCGGGACGCTCCGGGAGCAGAGCGGCGAGGACGTCGTCGCAGGCGCGCTCCAGCCCGGCGGCGGGCCGGGCCAGGGTCTGCCGCAGCAGCCGGCCGCCCTCCTCGCCGGAACCGGAACCGGAGCCCGGGCCGGAACCGGGGCCCGGGCCGTGCCCCTCGACGAGTCCGTCGGTGTAGAGCGCGAGCAGGCTGCCCTCCGGCACCTCCAGTTCCAGCGACTCGAACGGCAGCCCGCCGACGCCGAGGGCCGGCCCCCGGGGCAGCTCCAGGAAGCGGGCGGTGCCGTCGGGGGTCACCAGCACGGGCGGCGGGTGGTCGGCGCTCGCGGCGACGAGGCGACGGGTCACCGGGTCGTACACCGCGTAGAGGCAGGACGCGTCCGTCTCCCCCGCCTCGTCGCCGGTGCCGCCGTCCCGTGCCTCGGCCGCCCGGTCCTGGGCGAGCTGGATGACGAGGTCGTCGAGGTGGGTGAGGAGTTCGTCGGGGGGCAGGTCGATGTCGGCCAGCGTGCGGACGGCCGCGCGCAGCCGGCCCATGGTGGCGGACGCCTGGAGCCCGTGCCCGACGACGTCGCCGACGACGAGCGCGACCCGGGCGCCGGACAGCGGGATCACGTCGTACCAGTCGCCGCCGATGCCCGCCTGCGCGGTGGCGGGCAGATAGCGGGAGGTGACCTCCACGGCCGTGTGGCCCGGCAGGCGTGCGGGCAGCAGGCTGCGCTGGAGGGTCAGGGCGACGGCGCGTTCGCGGGCGTACCGCCGGGCGTTCTCCACGCACACGGCGGCGCGGGCGGTGATCTCCTCGGCGAGCAGCAGGTCGTGGTCGTCGAACGGCTCGGTGTCCGGGTGCCGGACGAACAGGGCCAGCCCGGAGACGGTGTCGTGCGCGGCCAGCGGCACGACGAGGAGGGAGCCGACGCCGCGGGCCCGGACGGCGGGCGGCAGCGCGGGGCTGCTCCCGGCCCAGGAGCGGACGGCCGGTTCGTCGCCCCGGAGGCGGGCGGGCTTGCCGGTGGCGAGGGCGAGGGCGGGCGGTGAGTGCGGCGGGCACCGGTAGCACCCGGTGTGCTCGGCGGCGAGGGCGGACGGGTCTTCGGGAACCGCCCAGCGCCGCGCGGTGCGGCGCAGCTCGACGGGCTCGCCGGTGCCGGGCCGTCCGGCCTCCGCGCCGGCGCCGGTCCCGTCCGGGAGCAGGTCGACGGCGACGAAGTCGGCGAACCGGCCGACGGTGGACTCGGCGAGCTCCGCGGCGGTGCGGTCCATGTCCAGGGTGGTGCCGATGCGGGCGCCGGCGTCGTTGACGAGCGCGAGCCGCTGCCGGGCGCGGTATTCGGCGGTGACGTCCAGGGCGGCGAGGGAGAGCCCGAGGGTGCGGCCGTCGGCGTCCTTGATCGGGGTGAAGAAGCTGGCCCAGGCGCGTTCGCGGCCGTCGCCCGGGGAGACGAAGTAGTTGTCGGCGCGGACCGCCCGGCCGGTGCGCAGGACCTCGTCGCCGAGGCGGGCGAACTCCTCGAAGGGCGGCACGGGGAGCAGTTCGTCGAGGCGGCGGCCGGTGAGCCGGTCGCGGTTCAGGCCGCTCAGCCGGATCATCTCGTCGTTGGCGGTCACCAGCCGGTTGTCCCGGTCGTAGACGGCGATCCCGATGGGGAACTGGGCCAGCGCCCACCGCCCCAGGTCGGCCGCGTCCTCCGGGGGCGGCCCCGGGGCGTCCGGTGCGGCGTTCGTGTCCATACGGATTCATCCCGTTGCTCGGTGCGGTTCGGCGGTTCTCGCGATTCGCACGAATCGAGGCCGGACTGATTGTTCCCGCCGGTCGCGACGGTTAAGCGTCCGTACGGGCGACCGGCGGTTTCCCGGGAATTCCGCTCCCCGGCCGGGCAGGGTGCCCGGTCCGCCCGCGCGGCTCCGAGCTGGGTCTTCGGGCCGGACGGCGTACGGTGCCCGGTCCGGGGAATCCCCGGTGCGAAATGACGGACTTCCCCACGGAATTCCCGGATCCGGAACGCGTCGGAACGCTTCCGAACGCGCCCGGAACACGGTCGGGAACGCTTCCGGAACGCGCGAATGACGGCTCCCGCATTCCCCTCCGCCCCAGGGGAATCCACCCCCGGGACGGAGGGCCATTCGCGGGATTCCGCTTCCGGCGGTCCCCCGCGCCGGGGCCCGCCCGCACCGTGAGGACGTCCTCCCGGCCCGGGTCAGGCGGGCGCCCGTCCGCCCGCGGCGGGGAGGTCGGCACAGCAGTGGCGGCACCGGGCGGCGGCGGCCGGGAGGTCCTCGGAGAGGCAGGCCGGGCAGGTCCGCAGGGGCCCCGGTTCGTCGAAGACGACGACACCGCGCCGGGCCTGGACGTGCCGGTACGGCACCACGATGACGAAGTAGACGACGGCCATGAAGATGAGGAAGTACACGGCGGCGGAGATGAAGGAGCCGAGGTCGAGGTAGGTGGACCGGTTCCCGGCCCGGCCGAGCTGCCAGCCGAGGCCCAGCGCGTGGTCGCCCTGCAGGCTGGTGATGAGCGGGTTGATCACGAAGTCGGTGAACGCCTTGATGAGGGTGCTCAGCGCCAGCGCGATGATCAGACCCACGGCGACGACGACGATGTCGCCGCGCATGACGAAGTTCTTGAATCCCTTGAGCATGACCGGTTCCCGAGTTTCGGACATTTCGGACGTGACGCCCCGAACGCTACCTTTCACCCGCCGGAAACCGACGGAGCCGCCCGGGTGGTCCCGGGCGGCTCCTCGGCCGTCGCTCTCGGCCGTCCTTCAGGCGGTCGCGCCCCGCGCTACTTGCCGGCGCGGATGGCGAAGGGCAGCCGCTTGGACGAGAACGCCTGGTCGCCGTTGCTCACCGAGAAACCGCTGTCCGCCGAGACCACGTCCCGGGGCGCGGAGCCGGCGACGGCCAGCCGCAGCCGGTAGACGGCCGTGGCACCGGGGGCGAGGGCGGTCCGGTTCGGGCGCAGCGTGGCGCCCATGCCCGGGTCGCAGCCGCCGGCCGTCAGGGCGACCTTCTCCCAGCCGTGGCCCGGCCGGTACTGCTGGAGCACCAGGTCCTTGGGGGTCAGGGCGTGGCGCTTGCCGGCGCCGTAGGCGTAGTAGTTGACGTTCAGCGCCGGGTAGGCGCGGTTGGTGGTGTTGCGCACGGTGATGGTGAACGGGTGCGCCGCGCCGCCGCGCGTCAGCTTCGTGGTGCCGCTCGCCCAGTTGGTGACGGAGACCTGCGGCCGGGTGGCGGTCACCGTGCGGACCGGCGCGCGGTAGGTGTGGCCCCGGCCGTCGGCGACGGACGCGTTGACGGTGAGGGTGCCGGGCCGGTCGAGGTCCTGGAACCGCAGGGCGACGGCGTACGGGTGCCGCGCGCTCGCCTTGGGCGCGGAGACCGGGAAGGTGAAGGTGCCGCGGTGCGGCCAGCTTCCGCCGCCGGGGCGGGTGTCGAGGTCCACCCAGGCGTGCTTGGCGGGCTCGTAGCGCTGGATCGCCACCGAGTCGGTGCTGAACCCGCGGCTGCCGACGTCGAGGCGGGCCGTGCCCTTGGCGACGGGGGTGCGCAGGGTCAGACCGGCCTTGGACCAGAGGCCGATGGGCGCCTGGGCGGAGGCGACGGAGTAGGAGAGCGCGCCCTTGCCCGCCAGGGTCGGGGGCACTTCGGGCGCCTGGGCCCGGTCGGCGGCGGGCGCCGCCGGCGCGGCGGACGCGCGGAAACCGCCGCAGTCGGGTTTGGCCGGCGCGGTCCGCGCCGCCGGGGCTGCCGCGGCCGGCCACGCGGTGCCCGCGATCACGACTCCGGCCGCCAGTACCACCGCCGCCTTCCCGGCCGTCTTCCGCACGCCCGACGACCGCCGCTGTGCGACTCTCTCTGTCATCAACTGTCCCCGCATTCGGGTTGTGTCCACCTCTGCACGATTCCGGTTGGGGAGAGGAAATTCCCCCGCTGGGGGTTCCCTCCGCCGCGTCCGGACCCACTCGTTCTCTCCCGCGGCCCCGAGAAGGGGTGAACGCGTGTGGTTCCGGCTTCCGTTCGGGGAACACTAGCGGGCCGTCAGGACCGGCGCACCAGCGCCCCGGCCGCTCGGCCCGCGATGTCACCCCGGGGCCGCCGCATCACCACCAGAACGGCCACCGCCGCCACGGCGAGCACACCCGCGGAAACGAGCGCGGCGAGGTGCAGCCCTGCCACGAAGGCGTGCCTGACGACCCGTCCGCTCGCTTCGGCCCGCCCGGACGCCCACCCTCCGCCGGACATGACCGCGTGCGCCGACCGCCCGGCGTCGGCCCCGCTTCCCGGCGGCAGCCGGTCGCGCAGGACGGCCTCGAACCGCGTCGTCAGCACCGCGCCCAGGACGGCCACTCCGGCCACTCCGCCCACCTCGCGGGTCATGCTCGCGGTGGCCGAGGCCATGCCCGCCCGTTCGGGCGGGACCGCGCCCAGCACGGCGACGGAGACGGGGGTGAACACAAGGCCGAGGCCGACGCCGAGGACGCCCAGGAGCCACCCGAAGTCCGCGACGCGGGCCTCGGGTCCGTAGCCGGCGAACGCGGCGAGGGCCGAGGCGACGAGCAGGAGTCCGGTGACGAGCGGCGGCCGGGGGCCGCATCGGGCGCACCACCGCCCGGCGGCGACCGAGGCCACGGCGGTCGCCAGGGTGCAGGGTGCCATGGCCCGGCCCGCCTGGGTGGGCGAGAGGCCCAGGACGTACTGGAGGTGGAGGGTGAGGAACGTCCCCAGGCCGAAGAAGCCGAAGCTGACGGCGAACCCCGCCCAGGCGGCCGGGCCGGCACTCCGGTCCGTCAGCAGGCGCAGGTCCGCCATGGGGGCCGCGGTCCGCCGTTCGACGGCGACGAAGGCGGTCAGGGCGAGCAGCGCCACGGCCCCGGCGCCGGCCACCCGGGTGTCACCCCACCCGCGGACGGGCCCCTCGATCAGCGCGTACACCAGGGTGCCGAGCCCGAGCGCGACGGTGATCTGGCCGGCCGGGTCGGCACGGGCGGCGGTCCGGGGAACGTCCGGGAGCACCAGGAAGGCGAGCACCAGGCCGAGGATCCCGACCGGGACGTTGACCCAGAAGACGCTCGCCCACCCGAAGTGGTCGACCAGGGGCCCGCCGACGACGGGACCGAGGGCCAGCCCCGAGCCGGAGACCCCGCTCCAGACGCCTATGGCGCGGGAACGTTCGGCGTCGCCGGTGAAGACGTGCCGCAGGATGGCGAGCGAGCCCGGGGTCAGCAGGGCCGCCCCCAGCCCTTGGACCGCCCGTCCGGCGACGAGGGCCGGCAGGCCGCCGGCGACGGCGGAGAGCGCGGAGCCGCCGGTGAAGAGGGCGAGGCCGGTGAGGTAGACCGGCCGCCTCCCCCACCGGTCGCCCAGCGCGCCGCCGCCGAGCAGCAGGGCCGCGTACACCAGGGCGTAGCCCTCCACCACCCACTGGAGTCCGGCCGTTCCGGTCCGCAGTTCCGTGCCGATGGCGGGCAGCGCCGTGGTCACGACGAGGTTGTCGAGCATGGCCATGAAGAGGCCGACACAGAGGGTCGGCAGCACGAGCCGTGCGCGGCCCTGGGGTCCCGTACCCACACCACTCCCCTAACAACGTTAGACGATCCCTAACGGCGTTAGTGTCAGGCTAACGGTGTTAGATTGCAAGCCGTCGAGCGGGACCCGTGGGAGGACGAGGACGATGGCAGGGCGCCGGACGACCGGAAACACCTCTCTGACCAGGGAGGACCTGGCGGATGCCGCGCTGCGGCTGCTGGAGGCGGAAGGCCCCAGGGGGCTGACCATGCGCAAGGTGGCCGCCGAGGTGGGCGTCCAGGCGGCCTCCCTCTACTGGCACGTCCGGAACAAGGAGGAGTTGCTCGACCTCGCCGCGGACGCGCTGTGGGAGGGGTACGTCCCGCTCCCGCCCGGCCACGCCGCCGAGGCCGGGGACTGGCGTGACTGCGCCGCGACCGCCGCCCGGCGACTGCGGGCGCACCTGCTGGCGCACGCGTCCGCCGTGCGGGTGCTCGCCGGGCGCTTCGCGCCGGGAGCACGGGCCCTCGGACCGCTGGAGGAGACGTTCGGGATGCTGCGCCGGCTCGGCTTCGGACCCGCGGACACGGCCCTCGGCGCCTACACGGTCATGATCTGGGTGCAGGGCTTCGTCCTGCACGAGGCCGTGCCCATGTCGGCCGCCGAGGAGCGCGGGGCGACACCCGCCGAGGCCGTGGCGGAGGCGCGGGAGCGGTTGGCCGGGTTGCCCGCCGAGCGGTATCCGCACCTTGTCGCGCTGGCCGGGGAGCTGACCGGGCCGGACATGGACAGCCGCTTCGAGTTCGGTCTCGGCCGGCTGCTGGACGGGCTGGGGGTGCTGCGGGAGGGCGGTCCGGAGTGACCGGAGTGAGGGGACCGGGGGCGCGGATTGGGAGGGGTGAGGCGTCTGTGATGTGCTGTGGCGTCCCGTCGCTCGAACCCGCACGCCAGGAGGCGCCCCAGCATGGCCCGGATACCGATAGCCAAGGCACCGTCGGGGAGACCGTGCCCAACGGAGACGGCGTCGGACCGGCCCCCCGGGGAGCGCGGTCCGGGCCGTCGTCCCGCCCGCCCGGCCGCCGCCCTCCGGCTCCCGTGGCTCGACCGGCTCGACGCCGCGGACCGGACCGTGCTCGGCCTCTACGCCCTGACCCGGGTCGCCGTGCTGATCACGGGCTACTGCTCCGCCTGGATGTTCGCCTCCGACCCCGAGGCCCGGGAAGCGCCCTCGTTCCTGTCGCTGTGGGCGCGCTGGGACTGGGACTTCTTCCGGCACATCGCCGAGGACGGCTACTTCGCCGCGGACGGCGGCCCCGGCTCCGCCCACCCGGACAACCGGGAGGCGTTCTTCCCCGGTCTGCCCCTGGTGCTGCGGGCCGTGCACACCGTGGTGCCCAGTTGGCCGCTGGCCGGGCTGCTGATCTCCCTCGTCGCCGGTGCGGTGGCCTCCGTGGCCCTCGGCCGGATCGCGCGGCTGCGTCTCCCGGCGGAGACCGGGGAACGGGCGGGGCCGAGCGCCGCACTGTTCCTGCTGGTGTCACCGTGCGCGGTGTTCCTGGCGGCCGGCTACACGGAGGCCCTGTTCCTGGCGTTCGCCCTGCCGGCCTGGCTGGCCGCCGAACGGCACCGCTGGGCGCTCGCCGCCGTGCTGGGCGCCCTGGCCACGACCGTCCGCGTCAGCGGCCTCTTCCTGGCGGCGGCGCTCGTCGTCCGGTTCCTGCTCGCCGGGCGGGAACACCGGCGCCGGCGCCAGGCCGGCTGGCTGGCGCTCCCCGCCCTGCCCGCCCTGGCGTACGGCTGGTACCTCCAGGCGCGCACCGGTGACTGGATGGCCTGGAAGCACGCGCAGGAGCGCGGCTGGTACCGGCAGTTCCACACCCCGTGGGAGTCCTGGCTGCACACCTGGGACGCCGCCTTCTCGCGCTCCCATCCCACGAGCTACGCCGCGATGTTCCAGGCCGAGCTGCTCGCCATGGTGGTGGGGGTACTGCTGCTGGCCCTGCTGGTGCGGCGGCGGCAATGGCCGGAGGCGGTGTACGTCGGGCTGAGCCTGTGGGCGCTCGGCACCTCGTACTGGTACATGTCGGTCCCCCGGGCCACGTTGCTGTGGTGGCCGCTCTGGACCGCGCTGGCGGTGGCGAGCGTGCGCCGGCCGTGGATCCGCGCCGCCTACCTGACGGTGGCGGCTCCCCTCGCGACCGTGCTGGCCCTCGTCTTCACCTCCGGCAAGTGGGCCGGCTGACCGGTCAGCGCTCGCCGGCCACGGCGTCGCGCCCGGCGGGCGCGGCCGTGCCGCCGGCCGCTTCCAGGCTCCAGCTCGCCAGCAGCCGCAACGACTCGGCGGACGCCGACCCCGGCTCGGCGTGGTACGTCACCAGGCGCTGGTCCTGGTCCACGGGGAGCACCAGCGTCTCGCAGGCCAGGGTCAGCGGTCCGACGACCGGGTGCCGCAGTTCCTTGATCCCGAAGCACTTGTCGCGGACGTCGTGCGCGGCCCACAGCCCCCGGAACTCCGGGCTCTTCATGGACAGCTCGCCGATCAGCGAGGCCAGGGCCGGGTCGTCGGGGTAGCAACCGGCGTGGGTGCGCAGCAGGGCGACGATGTCGGCCGCCTTGCCGTCCCAGTCCTCGTAGAGCTCCCGGGTCGCCGGGTCGAGGAAGACCATCCAGGCCATGTTGCGCCGCTGCGGGGGCAGGGCGCCGAAGTCGCCCAGCAGCGCGGTGTTCATCCGGTTCCAGGCGAGGATGTCCAGCCGCCGGCCGAGCACGTGCGCGGGCACGTTCTCCATGGAGTCCAGCAGGTGCTGCACGGCGGGCCGGACGCGCTGCGGCCGGTCGGCGGGGCGTCGCGGCCGGTTGTCGGGGCGGGCCAGCTTGTGCAGGTGGTGCCGTTCGGCCGCGTCCAGTCGGAGCGCGTCGGCGATGGCGTCCAGCACCGACGTGGAGACGTTCCGCCCCCGGCCCTGTTCGAGCCGTGTGTAGTAGGCGACGCTCACCCCGGCGACCTGGGCGAGCTCCTCGCGCCGCAGCCCCGGGACCCGCCGCCGCCCGCCGAAGGGCTTCAGCCCGACGTCCTCCGGCCGCAGCCGGGCCCGGCGGGAGCGGAGGAATTCGCTGAGCTCTGTCACTTTGGTCGGCACGTCACCACCTTAACCAGGGGCCGGAGCTTTACACGGCGTAGTGGCCCTGGCTGCCCGGCGCAGGGTGGCCCTGTCAGTGGTAGGCACCGTGAGCCTACGTTGGGCGGGGGCCTGGCTGGCCGTCGGGCACCCGCGCATGATCGATGGCATGACCAGCATGACTGTCGCCGCGTACGCCGCACCGGCCGCGAAGGCCCCGCTCCGGAAGACCACCGTCACCCGCCGCGCCCTGGGGGCGCACGACATCCTCATCGACATCAAGTACGCGGGTATCTGCCACTCCGACATCCACACCGTCCAGGGCGACTGGGGTGACCGCGTCTACCCGATCGTCCCCGGCCACGAGATCGCCGGCGTCGTCGCCGCGGTCGGCTCCGAGGTCACCCGGTACGCCGTCGGCGACCGGGTCGGCGTCGGCTGCTTCGTGGACTCCTGCCGCACCTGCGACAACTGCCGGGCCGGCCTCCAGCAGTACTGCACGGGCGAGACCGGCATGATCGGCACCTACGGCGCCACCGGCCGGGACGGCGAGCAGACGCAGGGCGGCTACTCGACCCACGTCGTGGTGGACGAGGAGTACGTCCTGCGCATCCCCGACGCCATCCCGCTGGACACCGCCGCCCCGCTGCTGTGCGCGGGCGTGACGCTGTACTCCCCGCTCGCCCACTGGAAGGCGGGCCCGGGGAAGAAGGTCGCGATCGTCGGCCTGGGCGGTCTGGGCCACCTCGGCGTGAAGATCGCGCATGCGATGGGCGCCGAGGTGACCGTCCTCAGCCAGTCGCTGCGCAAGCGGGAGGACGGCCTGCGGCTCGGTGCCGACCACTACCGGGCCACCTCCGACCCGGCCACCTTCGAGGAGCTGGCCGGCACCCTCGACCTGATCGTCAACACCGTCTCGGCCGAGCTGGACCTGGACGCCTACCTGGGCCTGCTGCGGCCGGGCGGCACCATGGTGCAGCTCGGCGGTCCGGAGAAGCCGCTGGCCGTCTCGCCGTTCGCCCTGATCACGCACCGCAAGTCGCTCGCCGGCTCGATGATCGGCGGCATCCCCGAGACGCAGGAGATGCTGGACTTCTGCGCCGAGCACGGCATCGCCGCCGAGATCGAGGTGATCGAGGCCGCCCGGGTCAACGAGGCGTACGAGCGGGTGCTGGCCGGTGACGTCCGCTTCCGGTTCGTCATCGACACCGCCACCATCTGACACCGCCACCATCTGACACGGAACCCATCTGCCACCGGAGCGAACGGCCCCCGGGCGCCGGAAGGCGCGCCCGGGGGCCGTTCCCACGCGGCGCGTCAGGGCAGTTGGGCCCCGACCGCCCGCAGGGCGTAGGTGACGGGCTGGAAGAAGGTCTCGCCGCCGGACGAGCAGTTGCCACTGCCGCCGGAGGTGATGCCGAGGGCCGCGGAGCCGGCGAACAGGGCTCCGCCGCTGTCGCCGGGCTCGGCGCAGACGGTGGTGTCGATCAGGCCGTTGACCTGGCCCTCCGCATAGTTCACGGTGGCGTTCAGGCCGGTGACCTGGCCGCCGTGCACCCGCGTGGTGCTGCCGCTGCGCTGCACCCGCTGGCCCACGGCGGCCTCGGCGGCGGCGGTGATGGTCTGCTGCCGGCCGTTGTAGAGGTCGACGGCGCTGGGGTGGGCGATGTTCGCGGTGTACTTGACGAGGGCGTAGTCGCGGCCGGGGAAGACGGACGTCACCGTCCTGCCGATGGCGGCGCCGCCCTGCCGGTCGGACCAGGTGGACGAGATGTTGCCGCAGTGCCCGGCGGTGAGGAAGTGCGGCTGCCCGTCCTTGGTGACGTTGAAGCCCAGGGAGCAGCGGGCCCGCGCGGCGTAGATGGCGTCGCCGCCGGCGAGGGTCGGCCGGAAGACGCCGGGGACCCGGCGGAGGGTCGCGGCGTCGCCGAGGGAGGCCACGGTCTTCTCCAGTCGCGTCAGCCGTTCGCCGCGCACGGTGCTGTCGGCCTTGACGACGACCTGGTTGCCGCGCGGGTCGACCGACCAGGCGGTGCCGGGGATACGGGCCTGGGCGTCCAGCGTCTTCGTGGCCGCGGCGAGCCGTTCGCCCGAGCGGGCGACCGTGCGTGGTTCGGCGCCGGCCGCCCGTACCGCGGCGGCGGTCTTGGCGTCGACGACGTTGACGACCAGTTTCCCGGCCGTGGCGTCGTAGTAGGCACCGGCGGTGCGGTCGCCGAGGTCATGGGCGATCCGCTGGGCGAGCGCGCCCGCTTGGGTGTCCGTCAGCGGCGTGGGGTCCGGCGCGGGTGTCGCGCCCGCGCCCTGGGTGCCGAGGGCGGTCGCCGTCATGACCGCCGCCGCGGTCGCGGCGAGGGCGGCGCGACGCGCGCGTGTCCGTCGTGTGGTCAACTCGACCTCCTGTGAGGGGGGTGTGCCCGCCGTGACGGCGGGCCCGGAGGCAGGCGAGAGGCCGGCCGCGACGGTGGAACGCCCTCTTCGGGCGGTCGTCGCGTCCATGCCAAACGTGGACCGAGTATCGGACCGCTCCCGTCCGCCTACAAGGTACGAGGCTCACCGGCTCCCGTGGGACGCACGGGATCGCGTCACCCCCAGGCGTTCCCTCCGGCGGCCCCGCCGTCCGGCGCATCCGCCTCCGCACCGCACCGCCGCCCACCCTTCCCGGAGGTCACGGCCGTCACCCGGCCGGGCGAAGGCCACCGGCACAGACCGGGGGCACGCGCCCGCCCCCGTGCACAACGGCCGTAAATCACCGCCCCTTTCCTCGCCTCCCGACGCCCCTGGCACCCCTGACACCCCACGGCACCCCCGCCCGCCACGCCGGCGTGACCGACGGACCGCCGCCCCGACCCCTCGGCGGACGCCGCGACCGATCGGACGGCAGCCGGCCCGGAACCCCAACTCCCTTGTTCCGGCCGCCCCTTGCCCAGTTGTTCAACAATCCCTATCGTCGGACACCACACCGCCTCCTCACACCGGCGAGGTGCCCATGCGCACGCCCCCGCACGCCACCACCCCCGCCGCGGCCAGGGCCGCGTTCCGTTCCGGTCGCGTCGAGCCCACCGCGGGCTGGGCGGACGGCCACACCCAGGCCAACCTGATCGCCGTCCCGGCCGACTGGGCGTACGACATGCTCCTCTTCGCCCAGCGCAATCCACGCTCCTGCCCGGTCCTGGACGTCACCGAGCCGGGCCGCGCCACCACCCCGCTCGCCCCGGACGCCGACCTGCGGACCGATCTGCCGAGGTATCGGGTCTGGCGGGACGGCCGGCCGGTGGCCGAACCCACCGACGTCACCGACGTCTGGCGGGACGACCTCGTCGCGTTCCTCATCGGGTGCAGCTTCACCTTCGAGGGCGCCCTGCGCGCGGCGGGCGTACCGCTGCGCCATGTCGAGCAGGGCCGCAACGTGGCCATGTACGTGACGAACCGCCGGTGCCGGCCAGCCGGTCGGCTCCACGGGCCGCTCGTGGTGTCCATGCGGCCGATCCCCGCCGGCCTGGTCGACACGGCGCGCCGGCTGACGGCGCTGATGCCCGCCGTGCACGGCGCGCCGGTGCACGCGGGCGACCCGGCGGAGCTCGGGATAGCGGACCCGGCCCGCCCGGACTTCGGCGACCCGTGCACCTTCCACGAGGGCGACGTCCCTGTCTTCTGGGCCTGCGGCGTCACCCCGCAGGCCGCCCTGGCCGCCTCCGCGCCGCCCTTCGCGATCACCCACGCGCCCGGGCACATGCTCGTCACGGACGTCCGGGACGAGGAGTACCGGGTGCTGTGACCGCGCCCCCGGTCAGGAGCCGGCGGCGTCGGAGAGCAGGGGTCCGGGGTCGCGGGCGAGGGCCAGGGCCAGGGCGCGGAAGATCGCGACCTCGGGGTCGGGGTCGCCGGCGCGGACGGCGAGGTGGCTGCTCTCCCAGGGCGCGTCGAGCACCGGTACGTAGACCGCCCCCGGCCAGGCGTAGTACCGGGCGAAGGAACGCAGTCCGCTGCCGGCCGCCCGGCCGGTGACCACTCCGGTGACCACGTCGTGCGGGGTCAGCGCCGTCATCCCGCCCCGGCGCGGGGCCTCGCCGCCGAAGTAGAGGTAGTCGGCGAAGACCCGCGGCGTGTGGTCCGGCAGCCGGGGGAAGGGCAGGCCGGCGACGTCGGCCAGGCCCACGCCGGTGTCCCGGGCGTCGGCCAGCGGGGAGTTCTCCGGCACGGCCACGATCCGCTGCTCGGTGGTCAGCACGTCGCTGCCGATCCGTTCGTCGTCCGGGGCCGGGCGGACGAACGCCACGTCCACCCGGCCGCCGACCAGCGCGCTGACGTGCTCGGTGTAGTCGAGCTGGAGGGTCTCGACGGGGACCGCCGGGCGGGCCCGCCGGTAGGCGTTGATCGCGGCCGGGGTGAGCTCGGCGGAGCCGTGCCCCATGATGCCCACCCGCAGCGGACGTGCCGACGGGCGCCGTCCGGCGGCCTCCGCCACGTCCCGCAGCGCGGCGTCGGCCAGCGCGAGCAGGGTCCGGGCGTGCGCGGCGAGCCGTTCGCCGGCCGGGGTGAGGGAGACCGGGGAGCGGTGCAGCAGCCGGGTGCCCAGGTCGGCCTCCAGCCGCCGGACGTGCTGGGTGACGGCGGGCGGGGACAGGAAGAGGCGCGCTGCGGCCCGCCCGAAGTGCGCTTCCTCCGCCACGGCCAGGAAGGACGACAGCAGACGGAGATCCATGCCCGCCAGCGTACGCGGCCGGCCACCGCGCCCGGCCCGGCGTTCACGAATCGTGAACGCGTACGGCACGGGCCGCCCCACGGCCCGTACAACTGCCGCCATGAGCACCACCGCGACCCTCCGCGCCCCGGCCGCCGCGCCGTCCCGTCCCCGCCACGGCCTGCGGGCGGCCTGGATGATGACGGCCTCCGGCTGGAGCGCCAACCAGTTCTCCTCCCTGCTCGGCGCCTACCGCTCGCAGCTCGGCCTCACCGAGTCCGCCGTCACCGGTCTGGTCGCCGTCTACGTCCTCGGGCTGGTGCCCGGGCTGCTGGCGGGCGGCCCGCTGGCCGACCGGCTGGGCCGCCGGCCGGTGGCGCTGACCGCGCTGGCCGTCAACCTGCTCTCGACCGGGGTGCTGATGGCGGGGGCGTCCGCCACCTGGTGGCTGCTGCCCGGGCGGCTGCTCACGGGCATCGGCGCGGGCGCCCTGCTGGCCGCGGGCAGCGCGTGGGTGAAGGAGCTGTCGGCGCCGCCGTTCGCCACCGAGGCGGGCCCGGGCGTCGCGGCCCGCCGGCCGGGGCTCTTCGTCTCGGCGGGGTTCGCCTCCGGTGGCCTGGCCTCCGCGCTGATCGCACAGTGGGCGCCGCACCCGATGGTGACGGCGTACGTGCCGCACCTGCTGCTCGGCTCGGTCGCGTGGCTGCTGGCTCGGCGGGCGCCGGAGACCCGGCGGGTGCGTGCCGCCGGCCCGTCGGTCCCGGTCGCCGCTCCGGCCCGGCGGCGCTTCCGGCGCGTCGTCCTGCCGCTCGCGCCCTGGGTGTTCGCCGCTCCGACGGTCGGTTTCATCACCCTGCCCGGCCTGGTGGACGGGGTGCCGGGCTGGCACACCGTGTACGCCGGGGTGGCCACGGCGGTCGTCCCCGCGGCCGGGCTCCTGGTCCAGCCGTTGGCCCGCCACCTGGGCGCCCGGCACCGGTCGGCCACCGCCGTGGCCGGTCTGACGGTGATCGCCGCCGGCCTGGGCCTCTCCGTGCCCGCCGCCGCCACCGGGCACGCGGTCCTGTCCCTCGTCGCGGCGGCGGTCCTCGGCGCCGGCTACGGTCTGTGTCTGACCTTCGGCCTCACCGAGGTCGCGGCCCTGGCCCCGCCGGACCGCCTGGCCCGGCTGACCTCCCGCTTCTGGACGGCCGCCTACCTCGGCATGTTCGCGCCGTACGCGGTCACCCTGCTGTCCGGCACCTTCGGCATCCCGGCCCTGCTCGGTGCCGGCGCGGTCCTCGCCGCGCTGACCTGCGGGGCGGTGGCGGCGGCCGACCGGCACCGGTGAGTGCGGCCCCTCACGAGCAGCTACTGCTACTGCTGCTGCTGCAACTCGACGACGAGCAACTGCTCGACGAACAGCTCGATCCCGACGAGCAGCTCGACCCGGAGGAGGAGTCGGAGGAGCAGACGAAACCGCCGGTGTGCCCGGCCGAACCGCCCGTGTCGCGGGAGGTGCCGCTGTCGCAGGAGGCACCGACGACGAACACCGCGCCGCAGGACGACGTCGACGAGGAGGTCGAGGACGTCCCGGAGTCGTGGGACCGCGTGCGGCTCCGGCGGTTCCGCTGCCACCGGGAGGACACCGGTTCCGGCTCGGCCACCCGCTCGAACTCCCGGCGCAGCCCGCCGTCGGGCAGGGCGCCGGTCCCGCCGACGGCGACCACGCCCGCGGCGCCCTCCGGGTGGCGGGCCGGGTCGGGTTCGTTCCAGGGAGCCGTCCGGATGCGCTCCCGCGCGAACCGGCGCCCCTCCGACGTGAAGGGCATCCGGCTCTTCTCGCGCCGGCTCAGCACCCGCAGCACGACGCCGATCACGACCAGGATCAGGGCGACCATCGAGGCGGGCTGGAACATCGCCAGGGCGAGCACGACCGTCAGTACCAGTCCGAGCGGCTGGATCCACATCGCCCAGGGCCACCAGCGCTGGACGTCCGGCCGCAGCAGCACTCCCCGTTCGACCAGCGACCGGTGCAGGTCCCGCATGGCCCGGTCCTCGCGCAGGTCACGGCGGAGCCGCCACAGCGAGCGGACCCAGTCGTTCCCGCAGTGCCGCAGCACCGCGCGCTCCAGGGTGTCCCGCGAGGCGGGCCGGACGACCGTGACCCGGCCGCCGTCCACCGTGACACGCCCGTCCTGGTGCATCCCGGTGATCACGGTGTCGGCGACCCGGCCCGCTCCGCCGGTCAGATAGGCGAGGTCGAGCCGGCCGAGCTCGGCCCCGGGTGTGAGGTCGCCGTAGCCGAGGTACCAGAGCCGCAGCACCCAGATCGTGGGTGCGATGGTCAGCACGGTGGCGAGGAGCAGAAGGATCATCGGTCGCTGCCTTTCGGTCGGCGCGTCGCGCGCCGGTCACGCAGGGCCGCCGTCAAGCGGCGCAGCGGCCCGGGCCTGGTGGTCTGCTCCGGCGCGTCCGCCCATTCCGCCAGCCGCCGGGCCGGTTCGCCGGTGACGGCCGCGGTACGCACCAGGTGGCGGGCGAAGTCCCGGGCGTCCCGGCGGTAGCCGTGTTCCATGGGCCGGCCGGTGGCGTAGGCGAGGAACAGCGGCCGGTAGCGGTCGCCGAGGACGGCGGTGAGGCCGGGGGCCACCTTGGCGAGGACGCGGAGGCGTTTGGTCAGCAGCACGTCGCGTTGCAGGGCCAGTCGTGCGGGGTCGAAGCCCGGTGGCGGCTCGGTTCCCTCGACGAGGGCGGAGAGCAGGTCGTGCTGGGCGCGGGCGAGCCGGCGGCGGGCGGCGTCGAGGTCAGCCGGCACGACTGCCCGCCCGGGCGGTCACGGCGCGGACGGCGTCGAGCTCGGCCGCCAGGCCGTCCGCCGTGGGGAAGTCGTCGTCCCGTTCCAGCAGGACGCCGGGCGGGGTGACGCGCGAGCACAGGTCGGCGAGGACGTCGAGGACGGGCGGGCCGACGGGGTGGGCGTGGGTGTCGTGCCAGACGCCGTCGCGTTCGTGGCCGCCGGCCACGTGGACGTAGGCGATGGCCTCCACCGGCAGCTCGTCGAGCGCGCGGGCCGGGTCCTCGCCGCGGTTGACGTGGTTGGTGTGCAGGTTGGCGACGTCGACGAGGAGCCGTACGCCGGTCCGCCCGACGAGTTCGGCGAGGAACGCGCCCTCGGTGAACTCCTCGTCGGGCCAGGTCAGATAGCCGGCGCTGTTCTCCAGCGCGAGCGGGACCGGCAGGGCGTCCTGGGCGATGCGCACATTGGCGCAGAGGACGTCGAGGGCGTCGCGGGTGCGCGGGACGGGCAGCAGGTGCCCGGCCTCCAGGCGGTGGGACGGGAGGAGCCCGCCGCCGGACCGCACGAAGGCGATGTGCTCGCTGACCAGCGGGGCGCCGAGGGCCTCCGCGAGGTCGGCGAGGGCGGCGAGCCGGGCCAGGTCGGGCCGCTCGGCGCCGCCCAGTCCGAGCGAGACGCCGTGCGGCACGACGGGCAGGCCGCGGGCGCGCAGCCGGAGCAGCGGATCGGGCAGGTGGCCGGGGCACAGGTTCTCGGCCACCACCTCGACCCAGTCGACGCCCGGCAGTGCCGCGATGTCGTCCGCTATCTCCGGCCGCCAGCCGATCCCCGTCCCCAGCTTCCCCGGAACAACCATGATCCCCACCCCCAAGCGCCCGGGGCCTCAGGACCCCGGGTGATGACGCCCGCTCACCTTATAAATCGTGGGGCGGAACGGGAGGGGGCCATGGAGTGATCCGGCTCACCCCACCGGCGCGGGGGCCAGCAGGTCGGGGTGGTGGCGCCGGGCCACGCCCGGGTGCGCCCGCAGCCAGCCCTTGATCTCGTTGCGGCCGTACTCGGCGAACAGCGGGTTCGTCGCGTCCTGGGTGACGCCGGGGGCGTGGTGGGCGTGCGGGAAGGGCACGGGCTCGATGCGGGCGTCCAGCCGCGGGTTGTAGAAGAAGGGCACCGAGTAGCGCTCGCGGGCACCGGGCGGGCTGACGACGCGGTGGTTGGTCGCCTTGAGGTAGCCGTCGGTGGCCACTTCGAGGAGCTCGCCGAGGTTGACGACGAAGGCGCCGGGCAGCGGGGGGACGTCGAGGAACGACCCGTCGGGGCCCTCCACTTGGAGGCCGCCGACCTCGTCCTGGAGGAGCAGGGTCAGGAAGCCGTAGTCCTTGTGCGCGCCGACGCCCTGGCCGGATCCGTCGGGGGCGCTGCCCGGGTAGCGGACCAGCTTGAGGTGCAGGTGGGGGCGGTCGGCGAAGGCGTCGTCGTAGAAGTCGGCCGGGGCGCCGATGGAGGCGAGGAGTTCGTGCAGCAGCCGCCCGGCCACCGCGCTGAGGCGGTCGATCCAGTGCAGGGCGGCGGTGCGCAGCTCGGGGAGGGCGGCGGGCCACTGGTTGGGGCCGTCCAGCCACCAGTAGCCGGGCTCGTCGGCGGCGGGTATGTGGGGCTCGCGCTCGGCGCCGATGTCGAGCTGGTCGCGCCAGTCGCGGCTGCCGCCGGTGCGCTCGTCGCCGATGCGCGTGTAGCCGCGGAAGTGCGGGGAGTTGAGGTTGCTGATGGCGAGCCGGTCGGCCTCCGGCAGGGCGAAGAAGGCGCGGAGGGTGCGCATCAGGGCGGCGGTCTCGTCGTCGGTGATGCCGTGGCCCGTCAGATGGAAGAAGCCGACGTCCCGGGCGGCGGAGTGCAGCGCCTCGTGGAGGCGGGCGCGCTCCTCGGGGGTACCGGAGGCGGCGGAGAGGTCGATGACGGGGAGCTTGTCGTTCATGAGATGTCCACAGCGTGAGGGCCCGGGCACGCCCGGGGTCCCCGCGCACCCCGCACCGCCGCCCGGACACGGGCAGGGCGGAGCGGGGCGCGCGGGTTCGGAGCGGGTGGGTGCCCGGTGCGAAGTGCGAGCGGTACGAAAACGATGCGGGGAAACGCCGGAAAACAGCGCGGAGAACGCGCGGGATCAGCGCGGAGGGCGCCCCGGCCCGGTCGGAACGGACGGGCGGCAGGAGGCGCGGGTCAGCCGGAAAGGCGACAGGACATGCTCGTGACGCGCAGGAAGTCCACATGGCGTCGCTTTACAAGCAGATTCACACGGACGAGGGTATACGACCGCCGAGCGGTTGGCGGTGTCCCCCTCGTCACACCTGTTGACCTGGGCGTACGAGGGCGCCGGACAGGCGGGCGTCGGGACCGCACGGAGCCCGGGACGAGGTGCGGCAGGCCCGCCCGGCGCGTCGCGTGGGGGCGCCGTCCGAGCGGGCCGACGGCCGGATGACCCCGCCGCGCACCGCACGCTACCAGCCGGACGCACAGCGTCCGGACAGCGTCACCCACAGGCACCTCCGGCGGCCGGTGCCGTAGGAGCCCCTTCCCCGCGCGGCATGGACCGGAGGCGCGCGGCATGGACCGGAGGCCGACGCCGACTCCCCGCAAGCGCTCCGACGAGCGGCGATGAGGCGAACGAGTGAAACTCCGGAACTTCCCAAAAGGGGCACAGTTACTCAGTTCGCTTCCCAGCGGGAAAAAACCTCTTCGATCGAAAGGCATAGACGTGCTCAAGAAGGCAATCGCCACGGCCGCGGTGACGGCTTCCGCAATCGGCGCCATGGCCACTCCCGCGATGGCATTCGGTGCCGACGAGCAGGACGCCGTCAACGGGAACGGCGCCAAGACCGGCTACGGCAACACCCACACCGGCGGCAAGGAAAGCCCGCAGATGAGCCTGGTCCAGGGCTCGCTCAACAAGCTCTGCATCGGCCTCGGCCGGGTCAACATCCAGAACATCGTGGCCCTGATCAACGTCGGCCTCCAGGACATCCCGGTCCTCAGCTCGCAGCAGCAGCAGCAGTGCACCGACAACTCGACGATCAACGACGGCGACGACCCCCTGTCGCACATCCTCGACGAGCTGCCGATCCTGTCGGGCAACGGCTCCGCCAACGGCTGACGAAAGCCCCGCAGTTCCGGGGAAATCCCCCCGGTCCGGCCCTTGTGCCGGACCGGGGGGATTTCCCTTTTCCGTATCCGCAGGGCGGGGCGGAGGTTTTTCCGGTCCGGCTACCGATTCCCCCGCCGGGCGGACGGAATTTCCGGCCCCTGTCCCCTTGACGCAACTCTGGTCCAGTCCAACGATGTTCAGCGCGCAACCGCCCCCACCTCGTGCACACCTCAGTCACCGGGAGCATCCGTTGAGACGACGTCTGTCCGTCCGCGCCGTGGTGGCCGCCCTGGCCACCACGTTGGCCGGCGCGGGACTCTCCCTGGGCGGCGCCGGTACGGCGACCGCCGCCACCGCCGCCACGCCCGTCCCCCCACGCGTCTTCGCGCCCTACTTCGAAACCTACGGCTCCGACAGCCCGGCCGCGCTCGCCGAGAAGTCGGGGGCCAAGCACCTCACCCTGGCCTTCCTCCAGACCGAGGCCAAGGGTTCCTGCACGCCCTACTGGAACGGCGACACCGGCAAGCCGGTGGACGCCTCCGTGTTCGGCTCCGACATCGCCGCGATCCGTGCCCGGGGCGGGGACGTCATCCCGTCCTTCGGCGGATACGCGGCCGACAACGGCGGCACCGAACTCGCCGACAGTTGCACCGACGTGGACCGGATAGCCGAGGCGTTCGAGAAGGTGATCACGACCTACGACGTCACCCGGCTCGACCTCGACATCGAGGACAACTCACTGACCAACACCGCCGGGATCGACCGCCGCAACAAGGCGATCAAGAAGGTGCAGGACTGGGCGGCCGCCAACGGGCGCACCGTGCGGTTCGCCTACACCCTGCCGACCACCACCCGGGGCCTCGCCGACAGCGGGCTCGCCGTGCTGCGCAACGCCGTCGAGAACGGCGCCCGGGTGGACGTCGTCAACATCATGACGTTCGACTACTACGACGGCGCCCAGCACGACATGGCCGCCGACACCATCACCGCCGCCGAGGGCCTGCACACCCAACTCGGCTCGCTCTACCCGGACACGAGCGACGCCCGGCGGTGGGCGATGGTCGGCGTCACCGAGATGCCCGGCATCGACGACTACGGGCCCGCCGAGACCTTCACCACCCAGGACGCGGTCAAGGTCTACGACTGGGCCGTCGGCAAGGGCATCAACACCCTCTCCTTCTGGGCGCTCCAGCGCGACAACGGCGGCTGCCCCGGCACCAAGGGTTCCGACACCTGCTCGGGGATCGTCCAGGACACCTGGTACTTCACCCACACCTTCACCCCCTTCACCGGCGGCGGGACCGCCGAGCAGGACTTCTCGCTCGCCGTCTCGCCCGGCGCCGCCTCCGTGCCGCCGGGCGGGACCGCCACGGCGACCGTCGCCACGCGCGCGGTGTCCGGGCCGGCGCAGACCGTGCGGCTGTCCGCGAGCGGCCTCCCCAAAGGGGTGACGGCCGAGTTCAGCCCGTCCTCGGTCACCGCCGGAGCGTCGGCACGGGTGACCTTCACCGTCGCCAAGGACGCGCCGCCCGGCACCCACCAGGTGACGGTGACCGGCACCGCGCCCTCGGGCAGCCACTCGGCACCGTTCGCCCTGACCGTCACCGGCGGCGGCACGCCGGGCCGGGTGGTCAACGGCGACTTCGAGTCGGGCGGCACCGGGCCGTGGACGTGCGACGACGGCGCCTCGGTGGTCAAGAGCCCGGTGCACGGCGGCTCGTACGCGCTGCGGACCGCGCCGACGAGCGGCGGGACCGGCGAGTGCCGGCAGACCCTCACCCTCTCCCCCGCCACCTCGTACACCCTCACCGGCTGGGTGCGGGGAGACTACGCGTTCCTCGGCGTCTCGGGCGGGGCGAACGCGAGCCGCTGGGCGTCGGCCGGCGACTGGACGCGGCTGTCCGTGCCCTTCACGACCGACTCCACCGGCCGGGTGACGGTCTATGTGCACGGCTGGTTCGGGCAGGGGGCCGTCCTGGCGGACGACATCGCGCTGGGCTGACACCCCGTCCGGTACGCGGGGCCCGCCGGTCGTCCGGCGGGCCCCGCGCCGTTCCCCCCGGAGGGCGAGGGCGTCACCCGGACGGGTCCCGGACCGGTGGTGCGCGCCCCCGCGCGCGGACGCGGCCGGGACACGTATGGAGTCGGTCAAGGCGCCCGTCGGCCACCTTGGATCGTCTACAGTCGCGTAGACCGTCCACCGCCGTGTAGACGTCCGGCCCGTACCGTCGCGACGGGCGGGCCACCGCCCTCGACCGCCGGAGGCCGCTCAGCCGTGTCAGCCGTGCCGTTCGCGCCCGCTCCGCCCGCCGCCCTCGCCGTCGACCTCCTGGACGCCTCCTCGCTGCTGTCGTCCTTCGGGGCCGTCGGGGTGGCCGTCGTCCTGTTCGCCGAGACCGGTCTGCTGGTCGGCTTCTTCCTGCCCGGGGACTCCCTGCTGTTCACCGCCGGTCTGCTGTGCCGGCCCGGGGCCCACTCCGGGCCCCGGCTGGCCCTGGCCGAGGTGCTGGTGTGCGCGGCGGCCGGAGCGCTGGCCGGGGCCCAGTGCGGCTACCTGATCGGGCGGCGCGGCGGCCGGCCGCTGCTGGCCCGCTCCCGCAACCGGCGGCTGCTCGACGGCGCGGCCCGGGCCGAGGAACTGCTCGGCCGGTACGGGCACGCCAGGGCGGTGGTGCTGGCGCGGTTCGTGCCCGTGGTGCGCACGGTGCTCAACCCGCTGGCCGGGGCGCTGGCGGTGCCGCCGCGTACCTTCCTGCTGTGGCAGGTGGCCGGCGGGCTGCTCTGGACGGCCGGGCTGGTGCTGGCCGGGTACGCCCTGGGGTCCGTGGTGCCGGACGTCGACCGGTACCTGCTGCCGCTGGTCGCGGCCGTGGTGGTGCTGTCGCTGCTGCCGTTCGCCGTGGAGCTGCTGCGCGCCCGCCGCCGGGCGGCGGCGAAAGGCGGCGCCGACGGGCGGGCGTGAGGCCGGGGACGGCGGCGGGGCGGGGACGGCGGGACCGACGGCGGCGCCCTGACGGGCGCCGTGACGGGAGGGGACATGACGGTCACTCCACTGGCCTTCGACGGATCGGGCATCGACGGCGGCCTCTACACGGCCGTCACCCGGGCGGCGCACGACGCCCCCTGGCTGCTCAACGACACCGCCTCCGCCTGGTCGGCGCTGGGGCTGACGGCGTTCGCCGCGCTGATGACGGCGGCCTGGTGGCGGGCGCGCCGGGCGGACGCCCCGGTGATGGCGCGGGCGCTGGCCGTGCCGCTGATCGTGGCGCTGGCGTACGGCGTGAACCTGGCCTTGAAGGAGCTGGTGCGGGAGGACCGGCCGTGCCGGTCGCTGCCCGGCCGCTTCACGCTGGAGGGCTGTCCGGCGCCGGGCGACTGGTCGTTCCCCAGCAACCACGCCGTCGTCGCCTTCGCCGCGGCGGCGGCGCTCTGGGTGGTGGACCGGGCACTGGCGGCGGGGGCCGTCCCGGCCGCGGTGATGATGGCCGCCTCCCGGGTCTGGGTGGGCGCCCACTATCCGCACGACGTCGCGGCGGGCGCGCTGCTCGGTGTCGTCCTGGCCGCGCCGCTGACCGTGTCGGCCGCGCGGGGCGCGCCGTGGGTGGCGCGGGCGCGCAGGGGTCCGTTGCGCGCCCTGCTGTTGTCGTCCGTGTGACGGCCGCCGGCCCGCCGGTCAGCACTGGAGGGGGTACGGCACCTGTTCGGTGGTCGGACCGGTGTTGCGGCACATCTGGTAGCCCTGTTCCCGAAGGTCGGTGATGATGCCGGGCAGGGCGTCGGGGAAGCTGCTGAAGAGGTGACCGAGGATCACCCCGCTGTTCTTCTCCTCGGGGGTGGCCTCGCGGACGGTGGTGCGGATCGCCTCGGCGTCCCGGAAGGCGCCGTCGGACTGCTGCCAGTCGTAGGTGTCGATCGTCCAGTTGCACACCCGCTGACCGAGGCTCGCGGCGACCTCCGTCTCGCGCGGGCCGGCGTCACCGTAGGGCGGCCGCAGGAAGTTGCCGGGGAGTCCGTTGCGCAGCTCGTCCTGGAGCTCCTGGTCGGTCAGCCGGGTGAGCTGCCGGTGGGACCAGGTGTGGCTGCCGACCCAGTGGCCCTGCTGCCGGAGGGTGGCGGTGATCTGCGGGTACTGGGAGGCGTACTTGTTGATGAGGAAGAACGCGGCGCGGACGCCCTGGGCCTGGAGCTGGGCACCGACGCGGGTGGCCCGTTCGGGGTCGCTGTAGGACCAGTCGTCCAGGGAGAGCAGCACCCGGCCGGAGGTGTTGCCGCAGCGCTCGCGGTCGTAGCCGGCCGCCGGGTCGGGGACCAGGGCGGGGGCCTGCCGGCCGCCGGCCGGGTGGTGATCGGCGGCGTCGGGGGCGCCGTGGCCCTCGGTCCGGTCGTGGGCGGCGGCGGGACGGGTGCCGCAGGTGCCCATGGCCGTGCCGTGCCGGTGGTCGTCGTGCGCGCCGCCCGGCCGGGCCTGGGTCTCGCACTCCGGGCGGTCGTCCACCGCGTTCACCGCGAAGGCCGAGCCGGCCACCAGCACGGCCGCGGCGGCGGCCGTCTTCAACGGCACCCGTTTGCGGCGCCGGTGGCGTCCGCGGCCGCGCCGGAGGACGCCACGGATTTCCGACATGCTGACTCCTCAACGGTGCGGGCGGCGGCGGGCGGCCGGTCCGGCACCTCACGCCCCGGTGCTCTCAGGCGGGGAGAAGCCGCTCCGGGACACGCACCCGAGCTCGATCGGTGATCTTGGCTCCAGCCTCGGGGCAGGTATCCGCTCCCGCAACCGATGGGTCCGCCGTCCGGACCGCCGCGGGGTACCGGGAGCCGTCGCGGCCTCAGGCCGGGGCGGTGGCCGACGAGTCGGGGCGGCGGAGGGAGCGTGGCGCGGGGCACAGGGGTGGCACCGCCGGACGGGAAGGAGGACCGGAGGGTGAACTCGTCGTCCGGGAGGCGGGCCTCGGAGGCCGGCAGGGGGTTCGGAGACCGTGACCGGTTCCGATCGGCGCCCCACCGGATGCCGTCCGGTACCGACCGCCGCCGACCCCCGCTGACCGGTCGCGGCCGGCCGGCGGGACACCGGGTGACGGACCGGCCGCCACGCCCCCGCTGCTTCCCCCGAACGGCCCCGTTCCGAGGTGAAATACGGAAGAATCCGGCCGAGGATCCAGTCGACGGACGGCGGGCCTCCCGGTCCATGGAATGCCGTCGTCCATTCTCCCCTTGTCCCCCCTTCCCCCCACACGCCACCTCACGCCGGCGGAGGAGCCCAGCATGCAGAGGCCGGAACGGGAACGCGCGGAGTCGGCCGCCCGGCAGGAGGCCGCGCGGCTCACCGCGCTCGGGGTCCGGGCCGTCGCGCTCACCTGGGTGGACAACGCCGGTATCACCCGCGTCAAGACCGTCCCCACCGCACGGCTCGCCCACGCGGCACGGTGGGGTGTCGGGATGTCACCGGTCTTCGACGTCTACCTCACCGACGACTCCAGCGTCACCAGCCCCCACCTGGGCGGTCCCGACGGTGACCTGCGCCTGTTCCCCGATCTCGGCCGGCTGACCGTGCTGGCAGGCCAGCGCGGCTGGGCCTGGGCGCCCGTCGACCGGTTCGAGCAGGACGGGCGCCCGTACGCCGCCTGCCAGCGGGGGTTCGCCCGCCGGATGACCGCGCGGGCGGCCGAGCGGGGGCTGGGGCTGCGGATGGGATTCGAGACCGAGTGGGTCGTCGCCACCCCTGACGGGCCCGGGCCGGACGGGAGGCGGCCGCCCGGCGCCGGGCCCGCCTACGGCATGGCCCGGGTGGTCGAGCTGTCCGACTACCTCCTGGACCTGCTGGACGCCCTCACCGACCAGCGGGTGGAGGTGCTGCAGCTCCACCCGGAGTACGCGCCCGGCCAGTTCGAGGTGTCGGTGGCCGCCGCCGACCCGGTCGGCGCGGCCGACCTGGCCGTGCTCGTCCGGGAGACGGTCCGCGCGGTCTCCCGCGCGCACGGGCTCGACGCCCTCTTCGGGCCCGTCGTCGCCCCGGACACCGTCGGCAACGGCGCGCACCTGCACCTCAGTCTGTGGCGCGGGGAGCGGAACCTCTGCCGGGGCGGCGACGGCCCCTGCGGGATGACGGCGGAGTGCGCGGCGTTCCTCGCGGGCGTGCTCCGCGAGCTGCCCGCGCTCCTGGCCCTGGGCGCCCCCTCCCCCGCCGGCCACCTGCGGCTGCGGCCCTCACGGTGGGCCGGCGCCTACGCCTGCTGGGGGCCGGAGAACCGGGAGGCCGCCCTGCGCTTCATCCCGGGACCACCGGACGCCGAGGACCAGGCCAACGCCGAGGTGAAGTGCTTCGACGGCTCCGCCAACCCCTATCTGGTGACGGGCGCGGTGATCGCCGCCGGGCTCGCCGGGATCGCGGCCGGCGCGACGCTCCCGCCGCCGGTCGCGGGCGATCCGGCGCGCGGCGGCGGGCACCAGCGGCTGCCGGACTCGCCGGCCGCGGCGCTGGACCGCTTCATCGGCTCCGACGTGCTCCGCGAGGCCCTCGGCGCCCCTCTCTTCGAGGCCGTGGCCGCCGTCCGCCGCGGTGAGATCGAACGGTACGAAGGGGCGACGGCGTGGGAGCTCGTCGACGCGACCAAGGGACGGTACTGACGTGAGCACCGCCGTTCCGCCGCCCGCGCTGGTCGACCACCACTGCCACGGCGTGGCCCGGTCCGACCTCGGTCCGGACGCGTTCGTCTCCTTCCTCAGCGAGTCCGACGCGCCCGCCGCCCCCGGCACCAGCTTCTTCGACAGCCAGCTCGGCTACGCCGTCCGCCGCTGGTGCCCGCCGCTGCTGGATCTGGACCCGCACTGCGCGCCCGCCGAATACCTGGAGCGGCGCCGTGAGCTGGGCCCGGCCGAGACGGCCCGGCGGCTGCTCGGCGCCACCGGGATCACCGACTACGTGGTGGACACCGGCATCCCCGGTGACCTGACGTCCCCTCAGGAGCTGGCCCGGATGGGCGGTGCCGCCTGCCACGAGGTGGTCCGGCTGGAGCGGCTGGCCGAGTGCGTCGCCGATACGGCGGACGGTCCGGCGCGCTTCCTCTCCGGCGTCGCCGACGCGGTGGAGGCGGCCGCGGGGCGGGCCGTCGCCTTCAAGTCGGTGGCCGCCTACCGCTACGGGCTGGACTTCGAGCCCAACCCGCCCGGCAGGACCGAGGTGCGCATGGCGGCCGACCGGTGGCTGGCGCACCGGGCCCCGGGCGGCAAGCTGGCCGACCCGGTGCTGCTGCGCCATCTGCTGTGGTCCGCGGCCGAGACAGGCCTGCCGATCCAGTTGCACACCGGCTTCGGCGACCCCGACCTGCGGCTGCACCGCTGCGATCCGGCGCTGCTCACCGACTTCGCCCGGGCGGTCCGCCCCACCGGGTCGGCGCTGGTGCTGCTGCACTGCTATCCGTACCACCGCGGCGCCGCCTACCTGGCGCACGCCTTCCCGCATGTGTACGCGGACGTCGGCCTGGCCCTGTCGTACAGCGGAGCGCGGGCCGAGGCGGTGCTGGCCGAGGCGCTGGAGCTGGCCCCTTTCGGCAAGCTGATGTTCTCGACCGACGCCTACGGGCTGCCGGAGCTGTACGTGGTGGGGGCCGCGCTGTTCCGGCGGGGCCTGGAGCGGCTGCTGGCCGGGTGGGTGGGCGACGGCGCCTGGTCGGCGGCGGACGCCGAGCGGGTGGCGGAGCTGGTCGGGGCGGGGAACGCGCGGCGGGTGTACGGGCTGGGGCGGGCGGACGGGCCGGCCGCGCGCTGAGCCCGGCCGGCCGCGGTCGGCCCCCCGGGGTCGGTCACGCTCCGCTGTGTAAGGTGACGCTGTGACATCACCAGTCCCCGGCCGTCGGCGTCCGCTCTCCCGGGCCTTGATCGTCGCCGCCGCGCACCGGATCGCCGACGAGGACGGTCTCCACTCCCTGACGGTGCGTCAGGTCGCCCGACGGCTCGGCACCGGGCAGGCGTCCCTTTACCGGCACATCACCGACCGGAGCCAGTTGCTGGCCCTGCTGGCCGAGGACATCGCCGTACGGCTGCCGCGCCGTACGGACGGTCGTACGGGCGGGGGCGAACCCCGGGAGCGCCTTCGGGATCACTGGCTGGCGGCCCACGACCACCTGGCCCGGCACCCCTGGGCGGCCCGGGTCATCGCCGACGGCGAGCACCCGGCCGACGCGGTGACACCGTTCGCCGACGGCGCCCTCGCCGCCCTCGCCGGGGCGGGCCTCGCGCCGGAGGAGGCCGCCCGTGCCTACCGGGTCCTGTGGAACCTGCTCCTCGGCCACCTCCTCAACTCCCGCCCCACCGACCACACCCGCGCACCGCGTCGTCAGGCCGGCGACCCCCGTGCCGACTTCTCCTGGGCGCTGTCACGGCTGCTCGACGGGGTCCTGAGCGGGACGCCGGCCGGGGTGCCCGCGGGTCGACGGGTGTGAGGCGACGGTCCGCCGGCCGGCGGTGGCCCGGACCGTGGGACGCGCCGCCATCCCGGCGTCAGGCACCGGCGACCGGGCGGCGGGACCGCCTTCGCGGCCGGAAACCGCACACCTGCGCCCAGGGTGGCACCCGTGCCGTATCCGGCCGCGCGCCCCGTCGTTGTTCCGGCAGGCACACGCCTCGTGATCCGCCGGACGGTCCCGGCGGCCGGGGAGGACCCGGGAGCAGGGAAGGCCGGAACATTGCGCATCGACATCATCACCGCGGGCACCACGGGCTCCGTCGTCCCGTACACCGGCCTCGGGCACCGGCTCGTCGCCGAAGGGCACGAGGTGGAGCTCGTCACCCATGCGAAGTTCGCCGACACGGTGACCTGTTGCGGCCTGCGGACCCGCCCCCTGGAGCCGGACCCGTTCGAGGAGCTGCTCGCGGCGCACAAGACCTTCCAGGGCTCGCGCCGTTCACCGCGCGCCCTGCGCGACCTCGCGCGCGCCACCGAACGGGCGGCGGTGCGACTGGTGGACGGGATGCTCACGGCCGTCGACCCCAAGGCCGACCTCGTCCTGCTGTCCACCCTCGCCGCCCCCATCGGCCGGGTGGTGGCCCGCTACCACCGGGTGCGCAGCATGGGGGTCTTCCTCCAACCCGACGTCCCCACCTCGGCGTTCCCACCCTGCGTGTTCCCCTGGCAGCCGCCCGGGTACGCCAACCGGCTGCGGGCGCGGGCGGTCAACGCCGTGACCGACGCCCTCTACTCGGCGGCCAACCGGCGGCTGCACGCGCGGCTCGGGTTGACCTGCCGGAGCGTCCATCTGCTGCGCAGGGAACGGGAGAAGAGCCGCTGGCCGATCTGGCACGGCTACAGCCGCACGGTCGTGCCCCGGCCCCCGGACTGGCGGCCGGGGCTGCGGGTGGCCGGCTACTGGTGGCCGCACGAGTGCCCGTCCTGGCAACCGCCGCCCCTGGTCACCGACTTCCTGGCCGCCGGGCCGCCGCCGGTGTTCGTCGGGTTCGGCAGCATGATGCCCGGCGATCCGGAGCGGGTCGGGGACGTCACGGCCCGCGCGCTGCGCCGGGCCGGGCTGCGCGGCATCGTGCAGGCGGGCTGGGCCGGGCTCTCCGTGACCGGCGACGACGTGATCACGGTCGGGCCGCTGCCGCACGGCTGGCTGCTCCCCCGGACGGCCGCCGTGGTGCACCACGGCGGGGCCGGCACGACCGCGGCCGGACTGCGGGCCGGCGTGCCGGCCGTGCCGGTCCCCCACCTGACCGACCAGCCCTGGTGGGCGTCGCGCCTGGTACGCCTGGGCGTGAGCCCGGGGGCGCTGTCGCTGTCCGGGCTGACGGCCGGACGGCTGGCGGACGCGCTGTCCCGCGCGACCGGCGAACCCCGGTTCGCCGCGCGGGCGTCGGAGCTGGCGGGGCGGCTGGCCCGGGAGGACGGCGCGGGCGCGGTGGCGCGGGCGGTGGCGGCGATGGCGCCGTGACGGGGCGGGAGACCGCGGCGGGCACCCCGATGCCGCCGCTCGACGCCTGGCTGCACCGGCACCAGAGCAGCGGGGCCGTCTGTATGACGGTGGCGCTGCTGGCCCGCTTCTCGGGCCCGGCCCCGGAGCCGGACGCCCTCCGGTCGCTCGTCGGGAAGCGCTGGTCGGGGTACGGCCGGCTGCGGCTCGCCGCCGGGGGCGCGGCGCACCCGGCGTGGCCGCGGTGGACGTCCGGGGGGTGGCCCGACCTCGTCCGGCACGTCGTCGGCGCGCCGGACGGCCCGCCCGAGGAGCACGTCGCCCGGCTGCTGGCGCGGCCGCTCGATCCGGCGCGGCCGCCGTGGCGGCTGCACCTGCTGCCCGGGGCGGGCGGCGAGGACGGGTTCGCGCTGCTGCTCCGCGCGCACCACGCCCTCCTGGACGGCCGGTCGCTGCTCGCGCTCGTCCGGGATCTGCTCGACGGCCCGCCGGCCGTGCCCTTCCCCCGGCCGGCCGGCGGGGCCGTCCGGGCGCCGCGCCGCCGGCCCCTGCGCGGTCTGGCCGATCTGCTGCCCCGGGCGCGGCCGCTGCCGTTCCACGGTCCGGTGGACGCCCGCCGGGCCGTGGCCTGGCGCCGTGTCACCGGCGCGGAGCTGGAGGGCGCCCGGGACGCGCTGCCCTCGGGGCGCGCCTCGGCCAACGCCGTGTTCCTGGCGGCCGCCGCCGGGGCGCTGCGGGCGGCGGAGGCGACCGGGCGGCTGCCGTTCCTGCCGGGCGTGTGCGCGATGGTGCCGGTGGACGTCCGCCCGGCCGGGGAGCCGGTGGAGCTCGGCAACCACTACGCCACGGTCCGCGTCCCGCTGCCGGCGGCCGGCGGGGCGCGGCGGCGGCTGGCCGCGGTGGACGGCTTCACCCGGCGGGCGGCGCCGCGCGAACGGGCCCGGGCGCAGGCGCTGGCCGTGGCGGCGGCGCCCCGGCGGCACTCGCCGCTCACCGACGCGCTGGGCCGTTACGTGGACTCGCCGCTGTACGCGTCGGTGCTGTGCAGCAGTCTGACGGAGCGCACCGGTCCGCTGGCCCTGGGCGCGGCCCGGCTGACCGGGCTGTCGCTGCTGCCGCCGCTGAGTCCGGGACATCCGCTGGCGATGACCATGACCCGGGACACGGCGGGCGCGACGCTCGCGGTGATCGCCGATCACGGTCACCAGGGGCTCGCCGGGCGGCTCGCCGGTCTCCTCCACGGCGAGATCCGCGCGCTGGGCCGGTGACGGGCCGGGTCGCACCGGCCCCGGGACGCCCGTCAGGAGTAACGTCCTCCTATCGGCTCTCGTTCCTCTGGTGTAAGACACCCATTCCCCTGGTGATGGCACCACGAGATCCCGGCCGCGCGGGGCGCGGGGACGCTTCCCGGACGCGCGGCCACGATCGTGAAACGGAGACCGGCTCTGATGACGCCTACCGCACTCTCGGAAGAGGTCATTCCGCTTACATACGGCGGTTTCGGGTACAGCGGCCGGATCATCCACCACCCGGCGCCGCGGATCGCGCCCGTCGTCCTGGTCGGAGGCGCCTTCCAGCACCAGGGGGGCTGGGGCAGGCTGGAGCGGATGCTCCTGGAGTCCGCCAGCGTCGTCACCGTGGACCTGCCCGGCTGGGGCACCTCCGACCGGCTCCCGGCCCACCACGGCATCGACTTCCTCGCCGGCGCCCTCGACCGGCTGCTCGCGACGATCGCCCCCGGCCCGGTGAACGTGGTGGGCGCCTCCTACGGCAGCGCGGTGGCCCACGAGTGGGTGCGCCGGAACCCCGGGCGGGTCGAGCGGCTGGCCCTGGTGGGCACCATGGCCCGGCTCACGGACCACGTACGGGCCAAGGTGGAGCTCACCATCCGGATGCTGGAGCGGGGCAGTCACGCGGAGTTCGTGGACCAGGTCATCGGCACCATGGTCTGCCGGGACCCCCGGATCACCGTCGCGCGCCGGCCCGCGGTGATCCGCTGCCTCACCCAGGCCCTGAACCAGTTGACCACCGAGGGCGTGGACAAGTACCGGGAGAACTCCCGGCGGTTGCTGGACCACGCCGAGCCGCCCGGCGGCCCGGCGGTGGAGGTCCCGGTCCTGGTGACGACGGGCGAGCACGATCCGCTGACCACGCCCGCCCTCAGCCGCGAGGTCTCGGCCCGGTGCCTGGACGCCCGGTTCACCGCGTTCAAGGACGCCGACCACCTCGTCCACCTGGAGCGCCCCACGGAGATCGTCGACCTCCTGCTGCGCTTCTTCGGCGGAGAACCGCTGACCGGTCTGGACTACTGCCATCCGGTGGAGCGCCTCGGGCTCCGGAACCGTGCCGCCGTGGCGCGGACCCCGCTGCCCTCGCCCCGCGCCGGTGGGTGAGGGAACGGCCGGGAAGGGCGGGGAAACAGTGAAACGGTCCGACGTCCCCTCGGGGAGGCCGGACCGCTCGTCGTAGGGGCGCGGGCGCGGTCAGTCCTCGTGGGCCGCCGCGGGGAGCCGCCGCAGCTTCAGCGGGGTGCGCGTGTGGTACGCGTAGTCCAGCATCTTCGCGGCGTCCGGGTAGCGGCTCGCCGCGTCGTCCAGGACGACCCCGACGACCGTCCGGCCGCTTCGCCGGGCCGAGAAGACCAGGCAGGGCCCCGAGGCCCGGGTGGAGCCGGTCTTGACGCCGAACACACCCTCGTAGGAGCCGAGCAGCTTGTTGGTGTTGTACCAGGTGTAGCGGCGGTTGACGTTGAGCGCCTTCTGCTGGGTGCTCATCGCGCTGGTGACCGTGGTGAACGTGCTGTTCCGCAGGGCGTGCCGGGTGAGCGCGGCCAGGTCGCGCGGGGTCGAGTAGCCGCCGCCCGCGGTGATGCCGTCGAACGAGTCGAACCGGGTGTTCCGCAGGCCGAGCGCCGCCGCCTCGGCGTTCATCCTCGCGACGAACGACGTCGTCCGCGCGGCCTCGTCGGGCCCGCTGCCGAGGGCGTCCGCCAGGGCGTAGGCGGCGTCGCAGCCGGAGGGCAGCATCAGGGCGTACAGGAGCTGGCGCACGGTGAGCTTGTCGCCGGTCCGCAGGTCGGCCGTGCTGGCGCCGTGCCGGGTGACGTAGTCGCGGTACGACTGCTTGACCGTGACCTGCCGGTCGAGGTCGGCGGGGCGCCCGTCGAGGACCACCACCGCCGTCATGATCTTGGTGGTGCTGGCGATCGGCCGCCGGACGTCGGCGGCCTTGCTCCACAGCGCCTTGCCGCCGGCGCCGTCGAGCAGGAACGCGCCCTTGGCGCCGACGCCCGTGGGGCCGTCGGCGGCGTCGGCCGCGGTCGGGACTGCGACGGCCAGGGCCGCGCCGGCCGAGAGGACGACGGCCAGAGCCGCCGCCCGGCGGCGCGCCGCGCTTCCCCCATGTCGTGCCATGGAAACTCCAGGATTGCTCACTGATCGGTTCGGGAAGAGCGCATGGTCGCACCTCGCGGCGCGCGACGGGAAATCGCATCACGAACGAGTGAGGGATGGATGCGTTCACTTGTTCGGCTGCCGAACTCGCTTGGCACATAAGGGAGTTGCGGGGAACCACACAGCGGGGCCCCGGCGGTACGGCCGGGGCCCCTGGGGCTGTCGGGGAGGTGGCGGGACCTCCGCGGGTCAGAGCGAGCAGACGCCCCGCCGGTAGTCGACGGTCGCGGTGTCCTGGGCGTACTCCCACTCGGGCGCGAGCAGCTTCTCGTCGAGCTGACCGGCGGCGGCGCGGTCCTCGACGATGTAGCCGAAGTCCTGGAGCCACGACGGGTAGAGGTTCTTGGACCCGATGTAGAACGCCGAGCCGTCCACGGACACCAGCTTGTGGTGCAGCGGGTACGCGTGCCCGTCGGCCCACTTGGCGCTCTTCGCGCTCCGGAAGCTCGCGAGCTGGACGTTGGAGCACAGGGCGTTCTTCGCCTGGTCCCGGCCGCCGGTGACGAGGGCCAGCCGGTTGCGGAGGACGTCGCTGATCTCCGTCAGGGACTTGATCTGCGAGTAGCCGCCGCTGCCCACGGCGCCCCGGTTGGCCGGGTCGCTGACGACGATGCGGACCTTCACCCCGGCCGCGATCTTCGCGGCGAGGGCGTCGTAGAGCCGGATGTCGTACTTGGCGATGGGCGGGCAGGTGGCGTTGAGGTCCTGCTGGGAGATCTCGACGTGCTTCTCCGCGCTGCCCACCAGCGCGCGCAGGGCGCTCTCCTCCGGGTTGACCGTGTCGTAGTCGCGGTCGGCGTTGGTGTTGTCGTGCAGGCCGATCACGCACTTGGTGTCGGAGGCGGTCGGCAGCTCGGGCCGGTACGCGGACGTGGTGTCCCGGTCCTTGATGCCGACACCCAGGCCGCCCACGGCGATCACGGGGACGTCGCCGGTGGGCGCGGCGGGCCGCGGGTTGGCCTCCTTCTCCAGGTCGGCCATGCAGGACGCGCCGTCGGAGGCGGCGAACCAGACACTGGCGACATCGCCCTTGTTGCGGCAGGTCCAGCCCCAGAGGGTGTCCAGGTAGCGGCCGGCGGTGGAGGCGGCGGGACCGGTGAGGGCGAGGTCGACGTCGGTCACCGGGTGGGTGGTGTCGACGTAGTCGTTCTTCCAGTCGTTGATGCCGCCCGTGATCGCCGACTCGCCGTCCACCACGAGGAGTTTGGAGTGGTTCCAGGAGAAGGCGGTCTTGGAGGTGGTCATGGAGGCCACGTTCAGCGTGACCGCGTCCGCGGCGGGGCCGAGCTTCGCGCGGAGGTCGTCCCGGTAGGCCGAGGGGCGGACGTTGAGGTGGTAGACCGGGGCGGCGCCGACGAGGACGCGGACGCGGGGCTTGTGACCGGCGGCCACCGACGCCTTGAGGCCGGCCGCGATGGCGTCCTGGAAGGCGCCGTCGGGGAACGGCGCGAGGGTGGAGATGTCCACCGTCCGCCGCGCCCGGGCGATGTTCTCGGTCATCTTGGCGAGCAGCCGCTTGGTCCCGGGGCGCTCGGCGCAGTCGGCGTCACCCCAGCAGCCGGGGGTCTGGAGCAGCCAGTCCGAGGAGTCGGCGGCGGAGGAGTCGAGCCGGTTGCCCGCGGTGCGCTGCCAGACGTCGCCCTCCAGGCCGGGGGACACCTGGCGCAGGGTCCGCTCGACGGCGTCGAGGTGCGGGGTGCCGGGAGCGTCTCCGGCGGCGAACGCCGGACCGGCCGGCAGGAGGGCGAGGAGGGCGGCGGAGACCGACGCGCTGCGGGTGAGGCGGTGTAAACGGCGGAGCAAGGGTGCGTCCTTCGACGGGTGAACCGGGGAATGGGTGGTCAAAAACCAGTTGACGTCCGTACGTTCGGGATGCGTACGGAAGATCGACTTCTCAGAAGTTACCAGGCGCCTCGACGGCCCGACAGCGGGTCACCGCGACGGCGCCCGGCGGGTCTCGCGCGGGACGCGGGCACGGCCGCCACCTCGGCCCTCCCTGCGTTTTGCCGTTTCCGCAACAAGGTTTGCCCGCCGGTCCGGCCTGCGCCGACCATGGCGGCACGCGGGCGCCACGAGGGCGCCGGCTCCGCGGACGACGCGGCGACGAGGGAAGGACCACCCATGACGGACACCCGCCCGGAGCCCACTCCGGAAGCGTTCTGGGAGGAGTTCTACGGGCGCGGCGACCGCGTGTGGAGCGGTCGGCCCAACCCACTGCTGGTCAGGGAGGCGGCGGGACTCACACCGGGCACCGCCCTGGACCTCGGGTGCGGCGAAGGGGCCGACGCGATCTGGCTGGCCGGGCGGGGCTGGCGGGTCACCGCCGTCGACATCTCCGCGACCGCGCTGGAGCGGGGCGCCGCGCACGCCGCCGCGGCGGGGGTCGCCGACCGGATCGAGTGGCAGCGGCACGACCTGGGCGCGTCGTTCCCCGCGAGCCCGGAGAGCGGCTACGGCCTCGTGTCCCTCCAGTTCCTGCACTCCCCCCTGGGCCTGCCGGTCGAGCGCGTCATCCGGTCCGCCGGGGCGGCGGTGGCGCCCGGCGGCGACCTGCTCTTCGGCGGCCACGCCCAGAGCCCGTCCTGGAAGCGGGACGCCCACGCCCACCTGCACCTGCCCACCGCGGACGAACTCCTCGCGGCACTGGGCCTGCCGTCGCCGGACTGGCGCGTCGAGGTCCGGGAGTCGCTGCGGACGGAGGCGACCGGGCCGGACGGCGAGGCGGGATTCCACATGGACCACGTCCTGCGCGTCCGGCGCCTGCGCTGACCGGCGAGGGGGCGGGTGGTGCCCCGCCCGGCACGGAGGGCGGGGCACCACCCGACGTCTACCCGCCCGGCGCCGGGCCATGGCCCGGTGGTCGGATCCCACTCCGGGCGGACCCCACTCCGGGCGGGGCACGGCGGGCGGGGCCGCCTTTCGCCCCTCCCCCACCCCCGGCCGCCCACCCGGTGACCCGGTGACCCGGTGTCAGCCTCTCGCCCCGGACGCCGTCCTCGCCGCCCTGGCCGCGCGCCACTCCGGAGCGAGCACCGACCAGATCTCCTCGTCGTGCCGCTCCCCCCGGTAGGCAAAGCTCTCGCGCAGCACGGCCTCCCGCGTCATGCCGAGCCGGCGGGCCACGGCGATGCTGGGCGCGTTTCCGGCCGAGACCCACCACTCCACACGGTGGATGCCGCGCTCCTCCACCGCCCAGTCGACGATCGCGCGCACCGCCCGGGTGACCAGCCCCCGGCCCACCACGGCCGGTTCGAGCCAGCACCCCGCCTCCGCGACACCCTGCCCGACGTCGAACCGCCGGAAGATGACGGCACCCACCAGTCGGCCCTCCGTCCGGATTCCGAAGATCCGTCCGGTGTCGGCGGCGGTCCGCTCGGCGTACGTCCGCAGGAACGCCTCGGCGGACTCCAGGTCCTTGACGACGTCGGGCAGCCCGTTGTGCCGCCCGATGAACTCCCTCCCCCGGTCCATGTGGGCCAGGAACTCCTCGGCCTGCCACGGTTCCAGCGGTCCGAGTTCGGCGCCGTCGTCACCCAGGGACATCGCGAACATCGCGGCCTTCCTTCATGATCGGATCCTGCGGGGCGGAGGGATCGTCTCACGGCCCCGGACGGACCCCGGCGCCGGTGACCGTGCGGGCCGACGGGCGCGCCCCGGTACCGCCGCTCCCGCTACTCCCGGCGGACCGGCGCCGGCTCCTCGCGGGCGGCGCCCCCGGTCCGTCGTCCCCCGCCCGCCGGCCCCGCCTGTTTCGCCTCCCGCCACTCGCGTCGCACCCCGCCCGTCACCACCGCCGTGACGTGGACCGCCCCGGCCGCCAGCAGCGTCGGTGCCAGGCCGGTGACGGCGAGCAGGGCGCCGGCCGCCAGACCGCCGAAGGGGATGCCGGCCCAGGCGAGGGCGGCGGTCAGGGCGCGGACCCGGCCGAGGAGCGGGCGGGGGACGCGTTCGTAGGAGATGGCGCTCAGGATCGGGTTGAGGAAACCCGCGCCGAGGCCGCCGGTCGCGAAGACGACGGCCACCAGCCACAGCGGTGCGTCGAGGGCGAGGACCAGATAGCGGGGGGTGTCGCTGAGCAGGTAGCCGGTGAAGAAGACCAGGCGGCGGCGGAGCCGGTGGGCGACGGCGGCGGCGGTGAGACCGCCGAGCACCGCGGTGGCGCCGAAGAGGCCGTTGACGAGTCCGATGACGGCCGGTCCGCCGCCGGACTCCCGGGCCCAGACGGGGACCAGGACCTGGGCGAAGGCCGCGCCGAGGAAGTTGCCGACGCCGACGACGGCGCAGACGGCGAGCAGGAGGGGGTCGCCGCGCAGGAAGGCGAACCCCTCGCGCAGCCGGTGCCCGTAGCCGGGCTCGGGCGGGTCTCCGGTGCGCGGGGCGGCGGCCGGGCGTCCCATGCCGGAGGGGAGTACCAGTGCGATGACCACCGAGCCGAGGGCGAAGCAGCCGGCGGTGGCGATCAGGGCCGTCAGCGGGCCGACCAGGGCCACCAGGGCGCCGCCGGCCGCGGGTCCGACCGTCGCGGCGAACTGTTCGACGACGCCCGCGAGGCCGGTGGCCCGCTCCAGCCGCAGGCCGCCGCGGTCGGCGGCCTCCGGGACCATGACGTCGCGCGCCAGGTCGCCCGGTCCGCGGACGGCGCCGATGACGGCGACGAGGACGAGCAGCAGCCAGAAGCGCAGGACGCCGAGGGCGTGGCAGAGCGGGATCAGGGCTGCGGCGGTCGCGCTGAGCGAGTCGGCCGTCCAGCAGACGACGCGCGGTCCTGCGCGGTCCACGAGCGGTCCGGTGAGGGCCTTCACCACGACGTAGGGCGCCAGTTCGCAGAAGGCGACGAGTCCGGTGCGGGTGGCGCTGCCGGTGGTGACGAGCACGAACCAGGGCAGGGCGATGGCCGAGACCCGGGTGGCGGTGAGGGCGACGGCCGTGGACGCCAGCACGCCGACGAGGGGGCGGGCGCCGGTGCGCGCCGCCCGGCGGCGGTTCGCGCCCCGGCGGGCGCGTGCCGCGGGAACGCCCGTCACGACCGCTCCGGTTGCCCGGCCGGCCGCTCCGGCCCGCCGCCCGGTTCCGCGCCCGTCTCCCCCGGCCCGGCGCTCTGCCCGGGGTCGGGCAGGACGTGCAGGACGACCTTGACCTGCTCGGCGCCGGCGGGCGCGGCGCCCTCCGCGCCCGGGGCGAAGCGGCGGTAGCTGGCCAGCACGGCCCGAAGTTCCGCCGACAGTTCGGCGGTCTCCCCGGGGGTGAGCCGCAGCAGCCAGTCGCTCGTCTCCAGCACGTCGCGCCACGGCCGGGGCATGGACGGAGCCCGTTCCAGGGCCACTTGGGTGTGCAGCGCGTGCATGCCGGCGACGGAGCCGCGGAACGCCGCCGCGGCCTCCGGCTCCTCGTCGTAGAGGCTCTTGTCGCGGAGCCACGTCGTCTCGTGCGCCGCGCGCCACCAGCGTTCCCGCGCGTTGCCGCGCTCGCCGTCCTCGGCCACGAACCCGGCGGCGGCGAGCTGTCGGAGGTGGTAGCTGGTCACCCCCGACCCGACGCCCAGGTCCTGGGCGAGCCGGGTGGCGGTGGACGGGCCGTGCGTGCGCAGCAGGCCGACCAGCCGGACGCGGAGGGGATGGGCGAGGGCGCGGAGACCCTTGGCGTCCAGCACCACGTCCGTCTCGGGATCCGGCCCCAACCTGTCGGATGCGGCCGGAAGTTCACTCTCATCTGCCATGAGTGGGCACTCTAGACCGCCAAGAGTTCTTCGCAAAGAGGTTTTCGCGAAGGACTCTTGGCGGTTTCGGATTCGGGGCGGACGTACCGTCGGCACCGTCAGCGGACGGCGGCGTAGGCGCCCAGCGCGATCTCGGCGCAATGACGCAGCGATTCCGTGCCGGGCGCGAGGTAACCGGTGTGGCCGTGGGCGCCCGCCGAGGAGACGGGACGGGCACCGAACGCCGCCGACGTGGGGTCGGTTCCGTGACCGAGGCCGAACAGTTCGACGTTGGGGACGTTCCCGATCCAGTCGGCGGCATTGCGGCGGACCGCCCACACCCGGGCCGCCGTGCGCAGCCCGGCGGCGGAGGCGGCGCGGACGCCGGGGCTGCCCAGGACGACGAGGTCCGTCGCCTCGCCGCGGCCGATGGCATGGGCGGCCAGGCCGCAGACCACCGAGCCGTAGCTGTGGCAGAAGACGGCCGGCGCGGCGGCTCCGGTGGCGGCCAGCCCGGCGAGAAAACGGTCCAGCCGGGGCGCGCCCGCCTCGGCGAGCCGGCCGGTGGCGGCGTCCGGGCCGACGCCGACGGGGGTGGTGTAGCCGGCCCACGCGACGACGGCGGTGGGGGTGCCGGGGGCCTGCCGGGCCATCTCGGCGCGCAGCGACCGGGCCATGCCGGCCGGCGTGCCGTACGGGTCGGTGCGCCGGTCGAACGACGACAGGTCGATGTCGGAGCCGGGGACGACGACGGCCGTCCGCCGGGCCGCGGCCAGGTCGCCGTACACCTCGGCGAGCTGGCCGCGCCCGCGCGGGTCGAAGGCCAGGATCCGCCGCCCGGGGGCGAGGAGTTCCCGGTAGCGGTCGGCGAGGGCGCGGGCCTCCGCGCGCTCGTGGCGCGGGAGGGAGGGGTCGGCGGCCTCCCGGAGCCGCCCGGCGCGCTCGGCGGCGAGGGCGCGGCGGTTGGCCGCGTAGCGCAGGGCCGGCGGGGCACCGTCCAGGTTGCCGACGACGAGGGGGTGGCGGGTCGCGAGCCGCTGCCGGGCGTCCTCCGTCAGTCCCGCGAAGAAGCGGGCGACCTCGGCGGGCGCGGCGGTGGCCGGGTCGGGCAGCGTGCGGTGGAGGGAGTGGTCCGCGCGCCAGGCGGCGGTGCCGGGCGGCGGGCCGGTGACCGCGGCCTCGCGGTGGGCGGCGGCCCAGCCGGCCGTTCCCGCGACCACGGTCGTCGTGAGCGCGACGGCGGCCAGGGTGCGCTTGAAGCGGTGCATGTCGGTGCGTTCTCCCTCGTTCCGTGCGGTGCGAGGGGACGGTAAGAAGACGGTGTCCGGGCGGGCGTCACCCTCCGGAGCCAACTCGGGAGTGATACCGGGGTAGGGGGTGGCGCACGGTACGCGGGACGGCGCGAAGGCACAGGACGCGGAGACACAGGAGGGTCCGCCCGCCCCCCGCCCGTACTCCGGGCGCCCGTTCGCCGTCGGGAGCCGGGCCGTCCTACGCTACGGGGATGATCATCGAACCCCGTGCCGTCGCGCCCGGCGTCGTCCTCCGCCTCGTCACCCCCGACGACGCGGCGGACCTGGCCCGGGCGTACTCCGAGAGCCGCGAGCATCTGCGCCCCTGGGAGCCGCGCCGGGCCCCGGAGTTCTTCACCGCCGAGGGCCAGGCGGCCCGGCTGGCCGAGTTGACGGAACTGCGCCGGGCGGGGCGGACGGTCCCCTGGGTGCTCGACGACGAGCGGGCGGGCATCGTCGGCGTCGTCAATCTGAGCAACGTCGTACTGGGCGCCTTCCGGAGCGGTTCGCTCGGCTACTGGATCGCGGCGGGCCGGACCGGGCGGGGGCTGGCCACCGCGGCGGTGACGGCGGTATGCCGGGCCGCCGGCGACGAACTCGGGATGCACCGGGTCGAAGCGGGCACGGTGACCGCCAACCTGGCGTCCCAGCGGGTCCTGGCGAAGTGCGGTTTCGAGCGGATCGGCACCGCGAGGAAGTACTTGCACATCGACGGCGCCTGGCGTGACCACTACCTCTTTCAGAGGATTCTGCACGACCGCGAACCGCACTGACCCCAGGGCTTCTCAGCCGCCTCACAGCCATTCCCCGTGCTCACGACACCCGATCGCATCGCAATCTATGGTTCGCCGAAGCACGGCTGTTACATGACAGTCGGAAAACCGCGCCCCACGAGTCGTAAGATCTTACGGTCAACTAAGGGGGGTTGGTTCGACTTTGTCCGACATGTCCGCGTTTGCTCAGCCGCGCTTTGGGCGCAGGAGATGGGAGACCCCTGTGCCGGGGCGAATATCACGACTGTCGCGCCGCCAACTGCTCCAGGTCGGTGGCGCGGGCCTGGTCGTCGGGACGGGCACGGTCGGGGCCTGGCAGTGGCTGGCCCCCGGTTCGGCGCAGGGCAGCGGCCACGAGGACGAGTTCCCCGTGCAGCCGGCGAAGGTCGTGACGACCGAGTCGTTCGTGCACATCATCGCGCACCCGGACGACTCGCTGTACTTCATGAACCCGGAGCTGGAGCGTTCCATCCGGAGCGGCGCCCCGACCGTCACCGTGTGTCTCACCGGCGGTGAGTCGGACGGCCGCAACGCCCTGTCGCAGACGCCCGGGTACGGGAAGCTGCCCATGCGGCGGCCGGAGTTCGTCCGCGCGCGCATCAACGGCCTGCGCGAGGCGACCGCCCAGATGGCCACCGGCGACTGGCTCAGCCCCTGGCGGGTGGAGACGACGACGCTGATCCCCGGCTTCGAGGCGGAGCTGCACACGCTCAAGGCGGCCCCCCAGGTCCAGCTCATCTTCCTGGAGCTGGTGGAGGCCCGGTTCATCCGGGTGCCGCGCAAGGAGAGCCTGCGCGGGCTGTGGCTCGGGGTGACGCCCAGGCTGACGACGCTCGTACCGGCCCACAGTCCGGTCAAGCGCACGTACCTGTACGAGCGCCGGCACGTCATCGACTCGCTGGTGGCGGTGCTTGACCGGTACCGGCCGACGGTCGTCCGCACGCTGGACCCCAACCCGACGCACCGGGCGGTCCAGCAGCAGTTCCCCGGCGTGCCGCACGAACTGGCGGGCATATCCCACTACGACCACCAGGACCACACCACCTCCGCCCATTTCGCCCAGGCGGCGCTGGCCGAGTACTGGGGACGGCGGCACAGCCGTCCCACGGCGGTCGAGAACTACGTCGGCTACGAGGTCTCCCTCCTGCCGTCCAACCTCGACGCGGCCACCACCCGGCACAAGGTGAAGATCCTCGACACCTACGGCTGGGCCGACGGCAAGGACTGCGGCGACCCCGCCGGCTGTGGCGACCGCAAGGTCGGCGCCCGCTCCAAGGACGTCCGCTGGTCCGACAACCTCCGCTACCGGGCGCCGGGCACCCAGCGCTGGGTGCAGCCGCTGCCCGACGGCCGGCTCGCGGCCTTCGCGCTGCTGGACGGCGCCGTGCACTGCTGGACCGAGACCAGGCCCGGGACCGGCGCCTGGTCCGGGCCGGTCAAGGTGGGCGGGTCGATGCTGGAGGGGCAGGTGGAGGTCCTCCGGCACGCGGACGGCACGCTCCAGTTGTTCTCCGTCCGCACGGTGTTGCCGACGCGGGGCACACCGCACCACCGGGAGGTCGTCACCGCCCGGCAGAACGGCAGGCCGCGCCCGGGAGCCGTCCCGTCCTTCGGGAACTGGGAGTCCCTCGGCTCCCCCGAGGCGGACCCCGAGCGGTCGATGGAGGTCGGCTACCCGGTGACCGTCGCGGACAAGGACGGCAGGGTCTTCCTCTTCGTCCGCGACTGGGCCGGCGGCCTGATGTTCCGCACCGGCGAGGGCGGCGAGGACTGGTCGGACTGGGAGCACCTGGAGTCGGACGGGGACCGGCCGCCGGCCGTCCTGGACGGGCTGGACGCCGCGCTGGACGACCGGGGCCGCGTCCACGTGGTCGCCGCGGACGCCAAGACCGTCTACCACTGGATGTCCGAGGGCGACGGCGAACCGCCGCAGCCCACCGGGGCGACCCGGCTGCCCACCGCGAGCGGCCCCCTGTCGCTGGCCTCCTACCCGGGCGGCGGCATGCGGCTGGTCACCCGGCAGCCCGGCACCGCGCGGGTGCTGGTCGCCGAGCGGCCGGGGGACGGCTCCTGGCGGGTGACGTCCGAACTGCCGGAGATCGGCGGGTACGGCCGGGTGGCCCTGGCACAGGACGGCCGGACGGTCGTCCTCGCCGCCCGCGACACCCGGGGCCGGGTGCGGCTGTCGAAGGGCTCGGGGCGTCCCGGACCCTGGCAGGGCGGTGGTGTGACGTACCGGGCGACCCCTGGTGTCGCACGGGACGCGCGGGGCCGGACGACGGTCGTCGTCGTGGGCATGGACGGCAAGCTGAGCAGTGCGCGCACCCAGCCGTCGGGCAAGTACCCCTTCACGGCCTGGACCGGGCAGGACGGCCGGTCGCAGGGCGGCATGTCGGCGTGACGGCCGTCACGGCGAGCGTGGCGCCGCCCGTCCCGGTCCGGGGCGGGCGGCGCTTTCGTCTCTTCCCGGGCGGCCCCTCGGCCGGCCGCCGCAGCGGACCCGTGCTTCTCAGACGCCCCGCAGCCGGTCCGCGATCACCCGCACCACGGCGTCCTGGTGCTGGTTCAGGTAGAAGTGACCGCCGGTGAGGACACGGAGGTCGAAGGAGGCCTCGGTGTGGCCGGCCCAGGCCGCCGCGTCGTCCACGCTCACCTTGGGGTCCGCGTCGCCGGTCAGCGCGACCACGGGGCACCGCAGCGGCGGCCCGGGCTCGTAGCGGTAGGTCTCGGCGGCGTGGTAGTCCGCCCGCAGCACCGGAAGGATCATGCGGACGAGCTCCTCGTCCTCCAGCACCTGGGCGTCGGTGCCGCTCAGCCGCCGGGTCTCGGCGAGGATCCCGTCGTCGTCCCGGAGGTGGACGGTCTCCTCGCGGGGGACCGACGGCGCGCGGCGGGCGGACGCGAACAGGGCGGTCGCGACGATGCCCTTCTCCCGCTCGAAGCGCCGGGCCACCTCGAAGGCGACCGAGGCGCCCATGCTGTGCCCGAAGAAGGCCAGCGGCCGGTCCGCCCAGGGCAGCAGCATCGCGAACACCCGGTCCGCGAGCTCGGGGACGGTGTCGATGAGCGGCTCGTGCCGGCGGTCCTGGCGGCCGGGGTACTGGACGCACAGCACGTCGGCGAAACGGGGCACGGCCCTGGCCATCGGGTAGTAGAAGGTGGCCGAGCCACCGGCGTGCGGCAGGCAGACCAGCCGGACGTCGGCGTCCGGACGCGGGTCGAACCTGCGTATCCACTGGGCGTTCTCGTCGGTGCTGACGCGGACGTCGTTCACGAGCGGGTCTTCCTTCCAGGGCCTGCCGGGCGGTGCCGCGGACTGCTGGACACCAGGGTGGCATGTCCGCGTCCTCCGACCGGCCGGTCGGGTACGGCCGGGTCAGACGTGCCCCGCCGAGGTCCGCCCCACACCTGATGCGGCGAGCGTCACGTCCCCCGGGACCGTGCCGCCCGCCGCCGCCCGACGCCCCGTCAGCGGCCCGCGGACCGCGCCACGTCCTCCCGGACGACACGTTCGGCGTTCCGCTCCGCCAGCGCGGTGATGGTCAGGAACGGGTTGACGCCCAGCGACCCCGGGATCAGCGCGCCGTCGGTGACATAGAGGCCCGGGTGGCCGGGGATCCGGCCGTACGCGTCGGTGGCCCGGCCGAGCACACAGCCGCCGAGGGGGTGGTAGGTGAAGTCGTCGGCGAACGCCTTGGCGCGGGGGCCGAAGAGGTCGTGGCGGTAGTCGGTGCGGTTGGCCCGGTTGACGCGGTCGAAGAAGGAGCGGGCCGCCTCGACGGAGGGGCCGTTCTGGTCCCGCGTCCAGCGCAGCCCCATCCGGTCCGTGGCCCGGTCGTAGACGAAGGTGCCGCGCTCGGGGTTGCGGGTGATCGCGATGTAGAGGCTGATCCAGGTCTCGGTGCCCGCCGGCACCGGGGTGATCTCGGCGAAGACCGGGTGCCGCGGATCGCCCCAGGCGTCGAGGCCGAGGGCGGGGACGGTCGACTGGTGGCAACCGGTGGGATCGGTGAGGTGGTTGGCGCGCGCGGCCATCACGTTGCCGTTCGGTCCCCAGCCCCGGCCGATCTCGGGGCCGAGGTCGGGCAGCGCGCCGGTCTCCCGGGCGCGCAGCAGCAGTTCGGTGGTCCCGAGGCTGCCGGCGCCCAGGAACAGGTGGCGGCAGCCGATCTCCTTGACGGCGGTCCGGCGGCCGGACTCGTCCGACCGCTCCGCCGTCACGACGTAACCGCCCGCCCTCCGGCGGCGGATGGACCGCACCCGGTGCAGGCTCGCGATCGTGACGCGGCCGGTGCGCAGGGCGGCGGCGAGGTAGGTCTTGTCGAGGGACATCCGGCCGTGGTTGTTGCCGTAGATCAGCTCGCCGGCCAGCGCGGAACGGGGAGCCGTACCGTCCGCCTCCCTCCGCATGTGCCGGAAGTCGTAGACGTTGTCGAGGAACACCGGCCGCACTCCGGCCCGCGCCGCCTGCTCACGGGCCACACGGGAGTACCGGTACCACTCCGTCCTCTCGAACCACGCGCGGTCCACGCCGTTGACGCGGAGCATGGCGCGGGCGCGCGGGAAATACCGGCGGTACATCTCCCCCGCGTCCACGCGCGGGAGCATCTCCTGGAGGTACGCGCGGCGGGGCGCGACCGCCATGCCCCCGTTGACGAGCGAGCCGCCGCCGACGCCGCGTCCGGCGTAGACGGCCATGGACCCGAAGTCGACCCGGTCGAGCACTCCGGCGTACGGATCGACCTTCCGGTCGACGACGTCGAGCCACAGGAAGGATCCCAGCGGCGCCGCGGTCCGGGTCCGGAACCAACTGGACCGCCGGTCGGGGTCGAGCATTCCGCAGAACACCTTGCCGTCACTCGCCGGCCGGTTCCACCACCGCCCCATCTCCAGCATCAGCACCCGCACCCCGGCCTCGGCGAGCCGTAACGCCGTGACGGCGGCCCCGTATCCGGTCCCGACGACGACGGCCGGAACGTACGCCCCGTCCCGCACCGCCTCCGGGGACTCCGCGGCGGCGGCGCGGGCGCCACCGGACAGGATCTCCCCGCCGAGAGCCGCGGCCCCGAGCGCGAGCCCACCGCCGAGCAGCCGACGGCGGGACGGGTGGTGCTGATGGTGCTGGATCGACATGGATACACCTCACCTCTCCGAGGCCCACCGGATGGGACGAACGTCGGGGCCCCGAACGCATGCAAACAGAAGATGCCCCGGAGGTAAGGGAGTTGTGGCGTGACGAGCTGTGATTCAAGCGATCCGCTTGACGGTCGTCCCCGGCCTGCGGTACTGGCACCACGCCCTGTTGCCGTCACCCCTCGCATGACGAGAGGGAACGGAAGGAACACGGAGAGAACTCCGTCGCGGGGCCGTCCGCCGATGCGTACGCTCGTTCCCGTGAACCTTGGGGAAAAGACGGCGCGCGCCGCTTGACGTGGATCAGGCTGCGGTAGGCGCCGGCTCGGGCGCGGGGGAACCGTGAACGGGATCCGCGGCCGCGGCCGTTGCGGAGGAGTCTTCCCGTCCGGTGAGAGAGGGGCCGCCGGGCCCTGCCGGCGCTCGGCGCCGTCTCCGGCTCCTGAGGTGGCGGAGTTCCCGCGTCGGCGGTAAACCCTCGCGGCTCGCGGGGAGTCACTGCGGGTGAGGGCATACGGCGGGTGACGGTCACCCCGCCCGGCCACGACCGGGGGCGCACTGGTGCAGGCTGGTGGTACTGGTGGGCCGCGTGGGGTTCACGGTCGGTGGCCGGGCGACTGGCGCGTCGTCTCCCGAGGGCGTCGGAAGACGCCCGGGAGACGTTCGGGAGACTTCGGGACACTCCGGGAGAAGGGGAGAACGGGATGAGTGACGAATGCGACCACGAGTGGGTCCTGTGGAGCGGTGCCAGCCGCTGCCGCAAATGCGGCACGACGCAATGGTCCGGCTGGCCCGGCACATGAGGGGCCGCCAAGGGCACGGGTACGGCGTGCCCTGACACCCGCGGGCGCGCGCCGGGAGGGCACGCGCCCGCGCACTAGCGCACCTGCACCCCGGAAACCGCCCGGGCGATCACCAGGCGCTGGATCTCGCTGGTGCCTTCGAAGATCGTGTAGATGGCGGCGTCCCGGTGCATGCGCTCCACCGGGTACTCACGGGTGTAGCCGTTGCCGCCGAGGATCTGCATCGCCTGGGCGGTGACCGTCTTGGCGGTCTCGCCGGCGTAGAGCTTGCTCATGGAGCCCTCGGCCGAGGTGAAGGGCTTGCCGGCGGCGGCCATCGCCGATGCGCGCCAGACCAGGAGGCGGGCGGCGTCGATACGGGTGCGCATGTCGGCGAGCTGGAAGGCGACGCCCTGGTTGTCGATGATGGGGCGGCCGAACTGGACGCGGGTGGTGGCGTAGTCCAGGGCGATCTCGTAGGCGGCGCGGGCGATGCCGACGGCCTGGGCGGCGACGGCGGGGCGGGAGGCCTCGAAGGTGGCCATGGCCGCGTTGCCGCTCCGTTCGCCGTCGCGTGAGCCACCGCGTGAGCCGCCCTTCTCCCCTTCGCGCTTCTTCTTGCTCTCCCGGGCGCGCGCCAGGCGCTCGTCGAGCTTCTCCCTGCCGCCGAGCAGGCAGTGCCCGGGGACGCGGACGTCGTCGAGGACGACCTCGGCGGTGTGCGAGGCGCGGATGCCGTGCTTCTTGAACTTCTGCCCCTGGGAGAGACCCCGCGTGCCCGGCGGAATGATGAAGGAGGCGTGGCCGCGGGCGCCGAGGCCGGGTTCGACGACGGCGACGACGACGTGGACGTTGGCGATGCCGCCGTTGGTCGCCCAGGTCTTGGTGCCGTTGAGCACCCATTCGTCCTTCGCCTCGTCGTAGACGGCGCGGGTGCGCATCGCGGAGACGTCGGAGCCCGCGTCGGGCTCGGAGGAGCAGAAGGCGGCGACCTTCACGTCGTCGGCGTCACCGTACATCTGCGGGATCCAGGTGCCGATCTGCTCGTCGGTGCCGTTGGTCAGGACGCCGACGGCCGCCAGGCCGGTGCCGGTGATGGCCAGGCCCAGGCCGGCGTCGCCCCAGAAGAGCTCCTCGATGGCCACGGGAATGCCGAGCCCGGTGGGGTCGAAGAACTGCTTCGCGTAGAAGTCGAGCGAATACAGGCCGATTTTCGCCGCCTCCCGCACGACGGGCCAGGGGAACTCCTCGCGTTCGTCCCACTCCGCGGCGGCGGGCCGCATCACGTCGGCGGCGAAGCCGTGGACCCAGTCCCGTACGGCCTTCTGTTCGTCGTCCAGCTCCAGCCCGAATCCCGCCATGGCCCCTCCCGAACGTTGCTTACCTGCGGTAACAGAAGTCTGTTACCGGTCAGTAGCACCTGTCAACCGCCCTCTCCCCCGCGGATCCGCTGGGTGCCGCGAGTGTTACGTTGCGCAGGCATGCGAGAAGACACGGGGGCGGGAGGCACAACCATGACGACCAGTCAGCGGGAAGACCAGCAGCGCACGGCGCAGCGGCGGCGCAGGGAACTGCTGGAGGCCGCGGACCGGGTGGTGCTCAGGGACGGGCCGGGGGCGTCGATGAACGCCATCGCGGCCGAGGCGGGGATCACCAAACCGATCCTCTACCGGCATTTCGGCGACAAGGGCGGCCTCTACCGGGCCCTCGCGGCGCGGCACACCGAGGCGCTGCTGGAGGGGCTGCGGGCCGCGCTCGACGCGCCGGCCGAGCGGCGGCGGCGCGTCGAGTCGACCCTGGACACCTACCTCGCCGCCATAGAGGCACGGCCGCAGGTGTACAGGTTCCTGATGCACCCGGCCGAGGACGCCGGCCCCTCGGAGCGCGGCTTCGACGTGGGCCGCCACTCGGCGCCTCTGCTGCGGCGGATGGGCGAGGAGCTCGCGGTGGTGATAGCCGAGCGGGTGGAACTGGGCCCGGAGGGCACCGAGCTGGCCCGCGCCTGGGGGCACGGCATCGTCGGCATGATGCACGCGGCCGGCGACTGGTGGCTCCGCGAACGCCCCTTCCCCCGCGAACGCCTCGTCAGCCACCTCGCCGACCTGCTGTGGGGCCGCCTCGCCACGGCGGGCGACCGGGCGGACGGCCCGGGGTTCTGAGGCGCCGGCGCCGACTCCGGTCCGCCGCGGCCCGGCGGACCGGGCCGGGCGGAAAACCGGATGATCTTCCCTCTCCCCCGGCGTAAGGTGCGCCGACGAAGTTCGGTCATGATTCGGGAGGGGCGTATGGTTCCGGAACTCGTCAGGTCCTGGGCGGTCGGCTGGGCCGCCTCGCGGGGGACGCCCCCGCCGGCCGAGCACCCCTGGGGGTGTGTCATCGCGCTCGGACTGCCGGACCAGTCGGAACGCCGCGTCGTGTACACCCCCGACGCGGATGCGGTACGGGCCGCGACCGCCGGTCCCGTGCCGCACGCGTGGCTCAAGGCCGCCGAGGACCCCGACGCGGTCGCGCGCCTGCTCCCCCGGGGCTGGGCGGTGGACGAGGAGGACACCGGCCATCTGATGGCCGTCGACCTCGCGCCCGCCGCCCCGGCGCCGGTGCCGGCCGGCTACGCGGTCTCCGTGACCTCGGCCCGCGGTGTCGTCCGGGTCAGGGTGACCGACAGCGCCGGCGCACCCGCCGCCAAGGGGCAGCTCGCGCTCGTCGGGGACACGGCGGTCGTCGACCGCGTGGTGACCGAGGAGGCGCACCGCCGCCGCGGCCTCGGCCGCGTCGTGATGCGCACGCTCACCGAACGCGCCCTGGAAGAAGGCGTGTTCATTGGCGTCCTGGGCGCGACGGACGAAGGGCGCGCGCTGTACGAGACGCTGGGCTGGAAGCGGCACGCGGTCCTGACGGCGTGCGCCTACCGGCCGTGAGGCGGCGCGCGGAACGCCTGCCGGGCAGGGGACGGCGGACCTGACCCTGCCGAGCGGGGGACGGCGGACCTGGCGCCTGTCGGGCATGAAGCGACGCTCGCCGGTCGCCGGACGGCAGCCGCACGGCCCACCGGCCGCGAGACGGCGCGCGCCACCATCCGGCGCCGTCCATCCGCCGAGCGCGCGCCCGCGCGGCCACGCCCGGCGCGAGCCCCAGCACAGGCCCCCGGCACACCGCGCGCCCCGCCCGCTACGGCACCGCCCGTACCCCTGCCCCCGACCAGGGCGCCCGGCGTGCCGCGCGGAGGGTGCGCCGGTGGGCGGAGCCGGTGAGGTGGTCGACGTAGAGGCCGCCCTCGAGGTGGGCGCACTCGTGCTGGAGGCAGCGGGCGAAGTACCCGGTGCCCGTTACCCGTACCGGGGTGCCGTCCAGGGTGAAGCCCTCCACCACCGCCTCGTCGGCGCGCGGCGTCGGCGCCTCGAGGCCGGGCAGCGACAGGCAGCCCTCGGGCCCGCGCACCTCGATGCCGTCGGTCTCCACCAGCCGGGGGTTGACGAGGTGGCCGAGGTGGCGGACGTCCTCGTCGTCGGGGCAGTCGTAGACGAAGACGCGCAGCGGGACGCCGATCTGGTTGGCGGCGAGGCCGACGCCGTCGAAGGCGTACATGGTGGCGAACATCGACTCCACGAGGTCGGCGAGGCCGACGCGCTCCCCGCCGATCTCGACGGGCGCCGTGAAGTCCTCGACCTCGGCGCAGGGCGCGGCCAGCACCGGGTCGCCGAGCAGCCGCACCGGCCGCACGCGTCCGGAACTTCCGGGAATGGCACGTCTTCGCATGGGTCCACCCTACGGGGCCGGGGACGACGGTTTCGGGCCCACGGGCGGATCTCGATAGGCTGATCCCCGACCGAAGCCTCCTGGCTGACGATTCGGCGCGGAGGGGGCGTTCCGCCGGCGGACCAGGGGCAGGCGACGGCGCCGAACAAGGAGGATCTAGGACGATGGCAGGCAACTCGGGGCCGCTGTCCGCACGGGCCAAGCTGGCCGTGACAGCGGGCAAGGCCGCGGCAGCGGTGTCGCGGGCCGCGGGGCGCGGCAGCGGATCGGTGATCGGCGGCAAGGTCGCGCTCAAGCTCGACCCTGACCTGCTCGCCCGGCTGGCGACCCACCTCGACGTGGTCCTCGTCTCGGCCACGAACGGCAAGACGACCACGACGCGGCTGATCGCCGAGGCACTGCGGGCCAGTGGCCCGGTGGTGTCGAACGCGCTGGGCGCCAACATGCCCGCGGGCATCACCTCCGCCCTGGCCGGCGGCTCGGACGCGCGCTTCGGCGTGATCGAGGTGGACGAGAAGTACCTGGCGATGGTCGCCCGGGACGTCTCGCCCAAGGCCATAGCGCTGCTCAACCTCTCCCGTGACCAGCTCGACCGCGCGGCGGAGACCCGCATGCTGGCCGAGAAGTGGCGGGAGGGCCTGGCCGGCAGCAAGGCGGTGATCATCGCGAACGCGGACGACCCGCTGATCGTGTGGGCCGCGTCGTCCTCGCCGAACGTGGTGTGGGTGGCGGCCGGCCAGGAGTGGAAGGACGACGCCTGGTCCTGCCCGTCCTGCGGCGGTGTGATGCAGCGCCCGGGCGACGACTGGTTCTGCGGCGAGTGCGGCTTCCGCCGGCCGACGCCGAGCTGGGCGCTCTCCGGCGACTACGTGCTGGACCCGCACGGGTCGGCGTGGCCGATCCACCTCCAGCTCCCGGGCCGGGCCAACAAGGCGAACGCCACCACCTCCGCCGCCGTGGCCGCCACCTTCGGGGTGCCGCCGCAGGTGGCGCTGGAGCGGATGTACCAGGTGCAGGCGGTGGCCGGCCGGTACGACGTGGTGACGTTCATGAACCGCGAGCTGCGGCTGCTGCTGGCGAAGAACCCGGCCGGCTGGCTGGAGACCTTCTCGCTGATCGACGGCCCGCCGACGCCGGTGCTGCTGTCGGTGAACGCGCGCGGCGCGGACGGCACGGACACCTCGTGGCTGTGGGACGTGGACTACACCCGGCTCGCGGGCCACCCGATCTTCGTGATCGGCGACCGCAAGCTGGACCTGGCGGTGCGCCTGGAGGTCGCGGGCCTGGACTTCCGGGTCTGCGACACCGTGGACGAGGCCGTGCAGTCGGCCCCGCCCGGCCGGATCGAGGTCATCGCCAACTACACCGCGTTCCAGGACCTCCGCCGCCGCGTCGGCAACTGACCCGCAAAGGACCATCAGCATGAGCCAGAACAGTCTGCGTGTGGTGTGGGTCTACCCCGACCTGCTCAGCACCTACGGGGACCAGGGCAACGTCCTGGTCCTGGAGCGGCGCGCCCACCAGCGCCGGCTGGACGTCCAGCGCCTGGACGTCCGTTCCGACCAGCAGATCCCCACCTCGGGCGACATCTACCTGATCGGCGGCGGTGAGGACCGTCCGCAGCGGCTGGCGGCCGAGCGGCTGCGCCGCGACGGCGGTCTCAACCGGGCGGTCGCCAACGGCGCGATCGTCTTCTCGGTCTGCGCCGGGTACCAGATCCTGGGCCACGAGTTCATCAACGACCTGGGCCAGCGCGAGCAGGGCCTGGGCCTGCTCGACGTCTACAGCACCCGCGGCGAGGGCGAGCGCTGCGTCGGTGACGTGCTCGGCGACATCGACCCGCAGCTCGGCCTGCCGCCGCTGACCGGCTTCGAGAACCACCAGGGCGTCACCCACCTCGGCCCGGCCGCGCGCCCGTTCGCCCGGGTCCGCTTCGGCAACGGCAACGGCACGGGCGACGGCACCGAGGGCGCGTTCAACGAGACGGTCTTCGGTACGTACATGCACGGCCCGGTCATGGCGCGGAACCCGCACATCGCGGACCTGCTGCTGAAGCTGGCGCTGGACGTCAACGCGCTGCCGCCGGTGGACGACCGCTGGTACGACGCGCTGCGCAACGAGCGGATCGCGGCGGCGACACAGCCCGCGTGACCTTTTGACGCGGCCTGTACGTCCGCTCCGTCTGTATGACGGACGCCGGTGTTCCCCGTCACCCGCCCTGGGTAGGGTGGCGGGGATTCCACCGGACGACGGGGTCCGGTCGTCGGCCCTGTCACAAAGGTTTCCACCATGCGCATCGGTGTGCTCACCTCCGGCGGCGACTGCCCCGGTCTCAACGCCGTCATACGTTCCGTCGTGCACCGGGCGGTCGCCGACCACGGCGACGAGGTGATCGGCTTCCACGACGGCTGGCGGGGTCTCCTGGAGGGCGACCACCGGCCGCTGGACCTCGACGCGGTGGCCGGCATCCTGGCCGCGGGCGGCACCATCCTCGGCTCCTCGCGGGTCCGTCCCGAACAGTTGCGGGACGGCGTCGAGCGGGCCCGGGAGCACGTCGCGGCGCTGGGTCTGGACGCGGTGATCCCGATCGGCGGCGAGGGGACGCTCAAGGCGGCCCGGCTGCTGTCCGACGGCGGGATCCCGATCGTCGGCGTCCCCAAGACGATCGACAACGACATCGCGGCCACCGACGTGACCTTCGGCTTCGACACGGCCGTCGGGGTCGCCACGGAGGCCCTGGACCGGCTGAAGACGACGGCCGAGTCGCACCAGCGGGTGCTGATCGTCGAGGTCATGGGCCGGCACACCGGCTGGATCGCCCTGCACTCGGGCATGGCCGCCGGCGCCCACGCGATCGTGGTGCCGGAGCGGCCGTTCGACATCGACGAGCTGACGTCGGTGGTCGGCAAGCGCTTCGAGGCCGGCAAGCGGTTCGCGATCGTGGTGGTCGCGGAGGGCGCCAAGCCGCGCGAGGGGTCGATGCCGTTCGAGAGCGGCGGCACGGACGTCTACGGGCACGAGCGCTTCGCCGGGGTGGCCCGGCAGTTGGCCGTGGAGCTGGAGCGGCGGCTGGGCAAGGAGGCCCGGCCGGTGATCCTGGGCCACGTCCAGCGCGGCGGCACCCCGACCGCGTACGACCGCGTCCTCGCCACCCGCTTCGGCTGGCACGCCGTCGAGGCGGCCCACCGGGGCGACTTCGGGATGATGACCGCGCTGCGCGGCACGGAGATCACGCTGGTGCCGCTGGCGGAGGCGGTGGAGTCGCTGAAGACGGTGCCGGAGGACCGGTACGGCGAGGTCGACTCCGTGCTCTGAGCCCCCCTTCCTCACTCTTCGCCACCCTTCCGCTACCGCTTCGGAGGAGCCCCCGGGCGCAGGTCACACCGGGGGCGCCTCTACTCTGGACCCGGCGCATCGGTCCTAATCGGGAGAGAGCGGATGGATCACAGCGGGCACGGCATGGACATGATGGACATGCCACCGTTCACCCTCGGACGGGGTCTGGAGTGGAGCGGTGATCCGTTCTTCACCACCGCCTGCGCCGTGGCGCTGGCCCTTTATGGCTATGCGGTGGTGCGGCTGTGGCGCCGGGGCGACAAGTGGCCGGTGAACCGGACCGTGTGGTTCACCCTCGGCGTCCTCTCCGTGGCGCTGGTGATGTGCACCAAGCTGAACGACTACGGCATGGTCATGTTCAGCGTGCACATGGTCCAGCACATGGTGATCAGCATGCTCTCCCCCATCCTGATCCTGCTGGGCGCGCCGGTGTCCCTCACCCTGCGCGCACTGCCGCCGGCGCGCCGGGGGAGCAAGGGCCCGCGCGAGTGGCTCGTGATGCTGCTGCACAGCCGCTATATGCGGATCATCACGCACCCCGCGTTCACGATCCCCATGTTCATCGCGAGCCTCTACGCCCTCTACTTCACCCCGCTCTTCGACTTCCTCATGGAGAGCCGGACCGGCCACATCGCCATGATGATCCACTTCCTCGCGGTCGGCCTGGTGTTCTTCTGGCCGATCATGGGCGTGGACCCGGGCCCGCACCGGCCGGGCTATGTGATGCGGATGCTGGAGCTGTTCGCGGGCATGCCGTTCCACGCGTTCTTCGGCATCGCGCTGATGATGTCGTCCGAGCCCATGATCGGGACGTACAAGCACCCCATGGCCTCACTGGGCATCGACGCGCTCGACGACCAGCAGGCGGGCGGCGGCATCGCCTGGGCCTTCAGCGAGATCCCGTCGGTGGTCGTGCTGCTGGCACTGGCCTTCCAGTGGTACCGCTCCGAGCAGCGGCAGGCCCGCCGCAGCGACCGGCAGGCGGACCGGGACGGCGACCAGGAGCTGGCGGCCTACAACGCGTACCTGGCCTCGCTCCAGGCGCGCCGCAGGTGAACCGGCTCGGGTACTGACCCACCGGCTCGGGCGGCGTCGCACCGGCTCGGGCATCGCCGAGCGACAAGCACCTACAGCGCTGTGGCATTGACGGCCGCGGCCGGGGACGATGGTCTCCGGCCGCGGCTCGCGCATATGTGCGCCTCATATGTGCGCGAGGCCGCCGTGAGGAGGTGCGGGGTGCCCGGATCGACGAAGACGATGGCTTGGCTCACCGTGGGCGGCCTGGTGGCCGTGACCGCTTACACGGTGACGTTGGGGGGCAACGGCTGGCTCTGGTTCGCCTGGGTCGTGCTGGGGCTGACGACGGTGGGGGCGCTGGTGGCCCGAGGGACGTGAGGGGCGCGCTTGAGGGGTGAGAGGCTGGGCGGGTTGGCCGGTGGGCGGCTTGCCGGGGAGCGGTTTTGCCGGTGGGCGGACTTGCCGGTGGGCGGGCTCGTGGCCCGGCGGGCTCCGGCTCCGTCGCTCCTGGTCCGGCGGCCCGACGAGGACGGCCCGACTCCGGCAAGCGGCCCATTGTGGCGGGGTCACTCGACGCCGCCGGGCCGCTTGCCATCGCCGGGCCGCTCGCCGCCGCCGGGCCGTGAAGGGAACGCCTCGGCAGGTTGCGCCTCTCCCCCCCCTCCTCCCCCCGCTCAGAAGCGGAACACCGGCCCGGTCGCCGCGTCGAGGGCGCATGGGCCGGAGTAGGTGCCCTTCCAGTGCAGGTCGGCCGCTCCCCAGCGTCCGTCGGCCGTCGCGGTGACCGGCTCCCGTTCGGCGCCGCACGGCCGGTCCTCGTGCGGGAGCGCGTTCAGCCGGCCGTGCGCCTCGGCGAGGCGCGCGCACGCCTCGGCCGCGTGCGGGTGCGGACCACCCGCGTCCGGGCAGGTCAGCCGGACGCCACGGATCCAGGTGTGGTCGCCGCCGGAGAGGGTGAGCAGCAACTCACCCTGCACCGGGTCCGTTTGCGCGGCGGATACCGGGGCGGCCGGCAGGGCGAGCGCGACGACGACCGCCGCGCCGGCGGCGAGGGTACTGGATACGGACATGGCTGTGCCTTCCGAGGAGCGTGGGGCCCGGCAGGGCGGGCCCGGATGCTCGCATACCCGCCCCGCAGACCGCCACTTTCACCCCTCTTTCGGGGCAAAGCGGACCGCCTGTCGATCACTCCTGGAGGTCGGCGCTGAGGGTGGTGTCCGGCACGCAGATGATTCCGTCGAACGCCTCCAGGGCGGGGACCTCGATGAAGGCGGTGTCCAGCCGGGTGCGGACCGGCTCGGGCAGCCCGCTCCGTCGGGCGTACGCGCGCAGCGCCCGCGCGTCCACCAGCGCGGGCCGGCCGCGGACGGCCGCGAACAGCGCCTCGACGCTGTCGGGTACGGCGTCCGGGGCGGCGGCCCGGCCCCAGCGCATCCCGGCCGGGTGGTCGCGGTCGGGCAGGTTCTCGACCGTCTCGCCACCGTTGCCGGTCAGGGCGACGGGCACGTAGTCCGCACCGAGCGCCCGGGAGAGCAGGTGGCCCATGGTGGTCACCGCCACCGGACCGCCGGCGCCGACGACGCAGCGCTGGATGTGGGCGTTATGTCCGACGAGGACGACGCGGGTGTCGGCCGCCGACCGGTCGAGAAAATCCAGCAGCGTGTCGGCGAGGTAGCGCTCCCGCGCCACGAAGCCCGGGCCGTCGGACGCGCCCGAGAGCGCCTCGGCCATGGCGCGCTGGGCCCGGTCGGTGGCGACCGCCGCGCGGACGTCCGACAGCGCCGTCTCGTACGCCGCACGGCCGGCGCGGTCGGTGTGCACCTCGCGCAGGTCTGTGAACCGGCCGAGGAGCCGGGCGAGCGCGGTGGTGAGACGGTCCTGGACCGCCGGATCGAGGTCGAGCCGGGCGTAGGCGGGAACCATCACCGTCCCGCCCGAGATCGACGCGTCGATCTCCCGCGCGACGTCCAGGAAGCGCAGGGCGCCGGGGTCGACGTCCGCCAGGTAGGCGGCGACCGGGCCCAGGACGGGCGCGAGCGAGCCGCCCGCCATGGGAATGTCGCAGCCGAGGAAGCGGACCGGGTGCGTGGCGGTGGCGTTGTGGTGGCGCAGCCACCGCAGGGTGTCCCGGACCTCGACGGGCAGCCCCAGGCGATGTACGCCGCTCTCCGCGGCACCGGGAGCGAGGAGGCCGTCGAGGTCACCGGGCCCGCCCCGCACCCAGGCGTCCACGGCGCGCCCCTCGGCGGCGCCGTACTCCATGGCGTAGGCGGTGAAGCCGAGTTCCTCGACGAGGAACCGCAGGACACGGTGGCGCAGAAGTCCGAACTCGCGGATCTGGTGCGCGTTCTCGCCGAGCGCGACGACGCGGGCGTCGCCGACGAGGTCGCGCAGCGGCTCCAGGTCGTCGAGCGGGGCGTCCGGATCGGCGCCGGGACCCGGCGGGGTCAGGCGGACGGCGTTCCGGCCGACCCACCGCACCAACTCGGCGGGGGCGGTTGTCAACGTCGGCTCGGCGGCGGGAAGAAGGTCGCGCAGATCGCCGGTGTCGTGGCCGTGATGCTGTTCGTTCATGAGATGTGCTCCGCGGTGTGCGTCATCGTCGTCGGAGCCGGGCAGCGTGAAGCGCCGCACCGGCGGGGAACCGGAGCGCGGCGAAGCTGACGAAATGCCGGTCGCAGCCTGCCGCTAGGCGGCACTACGGGGCTTGAGGAACCAGCTCTGGGCGGCGAGGAAGCACATGCCGGCGACGGTACCAAGGGGCGGGGCGACGGCGCACACGGTTTTCCCCGGAACGCTCGCGGGCCCACGCACTTCCGGACCGCTCACAGCACCCGGGACCCATAAGCGCTCCTCCGAACGCTCGCAGGCAACGGCTTCCGCGACGCCGGCCCACACTGCCGCATTCTCGCCGCGTTCGAAGGACTCCTCGGATGCGCCCACACCGGCGGCGTCGCCGCTTGCGTCCACTGCGGAGCGCCGTCGCGCGGCGGGCTGCCCGGGCTGCCGGACGTGTCGGCCGTAGCGATGAGCGAGTGGCCGGGGAACGCCGGGGCTCTGCCGGCGTGGTGCTCACAGGGAAATGCCGTGGCCGCCACGGTGTTCGCGTGCATACAGTCACCCCCGTGACAAGGAGTGACGGATGAGTGCACGGCTGCGCGGGATGGCGCAGGAGACGGAACGGATCGTCGCCGAGGGGCGTTACACGGCGCCCGGCGGGCGGGTGGCGGACATCGCCGGTGCGGTGGCGGCGGCCCGGGCCGGGACGCGCATGTACGGACCGGAGCCGGTGGCCGTCCCGGAGCGGGACGGGGCCCAGGTGACCACGGTGTTCGAGGTGACCGACGAGGGCAGTCTGACGGCGGCTCGCCGGTTGGCGGACTGCGGTACGGGCGACGAGGTCGCGGTGCTGAACTTCGCTTCCGCCCGGAATCCGGGCGGGGGTTATCTCAACGGTGCGCAGGCGCAGGAGGAGGCGGTGTGCCGGGGTTCGGCGCTCTACGCCTGTCTGCGTGAGGTGCCCGGGTTCTACGCCGCCCACCGGGCGGACCCCAGCCCCTTCTACAGCGACCGTGTGATCCACTCCCCCGGCGTGCCGGTCTTCCGCGACGACCGGGGCGAGTTGCTCGACGCTCCGTTCCCGGCCGGGTTCCTGACCTCGGCCGCGCCCAACGCGGGCGTGATCGCACGGCGGACGCCGGACGAGACCGGCCGGATCCCGGCCGTGCTCGCCTCGCGAGCCGGGCGGGTGCTGGAGGTGGCGGTGGCGCACGGGCACCGGCGGCTGGTGCTGGGCGCGTGGGGCTGCGGGGTGTTCCGCAACGAACCGGCGGACGTGGCCGCGGCGTTCGCCGGGCACCTGACGGGCGGGGGCCGCTTCGCCGGGCGGTTCGAGCACGTCGTCTTCGCGGTCCTGGACCGACGCCCGGACTCGCCGACGCGGGCCGCTTTCGCGGCGGTGTTCGAGCGCTCGGGCGGACCCACCGGGCCGACCGGGCCGACCGGGCCGACCGGGCCCTGACGGGTCCCGGGCCGGGGTGACACGACGGCCGACGGCCGCCCTCCCCCGGCGGCCCGCCGTTCACCCCGCCGCCCGCCGACATGGGACGGCCGTGACCGTCATCGGCACAGGGTGGCCCGTCCGCGCACCGCCGTCGGTGACCGAGGCGGTGCCCACCGGTACGGAATCGAGCCCGCCCACCGGCAGCCGCTCGGACCGCGTTCGCCCACCACCGCGAGCCCGGACCGCCCCTCCCCGCGGGGATCAGGCTCGCCCACCGGCGCCGCTCGGACCGTGTTCACGCGGCCGTCGCGGGCTCGCGCCCTGCCCGCCCCGCGGCTTCGGGACCACTCACCGCTGCTCGCCGGGCCGTGTTCGCGCACCGCCGGAGGGCGAGGCCTGACCCGCTGGGGCCGGCTTCCGGCAGTGATCCGCCCGGAAGCCGGCCCCAGCCCCTGTGCCCCCGGCAAAGGCTCGGCCCGTGCCACCCACGCGGGATCAGACTCACTCGCCGACGCCGCTCGGACCCCGTCCACCCGCCGTCGCCGCGAAGGGCCGCGCCCGCCCACGTCGGATCGGACTCGCCCGCCGACGCGCGCTCACGCCGTGTCGGCCGGCCGGCTGCACGCCGCGGCGCAGGCCGGGCAGCGGTAGCCCTCGCCCTCGGCGCAGACCCAGCCGAGGCCGTCGATGTAGGGCATGGCCTGGTGGGCCTCGTGAAGGAGGTGGCCGAGGAAGTCGGTCTCCCGGTCCGGGGGCGGTTCGGCGATCACCAGGTCGAAGGTGGTGTGTCGGGTGCAGTCGCCGCGGTCGCAGGCGAGGCGAAAGCGCACGGGCCCGGGCGCACGGCCTTCGGTCGTCAGGCTCATGGGGGCATCGTCGTGGACCGTCCCGAGCCACGGCAAGACGCGTGCGGCACACCCGTCCCGCCCGCGGCCCACGGGCGGGGCGAGTGGGCCGGCGGTATGTCAGGCCTCGGGGTCTCCCCAGGCGTGGACGGCCAGTGCGTCGCCCACGGACAGTTTGCCCGGTCGCAGGACGGAGAACTTGGCGCCGAAGACGACGCCGCCGCCCGGTGCCCGCCGGTAGGTGGCGAGGGTGCGGAGCGGTTCCGGGCCGGCCTTGGTGCCGGACTCCTGGGCGACCATGGTGACCGCGCAGCGGACGGCGAGCTTGGCGTAGGCCAGTTCGGCGTCGCCGACGGTGAAGTGCCGCAGCCGGTCCTCGGTGTGGGGCTCGTCCCAGTGGTCCACGACGACGTTGGGGCGGAAGCGGTCGACGGGCAGCGGCTCCGCGCCGCGTTCGGTCAGCTTCCGGTCCAGCAGGGCGAGGGTGGAGCGGGAGAGCAGGTGGAGGGCGCCGCTGTCGGCCCAGTTCGCGGTGCCGGGGGTAAGTCCGTCGGTGACGCGGTCGTGTTCCGGCGGCACCCGGACCAGCCTGCTGGGTGCGCCGAGCACCTCGCTCAGCCAGGCGGCGGCCTCGTGGCCCTGGTCGATGGCCCGGTAGGGCGCGCCGAACATCTCGACGCCGCGCCGGGGGCCGGTGGTGTCGGTTTCGACGACGACCTCGCCGGCGCCGGGGGCGCGCAGGGTGAGCAGTGCGCCGTCGGCGCCGACCTCGGGCCGGATGGTCGCGAGGAGCGGGTCCTTGCGCTGGCTGCGGAAGACCCCCTCGTCGTCGACGACCATGAACGCGCGGTCGTGTGCGAGACCGGTCGGTGTCAGGAGCGCCTGATCCAGGGGGGTTCCGGCGCAGCCTTTGACCGGGTAGGACCACAGTGCGACGACGGTGGCCGGTGCTGTTGCTGTCATGCGGTTCCAGTTCCTGTCCGCTCTGCGCCGGCGCGGCACCCGGGGTTCGTCCGGGGTGCCGCGCCGGGCTCGGAAAAGACCGCACCCCGGGCCGTGGTCCGGCCCGGGGTGCGGAGGTGGTGGTGTGCCTGTCGGCGTGTTACTTGGCGGCCTTCGGCGCCGGGACGGCGTGCGGGGTGCACGTGACGTCCTTGGCGTCGACCTTGCCGGTGAGCAGGTAGGTGTCGACCCGGTTGTTGATGCAGGGGTTGACCAGGCCGGTGACGCCGTGCGAGCCGGCGTCCTTCTCCGTGATCAGGCGGGAGCCCTTGAAGCGCTTGTGCAGCTCGACCGCGCCGGCGTAGGGGGTGGCGGCGTCACGGGTGGACTGCACGATGAGGGTCTGCGGCAGGCCCTTGTAGGTCTTGACCTCGAGGGGCGTGCCCTGCGGGCCCTTCCAGGTGGCGCAGGGGAGGTTCATCCACGCGTTGGACCAGGTCATGAAGGGGGCCTGGCGGTGGATGCGGGTGTTGTCGCGGTCCCACTTCTTCCAGCTCGTGGGCCACTTGGCGTCGGCGCACTCGACGGCGGTGTAGACGGCGTTGCCGTTCTCGGCGGAGACGGCACCGGCGAAGTCCGGACCGGCGGCCTCGACGAGGGCCTTCTTGTCACCGGCGCGGTACTTGGCCCAGGTGTCGGCGACCGGGATCCAGGAAGAGTCGTAGTACGCGGCGCTCTGGAAGAAGTTGATGAGCTCGGCCGGGCCGACGACCCCGCCGATCGGCTTCTTCTTCGCCTCGGCGCGCAGCTTCAGCCACTGGGCGTGCACCTTGGCCTGGCTGTTGCCGATGTGGAAGACGGAGTCGTACTTGGCGACCCACTTCTCCCAGTCCTTGAAGCGGCCCTCGAAGGCGATGTCCTGCTCGAGGTTGGCGTCGTACCAGATGTTGCTGGTGGCCGGGTTGACGACGCTGTCCACGATCATGCGGCGGACGTGGCCCGGGAACAGCGTGCCGTAGACGGCGCCGAGGTAGGTGCCGTAGGAGACGCCCAGGTAGTTGAGCTTCTTCTCGCCGAGGGCGGCACGCACGACGTCGAGGTCGCGGGCGGTGTTCATCGTCGTCATGTACGGCAGCATCTTGCCGCTGCGCTTGGCGCAGCCGTCCGCGTACTGCTTGGCGAGCTTGCGCTGGGCCAGCTTGTCGGCGTTGTTCGCCGGCACCGGGTCGGCCTTGGGGGCGGCGACGAACTGCTTGGGGTCGACGCAGGAGATCGGGGCGGACTTGCCCACGCCGCGCGGGTCGAAGCCGACGAAGTCGTAGGCCTTGGCGACCTTGGTGTAGATGGGGTTCTTCGTCGTGACCTTGCGCGGGAACTTCAGGCCGGAGCCGCCCGGGCCGCCCGGGTTGTAGACCAGCGAACCCTGGCGCTCCTTGGCGGTGCCGGTGGCGCGGACACGGTCCACGGCGATCTTGATCGTCGGGCCGTTCGGCTTGGCGTAGTCGACCGGAACGGTCACCCAACCGCACTGGATGGGCTTCTCCAGGCCCCAGGTGGCGGGACAGTCCTGCCACTTGACGCCCGTCTTCGCCGCCTTCGCGGCGGCGGCCTGCACGCCCTTGGCCTCGGCGGCGCCGCCGGGCACGCGCTCGGTGGCGCCGGCCGACGGAGCGGCCAGGAAGCCCGCGACGAGGGCGCCGGTCATCACGGTGCCGGTGGCCGCGCCGAGTATCGCTTTAGGTCTCACGTGGGAATCCCCCTGCTGGGAACGCCGTCCTCGGATCGGGACGGCGATGATCACAGAGCTGCACCAGGGATGATTCCGTCTCCCGTACCAAGATGGACAGGTTGTTCGGGTGAATCTTTACTAATCCGTAAGGATGACGTCATGCCGGATGCCTCCCGTGGCGTCCTCCGTCACCCCCGGCTGTCCCGGTTCGGGCGTCACCGCGGTCTCCGCCGCGCGCAGCAGTGCGCGGAGGCGGAGGGCGTCGGACGCGACGGCGCTCACCGCGACGGCGGGTCCGGCGAGCGGCATGGCGGCGGCCACCGTGCCCTCGGCCGTTCCGAGGCGCGGCACCGTCGGCGCGTCGCCGAGGGCCGGGTCGACGACCAGGAGCTGCCCGACGGCCCGGTGGCCGCCGAGGACCGCGCCGCCGTCCCAGCCGGGCGCGCCCGGCCCGTAGGCCAGCTCCTGGTCGTAGAGCGCGCGGCCGGCGCGGTGCACGGTCACCCGGGCCGTGAGCCGCCCGGGCGGCTCGCCCGCGCGGCCCAGCACCTGTTCCTCGCGGAGGACCAGTCGTGCCGTGGGGGCGAGTTCGACGCGGGTGGTGGTCCGCAGGTCGCTGCCGGCGGCGGAGATCAGCGGCTCGGGAAGCCAGTGCAGGGTCGCGCCGTCCCCGACGGCGATCCGGATGTCGTACGTGGCCGGTGCGCCGGTCCGGCCGGGCAGGGCGAGGGTGGCGGCCGTGGTGGTGAAGCGGAGGGCCGCGCCGGGCTCGACCGTGGCGGACAGCGTGAGCCGGTCGCCGCCGAGCGGCGCGGTCATCGCGCCGACCAGCGCGACGTGCGCCGTCGGGCCCCGCGGCCCGGTCCTGCGGAGCGCGAACGGCGCCTCGCCGGACAGGACGGGGAGCGCCGTGCCGCCACGGCCGTCCGGGGCCGCGACGAGGCGGGCCGCGGCCCGGACGGCGGCCGCCGGCCCCCGCTGCCCGGCGACGCGGACGGCGGTCACGTCCGCTTCCAGGCGGCGAGCCGCTCGCGCACCCAGTCCCGTACCGGCGCGACGCCGCCCTCCGTGGCGAGGGACGTGAACGCCACCGGCAGGTCACCGCGTTGCGCCTTGGCGTCGCGGGCCATCCCGTCCAGGTCGACGCCGACGTACGGCGCGAGGTCCGTCTTGTTGACGACCAGGAGGTCGGCGCTCGTGATGCCCGGGCCGCCCTTGCGCGGGATGTCGTCGCCGCCCGCCACGTCGATCACGAAGACCTGGGCGTCGACGAGGCCCTTGGAGAAGGTGGCGGTGAGGTTGTCGCCGCCCGACTCGACGAGGACGAGGTCGAGGGGCTCGATGGTCTCTTCCAGGTCCTCGATCGCTTCGAGGTTCGCCGAGATGTCGTCCCGGATCGCGGTGTGGGGGCAGGCGCCCGTCTCCACGGCGGTGATGCGCTCGGGGGGCAGGACGGCGTTGCGGAGGAGGAACTCGGCGTCCTCGCGGGTGTAGATGTCGTTGGTGACGACGGCGATCGAGAGGTCGTCGCGGAGGGTGCGGCAGAGGGCGGCCACGGTCGCCGTTTTGCCGGTGCCGACGGGGCCGCCCAGGCCGATGCGGAGCGCTCGGCGTGTGCCGTTCGCCCGTAGGGCCGGGGTGGCGGAGTGGGTGTGGCGGTGTGGGTAGGGGGTGGTGGGGTGGTCGAGGTGCATGGTGGGTCTCCCTAGGTGGGTGGTTGAGGTTTGCGGGGGGGGCTGCCCCGGTCCCGCCCCTTCGCCGATTCCTGGGGCAAGCCCCAGACCCCGAAACCACGCTCCGCGCGGTTGCCCTCAAGCGCCGGGCAGGCTGCTCTAGCCCGTCCGGCGTTTGAGGACGAGCGGCGAAGCCGCGAACAAGGGGTCCTGGGGCGCAGCCCCGGGAAACGGTGAAAGGGCGGGACCGGGGCACCACCCCCTACGAAGCGAACAGCCGCACCGGCCACCCCGCATGCACCTCCGCCATCACATCAAGCAGCGGCGCCGACGCTGCCGGCAGTACGTCCGTCCCCTCGTCGAGTACGCGCTCCCCCGCCGCCGCCGCGGCCGAAGCCACCGCGTCCAGCTCCGGCGCGAGCCGGGCCAGCACGCCCGTGGCCGCGAACGGATCGAGGCCGAGGAGCCGGACGACCGCCGTGGCGGGCCCGCCGATCGCCTCGTAGCCGGCGGCGTACGCGGCGGCCGGTGGGCCGAGGCCGGCCGCGCGGGCGGCCAGGCCGAGGACGACGGGCTGGTGGGCACCGCGCGGCCGGGCCGCGGCGAGGGCGTCGAGGGCGGGTGAGGGCCAGACGGCCCGGGTGGCGCGCGTCAGTTGGCGGCCGAGGCGGCGGGCGACGGCGCGCAGGGCCGGGGACGGCGTCCGCGCGTCGGCGGCCTCGTCGAGCAGGAGCGGGTCCGCGCCGGAGGCGGCCGCCGCGGCGAGCGCGGCGGCGGTCAGCCCGGCGGTGTGCAGCCGGCCGCGGCAGAACTCCTCCAGGTCGGCCGCGTCCCGGATCCGGCCCGCCGCGACGGCCGCCTCCGCGCCGCCGGAGTGGGCGTGGCCGCCGGCGGGGAACCGCCCGTCGGCGAGGACGAGCAGCGGGGCGAGGGCGGTGGTGTCGACGGCGGGCATGCGGTTCACCGGGATCATCAGAAGAGGAAGTAGCGTTGAGCCATGGGCAGTTCCGCCACCGGGCTCGGCTCCACCGGGTCGCCGTCGATGGTGACGGTGAAGGTGTCCGGGTCGACCTCGACGTGCGGCAGGGCGTCGTTCTCGCGCATGTCGGCCTTGGTGACGCCCCGGGTGTCGCGGATGGGCAGGAAGCGCTTGCCGAGGCCGAGGCGTTCGGGGAGGCCGTCGTCGAGGGCCCACTGTGTCACGAAGTTGAGGGAGGTGGCGGCGGGGGCGCGGCCCACCGCCCCAAACATCGGCCGGGGCAGCACCGGTTGCGGAGTGGGGATGGAGGCGTTGGCGTCGCCCATCTGCGCCCAGGCGATCTGGCCGCCCTTGAGGACGAGCAGCGGCCGGACACCGAAGAACGCCGGTTCCCACAGCACCAGATCGGCGAGCTTGCCCTCCTCGACCGAGCCGATCTCGTGGTCGAGCCCCTGCGCGACGGCCGGATTGATCGTGTACTTGGCGACGTAGCGGCGGGCGCGCCGGTTGTCGGCCGGGCCGTCGCCGGGCAGCGGGCCGCGGCGGGCCTTCATCACGTGGGCGGTCTGCCAGGTGCGCAGCACGGTCTCGCCGATGCGGCCCATGGCCTGGGAGTCGGAGGAGACGATGGAGATGGCGCCGAGATCGTGGAGGACGTCCTCGGCGGCGATGGTGCCGGGGCGGATGCGGGACTCGGCGAAGGCGAGGTCCTCGGGGACGGCGGGGTTGAGGTGGTGGCAGACCATCAGCATGTCGAGGTGTTCCTCGACGGTGTTGACGGTGTGCGGGCGGGTGGGGTTGGTGGAGCTGGGCAGAACGTTGGGTTCGGAGACGACGGTGATGATGTCGGGCGCGTGCCCGCCGCCCGCGCCCTCGGTGTGGTAGGCGTGGATCGAGCGTCCGGCGATGGCGGCCAGGGTGTCGCCGACGAACCCGGCCTCGTTGAGGGTGTCGGTGTGGATGGCGAGCTGGGCGCCGCTTTCCGCGCAGACGGACAGGCAGGCGTCGATGACGGCCGGGGTGGCCCCCCAGTCCTCGTGGATCTTGAATCCCACGGCGCCGGCGCGCAGTTGGGCGCGCATGGCGTCGTACGAGACGGTGTTGCCCTTGCCGAGGAGGCCGATGTTGACGGGGTACGCCTCCATCGCCTCGAACATCCGGGCAAGGTGCCAGGCGCCGGGTGTGACGGTGGTGGCCTTGCTGCCCTCCGCCGGGCCGGTGCCGCCGCCGACGAGAGTGGTGATCCCCGTGGCGAGGGCGGTCTCGGCGGCCTGCGGGCAGATGAAGTGCACGTGGGCGTCGACGGCCCCGGCGGTGAGGATACGGCCGTTGCCGGAGATGATCTCGGTTTCCGGGCCGATCACCAGGTCGGGATGGACGCCGTCCATGACGTCGGGGTTGCCCGCCTTGCCGACGCCGGTGATCCGGCCGTCGCGGATCCCCACGTCGGCCTTGACGACGCCCCAGTGGTCGAGGACCACCGCACCCGTGATGACGGTGTCGGGCGCGCCCTCGGCCCGGGTGGCCCGGGACTGTCCCATGGACTCGCGGATGACCTTCCCGCCGCCGAACACCGCCTCGTCGCCGGCCCGTCCGGGCCCGCCGCAGCGGTCCTCCTCCACCTCGATCAGCAGGCTGGTGTCGGCGAGGCGGATCCGGTCGCCGGTGGTCGGGCCGTAGAGGGCGGCGTAGGCGGCCCGGTCGAGCCGTGGCGTTCCGGCGGCGCTCCCGCCCGCCATGGAGTCGGCTCTGGAACCGGTGACGGGACCGGTCGGGAAACCGGCCGGGGAACCGGTGACGGGGTCAGCCATCGAGCTGGCCGCCGCACGTCCCGCGCAGGCCCGGCACGATCCGCTTGCCGGCCAGCGGTACGAGGTCCACCTCCACCGGGATGCCCGGCTCGAAGCGGACGGCGGTGCCGGCCGGTACGTCGAGCCGCTTGCCGTGGGCGGCGGCCCGGTCGAACTCCAGCCCGGGGTTGGCCTCGGCGAAGTGGTAGTGCGAACCCACCTGGACGGGCCGGTCGGCGGCGTTGAGCACGGTGATCCGGGTGCGGTGCAGGCCCTCGTTGAGGCGGACGGGCTCGTCCGCGTAGAGGATCTGGCCGGGTATCGGGGCGGCGGTGGTCATGGGTCCCCTCGTCAGGCTATGGGCTCGTGGACGGTGACGAGCTTGGTCCCGTCCGGGAAGGTGGCCTCGACCTGGACGTCGGGGATCATCGCGGGGATACCGGCCATGACCTCGTCGCGGGTGAGCACCTTGCGTCCGGACGCCATGAGTTCGGCCACCGTCCGGCCGTCGCGAGCGCCCTCCAGGACGTGCGCGGTGATGAGGGCCACGGCCTCGGGGTGGTTGAGCAGGAGCCCTCGGGCCCGGCGTTTCTCGGCGACGTCGGCGGCCACGTGGATCAGCAGCCGCTCCTGCTCGTGCGGGGTCAGTAGCACGGGTCCCACCTCACTGTCGTCCGAACGCAGCGGGACGTTACCCCAGTTCAGCACGGTGCCGAGGGGCTCGGACCCGCCCGGGGGCCGGTGATTGCAACTTACTGCGCAAGCTTTTCCACCGTGTTAACCGCCGCTTTGCGTCGTCATGGAGAAGTCACCGTCAGGGAGAAGTCACCGTGAGGCGACCCGCGAACGGGCTCCGCTCCGCGCCTCCTTCAGTCGATGACCTTGATCTTCTTCATGGTCGGCTGGGAGATGACCCGGGCGACACCGGGGATGCCGATGATCTTCTGCGTCTGGAAGGCCTCGTAGGCCGCGTAGTCGGCGACCAGGACCCGCAGGTGGTAGTCGGGCGTGCCGAAGGTGCGGCGGAACTCCACGACTTCCTCATAGGCGGCGATGGCCGACTCCAGTCCCTCCAGTGTCTTGAGGTCGCTGACCGAGACCTCGATGGAGACGAGCACCTCCAGCCCCCGGCCCGCCGCCTCGTGGTTCACGCGCGCCCGGTACCCGGTGATGATCCCTGCCTCCTCCAGCCGTTTCACCCGCCGCAGGCAGGGCGGTGGCGTGAGGCCGATCCTCCGGGCCAGTTCGACGTTGGTCAGCCGGCCGTCCCGCTGGAGGTGAAACAAGATGTCGCGATCGATGTCGTCGACTGTGGTTTTGTTGCTCATATGGCCACCGTACGGCCATATTTGGCAACCATATAAGGCGGAAATCGCCCTACGCTTGCGGCATGGCGACCCCACCGGCTCACCCGAGCCCTCCGGTTTCCGCGAGCCTTCCGGCTTCCCCGAGCCCTCGCGAGAGGCTGCGGGCGGACCTGCGGCGTGCGCTCGGGGACTCCGGCTCGGTGGGGCTCGGCGCCTTCCCGATGGGGGTGGCCTTCGGCGTGCTGGTCGCCCACTCGGGGCTGTCGTGGTGGTGGGCGAGCGTCTTCTCCGGCTGCGTCTACGCCGGTTCCCTGGAGTTCCTCCTCCTCGGCCTGGTGCTGTCCACCGCGTCGCTCGCGTCGATCGCGGTGACCGCGTTCCTGGTCAACTTCCGGCACGTCTTCTACGCGCTGTCCTTCCCGCTGCACCGCGTCCGGGGGCGGCTCGGCAAGGCGTACAGCACCTTCGCCCTGTCGGACGAGGCGTACGCGGTGACCGCCGGCGCGGCCGCGCGGTCGTACTCCGGCCGGCGCGTGCTGTGGCTCCAGGTGTTCATCCACTGCTACTGGGCCGGCGGGGCGACGACCGGCGCCCTGCTCGGCTCGGTGCTGCCCGACGCGATCAGGGGCCTGGACTTCGCGGTGACCGCCCTCTTCACCGTGCTGGCCCTCGACGCGTTCCGCGCCCGCCGCGACCTGTCCACTCCGCTGCTCGCCCTGGCCTGCGCTCTCGTGGGGCGGTTGGTGTTCCCGGGGCAACCGCTCCTGGTCGGGTTCGTCCTGCTCACCGCCGGGCTGCTGGTCCGCTACCGGTGGGCGCGCGGGGAGCGGACCCGTGCCTGACACCGGTTACCTCATCGCCGCGGTCGCCACCGCCACCGCCGTCACCTGGGCGCTGCGCGCCCTGCCCTTCGCCGTCCTGGCCCGGCTGCGGTCGAGCCCGTCGGCCGGGTACCTCAAAAAGGCGATGCCGGTCGGGGTAATGGTCGTCCTCGCCGTCTACACCCTGCGCGACGTCGATCCGAGCGTGCCCGCCCGTGTCTGGCCGGTGGCGTCGGCGTTGGCCTTCACCGTGGCGCTGCACTGGTGGCGGCGGAACGTCCCGCTCTCCGTCCTCGGCGGCACCCTGCTGCACGTGGTGCTGGCCAGCGCGGTCTTCGGCCGCTGAACCCGTCAGTGCCGGGGCCCGCTTCCCGGGTCGCGATGTTCGGCGGCGATGCCGAACCGGCCGGGTTCGCCGGGGGCGGACGGAAGGTGCCGCACCGTCGAGACGGTACTGATCACGGGCTCGTCGTCCGCGGTCCGTTCCGCCGCTTCCGCCTCGCGCCGCTCGAGTCGTTCCAGGTCGGCGGCGGACACCAGGGCGACCAGGGGCTTCCCGTGACGCGTGACGACCACCCGCTCGCCGCCGTAGACGACGCGGTTGATCAGCTCCGCCAGCTCGGCTCGGGCTTGCGTCACAGGAATCTCGTAGGCCATGAGGCCATTCTATCGGCACGTACGTCCTGTACATTTTTTACAGACGGCTCCGCGACCTGCGAGCCGTCCGCCCCCGCACGCCCCCGCGCGTCCGCCCTTGGAGGCCAGCCGTGATCCCGTACACGTCCCGCCACGTCCTGCCGGAGTTCACCGAACGCACCACCGACGGCCGCCGCACGCTCGACCCCTACTCCAAGCTCCTGTCGGAGCGGATCGTGATGCTGGGGACGGCGGTCGACGACACGGCCGCCACGGATGTGATCGCCCAACTGATGCACCTGGAGTACGCGGCGCCCGACCGGGACGTGTCGCTCTACATCAACTCCCCCGGCGGCTCCTTCGCCGCCCTGTGCGCCGTCCACGACACCATGCGCTATCTCTCCTGCGACATCGAGACCGTCTGCCTGGGCCAGGCGGCCCCGGCCGCCGCCCTCCTGCTCGCCGCCGGCACCCCGGGGAAGCGCGCCGTACTCCCGCACGCCCGGGTGCTTCTCGGGCCGCCGTCCCTGCCGGAGCCGGTCCGCGGCACCCCCTCCGATCTGGCCGTCCACGCCGACGAGCTGCTGCGCCGGCGGGCGGTCCAGGCGGAGCTGCTGGCCCGGTACACCGGCCGGGACACCGAGCGGATCCTGGCCGACACCGACCGGGACACGGTCTTCGACGCCCCGGCCGCGGTGGCCTACGGCCTGGCCGACCGGGTCGTCGGTAACCGTGCCGCCTGGCCCGCCGCGCCGGCCGGGCGGTGAGGGCGCCGTGTCGGACGTGACGGACGGGACGGACGGGACGGACGGGACGCGGGGCATCTGGCCCGACCTCCCTCCGCTGCCCGCCCTGACCCGCGCCGAGGGCGAAGTGGTGGACCGGTACCTCGAGGTACTGGATCTCCTCGGCAGGATCAATCCCGCGCGCGTACAGGGCACGTACGGGGGGCTACGAGCCGCGCAGGCGCTGGTGGTCGCGAGCACGGGACTGCGGGACGCCCTGGCGGTCATGTTCGAACGCGGTGAACGGGAGGTGTACACGGGGACAATGGCACGGGCGTTGCGTGTCCTCGGCGGAGAGCGCCGTGCACGCCGGGTGATGTTGCCGCCGCCATCCGCGAGTTGAGAAGCGGAAACGCTTTTCAACTGGATTCCTCCAGACAGCGGACGGGAGCGTAGACGCGGTGCGGTGATCACTCTCAGCGGCCCGCGCACACCGCGCTCGAGTGATCCGCAACCGGCGCAGGTGGCGGCCTCAGCACGCCTTTCCCATGAGGGTCAAACCGCCCTGCGTCCACCCGAATTGCCCACACGTGACGAGGCTCACATAACCGGGGTTCCGCTCGGAAAGCCGGCCGCGACTGCGCCAAGATCCTCGGGACGACAAGCCCCCGCCACACGGCGGGGCGGTCCCGGCGGACGCCGAACCCTGCCGCCGCCGGGGCGGGTCGACGAGGAGTGCATCGGCAGGGATGGAGGACCCAAGCACGGCGGGGCGGTCTTGGCAAACCGCCCCTTGGGGTGAAGCCGCTCAGGCGGCCGGGCATTCTTCGCCTGCCCGAACCCGACAGGCAATCCTTCACAGGCGGCTGACGAAGGGTATGCGCATGGGCGCGCACAAACGTCCCGCAAGGCTGTCCAAAGCCAAGGCCGCATCGGCCCTGACCCTCGCCGCCGTCGGCGTCACGGTTCTGACGCCGGGCGGCACCTCCAAGGCGGAGGCGGCATCCGTCTCGGTCAGGGCGCTGCAGATCGCCGCATCCAAGCAGGGCTCGCCCTACCAGTGGGGCGCCACGGGCCCGTACCGCTTCGACTGCTCAGGGCTGACGCTCTACTCCTTCAAGCGGGCCGGCAAGCAACTGCCGCGCACCGCGGCGGCCCAGTACAACCGCACCCACCACATCCCCCGCTCCGCGCGCGAACGCGGCGACCTGGTGTTCTTCCACTCCGGGCGGGGCGTCTACCACGTCGGGATATACGCCGGGGGCGACAAGATGTGGCACGCCCCCAAGACCGGTTCCGTCGTCCGCCTCGAGCGGATCTGGACGAACAGCGTCTGGTACGGCCGGGTGACCTGAGCCGGCCGGCCGGGGACCGCGCCCCCGGGCCCGCCCTCAGCGCACCGGCACGCCCCACGGAAGGCGGATCCACACCGTCTTGCCGCCCTCGGCGGTCGGTGTGACGGACACCCTGCCGCCGCGCTCCGCGGCGAGCCAGCGGACGATCACCATCCCCCGCCCGTTGTCCTGCTGGACCGCGGCGGGCAGCCGGCGGGGGTGACGAGGGTGACTGTCGGTGACCCCGATGCGCAACTCCTCGTCGCGTTCGAGCAGCACATCCACGGTGAAGGTGGGGGACTGACCGCGGGTGTGCTGCACGGCGTTGGTGGCCAGTTCGGAGACGATCAGCCGCACCGCCTCGGCGGCCTCCGTGTCCCCGGGCAGCCCCCACTCCCCCAGGACGGACGACACATAGCGGCGGGCCGTGGACACCGACGCCGGGGCGCTCGGCAGAGTGACGGACGCTTCCTGGAGATCTGCCATGTCGCTGTCCCTTTCGACCGGGTTCCACCGGACTCCACCGGGTTCCACCGGGGCGGGCTCCCGGAGCGGTGCGCGAGCACACGCGCCGTACAGCGGCGTACACAGGACCGGTCGGGAGAGGCCCACGGGCGGCTCTTCCCGTCAGGGTGCCACTGATAACGCCCGTGATGGGCGCGATCCACCGAGATGTGCATATATCTGTCGCTCGAAGCGGTGAACTCTGCGACGGCAGACCGTATGTGAGCGGATCGATGCTCTATTGACTCAGGGGTACGCATGCGAAGACGTACGGCATCCCCACCCGGCCCGCGCGGGACTGGTGGGACGTACGACGCACGAGGGGAGGGAGCGCCGTTGCGGTACGGACCGGCGGTGCGCCGCCGCAAGCTCGGTGCCGAACTGCGCCGCCAGCGCGAACTGACCGGGATGACCAGCCGGCAGGCCGCGGACGCGGTCGGCTGGCACCAGTCGAAGGTGAGCCGCATCGAGACCGGCAGCAGCGGGGCCAAACCCGCCGACGTGGCCCGGCTGCTGGACGCCTACCGGGTCTCCGACCCCGAACTCCGGGCCTTGCTGGGGGCGTTGTGCGGAGCGGACTCCACGGGTGCGGAGGACGCCGGCTCCGGCTCGCGGCGCGGCTGGTGGTACGCCTACCGTGATCTGCTGCCCTCCGCGTATCTGGACTTCATCAGCCTGGAATCGGAGGCCTCGCGCTCGCGCACCCTGGAGACCACGGTGGTGCCCGGCCTGCTCCAGACCCCGGAGTACGCCCGGGCGGTGACCCGGGCCGCGCTGGGGGACCCGCCCGAGCGGCAGGTCGACGAGCTGGTCCGGGTGCGCATGGCGCGGCAGTCGGTGCTGCGCGGGTCGCGGCCGCTGGAGTTGTGCGCGATCCTGGACGAGGCGGTGCTGCGGCACGAGGTGGGCGGTCCGGAGGTGATGTCGGGGCAGTTGCGGCACCTGCTGGACACCGGGCGGCTGCCTCATGTCCGGTTGCACGTCCTCCCGTTCGCCCGGGGCAATCACATCGGTATCACCGGGCCTTTCGTTATCTTTTCCTTTCCGCGCATCGCCGATCTGGACGTGGTTGTTCTCGACCACTTGACGAGTAGCCTCTACTTGGAGCGGAAAGAAGACCTCAGGGCGTACGGCGCCGCGTTCACCACGCTCCGGGCGCACGCCCTCGCTCACGAAGAGTCCCTGGATTACATCGCGGAGGTCGCGGGAGAGCGCGGCCGCACGCGGTGATCCGCCCCGAACACGCGAGGACGCGCAAGGAGGCGCCATGTCCGCACCACGGCGGTACGTACCTTCTCGTTCGGTTCCGCGCGCGGCCGAGTGGCGGCGCAGCAGCCACAGCACCGGGATGAACAACTGTGTCGAGGCCGCCGTCCTGGCCACCGGCCGTCTCGCCGTGCGCGACTCCAAGCGGCCGGCGGGTCCCCGCGTGGAGGTGGGGCCCGCGGCCTGGAGACCGTTCGTCGGCCTGCTCCGGGCGGCGGGGGACGGCCCGGGCCACGGGTGCGGCACGCGTTGAGGGCACGAGTCAGCGGCACGAGTCGGCGGCACACTCGACGGCACGAGCCCGGCAGCACGCGTCGACGGCCCGGTCCGGCCCCTCCTCCACCGGCGCCCCGGCTCGACCGGCACCCCGGCTCAGTGGCCGCGGGCCGCCGGCGGCGCGGTCCGGACGATGGTCGCGACCGCCCGTTCCACCTCACGGTCCGAGAGGTCGGCGCGGGCGGTCAGCCGCAGCCGCGAGACGCCGTCCGGCACGGACGGCGGGCGGAAGCAGCCCACCGCGAGCCCCTCCGCCCGGCAGGCGGCCTGCCAGCGCACCGCCGCTTCCGGCGAGGGGGCGCGGACCGAGACGACGGCCGCGTCGGGGCGTACGGCGGTGAACCCGGCGGCCGTCAGCCGCCGGTGCAGGCCGCCCGCCACCGCGCGGACGCGGGCCGCCCGGTCCGGTTCCCGGCGCAGCACCTCCAGGGCCGCCAGGGCCCCCGCGGCGGCGGCGGGCGCCAGGCCGGTGTCGAAGACGAAGGTCCGGGCGGTGTTGACGAGGTGGGTGACGACGCGTGCGGGGCCGAGCACCGCGCCGCCCTGGGCGCCCAGCGACTTGGAGAGGGTGACGGTGGACACCACGTCCGCGTCTCCCGCCAGGCCGGCGGCGCGCACCGCGCCGCGGCCCCCCTCCCCCAGCACTCCGAGCCCGTGCGCGTCGTCCACCAGCAGCCCCGCGCCGCTCTCCCGGCACACCCGTGCCAGATCGCCGAGTGGAGCGGCGTCGCCGTCCACGGAGAAGACGGAGTCGGTGACGACCAGGGCCCGGCCCGGGTGGGTGGTCAGGGCCTTGCGGACGGCCGCCGGGTCGGCGTGCGGGACGATCGCCTTCCGGGCCCGGGCGAGCCGGCAGCCGTCGATCAGCGAGGCGTGGTTGCCCTCGTCGGAGACCAGCAGTGACGGGGTGCCCGCCGGGTCCGGGGGCGCGGCGAGGGCGGTGACGGCAGCGAGGTTGGCGGCGTAACCGGAGGAGAGGACGAGCGCGGCCTCGAAGCCGCAGAACTCGGCGAGACTCCGTTCGAGTTCGGCGTGCAGTTCGGTGCTGCCGCTGACGAGGCGGGAGCCGGTGGCGCCGGCGCCCCAGCGGTGGGCCGCCGCCGCGGCGGCCCGGGTGACCCATGGGTGGCGGCTGAGACCGAGGTAGTCGTTGCCGGCGAGGTCGGTGGTGGAGGTGTCACCCGTGGGACGGGCGGGGCGGGGGCGCAGGGTGCGGATGAGGCCGGCGTCCCGCCGCGCCCGGTGCTGCTCGTCGATCCAGTCGAAAACGCTGTGGGCGCTGTGGGCGTGGTGAACGCCGTCGACGCTGTGGGCACTGTCGTGGGGCATCGGCCGTCCCGGCTCCTGTGCGGTCCCTGAGGGGGTGGACTACGGGTGTGCGCACCGTGCCGGTCCGGGTGCTGCCCCGGGGCCGTCTGTGGGATTCACATAAATCGCCGTGGGGTCCGTTCGCCGGGCCGAGTACGGCCGACCCTCAAACTAGCCGTTCCCGCACGTGATCAGCATGTCGTGATCCACCCAGCTTGGACACCGGGTGTTGTGAGATCCCTACCTTGGCCCGGAGCGGGCCGGTGGGCGAGGATCACTCCTCATGGACCTGATCGACACCTTGGTGGAGAAGGGGCTGCGGCGCGAGTCGCCGACCCGGGACGAAGCGCTGGCCGTGCTGGCGACCTCCGACGACGAGTTGCTGGACGTGGTGGCCGGCGCGGGCCGGGTGCGCCGGAAGTGGTTCGGGCGGCGGGTGAAGCTCAACTACCTCGTCAACCTGAAGTCCGGGCTCTGCCCCGAGGACTGCTCCTACTGCTCCCAGCGGCTCGGCTCGAAGGCCGAAATCCTCAAGTACACCTGGCTGAAGCCCGAGGAGGCGTCGAAGGCGGCGTCGGCGGGGGTGGCGGGGGGTGCCAAGCGCGTGTGCCTGGTGGCCAGCGGGCGCGGCCCGACGGACCGGGACATCGACCGGGTCTCGCGCACCATCGAGGCGATCAAGGAGGAGAACGAGCAGGTCGAGGTGTGCGCCTGCCTCGGACTGCTCTCCGAGGGCCAGGCGGAGCGGCTGCGCGCGGCGGGCGTCGACGCCTACAACCACAATCTCAACACCTCCGAGGCCACGTACGGCGACATCACCACCACCCACACCTACGCCGACCGCGAGGAGACCGTGCGGCTGGCGCAGGGCGCCGGGCTGTCGGCCTGCTCGGGGCTGATCGCGGGCATGGGCGAGAGCGACGAGGACCTGGTGGACGTCGTGTTCGCGCTGCGCGCGATGGACGTCGACTCGGTGCCGGTCAACTTCCTCATCCCGTTCGAGGGCACTCCGCTCGCCGAGCGGTGGAACCTCACCCCGCAGCGGGCGCTGCGCATCCTGGCGATGGTCCGCTTCGTCCACCCGGACGCCGAGGTCCGGCTGGCCGGCGGCCGCGAGATCCATCTGCGCACCCTCCAGCCGCTGGCCCTGCACCTGGTCAACTCCATCTTCCTGGGCGACTACCTGACCAGCGAGGGCCAGGAGGGCAAGGCCGACCTCGACATGATCGCGGATGCGGGCTTCGAGGTGGAGGGCGCGGACACCACGACGCTGCCCGCGCACCGGGTGCGGTCGGCGGGGTGCGGTGGCGGTACCTGCGAGCCGTGTGGGGACGCGGGGGCCGGTGAGGTTTCCGAGACCCCGGCCGAGGAGTCCGGCGCGGCCCGGACGGACCTGGTCGCGGTACGCCGCCGGGGCGCGGGAACGGACCTGCCGCCCAATGCCTGACCCGCTCGTCCGCCCCGGGGCGGACCCCCTCACCCCGCGCCGCCTGCTGGACCTGGACCGGCGGCACGTCTGGCACCCGTACGCGCCGATGCCCGGCCGGCGGGACCCGCTGGTCGTCGCGTCGGCGTCCGGTGTCCGGCTGCGGCTGGCGGAACCGGCGTACGGCGCGTCCGAGCTGGTGGACGGCATGTCGTCCTGGTGGTCGGCGCTGCACGGCTACAACCACCCGGTGCTCAACGAGGCCGCGCGGACGCAGTTGGACCGGATGAGCCATGTGATGTTCGGCGGGCTCACCCACGAGCCCGCCGTCCGGCTGGCCGCCCGACTGGTGGAGATCACGCCGGAGGGCCTGGAGCACGTCTTCCTCGCCGACTCCGGTTCGGTCTCGGTCGAGGTGGCCGTCAAGATGTGCCTCCAGTACTGGCGTTCGCTGGGCCGGCCGGAGAAGCGGCGGCTGCTCACCTGGCGCGGCGGCTACCACGGGGACACCTGGACGCCGATGTCGGTGTGCGATCCGGACGGCGGGATGCACAGCCTCTGGTCGGGCGTGCTGCCGGAGCAGGTCTTCGCGGACGCGCCGCCGGCCGGCTTCGACGCCGAGCCCGACCCGGCGTACGAGGCGCACCTGCGGGAGCTGGTGGAGCGGCACGCGCACGAGGTGGCCGCGGTGATCGTGGAGCCGGTGGTGCAGAACGCGGGCGGGATGCGCTTCCACTCCCCCGGCTACCTGCGGCTGCTGCGGCGGCTGTGCGACGAGCACGACGTGCTGCTGGTCTTCGACGAGATCGCCACCGGGTTCGGCCGTACGGGCGCGCTGTTCGCGGCGGACCACGCGGGGGTCACCCCCGACGTGCTCTGCCTGGGCAAGGCGCTGACGGGCGGCTACCTGACGATGGCGGCGGCCCTGTGCACCCCGCGGGTGGCCGACGGGATCTCGCGGGGCGAGGTGCCGGTGCTGGCGCACGGGCCCACGTTCATGGGCAACCCGCTGGCCGCGGCCGTCGCCTGCGCGTCCGTGGACCTGCTGCTGGGCCAGGACTGGCAGGCGGAGGTCAAGCGGATCGAGGCCGGGCTGCGGGACGGCCTGGCGGAGGCGGCCGGCGTGCCGGGGGTACGGGACGTCCGCACCCTGGGCGCCATCGGCGTCGTCCAGTTGGACGCGCCGCTCGACGCGGCGGGGATGGCGGCGGCGACGGAGGCCGCGGTACGCGAGGGCGTCTGGCTGCGGCCGTTCGGCGACCTCGTCTACACCATGCCGCCGTTCGTCACCGACGACGACGACCTGGCCCAAATTTGTCGCGCGGTACGCGCCGCGGCGGCGGCCGGGTCGGCGGGAAGGGAGCGGGCATGACGGTACTGATCGTCTCGGGCACCGGCACCGAGCTCGGCAAGACCATGACCACGGCGGCGATCGCCGCGGTCGCGCTGGCGGAGGGCCGCTCGGTGGCCGTACTCAAACCGGCCCAGACCGGTGTCGCGACCGGCGAGCCGGGGGACGTCGCCGAGGTCCGGCGGCTCGCCGGCCCCGTCACCGGCCTCGAACTGGCCCGCTATCCCGAGCCGTTGGCCCCCGCCACCGCCGCCCGCCGCTCCGGCCTCCCCCCGGTCCGGCCCCGGGACGTCGCGACGGCGGCGGAGCGGCTCGCCGCCGAGCACGACCTCGTACTCGTCGAGGGGGCGGGCGGGTTGCTCGTCCGGCTCGACGACGAAGGGGGCACGCTCGCCGATGCGGCGCGGCTGCTGGGCGCTCCTGTCGTGGTGGTGGCGGCGGCCGGGCTCGGCACGCTGAACGTCACGGCGCTGACGGCGGAGGCTTTGCGCTCGCGCGGGCTGGGTTGTGCGGGGGTTGTCGTCGGCAGTTGGCCGGCCGAGCCGGATCTGGCGATGCGGTGCAATGTCATCGACTTTCCGGAGGTGACGGGGGCTCCGCTGATCGGCGCCCTGCCCGCTGGGGCGGGAGCCCTGCCGCCGGCCGATTTCCGCGCGCGGGCGGCGGGGTGGCTGGGGCCGGAGCTTTCGGGGACGTGGTCCCCGGCGGCGCTGGGTTGAGTGGCCCCTGTCCCTCCCTTTCACCGTTTCTCGCGGGGGCGGGCCCCCGCACCCCGAAGCGCGCTGCGCGCTCAGGGGCTCACCACCCCCCGTCCGGGGAACAATCGCGTTAGCCGGCCCCCGGCGCGACCGGAAAGAGGTGTGCCATGCCCCCGCGCGACCCCACCCTCGTCCACCACCCCCTCTTCGCCCGCTTCTACGCCCGCACCGCCCCGGCGCTGGAAGCGCGCAGCGGGATGGCCGCGCACCGGCGGGAGTTGCTGGCCGGTCTGTCGGGGCGGGTGATCGAGATCGGGGCGGGGCCGGGGCTGAACTTTCCGTATTACCCGGAGGGCGTCTCCGAGGTGGTGGCGGTGGAGCCGGAGCGGCGGCTGCGCCGGCCGGCGGCGGAGGCGGCGGTGCGGGCGGGGGTGCCGGTGGACGTCGTTCCGGCGGCGGCGGAGGCGCTGCCGGTGAAGAGTGAGGCGTTCGACGCGGCTGTGGTGTGCCTGGTGCTGTGTTCGGTGCGGGATGTGCCGAGGGCGCTCGGTGAGCTGCGGCGGGTGCTGCGGCCCGGCGCGGAGGTCCGCTTCTTCGAGCACGGCCGCGCCGAGGAGCGCATTCTCGCCGCCGTGCAGCGGGTGGCCGACCGGACGGTGTGGCCCCGGCTGTTCGGGGGCTGCCGGACGGCCCGGGATCCGCTGGGCGCCCTGTCCGCGGCCGGGTTCGCGGTCCGTTCGTGGCACCGGGTGCGGGTGCCCGCGACGGGCCCGCGGCTGCCGTCGTCCTCCTGTGTCACGGGGGTCGCGGTCCGTCCCGGCGAGGGGCCGGGCTGAGTGGTCGTCAAACGTCGTCAGGCGCCGTCGGGCTGCCGCAGCGCCGCCTCCACCACGCCCCTGAGGTGGGCGCGCGGTACCGCGCCGCCGGCCACCAGGCGGTCGAAGACGAGGCCGTCGACGCAGGCGAGCAGGGTGACGGTGCGTTCCTCGGGGTCGGGGACGCCGCGGGCCGCGAGGAAGTCCCGGACGGCGGTCCTGGCCGCGTTCTCGCGCGGTCGGAGGACGTCGCGCAGCGCGGGGTCGCGCACGCTCTCGACGGCGCAGGCGTAGCGGGCCAGGGTGCGCCGCCGCCCGGGTCCGGTGAGGCGCAGTTCGGTGAACGCGGCGAGGGCGCCGGTGAGTTCGTCCGCGTCCCGGGGCACGGGCAGGGCCGCTCCGAGTGTCCGGAGCTCGGCCTGGTCGACGTCGACGAGCCGCCGGACCAGGGCGTCGAGCAGGGCTCTGCGGGTGCGGAAGTACGCGGAGGTGGTGCCGGACGGCAGGCCGGCCGCCCGGTCGACGGCGCGGTGGGTCAGTCCGCGCATGCCCTCGTCGGCCAGGACGGCGAGGGCCGCGTCGGCGATGAGGGTGCGTCGTTCGGTGGTGGCCACACCCCCCTTTCTATCGCAGGTGAAGCTCTGGCCTATGCTCCTGCCACGGATCTTCTACAGGTGTAGAAAATCCACTCTGACACGACGCGGAAAGGGGCCTGACATGGGCGGCAGCGCGGTGGTCGTCGGCGGGGGCATCGGGGGGCTGGCGGCGGCCCTCGGGCTGCGGCGGATCGGCTGGGAGGTGACCGTCGTCGAACGCGCCCCCGTCCTGGACGACGCGGGGGCGGGCATCTCGCTGGCGGCCAACGGGGTCCGCGCCCTGGACGAGCTCGGCGTCGGGGAGGCGGTGCGCGCCGCGTCCCGGTTCCAGTACACGGGCGGGACGCGGACCCCCGACGGCCGCCGGCTGGCCCGGATGGACGGCGCGGCGCTCGAACGGGAACTGGGGACGCCGATCGTCGGGATACCGCGGTCCGTGCTGCACGGCATCATGCGGGCGGCCCTGCCGCCCGGGGCCCTGGTGACGGGGGCCGAGGTGACGGAGGTCGACGGCGCGGACCCGTCCGGCCCCCGGGTCCGCTGGGGCGACGAGGTCCGGTCGGCGGACCTGGTGGTGGCCGCCGACGGCGTCCGCAGCCGACTGCGCCGCGGCCTGTTCCCCGCCCACCCGGGACCGGCGTACAGCGGCTCGACGGTACTGCGGGCGATCACCGAGCACCCGGTGGACGTGACCGGCGACTTCGAGCTGACCTGGGGGCGGGGCGCCGAGTTCGGCCACATCCTGCTGGCCGACGGCCGGGCGGAGTGGCACGCGGTCCTCAACGCGCCCGCCGGGCTCCGTACCGCCGACCCCCTCGGCGCACTGCGCCGCCGGTTCGGCGGCTGGCACGACCCGATCCCGGCGCTGCTGGACGCCACCCGCCCGGAGGACGTCCTGCACCACGACATCCACGAGCTCGCGACCCCCCTCCCCTCCTTCACCGCGGGCCGCGTGGCACTGCTCGGCGACGCCGCCCACGCGATGACGCCTCACCTCGGGCAGGGGGCCTGCCAGGCGCTGGAGGACGCGGTCACCCTGGCCGCCGCGCTGGCCGCCGGGCCGTCGGTCGAGTCCGCGCTGGCCCGCTACGACGCCGAGCGGCGGCCCAGGAGCCAGGGCGTCGCCCGTGCCGCCCGGCAGGCCGGACGGATGGGCCAGCAACTGGACCGCCCTCTGGCCATCGCCCTCCGGAACGCGGTGTTCCGGTTGGCGCCGTCGGGCCTGGCGGTCCGCGCGGTCCTGCGCCACGCCGCCTGGACGCCGCCGCGGCTGGGCTGAGCCCGGCGGTCCGGCCGCGGCCCGGTACGATGACTTTGCCTTTCCTTTACCATGGGCGGTCACGGTTCCCGGGGAATCCGTCTTCCCGTGACTCCCCGCGAACCGTCCCCCAGTGAAGCGAAAGGTGTGAGCGTCCCCTCATGGGTGAACCTCCCAGCGGTACCGGCGTCCGACGCCGCGCGCCCCTCCGGCCCGTGCCCGACCATGGGACGGAGGTGACCCGATGACCGAAGTGCTCCTGCTGGTGCTCACCCTGGTGCTGACACTGGCGTGCGCCGTCTTCGTCGCCGCCGAGTTCTCGCTCACCACCGTGGAACGCGGCGAGCTCGAGCGGGCCGCCGAGGCCGGCGACCGCCGCGCGCAGGGCGCCCTGCGCGCGGTGCGCGGCCTCACGTTCCAGTTGTCCGGCGCCCAGCTCGGCATCACCGTCACCGGCCTGGTCATCGGCATGCTCTCCAAGCCGTCCCTGGCCACCCTGCTGACCGGCCCGGTGCAGGCCCTCGGGCTGTCCCGGTCGGTGGCGTCCTCCGTGGCCATCGCCCTCGGGACCGTCCTCTCCACGGTGGTCCTGATGGTCGTCGGCGAGCTGGTCCCCAAGAACTGGGCGATCTCCCGGCCGCTGCCCATGGCCCGGGCCGTGGCCGGGCCGCAGCGCGCCTTCTCCGCCCTCTTCCGGCCGCTGATCCGGCACCTCAACGACTCCGCCAACCGCGTCCTGCACCGGATGGGCGTGGAGCCCGCCGAGGAACTGGCCACCGCGCGCGGCCCCCGCGAACTGGCCGCCCTCGCCCGGCACTCCGCCCGCGAGGGCGCGCTGGAGCCGGACACCGCCGAGCTGTTCGTCCGCACCCTGAACCTCGCGGACCTGACGGCGGAGAACGTGATGACGCCCCGGGTGCAGGTCACCGCGCTGGACGAGCGGGCCACCGTCGAGGACGTGGCCAACGCCACCCGGGCGACCGGCCTGTCCCGCTTCCCCGTCTACCGGGGCGGCCTCGACTCCGTCGTCGGCATCGCGCACATCAAGGACGTCCTCACCGTCCCCGCCGACCAGCGCCCGCAGCGCCCGGTGACCACCCTGCTCCGCGAGCCGCTGCTGGTCCCGGCGTCGCTGACCGTCGACCGGCTGCTGGACCGGCTGTCCGCCAAGCGCAGCATGGCCGTGGTGATCGACGAGTACGGCGGCACGGCCGGCGTGGTGACGCTGGAGGACATCGTCGAGGAGGTCGTGGGCGAGGTCCGCGACGAGCACGACCCCGTCGAACGCCCCGACCTCGCCCCGGCCGGCACCGGCCCGGACGGCCGGGAGCGCTACGACGCCGACGGCGCGACCCGCACCGACCAGCTCGACGCCATCGGGCTGAGGGTGCCCGAGGGCCCGTACGAGACGCTGGCCGGGCTGGTCGCCACCGAACTCGGCCGGATCCCGGCCGCCGGGGACACCCTGGAGGTGGCCGGCTGGCGGCTGGAGGTGACGGACGCGTCCGGGCGGCGCGCCGCCCGCGTCCGGCTCACCGCACCCGACCGCGGCCCGGAGGCCGACGGCACGGACGGCCACGGGGAGGCCGGCCGATGACCGCGGTGCAGTTGCTGATCGGCCTGGCGACGCTGGTCGCCAACGCCTTCTTCGTGGGCGCCGAGTTCGCCCTGATCTCGGTCCGCCGCAGCCAGGTGGAGCCGCACGCCGACCAGGGCGACCGGCGCGCCCGCCGGGTCCTGTGGGGCCTGGAGCACATCTCGGCCCTGATGGCGGCGGCGCAGCTCGGCATCACGCTGTGCACGCTGGTGCTCGGTGTGGTCGCGGAACCGGCCATCGCCGCCCTGCTGGAGCCCGCCCTGCACGCCGCGGGCCTGTCGCCCGGGGGCATCCACGCGGTGTCGTTCGCCATCGCCCTGGCGGTCTCGACCTATCTGCACATGCTCTTCGGCGAGATGGTGCCCAAGAACATCGCCCTCGCCGAGCCGGTCCGCACCGCCCTCTTCCTCGGCCCGCCGCTGGTGACCCTGTCCCGCGCGCTGCGCCCGGTGGTGTTCGCCATCAACCAGTTGGCCAACGGCATCCTGAAGCTGCTGCGGGTGGAGCCCAAGGACGAGGTGGCGGCGGTCTTCTCGGACGACCAGTTGGCCCGGATGGTGGCGGACGCCAGCGCCGCCGGACTGCTGGACGAGCGGTCGACGGAACGGCTGCGGGATGCCCTGGAACTGGGCAAGCGCCCGGTCGCGGACGTCGTGCTGCCGGTGGACCGGGTGGTCGCCGCCCGCTTCGGGGTCACCCCCGGGCAACTGGAGGCGCTGGCGGCCCGGTCGGGCTACTCCCGCTTCCCGGTGGTCGACGACCGCGGCCGGATCCTGGGCTACCTGCATGTGAAGGACGCCCTGGACGCGACGCCCCGCGACGTGGCGTTCCCGCTGCGCCGGATACGCACCATCGCGCAGGTACGGGCCGACACCCCGCTCGACGACGTCATCCACGCCATGAGCGGCACCGGCGCCCACCTGGCGGCCGTGCTCGGCGCCGACGACCGGCTGGCCGGGTTGGTCACGCTGGAGGACGTGCTCCGGCAGCTCGTGGGACGCCGGGTGTGAGGGAGGAGGGGGGCGACGGGGGCGGGAGGGACCGGAGGGGCGCGGCGAGGGACGGGAGTAGGATCGCCGCGCCATGCCGATGAATGCCTCGCGGACGAACGCCCCGCACCCCCAGAACGCCGACGCCCCCCGGAACGCGGACGACCCGCGGGCCGCCGACGGCGCCGAGCCCGGCGACGGCGCGCCGGAGTCACCGGCGGCCCCCGTGTTCACCAGCTTCGTCGCGGTCGGCGACTCCTTCACCGAGGGCATGTCCGACGTCCTGCCGGACGGCTCCTACCGCGGCTGGGCCGACCTGCTCGCGACCCGCCTCGCCGGCCGCGCGCCCGGCTTCCGGTACGCGAACCTGGCGGTGCGCGGCAAGCTCATCGGGCAGATCGCCGACGAGCAGGCGGCGCCCGCCGCCGCGCTGGGCGCCGACCTGGTGACGCTGGTCGGCGGCCTCAACGACGTGCTGCGGCCGAAGTGCGACGTCGAGCTGGTGTGCGCGCGGCTGGCCGAGGCCGCCGAGCGGCTGGCGCCGAGCTGCCGGCAACTGGTGCTGATGCGCAGTCCGGGCCGGCGCGGCCCGGTCCTGGAGCGGTTCCGCCCCCGGATGGAGCGGCTGTTCGGCTTCCTCGACGAGCTCGCCGAGCGGCACGGCGCCCTGGTCGTCGACCTGTTCGGCGCCGACGTGCTGGGCGATCCCCGGCTGTGGGCCGAGGACCGGCTGCACCTGAACGCCGAGGGGCACCGGCGCGTCGCCGAGGCGGTCTGGCAGGCGCTCGGCCTGCCGCCGGAGTCCGACTGGCGGCGGCCCCTGCCGCCGGCCGTCCGCCCCGACTGGGTCACGCGGCGCACCTCGGACCTGCGGTTCGCCCGCGAACACCTGGGCCCGTGGATAGGCCGCCGGCTCACCGGGCGGTCCTCGGGCGACGGCCGGACGGGCGCGCACTTCAGCGCCGGGCCGGGTGAGGCGTTCTTCGTGACGCCGGCCGCGGACCCGCCGGGCTGCGTCACCGGCTGGTGCCGCTGGACGCCGCCGGAGGACGGCACCACCACCCCCCGGCCGTCCTCGTAGGAACGCACCAGGCGGACCGCCGCACGGGTCTGCGCGTTCCGCCAGTAGACTTACGTCACGTGACTGCACCTGCCGCATCTGCCGCGTCTTCGAAGCCCCGCATCCCCAACGTGCTGGCCGGCCGCTACGCCTCCGCCGAGCTCGCCGTCCTGTGGTCCCCCGAGTACAAGGTGACCCTGGAGCGCAAGCTGTGGCTGGCCGTGCTCCGCGCCCAGAAAGACCTGGGGATCGAGGTGCCGGACACCGCCCTCGCCGACTACGAGCGGGTGCTGGAGCAGGTCGACCTCGCCTCGATCGCCGAGCGCGAGAAGGTCACCCGGCACGACGTGAAGGCCCGTATCGAGGAGTTCAACGCCCTCGCCGGCCACGAGCACGTGCACAAGGGCATGACCTCCCGGGACCTCACCGAGAACGTCGAGCAGTTGCAGATCCGGCTCTCCCTGGAGCTGGTGCGCGACCGCACGGTCGCCGTGCTGGCCCGGCTGGCGAAGCTGGCCGCCGACCACGCCGAACTGGTCATGGCCGGCCGCTCGCACAATGTCGCCGCCCAGGCGACCACCCTCGGCAAGCGCTTCGCGACCACCGCCGACGAGCTGCTCGTCGCGTACGGCCGGGTCGAGGAGCTGCTGGCCCGCTACCCGCTGCGCGGGATCAAGGGCCCGGTCGGCACCGCCCAGGACATGCTGGACCTGCTCGGCGGCGACGCCGGCAAGCTGGCGGAGCTGGAGCGCCGGATCGCCGCGCACCTGGGCTTCGGGCACGCCTTCACCTCCGTCGGCCAGGTCTACCCCCGGTCGCTGGACTACGACGTGGTCACCGCGCTGGTGCAGTTGGCCGCCGCGCCGTCCTCGCTCGCCAAGACGATCCGGCTGATGGCCGGGCACGAGCTGGTCACCGAGGGCTTCAAGCCCGGCCAGGTCGGCTCGTCCGCCATGCCGCACAAGATGAACACCCGCTCCTGCGAGCGCGTCAACGGCCTGATGGTCATCCTGCGCGGCTACGCCTCGATGACCGGCGAGCTGGCGGGCGACCAGTGGAACGAGGGCGACGTGTCCTGCTCGGTGGTGCGCCGCGTCGCGCTGCCGGACGCGTTCTTCGCGCTGGACGGCCTGCTGGAGACCTTCCTCACCGTCCTCGACGAGTTCGGCGCCTTCCCGGCGGTCGTCGCCCGTGAGCTGGACCGCTACCTGCCGTTCCTGGCCACCACCAAGGTACTGATGGGCGCGGTCCGGGCCGGTGTCGGCCGCGAGGTCGCGCACGAGGCCATCAAGGAGCACGCGGTAGCCTCCGCGCTGGCCATGCGCGAGCGGGGGGCCGAGCGCAACGAGCTGCTGGACAAGCTGGCCGCCGACGAGCGGATCCCGCTGGACCGGGCCGGGCTGGACGCGCTGATGGCCGACAAGCTGTCCTTCTCCGGTGCCGCCGCCGACCAGGTGGCCGCCGTGGCCGCCCGCGTCGAGGAGATCGTCAAGGCCCACCCGGAGGCCGCCGCGTACCGGCCGGGTGCCATCCTGTGACGCATGGCCCGTCCGACTCCTGAGGAACTCGAAGCCGCCCGCGACCGCCTCGTCCCCGACGTGGTCGCGGACGGTCTCCACGTGCTGTTCTGCGGCATCAACCCCGGTCTGATGTCCGCCGCCACCGGCCACCACTTCGCCCGGCCGGGCAACCGGTTCTGGCCGGTGCTGTACGCCTCGGGCTTCACCCCGCGCCGCCTCCACCCGTCGGAGCAGCATCTGCTGCCCCAGTACGGGCTGGGCATCACCAACGTGGTGGCGCGGGCCACGGCCCGGGCGGACGAACTGGGCGACGAGGAGTTCCGCGAGGGCGGCCGGCTCCTCGTCGAGAAGGTGGAGCGGCTGCGGCCCCGCTGGCTGGCGGTGGCCGGGGTGACGGCCTACCGGACGGCCTTCGGTGACAAGAAGGCCCGGATCGGCCCGCAGGAACGCACCATAGGCACCACCCGGATCTGGGCGCTGCCCAATCCCAGCGGACTCAATGCCCACTGGTCGCTCGCGACGATGGCGGAGGAGTTCGCACGGCTCCGGGAGGCGGCAGAGACCCCGTAACGGGTCAGGGGTGCCCGAGGACCCGGGCGCCGGGGCCGTCGGGATCGGTGCCGGTGTAGAAGTCCCAGACGGCGTTCTCCCACTCGGCCAGGGTCAGCCGGCCGTCGCCGTCCGCGTCCAGCACGGTGAACGCGGCCAGGGCCCGGTCCTCGGGGATGCCCAGCGCCTGCTGGGCGGCGACGAACTCCGCGGTGTCGACGACACCGTCGCCGTCCTGGTCGGCGACGGCCAGGTGCGCGCGGACGGACGGCTTCACCATCGCCCGCAGCGTCCCGTCCTCCCGCGCCGCCTCCAGCGCCGCGACGAACTCCGGGCAGCCCACCCGGCGGGCCCCGCCGTCGGGCGTGTGCGAGACGACGCCCTTCCAGTAGACGTCGGCCGCGTCCTCGGCGGACCGGGTCAGCGGGTCGTGCGCCGGGACGCCGAGCGCGTCGGCCAGTTGCCGGGCCCGGCCCCGGACGTCGTCCTGGCTGACGAACCCGTCGCCGTCCACGTCGAGCTGGCGGAACCGGTGTTCGTACTTCTCTCGCAGCACATCGCTCACGCGCTTGGCCTCCTGTGCCGGGTCGCTGGTCCTGAGGGATCCCGAGGGTGCCTCCACTGTGCGGGCGGGGCCGGGGACCACCGGGCGCACTCCGCCGTGAACCGCCGTCAAAGCTGCCCGGGTGGAGCACGGCCGGGCGCACCGGCCCTCGCCGCCCCCAGGCGCACCGGCTACGATCCGGTGGCGGCAAAGAGGACGCAAAAGACGCGGACGCGACAGACGCGAGAGCAGGGAGGCGGCGACGTTGGGGCGGCTCACCGGTGGGGACCCGTCCCTGCTGCGGCGGATCAATTCGGCCGTGGTCCTGCACGCCCTCCGGGCCACCGCGCCGTCCTGCTCCCCCACCCTCACCGACCTGGTCAAGGCCACCGGGCTGTCCCGGCCGACCGTGGAGGGCGTGGTCGAGGGGCTGATCGACTCCGGACTGGTCGCGGAGGCGTCCGCCGAGGAGGGCGTGGCACGGCGCCAGGGGCGCCCCGCGCGGAGGTTCCGCTTCCGGGCGGAGGCCGGGCATCTGCTGGGTGTGGAGATCGGACCGCACCGGGTGGCGGCGCTGCTGTCCGACCTGAGCGGCCGGGTGGCCGGTTCGGCGGCGGCCGAGGTGACCGAGACCGCGTCGGCGGACGCCCGGCTGGAGCGCGTCCGGGCGGTCGTCGCCGACCTGCTGCGGCGCGCCGACGTACCGCGCGGCGCGCTGCGGGCGGTGGGCGTCGCCAGCCCGGGCATCGTGGAGGCGGACGGCACGGTCCGGCTGGGCACGGCGCTGCCCGAATGGACGGGGCTGCCGCTCGGGGAGCGGCTGCGGCGTTCGTTCCGCTGCCCGGTGCTGGTCGAGAACGACGCCAACGCCGCCGCCGTGGCCGAGCACTGGAAGGGCGCGGCCCAGGGCGTGGACGACGTCGTCTTCGTCCTGGCGGGTCTCAGCCCGGGAGCCGGTTCGCTCATCGGCGGACGGCTGCACCGCGGGTTCGGCGGCGCGGCCGGGGAGATCGGCGCACTGCACCTGCTGGGCCGGGAGGCGACGCCCGAAGAGGTCCTCTCACCGACGGACGAACCCCTGCACCCCCTGGACGAGGCCCAGGTGGTCCGGGTGTTCGCCCTGGCCAGAGAGGGCGACGCACGGGCCCGGGCCGCCGTCGACCGCTATCTCCGCCGGCTGGTGCACGACGTCGCCGCGCTCGTGCTGGCCCTCGATCCGGAACTGGTGGTCGTGGGCGGCTGGGCCGCCGGCATCGGCGGCATCCTGGACCCGCTCCGCACCGAACTGGCCCGCTACTGCCTGCGGCCGCCGCGGGTGGCGCTGTCGCTGCTGGGGGACTCGGCGGTGGCGACCGGCGCCTTGCGGCTGGCGCTGGATCATGTGGAGGGCGAGCTTTTCGCCGTGGAGCGGCCGGTTACGGCGGGGTGAAACCGCGCTCCGGGGGTGCGGGGGCTTGCCCCGCAGAAACGGTGAAGGGGAGGGGCCGGGGCGCGGCCGCCCGGTCACCGGTGCTCAGCTCGCCAGCAACCCCACCGCATCGCCGTCCCCGAAAGTGAGCCGGCACGTGTCGGCCCGGTACGTGGCGACGGCCACCGCCGCCGTGCGCCCCTCCGCGAAGTAGCGGGTGGTGACGAGCAGGACGGGCGCCCCCGGCAGCCGATCGAGCTGCTTGGCGTCGTCCGCGCGAGCGGACCCGAGCTCCACGGCGCGGTCCTGCCCTTCCAGCGGCAACCGGTGGAGAGCGCGGAGCACCGCGCGGGCCCGGGCCGGCCCGGGTGCGGTGTCCGGGATGTCGAGCCCCGGGACGCCGGCGGCGGGCACGTACAGGAGCTCGGTGGCGACGGGCCGGCCGTGGCTGCTGCGGGTGCGGCGGACGGTGTGCACGGCCTCGTCGCGGGCGGTGCCGAGCGACAGCGCGACGGCGGCGGGCGGGGCGGCCTCGGCGCTGTCCACCGGCTGCCAGTCATCTTGGGTGGTGCCGGGCCAGGCGTGTTCGGCGTCGGCGACGGCGACGCCCACGCGCGGCGGGGCGACCGTGGTGCCGACGCCGCGGCGGCGCTGGAGGCGGCCCTCGAGCTCCAGTTGTTCGAGCGCCTGGCGGAGCGTGGCGCGCGCGACCCCGAAACGGGCGGCCAGTTCGCGTTCGTTGGGCAGGATCTCCCCCACCGCGAACTCCGAGTCGAGCGCGTCGCTCAACACCGTCTTCAGGTGCCAGTACTTCGGCTCGGGCGCCGTCTCCAACTGCGTCGTCCCCACCCTCATCCTCCGCAAAGGCTTTTCGCGCGCTTCTTTATTAAAGGTTGTTGCAGTATGCCTGTGACCATAGGACGGTGTGCGCACTTGGTCAAGACCAATGCGCCGCATCCACCGCAGGTGGTACGGACTTTTCGGCACGCTGGGTGACCGCGGCGAGCTCCCTTCCGGCCACGCGGGCAAGGCCCGTCACCAACCGTCGCCGGGGACACGGGAAAAGCGGTGTGAGCGGCGCGCGGACGCGGGCGCCGAGCGCCGTGAGCGCCCCGCGCGACGGGCGCACGTCACAGGTCTACCCCTCGGTAACCATTGCTGACATCCTGTCTACAAAGCCCCTCGACAATCAGCAGGAGCCGACTCATGGGTGACACCTTGGACACCTTGCGGACCGCGACGTTCTCCCTCGACACCCCCGCCGGCCCGCGCCAGGCCGAGGCGGTCTACCGGCGCGCCGGCGAGGGCGAGCCGCTCGTCCTGCTGCACGGCATCGGACACCATCTCCAGGCCTGGGACCCGGTGTTCGAGATACTCGCCGCCGAACACGACGTCGTCGCCGTGGATCTGCCCGGGTTCGGGCGCTCCCCCGCCCTGCCGCCGGCGGTGCCGTACGACCTGCCGAGCACCGCCGCCGTCCTCCGCGCGTTCTTCGAGGCGCTCGGCCTGGACCGCCCGCACGTGGCCGGGAACTCCCTGGGCGGCCTCATCGCCTTGCAACTGGGCCACGAGAAGCTCGTACGGAGCGTCACCGCGCTGTCCCCCGCCGGGTTCTGGACGGAGTCGGAGCGCCGCTACGCCTTCACCGTCCTGCGGGGCCTGCGCAACGGCGCCCGCCGGCTGCCGCCGGAGCGGATGGCCCAACTGGCCGCCACCGCCGCCGGCCGGGCGGCGCTGGTCAGCCTGGTGTACGCCCGGCCCGGCCGGCGGCCGGTCGACGCCGTGATAGCGGAGGCGAGCGCGCTGCGGGACGCCGTGGGGTTCGAGGCCACCCTCGCCGCGGGCCGCTCGGTGCTGTTCGCCCACGAGCTGCCGGACCTGCCGGTGACCATCGCCTGGGGCACCCGCGACCGGGTGCTGCTGCGCCGGCAGGGCATCCGGGCCGGGCGGGTCATCCCCGGCGCCCGGCTGATCCGGCTGCCGGGCTGCGGACACGTCCCGATGAACGACGATCCGGCCCTCGTGGCCCGGGTCGTCCTGGACGCCGCGGCACGGGGAACCCGCGCGTAGCAGCGGTTGCGGTCGCGCCTGAGGATCCCTCAGCGGAGCATGATCCACGACGGCATAAGATCGCCGGATCAGCCAGCATGACCTTGGGGGATTCGCAGTGACGTCCACCGCGCGCACCGTCCTCGTCCCGGCCTTCGTGGCCGTGACGCTCCTCGCCGGGCTCACCGCCTGCGGCTCGGATTCCGGTTCCGGGCAGGACGACGGCCCGGCGAAGCAGAAGACGGCACAGTCGGCGCGGCTCGCCTGGCGGGACGCCGCGCTGCCGGGCCTGGCGGCGAAGCCGGCCTGGACCGTGCCGGCGGCGCCCGGCGGCACGGAGGTGTTCGCGGTCGGCGACGCCTTCGCCGTGGTGACCGCGCCGGGGGCCGCGAAATCGGCGAACGACAAGGGGCCCGCGCTGCGGGAGGGCCCCAAGTCCGTCGAGTTCCGGGACGCACGGAACGGCTCCATCCGGAAGACGCTCACGTTCGGCGACGCCACCGTCGTGGCGGACACCTGGCATGGCGCCCCGGCCCTGCGGGTGTACGTGACGAGCAAGACCCCGTCCGACGGCATGACCTCCGACAAGTCCACGACGGTGGAGGAGATCTACGACGGGCGGGGCGCCAGGCTCGGCCGCGCCCCGGAGGGGGCGACGCACGTCGCCGACGGCTGGTTCGCCGCCGAGGACGGCACCGTCGCGCGGGCGGACGGCGGACCGGCACACAAGCCGGACGTGCCCGGCGAGCTGCGCGCCGTCCACGGACCCGCCCGCTCCCAGGACGTCCACCGGTACGCCCCGGAGGAGCGGACGTTCGCGGGCGACCACGCCTTCTCCTATGAGCAGGTGGAGCGCGGCTCGTACAACAACATGAAGCGCCTGGTGGTCACCGACCTGGCGACCGGGAAGAAGGCCTGGACGACCACCGAGGCCGGCCGCCCCGACAAGGCGATCCCGGAGGAGAAGTCCCACGACGTCAACGTCGTCCCGGTGACGGTCGTCGGCGACCGCGTCGTCCTCGCCTGGCAGACGGACGGCGGCACGCATACCTCCTCCGAGCCCTGGATCCTGTCGGTCAACGACATCAGGACGGGCCGGCTGCTGACCACCGGCCCGGTCGTACGGGCGGACGCGCCCGGTTCCCGGACCGACTTCGGGAACCCGGACAGCAACCCCACCTTCCTCACCACCTACGACGCGGCCACCGGAACCGTCGTCACGGCGGGGCGGCCGGACATGGGCAAGCCGTGGCTGGCCACCGCCTGGGACCTCAAGAGCGGCAAGCGGTTGTGGGCGCAGGGGCCGGACGAGAAGGACTTCGCGCCGCTGAACGCCGGCGACGGCGTGGTCTACGGCTACACCAACCCCGGGACGCAGGGGTACTGGGACCCGATCGCCGTCGACGTGAAGACCAAGAAGGTCCTGGCGAAGAAGCTGGACGCCGACCGGGTCCCGGTGTTCAGCACCGACGGGCACGGCGCGGTCTCCGTGGACCAGGGCGTCTTCGTCTTCCCGGCGGCCTGACGGAAGCCCGACGGCGGCCTGAACACGCCGGGGGCGCGGGTCCACCGGCCCGCGCCCCCGAGCGCCACCGCCGCTCACGCGTCCCGGCGCCGCAGCGTCCACCAGCCCGCCGCCACGGCGACGGCGGCCCACAGAGCCGCGACACCGAGCCCGCTCCACGGGCCGAGCGCCCCCTCCGGGTCGGCGGACATCATCTGCTGCCCCGCCCGGTCGGGCAGGAACTGCCCGGCGCCCCCCAGCGCGTCGGGCCCCAGGACGGGCGACAGCAGACAGACCAGCGGCACCAGCAGCCCCAGCGTCCCCACCGGGCTGCGCAGCACGGCCGCCGTACCCGCCGCCAGCAGGGCGAGCAGGGCCAGGTGGAGGCCGCATCCGACGGCGGCCCGCAGGGCACCCGGGGTGCCGGCGTCCACCCCGGCGTCCCCCAGCAGGGGTTGTCCGACGAGGAGCGCGCCGAACCCGGCGACGAGCCCCGCCGCCAGCGTCAGGCCCGTGACGACGGTGAGCTTGGCGGTGTAGAAGACGCCGCGGCGCGGCACGGCGGCGAGCGAGACGCGGAGGGAGCCGTGGGTGTACTCGCCGGCCATGGCCAGGGCGCCGAAGCAGAGCGCCGCGATCTGCCCGACGCCGACCCCGAAGCAGGAGAAGCGGATCGGGTCGAAGTCGCTCTCCGCGGTCGCGTCCCCGGCGACCGCGCAGGCCACCGCGCCGAGGGCGATCGTGGTGACGACCGTGGCGGCCAGGGCGGCGACCAGGCCGCGGACGGAGAGGGTCTTGGTCCACTCGGCGCGGGCGGCGGCGGTGAGGGCGGAGAGCGGCGGGGTCGTCGTCATCGGCGGGTTCCTCGGGCGGTGGTGGGGGTGGCGAACTCGGTGTCCTCGGAGGTGAGTCGGAGGTAGGCGTCCTCCAGGGAGGCGCGTTCGTCGGCGAGTTCGAGGACGGGTACGCCGGACCGGGCGGCGAGGGCGCCGACATGGGCGGCCTCCGTCCCCTCGACCGTCCACCGGCCGTCGCCGTCCGGCACCGCGCGCAGGCCGCCCTCCGCGAGCGCCGTCCGCAGCCGTTCGCCCTCGGTGGTGCGGACCCGCACCCGGGCCGGGGCGTGGTGGGCGAGGAAGGCGTCCATCGGGCCGTCGGCGAGCAGCCTGCCCCGGCCGAGCACGATCACGTGATCGGCGGTGGCGGCGACCTCGCCCATCAGGTGACTGGAGATCAGGACGGTCCGGCCCTCGCCGGCCAGCCGCCGGGCCAGGCCGCGCAGCCAGACGATGCCTTCCGGGTCGAGCCCGTTGGTGGGCTCGTCCAGCATCAGCACCGGTGGGTCGCCGAGCAGCGCGGCGGCGATGCCGAGCCGTTGCCGCATGCCGAGCGAGAAGGTGCGCACGCGCCGCCGGGCCACCGCCGCGAGTCCGGTCTCCTCCAGAACGGCGGTGACGCGCTCCCGGGGGATGCGGTTGCTGTGGGCGAGGGCCAGCAGATGGCCGCGGGCGGTGCGCGCCGGGTGGGCGGCGGTGGCGTCCAGCAGGGCGCCGACGTGCCGGAGCGGCCGGTCCAGCAGGGCGTACGGCCGGCCGCCGACGGTCGCGGTGCCGGACGTCGCCCGGTCGAGGCCGAGGACGACGCGCAGGGTGGTGGACTTGCCGGCGCCGTTGGGGCCGAGGAAGCCGGTGACGCGGCCGGGCCGGACGCTCACGGTGAGCCCGGCGAGGGCCCGGACGGTGCCGTACTCCTTGACGAGGTCCCTGATGTCGATCGAGGTCATGGCTCCACGCTCGCCGACCGGCCGGGCCCGGCGCTTCCCCCGCCCGGGGAAACGATCTCCCCCGCCCGGGGGAGGCCGCCCGGTCCGCGACGCTGCCAGGATGATCGCCATGTACCCCGTCCCCCGGCTGCTGAGCCCCCTGACCCGCGCCGTCACCTGTACCCGTTGGCTGCACCTCGTGGCCGGGGGCCTGTTCGCGACGGTGTGCATGTTCGTCTATCCCGGGGACGGCGGCGGGCGGTTCGCGCTGCTGCTCGGGTCCCTGGCGTCCGTCCCGCCGCTGGTCGTGCTCGGCCTGGTACCGGCGGTGCGGGTCGCCGAGGGCGTGCAGGCCCGGCTGATGCTCGTCCCGGGGCGGCGCTCGCGCGGCCCGGGCCGGTCGGAGGCGGCGGCCGTCGCCACCACACCGGCCGCGTCCTGGGCGGACCGGTGGCGGACCGTCGGCTGGCTGGTGCTGCGGGTGCAGTTGGGGACCGTGACGCTGGCCGCCTCGGTGTGGCTGCCGATGGCGGCGGTGGACCTGGCCGTCCACCGGGAGTGGGCGTACGCCCTGCTGGCGCCGCTGCCGTTGGCGGCCCTCGCGGCGCTGGTGGTGGGGGCCGGCGAGCTGGTCGCCGCGGCGGCCCGGTGGCTGCTCGCGCCGTCGGCGGCCGAGCGGATCGCGGCCCTGGAGGAGCGCGCGGAACGGCTGTTGGAGCACAACCGGCTCGCCCGCGAGCTGCACGACTCGATCGGTCACGCGCTCACCACGGCGGTGGTGCAGGCGGGCGCGGCCCGGGCGGCCGGGTCGCCGGAGTTCACCGAGCGCGCGCTGGCCGCGATCGAGGAGACCGGACGGCACGCCCTGGAGGATCTGGAGCGGGTCCTGAAGGTACTGCGCGAAGGCGCCCAGGATCCGGCGGGACGGCCCACGCTGGCCGACGCCCGGCGGCTGCTGGACGCGGCCGACGGTTCCGGCGCCGAGGTCACCGCCGAGCTGACCGGGCCGCTGGACGCCGTACCCGGCCCGGTGTCCCGGGAGGGCTACCGCATCGTGCAGGAGGCGCTGACCAACGTGCTGCGGCACGCCGGGCCGGTGCCCGTCACCGTCCGGATCGCCGTCACCGGGGACGCCGTCGAACTGGACGTCCGCAATCCGCTGCCGGACCCGCGGCCGGCCGCCGGCCCGCGCCGGGGCAGCGGGCTGCGCGGCATCCGCGAACGCGCCGCCCTGCTCGGCGGGCGTGCCGAGACCGGACCGTACGAGGACGGCTGGCGGGTCAGCGCCCGGCTGCCGACCGCTTAGGCTGCCGTCATGCCGCTCTCCGTCCTCCTGGTCGACGACGAACCCCTGGTCCGCGCCGGGCTGCGCGCCATCCTCGACGCGCAGCCCGACATCGAGGTGACCGGCGAGGCCGCCGACGGCGCCGCCGTGCTGCCGCTGGTCAGGCGACTGCGCCCGGACGTGGTGGCGATGGACGTCCGGATGCCGCTGATGGACGGCATCGAGGCCACCCGGGCGGTGCTGGCCGCGTTCCCCGAGCCGCCGAAGATCCTGGTGGTGACGACCTTCGAGAACGACGAGTACGTCTACGAGGCGCTGCGCGCGGGGGCCGACGGGTTCCTGCTCAAGCGGGCGCACCCGGCCGAGATCGTGCACGCGGTCCGGCTGGTGGCCGCCGGTTCCTCCCTCCTGTTCCCCGCCGCCCTGCGGCGGCTGGCCGCCGCGCACGGCAATCCCGGCGCCCGCGCGGTCCTGGAGCGGGCCGCGCTGACGGGCCGGGAGACGGACGTGCTGCGGCTGATGGCCCGCGGGCTGTCGAACACCGAGATAGCCGAGCACCTGGTGCTGGGCACGGAGACGGTGAAGACCCATGTCAGCGCGGTGCTCGGCAAGCTGGGGGCGCGGGACCGCACCCAGGCCGTGATCGCGGCGTACGAGTCGGGGTTCGTCACTCCGGGCTGAGCGCGGCCGCCCTCGGGCCGGTCAGTTCCAGGGGTTGGCCGGCTGGTCGTTGATCGCCGTCCAGAAGCGGGTGCCGGCGGGCACGTCGCCCTCGGCCCAGAAGCTCCAGCCGCCCGAGCTCTCCAGATTGGTCCCGTATCTGCCGTCGTGGAACTCGGCCATGCGCCAGCCGGCGCCGAAGTTGTTCGCGCAGACGCCGTCGGCGACCGCCCGGCCGGTCAGGCGGCTGCCGCGGATCGGGGCGGTGGCCGCGACCGTGCCGCGCGCCCAGCCGGCGTAGAAACCGGGGGTGATGCCCGCGGGGACGGGACGGCCGTCGACCTTGAGGCAGAGCAGCGGCAGGGCCGTGGTCGTGGCGGTGTCGCCCTGGTACGGGTTGCTCAGGGGGCCGCCGCCGACCTGGACCGTGCCCCCGGGCCCGTCGGCGAGCAGGGTCCAGGTCATGGCCTTGCCGTTGGCGTCGGGGGCGGGCGGGGCCGCCGCCGCGGGGGCCGTGAGCGCACCGGCCGCGGCGAGGGCCGCGGCACCGAGGGCGAGCAGCGTTTTCACCGAGCGCATGACTTCTCCTCACAGACGTGAACCGACGTGACGCGAGACGCATGGCGGTACGGTGGGGAATTCTGCACGTCCTGCGCAAACCCCCCAAGGGCAGAACCGGTCACACGCCCCGGGCGCCCTCCGGGATCCGCCCGGTGACGAACCGGACCCGCTCCCCCACCGCCGTCCGGGGCAGCTCCACGGTCTCGTAGCCGAGCTCCGCGTAGGCGGCCGTCACCGCCTCGTGGGTGCGGACGGCCTCCTCGTAGCTCTGCCGGCGTTCGGTGTCCCGCGTGTGGATCTCCGGCCGGGGCGGGGCCGCGAACACCCGGCGGTGGTACCGGAACCGCTCGGCCGCGGCACGGATGTGCGGTGGCACCGGACGGCCCGTCAGCCGCAGGTAGCCGACGATGTCGGGAAGGCCGCGGTCGAAGAAGACGGTCCCGGCCACTCGGCCGCGTCGTGGTGGGAGCGCAGTTCCCAGCAGAGCATGAGCTCGGCGAACAGGTCCGGGTCGGCCCAGGGCGGGCCGCGTCCCCCGATGGCCGTCCGGTCGCGGATGACACCGCGTCCCGCCTCCCACGAGCGGTGGTGGCCGGCCGCCTCCAACGCGTCGACCAGCGTGCTCTTGCCCGCGCCGGGCCCTCCCGTCACCACGACGAAACGCTCCCGCTCCCCGTGCCCCCGCCTCCTTCACCGGTGTGTCCGCCATCCGACCGTACGCCCGGCGCGCGTCGGCCGTGACGGGCGCTCCCGGTGCTGGCAGGGTGAACGGGTCCTGCGGAAGCCCTCGACGGAGCGGAGTGCGGTGCCATGACCGAGCAGGTGGACGTCGTCGTCATCGGGATGGGCCCGGGCGGCGAACATGTCGCGGGGCGGCTGGCGGAGGCCGGGCTGCGGGTGGTGGGCGTGGAGGCGGAACTCGTCGGCGGCGAGTGCCCGTACTGGGGTTGTGTGCCCAGCAAGATGATGATCCGGGCGGGCAATCTGCTGGCCGAGGCCCGCCGGATCCCGGGAATGGCCGGCACCGCGCGGGTGGAGCCGGACTGGTCGCCGGTGGCGGCGCGGATCCGCGACGAGGCCACTGACGACTGGAACGACCAGGTGGCCGCCGACCGGTTCCGCGACAAGGGCGGCCGGCTGGTGCGCGGCCGGGGACGGCTCACCGGCCCCCGCACGGTGACGGTGGACGGGCCGGAGGGCGGGGCCTTCGAGGCCGCGCGCGGCGTGGTGCTCGCCACCGGGACGACACCGCAAATCCCGCCGGTGCCCGGGCTGGACGCCGTCCCGTACTGGACGAACCGGGACGCCGTCGCCGCGACGGAACCCCCGGAGTCGCTGCTGGTGCTGGGCGGCGGCTCGATCGGCGTGGAACTCGCCCAGGTGTACGCCCGGTTCGGGACCCGCGTCACGGTGGTCGAGGCGACGGACACCCTGGTACCGGCGGAGGAGCCGGAGGCCGCCGCGCTGCTCGTCGAGGTGCTGGCGGCCGAGGGGCTGACCGTCCGCACGGGCGCCCGGGCGGCCGGGGCCCGGCACGACGGCACCGCGTTCACCCTCGTCCTGGACGGCGGCGAGGAACTGACCGCCGACCGGCTGCTGGTGGCCACCGGGCGCCGGGCCGACCTGCGGAACCTCGGGCTGGAGACCGTCGGCCTCGACCCGGACGCCCGGTCGGTGCGCACGGACGCCCGGATGCGGGCCGCGGACGGGCTCTGGGCGGCGGGGGACGTCACCGGCCACGGTGCCTTCACCCATGTGGCCATGTACGAGGCGGAGATCGTCGCCCGGGAGGTGCTGGGCGAGCCCGGGCCCGGCGCCGACTACCGAGCCCTGCCGCGCGTGACCTTCACCGATCCCGAGATCGGCGCCGTCGGCCTGACGGAGCGTCAGGCACGCGAGCGGGGTCTGCGGGTGCGGACCGGGCTCGCGCGGGTGCCGTCCTCGGCGCGTGGCTGGATCCACAAGGCCGGCAACCAGGGACTGGTCAAGCTGGTCGAGGACGTGGACCGCGGGATCCTGGTCGGGGCCACGACGGCCGGCCCGGCGGGCGGCGAGATGCTGTACGGACCGGCGGTGGCGGTGCAGGCGGAGGTGCCGGTGGAGACACTGCGGCACATGATCTACGCGTATCCGACGTTCCACCGGGGGGTGGAGGACGCGCTGCGGGATCTGGTCGAGGGGGGATAGGGGCGGGGCGCCGGCGGAGAGCCGGGGCGAAGGCCCGGGGAGGCGTCGTCGCCCTACAGGGGCCGGACGACGTCCGCGACGTGCTCTGGCGCCGGGTCGCGGACGACCGGTTCCGCCCCGGACGGACGTGGGGCGGAGTGGGGGCCATGACCGGCGGGGGCGGCCGGGCGGGCGGCCCGGGTGCCTTGCGGCCCCGCGGCCCGCCGGCCCGCCGGGTCCGTCAGTTCGGGTCGCCGGGCCGCAGGTCCGCGTACGCGACGCGCGGGGTGGAGTGGACGCCGCCGACCGTCCCCCACTGGTCCTTGCCGAGCCTGCTGAGCGGGCGCATGCGACCGATCTCCGGATGATCGCCGTCCAGTACCGACGCGCTGACGGCGGCGTGTACGACCCGGCCGAGGACGATCGTGGAGTCGCCGAGGCACAGCGTGCTGTGCAGCCGGCATTCGAGGGCGACGGGGGCGTCCGCGACCCGGGGCGCCTTCACCAGGAGCGAGGGCTCCTTGGCGAGGCCGACGGCGTCGAACTCGTCGATGCCGGGCGGGAAGTCGGCGCCGGTCTCGTTGATCTGCCGTTCGAGCCCCTCGGGGGCCAGGTTGACGACGAACTCGCCGGTCGCCTCGACGTTGCGCAGGGTGTCCTTGCGGCCCACCGAGGTGAACTGCACGATCGGCGGTTCCACGCAGGAGATGGTGAAGAACGAGTGCGGGGCGAGGTTGGCCGTCCCGTCCTCGGCGACCGTGGACACCCAGGCGATCGGCCGGGGCACGACCACCGAGGTGAGGAGCCGGTAGGCGGCGGCCCGCCCGGCGGTGTCGATGTCGATGTCAACGCGCATACCGGCCAGTATCCATGGGCCGGACCGGGCCGCCGACCGGGGGCACCCGCCCGGCGGCCGGTGCCGCCGCAGGTGGCGGCGGTCGCGGGGGACGACCGGCGCGGAAGCCCCTAACACGGGCGAACCCGCCCGTAACGCGCCGGAAGCACCCCTTTCCCGGTTTTACCCGGAGGACACGAGGTGTTCGTGACCGGGCAACACCGCTTCGTCAGGGTGGACGTCATGACCGACACCGACGCGACCCCCGCGGGCGCCCCCGACCGCGCGCACCACTGGCGGCGTGACCTGGCGGAACTGGCCGCCCTGTTCACCGCCGTGGCCGCCGCCGACTGCGTGGCCGACACCGTGGTCCACGGTCCCGACGGGCCGGCCCTGCTGGCCGGATCGGCCGCCGCACTGCTGGCCACGGCCGGGTTCCACGCCTGGTGGCACCGGCGCCGGCGGACCCGGTCCGCCGCCCCCGCGCCGGCCCCCGAGCCGGCGGACGGGGCCGTCGGCGGCACGCTGTGGCGGATGCGCACCACGGTCCGCGACGAGCCGGGCAGCCTCGCCGCGCTCTGCCTGGCCCTGGCCGGCCGGGGCGTCGACATCCTCGCCCTCCAGACGCACCCGCTGGCCGACGGAACGGTCGACGAGCTGCTGCTGCGCGCGCCCGGCGGGCTCACGGCCGACGCGCTGGCCGCGGCCGCGGAGGCGGGCGGGGGCCGTGCGACCTGGCTGGAACGCGCCGACGCCCACGACCTCGTCGACGCCCCCACCCGGGTGCTGGACCTCGCCACCCGCACCGCGCTGGACTCCGCCGAACTGCCGCTGGCGCTGCGGCGGCTGCTCGGCCGGTGCGCGATCCGCTCGGTACCGGCGGGTGCGGCCGGCCGGGCGGAGGTGCCCGCGGAGGGCGAGTGGCGGGAGACCGTGCTGCGGCTGCGCGATCCGTCCGGCGGCACGATCATCGTCGAGCGCCCGCATCTCCCTTTCACCCCGGCGGAGTTCGCGCGGGCCCGGGCGCTCGTCGAGCTGGACGCGCGGCTGGGCCCGCGGTTCCCGCGCCGTGACGACGTGCTGACGCTGCCCGCCGGTGACGAGGTGACGGTCCGCCGCGCCGGGCCGGCGGACCTCGCGGCGGCCCGGGCGATGCACGAACGCTGCTCCCCCGCCACGCTCGCCCTGCGTTACCACGGGCCGGTCCGGGACGTCGCCGCAGCCGACCGCTATCTCGGCCACCTGCTGGGCCCGCGATTCGGCCGGACGCTCGCCGCGTTCGCGCCGTCCGGCGAGCTGGTCGCCCTCGGGCACCTGCTGTGGGACGGTGAGGAGACGGAGGTGGCGCTGCTCGTCGAGGACGCGTGGCAGCGGCGCGGCGTCGGCGCCGAACTGCTGCGCAAGCTGGTGGTCATGGCCGCCGAGGCGGGCTGCGAGAGCGTCTACGCGGTCACCCGGGCGTCCAACACGGGCATGGTGGCGGCGATGCGCGGGCTGGACCTGCCGCTGGACTACCAGGTCGAGGAGGGGACGCTGGTGATCACCGCCCGGGTCACCCCGGCCGCCGTCCCGCGCCTCGCCTCCCGGGCGCCGGGCGCCGTCCCCCGGCACCCCGTGAATCCCGCGTGACGCGGCGCCTTCCGGCATACGAGGATGTGCGCATGCCGAACACCACGAGCTCTCAGCTTCCCCGCCAGGTCGCCGACGCCTACGTCGACGCGTACGTCGAACTCGATCCGATCACCGGTACCTACCTCGGTGTGGCGTCCAGCGCCCGCCGTATGCCGGACTTCTCGCCCGAGGGGCAGGAGGCGGTGGCGGCCCTGGCACGGGAGACGCTGGCCCGACTGGCGGAGGCCGAGCGGCGGCCCGGCGCGGACGACGACGCCGAGCGGCGCTGCGCCCGGCTGCTGCGCGAGCGGCTGACCGCCGAACTCGCGGTGCACGACGCCGGCGAGCCGCTGCGCGCCGTCAGCAACATCCACTCGCCGCTGCACCTGGTACGCGAGATCTTCACCCTCATGCCCGTCGACACCGCCGAGGACTGGTCGGCGGTCGCCGACCGGCTGCGGGCGGTGCCGGCCGCGCTGGAGGGCTACCGGGCGTCGCTCGCCGAGGGGTTGAAGCGCGGGCTGCCGGGCGGCCCGCGGCAGGTGGCCACGGTGCTGGGGCAGCTCGCCGAGTGGATCGGGACGGACGGGAAGGGCTGGTTCGGCGACTTCACGGCCCCCGGTCCCGAGGCGCTGCGCTCGGAGCTGGACGGTGCGGCCGAGGTCGCGACGGGTGCCCTCGCCGGACTCCGCGACTGGCTGCGGGACGTCTACGCCCCCGCCGTCGAGGGCGCCCCGGACGTGGTGGGCCGGGAGCGGTACGCCCGGTGGGCGCGCTACTGGAACGGCACCGACCTGGACCTGGAGGAGGCGTACGCCTACGGCTGGTCCGAGTTCCACCGCCTGCTCGCGGAGATGCGCGTCGAGGCGGAGAAGGTCCTGCCGGGAGCGCGGACGCCGTGGGAGGCGCTGGCCCACCTCGACGAGCACGGCACCCACATCGAGGGCGTGGACGAGGTCCGGGAGTGGCTCCAGGGCATCATGGACGAGGCCATCGAGGCGCTGGACGGCACCCACTTCGACCTGGCCGAGCGGGTCAAGCGGGTCGAGTCGCGCATCGCGCCGCCCGGCGGCGCGGCGGCCCCCTACTACACGGCGCCGTCGGAGGACTTCTCCCGCCCGGGCCGGACCTGGCTGCCGACCATGGGCCTGACCCGCTTCCCGGTGTACGACCTGGTGTCCACCTGGTACCACGAGGGCGTGCCGGGCCACCACCTCCAGCTCGCCCAGTGGACGCACGTCGCCGACCGGCTCTCCCGCTACCAGGTCACCCTCGGCCAGGTCAGCGCCAACTCCGAGGGCTGGGCGCTGTACGCGGAGCGGCTGATGGACGAACTGGGCTTCCTCACCGACGCCGAGCGGCGGCTGGGCTACCTGGACGCCCAGATGATGCGCGCCGCCCGGGTCATCGTCGACATCGGCATGCACCTGGAGCTGGAGATCCCGGCCGACTCCCCGTACCACCCCGGCGAGCGCTGGACGCCGGAGCTGGCCCAGGAGTTCTTCGGGCTGCACAGCAGCCGCCCGGCGGACTACGTGGAGAGCGAGCTGGTCCGCTACCTGGGCATGCCGGGCCAGGCGATCGGCTACAAGCTCGGCGAACGGGCCTGGCTGGCGGGCCGCGACGCGGCGCGGAAGCGGCACGGCGACGCGTTCGACGCCAAGGCGTGGCACATGGCGGCGCTTTCCCAGGGCTCGCTGGGCCTGGACGACCTGGTGGCGGAGCTCTCGGCGCTCTGACGGCCGGCGGGGCGGACGGCGGCACGGCCGCCCGCCCCGGGTTCACAGCACGCCGGCGAGTTCCTCGATCCGGTCGGCGAGCCGGGGGCCGGGGTGGAGGACGCGGCCCGGCCCGAACTCCTCGACGGCGTCGGCCTTCAGTCGGTCGACGGTCGCCCGCAGCGCGTCGTGTGCAGCAGACCGATCCGCCTCCGCGGCGGACCGCCATCGCTCCCACCGGCGGAAACCGCCTCCGCCGCCGGCTCGCGACGGAGCCGCACCACCCCAGGGCACCCTCTCAAGTGACCCGGATCACAGACCCGGGACGCTCAGGAGCCCCGCGTAGAGTCCCGGACATGACTCCCCTGCTCCTCGTCTGCCGCGACCCGCTCTCCCCCCGTCGTCCGGATCCGCATTTCGCCGTGGAGGCGCGGGTGGCGGGCGACCGGGGGCTGCGGGTGGCGCTGGTCGATCACGACGCGTTGCTCGCCGGGGACGCGGTGGGGGCGGTCGCGGGGGTGCCGCGGGACGCGGGGGCGGCGTGGTACCGGGGGTGGATGATCCCCGCGGGGCGGTACGCGGAGCTGGCGGAGGCCCTGGCCGGGCGCGGGGTGACACTGCTGACGCCCCCCGAGGCGTACCGGCGGGCGCATGAACTGCCGGGCTGGTATGGGACGTTCGAAGCGGTGACACCCCACAGTGTGTGGTTCCCGGCGGAGGCCGGACGGGCACCCGGCCGGGAGCGGCTGGCGGCGGGGGCGGCGCTGCTGGGCGGCTCCGGTCCGGTGGTGGTGAAGGACTACGTGAAGTCCCGCAAGCACGAGTGGGACGAGGCGTGTCACGTCCCCGACCTCGCCGACACGGGCCGGCTTGCGGCGGTCGTCGGCCGGTTCGTCGAACTCCAGGCGGAGTTCCTGGCGGGCGGCGTCGTCCTGCGGACCTTCGAGCGCTTCTCGGCGGCGGGCGAGGCGCGGGTGTGGTGGCTGGACGGCCGGCCGGTCCTGGTGACCGCCCACCCGGACACCCCGGACCGTCTCCCGGAGCCGGACCTCGACGCGGTGGCGCCGTGTGTCGCCGCGCTGGGCTGCCGGTTCGTGACCACGGACGTGGCGCTCCGGGAGGACGGGGTGTGGCGGGTGGTGGAGGTGGGCGACGGCCAGGTGAGCGATCTGCCGCGGGACGGCGATCCCGGCCCCCTGCTCGCGGCCCTCGCCCGGGGCTGAGGGTCAGCAGCCGCAGTCCGCGCCGTCCACGGGCGCGGTCAGCGGGTCCGGCGGCAGGGTGCGGGTGCCTTCCCAGGTCTCGACCTCGTAGCCTTCGCGGATCCAGTACTCGATGCCGCCGAGCATCTCCTTGACCCGGTAGCCGAGCGTCGCGAGCGCCAGCGCCGCGCGGGTGGCGCCGTCACAGCCCGGCCCCCAGCAGTACACGACGACGGGCCGCGCCGGGTCGAGGAACTCGCCGGCCAGGGACGGTATCCCCGCCGTGGGAAGGTGGACGGCGCCGGGCACGTGCCCCTGGTCCCACGCCGCCGTGGAGCGCGAGTCGACGACGGTGAAGTCGGCGGTGCCATCGGCGAGCGCGGCGTGGACGTCGGCGACGTCGGTGTGGAAGGCGAGCCGGGCGGCGAAGTAGGCGGCGGCCGCGGCGGGTTCGGCGGGCGGTACGGAGAGGACGCGGGAGGCGGGGCGGACCGGGGAGGTCGTTGCTGTCATGGCCGGAAATCTACGGCGCCACCCTGGTGGCGGTGAACCGTGATTCCCCGGCCCTCCGCACGTCCCGCCGGGGAATCCCCGGCATCCGGAACCTCCGGCCGGTGTTCTCCCACTCGCCCCGAAGTGCCCCTCCCGACCGGCGGCCGGTGGGATTCGCGCATGTGACGAACGACGCGAACGCTTGATCAAACGGGACGCGCCTGTTAGACACCGCTCATGAGCGAGCATTCCCTCGACGCCACCGACTGGCGGATACTCGACGCGCTGCAGAGTGACGGCCGCGCCGGGTACGCCGAGTTGGCGCGGATCGTGAACATGTCCTCCAGCGCGGTGACCGAGCGCGTCCGGCGGCTGGAGGAGGCAGGGGTGATCGAGGGGTACACGGCCGTCGTCCGGCCCGAGCGGCTGGGCATGCCGGTGCTCGCCTTCGTGCGGCTGCGCTATCCGAACGGCAACTACAAACCGTTCCACGACCTGCTCGCCACCACCCCCGAAGCGCTGGAGGCGCACCACGTGACCGGCGACGACTGCTTCGTCATCAAGGTCGCCGCCCGGTCGATGCGGCACCTGGAAGAGGTGGCGGGACGGATCGGGGCGCTGGGGTCGGTGACGACGAGCGTGGTGTACTCGTCGCCGCTGGAGCGCCGGGCGTTCAGCCGGACGGACGGGCCGTCAGGTGCCGCACCGTGGAGCCCGAGCGGTCCTTGACGACCTGAAGCTGGGCCGGGACGCGCTGCCGAAGGTCGGCGACGTGGCTGACGATGCCGACGGCGCGGTCGCGTTCACGCAGCGAGTCGAGGACGTCGAGGACCTCGTCGAGGGTCTGCTCGTCCAGGCTGCCGAAGCCCTCGTCGATGAAGAGGGTGTCCAGGCGGGTGCCGCCGGCCTCCTCGGTGACGACGTCCGCGAGGCCGAGGGCGAGGGCGAGCGAGGCGAAGAACGTCTCGCCGCCGGACAGTGTCGCGGTGTCGCGTTCACTGCCGGTCCAGGCGTCGACGACGTGCAGGCCCAGGCCGGACCGGCCGCGTCCGGTGCCGCGGGCGTCGGAGTGGACGAGGGTGTAGCGGCCGGCGGACATCCGCCCGAGCCGGACGGTCGCGGCGGCGGCCACCTGTTCCAGCCGGGCGGCGAGCACGTACGACTCCAGGCGCATCTTGCGCTCGTTGTCGGCGGAGGTGCCGGCCGCCAGCCCGGCGAGGCCGGCGATCCGGTGGTACTCCTCGCGCAGCGGGGCGAGCCGCCGGACGTCGTTCGCGGCCTCGGCGGAGAGCCGGTCGAGGGCGTCGCAGCGGCGCCGGGCCTCGGCGTCGCGGTCCGACGCGGCCCGCAACCGGTCCACGGCCAGGGCGAGTTCGGCGTCCGCGGCCTCCGGGCGGGCGGGCGGCAGGCCGGCGGCGGCGAGCGCTTCCTCGTCGGCCAGGGCGGCGGCGACGGCGGCCTCCTCCTGCCGCCAGGCGTCCAGCCGGGCCTGCGCCGAACGGAGTTCCGCCGCGCCGAGGAGGGCGTCGGCCGCCTCGGCTGGGGTGGCGAAGCCGGCGCGGTACGCGGCGTCGGCGAGCCGGTCGTCGGCCTCCTTGAGGGCGGTCGCCGCGTCCTCGGCCGCGCGGGCGGCCCCGGCAGCGGCGGCGAACAGGCCGGCCCGTTCCTCCAGTGCGGCGGCGCGGCGTGCGACGGATTCCTCGCCGCCGCGCGCCCGCGCCAACTCCTCCAGCAGGACGGCCCGTTCGCGTTCCAGGTCGTCGCGGTGGGAGGTGCGCGCGGCGATCCGCAGCCGGGCCTGCTGCTGGGCGTCGCGGCGGTGCTCGTACTCGCGCTCGGCCTCGGCGAGGGCGGCCCGGGCGGCGGGCGCGTCGGCGGCGGCGGTACGCGCCTCGGCGTACGCCCGCCGGGCGGCGTCCGCGAGGGCGGCGAGCTCCGCGGTGGCCGCCTCGCCGGCGGCGGCGCGGGCCGCGGCCAGGGCCTCGCGGAGCGGCCCGTGGCGGCGGACGGCCTCCTCGCGGGCGGCGTCGGCGCGCCGGTAGGCGGCCTCGGCGGTCTGCTCGGCCGCGCGGTCCACGTGCCCGGCCGCGGCGCGGGCGGGGGCGGGGTGCTCGGTGGCGCCGCAGACGGTGCAGGGGTCGCCGGTGACGAGTCCGGCGGCCAGTTCGGCGGCGATGCCGCGCAGCCGGCGTTCCTTGGTGTCGAGCCAGTGCTCGCGGGCGCGGGCGGCCTCGTCGCGGGCGTCGGCTTCCGCCTGTTCGGCCGCCGCCGCCTCGACGGCGAGTGCGTCGCGGCGCCGGGCCGCGGCGAGGCGCTCCTCGGCGGGGGCGACGCGCGCGCCGAGCTGTTCGGCGCGGGCGGTGGCCTCGTGGGCGGCGTCGAGGCGGCGCTGACGCTCCTCGCGCAGGGCGGGCCAGGCGGCCAGCCAGTCGGCGTCGTCGGTGAGGGCGTCCTCGTCGGCGCGGGCCTCGCGTTCGAGGACGGCGATCTCGGCGGTGATCCGGGCGGCGCGCTCCTCGGCGCGCCGGGCGGCTGCGAGCGAACCGAGCTCCTCGCGGTGGGCATGGTCGAGCGCGGCCAGTTGGTCGGCGCCGGCCTCCCGGTGCTCCTCGGGCAGCCGGGCGCGGGCTCGGCGTTCGGCCTCGGCCGCCGCGTGGTGCCGGCGTCCGGCCTCGGCGCGCAGTTCCAGGGCGGGGGCGACGGCGGCCGCCTCGCGGGCCCGCTCCAGTCGGTCGCGGAGCGCGTCCCGTTCGGGGCGCCGCTCCGCCAGCTCGTCGGCGCGGCGGCGGGCCTCGGCGTACCGCCGCTGGAGCCGGGCCCGTTCGCGGACCTCGGCGGCGCGTTCGGCCGCGCGGGCGTGCAGGTCCTCGGCGGCCCGGACGGCGGACGCGGTGACGGCGCGCCGCTCGCGGGCGGTGGTACGGGCGAGGGCCGCCCACTCCAGCACGGCGGCGGCGAGCCCGGGGGCACCGGCGGCGAGCGGCGGCTCGGCGGCCCGTGGTGCGGGGATGCCGGCCCGGCCGCGGGCCGGGGCCGCGGTGGCGGGCGACGGCGTGCCGACCTCGGGCAGCGACGGGTCGTCGGCGGCCTGCCGCATCCGGTGGCCGAGCGCGAGCAGCCGCTCGTCGCCGGCGCGCACCCGCGCCTCCGCCGCCCCGCGCAGCTCGGCGAGGCGCTTCTCGACCGCGGCGAATCGGCCGGTGTCGAACAGCCGGCCCAGCAACCCGGCGCGTGCGGCGTCGTCGGCGCGCAGGAAGCGGGCGAAGTCGCCCTGCGGGAGGAGGACGACCTGACAGAACTGCTCCCGGTTCATCCCCAGCAGCCGGGTGATCTCCTCGCCGATCTCCTGGTGGGAGCGGCTGAGCCCGTGCCACTGCCCGTCGCGCAGTTCGCGCAGGGCGCTGAACGCCTTCTCCCGGGTGTAGCCGCTGCCCCGCTTCTTGGGACGCGGCTGCTCGGGCCGCCGGGTGACCTCCAGGCGCCGTCCCCCGACGGTCAGTTCCAGGACCACCTCGGTGGGGGTGTCCGGTGCGGCGTGGTCGCTGCGCAGTCCGGGCCCGCCGCCGCTGCTCTGGCGGGCGCCGGGGACGCCGCCGTAGAGGGCGTAGCAGACGGCGTCGAGGACGGAGGTCTTGCCGGCGCCGGTGGGGCCGTGCAGCAGGAACAGCCCGGCGGCGGAAAGCTCGTCGAAGTCGACGTGCTGCGTGCCGGCGAACGGGCCGAAGGCGGTGATCTCCAGGCGGTGCAGTCTCATCGGTTCCCCTCGGCGGCGGCGGAGTCGCCGACGACGGCGTACCGGACGGTGGGCGCGGTCCCGGGGCGGCGGGGGCTCATCGCTCGCCCTTCGCGGGGGCGGGTCCGCTCTGGTCAGCGGCGGGCACGCTCTGCTCAGCGGCGGGTCCGCTCGGATCAGCGGCGGGTCCGCTCTCCCTCGTGGAGGATTCGCTCTCCCCCTGAGGGGTCAGCTCTCCTCGGCAGCGCGTTCGCTCTGCTCGACGGTGGATTCGCCCTGCTCGGGGGCGGGTTCGCTCTGCTCGGCGGCTGACGCCGGCGGCGGCGTGCCGGTCGGCGACCGCGCACGCCGGTCGGCGGAGCCTCATCGCTCCCCCTCCGCGGCGGCGACCCGGACGGTGTCGAGGGCGTCGGTCAGCAGGGCGCGCTCGGCGGCGTCGGGGCCCTCGCCGCGGACGTGGGCGACGAAGTCCTCGGCGATCTGCTGGTCGCTCCGGCCGCGCAGCCGCCGGGCGTACGAGGCGAGGGGGTCCTCGGGAGCCCGCTCGGGGTCCAGGACCAGGCTGAGGACGTGCGGGAAGCGGGTCGCCAGCCGGGCCATGGGGTCCTTGGGGCGGACGGGGTCGGTGAGGGTCGCCTCGACCCAGGCGTCCTCGTGCCGGTCGAGGGCCGGGTCGTCCAGGAGCTCGTCCAGCCGGCCGCGGATCCGGGCGAGCGGGCGGGGCACCGGGCAGTCGATCCGCTCGCCGGTGACCGTCCCGTCGGCGGCGAGGTCGATCAGCCACATGGTCTTGCGGTGGGCGGCCTCGGAGAAGGAGTAGGCGAGCGGCGAGCCGGAGTAGCGGACGCGGTCGGTGATCGTCTGGCAACCGTGGAGGTGGCCGAGGGCGGCGTAGTTCACGCCGTCGAAGATCTCGGGCGGTACGGCCGCGACGCCGCCGACGGTGATGTCGCGTTCGCTGTCGCTGGAGGCGCCGCCCGCGACGAAGGCGTGGGCGAGGACGACGGACCGCGTGCCGGCCGGACGTCCGGCGAGGTCCGCGCGGACCCGGTCCATCGCCGCCTTGAGCACGGCGACGTGCCCGGCGCCCCGGGCGTCGAGGGCGGTGCGGACGAGCGCGGGTTCGAGGTAGGGCAGGCCGTAGCAGGCGACGTCGCCGTGGGCGTCGGAGAGGACGACGGGTATGCCGCAGTCGGCGGGGTCGGTGCGCAGGTGGACACCGGCCCGGCCGAGCAGTCCGGCGCCGACGCCGAGCCGGCGGGCGGAGTCGTGGTTGCCGGAGATCATGACGACGGGCACGCCGGTCTCCGCGAGCCGGTGCAGGGCCTCGTCGAACAGCTCGACGGCGGCGAGCGGCGGCACGGCCCGGTCGTAGACGTCACCGGCGACGAGGACGGCGTCCACGTCGCGCTCGCGCACGGTGTCCACGAGGTGCGCGAGAAACGCGCGCTGGGCGTCCAGGAGGCCGACCCGGTGGAAGGAGCGTCCGAGGTGCCAGTCGGACGTATGCAGCAGTCTCACGCGTCGACTCCCGTACCCATGCGCTCCTCGGCTTCCTTTGCGCCTGCCGTTCCCACTGCTGCCGGCGGCCCCGCCGGTACGGGACGCTTCGGCCCGGCCCGTCCGATCCATCCGGCCTGTCCGATCCATCCGGCCCGTCCGATCCATCCGGCCCGACCGGTTCATCCGACCCGGCCGACCCGCGCGCCTCCCGACGACCGGCCGGCGCGGGAGTCAGGGCCGCCCCACAGTCTCGCATCCGGCGGCGGGGCCGGGAGACGGAGGAGGGGTACGGAGGTGGGGCAGCCGGGACGGCCCCTCCGACACTGCTCCGCCTCACCCGGCGGCTTCGGCACCCGGGCTCCCGGCTCACCGGTGTCCGCGTCACCTCTCACACGGGCGAAAAGTTGCCGCTCTGCGCGGTCTTTCGGTCAGCTTGCCGCTCGGGCCCGTGGAGCGCCCGGCCCCGGGGGACGATCAGCCGGAGGTGAGAGGACCCGGAGGCGAGAGGAACGAGGTGGCCGTGCCCGAATCCCCCCAGGACACCGCCTGGCGGCTGCACGCCGCGCTGTGCGAGTGGACGGGCAAGGCCGACGCGAAGGCGTCGTTCGCCCTCACCGCCCAGTCGACCGTCCTCCTGGTACTGGGGCTGGTGGCGGGTGTGGGCCGGGGCTTCGGCCACGCGGGAGGCCTGGCGACGGTGCTGCTGTGGGCTGGGGTCGCGGCCCTTGTCGTGGGCCTGGCCTGCGCGGTCCTCGCGGTCGCGCCGAACCTCCGGGAGGACGTGCCCGGGCCGGCCGAGGAGCGGTTCGTCTACTTCGGCCACCTGCGCCACTGGGAGCCCGGCGCGCTGGAGTACCGGCTCCGGGAGGCGGATCCGCTGCCGGCGCTGAGCCGCGAGCTCGTCGTCATGAGCCGGATCGCCTGGCGCAAACACGTGTACGTGCGCTGGTCCCTCGTCTGCGCCGCGGTCGGCACGGTGGGGGTGGGCGGGGCCGCGGCCCTGACCTGACCCGACCTGAGGGGAGACGGCGCGGGTGCCCCCGCTCCGGACAGCGTTCCGGACCTCTGCCCGAGCGCCACCTCACGTCGCCGGAGCGCACCGGCTGGGACCCGCCCGGACGGAGACCCGCCCGGGGGTGCCCGCCTGGACCGGAGGTCCGCCCGGACGGAGCGACCACGCCCACGTCCCACCGCATCCCTGGGGCCACCGGCGCCTGAGGCCGGACCCCTGGGGCCCACCGGCGCCTGAGGCCGCAGACCGGGCGCCGCCTACGCCTCTCCGTACGCCTCGTCCCCCAGCTCCAGCACCGCCGTACCGGCCGTGGCGTCGGCCAGCCAGGCGCGGAAGGCCTGGACCTCGGAGTCCGGCAGCCCGATCCCGATCGTCACCCCGGCCCCGTACGACACCTCGCGCACCGTGCGCCCCGCCGCCCGCAGCTCGTTCTCCAGCTTTCCGGCGCGCTGGTGGTCGACGGTGACGGTGGCGAGCCGGTAACGCCTGCGGGTGACCGTCCCGAGGGTGTCGAGCGCCTCGCCGACCACTCCCCCGTAGGCACGGATCAGCCCGCCCGCCCCGAGCTTGATCCCGCCGAAGTACCGGGTGACGACCGCGACGACGTACCGCATCTCCCGACGCACCAGCATCTGCAGCATCGGCACCCCGGCCGTACCACCGGGCTCCCCGTCGTCACTGGCCTTCTGCACCGACCCGTCGGCCCCCAGCACGTAGGCGAAGCAGTTGTGCCGCGCCGTCGGGTGCTCCTTCCGGACGCGGGCGACGAACGCCTGCGCCTCCTCCTCCGTCGCGGCGGGCGCGAGCGCGCAGATGAAGCGCGACTTGCTGATCTCGATCTCGTGCACACCTTCATGGGCCACGGTGCGGTAAGCGTCCTGCATCCTACCCCTCGACGGTTAGGCCTTGACCTGCGGAAACAGCCTATACGAGCCGCAGGCTCCCGATTTGCGGGAAGCCGGCGGGCACCCGTCTCCGAACAACCGGCCGCTGATGGCGTAAAGCTTTTGAGGGGGCACCGATGACGGATGCCGCGCATGCCGTGTCAAGGCATGCGCGGCCGGTGTCACGCCTTGGGCACGAGGTTGATTTCCGTGCCGAGGTGTTCGGTGGTGGTGTCCTGATAGAGGGAGGTCTCGCCGTCGGACCAACGAATGACGAGGTCATCGGTTCGGCCATTGCCGGTGAAGTTGCCGGTCGTCATCACGGTGCTGTGCGTCCAGGTGCCGAAGTCGCCCCCGTGGACGGTGTGCGTAGCACCGAGCTTGTCGGCCGTGGTGCCCACGTAGCTGTTGATCGAGCCGTCCTCCCAGCGCACCAACAGATCCCACTTACTGGTTCCGCCGTACTCTCCGGCTGTCAGCAGGGTCGCCTTCTCCCAGGCGTGATCGGTTTCCTTGGGGTCCTTGAGTTTGTGTTCCTCCGCGAATTTCTTTTCGGCGCCGACGTTCGTATAGAGGGTGAGCTCGCCGTCGGACCAGCGCACCATCAGGTCGGTGACGTACTTCTCGGCGTTGAAGCGACCCGCGGTGATCTGGGTGGCGTGCTTCCACGTGTCGGTCTTCTTGGGGTCGATCAACTGGGTGCCGGCCCAGTCCAGGCCCTTGGAGCCGACGTCGCCATAGAGCGTGACCTCACCGTCGGACCAACGCACCATCAGGTCGAACTGGGACGATCCGGTGAAGTCACCGCCTGTGATCGCTTCCGCGTGATCCCATGTGCCGTTGTCCTTCTTCATCAGACGCCGCTCGCCGTCGAAACCACCGCGGCCGTTGCTGTCGTAGAGGGTGACCTCGCCGTCGGTCCACACCACGATCATGTCGCTGCGGCCCTTGCCGTTGAAGTCGCCAGAGGCCATCAGCTTGGCGTGCTTCCAGGTCGAGCCGCCGCCCATGGAGTAGGGAAGCGGGGGCTGCTTGTAGGGCTGGGAGCGTTTGACCTGCCGGCCGGCCTTGGCATCGTCGTACAGTTCGAAGAACGAGTCACCGTGCATGGGGCTGTAGGTCAACCAGTCGACGTTCTCATCGTTTCCGCCGCCGTTGTAGCCGCCGACGTTACCGATGATCTCGCCGGTTCCGTTGCTCCAGTCGACCTTCGAGAACCACGGGCCGCCGGACACCCCGCCGTACATGCCACTGCACAGCGCCTGCATCTGGTACTGGTTGGGAAGCGCCCATGTCTGGGTGGGGCAGCGTACGGCATGGTCCGCACTGTCGTGCTTGGCCGCGGGATAGCCCACCATGGTGACGTTGTTGTTGTATCCGGGCGTGCGTGCCAGCGAGTTGGCTCCGACGACGTCCTGGACCTTCTTGCCGCTGGAGGAAGCGGCGAGTTGCGCGAAGGCGAAGTCCAGGTCCGATTCCGGGTTCTTGTTGTTGGACTTGCCGTACCGGGGATCCGCGTACCAGCGTTCCACTCGGTAGAAACCGTATTGCTGCTTGTCCAGCGGGGATTCGGTGCGGTACCAGGGAACAAATATCGAATTACCTGCCACACAGTGGTGTGCGGTGAGGATCAGGTCGTGGCCGGGGCTCTGTACCACGCTGGCCGAGCAGTGGTGGGCCCGCATCTCTCCGGTGGTCGGATCCTTGTCGTAGGTGAAGACCACACCGACGGACTTGAGCCCCAGGACGTGTTCCGCCTTCGGCATGTCGGCTGCTGCGCCACGCCGCTTGGGCGGAGCGCTCGCGCTGGACCGCCCGGCGGGGAAGGCGGGGTCGGTCGCCGACGCCATCCGTTGGGGGGTCCAGAACCGCAGCGCGTCAGCGTCTGTCCACCCGCTGCCATCGACCTTCGGGTCCCGGGCGGCCGGCGAGTGTGGCGCGGCCGGCGGACGGGCCGGCGAATGGGGCTCAGCGGTAGCGGCAGCGGGAGTCGGGGATGTCGTCCGGCGCTCTCTGCCCACACCATCGGCGTGCGAGAGAGGCGCTCCGGCCGCCAGCAACAGAGCGGCACCTATAGCGGATACAGTCAAACGGCGTAGCCGCGAACAAGAAATTGACAAAGGGAATTCCTTCGCTCATACGGTGAAGTGCTCCGGCCAAAGGGCCGGAGGGCTAGTGAACCGCCGAGGCCCGCAGAATCAAGCGCCATGAGCGCATCTCACGACGTCACGGCAGAAGCGCTTCTCCGCGCCTGGCAGTTGATCAGGTCGAGGGGGAAGCGGCGACCTTCCGGCGGCGGCGCACCACAAGGCCAAGGGCAGCCAGGATGCCGATCCCGGCGGCGGCAAGGCCCGCGGGCAGCCACGAGTGACCGTGCGACACCGGTTTTCCGGCCACCGTCATCTGCCGGCTCGCACGCTGCCGGCCGGTGACCACGGTCATGGGGTACCGACCGGGGGGTACATCGTCCCGCACAGTGGCATGCCCGCCGTAGACGGCGTCGCCGTCATCCCCCTTGCATCCCGGTTCGTTGGCGCCTTTCTTGATGGTCACCGGGTGTGCGAAAGCAGGTGATTTGACTGTCATCGTGGTCTCGTGGCGGCCGATATGAGTGTCGGCGACCAGTACGTCGACCTCACTCCCGGGCCGAACGGCCGCGGGATCGGAACTGCATGGCGCCGCGCCTTTCGGATGGATGACGAACCGGTCGATGGACAGCGCGTCCTTGCCGGCGACGGCAAGCCGCACGGTGGCCACGACACGGCCCCGGATCGTCGCCGTGACGGGGTAGACGCCCCCAGGGATATCACTGCGGATCTCGTGGTGCGTTCCGGGGCTGTCCACCTGGGCAAACTGGCCGGAGCCCGCTTTGTACGGGGTCAGCGAAATCGGCTCGACCAGAGCGGGCGAGGTGACGATCACTTCATCTGTTCCCGCCGGCACGTTCATGGCATTGAAGGCGATGGGGCCACCCACTTCAATGCCTTGGCGGAGACCGAAGTACTCCAGGCGAACGTCCGAAGAATGCGAAGGCGGCACCGTCGGCGATCGTGCGTCATCGGACCGAGCCGTGGTGGCCGGCATACAAGCCAATACTGCACTGACAACAGCAACTGCCAGTCGCCATCGGGTGATAGCGGCCTTCCCCTCGCCAAACTCGCTTCTACGCACCCACACCAGCCACTCCCCCCTGAACCTCGCAGCAGTGAGCAATCCGGCGACCGCATGCTGCCCCCTTGCCGCGGTCGGCCCGCCCCTGAGCGGTCTGATCATGTCATGGTCAAGTTGGCTCGTACAGTCAAAAAAGGGCAAGGGATCCGCAGTCCAGCCTCTCTTCCAGCCTGTCCCATATCACCGCAGGAGAACAGACGTTGGGTGTTTGCCGAATCGGTACGCCCGTCCCAATGACGGGCAGACCAAGGCATCAAAGAACCGGCCAAGCACCCCGCGAGAGGCCCTTTCCCTTCACGACTGCCGCTTCGACCTGCCGAAACCGGCTGTACGAGCACCCACCCGATCGCGCCCGCCTACCGCTGGTCGCCCGACCACCTCGCCGGACTGCTGCGTGAGGGGGGAATGACCGTAGACGGCCCGGATGATCCGCGAACCCCAGCCGACCGACCGGCGGCAGTACCAGGAGATGCACCTCCTCGCCCGCAAGGCCTAGGCAAGGGTGCCGGGCGAACAGGCATACGACCTACGCTCGACTGAACTCGCCGCGCCCTGTCGCACGGGCCCGGTGAGCGTCGCCGCGGGCTGGTGCACTCGCAACGCGCGGGACGCATCGGCCCGGCGCGCCGGCCCCGGGACAGCGGTACCGTCACCGGCCTGCCCGTCACCCATGGGCACGCGGACCTGCCCTGGCGGACGCACGCCCCTCCGATGCCACACGAGCTTCGTCCCGACACCTCTCCGTCGGGAATGCCGACGCCTCACGCCCCGTTGACCGGGGCATGTACGCGGAACCAGGCATCATCGAGAAGATCCTCCGGCGGAGCGGCGACACCTGGGCGGTGGTCGGCCTCTCCGGTAACAAGCACCGCGCCGCCTACGGCGTGGCCGAAGTCCTGCGCCGCCACGGCAAGCGCGTCGTGCCGGTGCACCCCAAGGCGGAGGCCGTCGGCGGGGAGCAGGGATACGCGTCGCTCTCCGACGTGCCGTTCCCCGTCGACGTCGTGGACGTGTTCGTACGGTCCGAGCTCGCCGGGGCCGTCGCGGACGAGGCCGTGGCGGTCGGCGCCAAGGCGGTCTGGTTCCAGTTGGGTGTCGTCGACGAGGAAGCGTACGAGCGGACGCGCGCCGCGGGGCTGGACATGGTCATGGATCGCTGCCCGGCCATCGAGTTCCCCCGGCTCCCCGGGCGTGCGGGCCTCCGTTAGCGTCGCGGCATGATCGAAACGCGTGCGGCCCGTCCCGAGGACGCGGCCGAGATGGTCCGGTTGCGTCGGCTGATGTTCGCCGCCATGGACGGGTACGACTCCCCCGGGGAGTGGGAGCGGACGGCCGAGGGGATCGTGCGCGAGCGGTTGACCGACCCGGTTCCGCGGCTGGGGGCGTTCGTCGTGGACGGGGATCCGGGGGAAGGGGCGGGGGCGCCGCATCTGGCGGCGTGCGCGATGGGGACGGTGGAGCAGCGGCTGCCGGCGCCCGGTCATCCCACCGGGCGGTTCGGGTTCGTGTTCAGTGTCTGCACCGACGACCGGTACAGGGGGCGGGGGTTCGGGCGGGCGACGACGGAGGCGCTGCTCGGCTGGTTCGCGGCGCACGGTGTGACGCGGGTGGACCTGCACGCGACGGCGGACGCCGAGCGGCTGTACCGCTCGCTCGGGTTCGCCGAGCACTCGACGGCGCTCTCGCTCGACGTGTCGTCCCGGCCCCTCCCTCTCCCGGGTCGCTGAGCGGCGGAAGCAGGGTCAGGCCGGGGCCCGGGTTCAGGCGGGGGACGCCAGGCCCTCCAGCGCCGTTACGCCCGGGAGTTCGGCCAGGGCCGGGCCCGGAACGATGAGTTTGCCGCGCCGGCTGCCGCTGCCGATGAGGACGTACGGGGTCGCGACGACCGCCGCGTCGATGAGCAGCGGCCAGTCGGCGGGCAGTCCGATCGGCGTGATGCCGCCGTATTCCATGCCGGTGGCTTCCAGAGCGGTGTCCATGGGCGCGAACGAGACTTTGCGCGCGCCCAGGTGCCGTCGGACGGTGCCGTTGACGTCGACGCGGGTGTGGCCGAGGGCGACGCAGGCGGCGAGGCCGGTGACCCCGCCGCGCTTCGCGGCGACGACGACGCAGTTGGCGGACTGTTCCAGCAGCCAGGGGCCGTGGTTCTCCACCAGCACGGCGGTGTCGGCGATTTCGGGCGCGGTGTCCACGTGCAGTACCCGCTCGGCGGTACCGGCGCCGGCCGGGCCGCCGAAGGGCCGGGCGCGGAGGGCCGCGGCGACGGGCGGCACGAGCAGGTCCGCCCGTTCCGACGCGGGCCGGACGTCGTCGAAGGCGTCCATGGGGGTCCGTTGCCTGATCATGCCGCCACGCTAACAGCCGTGTCAGGCACGGTGGGTGGAGTCGCGGGGCATCGGCCCACCGGACCGCACCGGCCCACCGGACGTCATCGGCCGCAGCGGCGGCACCGCCACCACCATCGTCATCGTGACGGGCTCGCTCCCGTCGTTGCGGTACGTGTGCCGGGCGTCGGCCTCGAGCGCCGCCGCCGTTCCGGCGGGGACGGTGTACTCCTCCTCGTCGACGACGAGGGTGAGCGTCCCGGAGGTCACGCGGAGCAGTTCGACGGTGCCGGCCGGATGCGGGTCGGAGGCGCTGGCGTCGCCGGGTTCCACCCGCCAGTCCCACAGTTCCAGCGGGCCGGGGCTCTCGGCGCCGATCAGCAGGGACGTACGACTGCCGGCCTCGGTGGACCACATCTGCACGGCCTCCCCCTCCGGGACCAGCCGGACGCGGGGGCCGTGCTCGTAGTCGAGCAGTGTGGTGATGCTGATGCCGAGGGCGTCGGCGAGCTTGACGGTGGTGCCGACGCTGGGGTTGGTCCGTGCCTGCTCGATCTGGATGATCATGCCGCGGCTCACCCCGGAGCGGGCCGCGAGGGCGTCGAGGGTGAAGTTCCGCTCGGCGCGCCAATTTTTGAGGTTCCGGGCGAGCGACTGCGTGAGCTGGTCGAGGTCCGTCGTCACTTTCCATCCAATATGTTCGACGACACGGTTCAGTGCAGTGAACTAGTGTGTGCTCGATCGCGCATTCACTGTACTGCACTGTGAGGTTCACCCCATGACACCGATCTTCGCCCTGGCCACCAGTCTCCTCTGGGGGCTGGCCGACTTCGGCGGCGGCCTGCTCACCCGGCGGATCCCGGCCCTGACCGTGGTCGTGATCTCCCAGATACTGGCCCTCACCGCGCTGGGGACGATCGTCGTCGCGACCGGCGGCTGGTCCGAGGCCGGCCCCCGACTGTGGTTCGCGGTGGCCGCGGGGGTGATCGGCCCGGTGGCGATGCTCTTCTTCTACCAGGCGCTGTCCCAGGGGCCGATGGGCGTCGTCGCCCCCGTCGCCGCGCTCGGCGGCGTCCTCGTGCCGCTCGGCGTCGGCCTGGCGGCCGGCGAGCGGCCCGGCGCGCTCAAGGTCGCGGGCATCGTGGTCGCCGTGGCCGGTGTGGTCCTGGCGAGCGGGCCGGGCGGCGGCGCGGTACGGCGGCAGACCCTGCTCCTCACGCTCGTCGCGGCCTTCGGGTTCGGCGCGGTGATGGCCCTGGTCGCCGAGGCCTCACACACCCTGACCGGCCTGTTCCTGGCGCTGTTCGTCCAGCGGCTGTGCAACGTGCTCGTCGGCGGCGGCGCCCTGCTCGTCTCCGCGCGGCGCGGCGGCGCGGTGCTGCCGGACGGCGGCCGGAGCGCCCTGTTGCCCGTCCTGCCCGCCCTGGCCTTCGTCGGACTGGCCGACGTGGCGGCCAACGGCACCTACAGCGTGGCCGCCCACAGCGGCCCGGTCACCGTCGCGGCCGTCCTCGCCTCGCTCTATCCGGTGGTCACCGCGCTGACGGCGCGCGGCGTCCTCAACGAGCGCCTGCGTTCGGTGCAGGCGTCGGGCGCGGGGCTGGCGCTGGTCGGCACGGTGCTGCTCGCGACGGGCTGAGCGTCGCCGGAGGGTGCCCGGCGGGCATCCGGCACCTCACATCCCTCCCCGACCCCCGCCCCCTCGCCCCCACACCCCCGCCCTCACGACTCCGTCGTCTCGCGCTCCGGTACCGGCCGCAGCGGCGGGGTCCAGCCCCGTTCCTCGTCCCACCGCCGGACGACCTTCGCCGGTACGCCGGCCACCACGGCGTGGTCCGGCACCTCGCCACGGACCACCGCCCCGGCGGCCACCACGACGTTCCGTCCCAGTCGGGCCCCGGGCAGGATCACCGCTCCGGCGCCCAGCCAACTGCCCGGGCCGATCACCACCGGCGCGCTGCGCGGCCACTGCCGGCCTATGGGCTGCCCGGGGTCCTCGTACGAGTGGTTGTCGCTCGTCACATAGACGTACGGGCCACAGAAGACGTCGTCCCCGATGGTCACCTCCCGCGAGGCGATCACATGGCTGCCCCGGCCGAGCACGACACCGTTGCCCAGCCGCAGCAGCGGATCGGGCCCGAGGTCCATGCCGGGCACCATGCCGACGGTCAGCGTGACCTGTTCGCCGATGATGCAGTGGTCGCCGATCTCGATCCACTGCTCCCCGAACACGGTGCCCAGGGGGAACGCGAGGCGCGTGTGGTCCCCGATCCTGCGGAAACGGTACGGACCCGGGCGTTCCGCGGTCACCGCGCCATGGTCCTGCACCCAGCGCCAGCCGCGGTGGACCACGCGCGAGACGGCACGGCGCCGCCAGGCCCCGAGAGCCGAAGCGGCGCCGGACGAGAACGTGTTTCGATACTTCGGCACCTGCCCACCGTACTCAGCCGACCCCACGGCGGCCCGGGCCCACCCTGTGATCTTGCCCCCACCACGGCAGGCCACCGGGCGGCGGCCCTCCCGACGGACCATGGCCGGGCGGCCGTCAGTGGCAGGGCGCCGACGAGTCCGCGCCCGCCGGCAGCAGTTTCCGCTCCTCCGCCGTGGGGGCCCGGCCACCGGCCGCGCAAAGGGTACGGAACCACACCTCCGGCCGCAGGGAGACCGAGAGTTCGGTGCGCATCAGGTAGGCGGTGAGCCGGCCGTCCCGCACCATCCAGTGGTGGGCCTTGGCCGGTGTGTCGATCATGGTGATCAGCCGGTGGTGGGCGAGGTCCCAGACTTGCAGTGCGAACACATCGGCCCGGCCGTTCTCGACCAGAACCAGCAAGGTGTCGCGTGGCCCGAAGCCGACGATCCAGTGCAGATCCTTGACCGGAAGCGTCTCGAACAGCGGGCGCCCGGAGCCTACGGCACGTACGGTCACCGTCCCCCTCACGTTGACCACGGCCACCCGCTCGCCCTCGTCATCGGAGACGAGCGGAGCCGACGTGTGCCCGGAGTCGAAAGCGGTGCCCGCGTGAAAGCGGGAGACAAGCGAACGCCGCCCGAGGTCCCACAGCCGTACGCTGCCGTCCGGTGTGGCCACCATGTACTGGCGGGAGTGGCCGGCGCGCGGAAAGACGTGGGCCTGGTTGGCGAGTTCCCGGGCTTCCTCGCCGGTCCGGGCGATCTCCAGTGGGGGCGCCGCCGGACGTCCGCTCGTGGTGTCCCACCGGGAGAAGGCGCCTCCTCTCCACACCACCACCTCGCTCCCCGTACCGGGAAGAACGTCCGTGTACCACTGGGAGAACATGCTGCTGGTGTCTTCGGGCCCGGTCAGCGGCGGATCGGGGATCCGGGCCCGGAAGGCGCGGGCGAGGCCGGGCACGGTGTAGACGGTGAGGGTGTCGCCGGCCAGGACGCCGAGGGACCGGCTGTCCCCGCTGAACGCCACTTTGAAGAGCTCGCCGGGAGGGGTCGGCTCGTCGGCCAGCAGGCGGTGGGTGCGGGCGTCGATGACGGTCACGCGTTTGTCGAAGACGCTAGCCCAGTACCGGCCGTCCGGGCTGAGCGGCTCGGTGGCGGACGAGCCAGGCCGGAGCACCGTCAGGGCATTGTGCTTGGTGGGCAGGCCGACCGGGGGGATCTCCGTGGCGCGCAGCCGCAGCAGGTCCGCGCCCACGGCCGCGAGCACCACCGGGCGGCCGTCGGGGCTCGGCAGCACCAGCAGGTGCTCGCCGATCGACTCGGCGGACACCGCCGCGACGTCGGGTGACGGCACGGTCGTCCGGTACGTCCGGCCGGTCACGACGTCGGTCAGGACGACCAGGCCGTACCGTTGGCCGTCCGCCGTGGTCTTCTCCACCAGGTACCGGCCCGTGCCGTCCAGGGGATGGTCGTCGTACTTCGGAGCGTCGCCCGAGCAGGAGGTCTGCCCCTCGATGGCACGCGTCGCACCGGAACGGAGGTCCGTGACCCGCACCACGCGACCTGGCTCCCCGAGGAGCGAACAGGTCACGACGGCCCGGGCCCCCTCGGCCAGGACCACTTCGCTCCCGAAGACCTGACGTCTCCTCTTGCCCGTCGCCAGGTCGGCTTCCACAGCGCTGTTCTTCTCCGCTCCCCTTCCCTCCCCCGCCACGAGCACCACGGAGCCGGAGTCCCGCCCGAAGGCAGCCTCCACAGGGGGATTCGCGGGAGAGACGAGCGGCCCTGTGGGCAGCGGACGCCGGCGGCGCACGTCCCAGACGAAGAAACCGGCGGGCCGCCGTCGGCTGACCAAGTCCCCTGTTCCCAGCCGCAGTTGCAGCAGCCGCGTGCCGTCCGACGAGAACGCCAGACTGCTCGTGTCCTGGACCAGGTCGGTGACCACCGCGTCCCGGCCCCGCAGGACGAACGGCCCCCGCCGGCCGGGCACGTCCCACAGCGCCACCGTCCCGTCCGTCCTGGCCGCCGCCAGCGTGCGTCCGTCGGGGCTCAGCGCGACGGTGACGCTGCCGGACCGCTCCGGCACCCGCCACGGTCGGGGGTCGTCGCCCTGCATCCCGGTCCACACCGTGATCGCCTGCCCGCCGTCCGTCCCGGAGGACGAGACGACGACCGTCCGCCCGTCGGCGGACGGGTGCCAGGAACCGAACGCTCCGGGCCACAGGCCGGGCAGGACCTTCTCCGCCGTGCCCAGCGCGAGGTACTGCTGGAGCAGGGCAGCGTACGCCTCACTGGTGCCGGGGTCGCTCTTCCACGCGGTGAGGGCGAGTTGCAGCGCCGTGGCCGGGGCGGTACCCGCCTGACGCCGGGCCTCCTGTCCGATGAGGGAGGACGCCTGGGTGCGGAGCTGGCGCTGGATGACGGCGTTGCCTCGTACGGTCAGCACCGCGAGTACGCCCGCCGCCAGAGCGAGCGCCAGGGCGGTGGCCGTCACGGCGCGCCACAGCCGGATGCCGCGGCGTTCGGTGCGCCGGCTGGTCCGGATGAACTCCTTCTCGTCCGGTGCGATGTCGTCCGGTCGGGAGGCGAGCCATTCCCGGGCGCGGGCCAGCGGTGCGCCGCGGAGGAGGCCGCCCCGGTCCTCGCCCGTGTCCCGCCACTGGGCCATGTGTTCACGCAACTGCTCCTGCCAGGCCCGGAATTCGCGGGTCTCCACCAGCCAGCCGGCCAGCCGCGGCCACTGGCGGATCAGCGCGTCATGGGTGAGGTCGACGATCGGTTCGCCTTCGGCGTCCTGACCGACGATCACCAGACGGGTCTCGGTGGCGAGCCGCAGGACGACCGGCCAGTCGTCGGCGTCCAGCGAACGCGCCGGCGTCGGACGTCTGACGAACCCCCCGCGGCCGTCGGGGCGGGCGAGCTGGGTGCAGACGCGTCGTACGACCGGGCGTTCGCCGGGTGTGAGGCGATGGAGCCAGGTCTCCTCGGCGTAGGCGGCCAGGGCTCCTGTCACCCGGCCGACGGCGTCGTATGCGGCGTGGGTCAGCAGCCCGGCGACCCGGTGCTCGTAGAGCCGTGTCAGGGCGAACTCCACCAGCGGCAGCCGGCCGGGTTCGCTGCCCGCGTCCGTCAGGATCCGTTCCACCAGGCCGGGTTCGAAGACCAGGCCCGGCACCGAGGCGGCCGGTTCGACGATGGCGGCCGTCAGTTGTCCGCGGTCCGGCGGGGCGATCAGCACCGTGCGGAGGGACGTGGCGACGGCGCTGGTCAGGAGGGCGTCGACGGACTCGGTGCGCAGGGTCGCCACCACGCGCAGCCCGGGGGCGGACGCCGTCATGCGCGTGAGGACGCCGAAGAGTTCGCGAGCCGCCCCCGGATCGACGGCGGTGAGTTCCTCGAACTGGTCCAGGAACGCCAGATGTCCGCCCGGGCCGGCGCGCTCCGCCAGCCGTGCGGCGACCAGCCCGGCCTCGTCCGTGCCCAGCAGGGCGGCGAGCGACCTGGCCCGCTCCAGCCGGGCGACCTCGCCGAGGCCCGGTTCCAGAGCGGGGAGCAGCGCCTGGGCGAGTTGCAGCGCCGGAGGGGGGCCGGTCAGCGGTCGGACCGTGGTCACGGTGGTGCCCTCGGCCCGTAATCGGGGGATCAACCCCGCGCGGACCAGCGAGGACTTGCCGCTTCCGGACGGACCGGTCACCGCCACCGGTCCGGGCCCGCGCACGGCGGCCGCCAGCCGGTCGATGTCGGCGTCCCGGCCGTGGAACAGGGCGCTGTCCTCCTCGGTGAACGGCGACAGGCCGCGGTAGGGGCAGGGCCAGCGCCGCGGCGCCACCTCGCCCAGGGCGGCGACGGGAACGAGGTAGGCGGTGCCGGGACGGGCGGGGCCGTCGGCCGCCACCGTCATCCCGACCACGCCGCCCAGGGCGTCGTCCCACACCGGTGAGCCGCTGAAGCCGCGCTCGATCCGTATGCCGGGGGAGGCGTCCATCTGCACCCAGCCCAGCCCCTGGACGCCGCGCAACCGGCCGTGGGCCCATACACCGTGGTCCCGGTCCCTCGGGAACCCCAGCACCCGGAACTCGTGGTTCCATACGTCTCCGCCGGCGACGAGGGGGACGGGCAGGGTGCCGGGTACGCGCTCCGCCGGCCGCAGCAGGGCGATGTCGCCGCGGTCGTCGGGGCCGATCGGTTCCCAGTGGTGGACGACGGCTTCGACCAGGGCGCCCGGGGCGAGCAGCGGGAACTCCACCCACACGCTTCCTTCCGGCGCGTCCGCCACCGTCGCCTCGGTGCCCAGTGCGTCGGCCACCACGTGGGCACAGGTGCACACCAGGTCGTCGCCGACCAGGAAGCCGGCTCCGGCCACCGGGCCGGAAACGGTCCGGATCCGCGCGAGACCGGGGACGAGCCGGTCCCGGCCGGTTCGCGGGGCCGCTCCCTCAGGAGGCATCGCCGCCGCCCGGGTCGCGCCGCGTCCACTCGACCGTCACGGTGAAGTTCGCCTCGCTCGCCGCGCGGGCCACTACGACCCCCGCCTCGGCCGTGAGCTTCACCCCGAACTCGAGCTTCACGTGGTCGGGAGCCTCGGCCATGTCCCGCACGCTGTCCAGGACCGCGCCCACGGCCGGCCGGACGCGGGCCAGCGCCTGCTGCAGCGTCTCCGCCGCGTCGTGGACGAGCTGCCGCCCCCGGCCCACGCGCTCGAGATCACCGCCGGGGTCCCCGGCCACTTCGATCAGCACACTGCCGCCGCCGTCCAGCGGCACATCCAGATACCGGGCCACCGCAGGCCACCCCCGACACTCGTACGGCCGAAGCACCCGCGATTATGCCCCAACCCCCGCGCGGGGTCACTGCGTTCAAGCGCGTAGGCGGTGCGGCACGTACGCCTTCCGGCGCCTGGCCGTCCCGGCCCGCGGGCGTCCCCGGATCCGGGGCCCGGCGGCGGTGGCGGCCGGCCGGAACGGGTCAGCCGCCCAGCGCCTCGCGGTGGGTTTTCGCCAGTTCCACGTAGAGGAGTGCGTTGATGCGGATGTGTTCGCGTTCCTCGTCGGTCAGCTCCCGGCGGACCTTGGCCGGGACGCCGGCCACCAGGGAGCCCGGCGGGACCCGCATGCCCTGGGGCACCAGAGCGTGGGCGGCGACGAGGGAGCCGGCGCCGATGTGGGCGCCGTTGAGGACGGTGGCGCCCATGCCGACGAGGACGTCGTCCTCGACGGTGCAGCCGTGCAGGACGGTGTTGTGGCCGACGGTCACGCGTTCGCCGATGGCGACGGGGAAGCCGGGGTCGACGTGGACGGTGCAGTTGTCCTGGATGTTGCTGTCCGCGCCCAGGGTGATGGGCCCGCAGTCGGCGCGCAGGACGGCGTGGTACCAGACGCCGGAGCCGGGGGCGAGGGTGACGTCGCCGAGGACGACGGAGGTGGGCGCGGTGAACGCCGCCGGGTCGACCGTCGGTTCCTTGCCGCCCACACCGGTGATCAGTGCCCGTTCCGTCGTCATGGTCCGCTCCTCGTCGCCGTCGTTCCCGGCACGGTAGACCGACGGCCCCGGCGCCTGGAGGCGTCGGGGCCGGATGGGGTGAAGATCACAACAGGCAGCGCGTCAGTCGCCGGCGGGAACCGTCTCCGGCCGTTCGGCGGCCAGGTCCGCCTCGCTCTCGGCCTTGGCCTTCTTGGCCTTGATCCGCATGACGACGAAGGAGCCCACCCCGAAGAGCACGGCGGCCAGCAGGCCCAGCCAGGCGAACTTGCCGATCCACTCCTCGGCGGCCTTGCCCACCGTGTAGATGAGGGCGACCGTACCGCCGGCCCAGACGATGCCGCCGAGGACGTTGGCGATGAGGAACTTCCAGTACGGCATGTGCAGCACGCCGGCGAGCGGGCCGGCGAAGATGCGCAGCAGGGCGATGAAGCGGCCGACGAAGACGGCCCACATGCCCCACTTCTCGAAGGACCGCTCGGCGGTGGCGACGTGGTGCGGGCCGAAGTGCTTGGGGAACTTGCGGCCGAGCCATTCGAGCAGCGGCTTGCCGCCCTTGCGGCCGATCAGGTAGCCGATCGAGTCGCCGATGATGGCGCCGGCGACGGCGCAGGCGCCGAGGATGTAGGGATTGATGTGGTCCTGGGTGGCGGCCATCAGCGTGGCGCTCACGAGGACGACCTCGCCGGGGAGCGGGATGCCCAGGCTCTCCAGCCCGATGACCCCGCCCACCAGCAGGTAGACGGCGACCGCCGGTACGGATTCGAGCCACTCCTGGATGTGCAACGCCGGTTCCTCCCCGGTTGACGAACTGTTCCCGGCGTGCGCCGAGGCGGCGCACGCCGGGAAGCCTACTGGAGGTAAGGACTCATCTCCGGGGCGATCGGTTGAGGGGAACGGCCATTTGTTCGCATTGTTCCGGTGCGGCGCCCGTGCGGCGGACCGCCGGACCCGGCGCCACGTCCACGGTGGCCTGCCTCACGGCGTTCATATACGGACTCGGACTGACAAAAGCCCTCCGCGTCGTCCGTCCTTCCGGGCCTTCCGGCCGTTCCCGCATTGTGACCGCACGGTGACGCGACAGCGGGGGGCGGAGCCGGTCGGCGCGGAGTCCGCGTCGACCGGCCCCTCCCCCGGCGAGGTCAGCGGTCAGGCGTTGGGGCGCAGCGTCCAGACGACGGACATCTCGCCGGTCTCCGCCCCGTCCTCGCGGGTGATGGAGATCCGCACCGGGAACTCGGGGCGCTCGCCGGCGTCGAGTTCCGCGAGCACCTCAGCGGCCGGGCGGCCCAGGACGGCGGTGGCGGTGACCTCGCCCTTGGCGATCTTCTTGAACGCGATCTCGGCCCGGACGGGGAGCGGTGTCATCCGCGACAGGTGGTCGCCGAACGCGGCCAGGACGATCGCCCCGCTCGCCGACTCGGCCAGGGTGAACATGGCGCCGGCGTGCGGGCCGCCCACGTGGTTCCGGTACTCGGCCTGGTCGGGCAGGCGCAGTACCGCGCGCTCCGGGGTGGTCTCCTCGTAGACGAGGTTGAGGGTGCGGACCATGGGCACGGTGGCCGCGAGCAGATCGCCGATCGAGGGCTGGGTCGTGTCAGACATGGAGCGAAGTTACCAGTCGGTAGGGCGAGGCGAAAAGGGCCGGCGATCCTACCCGCCGTCTCGGCCCCTTATGGTTGTCGGCCATGTGGCCAGGACAGCAGCCCGCCAACGGGGGCGAGCAGAACCCGCAGCAGCCGAACCCGTACCAGCAGCCGGGGTACCGACAGCCCAATCCGTACGGGCAGCCCGCCCACCCGCAGCAGAACCCCTACGCGCAGCCGGGCGGAACCGGGGGCGGACAGCCGGGCGGGCCGCAGTGGCAGACACCTCCGCCGCCGGCTCCGCCGGGCCCGCCGGGCGGGGGCGGCGGCCGGCGCACCACCGTCATCGCGGTGACGGCGGCCCTGGCCGTGGTGGCGGCCGCGGTGGTCACCGGCTTCGTGGTGCTGAAGGACGACGGCGAGAAGACCTCCGCCCATGAGGATCCCAAGCCGCCGGCCTCCGCACCGGCGTCCGCGTCTGCGAGCGCCTCCCCCAGCGGCTCCGCCACGCCGGAGCCGACGGGTGGCGGGCGGGGGGACGACGACGCGGTCAAGCCGGTGATCGACGGCTGGAAGCCCGTCATCAGCGCCAAGCGGCTGACGGTCTTCGACGTGCCGGCGGACTGGAAGGTCGAGCCCGGGATGTCGTCCGGCTTCCTGGACGACAAGGGCAAGTCCGTCATCAGCATGAGCTCCGTCGCGAGCTACAAGCCCGGCGCGTGCAAGGCGAACAACAGCATCGGCGGCACCGGGACCAAGGGCGCGCAGGGGGCGAAGAGCGAGGCCGACGCCGCCGAGACCGAGGCCCTCAGTTGGGTCTGGGCCGCTTACGACCAGAAGAAGACCGGCCGCTTCGCCCGGACCAAGCCCAAGCCCTTCACCAGCGACCACGGCGTCAGCGGCTACACCTCGTCGGCCACCGTGACCGGGGTCGACAAGTCCGATTCCTGCGCGACGGACGGCAAGGCGTTCACCGTGACGTTCAAGAACAAGGACGGCGACCTGGTGACCTGGGTGCTGTACTCCGCCAAGGGCGTCAAGGACGAGGTGTCGGACGACGTCGTCAAGAAGATCATGAGTTCGCTGCGGCCGTTGCCGTCCGCCTCCTGACGGATCCGGCGGACCGCTCGCATCCGCCCGGTCCGGCGGGCTGCCGCGTCACCCGATCCCGAACGCCCCGTTCGGCGGCTCCGGCGACCCGACCGCGTCCCCGTCGCCCACCGGGACCGCGCCCGCCGCGAAGCGGGCCAGGGCGTCGCCGTGGGTGACCCGCGCGGGGAAGGCGTCCCCGGCGGCGCACCGGGCCAGGACGTCCAGCGGCAGCTCGGCGGTGGAGGCGACGAGGACCGCGTTGCCGAACCGGCGGCCGCGCAGCATCGACGCCTCCGCGATCAGGCACAGCCGGGGGAAGACCGCCGCGAACGTCGCGATCTGGGACCGCAGGAAGTCGAAGGGCGCCCCGTCGGCCAGGTTGGCCGCGTACCGGCCGCCGGGGCGGAGCACCCGGGCGGCCGAGCGGGCGTATTCGACGGAGGTGAGGTGCGCGGGCACCCGCGAACCGCCGAAGACGTCGGCGACGATCACGTCCGCCGAGGCGTCGGCGGCCTCCTCCAGCGCGGCCCGGGCGTCCTGGGCGCGGACGGTGACGCCCGACTCCGCGGGCAGCGGCAGGTGTTCGGCCACCAGCCCGACGATCCCCCGGTCGGCCTCCACGACCAGTTGCCGCGATCCCGGCCGGGTGGCCGCGGTGTACCTCGGCAGGGTGAGGGCACCGCCGCCGAGGTGCAGGACGTCCAGCGGCCGGCCCGGCTCGGCCGCCGTGTCGAGGACGTGCCCGATCCGCCGCGCGTACTCGAACTCCAGGTGCGCGGGGTCCCCCAGGTCGACGTAGGACTGGGGCGCGCCGTCGACCGTCAGCAGCCAGGCGCGCTCACGGTCGACGTCGGGCAGCAGCTTGGCGGTGCCGCCGTCGACGTCGCGGGTCACGGGTATCGGTTCGTCCACGACACCATTGTGCCGAGCGCCGGGGACCGTCCGGACCTGTCCGGCGCCGCCCGCCGGCCCGTCACCCCTCCGCGGCGGTGACCGTGCCCGTGCCGACGGTGCGTCCGCCCTCGCGGAGGACGAAGGGGAGCCCGGGTTCGAGCGGGGCCCGGCGGTCGAGGACGGCGGTCACGTCGACCGTCTCGCCCGGGCGCACGAGTCCGCGCGGGCCGAGGTCGAGCCGGCCGGCCGGCGCCGCCGTACGGAAGTGGAACCCGGCCCGGACGCCGGTGGCGAAGGGCGCGTGCCGGCCGCCGTCCTCCGGGGTGAGCAGGCGCAGTCGGGCGGAGAAGCGGTGGTGCGTGGTCACGCTGTCCGGCGCGACGACGACGTCCCCGCGCCGGACTTCACGCTCCCGCGCCCCATGGAGCACCAACGCGACCCGGTCGCCCGCCCAGGCTGTGTCCAGCGGACGTCCGAAGCTCTCCAGACCCGTGACCTCCGCTCGCGCCCGCGCCTCCGGAACCTCGACCAGGTCCCGGAGGCGCACACTGCCGCGTTCTACCGCGCCGGTGACGGCGGCGCCCACACCACGCAGGATCACCACCCGCTCCACCGGCAGCAGGAACGGCGCGGCCACGGCCCGCGGCGGATCGGGGAGGCAGGTGTCGACGGCGTCGAGCAGCGCCTCGATGGTGGCGGTCGCGCGGGGGTCGCCGGCCAGGGCGCCGAGGGCGGCGACCCGGACGACCGGGGTCAGCTCCCCGCGGTATCCGTGCGCGGAGAGCAGCTCGCGGACTCGGACCTCGGTGAGGGCGGTCAGTTCGGGTTGCGCGGCGTCGGCCTTGGTCAGCGCCACGACGAGGTGTTCGACGCCCATGTGACGTGCCAGCAGGACGTGTTCGACGGTCTGCGGCCCGACGCCGTCGACGGCCGAGACGGCCAGGATCGCCCCGTCGAGCCGGGACAGGCCCGCGATCACCCGGGCGACGCGGTCAGCGCGGCCGGGCAGGTCGGTGTGCGTGTAGCGGCGGAAGTCGGTTTCGTATTCCAGGTGTTCGCGCTCCGGGTGCTCGCGCTCCGGGTCTGCAAGCTCCAGAAGGCGGTGGTCCGGGAGCCGGTGGTCCAGAAGTCGGTGATCCGGGAGCCGGCGATCCGGGAGTACGTGCTCCGGGCGCCCGGGGTCCGACTGCGCCGGACGCTCGTGTTCCCGGCGCGTGCCGGGTGCGCCGCCGCACCCCTCGTCCGGTACCCGGTCGGGACCGGCGACGAGTACGGCGGCCGGCGGTACCGGGACGGGGACGGGCACGGCCGTCGCCCGCGCGGCAAGCACCTTGACGATCGCCGCGGTGAGCGTGGTCTTGCCATGGCCGAAGTGACCGATGGTGCCGATGTTGACGTGCGGCTTGGTATGGGTGAACGCCTGCTGGGACATGCTGCGGACTCCGGTTCTCCGGTGCTGCGCCGGACTGGATCGTCGTGGGCCCCGCGGCCTGGCCGACCCTCCCCGTACGGGGCCGCCGGGGGCGATCCGGGAAGGGTCAGCGTCGCGTCGGGACCAGAGGTCCGACGGGAGCACCGGGAGGCACGGGCATGCCGGAGGGCATGGGCGTGCGGACCGGGTCACCGGGGTGGGCAGCTCCGAGCGCGCCCGCGGGTGCGGGCTTCCGCGCGCTGGTGACGGACCGGAGCATGCTTCTGATGCTCGCTCACGCCGTAGGAGGCGTCGAATGGTTTTCACCGGGGTGGGGAGCGTGGCGGCGGGTGCGCGACCAGCGCCTCCCGGACGGTCGCCGCTCCCGGGCCGTCCCCGCTGCCCCCGCTCGGAGCCGCGGTTCGGGCACCGCGACTGTCACCGGCCGGCTCCTGTCAGCCAATGGATGCGGACAGGTCCCGGGCGGACACCGGGCCGTCGCCGCGTCCCCGTACGGGGCCGGCCGCCCGGGCCCCGGCCCCGCACGCGGCTGAACAGGCCGCCGAGGCGCGTGCCGGGGCCAGGCTCCCGCGGCTGTACCCCAAGCACGCCGCCGCACCGGCCTCCCGGCCCCGACGGCGTCACCGCTCCCTCCCCACCCCTCGCGTCTCTCCCGCCGTCTCCACCACCTCGCGTCGTGCCCGCTCCCCCTCCTGCCCCCGGGCCACCACCACGGCCAGGGCCACGGTCGCGGCGGCCAGCGCCGTGAAGTACAGGAGCGCGCCGTGGAAGCCGGAGAGGACGTCTGGGCCGCGGGTGGCGTGGAAGACCGCACCGGCCACCATGACGCCGACGGAGTTGGCGATCTGCTGGGCGGTGGCGAGGAGCCCGGAGGCGACGCCGGAGAGGCGGGTGTCGACGCCGGCGAGGACGAAACGGATCAGGGTGGGGGCCACCGCGCCCGCGCCGAGTCCGTTGAGGACCAGGAAGATCGTGGCCGGCCCGTCGGCGGGGTGGAGCCGGTCGGCCGGCAGGGTGGCGAGGCCGAGGTAGCCGACGGCCATCAGGGCGGGCCCGCAGGTGGTGAGCAGGACCGCCCGGCGGGGGTCCGCCCGGCCCGCGGCGACCGAGGCCACGAGGAACGCCGTGCCCAGCCCGGCGTAGAGCCCGGCCGACGCCAGCGGGCTCAGCCCGGCGCCCTCCTGGGCCGTCTGTGACAGCACCACGTAGAACGGCACCTGCGTACCGAAGAACACCAGGCACAGCACCAGTCCCGCACCGAAGGTCCACCGCCGGAACAGCGCCGTGTGCAGCAGCGGAGCGCCACCGGTGCGGGTGAGGAGGCGTTCCCACCCGACGAAGCCGGTGCCCGCGGCGGCCATGACCACCAGGGCGAGGGCCACGCGGCCCGGCCCGTTCCCGGGCAGCGACCACGGGAGCACCGCCGCGGCCACGGCGACGGCGAGCAGCGCGGCCCCGGGCAGGTCCGGGCGCCCCGCGCCGGCCCGCGGCCGGCCGCCGCGCGGCAGGGCGCGGGCCGCCACCAGCACGGCCGCGCAGACCGGCACGTTCACCAGGAACGCCGACCGCCAGCCGCTGCCGGCGAGGTCGAGCCGGGTCAGCACCCCGCCGCCGAGCTGGCCGAGCGTCGAGCCCGCGCCCAGGACCGCGCCGAACGCCCCGACGGCCGCGCCCCGGCGGGCGGGTGGCAGGACCGTCTGGATTCCGGCCAGGACCTGGGGGAACAGCAGAGCCGCCCCGACGCCCTGGGCGGCCCGCGCCGCCACCAGCACCTCGATCGAGGGAGCCAGCCCGCAGCCGACGGAGGCCAGACCGAAAACGGCCGTCCCGGTGCGGAAGAGCGGCCGGATCCCGTACCGGTCTCCCAGCTTGCCGCCGGTCACCAGCAGGCCCGCGTACGCCATTCCGTAGCAGGCGACGACCAGGTAGGTCTGCGCGTCGCCCGCGCGCAGCTCCCGCTGGACCACCGGCAGCAGCACGTTGACGACGGAGACGTCGAAGATGGCCAGGAACTCCCCCACCAGCAGCACGCACACCGCGAGCACCGCGCCGCCGCCCCCGCGCGGCTCCCCGGCCGGTCCGCTCACCCGGTCGTTCCTCCCGCCGCCGGGGCGCCCCGGCTCAGCCGCAGCAGCCGGTACTCCACCACGTCGTCCCGTTCCCTGACCGTCCGCGCGGCCACGGTCGTCAGGACGACGCCAACCTCGTCCGCCAGCCGCCGCAGCGACGTCGTGTCGCCCCTGCTCCCGAATCCCAGGAGCGCGCCGCCCCCGGGGCGGACCCGGTCCGGCGCCTCCCGCAGGAACGCCCGGTGCGCCCGGTAGCCGGGGTCGACGTAGGCCACGTCGTGGAGGCTCAGCCGGGTCAGCGTCTCGGGCGCGCGGACGAAGTTCGAGTGCCAGAAGACGAGGTCGAAGGTCTCGTCCGGGGCGAGCGCGGCGAACATGTCGCTCTCCCGGCAGCGCACCCGGCCGGCCACCCCGTGCCGGGCCGCGTTGAGCGCGGTGTTGCGTACGGCGTGCGGGTTGACGTCCGTCGCGACGACGCGCGCGCAGCCGGCGAGGGCGGCGCTGACGGCGATCACTCCGGCGCCGCAGCCGATCTCCAGGAGGGTGCCGCCGCGCGGGAAATCGAGCAGGCCGAGGAAGGTGGCGGTGGACGGTGAGTAGACCGGCGGGAAGACGTCGTCGAGCAGCGTCCAGTCGCGCCCCCCGAGCGGGAATTCCGCCGGCCGGTCGCGGCGGCCGCGGCTCTCACGGCTGCGCCGCAGCGAGTCGCGGTAGTCCGTGACGGAGGAGGCGGTACCTGAGGAAGCGGGGTCCGGGGAGGCGGGGACCGGCGACGCGTCGGGGACCGGCGACGCGTCGGAGGTCGAGCGCTCGGTCATCGTGCCGCCCGGAGCCGGGGCAGGGCCCGTTCGCCGAACAGGGCCACCGATTCGGCGGCCAGGACGGGATCCAGGGTGGAGAAGTTCACCTGGAGGCTGGCCACCTCGAAGCCGCCGCAGCGGTCGTGGAACTCCCGCAGTCCGTCCACGATGTCGTCGGGTGTGCCCACGAGCGCCGCCGAGCGGGCGCGGACGGAGCGGAAGTCGTCGGCCGCCAGCTTCTCGATCATCTGCCGGTAGCCGGGGTAGTCGGCGCTCGACGCCCCGCCGGTCCAGTCCGAGGCGGCGGCCGTCAGGCTGCGCAGGTAGGCGTTGACCGGCTCCTCGGCCCGCACCTCCGCGGTCCGCCGGTCGGGGGCGCAGTGCATGTGGAAGGCGAGCATCACCCGGCCGCGTCCCGGGTGGCCGGCGGCCTGCCACGCCTTGCGGTAGACCTCCAGGTAGTGCCGCAGGGTGTCGGCGGCCAGCGGGTTGGCCATGATGCCGCAGCCCAGTTCGCCGGCCCGCCGGAAGCTCTGCTCGCTGGAGAGCGCGGCGATCCAGAGCGGCGGGTGCGGCCGCTGCGTGGGCCTGGGGAGGGAGGTGGTGGGCGGGAAGGAGTGAAAGCGGCCGTCGAGGGTCACGTCCTCCTCGGCCAGCAGCCGCCGTACCGCGTCCACGCCCTCGTCGAACCGGGCCCGGCTGGTGTCCATGTCCACCCCGAACCGCCGGAACTCATGGGGGAGGAACGCCCGGGCGAAGCCCACCTCCAGCCGCCCGCCGGAGATGGCGTCCAGCATCCCGATCTCCCCGGCCAGTTTCAGTGGGTGGTTGAACGCCGGCAGCACCGCGCCGGTGATCAGCCTCAGGTTACGGCTGCGGGCCGCGGCGGCCGCGAGGAACACGATCGGATTCGGCGAGTAACCGCCGTACTGGTGGAAGTAGTGCTCCACGATGCGTATGTGGTGGTACCCCAGCCCGTCCGCGAGCTCCACCAGCTCAAGGCACTCGGCGAAATACCGGTCCGCCGCCTTGTCGTGGTGGTGTACGTCCGGGAAGAAATTGATGCCGACCTCCATCGGCGACGCCCCCGTTCGTCTGATGTGGCGTCAGAATGTGCCACAAAAACCGGCCCGAACGCGCCGGGCCGTCTTCAGCAGAGCAGGATTCCCACCGCCGCGTCAACCCCCGTCGGGCCGCGCACGCCTTACCCGGACACCCCACTCGGCCGACGCCGCTCCCCATCCCCTCGAAATCGATCAGCGCCTTTCGAAAAGAAATGCGGACGAGGTCTCAGGAAAGCGCTTGACATGGGGTCAATGGCCCGCACATCCTGTCAATTGACAGGCTGCTGAGGATCCCAGGGCGTGGGGTGCGGAGCCCGCCCGAACAGCGGCCCACGGGGGGATTGCCATGAGGGATGTCCGGGCCGTGGCCCGGGCCGGCGGCCGGCCGTGCCGCCCCGGCCCGTTCGCGCCGCGTGCCGCGGAGCGCTGAACCTGCACGCTTTCCACGCGCGATCAGCGAGCGCCGGCACAGGATGAAGGCGCGTGCCGGGCGGTCGTCTGCGACGCGCCATCACCATCGCGGCGGCGACCCGCGTGCTCCTTTTTTCCGCCATGGACACCACCGACACCACCGGTACCACGGAAATCCCAGGGGAACCGGAAAGCGGCAAGGCCGGGAAATAGCTGGGGAATCCACGGAGCGGGAGGCAGGGCGCCGCGTGCCGCGCTTTCACCGGAAGCCACCGATCACGGCTCTCCGGAAATACGGGGGAAACAACAGTGCGTACGCTGCTCGTGGACAACTACGACTCGTTCACCTACAACCTCTTCCACTACCTGGCCGAAGTGAACGGCACGGAACCGGTGGTGCTCCGCAATGACGATCCCTGCCCGTCGGCCGGGGAACTGCGGAAATTCGACAACGTGGTGATCTCCCCGGGGCCCGGAACCCCGGAACGCCCCGGGGACTTCGGCATCTGCCGCGAGATCGTCGAGACCGGCGGACTGCCCCTCCTCGGCGTCTGCCTCGGCCATCAGGGAATCTGCCACCTGGCCGGCGCCGCCGTCCGCCGGGCCCCGGAGGTCCGCCACGGCCGGGTGTCACCCGTCCTGCACACCGGAACCGGTCTGTTCGCCGGAATCCCGTCCCCCTTCGACGCCGTCCGCTACCACTCCCTGGCCGTCGACTGCCTCCCGGCGGAGCTGGAGGCCCTCGCCAGGACGCCGGACGGCGTCCTGATGGGCGTCCGTCACCGGCGGCGGCCGCTGTGGGGCGTGCAGTTCCACCCCGAGTCGGTGTGCACCGAGCACGGCCACCGGCTGCTGCGCAACTTCCGCGAGCTGACGGAGGACTGGTACCGGCGGACGGGCCGGCCGCGCCCGCCGGCCCCACCGGCCCGCCGGCCCGCCACGGCGCCGCGCCCACGGCCGTCGTCAGGCGGCATCCCGGCGGGGAACGGCGCGCGGGCGGCGGGTGACACCCCGGCGGCGCGCGGTGTCCGGGCGGCGGCCACCGGCCCGCGCTGGCGCGTGCTGGCCGAGCGCATACCGACCGCCGCCACCGCCGAGGTGGTCTTCGACCACCTCTTCCGCTCCTCCCGGCACGCGTTCTGGCTGGACAGCAGCGCCGCGGACGCCTCCCTCGGCCGGTTCTCCGCCATGGGCGACGCCGACGGGCCGCTGGCCCGCGTGGTCACGGCCGACGTCTGGCAGGGCACGGTCACGGTGACCTCCCGCAACGGGGTGGAGATCGTCGGCGGCCCGTTCTTCGACTGGCTCGACCGCGACCTGGCGGCGCGCCGGGTGGACGTGCCGGAGCTGCCGTTCGAGTTCACCCTGGGCTGGGTCGGTTACCTCGGCTACGAGCTGAAGGCCGAGTGCGGCGGCGACCGCGTCAACCGCTCCCCCAATCCGGACGCGGTCATGATCTACGCGGACCGGGCGGTGGTCTTCGACCACCTCACCGGGAGCACCCACCTGCTGGCCCTGGCCGCGCCCGGCGCCGAAGGGCCGGCCCGCGCCTGGCTGGACCGCACCCGGACCGCGCTGGCCCGCCTCGCCGACCGCCGCCCCGGACCGGACCCCGCACCCGTCCCCGCGCCGCAGCACCTCTCCGCGCCGCGGCTGCGGCACGACCGGGACGCGTACCTGGCCGCCATCGACACCTGCCAGGACGCGATCGGCCGCGGCGAGACCTACGAGGTGTGCCTGACGAACATGGTGCACGCCGACGGCGTCCTCGACCCCTGGGAGGCCTACCGGTTCCTGCGCCGCACCAGCCCCGCGCCGTTCGGCGCGCTGCTGCTCCTGGACTCCCTCTCCGTGCTCAGCACCTCCCCGGAACGGTTCCTGCGGGTCTCCGCGGACGGGCTGACGGAGTCCAAACCCATCAAGGGCACCCGGCCGCGCGGTGCCACCCCCGCCGAGGACGCGCTGCTCCGGGAGGACCTGCGCACCAGCGAGAAGGACCGGGCGGAGAACCTGATGATCGTCGACCTGGTCCGCAACGACCTCGGCCGGTGCGCGGAGATCGGCTCGGTCCACGTCCCCGGACTGTTCGCCGTCGAGACCTACGCCACCGTGCACCAACTGGTCTCCACCGTCCGGGCCCGGCTGCGCCCCGGCCGCTCCGCGGTGGACTGCGTCCGGGCGGCGTTCCCCGGCGGCTCCATGACCGGGGCGCCGAAGATCCGCACCATGCGCCTCATCGACGTGTTGGAGGCCGGGCCGCGCGGCGTGTACTCGGGCGCGATCGGCTACCTGTCCCTCTCCGGCGCGGCCGATCTCAGCATCGTCATCCGCACGGTCGTCACGGCCCCCGGCCGGGTGTCCTACGGCGTCGGCGGGGCGATCGTGGCGCTGTCGGACCCGGCGGCGGAGTTCGAGGAGACCGCCGTCAAGGCCACCCCGCTGCTGCGGCTGCTGGACGCCGGGTTCCCGGGCCGCCGGCCCGCCCCCACCGGCTGACGGCCCGCGGCACGGGCAGAGGAAGGGATACGCCATGCGCACGCTCCGTACCCGGGTCGCCATCGTCGGCGCGGGACCGGCCGGCCTCGTACTGGCCCATCTGCTGCACCTGGAAGGGGTGCGCTCGGTGGTGCTGGAGCGGCGCGACCGCCGGTACGTGGAGGGCCGGGTCCGGGCCGGGCTCCTGGAACAGGGCACCGCGGACCTGCTGCGCGACATCGGCGTGGGGCGGCGCATGGACCGCGAGGGCCAGGTCCACGAGGGGTTCGAGCTCCGCTTCGACGGGGAGCGGCACCGCCTGTCGACCGCGGAGCTGTGCGGCCGGACGGTGACGATGTACGGACAGCAGGAGGTGGTGAAGGACCTCATCCGCGCCCGTACGGAGGCCGGCGAGCCCCCGTACTTCGGCGTGGACGACATCGTGCCGGGCGACCCGGCCGGGGACTCCGTCACCCTGCGGTGCACCCTCGGCGGTGAACCCACCGTCGTCCGCGCCGACTTCGTCGCCGGCTGCGACGGCTTCCACGGCGTGACCCGCCGCAGCGTCCCCGCCGGCCGGCTGACCGGCCACGAGCGGACGTACCCCTTCGCGTGGCTGGGCGTCCTGGCCGCCGCGCCGCCGGCCGGCGAAGAGCTCGTCTACGCCGTCCACGAGCGCGGCTTCGCCCTGCACAGCATGCGCTCCCCCACGGTCAGCCGGCTCTACCTCCAGGTGGCGCCCGACGAGGACCTGGCCCGGTGGCCGGACGACCGGATCCGGGCCGAGCTGCGCACCCGGCTGTGCCCCGCGGGCGAGCCCCTCCACGAGGGGTCGCTCAGCCGGCACGGCATCACGTCCATGCGGAGTTTCGTGGCCGAACCGATGCAGTACGGGCGGCTGTTCCTGGCCGGCGACGCCGCCCACATCGTCCCGCCGACCGCCGCCAAGGGCCTCAACCTCGCCGTGGCGGACGCGGTCGTGCTCGCCCGCGCGCTGGCCGCCTGGTACGGCCGCGGCGACCGGGAACCGCTGGACCGGTACTCCGAGACCTGTCTGCGCCACGTCTGGCAGGCGCAGGACTTCTCGGCGTGGCTGACCCGGCTGTTCCATCCGCACCCGGACGAGGACGCGATGGAGGCGCGGCTGCGCCGGGCCCGACTGCGGCATCTGACCGGCTCCCGCGCCGCCGCGACGAGCTTCGCCGAGAACTACACCGGTCTCGTCCGCGAAGGGGCCGCGGCTCCGGGCGGCTGACGGGCGCGGCGGTCCCGGGCGGCCGCCGCGCTCCGACGCGCCCCTCACTTCATCCGCCGATCACACCGCGCGTGCCGCCGTGTCGGTTACGCTCCTTCGGTGCACGAAACCGCCGCGCCCGTCCCCGGCCCCGCCGAACGGCGCCTCGTGCGTGCCCTCGGCTCCCCCTGGTCCCGTCTGGCCCTGCTGGTGCTGATCGTCCTCGGCGCCGTGGCCACCGTCCTGGCCTGTCACCCCGAACGGCTGCTGACCGAGGGCCTTCCCGACGGGGTCCCCTACAGCCTGTCGTTCGTCCTGTTCGCGGGTGCGTACGGCCTGTGCACCGCGGCGTTCGTCCCCCGGCCGGTGCTGAGCGTCGCCGCCGGCACCCTCTTCGGGACGCAGGCCGGCGCGGTGGCCGCGCTCGTGGGCACGGTGCTCGGTTCGGCGGCGTCGTTCGGCCTCGCGCGGCTGCTCGGTCAGCGCGCCCTGCGTCCGCTGCTGCGCGCCCGCTGGCTGCGGACGGCGGACCGGCAGTTGAGCCGGCACGGCTTCCGCTCGATGCTGGCGGTGCGCCTCTTCCCGGGGGTGCCCTTCGCCGCCGCGAACTATTGTGCGGCGGTCTCACGGGTCGGCTGGGCTCCGTTCCTGCTGGCCACCGCGCTGGGCAGTGCGCCGAGCACCACCGCGTACGTGATCGCCGGCAGCCATGCCGCGTCGCCGGGCTCCCCGGCGTTCCTCGCCGCCGTGGCGTTCATCGCGGTCACCGGCCTGGCGGCGGTGCTGGTGGCCTGGCGCCGCCGGGGCCGCGCCTTCGCGGCGGGCCCGCAGCGGCCTTCCTGACGGCCCGGCGGCCCGTTCGTCAGCGGCCGCGCGGCCCGGTGTCCTTGCCGGCGCCCTCGTCGGTGTCGTCACGTTCGCCCTCCGCCTGGGACGGCGTGGTCCGCGGGGTGTCGGGGTGCGACCGCTCCGGAAGATCGTCGTCGTCCCGTTCCCCCTCGGCCTGGGACGGTGTGGTGTCGCTCATGCTGCTGCCCCTTCCGCGGCGCTCTGCGTGGAACACTCCGAGTACCCGGGCCTCAGGGCCGCATGCGGATCACCCCGACGCCTCTCGGTGCCGGGACGGCGGCGGCCTGAGGTCGCCGCCCTTGCGGAGCACGGCGTAACCGATGCCGATGCCCGCGGCCACCGGCCAGTCCAGGACGCCCGCCACGCCCAGGGCGCCGACGCCGAGGTAGAGGGGCAGCCCGCCCTTGGCCGGGAGGATCCGCTGCGCCGCCGTGACCGGCAGCTTCACGGCCTCCGCGGCGACCCCGGCGATGGTGTCGACGGGGATGGTGACGGTGACCGTCCGTCCGCCCTCCCGGTGCGCGACGCCCGTGGCGGGCCGGCGCGCCGCCGCGTCCCCGGGCCCCTCGGCGCCTTCGGGCCCGCGGCCCGCCCGCTCGTCGTGGGCTTCCCGGTGCTCGGCTTCCCGGTCGTGGGCTTCCCGGTCGTCGGCGGGGTGCCAGCGGTGGGCGGAGTGCTTGTGGGCGTGCTTGGTGTGGTGGCTCACGGCTGTCCCTCCAATGCCCTGCCGGAAATACCGGCATTCATGCACTTTTCCCATTATCTTCCTTTTCGGTGTGCGCGCCTCTCGCCTCCCCGGCCGACGGGCGCGGCGCCACGGCGACGGCGGACGGTCCGACGAGCGGGAGGTGCCGGTGGGGTCGTGGAGCGCGCTGGTGCCCACCCTCGTCGGGACCGCGCTGCGTCAGGGCCCGGCCCTGGCGTGGGACACCGCGGCGGGCGCGTACCGCTGGGGGCGGCGGACGGCGGGCGAGGCGCTCTCCTCGCTGACGGACGCCGTGGCGACCGGTCTCGCGGAGGCCGCCGGCGCGCTCGCGGAGGGCGGCCGGGACCGCACCCGGCGCCGGATCTGGACGAGCGGCGGCCGCGTCCACCTGGAGGTCCGGGGCCTCGGCCGCGGCGAACGGCACGACCGGCTCGCGTCCGCCCTGTGCGCCGCCCTGCACCAGGTGGAGGGGGTGAACTGGGCCGAGGTCAACGCCGTCCTGGGACACGTGGTGATCGACGCCGATGACGACCGCGTCGCCATGGCGGACCTCCTGGAACTGGTGGGAAGCGTCGAGGACGAGCACCTGGGGGCCGGCACGTTCGACGCCGACGGCCCCCGTCCGCCGTTCGACACGGTGCCCGCGACGCTGGCGAGGGTGGCGCTCGCGGCCGACTGCGTGGGCCTGGTGTGCGCGACCGCCCGCCGGATCGCCCCGGTGCCGTCCCTGCCGCCCGCCCTGCGGCTGCCCGTCGTGCTGGCCGAGACCCAGCCGAAGCTGCGCCGTCTGCTGGAGGACCGGCTCGGCCGCGAGCACGCCGACGTCCTGCTGGCCGCCTTCAACGCGGCGGCCCACGCGCTGACGCGCGGCGCCGGTCCGCTGGCCCTGGACCTGGTGCACCGGGTCTGGCAGCTCGCCGAGATCCGCGCCCGGCAGGACGTCTGGGCCCTGCGGGAGCCCGAACTCGTGGGCCGCGGCGCGGACCTGCCCCGGCGGGCCCCCGGCCGGGCCGCCCGGCCGGTGCCGCTGCCGGACGGCCCGGTCGAGTCCTGTGGCCGGCGCACCGCGCTGACCGCCCTGCTCGGCGCGGGCGGGCTGCTCGCCTGGACCCGCGACCCGGAACGGGCCGCCCGGACCGTCGTGGCCACCGCGCCCAAGGCCGCCGAGGCGGGCCGTGAGGCGTTCGCCGCCCGGCTGGGCCGTGACCTGGCCCGCGCGGGCGCGCTGCCCCTCGACCCCGCCGCGCTGCGCCGGCTCGACCGGGTCACGACGGTCCTGTTCGACGCGCCGGCGCTGTACGCTCCCCGGCCCCGGCTGCTGTCCGCCGCCGTCACCGGAGAGCTCGACGAGGCGGCCCTGTGGAGCGCCGCCCACCGCGTCCTCGCCCGGTTCGCCCTCCGCGAGCTGTGCGGGCCCGGCCCCTGGACGGCGGACGGCTGGCGGCTGGAACGCGCCCGCGACGCCCCGGCGGGAGGCCCGGACGCCGCCGGGGGCCTGCCTCTCGACCTGTGGGACCCCGGCGGGGCGCGGGCCGGCCGGATCCTCGTCGGCTGCGCACTGGACCCGCTGGCCGACGCGCTCCTCGCCGTCGCCCGCGGCCCCACCCGCCGCGTACTCCTCACCGAGCACGCCGGCGCGGGCGAACTGCTGCCGCGCGCCCACCGCACGGTGCCCGCGGGCACTCCCCTGTGCGAGGAGGTGCGGCGGCTCCAGCGCGACGGGGAGGTGGTGCTGCTCGTCGCGACAGCAGGGGAACGCGCCCTGGCCGCCGCTGACGTGGCCGTCACCGTGCCGCCGGGCCCCGGCGCCCCGGGCCGGCCGTGCTGGTCCGCCGACCTGGTCTGCGGCCCCGGGACGGCGCTCGTCTGGCGGGTGCTCGCGGCCCTGGAACCGGCCCGCGAGGTCAGCGCCGCCTCCGCCCGACTGTCCCTGGGCGGCTCCCTGCTCGGGGCGCTGATCGCCACCGGCGGGGCACGGAGCGGGCGGGCCGGTCTCGCCACCTCGCCGGTGCACGGCGCCGCCCTGGTGGCCATGGCGGGCGGGCTGCTGGCCGCCCGCCGGGTGGCCGCGCGTCCGCTGCCGCCCGGGCGGGTCCGGGGGACCTGGCACGCCCTCGGGCCCTGGGAGACGCTGTCCCTGCTGCGGACGTCAGCGGATCCTTCGCCCGCCCCACCGGATCCCGCCCGGCGCCCCGCGCCGCTCACGGCCGTCGCCCGGCTGCCGGTGGCCGGTCCCGCGGTGCGGGGGGCCGGGCGGCTCCTGGGCGCGGTCCGGGAGGAGTTGCGCGACCCGCTGACCCCCGTCCTCACCCTCGGTGCCGCCGCCTCCGTCGCCGTCGGCTCCACCGTCGACTCGGCGCTCGTCGGCGGGGTGATGACCGGCAACGCCCTGATCAGCGGGGTGCAGCGGCTGCGCGCCGAACGGGCGCTGCACGGGCTGCTGTCGGCCGAACGCCCCACCGCCCGCCGGTTGCGGTGGTCCCCGCCCGACCCGTCCGGCGCCGCCCCGGACGGCCTCTGCGCCTCCCTCGCCGCCGCGCCCGTCGAAACCGTTCCGGCCGAGGAGCTGCGCGCCGGCGACGTCGTCGCGCTGGGCTCCTCCGACGTGGTCCCCGCCGACGCCCGGCTGCTGGCCGCCGACCGGCTCGAACTCGACGAGTCCCCGCTGACCGGTGAGTCCGCGCCCGTCCCCAAGGACCCGCGGGCCACGCCCGGAGCCGACCTCGCCGACCGGACCTGCATGGTCTACCAGGGCTGCACGGTACTGGCCGGCACCGGGTACGCCGTCGTCGTGGCCACCGGGGCACGGACGGAGGCGGGCCGCGCCGCCGACCTCGTCGGCGAGGCCGGCGCCGCGCCCGGCATCGAGGCCCGACTGGCCGCCCTCACCCGGACCGCGCTCCCCGCCGTCGGTCTCGGCGGCGGGGCGGTGACGCTCCTCGGGCTGGTCCGCGGCCTCCCCCTGCCGGAAGCGGTCGCCTCGGGCGTCGCCATCGCGGTGGCCGCCGTCCCGGAGGGGCTGCCGCTGGTCGCCACCGTGGCCCAGTCGGCCGCCGCACGGCGGCTGTCGCGCCACGGCGTCCTCACCCGCTCCGCGCGGGCCCTGGAGGCCCTGGGCCGGGTGGACACCGTCTGCTTCGACAAGACCGGCACCCTCACCCGCGGGCAACTGTCCGTCACCCGGCTGGCCGTCCCGGGCCAGGACCCGCCGCCCCTCGACAGCCCGGACGGCCGGCGGCTGCTGCGCGCCGCGGCCCGCGCCTGTCCCCCGGCCGTTCCCGGCCGCCCGCCGCCGCACGCCACCGACCGGGCCGTCCTGGACGCCGCCACCGCACACGGCACCCCCGACCGCACCTGGCACCTCACCGCCGAACTGCCCTTCGAGACCGGCCGCGGCTACTCCGCTTCCCTCGGCACCGACGCCGGGACGCCCCTCCTCGCCGTCAAGGGCGCCCCCGAGACGGTGCTCGCCCGCTGCGCGACGGTCACGACCGGCGACGGCGCCGTGGCCCCGCTCGACGCGGACCGCCTGCGGGCCGCGCAGGACCTGGTACAGGAACTCGCCCGGGACGGGCTGCGAGTCCTGGCCGTCGCCGAGGCACGCCCGACCGCCGCCGCACCGAGCGAGGGAGGCCCGGGCCCCGGGGGCACGCCGGAGGGCCGTGGGCGACGCGGCGCCGTGGCGTCGGACGGCGCGGGCCGGTCCGTGATCACCGCCCCAGCGGGCGTCGCCGCCTCGAACGACAAGAGCCGGTCCGCTCACGTCTCCCCACGCGACGCGAGCGCACTTCTCCACGCCTCCCCGCACGAAGAAGGTCAGTCCTCCCCCACCGGCGGCGTCCCCGACGAGCCCGAACTCCAAGACGCGGTGCACGACTTGACGCTGCTCGGCTTCCTGGCGCTCGCCGACACCCCGCGCCCCGGCGCCGCGGAAGCCGTCCGGCGGCTCACGGAGGCGGGCACCCGCGTCGTCATGATCACCGGTGACCACCCGGCGACGGCCGCCGCCGTCGCCCGCGAACTCGGCATCCCCGCCGGAGAGGTCGTCACCGGCCCCCGGCTCGACACCCTGCCCGAACCCGAACGCACGGCCCGCGTCGCCGAGGCCACCGTGTTCGCCCGGGTCTCCCCCGAGCAGAAAGCCGGCATCGTGGACGCCCTCCGGTCCGCCGGCCGCGTGGTCGCCATGACCGGGGACGGGATCAACGACGCCGCCGCCATCCGGCTCGCGGACGTGGGCATCGGCCTGTCCGCCCACGGGTCCACGTCCGCGCGGGCCGCCGCGGACCTCGTGCTCGCCGAACCGGATCCGCGTCGCATCGTGGACGCCCTGCTGGAGGGCCGCGCTCTCTGGCGGAGCGTCCGGGACGCGGTCGCCGTACTGGTCGGGGGCAACGCGGGAGAGGTCGCGTTCACCGTGCTCGGCACCGCCGTGTCGGGCCGGGCACCCCTGGGCACGCGGCAGTTCCTGCTCGTCAACCTGCTCACCGACATGCTGCCCGCGCTGGCCATCGCGGTCGCCCGTACCGGCGCGGCGGAGGACGAGGACCTGGCCGCGGGCCCGGTGCCCGCCCCGCTCGGCCGCGAGCTGGGGCACGCCCTGGCCGTCCGGGGCGCGGCCACCGCGCTCGGCGCCACCGTGGCCTGGCAGTGCGGGCGCGCCACCGGCCGGGCCGGGCGCGCGAGCACCATGGGTCTCGCCGCGCTCGTCCTGACGCAACTCGGGCAGACCCTGACGACGGACTGGCGCAGCCCCCTCGTCCTGACCACCGCCGGCCTGTCCGCCCTGGCCCTCGTCTCCGTCGTGCAGACGCCGGGCGTCAGCCACTTCTTCGGCTGCTCACCGCTCGGCCCGGTGGCCTGGGGCACCGTCCTCGGCACCTCGGCCGCCGCGACCCTCGGCGCCGCGCTGGCGCCCCGGCTGCTCACCGACGGCGGTCGCGAGGCGGCCCCTCGGGCGCCGGGCGGCGCTCCCCCTCCTCGCCCCGGCCGGCCGTCGTCCGACCGGCCGGGGCGAACCGACCGGCCGCAGGGCGCGCCGGTACCTTCCGGGCCGACGCCTTCCCGGCCCATGGCGCCCGGGCCAACGGCGCCCAACCCGGCGCGTACCGCCTCCTCGACATCCACCGTTTCGTCGCCCACCGCTTCGTCGTCCACCTCTTCGTCGCCCAGCCCGGCGTCGCCCAGCCCGCCGCCGTCCAGTTCCTCGTCACTCAGCCCGGCGCCGCCCGGCTCGCCGCCGCCCAACCCGGCGCCGTCCGGCCCGGCCGTCGGCGCGGACGCCGGAACCGGGGCCGGTTCGGCCGGTGCCGGGGCGCTCAAGCCGCAGGCGGGTCACTCGTAGGGCAGGCCCGCCAGGGCTCGGTGGTGCAGCCACAGCGAGACGCGCAGCGGCCACCAGTGCGGCGAGAATTCTCGCGCCGCGCAAACGGGCCGGTGGGCGACCCTGCACGCGTCCGGCCGCGTCGGCGCGCCGGCCCCGTTGACGACCGTCCGCCCGTCGTCCGCGTGGAACCACCGCCGTGTCTCAGGCACCTCGGCGACCGGGTAAGAACACGGTTCGAGGAGGATCCAGTGCCCGGTGTCCGTCGGACGGAGTTCGCGCGGCCGACCGCACTCCGGGCAGTCCGCCGTCTCCGGCCGGCGGGCCAACAGCCCTTCACCGTCGTCGGATTCATCGTCGTACGCGTCGCCGCAACCGCCCAACCCCTCCGCACCACCGAAGCCACCGAAGCCACCGAAGCCACCGAAGCGATCCGAACCCTCGGAGCCGTCGGAGCCTCCCGGCCAAGCGTCGGGAGCCCCGCCGCCCGGGTGCGCGTCCCCTCCCTCGTCACCCGCCATGGAACGGAGGGTCCCGCCATGCGAGCCGCTCCACCAGGTGCGCGACCGGCCGTTCGCCCGGAGGGCCACCGGCGGACGTGGGGTGGGAAACGGCTCGCGGGGCGCCGGGCGGCCCGCCGGCGGGCGGGAGGCGTGGCCGGGGCGGGCCCCTTGCCCGCGCCGCTCACGGCCGTCATGCCATGCGCCGGGGAGCCCGCGTCACCGCCGAGCCGAACGCGGGCGGGCAGGCGAAAGCCGCCGATTCGGGCGATCCCCCGCGTCGCCCGAATCAGCGGTCATACCGGGTTCTCCCTGCTCAGCGGGCGGACCGACCGGTATGCTCCTGAGTATATTGGCTCGGAGCCAGTCAACGCAGGAGTTACAGCATGTCCCCCCGCAGTGCGTCGGTCAATGAGGAGTTGCGCCGCAGGTCTCGTGAGCGGCTCCTCCAGGCAACCGTCGAACTGATAGACGAACGCGGCTACGAGGCGACGACCCTCGCGGACATCGCCTGCCGGGCCGGCGCCGCGCGGGGGCTCGTTTCGTATTACTTCCCCGGCAAACGGCAGTTGCTGCAGTCGGCGGTGCACCGGTTGATGCACATGGAGCTCGCGGCGGCCCTGGAGCGTGAGCCGGTGAGCCCCGACGGGCGGGAACGGCTGGCGCGTGCCATCGACGCGATCCTGGGCCTCGCCCGGGACCGGCCGCGGCTGATGCGCACCCACATGGCGGGCATCCTCCAGTCCGAGGGCTTCATCCAGTGCCCGGAGCAGCAGCGCCTCGCGGGCCTGCTCCGCGACACCGTCGACCGGTACGGTTCCGCCGACCCGGAGACCGACTACCGGCTGCTGCGGGCACTGATGATGGGCGCGGTGGTGGCGATCCTGCTTCCCGGAGCGCCGATGCCGGCGGACCGGCTGAGATCGGAGCTGTTCCAGCGCTACGGGCTGGACTGGGATCTCGGCCGCCCGCCCGGCGCCGAGCCGCCCCCGCCGGGGGTGTGAGGCGGGAGCGCGCAGCCGGGGGTGACGGGGGCCCGGGAGAGGCTGCCGTGCGCGGACACCGGTGGGATGCTGGACGCAGCCGCCGGAAGGAGAACCTCCGTGCTTCGCGTCGCAGTCGTGGGGTCCGGGCCGAGCGGGGTCTTCACCGCCCAGGCCCTGGTGCAGCAGGAGATCGTGCCCGACGTGACGGTCGACGTGCTGGACCGGCTGCCCTGTCCGTACGGGCTGGTGCGCTACGGGGTCGCCCCGGACCACGAGAAGATCAAGTCGCTGCAGCACACCCTCCGGGCGGCCCTGGAGCATCCGCGGATCTCCTTCCTGGGCAATGTGCGGGCGGGTGAGGGACCGGGCGAGATCCCCCCTCGGCGGCTGCTGGAGCTGTACCACGCGGTGGTCTACTGCGTGGGCGCCGCGTCCGCCCGCCGGCTGGGCATTCCCGGCGAGGACCTGCCGGGCAGTTGGTCGGCCACGGATTTCGTCTCCTGGTACAGCGCCCACCCGGACACCCCGCCCGACGGCTTCTCGCTGCCCGCCCGCTCGGCCGTGGTCATCGGGGTCGGCAATGTCGCCGTCGACGTGGCCCGGGTGCTGGCGCGGGGCGCGGACGAGTTCCGGACGACCGACGTGCCGCACGCGGCGCTGGCGGCGTTGGCCGCGAGCCGGGTGACCGACGTCCACATGGTCGGCCGGCGCGGCCCGGCGCAGGCCAAGTTCACCACCAAGGAGCTGCGCGAACTCGGGGGGCTGAACGGGGTGCGGACCCTGGTCCGGGCCGACGAGGCGGCGCTGGACCCGGCGTGGGACGACCCGTCCGGTCTGCCGGCGGCGGTCCGCCGCAACGTGGAGGTGCTGCGGGAGTGGTCGAGGCGGCCGGACCCCGGCCGCGGCCGCCGCATCCACCTGCGCTTCTTCCTGCGACCCGTGGCCCTGCTCGGCGACGACGCCGTACGGGCGGTGCGCTTCGAACGGACCGTCCCCGACGGCGCCGGGGGCGTGGCGGGAACGGGTGAATTCGAGGACGTCGAGGCGCAGTTGGTGCTGCGTTCGGTGGGGTACCGGGGGGTGCCGATCGGCGGGCTGCCCTTCGACGAGGCCAACGGGACCGTGCCGCACGAGGCGGGCCGCGTCCTGCGGGACGGCGTCCCGTCGCCCGGGGAGTACGTGGCCGGCTGGATCAAGCGCGGCCCGACCGGGGTGATCGGCACCAACCGGCCCTGCGCCAAGGAGACCGTCGCCGCCCTGCTCGCCGATGCCCCCGGGCTGCTGACGGCCCGCGGCCCGGTCGGGGACCCCCGCCCGGCGCTGCGGGCGGCGGGGGCGGAGCCGGTGGAGTGGCGCGGCTGGCTGGGCATCGAGGCGGCGGAGACCGCGCTCGGCCGCGACCTGGGCCGGGGCCCGGTCAAGATCCCGGACTGGGAGGGCCTGCTGGTGGCGGCGCGGGCGGGTTCCGGGGGCTGAGCGCTGCCCCTGTTGCCTGTGTGTGCTTGACTGACAGGAGTCAATCACCGTGTGGGGGTGGGACATTGGAGATCGAACTCTCGTCCGGAACGATCGATTACGAGGACACCGGCGGTGACGGGCCGGTGCTCGTGTTCGCGCACGGGCTGCCGATGAACGGCAAGCAGTGGCGCAAGGTGGTTCCGCTGCTGGACGGTTACCGCTGCGTCCTGCCGACGCTGCCCCTCGGCGGTCACCGCCGGCCGATGCGCCCGGACGCCGACCTGTCGCACACCGGGGTCGCCCTGCTGCTGGGCGAGTTCATCGAACGGCTCGGTCTGGACGACGTGACGCTGGTGCTCAACGACTGGGGTGGCGGCCAGTTCCTGATCACGGAAGGGCGGGCCGGGCGCCTGGCGCGCATGGTGCTGGTGGCCTGCGAGGCGTTCGACAACTTCCCGCCGGGACCGGCCAAGCCGCTGTCGGCGGTCTGCCGGGTACCCGGAGGCGTCCGGTTCCTCACCGCCCTCATGCGCGTCCCCGCGTTCCGCGATCACCCCCGGGGATACGGCGGGATGAGCCTGCGCGGCACCCCGCCCGAGCTCATCGCCGAGTGGTTCGGCCCCGCGAGCCGGAGCAAGGCCATCCGCCGGGACTTCGCCAAGTTCGCCACCTCGGCGCCCGACCGCCGGACCCTGCTCCGCTGGAGCGAGCGACTCCGCGCGTTCGACCGCCCGGTCCTCGTCGTCTGGGCCACCGAGGACCGGCTGATGCCACGCGAGCACGGGCCGCGGCTGGCGGAGCTCTATCCGCGGGGCCGACTGGTCGAGATCGAGGATTCGTCCACACTGATCCCCGAGGACCAGCCCGAGCGGCTCGCACGAGTCCTCACCGACTTTCTCGTGGAGCACGGGGCGCCTCCCGTTCCCCGCAACGCCGGTTGAACCACGACGCGGTCGTCGGGAATGTGTCCAATCCGGGCTCGTTCGGGTGAAGGCGGGCATGGCCGGCAGCGCCACGGGCACCTTTGGCGTGTCCCCAACCGCCCTACCAGAGAGGGCCGTTATGCGCCGCTTCGTCGCCGTACTCCTAGGGGTCGCCGCGACCGTCGCCCTGCTCGCCACACCCGTCCGCGCCGCCGGTCTTCCCGGCCTCAAGGAACTCCGCACGCACACCCTGCCGACCGGAGGCCGGCCGGCTTCCGGCCACACGGACCCCGGCCGGACGAACTCGGCCCACACAGGCTCCGCCCTCGCGAACTCCGATCGCGTGAGCTCCGGCCACTCCGGGTCCGTCCGGACAGACTCCGACGGCACGGACTCCGGCCTCCTGGGCTCCGGCCCGGCGGCCTCCGGCCGGCCCGACTGCCTCCTCAACCTCCTCGGCCTCATCTGCCTCCTCTGACCCGCGCCGGGCGGGCGGTTCCCCTTGGTGGTACCGCCCGCCGCCCTGGTACGTCGGTAATGGTTCGCCCGGACACAGGGCTTCGTACGGGTACTTGGCCCGCCATACGGCCCGAACATCGATCAACGAGCGGTAGCGCGTTGGGCATTGCAAAAGGGCGAGACCTGCGGCCGCCCCGGAGCGTCAGCCGTTCATGGTTCACCCAGGCCGCCTTGTACGGGTATTTCGCCTGCCACGATTCGCGGAACTCGCCGGGCGTCGGCGGGTCCGGATCACGATGTCACCGATCTCGCCGGGAATCGGTTGATTCATGAACCAGGCCTTCGGCGGCGGGCGTTGGCCGTGACGGCTCCTCTTGGGTGTGAGCGCGCGGCGTCTCCCGCATGGGGAAGGCCATCAGGGTCACACCTACGGGCATCGTCCCGGGCGAATGCGGCGGGCGGGCGGCGTCGTGGAGTTCCGCCGCGATGTCGGCGAGCTTCTGCCGGGCCTGGTCCCACGCCTCCGGCTCCACCCACAGTTCCGCATCGACCGTCACCCCCCGGCCTTCCGGATGCCGGTGCACGGCACGCTCTTTGAGTGTGTGGGCCAAGGCCGCTCCCAGCAACCGCGCCCCGTCGTTCCGGTCGGACAGCGGTGAACCATGGACGGTGCGGTAGCGGCGTTCCCTGCCTCCGCGGCGGGTGCGCTCCTCGGCCAGTTCGACCAAGCCGACGGCGTCCAGGCTGCGAAGGTGCCGACTGGCCAGGGCATGGGAGATGCCCATCTCACGGGAGAGTTCGGCCGCGGACATCGGTCCGGGCCACATGAGCGTGAGCATCTGCAGCCGCACAGGATGGGCGAGCGCTCTGAGGACAGGGTCTGCGTCGGTCACACCGGCCAGTAAAGCGCATGCCGCCATGGCCGCACCCTACCCCCAACAAAACGGTTGGGGGTAGGGTGCCGGAGCCCGGCAACGACGCGACGAAGGGGGCGGGTTATGGCCGTGGGCCTGTTCACGGTGCTGCGGAACCGCAATGCCCGTCTCTACATGACGGGAGTGATCATCTCCGGTTTCGGGGATTCGGCCTTGCTTCTGGCCGCCGGGGTCTGGGTGAAGGAGCTCACCGGTTCCAACAGCCTCGCCGCCTTGGTGGGCTTCTGCTCCTGGGTACCCGCCTTGGCCGGACCGTTCATCGGCACTCTGGCCGACCGGATGCGCCGCCGCACGCTCTTGATCGCCACGAGTCTCACTCTGGCCGTGGCCATGACGGCGCCGCTCGCCGTGCGTTCTTCGCAGGACGTCTGGTTGCTCTTCGCCGTGCTGACCATGGTGGGTGCGGGGTCGGTGCTCATGAACGCCGCCGAGACGGCGTTGGTCACATCAGCCGTTCCCGGCGAACTGCGCGGGGACTTCAACGGTCTGGTCCGGACCGCGATCGAGAGCAACAAACTGCTCGGTCCGCTGGTCGGCGCCGGCCTTTTCACCGTTCTCGGCGGCCCCACCGTCGCTCTGCTGGACGCGTTGTCCTTCCTCCTGGGCGCGGCCGCGTTCAGCCTGATCCGCGTGCGTGAATCCAGTCCCGCACACCGGCCCCGGCCGAACTGGACCGCCGAGACCGCGGAAGGGATCCGCTACCTATGGGGGCATCCGATGCTGCGCTCCCTGGTGGTCGCGGGTGGCTGCGCCATGGCGGCGTCGAGCCTCAACAGCGCGGCCACGTACGCGCTCCTCGACATCAGGCTGCACCAGCCCGCGGCCTTCGCCGGCGTCCTCAACTCCGTCCAGGGGCTCGGCTCGGTCGTCGGCGGCCTGGCCGCCGGCGCGTTCCTGCGCCGCGTTCCGGCACGCGCCCTGTCGGCCGTCGGGCTCACCCTCTTCGCTCTCGGAGCGCTGGCCCGGCTCACCGCTCTCGTCCCCGTCGTGCTGGGCGGCAGCCTGCTCATCGGCCTGGGCCTGCCGTGGCCGCTCATCAGCGCGCTGACCACGGTCCAGAAGGAAACCCCGAACGCACTCCTCGGCCGGGTCGCGGCCACGGCGAACACCGTGATCTTCGCCCCGACCGCTTTCGCCCTGCTCGCGGGCACGGCCATGGTCGCGGCCTTCGACTACCGTGTCCAACTCGTCGTGGCAAGCGCGCTTGGCCTGGCAACAGCCCTGCTGCTGGCGGTCACCGCTCGTGCCCCACGCCGACGCGATCCCGCCGAGCCGGGCACAAACTGCCGACGGCACGAAACCGATGCCGCACGGAAAGGATGAGCGATGCCGGACGACTCGACCGACGAGGACCTTCACACGCTCCCCTCGTCACTCTCTCCGCAGGTGACGGCTCTCCAGCAGTACACGCCCGCCGACCTGCGCAGCATCGCGGGAGACAACGCCGATCCCTTCGAGGTCTCTTCCCTGGGCCTGATCTGGCGAGCCAAAGAGCATCACTTCGGCATCCGGGCGGGAGAGCGCTTGGTGGCGCACGCCGGGTGGGTCGCTGTACCCGTCTCCGTCGGCGGCACCACGTTGCAGGTGGCAGGTCTGGGCGGTGTGATCGTTTCGCCCGAGATGCGGGGACGCGGCCTGGCCAAGCTCGTCGTGACCGCGACCATGCTTCACGCCTCGAGGCTGGGCTTCGGCCTCGGCCTCCTGTTCTGCCGACCGGATCGCACTGCCGTCTACGCGAAAATGGGATGGACACCTCTGCCCTCGGACGTCGAGGTCGAGCAACCGGGTGGCAACCTCACCATGCCGTTGCCTGCCATGTGGCTGCCCCTGCGTGACACCGAGTCATGGCCTGACGGGCCGGCCGGCCTACTGTCCCTGCCCATGTGACCGATGCGCGTTTGGACGACGTTCCGCTACGCAGGAATGTCCTCAGCAGCGCCGGCCACCATGCCGGCTCGGTCTGTGCGGGGAGTCCGAAGGTGCTCGGAGAGCCGGGCCACCGCCGCCGGGGGCGCTGAGGCGACGTCGTCCGGGACGGACTCGAGCCACGGGAGGGTACGTAGCCGAACCGCCGGCCCCAGCCGGTTCTTCGGACCGCGGCCCCGGCCCGGATCGACGAACCCTGCGTCCGCCGGCGTCAGCGGGGAGAACCGGATCAGCTCTTCCCTGTTGATCTCAGGGAAGCCTCAGCCTGGCTTTACCGCCAGCGTCGCGAAATAGTTCGACATGTATTGGGCGGATGCATTGGATTGGTGCGGCGCTTCCGTGAAGCCGGTGAGGACGAACCCCGCGGCGAGTTGCCCGCCGATCTGTTCGGTGAGGGTGTGACTGTATTCAAGAGGGGCATCCGCGCCGAACTTCGCGGCGCGTTCCTCGGCCGAGTAGTGCGTGACATCGCTGTAGGGCAGCTTGTGCACGACGACCAGCTCGCCTCGCTCGTCGAGGGCCTCGTGGTCGAACAAGTACACATCAGGGTTGAGGAAGCCCGTGAGCAGAGTTCCGCCCGGTCGCAGGACGCGGAAGCACTCACGCCACACCGGCGCCAGGTCGGGTACGAATGCGTTCGAGACCGGGTGGACCACAACGTCGAATGCTGCGTCGTCGAAGGCGCTGAGGTCGCGCATGTCGCCCAGGACGGTGCGCAGTTCAAGTCCGTCGCGCGCCGCCACCATCCGGTCCTGGCCGAGCTGATGGGGCGAGTTGTCGAACACGGTGACCCGTGCCCCCGCGGCGGCGAGGATCGGCCCCTGCTGGCCACCGCCGGAGGCCAGGCACAACACGTCCTTGCCGGTCAGGTCCTTCGGCAGCCACGAGCGGTCGACTGGCTCGCGCCCGATGAGAACAATCGACCAGTCGCCCATGCGGGCGCGCTCGACCTCCTCAGCGCTCACCGGCCTCGTCCACTCGTTGCCCTCCTGGACATACTTGTCCCAGGCTGCCCGATTATGGACACCGGGGTCGACGACATCGTCCTGCACGTTTCGCTCCCTGCCGCAGCCAAACGGACACCAGCGATCAAACGAACACCGGCGATACTGACGGTTCGATGCCGACAGCCAACACGATCACAGGCGCGGGCTCAACGAAATTGTCGGGCGTCGAAGATTCTTATGGGCTCGCCGGGTGGTCTGGGCCCTCTGGCCGGCCTCGGCTTCGTCGGCCTCGATCAGGACTTCGACGACCCGAAGACCACCACGGCGGCACAGGACACCACGGCGGCACAGGAGCAGAACAACCGGTTCACAGCCACCGCCCGCGCCCCTGTCGAGGCTTCGCCGCGCTCACACCCTGACGCCTTACGGCAACCGCCAGTCGACCGGTTGCGCTCCTTGCCGGATCAGCAGATCGTTCACTCGGCTGAAGGGCCGCGAACCGAAGAAGCCACGGTCGGCCGACATGGGTGAGGGATGAGCGGACTCGACCGCCGGGTAGTCGCCCAGGAAGGGCCGCAGATTGCGCGCGTCCCGCCCCCACAGCACGGACACCAAGGGCTTGCCGCGGGCCACCAGTGCCCGGATCGCCTGCTCGGTGACTTCTTCCCAGCCCTTGCCCCTGTGGGCGGCGGGCTTCCGGGGAGCGGTGGTCAGGGCTCGGTTGAGCAGCAGCACGCCCTGCCGGGTCCAAGGGGTCAGGTCACCGTTGGACGGCCTGGGCAGCCCGAGGTCGTTGTGGAGTTCCCGGAAAATGTTCTCGAGGCTGCCCGGCAACTGCCGTACCTCGGGCGCGACCGCGAAGCTGAGCCCGATGGCCATACCCGGAGTGGGGTAGGGATCCTGCCCGACTATCAGCACCCGGACTTCGTCGAAGGGCTGCTGGAAGGCGCGCAGTACGTGCGGGCCGGCGGGCAGGTAGGTACGACCCGCTGCGATCTCCGCACGCAGAAAATCGCCCATCGCGGCGATGCGCCCCGCGACAGGACTCAGCGCGTCCGCCCAACCGGGCTCGACAAGTTCACTCAAAGGCCTTGCTCCCACGCCACGCCACTCTACCGGCTCCCGCCGGTCCCCTTCGCCCGTTCACCTCTGATCTCCCGTTCACCTCAGGTCACCTCAGGCCGACGAGCGCCCCGCGGCCGGTGGGGGACGGCTCCGGGTGCTTTCCCGGCCGTCGGGCCGTCCCCGGTCCCCCAACCGTCCGGTCATTGCCGCGGGCCTGAACAGCTCCATCGCGCCCGACGTCGGCCCGCCCCACCGAGAGAAGGGCCGAGAGAAGGGCCGGGAGGAGGGAGAGGAGGTCACGGAGCAGGCGATCCGCGCCCTGCTCGCTCGCGGTGGGCCGCTGATGATGATTTCCCGGGACGGGACGGGGCGCGCGCAACCTGCCGCCGCCGGCTTGCGGGGCGTGCCGTGTGGGGAGTCGACGCGTTCGTCTCCCATGTTCGCGGATCGCGGGCTCTTCGGGTCGCGACCGTACGGCAGCGCCAACGGCCCGCCGATCAGGTGGGGTTCGGCACCGATGTGCCGGCCGCTGCCCTGAGCGGGGCGGGCAGCCCGGGGGTAGGGTGCCGGTCATGAGGTCTTACGCGACCGGCCGTGCCGCGCCGTGGAACTGACGTCACGTCGGCGCCCGGCGCGGGGGGACGGCCATGTACTGGCGGTCGACTCGGGGGGCTCGGGCGTTCGTGTAGCCGTCTCTCCCGTGCACGGCGGCGGGCCGGCGCTCACCTGGTCCGCGTCGGAGCCCGTGCCGGTCGGCGAGCGGGGGCTCGACGCGCGGGTCCTGCTCGACCGGATCCTGCCGCCCGCCCGGGAGTTGCTGCGCCGGGCCGGTGCCGGCCGCTGTGTGGCCGGGTGTGTGGGCGCGGCGGGCATGGTGGCGCTCGGTGACGGTCTCCGGGCCGTGCTGCCGGGTGTGCTCCGCGCCGAACTGGGCGTACGGCGGCTCGCGCTGGCCTCCGACGCCGTGACGGCGTACGCCGGTGCCGTCGGCCAGCGCCCCGGCGTGGTCGTGGCCGCCGGGACGGGGCTGGTCGCGCTCGGCACCCGGCTCGTTCCGGGCGAGGGCTGGCGGCGTGCGGACGGGTGGGGGCACTTGCTGGGCGACTGCGGGAGCGGCGCCTGGATCGGCCGGGCCGGGCTGGAGGCGGCGCTGCGGGCGTACGACGGGCGGGCGGGCGGCTCCACGGCGCTGCTCGGCCGGCTGGAAGCCGTGTTCGGCCCGGCGCCGGAGCTGCCGGGGTCGCTCTATCCCCGGCCGGACCGGGCGGCCGTGCTGGCCTCCTTCGCGCCCGAGGTGGGCCGGTGCGCGCCCGTGTGCCCGGTGGCGGCTGACATCCTGCGGACCGCGGCACGGCACATCGCGGAGGCCGCGGCGGCGGCCTGCCCTTCCGCGGGCGGGGTCGAACCGCGGAGGACGGCAGGCACCGGGGGCGCCATGGACAAGGGCACCGGGAGCGCCTGCGCCCCCGCCGACGGCCTTGGCAGCTCCGACGCCGGCTCCGACGCCGGCTCCGATGACCCTGCCGGCCCCGACGCCCCTGACGGCCCCGACGATGCCCGTGCTCCCGTCGATCCCCGCGCGCCGGTCGTCGCGCTCACCGGAGGGCTGGCGGGAATCGGCCCCCCGCTGCTGCTGCCGCTCCGTCAGGAGTTGCGAAAGCAACTTCCGTATGCCCGTCAGACGGTCGCGGAGGGATCGCCCCTGGACGGCGCGTCCCGCATCGCCGTCGCCCTGATGACGGACCGTCTGCTGCTTCCGGCGGACGGATCGCTGCTGAGCGTCACGGTCGCGGAGCCGGCCGCCGCGCCACTCGGACACATCTTCGGGTGATCGGATCAGCCACCGAATAAATCAGGACAGAGGCTGGTCAATCGCCCCCCGCCCAAACAGGGTGGTTCCCGACCGGATAACATGCGGCGCCATGAGCTCCCCCACAGGGCCCACGTCCGGCCTGCCTGTACGAATGCCCCGACCCCGCCAGTCCGGACGGCACCGGAGGCCGGAGCCCGTGACCGCACCGGCGGCCGCGCCCCCGCTCGTGCTCGCGGTGCCCGGCGTCCCCGGCCCGGCCGCGCGCCGGCTGGCCGAGGAGACCCTGAGCATCGCCCGCTCCGAGCTCCCCGGCCTGGACGCGCGCATCGGCTACGTGGACGCCGAGGGCGACGCCGGCGGGTTCCCCGCCCTGGACTCCGTCCTCGGCTACGCCGCGGCCCGGCACACCGCTCGCATGAGCGAAGCGCAGGCCGCCTCGGACGAGGAGGCCGCCGCCTGGGCCCACGGGCCCGCCGCCGTCGTGGTGCCGCTGCTGGCGGGCCCCGACACGTCCGTGCTGCGGCGCATACGCCAGTCGGTCGTCAGCAGCGGCTCGGCCTTCGAGCTGACGGGCACGCTCGGCCCGCACCCGCTGCTCGCCGAGGCCCTGCACGTGCGCCTCTCGGAGGCGGGCCTGGCCCGCGCCGACCGCGCCCGGCTGTTCACCGTCGCAACCGCCGCCGACGGAATCGTCCTGGCCACGGTCGGCGGCCCCGAGGCGGTGCAGGCGGCCGGCATCACCGGCATGCTGCTGTCGGCGCGCCTGGCCGTGCCCGTACTGGCCGCCGGTCTGGACGAGGAGGGCGCCGTGGCCCGTGCCGCCGACGAGCTCCGCTCGTCCGGTTCGCGCAATCTGGCCCTCGCGCCGTGCCTGATCGGCCCGGAGGCCGACGAGGCGCTGCCGTCCATGGCCGCGAAGGAGGCGGGCTGCGCGGCGGCGGAGCCGCTGGGCGCGTACCCGGCGATCGGCAGGCTCGTCCTCGCCAAGTACACCGAGCTGCTGGGCATCGCCTCCCAGCCCTCGCCGATGCACGCGCCGGTGCGCTGATCCGCCGCACCACCGCGTAGCCGTCGGAGCGCACCACCGTGTGACCGCCGGGAAGGGCCTCTGCCGAGGCCCTTCCCGCGTTTCGGGGCCGGGCGCCCCGTACGCACGCCTCCGCGAGACCCTCGGACTCAGCGGAAGACCACGCACGAGGCGGCCGGCGCCGCCACCGAACCGGCCCGCTCGGGTATGCCCGTGTCGGCGTCGACCGTGAACCACGTGACGTCGCCCGACCGCTCGTTCGCCGCGTACAGCAGCCCGCCGTCCGGGTGGGCGGCGAGGTGGCGCGGCCAGCGCCCGCCGCAGCTCACGGTGGAGCGCAGCCGGGGCGCGTCCCCGGAGGGGTCGAGGGTGAGGGTGGCGAGGGTGTCGTCGCCGCGGTTGGCCGTCCAGAGGAACCGGCCGTCGGCGGAGAGCACGGGCGTCGAGGGGTACGTGGGGTCGGCCGCCCCCGCGCCCACGACGGGTGCCGTCTCCAGCGGCTCCAGCGCGCCGGATCCGGCGTCCCAGCGGCAGACGGTCACCGTCGGGTCGAGCTCGTTGAGGACGTACGCCCGGTGTCCCCGCGGGTGGAAGACGAGCGTCCGCGGGCCGCTGCCGGGGCGCAGACGCGTCTCGCCGTGGGGCACCGGCTCGCCCGTGGCGGGGTCGAGCGCGGAGAGGTGGACGGAGTCGGTGCCGAGGTCCACCGCGAGCAGCCAGCGGCCCGTGGGGTCGGGGGCCACCGCGTGGGCGTGCGGTCCCTCCTGCCGTTCGGCCACCGGCCCGCTGCCCTCGTGCCGCAGCACCACGGACGGCACGGTGAGGCCGCCGTCGGCGGCGACGGGCAGGGAGCTGACGCTCCCGGACCGGTAGTTGGCGGTGAACAGGCGGGCTCCGGCGAGCGCGAGGTGAGTGGGGGCGTCGCCCTGGACGGGCACGGCCGGGCCGAGCGGTTCCGGGCGGTCCGGGTCGGCGAGGGAGAAGGCCGTCGCCGTGCCCCCTTCCGTCTCGCTCACCGCGTACAGCACGCCGCCGTCGGCCGAGAGGGCCAGGAACGAGGGGTCCGCCGCGACGGCGGTGGAACGGACGGGTGTCAGCGCTCCGGTCTCACCGTCCACCCGCGCCACGGTGATGCCCGGGCCCCCCGCTCTCGTGAACGAGCCGATGTAGGCACGCCGTTCGCGCCGTCCGCCGATGGCCATCGCGTCCCCTCCGCATAACGTCCCCGTCACGTCGATGTCCCGACGCTACAGGGCACCACTGACATCGCCCGGCGCCGCCCCGTCACGGCCGGTCCGGAGGCGGCCTGAAGGTGGTCCGTTGGCCCTGTGCGCGCCGGGTTACCGTCGGGTAAAGGCAGGCCAATGGCTCATCTTTTCTCCCTTGTCTTGAGCCATATGGTCCATGGATGGTTTGATGAACCCGTCAATGGCGCTGCGGGATCCCCGCGGCGCCTCTTTTGTGCGCGCGATCGGAAGAGGGTGGTGAAGCTGAAGAAGATGTTCGCGGCTCCGGATCCGGGCCGCGTCCGGCTGCGGAACTCGGCCCGGGCCGTGCTCGGCGTGGGTCTGGCGGTGACGGTCTCGCATCTGGCGACCGGTTCGGTGGGGGCCGCGATCGCCGGTGGTCTCACCGCGCTGCTCGCCCTCTTCACCGTCACCGATGCCCGGGTTCGCGACCAGGCGGTCACGACGGCGTGGCTGCCCGCCGTCGGCGTCCCGGTCCTCGCGCTCGCGACCGTGCTGCACGCCCTCCCCGTGGCGCGGGACGCGGCGTTCCTCGGCGTCGTCTTCGCCGGGGTGTACGCGCGGCGCTGGGGCCCCCGGGGGCAGGCGCTGGGCATCTTCGGTTTCATGATGTTCTTCATGGCGCAGTTCCTGCACGCCGCGCCGGAGGGGCTGGCGGAGCTCTACGCGGCCATGGCGCTGGCGCTGGTCTCGTCGTCGCTGGTGCGCTTCGGGCTCTGGTGCTGGGAGCGGCGGCTGCCGCCGGTCATCGCCCCCGCGCCCGCGGCGGCGCGCGGCCTGGAGCGTCCGACGACCCGGCAGGCGTTCCAGAACACGTTCGCCTGCGCCCTGGCGCTGGGCGTCGGGCACCTGGTCTCGGACGAGCGCTGGTACTGGGCCGTCGGCACCGCGTGGTGGATCTTCGTGAACACCGCCTCGCGCGGGGAGACCCTGGTCCGGGGATTCCGCCGCGTGGTGGGCACGGTGGCGGGCATCGCCGTCGGCCTGGTCGTCGCGGTGCCGCTGCACGGCGCCCCCGCGCCGACCGCGGTCCTCGTGGCGCTCTGCGTCTTCGGCATCTTCTACACGGCCGCCCCCTCCTATAGCTGGATGATGTTCTTCGTGACCGTCATGGCGTCCCTGCTGTACGGGCTGCTGGGCGTCCTCCACCCGGGCCTGCTGCTCCTGCGCTTCGAGCAGACGCTGGTGGGCGCGGCGGCCTCGGCCCTGGCGGTCGCCCTGGTGCTGCCGGTCACGACCCACGCCACCACCGACGCCTGGATCCGCCGGGCGATGCTGACGGTGCGGCACTGCACGGCCGAGTCGGCGCGGCGGCTGGCCGGGGAGGCGGCCGCGGATCCGGCGCCGTACGTCGCCGAGCTGGAGCTCCTCCTCGCCCGGGTCCGGATGTCGCTGGCCCCGCTGCTGCACCCGCTGAGCCCGCTGCGGGCTCGCAAGGAGCGCGCCCGGCTGGTGACGGCCCACCTGGACGACTGCGTCCGGCAGGCGCGCGGTCTGGCCGAGGTGGCCGCCGACCCGGACGCCTCGCACGACGCCCGGCTGACCGCCGCCTGTCAGCGGGTCGAGGCGGCGCTGCGCGCCCTGCTGCCCGCGACGGAGGCCCCGGCCTCGGCGGCCGAGCTCGGCCTCGCGGCTCCCCAGCACCACCCGGGCGCGGAGCGGGCCCTCGCCCACCTCCACGACCTGGAGCGGGCGGTGGCGGGCCTGGCCGGGCCGGTGCTGAGCAGCCCGCGGTCTCCGCTCTCGGAGGCCTGAGCGCGGGCCCTTCCGCCCGTCCTCGCCGACTTCCGCGAAGGGCGGCGGGCCGATGGCCTGCCCGGCCGCCGGCCCGCCGCCCGGTGGCGGGCCGCGGACTGGGCCATTGGTACAGTGACGGCCCGGCACCCGAGTACGAGGGAGTGTCCGCCGATGGCCGTAGACGCCCTGGACACCAGAATCCTGCGCCTCCTGCTGGAGCAGCCGCGGACCAGTGCGCGGGAGTACGCGCGGCTGCTGGGCATCGCGCGCGGCACCCTCCAGGCCCGGCTCGACCGGCTGGAACGGGACGGGGTGATCACGGGGACCGGCCCCCGGCTGTCCCCCGCCGCGCTCGGCCACCCCGTCCTGGCCTTCGTGCACATCGAGGTCACCCAGGGCCATCTCGACCCGGTCGCGGAAGCGCTGGCGGAGGTGCCGGAGATCATAGAGGCGTTCTCCATCACCGGCGCCGGCGATCTGATGGTGCGGGTCGTCGCCCGCGACGCCGCCCACCTGGAGGACGTGATCCAGCGACTGGTGCAGTTTCCGGGCGTGGTGCGCACCCGGACCGAGATGGTGCTGCGGGAGCGCGTCCCCTACCGCATGACGGGGCTACTGCGCGCGGTGGAACAGGACGTCCGGCGGAAGGACGAGGGCCGCGCCCGCGGGCGTTCCACCGCCCCGGCGGCCGGCGGCGGCATCTGACGCCCGCGTTTCCTCCGACTGTCTGACCGGTCCTCATCTCCCCTCGTACGGCGGCGCGTCCGCCGCTCCCGGGCGTCTCCCGCCACCCTCACGACCCGGTTGTCGCCCGCCGGGCAAGCGTCCGGTGCCCGGTTTCCCCCGGGCCCCGGAAGGGTGGGAGGATCTGCTGGTTCCACCCGGCCTTGAGAGACCCGGGACAACTCGTGAGGAATGAGACGTAATATGCAGCAATCTGGGGGAAGACGGGCCCGTCGGTGGGGAGCCGCGGTGACCGCGTCGACCGCCGCGTTCGCGGTCGCCGTGCCCGCGGCCACGGCCGAGGCGTCGACCGGCCCGACGGGCATCGCCGCCAAGGGCGCGTTCCTGCTCGACAGCGGCGCCAACCGGCAGTTGTGGGCCAAGGACGCCGACACCCAGCGCCAGATGGCCAGCACCACCAAGATCATGACGGCCGCCGTGGTCCTGGATACGCGGGGCGTCAACCTGAACAAGCAGATCACCATCAAAAAGGCGTACCGCGACTACGTCACGAAGAACGGCGCGAGCACCGCCGACCTGCGGGCCGGTGACAAGCTGACGGTCGGGCAGCTCCTGTACGGCCTGATGCTGCCGTCCGGGTGCGACGCGGCGTACGCGCTCGCCGACAACTTCGGCACCGGCAAGACCGAGGCCGCGCGCACCAAGTCGTTCATCGCCCAGATGAACAAGAAGGCCGCCGCGCTCGGCATGAAGAACACCAAGTACGACTCGTTCGACGGCATATCGCAGGTGGGGACGAACCACTCCACCCCGCGCGACATCGCCAAGCTCGCGCGGCACGCGATGGGCAACAGCACGTTCGCCACGGTCGTCAAGGCGACCAGCACCCGCCAGAAGGCGGCGAACGTCAACCGCACGTACACCTGGTACAACACCAACAAGCTGCTGGGGTCCTACAAGGGCGCCATCGGCATCAAGACCGGCACCGGCACGGCCGCCGGTCCGTGCCTGGTGTTCGCCGCCCAGCGCGGCAAGCGCACGGTCGTGGGCGTGCTGCTCAACGACCCGACCAAGCGGTACCCCGACGCCGTGAAGATGCTGGACTGGTCGTTCAACACGACCTCGAAGGTGAAGCTGCGTCAGCTCCCCAGCTTCGCGCAGCACGACTGAGCCGCCGCCCCCGGCCGGCCGGCGCGCGCACGGCGGTCCTTCGACGGACCGCCCGGCGCGCCGCCCCGGCCGCGGGCCCGGCCCCGGCGCCCCTCCCGCGGCCGCACCGGGTCAGCCCCGCACCGGGCCGACTCCGTGCCGGGTCAGCCCCGTGCCGGATCAGCCGAGGAACGAGAGCCGCACCTTGCGGTGCGGATTGTCGACGTTCGTATCGACGAGGACGATGCTCTGCCACGTCCCCAGCTCCAGCTCGCCGCCGACGACGGGCAGCGTGGCGTGCGGCGGGACGAAGGCGGGCAGGACGTGGTCGCGGCCGTGCCCCGGGGTGCCGTGCCGGTGCCGCCAGCGGTCGTCCTTCGGCAGCAGGTCGCGGAGGGCGGCCAGCAGGTCGTCGTCGCTGCCCGAGCCCGTCTCGATCACCGCCAGGCCGGCGGTGGCGTGCGGGGTGAAGACGTTGAGCAGGCCGTCCCGGCCTGCCGCCACCTCCCGCAAGAAGTGGGCGCAGTGGCTGGTGAGGTCGTACACCGTCTCGTTCGAGCCGGTCGTGATGTCCACCGTGCGGGTGGTGAAGGTATCGGTCATGCACCACCCCTTACCCGCACCGGCCCGGGATCGGCAAACCGGAGCGGGCCGTCCCCCGGCCGGCGTGGCACCGGTACGGCGAACCGGCGGAACCCGGACGCCGCGTGCCGCCGTCCGCCGCCTCCGTCCCGCCACCCGCGATTCAGCGCCGGCGGTCCTGCCATTCGGATGCGAGGATCGCCCAGTTCTGCTTGTCGTAGCGCGCACCCTCGTAGGGCCAGTACGCGCGCTGGACACCCTCCAGCGTCATGCCGAGCCGCTCGGCCACGGCGGAGCTGCGGGTGTTGTCGGCGCGGCAGCGCCACTCGGCGCGGTGCAGGCCGCGGGTGGTGAGGGCCCAGTCGAGCAGAGTGCGGCAGGCAGCGGTGACCAGGCCGTGGCCCTCGCCGGCCGGCTCCAGCCAGCAGCCGATCTCGCAGGAGCCCAGCGCGGCATCGAACTCCACGAACATCACACCGCCGACCAGGGTGCCCTCCCGCCAGATGCCGAAGAGGCCGGCCTGGTCCACCGCCCGGCGCTCGGCGTAGCGGCGCAGCGTGGAGCGGGCGCCGTCGAGGTCGTCGGTGACGAACGCGGGCCCGACCCACGGGCGGATGTGCTCCCGGGCCCGGTCCATGTGCGCCGCGAACTCCTCGGCGTGCCATATCTCCAGCGGGCGGAGCAGAGCGTCGTCCCGCAGCGGGAGGGAGAACATGATGACCCCATTCACACAACAAGCGTTACGGTTATGTACGGTGGCAGCATGCCACGAACCAAGGGCGATCACGAAGCCCGGCGCCGCGACGTCTCCGAGGCGGTCTGGCGCGTACTCGCCGCGCACGGCTTCGGCGGGCTGACGATGCGCGCGGTCGCCGCCGAACTGGGCGCGACCACGGGTCTGCTCACCCACTACTTCCCCGCCAAACGGGACCTGCTGGCCCACGCCCTCGACCTGCTCGACCGGCGCAGCGCCGCCCGGCCGCGGCGCGTGGCGCTCCGGGGCCTGCCCGCCGTCCGGGCCGCCCTGCTGGACATCCTGCCGCTCACCCCGGCCGCCACCGACAGCAACCGCGTCTGGGTGTCCTCCTGGGACGCCGCGCTCGCCGACCCGGCACTGAGCGAGGGCCACGCGGAGCGGTACGCACGCAGCCGCGACCGGTTGCGGGAGCTCGTCGCCGCCGCTCAGGAGCTCGGCGAGCTGCCGCCCGGCGACCCCGACCGGATCGCGGCCGGAGCCCAGGCCTTCGTGCTCGGCCTGGTGGTGCAGTCCCTCTTCGACCCGGCGGCGTTCCCGCCCGGGCGCCAGACCGAGCTGCTGGACGACTACCTGGCCGCGCTGGGCACCGCACCGGCTCGGTCCTGAAGGCCCGGGAAGAGATCCCCCCGCCGCCTCGTTGGTAGAACCATGAACGAAATGGCGGTGGTGCGGGCGGTGGACGTCGTGGTCGTGGGCGCCGGGCAGGCGGGGCTCTCCACCGCCTACCACCTGCGCCGCGCCGGTTACGAGCCGGACCGCGACTTCGTCGTGCTGGACCACGCGCCCCGGCCCGGCGGCGCCTGGCAGTACCGGTGGCCCACCCTGACGTACGGCAGGGTCCACGGCATGCACGCACTGCCCGGGATGCCGCTCACGGGCGCGGACGACGCCCGGCCCTCGTCCGAGGTGATCGGCGGCTACTTCTCCGCCTACGAGGCGGAGTTCGACCTGCGGGTCCGGCGCCCCGTCGACGTGCGGGCGGTACACGAGGACGGCGGGGCCGGGACTGCGACCGGGCCCGGGACCGGGCGGCTGCGGGTCGAGTCGTCGGCCGGGGTGTGGTCGGCGCGGGCACTGGTCAACGCCACCGGTACGTGGGACCGGCCGTTCCTGCCGCGCTACCCCGGGCAGGAGCTGTTCCGGGGCCGCCAACTGCACACCGCCCGCTACCCGGGCCCGGAGGCTTTCACCGGCCTGCGCGTGGTGGTCGTCGGCGGCGGCACGTCCGCCGTCCAGCACCTGCTGGAGATCGCCGACGTGGCCTCCGCCACGACCTGGGTGACGCGCCGGCCACCGGTGTTCCGGGAGGGACCGTTCGACGAGGCGCGCGGCCGGGAGGCCGTGGCGCTGGTGGAGGACCGCGTCCGGCAGGGACTGCCGCCGCGCAGCGTCGTGTCGGTCACCGGGCTGCCGATGACCGCCGCCATGGAACGCGCGCGGGAGGCGGGCGTCCTCGACCGGCTGCCGATGTTCGACCGCGTCACCCCCGAGGGCGTCGCCTGGGCAGACGGCAGGACCGTTTCCGCCGACGTCATCCTGTGGGCCACCGGTTTCCGGCCCGCACTCGACCACCTGGCACCGCTGCGGCTGCGGGAACCCGGCGGCGGCATCCGACTCGACGGCACGCGCGTCCTCCGTGACCCGCGCATCCACCTGGTCGGGTACGGACCGTCGGCCAGCACCATCGGCGCCAACCGGGCCGGCCGGAGCGCGATACGGGAGATTCGGAAGCTGCTCGCCGGGGAGGACGGGGTCGGAGCGACGAACGGTGTACGCGAACGGGCGGTCGCCTCGGTGGGATAGCGACGGGCGCGGTGTGCGCGCGGCGGGCGACCGCTTCGATGAGGGGGCGATGGACGGTGAGCCCGTGCGGGCGGTGGCCCCCGTGCGCCGGCAGCGGACAGCGGGTCCGCGCCGGCGGTCGCCTCGCCGGGACAGCAACGGACGCTGGGCCCACGTGAGCGCTCGCCTCGCCGGAACAGCAACAGACGACGGACCCACCGAGCGATCGCCCCGCCGGAACAGCAACAGACGACGAGCCTTACGCGAGCGCTCGCCTCCGCCTCGTGAGGCGCCGCGTGGTCACGAGCCGGTCGGCGCGCCCCGGGCGTTTCCCGCAACCCCGGCCGCACCGCACGCCGGGCGTGCGTTCCGCATGGCGCGACCCGCGTACCGCACCCCGCGCGCTGCGGCGGAAAGGCGCCGCGGGGCGTGCCCCTCACGCGGCCCGATCCGTAGCATGCGCATCATGCTGCGACGCTCCCGTGGTTCTCGTGGTCCCCACCGTCCGCCCGGCCCCCTCGCGTCTCCCGACCCACGCGGCTCTCTCCGCTCCCCGGATCCGGGAGTGGTCGGCCTCTTCGTGACCTGCGTCAACGACATGCTGTACCCCGACACCGGCCGGGCCGTGGTCACGTTGCTGGAGCGGCTGGGGGTGCGGGTGGCGTTCCCGGCGGAGCAGAGTTGTTGCGGTCAGCCGTTCTTCAACACCGGTTACCGGCGGCCCACCGAGCCGCTGGTCCGCCGGTACGCCGACGCCTTCCGGGGGTACGACCACATCGTCACGCCGTCCGCCTCCTGCGCGGCCATGGTCCGCGAGCAGTACCCGCGGATCGCGGCCCGGGCAGCGGCCGAGGGGCGGGACGGCGGGCTGGCCGAGGCGGTGGCCGAAGTCGTGCCCCGGACGTACGAGCTGACGGAGTTCCTGGTGGATGTCCTGGGGGTGACGGACGTCGGCGCCCACTACCCTCACACCGTCACCTACCACCCCACCTGTCATGGGCTGCGCGCCCTCGGCCTGGGCGACCGGCCGCGTCGGCTGCTGGAACGGGTGAAGGGCCTGGAACTGCTGGAGTCGGCGGGCGCCGAGGAGTGCTGTGGCTTCGGCGGGACGTTCGCCGTCAAGAACGCCGCCGTCTCCGTCGCCATGGGCACGGACAAGGCCCGCGCCGTCGTCGCCACGGGCGCGCAAACCCTCTGCGCGGCGGACAACTCGTGTCTGGCCCATATCGGCGGCATCCTCACCCGGCAGGGAGCGGCGGTACGGCCCGTGCACATCGCGGAGATCCTGGCCTCGACGGGCGCGGAGGCGGCGGCCGGGACGGAACCGGAGCCGGAAACCGGGCCTGGGAAGGAAACCGGGCGCGGAACGGAGACCGGTCCACCGTCCGGTCCCGGTCCGGCCTCCGGCGCGAAGGGGGACGCGCGATGACCGGTCGGGTACCGCTCGGCATGCCCTCGTTCCCCCGGGCCGCCGCCGTCTCGACGCGGGACGCGCGACTGCGCGCCAACCTGCGGCACGCCACCACCACCATCAGGGCGCGCCGCGCGGCGGCCGTCGCCGAACTCGACGACTGGCTCCAACTGCGCGCCGCCGCCGCGGCCGTCAAGGACCGTACCCTCCGCCACCTCGATCACTACCTGGTCCGACTGGAGGAGCGCGTCACCGCGGCCGGCGGGACGGTGCACTGGGCGGCCGACGCGGCGGAGGCCAACCGGATCGTCACCGAGCTCGTGCGGGCCACCGGCGAACGGGAGGTCGTCAAGGTCAAGTCCATGGTGACGCAGGAGATCGGCCTCAACGAGGCCCTCGCGGCGGCCGGCATCCGGGCGTACGAGACCGATCTGGCGGAACTCATCGTGCAGTTGGGGGACGATCTGCCGTCCCACCTCCTCGTCCCGGCGATCCACCGGAGCCGGGGCGAGATCAGGGAGATCTTCCGCGAACGGATGGCCGACTGGGGGCGGCCGGCGCCCGAGGGGCTGACCGACCGTCCCGCCGACCTCGCCGAGGCGGCCAGGCTGCATCTGCGGGAGAAGTTCCTGCGGGCCCGGGTGGCCGTGAGCGGCGCCAACTTCATGGTCGCGGAGACCGGGACGATGGTGGTCGTCGAGTCCGAGGGCAACGGGCGGATGTGCCTGACCCTGCCCGAGACGCTGATCTCCGTCGTGGGCGTCGAGAAGGTGGTGCCCACCTGGCGGGACCTGGAGATCTACCTCCAGTTGCTGCCCCGTTCCTCCACGGCCGAGCGGATGAACCCCTACACGTCGATGTGGACCGGCACCACGGAAGGCGACGGTCCGCGCTCGTTCCACCTGGTGCTGCTCGACAACGGCCGGACCGACACCCTCGCCGACACGGTCGGCCGCCAGGCGCTGCGCTGCATCCGCTGCTCGGCCTGTCTCAACGTCTGCCCGGTGTACGAGCGGGCCGGCGGGCACGCCTACGGCTCGCCCTACTCCGGCCCCATCGGAGCGATCCTCGCCCCGCAGCTCCGCGGGACGGCCGGGCCGCTGGAGCGGTCGCTGCCCTTCGCGTCCTCGCTGTGCGGGGCCTGCTACGAGGTGTGTCCGGTGGCCATCGACATCCCCGAGGTCCTGGTCCACCTGCGGGAACGGGTGGCGGAGGGCGGCCAGGCGACGGTCCGCGGTACCCGGGCGGTGGTGCGTCCGGCCCGGCGGCGCGCTCCGGAACGGTGGGTGGTGGCGGGCGCGGCCTGGGCCCTGGACCGGCCGGAGCTGCTCCGCCGCGTCCGGCGGCCGGTGGCCCGGGCCGGCCGGTTCGCCCCACGACGGCTTCCGGGCCCCGGCCGGGCGTGGACGGACGGCCGGGCGCTGCCGGAGATCCCCGAGGAATCGTTCCGCGACTGGTGGGCGCGGACGCGAGGAGGTGCGCGGTGAGCGCGGGTACGGGCTCGGGAGCGGTGGGGCGTCCGGCGGGCGGCGCGAGCCGGGCGCGGATCCTCGGCCGGGTGCGGCGTGCCCTCGCCGACGTCCCGGCGTACGAGCGGCCGCGCGATCACCCCGTGCCCCGCGACTACCTGCGGGTGCACGGCCGGCGGTCGCCCGCCGAGTCGGCGGCGCTGCTCGCCGCGCACTTGGCGGACTACCGGGCCACCGTGCACCGGACCGGCGAGGACGGGCTGCCGGCCCTGCTCCGGGAGGTGCTGGCCGGGCGGGGCGCCCGCCGGGTGGTGGTACCGGCCGGACTGCCGGACGGCTGGCTGGCCGGGGCGGACGTGAAGGTGGTGGTGGACTCCCCCGGCCTGACGGTGCGTGAGCTGGACGCCGTGGACAGCGTCGTCACGGGGTGCGCGCTGGCGGTCGCCGAGACCGGGACGGTCGTCCTCGACGGGGGTCCCGGGCAGGGGCGGCGCCGGATCACGCTGGTTCCCGACCACCATGTGTGCGTGGTGCGGACCGCCGACCAGCTCGTGGACTCCGTCCCGCAGGCCCTCGAACGCCTTGATCCCGCCCGGCCGTTGACGTGGATCTCCGGGCCGTCGGCGACGAGCGACATCGAGCTGGACCGGGTGGAGGGCGTGCACGGGCCGCGGGTGCTGGACGTCGTGCTGGTGGCCGGGGACCGGGCGGCGTCGGGAGGGTGACCCTGGCGTTGGTACGCACGGCCCGCGTACGAAGCGGCGGGGGCTGGGTGGGCCGCCGCCGGACCGGCAGGCTGTTCCTCGTCGGCGGAGATCACGCGAACGAGGAGGAAGACCATGACGGTACGGGAAGCGGAGCTCGTGGGGACGGCGGCGCCGGTCGGCGGAGAGGCGCGGACCGGGTGGGCGGCCGGGTGGGCGGCAGCGGTGCAGCGGCCGAGCGCCGGCTTCGGTGAGAACTGGTCCGAGACGGGGTTCGCACGGCAGTCCGTCCGCCAGATCGTCCGGGTGACCGGCGGCGGAACGTCGGCCCGTGTCCGGCTGTCCCACCGCTACGGCACCGGGCCGCTGACCGTCGACGGGGCGGCGCTGGCGCTCGGCGCGGGCGGGGCGGAGGTTCGGCCGGAGTCCGTGCGGGCGCTCACCTTCGGCGGCGCCTCGTCGGTGCGGATACCGGCGGGCGGCGTGGTGGTGAGCGACCCGGTGGAGCTGCGGGTGGCGGCGTTCGACTCCCTGGCGCTGACGCTGTACTTCGAGGGTCCGACAGGGCCGGTGACCTTTCACTCGCAGGCGTGGGCGGAGACCTACCGGGCCGCGGGCGACCGCACGGGATCGGCCTCCGGGGCGGGCTTCGACGAGGTCACGCACTCCTGGTACCTGCTGTCCGACATCGAGCTGACCGGGGAGGGAGCGGCCGAGGGGGCGGTGGTGGCCCTGGGCGACTCCATCACGGACGGCTTCGGCTCCTCCGTGGGGGCCGACGCCCGCTACCCCGACGCCCTCGCCGAACGGCTGGCGGCGGCGGGCCGGCCGTGGGCCGTGCTCAACGCGGGGATCGGCGGCAATCTGCTGCTCCATGACTCGCCGTGGTTCGGCGAGCGGCCTTCCGCGCGGCTGGAACGGGACGTGCTCGACAAGCCCGGGGTCCGTGCCGTGATCGTGCACGTGGGCCTCAACGACATCGGCTTCAGCGAGGTGGACCTGCCGATGTACAAGCCCGCCGTCGAGGTGTCGGCCGACGAACTGATCGCCGGTTACCGGGAGCTGATCCGGCGGGCCCGTGAGCGCGGTGTGAAAGTGATCGGCGGGACCGTCCTCCCGTTCAAGGGCTCCGAGTACCACACGCCTCGGGCGGAGGCGAAGCGGCTGGCGGCCAACGAGTGGATCCGCACCTCGGGCGAGTTCGACGCGGTGGCGGACTTCGACGCCGCCCTGGTCTCGGCCGATGACCCCCAACTCCTCTCTCCCCGCTACGACTCGGGCGACCGCAAGCACCCGGGTGACGCGGGGTACCGGCTGATGGCGGAGGCCGTGGACCTGGACACTCTCTGACGACGCCGGGCCGCATCTGAGGCCCGGCGGCCGGGGGCCGTGCGGAACGGCCCCCACCGCCGCTCGTGTTCGGTCTCAGACCGTCACCGCGAGGCGGGCGTCGCCGCGCACCAGCGCCGCGTATCGGCCGTCGGCGGCGAGGAGTTCGCGGTGCGTCCCCCGCTCGGCTATGCGCCCGCCGTCGAGCACCACGATCTGGTCGGCGTCGCGGACGGTGGAGAGGCGGTGCGCGATGGTGATGGTGGTGCGGCCTTCGGACAGCGCGTCGATGGCCTTCTGGACGGCCTGTTCGGTCCGGGTGTCCAGGGCGGAGGTGGCCTCGTCCAGGATGAGGACGGGCGGGTCGCGCAGGATGGTGCGGGCGATGGCCAGCCGCTGCTGCTCGCCGCCGGAGAAGCGGTGCCCGCGCTCGCCGACGAGGGTGTCGTAGCCGTCGGGCAGGGAGGCGATGTGGTCGTGGATCTGGGCGGCCTCGGCGGCGGCGCGGATCTCGTCGTCGTCGGCGTCCGGTTTGGCGAACCGCAGGTTGTCGGCGACGGAGGCGTGGAACAGGTACGTCTCCTGGGAGACGATGCCCACGGCACGGCTGAGCGTGTCGAAGTCGAGATCGCGGACGTCCACTCCGTCGATGAGCACCCGGCCGCCGGTGACGTCGTAGAGCCGGGGTACGAGGTGGCCGAGGGTGCTCTTCCCGGAGCCGGTGGGGCCGACGACGGCCAGGCTGCCGCCCGCGGGGACGACGAGGTCGATGCCGGCGAGGGTGGCCCGGGCGGCGTCCGGGCCGTCGTAGGCGAAGCCGACGTCCTCGAAGCGGACCTCGCCGCGGATCTTCTCCAGGCGTACCGGGCGCTCGGGCTCGCTGATCTCCACCGGAAGGTCGAGGTACTCGAAGATGCGCTGGAAGAGGGCGAGCGAGGTCTGTACCTGGACGCCGGTGGACAGCAGGGAGACGGTCGGCCGCAGCAGGCCCTGCTGGAGGGAGACGAAGGCGACGAGCGTGCCGATCGACAGGGCGGGGCCGCCGGCTTCCAGGCTTATCCCTGCCGCCCAGTAGAGGAGCGCGGGCATGGCCGCCATGACGATGCCGATGGTGGACATCCGCCACCGGCCGGCCATGTTGGCCCTGACCTCCAGGTCGACCAGCCGTTCCGATTCCTTGGCGAAGGCGGCCGTGAGCGAGTCGGCCCGGCCCATGGTCCGGCCCAGGAGGATGCCGCTCACGGAGAGCGACTCGGTGACCATGGAGGCCATGGCGGCCATCTGTTTCTGGCGTTGGGAGGTGACCTTCTTGCGCTCGCGGCCCACCCGGTGGCTGATCCATACGAACACCGGGAGCAGGAGCAGGGAGACGACGGTCAGCCGCCAGTCGAGGGCCAGCATGGCGGCGACCGAGGCGACCACGCTGGTGAGGTTGGAGACCAGCGAGGTGGCGGTGGACGTCACCGTGGCCTGCATGCCGCCGATGTCGTTGGCGATTCTGGACTGCACCTCGCCGCTGCGGGTCCGGGTGAAGAAGGCGAGGGGCATGCTCTGCAGCCGGGCGTAGACGGCCGTCCGCAGGTCGTGCATGACGCGCTGGCCGACGGTGGTGGACACCAGGGTCTGGAGCACGCCGAAGACGCTGGTGACGACCGCGGCGGCGATCATGCCGAGGGCGAGCAGGGTGAGCAGCCCGGTACGGCCCCGCGGGATGGCGACGTCCAGGATCTCCCGCAGCAGGAAGGGCGAGGCCACGGTGACCAGGGAGGACGCGGCCACGAGCAGCCCCACGAGGGCGAGGCGCCCGCGGTAGGGGCGGAAGAGGCGCAGGATGCGCCGGACTTGGGCGGGGTGTTCCGGGTCGGGGGGCGGTGGGGTCCATTCGGGTTCGTGGGGGCGCAAGGGGCTCCTTCGGCGCGTGGCGGTCCGGTGGTACGTCCGGTGGGGGACGGTCCGGCGGTCGATACGGACAGGCGGTGCGGACGAGCTGTGCGACTGTGCGGACGAGTTGTGCGGAACGGTGACGAGCAATGGACGGACGAGACGAGCGGGGCGAGCGGGAGGCCGGCGGGGCGGTGCCACGGATGGCGGCACGGCGGGGCACAGCACAGGCCTCGTGGGCCGAGGGCGGTCACCGACGCTCGTAGAGAGCATAGCTCACTGTTACCTATACTCACAATGCACATGCTCTTGGTAATCTGGCCCGATGACCGTCCCCGACACGTCCGGACAGCTCGCCGAGCAGCTCCTGCGGCTGACCCGAAGGCTCAATCGCGCGCAGAAGCGCTATCTGGACCCGGTCGGCATCACGCCCGCCCAGTCCCGTCTGCTGCGGTCCGTCGCGCACTGCGAGGAGCCGCCGCGCATGGCCGATCTGGCCGAGCGGCTGGAGGTGGTGCCCCGGGCGGTCACCACCCTCGTCGACGCCCTGGAGGCGAACGGCGCGGTGCGCCGCGTGCCCGACCCCTGCAACCGCCGGGTGATAAGGATCGAGCTCACCGAGCAGGGCCGGGAGACGCTCCGCGCGATGCGTGAGGCCCGGCGCGCGGCGGTGGAGGAGATCCTGTCCCCGCTGACCGCCGAGCAGCGCGACGTGCTCGGCGGTCTGCTGGGCGAGCTGATGCGGGGGCAGCTCCCGCACCACCCGCCGCGCTGACCCGCGTCAGCAGCGGCTCCGGTCCTCCGTGAGGGCGCCCTGGGCGGTGGCGATCGTCCGGTCGTGGCAGAGCCCGGGCCCGGTGAGGCGGTAGTGCTCGCGTGAGACACCGGTGGCGTGCCGCTGGTCGCGCGGCACGTCCTGGTTGTAGGAGGCGTCGCCGGTGTAGGTGTCGTCCAGCCGTGACCAGCCGGTCCGTACGCCGCCCCGCAGGGTGACGCTCTCGGCGCGGTCGCCCGTCGTCATCACGGTCCGCAGGCGCGGCCCGGTGGCTCCGGTGATCTCGCCGTCCAGGGTGTACGCGCGCTGGGTGCGGGTGGTCGTGGCGGGCCCGCGGCCGTGCACGGTGACCGCCTCGTCGTCGGCCCAGCGGGCGCGCAGCCCGTCCGTCCCCTCGCCTTCGGTCCAGTGGTGCGCGGAGGAGGCGGTGACGCCGCGGCGCACGGTGGTCGTCACCCTGCCGTGCGAGGTGTCCAGGTATCCGGAGACGGTCAGGGTGTGGCCGCCCTTGGCGGTGAACCGGTGGGTCGCGCCGGGGGTGTACGCCGTGTCGTTCTCCGGTGTGCTCTCGGTGTGTCCGGTGAGTTCACCGGTGACGCGGGAGGCTTTGGCGTCCTGCCAGACGAGGATGTTGGTGGGGGTGCTCCAGCCGCTCTGTCCCGCCGGGACGCCGGCGACCGAGACGGTGATCCGGTGTGGCCGGCCGTCGTTGAGCAGTCCGGCGAACGGGGTGAGGTCGTACTCCAGCGGGCGCACGTCGAAGGCGCGCGGGGCCGGGATCACGTACCAGAGGAAGGGGTTGGACCAGCCGCCGGTCCAGATGGTCGGGTGGGGCGCGGCGATCCCCGCGAGCCGGCCGTCGACGGCCACTCTCACCTCGCGGTACGGGCCGTCGGCGGCCTTGCAGGAGTAGGGCGCCGCGTTCGGCACCGTCAGGTACCAGAACTCCTCGCACCCGCCGCCGGATCCGGTCGCGTACACCTCGGCGACGACGCGTTCGGTGTTGCGCGGCGTGGTCACCGTCCCCTCGTACGCCGTGCCCGCCTCGTGGGCGCCGTCCAGGGTCAGCACCCGGTCCGGGGTGGCGGCCTGGCGCACCCGGCCCTCGGCCGCGTAGAAGGTCAGGGTCGCCCTGACTTTGATGACGCCGGTGTACGTCTCGTTGACGAGGTTGCCGATGAGCATCTCCACGGGCTGCGGTGAGCGCAGGGTGGCGGCGTACCGCGTGACGTCCTTCTCGACCTTCCAGGCGATGCCGTCGGGAGACGGCTCGGGGGTGGAGGTGCGCAGCACCTCGACGCCGCCGACGCGGAGGTAGCCGAGTCGGTCGTACTGGCGGCCGGCGACCGAGCCGTCGAGGCGGAGGACGACTTTGTTCCAGCGGTCTCCGCAGCCTTTGGGGGGCGTATAGGTGCTCTTGTAGGGCGTGTAGTCACGGAATTCGGTGTCCGCGAGGGTCACGGTGCAGGAGGTGGTGTCCGGGACGGCCACCGGGGGCGCGGCGGTGACGGGGTCGTGCCAGTCGGTGCCGAATTCGGCGGGCGGGTCCGGCGGGCCCGCGGCCACGGCGGTGCCGGTGCCCAGGGCCAGGGCAGCGGCCCCGGCGCACAGTGCGCGCAACAGTCGTCTCATGCGGCAGGAGTGAAGCGCGTCGCCGCGCGACGCACCAGTAGACCTTTGGCCTGATGTTCGCGTGGTGTGCGGGGACGCCGAAATTCGGTTGAACTCGGCGTGCCAGGAGGGCGACGCTGGCACGGCTCTCCCTTCTTCCCTCCCCTTCCGCGCCCTTGGGACGTCATGCGTATTCGCGATCTTCCCTATGCCGACCCCGGAGTACCGGACGTCCGGTCCGGTCCGCGTCTGCTGTGGTGGCTGAGCCGCAGGCAGCTCGGCGGGCAACTGGCGGCGCTGGGCTGGGGAACGCTGCACATGGCCGCCGTGGCCCTGTTCCCGCTGGCCGTGGGCATGACGGTGCAGGCCGTGGTCGATCGGTCGGGGTCCGGGCTGGCGGCGGCGGGCGGCCTGATGCTGCTGTTGGGCGCCCTCACCGCGCTGGGCGACACGATGCTGCACCGGGTGTCCGTCACCAACTGGATCACCGCCGCGGCCCGGTTGCAGCAGTTGCTGGCCCGCAAGGCGGCCGAGCTGGGTTCGGCGCTGACGCGGCGGGTCGCCGCCGGTGAGATCGTCACGGTCTCGACGGCGGACGTGGAACACGTCGGATGGTTCGTGGAGACCCAGTCGCGGTTCCTCTCTGCGGTCTGCACCACCCTCGCCGTCTGCGTGGGCCTGGTGCTCTACCAGCCGGTGCTGGGCGGGGTGGTGGCGGTCGGCGTGCCGCTGCTGGTGCTCGCGGTCCTGCCGTTGCTGCCGCCCGCGACGCGCCGGGCGGACGCGCAGCGGGAGTCGGCGGGTCATGCCGCGGAGCTGGCGTCGGACACCGTCGCGGGACTGCGGGTGCTGCGCGGCATCGGCGGCGAGGAGCTGTTCCTCTCGCGGTACCGCCGGGCGTCGCAGGAGGTCCGGGGGGCCGCCGTGCGCAGCGCGCGCATGTGGGCGCTGATCGCGGCGGTCCAGGTGCTGCTGCCGGGACTGCTGATGATCGTGGTGGTCTGGCTCGGCGTGGGGCTGGTCCGCGACGGCCGGGTCGGAGTGGGCGAGTTGGTGACCGTCTACGGCGTCGTGACGTTCCTCCTCTTCCCGATGCGCCAGGTCGAGGAGGCGGCCATGGCCTATTCCTTCTCTCGGCCGTCGGCCGACCGGGCGGCCCGACTGCTGGCGCTGCGGCGCACGGCCGAGGCGTCCGGAGAGAGCTCCGGCGGTCCGACGGACCGGGCGCTCGGCGGCGACCTCCACGACCCGCTGACGGGACTCCGGGCCCGCGCCGGGGAGTTGACGGCGGTGGTGTGCGGAGACCCGGACGCCGCCGGGCTGCTCGCCGACCGGCTCGGCGGGCACGCGCCGCAAGCCCCCGCCGGTTCGCCGTCGGTGCTGCTCGGCGGGGTGGCCCTGGACGAGGTGCCACTGGAGGCCGCCCGGGCGGCGGTGCTGGTTCAGGACAAGGACCCGGTGCTGCTCTCCGGCACCCTCGCCGAGCTGCTGGACGTGCCCTCGTCCGGGCGGGTCGCACCGGAGGCGGCCCTGGCGGCGGCGTGCTGCGAGGACGTCCTGGACTCGCTGGCGCGATCCGCGGCTGACCCGTCGGCCGGCGCCATCGCGGCCCACATCACCGAGCGGGGACGGTCCTTGTCGGGCGGCCAGCGGCAGCGGCTGGCACTCGCCCGGTCGCTGCTGGTGGACCCGGAGGTGCTGGTGCTGGACGAGCCGACGTCGGCGGTGGACGCGCACACCGAGGCCCGGGTCGGCGAGGGGGTGCGCGCGCTGCGCGAGGGGCGTACGACGGTGGTGTTCACCTCCAGCCCCCTGCTGCTCGACCGGGCCGACCGCGTGGTGCTGGTGCGGGACGGGCGGGTGGTGGCGGTGGGGCGGCACGAGGCACTCCTGCGCACGCAGCGGGCCTACCGCGCGGCGGTCACCCGCGAGGAGGACGGGGTGTGTGGTGCGGACGAGGACTCGGACGCCGTCCGCACGGAAGCGGCGAGCGGTGCGGTGCGCGGGCGGACGGCTCCGGCGGGCGGACGGCCTCCCGCGGCGAATGATCGGATCGGGGAATCGGCATGATCGGTGTGGCACCGCCCTCCTACGACCCGGCGGCGCCGGAGTCGGCGACCACCCTGCCGGTCGGCGGGCCGGCGACCGTCCGCCGCTGCGTACGGGAGCTGGCACGCCGGCACCGGCGGGCACTCGTCCTCCTCGTGGCGGTCAACTCCGTCGCGGTGACGGCCTCGATGGTGGGCCCCTACCTGCTGGGCGGCCTCGTCGAGGACCTGTCGGAGGGCACGGCCGTCCGTCTCGGCCCGGTGATCTCCCTGTTCGCGGTGGCGCTGGCCGTGCAGACGCTGTTCACCCGCATGATGCGGGTGCGCGGCGCGGTGCTCGGCGAGGAGATGCTCGCGGACCTGCGCGAGGACTTCCTGGTCCGCTCGGTGCGGCTGCCGCCGGGCGTGCTGGAGCGCGCGGGCACCGGTGACCTGCTGTCCCGGATCACCACCGACGTCGACCGGCTGGCCAACGCGATGCGGGAGGCCGTCCCCGAGCTGGCGATCGGGGTGGTATGGGGGGCGCTGCTGCTGGGCGCGCTCACCGTGACGGCGCCTCCGCTGGCACTGGCCGTGCTGGTGGCGCTGCCGCTGCTGGTCGCCGGCTGCCGCTGGTACTTCCCGCGCGCCCCGCGCGCCTACCGCTCCGAGGCGGCGGGATACGCCGCGGTCGCCGCGGCCCTGGCGGAGACGGTGGACGCGGGCCGGACGATCGAGGCGCACCGACTGGGCGCGCGCCGGGTGGCGCTCTCGGACCGGCGGATCCGGGAGTGGACGCGTTGGGAACGCTACACACTCTGGCTGCGTACGGTGTTCTACCCGGTGGTCACCATGACGCACGCGCTGGTGACCGGCTCGGTACTGCTCCTCGGTGGGGTGTTCGTCCTCCAGGGGTGGATCTCCGTGGGCCAGTTGACGACCGGCGCGCTGTTCGCCCAGATGCTGACCGAGCCGGTGGGCATCGTGCTCCGTTGGTACGACGAACTCCAGGTGGCCCAGGTGTCGCTGGCCCGGCTGGTGGGCGTCCGCGAGATCGAGCCCGCCGGCGGTGACGAGAAGGTCCGGCCCGAGGGCCGGGCCCTGCGGGCCGACGGGGTGCGCTTCGGTTACGCCCCGGGGACGGACGTGCTGCACGGCGTGTCCCTGGACGTGCCGCCCGGCACGCGGGTGGCGCTGGTCGGTCCGTCCGGTGCGGGCAAGTCGACGCTGGGCCGGCTGCTGGCGGGGATCTACGCGCCGCGTTCCGGTGCCGTGACCCTGGGTGGTGCCGAGCTGTCCCGGATGCCGGCCGAGCGGGTACGGCGGCACGTGGCGCTGGTCAACCAGGAGCACCACGTCTTCGTCGGCTCGCTGCGCGACAACCTGCTGCTGGCAAGGTCCGGTGCCGGTGACGAGGAGTTGTGGACGGCACTGAAGGTGGTGGACGCCGAGGAGTGGGCGCGGGCGCTGGAGAAGGGTCTGGACACCGAGGTGGGCTCGGGCGGACTCGCCCTCACCCCGGCCCAGGCCCAGCAGATCGCGCTGGCGCGGCTGGTGCTGGCCGACCCGCACACGCTGGTGCTGGACGAGGCGACGTCACTGCTGGATCCGCGGGCGGCCCGGCGGCTGGAGAGCTCACTGGCCAGGGTGCTGGCGGGCCGGACGGTCGTGGCCATCGCCCACCGGCTGCACACGGCCCACGACGCCGATGTGATCGCGGTCGCGGAGGACGGGCGGATCAGCGAACTGGGCAGCCACGACGAGCTGGTGACGGCGGACGGGACGTATGCGGCGCTGTGGCGGTCCTGGCAGCGGTAGGCGCGGCTCGCGGGACTCGTCACGGGGGCGTGGAGCCGGTGATCGCGGTGAGGGCGTGGCGGAGGGCGCCGCCGCCGGGCGGCGCGTCGTCCCAACGGGCGCCGATGTGGCCGTCGGGCCGGACGAGCAGCGCTCCGTGCGGGCCGAGGCGGCAGGGGTCGAGGTGCTCGTGCGGGAGGGGCTCGACGCGCAGCGGCCAGTGCGCTGCGGCGCCGGCCTGCCGCTCCCAGCGGGCGGGGTCCGGGGTGAGGACGGTGAACCATTCGCCGAGGGTGTCGAGGGTGGAGCGGCCGGAGGCGAGCCGGCGGTGCGGCATGCGGTGGCCCGGCTCCGGCGTGGGGACGTAGTCCGTGCCGCTGTCGGGCGGTTCGGGTGGGGTGCCGTGCTCGGTGAGGACGGCACCGGAGCGGTAGGCGGAGCCCAGTACGAGACCGAGTTGGGCGAAGTACTCTTCCGACCAGGGCAGTTCGATCCGTTCAGGCGTCGTCTCGCCGCGTCGGATCTGTTCCTGGCGGTGCTGCTGCACCTGTCGCAGCAGCCGGGTGTTGGCCACTGCTTGGCGGAGGGTCCGGTGGGCGACGGGCCGGCGTTCCGCCGCGTAGGTCTCCAACAGGGGTGACCCCGCCCATCCCCGGAGTACCCCCGCGAGTTTCCAGCACAGATTGTGTGCGTCCGCGACGCCGGTGTTCATGCCCAGGCCGCCGATGATGGGCATCGCGTGCGCGGCGTCACCGGCCAGCAGGACGCGACCGTGCCGGAATGCGTCGGCGACGAACGCCTGCATCACCCACTGCTGCACCCGCAGCACCTCGATCCCCGCCTGCGCGCCGGGGCCGAGGGCACGGGCGACGATCCCGGCCCAGTCGGCGTGCTCCGGGTCGTCGGGGGTGGGGGCGAACCAGGACCAGCCGCCTTCCGGATAGAGCGGGAGGAAGGAGCCGTGCGCGGTGAAGTAGACCCCGGCGGGCCGGTCGGTGCTCCAGGGGCCGAGGTCGGCGTCGAAGACGACGGTGGTGATGTTCCCCAGGGCGCCGGGGCCCGTGGTGCCGATGCCCAGCAGGCCCCGGACGCTGGAGTGCGCGCCGTCGGCGGCGAGGACGTAACGGGCGTGGACGCGTGTCCCGGCACCGCTGTCGCGGTCGACGACGAGGGCCTCGACGCCGTGGGTGTCCTCGGTCAGGGCGGTCAGCTCCGTCCCGAACCGGACGGGAGCGTCCGCCGCGCCGAGCAGGAGGGGCTCCAGGCGGTCCTGCGAACTGACCACCCCTCGTACGGGACTCTCGGGAACCGGCGCGTTGATCCCGACCATCGCCGCGGACGCGAAGTCCGGGCCGTCCCGGGTGTCGCGGAAGCGGATACGGCCGTACTCCGGCGCGAACGCGACGGCGGTGATTCCGGCGGCCACCCCGAGTCCGCGGAAGATCTCCATCGAGCGCACGTTGACGAGCCGGGAGCGTGGGAAAGGCGACAGCGCGCGGTGTTTCTCGACCAGCAGGGTCCGCACGCCCCAGCGTTCCAGGAGGGCCCGGGCGGTGAGCCCGACCGGCCCGCCACCGACGATCAGCACCTCCGTCTCGGTCTCGGCGTCCGGTCCGGGCATGCCGCGGTCCTCCGCTCGCGTAGGGGCGCCGGCGGGGAGCGGGCCACGGCCCGCGCCGCCGTGAGGTCCATCATCCGCCCCTGGCGGCCGGCCGCAACGCCCCCGCGTCGGAGGGGGACCGTCCGGTGGCCGGCGTTCTCATGGCGCCGGGTGTCGTCCGGGGTCAGGCGCCTCCGCCGTCGGTACGCGGCCGTCGTCACGGCCGGGCCGCGGGCGAGGGCGGCCGGCTGTCGCCCTCTCGAACAGTTCGTTCACCGAGCCGGTGAAGCGGCGGCCCGACACAAGGCGGCAGCCGATGGTCCAGGCTCCGGGATCGTCGCCGAGGCGGCGGTCGGCCGCCTCCGTGATGCCCCGGACCAGCCGCCTCGGCCCCCGCTCGTCGTCCTCCGTGATCACGCACTTCATCGGGTGCCACCGTACGATCCCGGGCAGCCCCGCCGCGTCCCTCAGCAGGAGGTCGGCGGGGTGCGCGACGTCAAGGAGGTCGCCGACGCCGACGCCGGCCTCGCCCGTGTAGGAGAACGGCACCGCCAGGGAGCGGTCCGGCCGCATCGGCAGGGTGCGCAGCAGGTGCAGGCCCGTGGGGCGGTCGGACAGGAGCCGGGACCACACGAACGCGTCCGCTCCTCGGGTGGCCACCAGGACGCGCAGGTCCGGCGGGCACTCGGGGTGGGCCACGATCTCGGGGGCCCGCTCGCGCAGGAGTGGGCCGCCGGCGTCCACCGCCTGCCGTACGGCGTCCCAGTCGATCGCGATCCACCGCTCGTCGGGCTCCGGGTCCGCCTCCGCGGCGAAATCGCGGAAGAGGCGGTCGCGGCGGCGCCGTTCGGCGGCCAGGGCCGTGCGCAGCGCTCGGGTGCTGCGCTCGCGCAGGGACGTCTCGAAGGCGGGACGGACCGGGTCGAGGAGCGCCCGGCCGCCCGCGGCCACGACCTGCCCGAGCAGGTCGTACCGGTCGGCGCGGGCCAGCAGCAGCCCGGCCGCCGTCTGTTCCCCGGCGTCCAGGTGGACGCGGTCTCGTCGGTATCCCGGCTCGGGCCAGTCGGGCAGGAGGGCGCGCAGCCGCAGCAGCGGGTGGGAGGAGAGGAGAAAGTCGCGGGGAAAGGGGGCACCGGCGAAGGGCCAGGCGGCCTCGCCGTCCCGCCAGGCCGCCAGGAAGTCCGGCAGGTCGGTGCGGGCGAGGTATCCGGGTGGGAAGTCGGTGGCGGCACGCGCCCATTCCTGGCCGGGGTCCCGCATCAGCCCTTCGAACGACGCGCGGCGCCGCGTGGTCCGCTTCTCGTCCTCGGCCGCCTCCTGGGCGTGCCGGCGTATCGCGCGGTTCTTCTCCCACAGCCCCTTGGGGAGCGGGTCGCGGGGGCCGGTGGTCAGGCGCAGCCGGGTGGCGACTTCCTTCAGCAGGTCGTGGGAACCCGCGTAGTACAGCAGGGAGGGGATCGGTGAGGCGGCAGGCATGGGGCCACCGTAGGGGGACGGCCCGACGGGGCGTCATGATTTTCGTGACGTGCCGTTCGGCGGCCCGGGGGCCATCCCGCCGGGGCTTCAGATGAGGTCCAGCGCGCCGAGTCCCCCTATCCCGCCGAGCACCATGAAGAGCGGCATCAGCACCTTGATCTCCACCTTGCTGCCGGCCCGGAACCGCATCGCCTTCGGCGGTCCGACCGGGTACCAGCGCTTGCGGGCGATGGGGAGCGGCCAGAGGATCGGGCAGCCGGAGACGGTCAGGGCGTCCCCGATGTCGTGCACGAGGGCGCCGAGCACGATGGGCAGGCCCAGCCACAGGTAGGGGTGGTCGGCGAACAGCCAGTCGGATCCGTTGCCGGGCCGGTCGAGCACACCGGCGAGGATCCAGGCGCTGGTGGCGCCGAGCAGCCAGACCAGGACGTCGCTGGACGTGCGGGCCATCCGCCACAGCAGCCCCTCGACGGCCAGCACAAGATGGACGAAGAGGATGCCGAGCACCGCCCAGCGGTCGCCCTCCACGGCCAGCAGGGACGTGCCGGCGCCGATGAGCACCGCCCAGACCGCGGTGTGGGTCAGGGTGCGGTGCCCCCCGTTGCGCCGGGGGTCGCTCTTGCCGCGGGTGGCCTTGTAGACGCTGTGGGAGAGGGTGTCGATGACGCCACAGAGGATCCGGGATATCGGGCCGAAGGAGCGCGATATCGTGGCCGATTTGTGATCGAGGTCCGGGGCGAGGGCGGCCCCGGCGCAGATCAGGGCGCCGACGACGAGCACCGGCCAGGGCATCGGATGTCCGGCGCCCGCGGCGGCGGCTCCCACCCCCAGCCAGGCCGCGGCCCCGGAGAGCGAGTGCGCCGGTCCCATCATGGTCGTTCCGCCCCTTCACCTCCGACGTCTTCCCTTTTCTGACGCCGTGTCGGCGACTCAGCGTAATGCCCGGATGATCATCGTTCGACCGGCCGGTTCCCTGATCCGGGCGGGGGCCAGGCAGTATGGGGGTGTGACCCTTATCGATCAGATGCCGAGCCATGCCGACCCCGATGCCCTCTTCGAGGCCTTCTCGACCTGGGCCGAGGAGCGGGGCATCACGCTGTACCCCGCCCAGGAGGAGGCGCTGATCGAGGTGGTCTCCGGGGCGAACGTGATCCTTTCCACGCCGACCGGCTCGGGGAAGAGTCTGGTGGCGGCCGGGGCACACTTCACGGCGCTCGCCAACGACCAGGTGACCTTCTACACCGCGCCGATCAAGGCGCTGGTGTCGGAGAAGTTCTTCGACCTCTGCAAGATCTTCGGCACCGAGAACGTCGGCATGCTCACCGGTGACGCCTCCGTGAACGCCGACGCCCCGGTGATCTGCTGCACGGCCGAGGTGCTGGCCTCCATCGCCCTGCGGGACGGCAAGGACGCCGACATCGGCCAGGTCGTGATGGACGAGTTCCACTTCTACGCGGAACCGGACCGCGGCTGGGCGTGGCAGATCCCGCTGCTGGAGCTCCCCCAGGCCCAGTTCGTCCTGATGTCGGCGACGCTCGGTGACGTCTCCCGGTTCGAGGAGGACCTGACCCGCCGGACCGGCCGGCCCACCGCGGTGGTGCGCTCGGCGACGCGGCCCGTGCCCCTGTCGTACGAGTACCGCACGACGCCGCTGACGGAGACGCTGACCGAACTCCTCCAGACCCGGCAGGCGCCGGTCTACATCGTCCACTTCACGCAGGCGGCGGCCGTCGAACGGGCGCAGGCGCTGATGAGCATCAACATGTGCTCGCGCGAGGAGAAGGAGGAGATCGCCAAGCTGATCGGCAACTTCCGCTTCACCACCAAGTTCGGCCGGAACCTGTCCCGGTTCGTCAAGCACGGCATCGGCGTGCACCACGCGGGCATGCTGCCGAAGTACCGGCGGCTGGTGGAGCGGCTGGCGCAGGCCGGGCTGCTGAAGGTGATCTGCGGTACGGACACCCTGGGCGTGGGCGTCAACGTGCCCATCCGGACGGTGCTGTTCACCGCGCTCACCAAGTACGACGGCCAGCGGGTCCGCACCCTGCGGGCGCGGGAGTTCCACCAGATCGCGGGCCGCGCCGGGCGGGCGGGCTTCGACACCGCGGGCTTCGTCGTCGCCCAGGCACCGGAACACGTCGTCGAGAACGAGAAGGCGCTGGCCAAGGCGGGCGACGACCCGAAGAAGCGCCGCAAGGTGGTCCGCAAGAAGGCCCCGGAGGGCTTCGTCGGCTGGACGGAGAACACCTTCGAGAAGCTGATCGCCTCCGAGCCCGAGCAGCTCACCTCCCGGTTCCGGGTCACGCACGCGATGCTGCTGGCGGTCATCGCCCGGCCGGGGAACGCCTTCGAGGCGATGCGCCGGCTCCTGGAGGACAACCACGAACCGCGGAAGAACCAGCTCCGGCACATCCGCCGTGCCATCGCCATCTACCGCTCCCTGCTGGACGGCGGTGTGGTGGAGCGGCTCGACGAGCCCGACGCCGAGGGCCGCATCGTCCGGCTGACGGTGGACCTCCAGTCGGACTTCGCCCTCAACCAGCCGCTGTCCACCTTCGCCCTCGCGTCGTTCGAGCTGCTGGACCCGGAATCGCCGTCCTACGCGCTCGACATGGTGTCGGTCGTGGAGTCGACGCTGGACGACCCCCGGCAGATCCTCGCGGCGCAGCAGAACAAGGCGCGCGGCGAGGCGGTCGCGGAGATGAAGGCCGACGGCGTCGAGTACGAGGAGCGGATGGAACGGCTGATGGACGTCAGCTATCCCAAGCCGCTGGAGGAGCTGCTGACGCACGCCTACGACGTCTACCGCAAGAGCCACCCGTGGGTGGGCGACCACCCGCTGTCGCCGAAGTCCGTCATCCGCGACATGTACGAGCGGGCGATGACCTTCACCGAGTTCACCTCGTACTACGACCTGGCGCGGACCGAGGGGATCGTGCTGCGGTACCTGGCGAGCGCGTACAAGGCGCTGGACCACACCGTGCCGGACGACCTGAAGTCGGACGACTTCGAGGACCTGATCGCCTGGCTGGGCGAGATGGTGCGGCAGGTCGACTCCAGCCTGCTGGACGAGTGGGAGCAGCTCGCCAACCCGGAGGTGGAGACGGCCGAGGAGGCCCAGGAGCGCGCCGACCAGGTCAAGCCGGTCACGGCCAACGCCCGCGCCTTCCGGGTACTGGTCCGCAACGCGCTGTTCCGCCGCGTCGAGCTGGCCGCGCTCGACCGGGTCGGCGAGCTGGGCGAGATGGACGCCGAGTCCAACTGGGACGAGGAGCGCTGGGGCGCGGCGATGGACGGTTACTGGGACGAGTACGACGAGCTCGGCACCGGCCCGGACGCGCGTGGCCCCAAGCTGCTGCGCATCGAGGAGGTGCCGGAAGACGGTCTCTGGCGCGTCCGGCAGACCTTCGCCGACCCGAACGGCGACCACGACTGGGGCATCTCGGCCGAGGTGGACCTGGCGGCGTCCGACGAGGAGGGCCGCGCGGTCGTCCGCGTCACGGACGTGGGCCGGCTCTGACGCGCCCCGGCCTCGCCGGGTGCCGGCTCCGACCCGGGCCGGCACCCGGCGAGGCCCTCGGGCCGGCGGTGGGCGGTCGCACCGCTCGCCGTGATCTTCACTCCGCTCACCGCGAAGGACAGCCACTGTCCTCCATCCTTCCTACCGTGGGAACCGTCCGCAGGAACAAAGCGGGAGGATTCCCCATGAAAATCGCTGTTCTCGGAACCGGTGGCGGTGCGCGTGCCCATATCGCCCGGCTCGCCGGGCTGGGTCACGAGGTGCACGTCGGCACCCGTGACCCCGAGGCCACGCTCGCCCGCACGGAGCCCGACATGATGGGCCACCCGCCGTTCGGCACCTGGCTCGCCGACCATCCGGGCATCGAGCTGCACACCTTCGCCGACGCCGCCGGCCGGGCGCCCGACCTCGTCGTCAACGGCATCGACGGACACAACGCGGTCGCCGCCCTGTCCGCCGCCGAGGAGCGGCTCGCGGGCAAGACACTCGTCGACTACGCCGTCCCGTACCTCTACAACCCCGACGTCGAGCATCCTTGGCCGACGCCGTGGGGCTCGATGCCGAAGCTCGACCCGTGTGACACCGACAGCCTCGGCGAGCGGATCCAGCGGGCCCTGCCGCGTACGAAGGTCGTCAAGGCGTTCGTCACCCAGGAACAGGAGACGGTCGTCGACCCGAAGGCCGTCGCAGGCGGCGACCACACCATGTTCGTCGCGGGGGACCACGCCGACGCCAAGGCGACCGTCACCGATCTGCTGCGGGCCTACGGCTGGACCGACATCCTCGATCTCGGCCCCCTCGTCTCCGCCCGGGGCATGGAGATGTACGCCCACATGCACTCCGCCATCGGCTTCGCCCTCGGTTTCGGCGCCCCCTTCGGCATCAAAGTCGTCCGCTGATCCGTTCGGCGGTGCTCACCCCGAGGGCCGGCCGCGCCCTTCGCCGGAGCCGCCCGCTTCGCCGGAGCCCCCACTGAAGCCGCCCACCGGATCCGCCCGGCCTGCGCCGCCGCGCCGGCCGCCCGTGCGGTGACCTCCACGCGCCGGGCGGCCGACGCGGCGGCAGTGCGGCACGGTTCAGCCCTCGCGCTCCCGCACCCCTCCCCTCACGCGGCCCTCCGCGTCCACGGGGTACGACACCTTCGGGCGCCCTGCGTCGAGCCACCTCGAACGGTCGGGAACCGCCCGCCTCCGGTCCGCGGGGCGGCGCGCCCTCCCAGCCGGACACTCCCGTCGGTCCACCGCCCGCAGGCGTCCGGCCCGCACGAGGAACCGACCGACGGTTCGCAGCACGGAACGCCTGCCGCGCGTGCCCGTGGGCGGCACGGGGACACCGAGGGCGGGCGTGGGCGCGTCGCTCGCCGCGCGGGGAGCGCGCGGGTCGCTCGGCGGGCGCGGGCCCGGCGCCGCTCCGCCGGCCACCGGGGTGGTGGCCGGCCGGACCGGTTCGGCCGCGTCCGACGCGTCTCCCCGGGTGAGCGCGGGCGGTTCCACCGGAGTGAGCACGACCGGCCGTGCCGCCGGCCGCGCGGACGACTCGGCGCGGGTTCCCACGGCGGCACCGCTCACCATCACGACACGGTTCCGCGAGCCGATGAAAGCACCTGCCGAAGCGGCGAGTTGACGTCCCACACCGCCACCATCGGTGTCGGCGTCGGCACCCGTCGTCGCCCCGCCATCGGCGCCTTCCCTCCCCGGCGGCGTCCCGCACCCCCGGGCCTGGGCCACCAAGGACGCCACCCGCGCCTGGTATCGGGCGACCTCCTCGGGTCCGTCGGCGAAGACGAGCCCTTCCACCGCCGCGCGTCCGGCCGGCGCCGACGGCCGGACGGAGGTGAGCGCCGGGCGGAGGGCGCCGATCCACGCGCGTTCGCCCGGGTCGGGGACAGACGGCACCAGTTGGTCCGGAATGAGGACCGCAGCGGCGGCCGCCGCTCGCCGCCAGGCGTCCTCGGCCTGGGCTTCGAGCTGTCCGACCCGCAGGCGGCGCCAGCACTCACCCCGCCGGTCTCCGCCGCCGTCCGTCAGCGCGCGGAGATCGGCGGGCAGCCTGCCCGTCAGCAGAGCCGGCCGGCGGGCGGCGAACTCGGTGACGTCCGACGCGAGGTACTGCCAGACGACCGCCCCGTACCGGTTGATCCAGAACCGCACGGGGACGAGCAGGCCGCCTCTGGCCAGCCGGGTGAAGCGCGCCGGGGCGACACCCGCGAGCTCCGCGCCCTCCTTCGTGCCGACCGTCCGCAGGCGGAGCCTCAGGGCGTCGGGGAACCCGTCGGCCGACCGGTGCCGCTCGATGTCCTCCCGGTGGATCCGCCGCGGGCCTCCCGCCCCCGACCCGACCGTCCGCACCTCGCCCAGTTGTACGGCGAGGTCCATGTCACCTGCCTTCAACCCGAGTTCCCGCGCCGCGCGCCCGAAGGGGACGCCGTTCCCGGCCGCGCTCCCGGCCCCGCACCGACCCGCCATGACACTCTCCCGCCACTCGTCGACTACTCACAGTGACGAATGTAGAGGAGGGGTCTGACAACGCCCCTGGCGTCTCTCCTGTCACGGCATCACGTGCAGTCACCCCGCCGAGCCCGCCGACGGCACCGGCTCCCCCACGGCACCCGCCAGACCGGCCCCGCCACGGGCGGTTGCCCCTTCCGCACCCGCGCCACATCCACCCTCACCCGGGCCGGACGCCCCACTCCCCCGGCCCCTGCGGCGGATCGTCCGGGCCGCGCGCGGCATCCGGCCCCGCACCCGCCGACGGCCGGCCCCCACCGCCGCCCCCGCCCCGGCCCGGTCCCGCCGTGGCCGCCGCCACCCGGTCGGCCAGCACGGTCATCTCGTAGGCGATGTGCCCGATGTCCGCCGCCCGGCTCCCCAGCACACAGAGACAGTTCTCGTTCCCGGCCGCCGACACGAAGAGCGCACCGCCATCGAACTCGATCATGGTCTGCCGCACCCGCCCGGCCCGGAACTGCCGGCCGGTGCCCTGCGCCAGGCTGTGCAACCCCGAGGCCACCGCGGCCAGATGCTCGGCGTCCTCCCTGCTCAGGCCGTCGCTGACACCTCTCACCAGACCGTCGTTGGACAGCACCAGGGCGTGCCGTATGCCCTCCGCCCGCCGCGCCAGGTCGTCGAGTATCGCTTCGAATCCCTCACCGGAACCCTCGCCGGCCCCCGTGCCCATCCCCTCGCCGAGCCCCATGCGCCGCCTCCCGCTCCGCGTTCCCGGCAGTGTCGTGCAAGCCTCGCTCACCCCGTCGGCGGTCGGCAAGCACGCGGTTCGAGGCGGTTCTCGCGGGAGGGAGGCCGCGGACGTACCGGCCGGGGGGATGGAGTCACCGGCCTCCCGCGAGCACCTCCGCCCGGCGGGCAGGCTCGCCGTGCTCGGCGCCCGCGGCCTCGGCGACCATCTCGGCGAAGGCGTCCGGGTTGTCGAACATCATCACGTGACCGGCTTCCGGTACTGTCCGGACGACCACACCGGCCTCCTCCAGCCCTTCCCGTCCCGCGAGTTCGCCGCTCCACTCGCCCTGCAGGTAAGTGCGGGGGACGCGCAGTCCGGTCAGCAGCGACCGCATCGTCGGCCGTGTGCCGCGGACCAGCCACGTGGCGCTGCGGTGCAGCGCCGTCGGATCGGCCAGACGCATCGTCGCCGCCCACGTTCCTCCCACCCGGTCCAGCGTCTCCTCGAAGCCTCCGCCGCGGACGAACTCCTCTTCGCCGTGGGCCGCGATGCCACTACTGCCCGCCGTCGCGGGCGGGTCCGGGTCGAGGTTGGCCTCGGCGAGGACGAGGCGGGACACGAGGCCGGGCCGACGGTGGGCGAGGACGATGGCGACCGCCCCTCCCAGGCTGTGCGCGACGAGGGTGGCGGCACCGGCCCCCGCCGCGTCCAGTACGGCTCCGAGCGCGTCGGCGTGTTCCTCCAGGGTGTAGCCGAAGTCGGCGGGCCGGTCGCTCGTCCCGTGGCCGGGCAGGTCGACGAAGAGGGAACGCCGGCCGCGGAGGGCCGGGTGCGCGGCGATGTGGGCGTGGTACACGGCGGAGGTGGCGCCGAGCCCGTGGACGTACACCAGCGGCGTGCCGTCCCCCCGCGCCTCGGTCCACCGGATCCGCGCCCCGCCGGAAGTGAACGCCGTCTCCCGCATCGCCATACCCCGCCCCCTTTTCCCACATCAGGCCTTGGCCACCGTCGCGGGCGACCACGTCGAGAGCATAGGTCGTTTCGACATATCCCGCATCCGCCCCACGCTTCCCGGGCCGGCGGCCGACCGCCGGAGCAGCCGACCTCCCCGGCCCCCGGGTTCAACACCCCCTGAACCGGGCACACTTGCACAACCGCAGGAAGAGCCGCTCATGGGGGCAGGTGATCCGCGTGCTCGAAAGGTTTCGCAGGCGCTTACGGCCGGCCGGACAGGACGGCGGGGACGCACCCCCGCGCCGTCCACCCGAGCGACAGCACAACCTGTTCGAGGCCGCGGCCGTCTACGTCGCGGCCTGCGCCGAGAACGACCCCGACCGGAGCGCCGAGGCCGCCCGCTGGGTCTCCCCCGAGGCGTTGAGCTTCGGGGTGAACGAACTGGCCTGCCGGGCCCTGGTCGCGCTCGCGCGGGAACGCGGCACCTCACCGCAGCACGTGGCCCGGACCCTGCTCGGACTCCCGGCCGCCTGATCGTCCCGCCAGGTCACCGGCCCGCCGTCGGGCGGGCCGCCGGGCAGGCGCCGCCCGGCCGCCGTCCACCCCCGCCTCGGCGAGCGTTACCCGACGCGTCACCACGATGACGCGTTCATGCCACAGCGCGGCCCTACGCTGCCGACGCACCCCGTTTCACCCCCTCACTCTCCTCCCCACCACCCCCACACCGGAGGACCCCGTGCCCCTCGCCTCGCGCCCCCACAGACGTCACCTCGGCGCCCTCGCCGCCGCCCTCGGGCTGGCCGCCGGTTCCCTCGGGCTCTGGTCGGCCAGCTCTTCCGCGTCCCCCTCGGCGGCCGTCCCCACCCCGGACCACGTCGTGGTCGTGGTGTTCGAGAACCACGCGTACGACCAGGTCATCGGCTCCTCCTCCGCCCCGTACCTCAACTCCCTGGCGGCGGGCGGCGCCAGCCTCACCGCTTCGTACGCCGAGACCCACCCCAGCCAGCCCAACTACTACGCCCTCTTCTCCGGGGACACCCAGGGCGTCACCGACGACGACTGCGTGGAGGCCGGGTTCAGCGACGCGCCCAACCTGGCCACCGGGCTGACCGCCGAGGGCAGGACCTGGGCCAGCTACAACGAGTCCCTGCCGGCGGAGGGTTCCACCACCTGCAAGAGCGGCCGGTACCGGCAGAAGCACAACCCGTGGTTCGGTTTCGGCAACGTGCCCACGAGCACCGCGCACACCTTCGGCGCGTTCCCGGCCGACTACGCCACGCTGCCGACCGTGTCCTTCGTGGTCCCGGACATGTGCGGCGACATGCACGACTGCTCGGTCGCCACCGGCGACACCTGGCTCAAGAAGAACCTCAAGGGCTACGCGGACTGGGCGAAGACCCACAACAGCCTGCTGCTCGTCACCTTCGACGAGGACAACCGGCTGAGCGGCAACCGGATCCCGACCGTCCTCTACGGTCAGCCGGTCAAACCCGGTTCCACCTCCGCGGCCACGTACAACCACTACGACGTGCTGCGCACGATCGAGGACATGTACGGGACCGCGCACGCGGGCAACGCGGCGCGCGCCAAGGACATCACCGGCGTCTGGAACAACTGACCGTGTACCTCGCGGACAGCCGCACGTCCCCCACGGCCACCGCGCCCGCCGGCCGGACCGCCCGTTCCGGCCGGCGGTACGCCGCCGTTCCCGGCACGGTGCTGGTGCTGGGGACCGTCAGCCTGATCACGGACGTCTCCTCGGAGATGGTGACCGCCGTCCTGCCGCTCTACCTGGTGGCCGGACTGGGCCTCTCCCCGCTCGGGTTCGGGCTTCTGGACGGCGTCTACAACGGCGTCAGCGCCCTGGTCAGACTGCTCGGCGGCGGGCTCGCCGACCGGGGCGCGGGCCCCAAGGCCGTGGCCGCCGCCGGGTACGGCCTGTCGGCTCTGTGCAAGCCCCTGCTGCTCGCGGCGCACACGGTGCCGCTGATCGGCGCGGTCCTCGCCGCGGACCGTACGGGCAAGGGGCTGCGCACGGCGCCGCGCGACGCCATGATCTCGACGGCCTGCGAACCGGCCGAGCGGGGACGGGCGTTCGGCGCACACCGCGCGATGGACACGGCCGGCGCGCTGCTGGGCCCGGTGGCGGCGTTCCTCATCCTCCGCGCGGCGGCCGGGGGTTACGACGCGGTGTTCACCGTGAGCGGGTGTGCGGCGGCACTCGGAGTGCTCGTCCTGCTGTTGTTCGTCCCCGGACGCTCCGGTACGCCGGAGCGGGCTTCCGGGCGTACGGCGTGCCGGGCGCCGCGCACTCCGGTGCGCACGCTGTTGCGACGGCCCGCGGTGCGCCGACTCGCCGGGTGCGCGGCCCTGCTGGGGCTGACGACGGTCAGTGACTCGTTCCTCTATCTGACGCTGCAACGCCGACTGGACCTGTCGGAGTCCTGGTTCCCGCTGCTGCCCCTGGGCACGGCGGCCGCCTTCCTCCTGCTGGCGCTGCCGGTGGGGGTTCTGGCCGACCGGTTCGGCCGTCGGCGGTGCTTCCTCTGCGGCCACCTCGCGCTGCTGGGGGCGTACATGCTGCTCGTCACGCCGCTCGGCGCCTCTCCCGCGCTCGCGGGGGTGGTGCTCGCGCTGCACGGGACGTTCTACGCGGCGACGGACGGCGTCCTGGCGGCGGCGACGGCCGACGCCGTGCCGGAGGCGGTGCGGGGCAGCGGGCTGGCCGTGGTGCAGACGGGCCAGGCGGGAGCCCGGTTCGCCTGCTCGATCGCGTTCGGCGCGGCCTGGACCGTGTGGGGCGACCGGACGGCGCTGGGGCTGGCGGCCGTCGGGCTGGCGGTCTCGGCGCTCGCGAGCGCGCGACTGCTGCGGACCGGCGTGCCGGGCGGTCTCCCAGAGGAGAGAGGGCCGGCCCGTTGAGACGCGTCCACCGGGTCGTCGTGCTGCTCGTCGCGGTCCTCGCCCTGGGCGGTGTGGCCCTGGGAGCGACTCTCCGGGCGGCGGACCGCGCGGCGGAGCGGGACCGCGTCCAGGCCGGCGGTCCCGAGGTCCGCTCCGGCGACGTGGTGCTCGGGACACCGGGCCGTACCGTCTTCCGCAACATGGCGTGGGGCCCGCACCGGGACGAGCTGACCTCGGTGGCCGGGACGGATCCGTCCGGCCCGCGCACCGCCTCGGGCGTGCGGTGCCTGCGGTTCCACTCCGACGCGGGCACCGGCGTCTGCCTCCAGGCGGTGCGCGGGACGCTCCGGGACGGCTACCGCGCCGTCGTCCTGGACGCGCGGCTGCGGGAGCTGCGGCGGTACGCCCTGGCGGGCGTGCCCAGCCGGGCCCGGGTGGCGCCCGGCGGGCGGGTCGTGGCGTGGACGGTCTTCGTCAGCGGCGACTCGTACGCCGGGAGCGCCTTCTCGACCCGTACGTCGGTCCTGGACCTCCGGACGGGCCGGCTGGACCGCAGCCTGGAGTCCTACCGCTTCTTCCTGGAGGGCGGCGAGCGCCGGGCGGCCGACCTCAACGTCTGGGGCGTCACCTTCGCCGACGACGACCGCTTCTACGCCACGGTCGCCACCGGCGGCCGGACCTACCTGGTCCGCGGCGACCGCTCGGGGAAGACGCTGCGCGCGCTGCACGCCAACGTGGAGTGCCCCTCGCTCTCCCCCGACGGTTCGCGGGTGGCCTACAAGAAGCGAGTCGCGGGCGCGTCGTCGGACGCGCCCTGGCGGCTGTACGTACTCGACCTGCGGACGCTGCGGGAGACCGCGACGGCGGAACGGCGCAACGTGGACGATCAGGCCGTCTGGCGGGACGGGCACACTCTCGTGTACTCGCTGCCCGGCGACTACGGCTCCGATCTGTGGGCGGTACCGGCCGACGGCTCCGGACGGCCGCGGACGCTGATGTCGGCGGCTCTGGCTCCGGTGTTCTCCCCGGCCTCGCCGGGATGAGGCGGACGCCGGAGCCGGAGCGCGGGCTGACGGCCTTCCGCCACCCTCAGGCCGCGGGGACCAGTTCGACGCGGCCGAAGAGGAGGGCGTAGCCCCGAGGCAGTTGGGCGAGGATCCGGCCGGTGAGCTCCTCCCCGGCCGTGTCGGCGAGCTCGGTGAGGACGGTGCCGGCGGCCCAGCGGGCGGTGGGCGGCGGCACGGACCCCAGCGCGGCGGCGACGGCGTCGACGAACCCGGGGGCGGTCAGCGGCTCGGTGAGCGGGATGCTGCCCGCCAGGACCGCGCCGGCCTCGGGAGGCAGGAGCGCCGCGAGTTCGCAGCGTTCCTCGCCGGTGACATGGCCGCCCAGGACGCCCAGGACGGCCCGCAGGGCGTCCTCCGCCTCCCGGTCGGTGGTGTACCGGCCCGCGGCGCGTATCCGCCGCACGAGGTCGTGCCAGGTCATGCGTTTCCCATTCCTTCCTGTTCACGGTCGGTGCTCCGGGACCGTGCCGGTACGGCGCGAGGGCGGTCACGCCGCCTCGGGACGGCCGAAGAGGAGGTCGTAGCCCGGCGGAAGCTGGAGCAGGACGCGCCGCATCAGGTCGGCGTCGGCGGCCTCCGCCACCACGCTGAGCACGGCGCCGGTGTCCCACAGGGCCGTCTCCTCGGTCGCTCCCTCGATCCAGGCCGCCGCCGCGCGGACGAACCGCTCCGCGCTGAGCGGTTCGGCGGCCGGCAGGGGGTTGAGGAGGATCAGGGCATACGTCTCGGGCAGTCGGGCGGCCAGCCGGTTCCGCTCCTCCCCCACGAGGTGCGCGCCGAGCAGCGCGAGGACGACCCGGGCCGCCCGGTCCGCCTCCTGCCGCGACGCGTACGCGCCCCGTTCCCGGACCTCCTCCAGGAACGCGTCGTTCCTTATGTGCGTCACCGCCGCCTCCTCGGGTGCGCCCGGCGGGCGGGCGGGGCGGACCCCGCCCGCCACGCGTTCCGCGCGGTGCTCGCGGGTCAGCCGCTGATCTGCCTCGGCTGCTCCCCGCCCGTGATGGTGATCTTGCGGGGCTTGGCGCGCTCGGCGATCGGGATGCGGAGGACCAGCACGCCCGCCTCGTAGTCGGCCTTGATGTGCTCCGTGTCGAGGGTGTCGGCGAGCATCACCTGGCGCGAGAAGACGCCCAGCGGCCGCTCGGACAGCTCCATCTGCACGTTCTCCGCCTTCACGGCCGGCCGCCGCTCGGCCTTGACGGTCAGCATGTTCCGCTCGACGTCGATGTCGATGGCGTCGGGGGAGACACCGGGGAGGTCCAGGGCGATCACGTACTCGTCGCCCTCACGGTAGGCGTCCATCGGCATCGGGGACGGCCTCGACCACGTACCGGAGGTCCCCAGGAGCTGCTGGGTGAGCCGGTCGAGCTCACGGAACGGGTCGGTGCGCATCAACATCGGGAAACACCTCCACTGGTTCGGGCACTTGCCAATGCGCTTCACCTGCTCCCGTTGTAGCATGTCATCGGAACGATGACAACCGGGATGTCATCGAAAGGGTGACATCCGAGAGGGAGACCACGTGTCCGAACCAGCCGACCGCCCCGAAGCGTCCCCGGCCCCCGGGCCGGCCTCGCTCCCGGCCGCCGCCGCGGCCCTCAGCACCATCGACCAGGCCGTGCGCGGCGCCGGAACCGCGCCGCGGGAAGAGGCCGCGGGCGAGCCGGGGGCCGGATCGACCCGCGTCGAACAGGCCCTGGCCACACTCCTCCTCCTGCGGGAAGTGCGTCACCAGCTCGCCGAATGGGAACCGGGCCTCATCGAGGCCGCCCGGGAGGCGGGCGCCAGTTGGGCCGAGCTCGCCCGCCCCCTGGGCGTGACCAGCCGGCAGGCGGCCGAGCGCCGCTACCTGCGGCTCCGCCCCGACGTCACGGGTACCACCGGGGAAGAGCGGGTCAAGGCCACCCGCGACCGCCGCGCCGCCGAACGCACCGTCACCGCCTGGGCCCGCGACAACGCGGCGGACCTCCGACGGCTCGCCGGCCAGATCACATCCCTCCCCGGGCTCCCCGCCGAGGCCGCCGCCCCGATCGGCCACCTCACCCGTGCCCTGGCCAAGGACGACGCGGCCCACCTCGTCGGCGCCCTCGCCGACACCCATCCGCACCTGCGCGACGGCCATCCGGATCTCGCCGCACGCGTCGACGCGGTCACCCGGCACACGGACCGGCTGCGTCAGGACAGCGACGTACGCCGCAGACAGTCGGACTGACAGCGGCCGGCAGCGACCGGCAGGTCCGACGAGGCCATACGTCGCGAGCGGGCCGGACCGACGAGGCCGGACCGACAAGGCTGAGCCGGCGGGCTCCGCCGGCGGCCACACCACCCGGCGTACCCCGCCCGCGCGCGTCACCGCCCGCCCCCGAAGGGCGATCGGGTCAGTGGTGGGGACCTAGCGCCCGAGCTCCTTCCGCGACACCCGGCGCAGCCGCTTGCGCTGCGCGGGGTCGAGCAGGAGGTACGCACCGACGGGCACGCCCACCATCACCAGCACCGCCAACCAGAAGGGCAGCACCAGCAGGAGGACCGCTCCCACCGCCACACCTCCGGCGGCGATCTTCGCCCTGCCGCTCATCTCCGTGCCTCCTCGCACCGGCCCGGCCGCTACGCCCGCACAACGCGCGGCGCCCACGCCCGGTTCCCCTCCAGTGTGCACCGGGGGCGACGGCCGGGCTCCCCTCGCGGACGGTTCTCCACCGCCCGCCGTGTACCCTCGGCGCCCCCGGCCGCACCACCGCCGCGCCGCACGACCAGCCGCGAGGAACGCACCGCTCCGTGACCCCGTCCCCCACCCCGACCGCCGCCGAGGCGGCCCTGCTCGCCCGCTGTTCCGCCGTCTTCCTCCCCGCCGCGCCGTCCCGTGCGGGCAGCGTCGCCTTCTGGCGGCCGGACGGTACGGCTCCCGAGGCGCGCGGGCCGGTGGAAGAGGTGACGGTCGCCGCCCCGGACGGTTCGGGCACGGTTCCGACGCGGGTGAGCGCCTTGGTCCTGCCCGTCCGTGCCGCCCTGCCCGCCCTCACCCGCGCCCGTACCGCCCACGCCGACGAGACGACCGCCTTCTGGGGTTCCGCCGCCGTTCTCGCCCTGCAACTGGCCGCGCGCGGGCGGCTGTCCCCCGGGATCGGCGAAGAGGTGGCAGCGGCAAGAGAAGAGCCGGAAGCGGTCGAAGGGGCGGGAGCGGCAGCGGAGGGCGCCGAAGGCATCCTTGCCCCCGAGGACCTGCGGCGGGTCCGGGACCTGGCCGCCGCCATGCCGCCCGGCGCCGGCCCGTTCCCGTCCCCCGGACCGGAACGGCTGCTCCGCTCCTTCCTCGGCACCGTCGCCGACGGCCTGCCCCGCTCCCCCACCCTCGCCTCCGCTTCCGCCATGCCCGCGCCGCGGAACCGGCCCGGCCGCCGCCCACCGGCCCCCGGACTCGAACCGACCCCCGGGCTCGGACCGACCGCCGGGCTCGGACCGACCGCCGAGCTCGAACCGACGCCCCGGCCCGAGGCCGCCCCCACCGCCGTACGCCTCTCCCTCCGCGTGGAGGCCCACGGTCTGACCGCGACCGGCCCCGACGACTCCGGCCCGCGCCTCCGGGCCGTCCTGCAAGTGCACGGTCTCGCCGACCCGGCGCTGGTCGCCGACGCCGCCGACGTGTGGTCCGGGCCCGCCTCCCCGTCGCCCGCCGCGTCCCTGCTCGGCCCGGGCGCCCGGGCCGGCGCCCGGCTCGCCCTCCGCCGCGCCGCCCGCGCCTGGCCGGCCCTGGTACCGCTGCTGTCCGCGGCCTCCCCCGGCGCGCTCGACCTGACCGACGCGGAGACCGTCGAGCTGCTGGGCCCCGCCACCACGGCCCTGGACGCGATCGGCGTCGAGGTGCACTGGCCGCGTGAGCTCGCCCGTACCCTCACCGCGCACGCCGTCGTCGGCCCGCCGGACGGTGCCGACGGACCGGCGGCCCCGGACCGGCGCCCGGGGACGCCATCCGTCTTCTCCGCCGACGCCCTGCTGGAGTTCCGCTGGCGTCACGCCCTCGGTGGCACGGAACTGAGCCGCGCCGACCTCGACCGGCTCGCCGAGGCGCGCCGCCCGGTCGTGCGGCTGCGGGACCGGTGGGTGCTGGTCGACCCGGCCGCCGTCCGCCGCGCCCGCGAGCGGCGCTCCCGCGCGGTCACCCCCGTCGAGGCGCTGGGGATCGCCTTCACCGGCCGGGCCGCCGCCGGGGAGGGCTCCGACGGGACGGTGGAGGTCCGCCCGGTCGGGCGGCCGGCCGAGCTCAGGGATTTGATCACCACCCCCGGCGCCCTCCGCGAACCGGTGCCCCACCCCGCCGGTCTCGCCGCCACCCTGCGTCCCCACCAGGCCGAGGGCCTCGCCTGGCTGGCCCGCATGACCGCGCTCGGCCTCGGCTGCTGCCTGGCCGACGACATGGGGCTGGGCAAGACCGTCACGCTCATCGCCCTCCACCTGCACCGCCGCGCCCGGTCCGGGACGGCGGGCCCGACGCTCGTCGTCTGCCCCGCCTCCGTCCTGGGCACCTGGCAGCGGGAGATCGAACGTTTCGCCCCCGGTGTCCCCGTCCGCCGCTTCCACGGCACGTCCCGTTCCCTGACCGCCCTGGCGGCCGACGAGTTCGTCCTCACCACGTACGGCACGATGCGGGGGGACGCCCGGCGGCTGGGGAGCGTCGCGTGGGGCATGGTGGTCGCCGACGAGGCCCAGCACGTCAAGAACCCGCACTCCGCAACGGCCCGGCGGCTGCGCACGCTCGGCGGGAAGACGCGTGTCGCGCTCACCGGCACCCCCGTGGAGAACGACCTCACCGAGCTCTGGGCCATCCTCGACTGGACAAACCCCGGTCTCCTCGGTCCGCTGGACGCGTTCCGCCGGCGCCACGCCCGGGCCGTGGAGTCCGGCACCGACCCGGACGCGGCCCGGCGCCTCGCCGTGCTCGTCCGCCCGTTCCTGCTGCGCCGCCGCAAGTCCGATCCGGGCATCGCGCCCGAGCTCCCGCCCAAGGCGGAGACCGACCGCGTCGCCGCCCTCACCCCCGAACAGGCCGCGCTGTACGAGGCGGTGGTGCGCGAACAGCTCGCCGAGGTCGCGGAGGCGTCCGGGCCCCGGCGGCGCGGGCTCGTCGTCAAGCTGCTGACCAGCCTGAAGCAGATCTGCAACCATCCGGCCCAGTTCCTCAGGGAGGACGTCGGTCCGGGCGCGGCACCGCGGCTCGCGGGCCGCTCGGGCAAGGTCGAGCTGCTGGACGGGCTGCTGGACTCCGCCCTGGCCGACGGCGCGAGCGTGCTCGTCTTCACCCAGTACGTCCGGATGGCCCGGCTGCTCGAACGGCATCTCGCCGACCGCGGCGTGACCGCCCGTCTGCTGCACGGTGGTACGCCCGTGGCGGGCCGGGAGGAGCTGGTCCGGCGCTTCCAGGACGGTGAGGTGCCCGTCCTCCTCCTGTCGCTGCGGGCGGCCGGCACCGGCCTGACCCTCACCCGTGCCCGACACGTCGTGCATTTCGACCGCTGGTGGAACCCCGCCGTCGAGGCCCAGGCCACCGACCGCGCCCACCGCATCGGCCAGACCAGGACCGTGCGGGTGCACCGCCTGCTCACCGAGGGCACCGTGGAGGACCGGATCGCCGAACTGCTGCGCCGCAAGCAGGCCGTGGCGGACGCCGTCCTCGCGGCCGGGGACGGCGGCGTCGCCCCGCTGACGGAACTGAGCGACGCGGAACTGGCCGACCTGGTGGCACTGCGCGTGTCGCGCGGCTGACGTCCTCTCAGGACACCCCCGGCCCGGCTTCCGGCGCCTCGCGGGACGGAGCACCCACCGTGGCGCCCCGCCTCACCGACTCCCCACGGCCGACACCCCATCGGGCAGCCCGGGCGGCAGGCCCGTCGGGAACGCGGTCGGCAGCCTCGGGAGGCGGGTCGGGAAAACGGTCGGCAGGGACGTCGGCAGGAAGGTGGGAAAGCCGGACGGCAGCCGGGTCGGGAAGCCCGACGGGAACCGGCTCGGCAGGTCGGTCGGCAGGGACGTGGGGAGGGAGGTGGGCAGCGATGTGGGGAGGGACGTCGGCAAGGAGGACGGAAGGCCGTCGCCGGGCGGGCTCGCGGTGGCGCGGGCCGTCGGCGTGCCGTCCGGCGCGGGACGACCGGAGTCGTCCTTGGCGACCAGCGCGACGGCGAGCGCGACGCCGCCCACCAGCACCCCGGCGAGCACACCGATGACGAGCCACCGCCGGCGCGGGCCGCCATCGGCGCCGCCGCCGTCGGGACCACCGCCGTCGGGACCACCGCCGTCGGGACCACCGGGCCCGTCCCCCGGGCCGGGCCCGGGCGGCGGTGGCGGCGGCCAGGCGGGTGGCGGCGGGCCGAATCCGCCGGGTGGCGGGCCGGGCGGCGGGCCGGGCGGGCGGTCGTGGGGCTGCCGGGGCGGGGTGGCCATGCGTCCAGCGTCCTCCGGTGAGGGTCGCCGCCACCGGTGGGTGACAAGACCGTCACAGGGTCCGCGCGGGAGCGTGACATTCCGGCATCATCCGCCCCGGCAGGCCCGCGTGGCGCACCATCACCCCTCGCCGATCCGACCGTACGATTTTCCGGGTGACGGTCGATATGCACCAGAGTGTCTCCGCGGCGAAGGCGCGGGCCGCGTGCCTTCTGCTGGCGTTCCGCCACGGCAACCAGCGCGCCTTCGACGACGGCCTGCCCGGCGACATGGCGGCGGACGAGGCCCGGTACCTCGTGGCGGCCCTCGTCTGGATCGCCAACGAGGCGGTCCGCAAGGTGTACCGGCCCGGCGTCGCCGACCGGGTGCTGCGGCACCTCGCCGGGGGGTCACCGGACGAGCCCAACTGGGTCCGGACGGACGAGGAGGCGGCGCCCGATGTCGCGTTGCTGCTGGAATCGGTGTGGCGGGAGGACACGGACGCGGTCCGTGAGCTGGTCCGGGCCACGCCCGACACCACGTTCCTGCTCGGCAAGCTGCTCCAGGCCGTGGCCCTGCTGCTGCCGCGGGTCCCGGAGGGCGAGTTCCGCCGGGTGCTCAGCGAGCTGCGCGGAGGAACGCTTCCAGACCCGCCAGATCGTCCGTGTTGAGGTGGTCGACGCCGGCCGCCAGGAGCTCCCGCCACACCGCGTCCCGCGCCGGACCCGGCAGGTCGGGTGTCGCCCAGAACCGCACTCGGCGATGCTCGGCGTGCGCCCGCCGGACGATCCGCCGCAGCGCCGCCCGCTCCTCCGCGGGCATCGGCCCCACCCCCTGCCAGCGGAAGTTCTGCCCCCAGTTGTCGCTGACGAGCGGGAGGAACGAGGCGGGCGCCCCCGTCCCGAGATCGGTCAGCCGCCCGTCGTAGAAGGCGTACCGCACCCGTTCCGCTTCCATGGGTCCGCGGGCCGCGCGGTCGCCGGAGACCACGGCCGTCACCGCGCCGGGTCTGATCCGGCCGTCCGCGCAGCCGGTGAGGATCCCGCGGTAGCGGCGCAGCTCCCGCGACAGGGCGCGGTAGGTGGTGTCGCCCGCGGACTTGATGTCGATCAGGAGCTGGAAGCCGCGGTCGTATCCCCGGTACACCTGCCCGCCGTTGGCCCGGACGCGGCGCAGCAGCGGGTCGAGGTAGAGCGCCGCGAGGGTGCGCCGCGGGTCGAGGCCGGTGCTGTCGTGCGCGACGAGGAGCCGGTCGCCGACGAGCCAGATGTCGGCCTCGACGCTGGTGAAGCCGTGCGAGAGCGCGTCGTGGAGCGGTCGCGGGTGCTCGTAGTCGTTGTGGGCGTGCGCGCGCCGCAGCGGCGGCGGGGTGTGTCCGCCACGTGCGGTGCCGGCGAGGGCGGGCGGGGCGACGGTTCCGGCGAGCGCGGCGCCCAGGGTGACGACGACCGCGCGGCGGGTGTGGCGCGTCGGTCCGGTGCGGTCGGTGTCGAACAGGGTCACGGTCCCTCCAGGGGAGCGGGAGTTCGGGGGACACGCACGCGGTCCGCGCGCGCGATACGCCTGTGCTGCGCATGTTGCCGCCCGTGAAGTATCGGGGCTCGAAGGGCTGTTCGGCAGTGTTGCGCCGAGAGTTGCCGGGTTCGACGCCGGTGCTTTCACCGCCGTTCTTCCGGGGCAGGGATAGGGCCCCTTGTGGTGTGGTGCAGTCGACGGGTCTTCAGGGGTGACGGTGATGAGACGCGGGTACCGCGTACGCGCGGTGTTGACGGGGCTGGTGGCATGGGCGTCCCTGGTGGCGGGAGCCGGGGGGACCACCGCGTGGGCCGGGCCGGAGGCCGGGCGGGCCCTTCCGGAGCCGGGTGCCCTGGTGTGGGGCGCGCCGGCGGCGGTGGCGCCGGGGGTGGGCTACCGGGAGTTCTCGCTGACGGGTGGTCACGGCCCGGCGCACGGGCACCTGCTGACCGTGGACCTGCGGGAGAAACGGGTCTCCGTCGACCTGCTGTACCCGGGGGTGGTGGGGGCGCGGGAGAGCGTCTCCCGGCTCGCGGACCGGCGGGGCGCCGTGGGCGGGGTGAACGGCGACTTCTTCAACATCGCGGAGGAGCAGCACCCGGGGGTGGACGCGACCGGCGCCCCCGTGGGGCCGGCCGTGGCCGGCGGGCGGGCGCTGAAGTCGGCGGTGCCGGACGGCCAGCGGTTCGGCCCGGCGATGCCGCGCGGGGTCACCACCGAGGACGTCCTCGCCGTGGGCGCCGACCGGGTGGCGCGGCTGGACCGGCTGCGGTTCGAGGGAGTGGTCCGCTCCGGGGGCGACGAGCTGGAGCTCAGCGGCTTCAACCAGTACGCGCTGCCGGTCGGCGGCGTCGGGGCGTACACCCCGGACTGGGGTCCGGCGTCCCGGCTGCGGGCCACCTGCGGTACGGACACCGACCGCGGCGCGCCGTGCAGCCGGACCACGCTGGAGGTCACCGTGCGCGACGGCCGGGTGGCGGCGGTCTCGCGCAAGCCCGGCAGGGGCGCGATCCCCAAGGGGTCGCTGGTGCTGCTGGGCCGCGACGGCGGGGCCCGGGACCTGGCGAGGCTGGAGGTCGGGGACCGGGTGGAGGTGGCGAAGCGGCTGCGCTCGAGGGAGTCCGGGGCGGTGCGTTTCGCGCTGGGCGGCTTCCCGATTCTGCGGAACGGCCGCGCGCTCGGCGGCCTGGACGCCACGACGGCGGCGGTGCGCACGGCGGCGGGGGTGGCCGACCACGGCCGGCGCCTCTACCTGCTGGCGCTGGACGGCCGGGCCGCCTACCGCCCCGGGCTGACGCTGGCCGAGCTGGCGGCCGCCCTGCGGAAGCTGGGCGCGGTCGACGCGTTCAACCTGGACGGCGGCGGGTCGAGCACCCTGGTCACCCGGGGCTCCGGGGGGCACGCGACGGTGCGGAATCACCCGTCCGGCGGGGCCGAACGGGCCGTGCCCAACGGGATCGGGGTCTTCGTCAGGTGAGCCTTCGGTGCCCACCGGGCCGCTGAGCACCACCGAGGCGCCGTCCGCCGAAGGACGGCGCCTCGGTACCTGGGTTCACCGGCGCTGCGATGCTTCCCCGGCCCGCGTCGGGCCTCGGAGGGCTCCCCCCGGGGCCCGGCGGACGGGGACCGCGTCAGGGCCGCACGCTGGCGACCAGGTCGGCGGTGGCCGTGATGCCGTGCGAAATCGTGGGGGCGATGCTGGTGCTGGCCAGCATGAACCCGAGCAGGACGCACACCAGCGCGTGGGACGCCCGCAGCCCCCCGTTGCGCAGGAACACCACGGCCAGAATCACGAGAAGCAGAATCACGGAGATGGAAACGGCCACGGATGCCTCCTCGGCGGAGCTTCGGTCGTCCGCAAGTCTCGCGTATCGGACCAGGTGCCCCGGCATGGCACATGTCCTCCCTTCGGGTGACAAACTCCCGATCGGATCAGTCGGCGGTCCGCGGCGCGCCGCGGTACGGGTGACGTCCCGTGTCTACGTTCCAGGATTGTTCGACGGGCGTGCAGCCCCGGGCCTGCCTAGGCTGACGGAATGAGCCGCACAGTCCGGGAGCGCGGGCGCGCCGCGGTGGAGCAGGGATCGGCGCCCGACGCCGGCGGCCGGGCCGCGGAGCGGGCCGGGCCGGAGCGCACGCCGCCCGGGCCGCGCCGCCGTGTGCTGCGCCGGGTGCCGGGCGGCTTCGCCCTCTTCTTCGGCCTGCTCGGCGTGTTCTGCGCGCTCACCTCGCTGATCCCCCCGTTGCGGCGCGCGGCGCACCCGCTGACGAACGCCCTGGACACCCTCACCGTCCCCACGGCGCCCAACCTGGCGTACGCGGTGTTCCTGCTGCTGCTCGCCACCGCGACGGCCGCCCGCAAACGGGTCGCCCTCTGGTTCGTCCTCGCCTACCTGTCGCTGCTGGTGCTGGCGGACGCGCTGCTGCTCTCCGTCGGCTACTGGGACACCGTCCCGTCGCTGGTGCTGTCCCTGGCCGCGATGGCCCTGCTCGTCCTGGCGCGCGGCGAATTCTACGCCCAGGTGCGCCGGGGCGCGTTCGCCCGGGCCGTGCTGGTGCTGGTGGCCGGCCTCGCGGCGGGCACGCTGGTGGGCTGGGGGCTGGTGGAGCTGTTCCCGGGGTCGCTGGAGCGCGGCGGCGGGAACCGGCTGCTGTTCGTGGCCAACAAGGTCTGCGGCGGCCTGGTCAGCGGCCGGCACTTCACCGGGCACCCGCCGCACCCGGTGTACTTCCTGCTGGGCCTGTTCGGCGCGCTGGCGCTGCTCAACGCGACGATGACGCTGTTCCGCTCGCAGCGGCTGGAGGCCGCGCTGCACGGCGACGAGGAGCCGCGCATCCGCGCCCTGCTCGCCCGGTACGGCGGCCGGGACTCGCTCGGCTACTTCGCGACGCGCCGGGACAAGGCCGTCGTCTTCTCCCCCAGCGGCAAGGCCGCCGTCACCTACCGGGTGGAGGCGGGCGTCTGCCTGGCCTCCGGCGACCCCCTGGGCGATCCCGAGGCGTGGACGCCCGCCGTCGAGGCCTGGCTGGAGCTGGCCGGCCGCTACGGGTGGCAGCCGGCCGTGATGGGCGCCGGGGAGGAGGGCGCCCGCGCGTACGCCCGCTCGGGTCTCGGCGCGCTCCAGCTCGGGGACGAGGCGATCCTCCAGGTGGCCTCGTTCGACCTGGAGGGCCGCGAGATGCGGGTGACCCGGCAGGCCGTCAACCGGGTGGAACGCACCGGCGCGTCGGTCCGTGTGCGGCGGCACTCGGCCCTCTCCGACGAGGAGATGGGCGAGGTCATCCGGCGGGCGGACGCCTGGCGGGACACCGAGACCGAACGGGGCTTCTCGATGGCCCTGGGCCGGCTGGGCGACCCGGCCGACGGCGACTGCCTGCTGGTGGAGGCGTTCGACAGCGAGGGCCGGATGATCGCCCTGCTGTCCTTCGTGCCGTGGGGACGGGACGGGGTCTCCCTCGACGTGATGCGCCGCGACCGGGCCGCCCCCAACGGCGTCATGGAGTTCATGGTCGCGCGGCTGTGCGCGCAGGCCGGCCGGTTCGGGATCAAGCGGATCTCGCTGAACTTCGCCGTGTTCCGTTCGGCGTTCGAGGAGGGCGCCCGCATCGGCGCGGGGCCGGTGTTGCGGCTGTGGCGCAGGCTGTTGCTGTTCTTCTCCAAGTGGTGGCAGCTCGAAGCGCTCTACCGGTCGAACGTCAAGTACAACCCGGAGTGGCATCCGCGCTTCCTCTGTTACGCGGACGCCGGGGCCCTCGCCCGGATCGGTCTTGCCTCGGGCATCGCGGAGGGCTTCGTCTCGGTGCCCAGCCTGGGGAAGCTGTGGGGCCGGGGGCGCGCGCGGGGCGTCGCCCGTCCGGCGTCGACGGCCGGACTGCCGCCGCTGTGCGAACTGGGCCTCGGCCCGGAGGGCGGCCTCGCCGGGGACGAGCGGGAACACCTGCCCGAGCAGGTGCGGGTACGCCACCGCAAGCTCGAACGGCTCCGGCAAGAGGGCGTCGACCCGTATCCGCCGGACGCCCACCGGACGCACTCCCTCGCCGCGATCCGGGCGGCGCACGCGGGGCTCGCGCCCGGCGCGCGCACCGGGGAGCGGGCGGCCGTGGCGGGCCGCGTGCTGCTGCTGCGCCACCACGGCGGGATCGCCTTCGCCGTGCTGCGCGACTGGTCCGGCGACCTCCAGCTCACCGTCACCCGGGACGGCTCGGGGCCGGAGCTGCTGCGCCGCTTCACCCGGCTCGACCTCGGGGACCACGTCGAGGCGGAGGGCGAGATCGGCACCACCGACCGCGGCGAGCTCACCCTCTTCGTCACCCGCGCCCGGCTGATCGCCAAATGCCTGCGCCCGCTGCCGCACAAGCGGCACGGCCTCGGCGACCCGGAGGCCCGGGTGCGCATGCGGTACGTGGACCTGGCCGTGTCACCGGAGGCCCGGCGGACGGTACGGGCACGGAGCGCGGCCGTACAGGCGCTGCGGGCCGGGCTGCTGGAGCGCGGCTACCTGGAGGTGGAGACGCCCATGCTCCAGCAGGTGCACGGCGGCGCCAACGCCCGCCCGTTCACCACCCACATCAACGCCTACGACCTGGACCTGTACCTGCGCATCGCCCCGGAGCTGTATCTGAAGCGGCTGTGCGTGGGCGGTCTGGAGAAGGTCTTCGAGCTGGGCCGCACCTTCCGCAACGAGGGCGTCTCCTACAAGCACAACCCCGAGTTCACCATGCTGGAGGCGTACCAGGCGTTCGCCGACTACGACGTGATGCTGGACCTGACACGGGAACTGATCCAGGAGGCGGCGGTCGCGGCGCACGGCACGGCGGTGGCGGTGCGCCGGGAGGAGTCCGGGAAGACCGTCGAGCACGACATCTCCGGGGTGTGGCCGGTGCGGACGGTGTACGGCGCGATCTCGGAGGCGCTGGGCGAGGAGGTGGACGCGGACACCCCCGAGGCGGAGCTGCGGCGGCACTGCGACGCGGCCGGGGTGCCGCACCGGCCGGAACAGGGCCGCGGGGACGTCGTCCTGGAGATGTACGAGCGGCTGGTCGAGGAACGGACCACGCTGCCGGTCTTCTACAAGGACTTCCCCACCGACGTCTCCCCCCTCACCCGCCCGCACCGCGCGGACCCGCGGCTCGCCGAACGCTGGGACCTCGTCGCGTTCGGCACGGAACTGGGCACCGCCTATTCGGAGTTGACGGACCCGGTCGAGCAGCGGAACCGCCTCACCGCCCAGTCGCTGCTCGCGGCCGGCGGCGACCCGGAGGCGATGGAGCTGGACGAGGACTTCCTGCGCGCCCTGGAGTACGCGATGCCGCCGACGGGCGGGCTCGGGATCGGGGTGGACCGGCTGGTGATGTTCCTGACGGGACTCTCGATCCGCGAGACGCTGCCGTTCCCGCTGGTGCGGCATCAGTGAGCGGGCGGCATCAGTGAGCGGGAGCCCGTCGGGCTAGCCGTCCGCGCCGTAGCGGACGAGTTCGCGAGCCAGTGTGCGGCGGGCGTCGGCGAGTTCGGCGTCGATCCGCTGTTCCCGCCCGTCGTCCGTCGTCACGGACGGCGGCATGCGCTCGCCGTGCAGGAGGCAGGCTCGCCGCAGGTGGGTCGGGGGGTGGGTCGAGTCGACGGCGTGCCCCCGCAGGGCCCCGGCCCGGCGGCGGCGCTCGTACTCGTGCTCGGGGATGGAGTCCGTGTGCTCGGCCAGGCGCGCCCACAGCCGGTCGGCCCGGTCGGCCTCGTCACGCCCGGCGCCGCGCCGGCCCGTCCGGACGGTGCCGGCCTCGCGGCGCAGGGCGGTGGCCACGGAACCCGCCACCAGGAGCCGGTCCATGACGCCGACGGCCGCCTCGGTGGAACCGGCCCTGGCCGCCGCGGTGTCGGCCAGGTACTCCGCGCGCTGGGTGGCCCGCAGCGTCAGGTGGTCGAGCAGTGTCAGCAGGCCATGGACCAGCAGTCGCGGCACGATGCCGAGGACGTTCGCGATCATCTCGACGAGGGACGGGTTCGCGATCGGGGCGAGCATGTGGTGCCAGGTGCTCAGGGTCCGGAAGGCGGTCGCCACCAGGTGACCGTGGCGGGTGTCCCCATGGGCGTAGTGGCCGAGTTCGTGTCCCAGGAGGGCGATCCGCTGCTGTGGCGTGAGGGTCTCCCACAGTGGCAGGCCCAGCGTCAGCAGGCGACGGCCGCGTACTCCGTACGTCGTCACACTCGCGTTGACGCCGGTGTCGATCGCGATGGCGTCCACGCCCCGGGTGCCGGCCACGGCGGCGACGTCGTCGACGAGCGCGTACAGCGCGGGAGCGTCCGCGCGCCGCAGGACGGGGCCGTTCGAGGACAGTTTGGGGACCCTGGGTCTCAGTCCCCCCGCCAGCACCAGGAGTACGGGCCCCAGCACCATCCCGGCGCCGTCCCCTTCGGCCCAGAGGTACCAGACCCCGGCCGCGGCGAGGACGAGGGTCATGCCGTGCACGGCGAGCGCGACGGCCTGGGCGAGGAGCGCGGAGGCGTCGCGCCGGGGCCGTAGCGGCCGGCCGGACGTCACCTCGGCGAGCAGCCGTTCGCCGTGCCGGCGGGCCAGTGTCCGCCGCGTCCGCTCCAGCCGGCCCTGCTTCTCCTCGGGCCGGGCCGGGTCGACGTTCCAGTCGCAGGCGGCGCACCAAGTGGGGAACCGGTCGTCGGTCCGTATCCCGGCCCCGCACCGCGGGCACGCCTCGGTCGTCCGTTCTGTGGTGTCGGACACCGGTGTGTTCTCCCCACCCCACGGCCCCGCACCGGAAGCCGTCCTCGTATCGGCCGGGCAAGGTCATCACACGGGTGCGCTCCCGTAAAGCCCTTTGGGCGAAAAGGCAGGTGCCGGGGGCCGCCGCTAGTCCGGAACGCCGCCGCGCACCCGCCGGGAGGGCGTGAAGACGTAGAGGTCCAGGACGCCGGACGGTTCGGCGAGGCCGGGGCCGCCGGCCGCGGTCCAGGCGGCGATGTCCGCGGGGACGTCGGGGTCGTTGCACAGGCCCAGCCAGACCGGACGGCCGCCGGCCTCGCGGCCGGTCCGGGACGGCTGGACGACGATGACGTTGGCCTGTTCGCAGACGTCCAGGCAGTCGGTGACGCGCACGGTGGCCGTGCCGTCGAGGGCGCGGCGCAGCTCACGGAGCTGGGCGGCGTGGTCGACGCCGGGGACCTTGGGGGTGCCGCAGCAGCAGCCCCGGCAGACGGTGACGGTGCAGCGATCCGCCGCGGGCGCGGCGGCGTCGGAGCGGCGGGGGCGTTTCCTCGCGGGGGCGGTCATGGAGTCCTCCTGGTCAGGGGCGGAGCGGAGAGGGGTGGCCGTCGGGCGGGAGAGCGGGTCGGGTACGGGACCGCCGCACCGTCGCGCGGGCCCGGGACCGGCAGCCCATGCCGGCCGGGCCCGCCGGGCGTCGGGGTGGGAGCGGCCATCGGTCAGGGCGGCGGCGGGGTGCGTCGACCGTCGCACGGGCCCAGGGGCGGGTTCGTCCCCGGCGGCCGGGCTCGGACGGAGTGCGGGTTTGGGACAGGCCCGCCTCGTCCGCCCCGGCAGGGCGGAGGGGGCCGGGGGCCGAGCACGACGCGGCGGCGGTGAGGGCCGCCGCCCGTCCCCGCTCCCGGAGCGGACCCGCCGCCGGCGCCGGTCCACGGCCGCGCGGAGGACGGACCGTCAGTCGGGCGACGGGGGCGGAGACCCTTCGCCCTTGCTCGCCCGCGCGGCGGAGGCGGCCTCCCGGTCCGACGGCACGGCCGCGGCCGTCGCCCGTTCACCGGTCCGCGCCGCCCCGGCCGGCTCGCCGGCCACCTCGCGCCAGCGGACCGTCCGGTCGCACCAGCGGTCCAGCAGGACCGGATCGTGGCCCACCGCGAGCAGGCCCGCCCCGCTCTCCCGCCGGTAGTCCTCGACGACGGCGACCAGGGCGGCGGTCGTGGAGGCGTCGAGCATCGCGGTCATCTCGTCGCAGACCAGCCAGCGCGGGCGGAGCACGAGGGCGCGGGCCAGGCAGGCGCGCTGCAACTGGCCGTCGCTGACCTCGTGCGGGCGGCGGCCGAGGAGGTCGTCGGTCAGGCCGGTGGCGGTGGCGAGTTCGCGGACGCGGTCGGGGACCTCGGCGCGGCGGCCGGTGGCGCGGAGCGGTTCGGCGATCAGGTCGCGGAGCCGCAGCCGGGGGTCCGCGGACATCCTCGGCTGCTGGAAGACCACGCCGAAGGCGGTGCGCAGGTCGCGGGGCGCGCGGTGCCGCCAGCCGCGCACGGGCTCGCCGTCCACGACGACCGTGCCGGCGTCGGGCCGGTGCAGCAGCGCGGCGACGCGGGCGAGGGTGGACTTGCCGCAGCCGCTGGGGCCGAGCAGTCCGACGGCCTCGCCGTCGGCCAGGGTGAGTGAGGCGTCGCGGACGACGGGCCGGCGCGGCGCGTAGCCGGCGGTGACTCGGCGCAGCTCAAGCACGGGTGCTCCCGGGGTGGTGGCAGGCGACGCCGTCGGTGAGCGGCGGGACGGTGGCGCAGGCGTCGCCGGCCCGGGGGCAGCGGGGGGCGAAGGCGCAGCCCGCGGGGAGGTCGCCGAGCTCCGGGGGCATGCCGGGGATGGGGGTGAAGGCGCGTTCGGGCAGGGCGTCGAGCAGGCCGCGGGCGTAGGGGTGGCGCGGGCCGGGCGCGCCGAAAAAGGTTTCGGCGTCGGCGAGTTCGACGACGCGGCCGGCGTACATCACGGCGACGCGGTCGGCGATCCGCTCGGCCGCCGCCAGGTCGTGCGTGATCATGAGGAGGGTGTGGCCCCGGTCGACCTGGCGGCGGAGTTCGTCGACCGTGCGGTCCACGAGCTCGCGGTCGAGTCCGGTCGTCGGCTCGTCGGCGAGCAGCAGCGGGGCGTCGCCGACGAGGGCCAGGGCGGTGGCGGCGCGCTGGGCGAGGCCGCCGGAGAGCTGGTGCGGGTGGCGGTCGAGGTGGTCGGTGGGGAACGCGGCGCGCGCGGCGGCGGCTTCCTCGCCGTCGCGCCGGCCCGTCAGCTCGCGGAGAGTCTCCCGTAGCTGGGAGCGGACGGTACGGACGGGGGTGAGGTGGGCGGCGGGGCTCTGGGGGATCAGGCCGACGCGGCGGCCTCGTACGGTGCGGGTGAGTGTGCGCTCGTCGGCGGCGAGGAGGTCCAGCCGCTCTGCGTCGTCGCCGCTGCCGCTGCCTCTGCCTCCGCCGGCGCCGAGCCAGGCGTGGCCTTCCGTGCGGGCGTTGCCCGGCAGCAGGCCGAGGAGGGCGGAGGCGAGGACGGACTTCCCGCAGCCGCTCTCGCCGATGAGGGCCAGGCATTCGCCGGGGTGGAGACGGAAGGTGACGTCGGTGACGGCGGCGATTTCGCGGGCGCCGCGCATGCGGAAGCGGACGGAAAGGTTCTGGACGTCCAGGAGGGGGGTGGTGTCCTGCGGAGCCGTGCCCCTGTCCCTCCCCTTCCCGTTTTCCGCAGGGGCCGCGGCCCCGCGCGCCCCCGCTTCGTCGCGGCTGCGCCGCTCGGCCTCGGACGCCGGCCGGGCTGATGTGTCCCGCCCACGCCGATCAGTCGGCTCGGCCCCGGGCGCCGGGTCAGGCGATGCGGCCCGTCCGGCGTCAGAGGGCAGCCGCGCGGAGCGCGGTCGCGGGGGGCGGAGGGCGGAGCCCCCTGTCGTCCGGGGCGCGCGGGGCTCTGCCCCGCGGGAATCGGGCCGGGGCGGGGTGGGGGACATCACAGCGTCAGCTCCGATCGCCGGCGCGGCGAGAGGCGGTCGCGCCAGGCGCCCGCCAGGCCCGCGACGGCCAGGGTGGGGACGATGATGAACAGGCCGGGGAAGAGGGTGGGCCACCAGTCGCCGGCGAGCAGCGAGCCCCGCGCGGCCTGCACCATGTTGCCCAGGCTGGCCTGGTGGGTGGGCAGGCCCAGGCCCAGGAACGACAGGGCCGACTCGTGCCAGATCGCGTGCGGGATCATCAGCACGGCGGCCAGCCCGGCCTGCGGCAGGACGCCCGGCAGCAGGTGCCGGACGGCGATCCGCAGCCGTGACGAGCCGCCGGAGACGGCCGCGTCCACGAATGGGCGGGAGCGCAGCGACAGCACCTCGGCGCGGACGATGCGGGCGGTGGACAGCCAGTGGGTGACGGCGATCGAGGCGATGACGGGGCCGACGCCGGGACGGAACATCGCGACGACGAAGATGCCGAGCAGCAGGTGCGGCACGGAGGAGAACAGGTCGACGACGCGCATGACGACGCGGTCGGCCCAGCCGCCGAGTGCCCCGGCCAGGGCGCCCACCGCCGTGCCGACGACGGTGGCGACGAGGGCGGCGACCGCGCCGACGAGGAGTGAGACCCGCAGCCCGTAGACGGAGCGCAGCAGCAGGTCGCGGCCGACCTCGTCGGTGCCGAAGGGGTGGTCCGCGCTCGGGGCCCGGAGCTTGGAGCCGAGGTCGACGGCCTGTTCGTCCAGGGGGACGAAAAGCGGGACGAGGATGACGGCCAGCACGGTGACGGCCAGGATCGCGGCGCTGACCGCGCCCCTGGGGAGGCGCCGGGCGGGCCGTGCGGCAGCGGCCATGGCGGTGTCAGCCATCGAAGCCCACCCTCGGGTCGGCCAGCCCGTACAGCAGGTCGGACAGCAGGTTGCCGAGCAGCACGGCGGCCGTGGCGAGCACGGTGAGCGCGGCGAGCAGCGGGAAGTCGACGCCGGTGGCGGCGTCGACGGTGGCGGAGGCGATGCCCGGCCAACTGAAGACGGTCTCCACGAGCAGGGCTCCGGTGATCAGTTCGGGGACGCGGGAGCCGATCAGGGTGAGGACCGGCAGCAGTCCGGAGCGGAGGGCGTGGCCTAGCAGGACGGTGCGTTCGGGGAGGCCGCGGGCGCGGGCGCCGCGTACGGGGTCCTCGTCGAGCGCGTCGCCGACGCCCTGGCGGACGTAGAGCACGAACCACGGGAGCTGGGTGACGGCCAGGACGGCCGCGGGCAGCACCAGGTGGGAGGCGACCTGTCCGGTGGTGACGGTGTCGCTGCCGGTGTCGGTGAGGCCGCCGGCGGGCAGCGCGCCGGTCTTCAGCGCGAAGAACCAGACGGCCAGCAGGCCGAGCCAGAACGGCGGGGCCGCCTCCAGGACGTACGCCAGCGAGGTGACGGCCCGGTCGAGGAGCCCACCGCGGCGCCGGGCGGCGAGCACGCCGAGCGCCGTGCCCACGAGGACGGCGACGGCGAAGGCGGTGCCGCAGAGCAGTACGGTCCAGCCGATGCGTTCGCCGATGGCCTGGGCGACGGGCTGCCGCAGGGTGGTGGAGACGCCGAGGTCGCCGCCGAGGGCGGCGGTCAGCCAGTCCCACCAGCGGACGGCGAACGGCCGGTCGGCGCCCAGGTTGTGGCGGAGCTGGTCGAGCACGTCCTGGCCGGTGCCGGGGCCGCCGCCGCCCGCGTAGACCCGGGCGGGGTCGAACGGCGAGGCGGCGGCCACGGCGAAGACGGCGAAGGTCACGACGAGCAGGACGGGGACGGCGGCGAGCAGCCGCCGCCCCGCCATGCGGGCCATCGGCCCCCAGGGGAGGGCCGTCCTGCGGGTTCTCACTGCTTGGGCTGCCAGTCCTCGACGTTCCACCAGGGGCCGGCGCCGAGGCCGTGGTCGTGCGGCTCGACCTGGGTGGTGAGGTCCTTCCAGCGGTTCTTCATCACGTAGAGGTGGTCGACGTGGGTGAGGAAGACGTAGCCGGGGTCGTCGGCGAGGGCGTGCTGGATCTTGTCGTACGCGGCCTTGCGGGCGGCCTTGTCGCCGCTGCGGCGGCCCTCCTCCAGGGCCTTGTCGACCTCGGGGTTCTTGTAGGCGGCCATGTTGTTGAAGCCGTCGAGGGCGAGGGAGGAGTGCAGCAGGTTGTACAGGTCGAAGTCGGGGTCGGCCGGGTTGCCGCCGCCGGCGAGGACCGCGTCGTCCTTCATGCGCGGCTCGATGACCTCCCAGGTGCCGCTCTGCACCGTGGCCCGGATGCCGATCTTCTTGGCGTCGGAGGCGAAGGCGAGGGCGTGCTCCTGGCGGAGCTTGTCGCCGGCGGGGAACCAGAGGGTGAACTCGGCGCGCTTCCCGTCCTTCTCGCGGATGCCGTCGCCGCCGGGCTTCCAGCCGGCGTCGTCCAGGAGCTTCTTCGCCTTCTCCGGGTCGTACGGGCGCTCGGTGCCCTTGGCGAACCACTCGCTGTCGGTGGGGACGGGCCCGTAGCCGGCCCGGCCCGCGCCCTCCAGCAGGCTCTTGACCATGGCGTCGCGGTCGACGGCGAGGTCGAGGGCGCGGCGGACGGCGGGGTCGCCGGTGACCTTGCCGGCGCTGGGCAGGGTCACGCCGCGGAAGTCGGTGGTCTTCGCCGTGAGCGTGGTCTTGGAGTCGTCGCCCTTGAAGCCCTTGGCGAGGTTGGGCGGCAGGATGGCGCCGTCGAGGTCGCCGCTGCGCAGCCGGGTGGCCCGGACGTCGTCGTCCTTGATGATGGCCATGGTGAGCTTCTTGACCTTCGGCTCGCCGCCCCAGTAGCCGGGGTTGGCCTTGAAGGTGAGCTTCTCGCCCTTGCTCCAGTTGGTGAGGACGTAGGGGCCGGTGCCGATCGGCTTGGTGTTGAACGGGCCGGTGTTGACGTCCTGTCCCTTGGCGGCGTGCTCGGGGACGATCGGCAGGACCGTGCGCTCGGCGAAGGGCGCGTAGGGGTACTTCAGGGAGAAGACGACGGTGTCGTCGCCGCGGGCGGTGACCTTGTCGACGGCGTCGAGCTCGCCCTTGTTCGCGTTGTTGGTCTTCTCGTCGAGGATGGTCCGGTAGGTGAAGACCACGTCCTCGGCGGTGAAGGGCTTGCCGTCGCTGAACTTCACGCCGTGCCGGAGCGGGAAGGTGTAGGTGCGTCCGCCGTCGGTGACCTTCGGCAGGGACGCGGCGAGGGCGGGACGAAGCTGCATGTCCGCGTCGCGGCTCAGCAGGCCGTCGAAGATCTTGGAGTTGCCGTCCTTGCCGTAGCCGAGCAGGGGGCTGAGGGTCTCCGGCTCGTTCGCGAGGCCGACGACGAGGGCGTCCCCGGCCCCGCCGGAGCCCTTCCCGCCGTTGCCGCCGCCGGGCTTGCCGCAGCCGGCCGCTCCTGTGGCCAGCACGCCCGCCGCGACCATGGCGGCCGTCACCCGTATGGACCGGGCCGTCATGCCCTCCACCCCAGTTCACTTCTCGGTTGCTGTTGCGAATACCTCGCAATTAAATCGCACGGCGTGGAGTGGTCGTGATCGAGGTGGGGGCAAGGGTTCCGGTTCGGACGGGAGGGGCGGACGGAGCGTGTGCGACGCGACGCGGACCGTCACGCCCCGGCGGTCCCGTCACCCGAGCCCGCTCCCGTCACCCCCGGCCTGTCCCCTCACCCCCCGGCTCGTCCCGTCGATCCCCGCGCCACCAGTCGCGGCGTCGCGTCCCGGGTGCGGCGGGGCGGGCCGCCGTCGAGCAGGGCGATGAGCTCCTCGGCGGCCCGCCGGCCGAAGGTCGCGGTATCCCGGGCGAGGGCGGTGAGGGGCGGGTGGGTGCTGCGGCAGAGGACGGAGTCGTCCCAGGCGACGATGGAGAGGCCGGACGGGACGGCCAGGCCCCGGCGGGCGGCCGCGGCCAGGCCCGCGACGGCCATCACGTCGTTGTCGTAGACGACGGCGGTGGGCGGGTGCGGCGCGCCGAGCAGTCGGTGGGTGGCCTCGGCGCCCTGGGCGTCGGAGTAGTCCGTGGTCACGGAGGTGACGTGGAGGCCGCGGCGGTCCGCGGCCCGGCGCAGGGCGGCGGCGCGGCGGCGGGTGTGGGCCAGTTCCCCGAGGCCGGCGACGTGGGCGAGGCGGCGGTGGCCGAGGGCGTCCAGGTGCGCGACGACGGAGTCCATGGCCGCGGCGTCGTCGGCCCAGAGGTTGGAGAGCGCGCCGTCCGGTTCCGCCCGCCGGTCCGGGTCGTCCATCGCGCCGATGACCACGGTGGGCAGCCCGAGCCGGGCGAGCAGGGCGGGCCGGGGGTCGTCGGCGCGCGGGTCGACGACGAGGAGGCCGTCGACGCGGTGCTCGGCCCACCAGCGGCGGTGGACGGCGCACTCGGCGGCCACGTCCTCGACGACCTGGAAGAGCAGGCCGAGGCCGCGCACGGCGAGGGCCTCCTGGACGCCGGAGACCAGTTGGAGGAAGAACGACTCGACGCCGAGGGTCCGGGCGGGCCGGGCGAGGACGAGGCCGACGGTGGCGGAGCCCTCGCCGGACAGCGCGCGGGCCGCCGTGCTGGGCTGCCAGCCCAGGTGTTCGGCGACGCGCCGGACGCGCTCGCGGGTGTCCTCCGAGACGCCCGGGCGGCCGTTGAGCGCGAAGGACACCGCGCTCTCGGACACCCCGGCGCGGCGGGCGATGTCGCGGATGGTGGGGCGGCGGGCCGGCAGGCGGCGCATGGGGGTCTCCTCGGGCGTCCGGAGCGGGCCCGGCACCGGCCCGGGCTCCAACACACTAAAGCGCATTAGTCGTTGACGGAAGTATTGACGGGACTCCCTTGCCGGGTGCACCTTTTGGACCGCCACCTTCCGGCCCGACCGAAGGAGCCCGGCCATGCACCGATCCCGTCGAGTCGTCCGGAGAACCGTCCGGCCGGCCGTTCCGCTGCTCGCCCTGGCACTGGCGCTGAGCGCCTGCGGATCGGACGGCGGAGGGGGCGGCGGTTCGGCGGCGGACGGCCGGATCGAGGGCCGGATCTCGTTCCAGACCTGGAACCTCAGGGCCGGTTACAAGGATTACTTCGAGTCGCTGGTGAAGGAATTCGAGTCGAAGAACCCCGGTGTGACGGTGAAATGGCTGGACCAGCCCGCCGAGCACTACGCGGACAAACTCGGGGCGGACGCGGCGGCCGGCACCCTGCCCGACGTCGTGAACGTCTCCCCGGACCTTTCCTATCCGCTGGCGAAGGCGGGCGTACTGCTGAATCTCGACAGGGAACCGGTGGCCGCGAAGTTCCGGGACGAGTACACCGCGGAATCCTGGCGGGGGAACACCCTGCCCGGGCTGGACGGCGCCTACGCGTTCCCCTGGTACCTCACCACCGGCCCGCTGTTCTACAACAAGGCCCTGTTCCGGGAGTCCGGCCTGGACCCGGAGAAGCCGCCGCGCACCTACGACGAGCTGTTCGCCGCGGCCACGGAGATGTCCCGCCGGTCGGGCGGCCGGACGGCCACCCTGGCGGGCACCCCGGCGATCGAGGACTTCGGCCGGTACGGCGTGCGGCTGATGAACGAGGACGCCACCCGGTTCACGTACAACGAGCCCCGGGGCGTCGAGCTGCTGACCCGGTACAAGCGGCTCCACGACGAAGGCGGGCTCGATCCGCAGGCGTTGACGAGCACCCCGGAACAGGCGGGCCGGAAATTCCTGGAACAGAAGGTCGCCATGAATCCGGGCGGTGCCAACGACCTGGCGAACTTCCGGAAGAACGCGCCGAGCCTGTACCGGAACCTCGGCATCACCGATGCCCCGAACAACACCGGTAAGCCGAACATGTACGTCATGGGGCTCGCGGTCGGCCGGAACAGCAAGCACAAGGCCGCGGCCATCGCCTTCGCCCATTTCGTGACCGACCGGAAGAACCAGGAGGCGTTCGCGCACCGCGTGGCCGTCTTCCCCAGCACGAAAGGGTCGCTCGACGACCCGTACTGGACGAAGGACGACGGAACGGACGAGGGGCGGGTCCGGGTCGCCTCGGCGAAAGCGCTCAAAGGCGCCGTGAATTACACGCCCGTGGTGATGAGCGACGAGATGAAGACGACTCTGCGCAACGAGGTCGCCAAGGCTCTCCAAGGGAAGAAGTCCCCCAGGGAAGCGCTCGACGACGCGGTGGAGCAGAGCGATCGACTGCTGCGGCGGAAGTGACCGGACGGTGACCCGCCGGCGCGTCCGCCTCCACCACCCCGCGACCCCCTGGCTGCTCCTGCTGCCCGGGCTCGGCGTCCTCGCCGCGTTCAGCCTCTTCCCCTTCCTGACCACCGTCCACGACGCGTTCACCGACGCCCGGACGCTCGTCCCCGGACAGTGGGTCGGGCTGCGGAACTTCCGGGACATGCTGCACGACGAGCAGTTCTGGGTGGCCCTGCGGAACAGCGCGCTGTACGTGGTCCTCGTCGTCCCGTTCACCGTGCTGCTGCCGCTGCTGCTGGCGCTGCTGGTGCACAAGCGGCTGCCGGGGACGGGGTTCTTCCGTGCCGCGTTCTACACCCCGGTCGTGGCGTCGGTGGTGGCGGTGGCGCTGATCTGGTCCTGGATGCTGGACGACCGGGGGCTGGTCAACGGCATCCTCAAGGCCCTGGGCGCCGGGCCGGTGTCGTTCCTCGGCGACTCCTGGCTGCTGCTGTTCAGCGCGATGGCGCTGACGGTGTGGAAGGGCCTCGGCTACTACATGGTGATCTACCTCGCCGCGCTGGCCGGCGTCCCCCGCGAGCTGCACGAGGCCGCGGCGGTCGACGGTGCCGGCCCGCTGCGCCGCTTCGCCAGCGTCACCGTGCCGGCCGTCCGCTCCACGATGGTGCTGGTCGGCGCCCTGTCCTCGGTCTCCGCGTTCAAGGTCTTCTCCGAGGTGTACCTGCTGGCGGGCCCCACCGGCGGGCCGGCCGGGGACGACACCACGCTCGTGATGCTGGTGCAGCGCACGGGCACCGGGCTCGACGGGCGCGTCGGCTACGCGTCCGCCCTCTCGTTGGTGATCTTCGTGATCGCGCTGCTGCTGATGCTGCTGGTACTGCGCGCCGGCCGGGGCGGGGACGCGGCGGAACCGGAGGGGCGCCGATGACCAGGACGTCGTTCACGGAGAAGGCACTGCGCTACCTGCTGCTGCTCATGGTCCTGGCCCTGACCGCCGGCCCGTTCCTCTGGCAGCTCTCCACCTCCTTCAAGAGCACGACCGAGGACGTGTACACCTCCCCGCCGCGTTTCCTGCCCGAGCACCCGACCACGCACAACTACGCCGAGGTGGCCGACATCATCCCGGTCTGGGACTACGCCCTCAACTCGCTGACGGTGGCGGTGGCCAGTGTGCTCACCAACCTGGTCGGGGCGTCGACGGCGGGCTACGCGCTGGCCCGACTGCGCTTCCAGGGCCGCGGGGCCGCCGGTCTCGCCTTCGTGGCGGCCCTGCTGGTGCCGGCGGAGTCCCTGGTCATCGCGCAGTTCACCATGATGCGCGACCTCCACCTCAACAACACGCTCACCGCCGTGGTGCTGCCCGGGGCCGTCGGGGCGCTGAACGTGCTGCTGATGCGGAACGCGTTCGCCGGCGTCCCGCGCGAGATCGAGGAGGCGGCGGTCGTCGACGGGGCGAACACCTGGCAGCGGTTCACCCGGATCGGGCTGCCGTCGGTGCGCGGCACCCTGGCCGTCGTCGCGATCTTCGCGTTCATGGGCGCCTGGGACGACTTCCTCTGGCCGCTGATCGTCCTCTCGGACTCCGAGCGCTACACCCTGACCGTCGGCCTGAACTTCCTGCACGGCACGTTCCAGCAGAACCCGCGGCTCGTCGCCGCCGGGACCGTCATCGCGGTGGCCCCGCTCGTGGTGCTGTTCGCCTGCCTCCAGCGGTACTTCTTCCGCGGGACGGGCGAGGGCGCCGTCAAGGGCTGAACCGTCCCGGAAGGGCTGTACCCCGCCCTGGAGAGGAACTCCATGAGCGTGCGTTTCGGCGTCAACTACACCCCGAGCCGGGGTTGGTTCCACCACTGGCTCGACTTCGACCCCGACGACGTCCGCGCCGACCTGGACGGCGTCGCGTCCCTCGGCCTGGACCACATTCGGGTCTTCCCGCTCTGGCCGCTGTTCCAGCCCAACCGGACGCTGATCCGGCCGCGCGCCGTCGACCAGTTGGCACGGCTGGTGGACGAGGCCGGGGAGCGCGGCCTCGATGTCGCCGTGGACGGGCTCCAGGGACATCTGTCGAGCTTCGACTTCCTGCCGTCGTGGGTGACCACCTGGCACCGCCGCAACCTGTTCACGGACCCCGACGTCGTCGACGCGCAGGCCCGCTACCTCGCCGAACTGGCGGGGGCGCTGGCCGGGCGGGACAACTTCCTCGGGATGACGGTCGGCAACGAGACCAACCAGTTCGCCGGAGACCCGCACCCCGACCCGGACCGGATCACGTCCGCCGAGGCGGGCCACTGGCTGCGCCGGATGACGGAGGCGTGCGAACGGGCCGCGCCCGGCCGTACACATCTGCACGCCGCGTACGACGCGGCCTGGTACGACGGCACCCACCCCTTCACGCCCGCGCACGCGGCCCGGATCGGCGCGATGACCGCCGTGCACTCCTGGGTGTTCAACGGCACCGCCCAGCGGCACGGCCCGGACGGCGCCGCGACCGGGCTGCACGCCGCGTACCTGATCGAGCTGTCCAAGGCCTGGGCCGACGACCCGGACCGCCCGGTCTGGCTGCAGGAGGTCGGCGCGCCCGCACCGCACGTGCCGCCCGGGCGCGCGGCGGAGTTCACACGCACGACGGTCCGCAACGCGCTGGACTGCCCCGGGCTGTGGGGCGTCACCTGGTGGTGCTCGCACGACGTCGACCGGGCCCTGGCCGACTTCCCGGCGCTGGAGTACGACCTCGGGCTGTTCACCAACGACCGCCGGCTCAAACCGGCGGGCGAGGCTCTGGCCCGGGTCGTACGGGAGTACCGGGAGGGCGCGTACGACGAACCCGCGCCCCGGCACACGGCGCTCATCCTGGACGCGGGCGACGTGGAGAGCGCGCCGCTGCGGCCGCTGTGCGCGCCGGGCGGCGCCTACTTCGAGGCGTGGATGCGGAACGCCGCGGCAGGGGTCAGGCCGGCCGTGGTGCTCACCCAGCGCGTGGGAGAACCGGGCCATCTGGCGGGCCGCGGCATCGGGGAGACGATCGCCGTCGACCGGCTCCCCTGACCGCCGGGCCCGCCATCGGCCCGGTCCGCCCGCGGACCCCGGGGCCGAACGAGGAGGGCGCGATCCCCGGGGCCGGGGCTGTCCTTCCGCATATCCACTCGGAGGAGCGTCATGCACGGACCCACGCACCGATCCGTTCCCGCCGCGTCACCCCGACGAGCGGGTCCCGACGGAACCGCCCGCCGAGCGGGCCCGGAGGGCACTGCCCACCGGCCGGATCCGGACGGGCCCGCCCACCCGCCGGACACCGGCGGACCCGCTTCTCGGGCGGGTGCCGAGGGGCCCGCAGGTCGGCCGCGCACCGACCGGCCCGGCCGCCGGACCGTACCCGAAAGCCCCGCGGACCACGGACGTCCCGACGGCCCCACCCCTCGCCCGGGTCCCGAAGGACCCGCAGGCCGGCCACGCCCCGACCGGCCCGGCCGCCGGACCCTGCCCGAGGGCCCCACGGACCAAGCACGCCCCGACAACCCCACACCTCGCCCGGGCCCCGACGGCCTCGGCCGCCGGACCGTGCCCGACGGATCCGCTCACCGGTCCGTCCCGGCCGGACCCACCCGCCGCGCGGTCGTCGCCGCCGGGCTCGCGGCCGGCGTCGCCGTACCGGCCGCGTTCCCGTCGCCGGCGGTGGCCGGCGCCGGCCCGTCCTCCGGCGTGTCCCCGGACGGGACGCCCGTCCCCCTCCCCACCCCCGGCGCGCCACCGGACCTCCAGCCGTACGCCGCCTACTGGTTCCCCGGCTCCCCGCCCCCGGGCACGCCCCCGCCCGGCGTCGTCTGGCGGAGCCTCGCCCGGTGGAGAGCCGAGGAGGACCCCGACCTCCCGTTCAACCGCGCGTCCGTCCCGCTCGCCCCCCGCTTCACTCCCCCACCACGCGACGGCGCCCGGGCCGGGCAGGCCCGGATCAGTGCCCTGGTCTCCTTCGCCCCCACCTCCGGGCACCCCTCCCAGGGCGGGCCGACCGCCGACCACTACGCGTTCACCCACTGGGCCCATCTCGACGAGCTGGTCTTCTGGGGCGGGTCCTCCGGCGAGGGTCTGATCCTCGCGCCCACCGCGCCCGTCGTCGACGCCGCCCACCGCCACGGCGTGCCGGTCCTGGGCACGGTGTTCCTGCCCCCGGCGGCCTTCGGCGGACGGCCGGAGTGGACGCGGGACCTGCTGCGCCGCACACCGGACGGCCGCTTCCCGCTGGCCGGCCGGCTGGCCGCGGTGGCCCGCGCGTACGGCTTCGACGGCTGGTTCCTCAACGCCGAGACGGAGGGCGGCGACGCGCGACTGGCCGCGGACATGCGCGCCTTCGTGGCCCGTCTCCGCTCCGCCGGCCTGCGCGTCACCTGGTACGACGCGATGGCGGTCTCCGGGGAGATCGCCTGGCAGAACGAGCTGAACGACCGCAACGACGCCTTCTTCCGCGCCGCCGGCACGATGTTCCTCAACTTCGCCTGGTCCCGCGCGGGTCTGCGCTCCTCCGGGGAGCGGGCGGAGGCCATGGGCCGGGACCGCTACGAGCTGTGGGCCGGGGTCGACGTGGAGGCACGCGGCTGGGACACGGCCGTCGACTGGGACGCCCTCTTCCCGCCCGACCGCCCGCACACCGCGTCCTTGGGCCTGTACCGCCCGGAGTGGACCTGGAAGCGGGCGCCCGACCGCTCCCCCGCCGCCTTCCACGCCCGCGACGACCGTTTCTGGTCCCGCTCCACCGGCACCTGGCGTGCCCCCGCCGCGGCGGTCGCCGACCGTTCGACGCTCGTCTCCCTCCCTTTCGCGACCGTCTTCAACACCGGCCACGGGCTCGCCTGGTACGAGCGCGGGCGGCGCGTGCCGTCCGGCCCCTGGCACCACCTGGGGCTCCAGGACCGGCTCCCCGGCCGCCGCCGGGTGACCGCCGGCCCGGCCCCCGCCCCCTCCGTCGGCTACGACTTCGACGACGCCTGGCACGGAGGCGGCAGCCTGCTGGTCGCCGGCCCGCTCCCGGAACCGGCGACGGTGGAGCTGTACGCGGCCCGTCTGCCGCTGTCGCCGTCCACGGTCGTCGAGCTGACGTACCGCGCGGACGCCGGGAGCGCGCCCACGCGGGTGGAGTTCGCCGCCGACGTGGACGGGCGCACCGGCGTCCTGGCCGCCGGGCGGGCCGGGCCGGCGTGGACCACGGTGACCGTCCGGGCGGGCGCGCTGCTGCGGGGCCGCGCCCGGGGCACGCTCCGCACCCTGGGCGTGCGCCTCACCGCCGCGGGCGACGGGCCCGTGCGCTGGCGGCTGGGCCGGCTGGCCGTGCGGAACGGCGTCCCCGCGCCGCCCGGCCGGCCGGTCCGGCCGACGGTCACGGCGGCGGCGGTCCGCCCGGACGGTACGGCCGGCCTCCGCCTGGTCTGGCGCCCGGCCCCCGGCGGTGCCGCCGGGGTACGCCACTATGTGCTGCGCCAGTGCCTGCCCGGCGGGGGCGTCCGCTTCCTCGGCGGCACCGCCGGGCATGCCTACTACGTTCCGGAGCTCCGCCGTACGGCCGGCGAGGCGGTCACCCGCGTCGAGGTGTGCGCGGTGGACGAGACGTACGCCTCCTCGGCCCCCGCTGTCGTCGGGTTCCGCTGGCCGGACCCCGCCGACCGACGACCCGAATCCCGACGAGCCGAGTCCCGACGACCCGAATCCCGACGAGCCGATCGGTAAGGACACTCGATGCACAACGACCGCACGACCACCGAAGCCCGTCTGCGGCGGGTGCTGGAGGAACGCATCCGCCCGGCCGTGTACCCCGAGTCGGTACCGCTGGCCGTCGGCGTGTGGCACGCCCCCGGCGAGCCCGTGCCCGTCGCCGAGGGCCTGGCGGCGCCGCGCGAGGCCATCGGCCCCGGGGATGCCTGGGGCCCGGCCTGGGGGACGAGCTGGTTCACGGTGACCGGGACGGTGCCCGCCGGGTGGGCCGGACGGACCGTCGAGGCCCTGCTGGACCTGGGGTTCGACCCGAACATGACCGGGTTCCAGTGCGAGGGGCTGGTCTACCGGCCGGACGGCTCGCCGGTGAAGGGCCTCAACCCGCGCAACCACTGGGTGCGGATCGGCGCTCCCGTCGCCGGTGGCGAGGAGGTGCGACTGCACGTCGAGGCCGCCGCCAACCCCGTCATCCTGGACTACGAACCGTTCCGCCCGACCGAGCTCGGCGATCTCGCCACGGCCGACCGCCGACCGCGCTACCGGCTCGGCCGGATGGACCTCGCCGTGTTCGACCCCGCCGTCTGGGAGCTGGTGCACGACCTGGAGGTGCTGGACGGGCTGATGACCGGCCTGCCCGAGGAGTCACCGCGCCGCTGGGAGGTACTGCGGGCGGTGGAGCGGGCGCTGGACGCCGTGGACCTCCAGGACGTCGGCGCGACGGCCGGCCGCGCCCGCGAGCTGCTGGCCGGCGTCCTGTCGGCGCCCGCACCGGCGTCGGCGCACCGGATCAGCGCGGTCGGCCACGCCCACATCGACTCGGCGTGGCTGTGGCCGCTGCGCGAGACGGTCCGCAAGGTGGCCAGGACCACGTCCAACATGACGGCGCTGCTGGAGGAGGAGCCGGACTTCGTCTACGCGATGTCGCAGGCGCAGCAGTTCGCGTGGGTGAAGGAGCACCGGCCGGAGGTCTGGGCGCGGGTGAAGAAGGCGGTGGCGGACGGCCGGTTCGTGCCCGTCGGCGGGATGTGGGTGGAGTCGGACACCAATATGCCCGGCTCGGAGGCGCTGGCCCGGCAGTTCGTGCACGGGAAGCGGTTCTTCCTGGAGGAGTTCGGGATCGAGACGGAGGAGGTGTGGCTGCCGGACTCGTTCGGCTACTCGGCCGCACTCCCGCAACTGGTGCGGCTTTCGGGGTCGAAGTGGTTCCTGACCCAGAAGATCTCCTGGAGCAGGACCAACACGTTCCCCCACCACACGTTCTGGTGGGAGGGACTGGACGGCAGCCGCGTCTTCACCCACTTCCCGCCCATCGACACCTACAACGCCCAGCTCTCCGGCACGGAACTCGCCCATGCCGTCCGCAACTTCCGGGAGAAGGGCGGCGCCACCCGCTCCCTCGCCCCCACCGGCTACGGCGACGGGGGCGGCGGCACGACGCGCGAGATGCTGGCCCGGGCCCGGCGGCTCGCCGATCTGGAGGGGTCGGCGCGGGTGGTGTTCGAGCGGCCGTCGGCGTTCTTCGAGAAGGCGCACGCCGAGTACGCGGCGGACGCGCCGGTCTGGGCGGGCGAGCTCTACCTGGAGCTGCACCGGGCGACGCTCACCAGCCAGGCCCGCACCAAGCAGGGCAACCGGCGGGCCGAGCACCTGCTGTACGAGGCGGAGCTGTGGTCGGCGACGGCGGCGGTGCGCACCGGCTTCCCGTACCCGTACGAGCGACTGGACCGGCTGTGGAAGACCGTGCTGCTGCACCAGTTCCACGACATCCTGCCGGGCACGTCGATCGCCTGGGTCCACCGCGAGGCCGCGGCCACCTACGCGGCGGTCGCCGCCGAGCTGGAGTCGCTGATCGGCGACGCGCTGGCGGCACTCGCCGGGGACGCCTCGTCCGGCGGCACAGTCGTCTTCAACTCGGCGCCACACGGGCGCGGCGGCGTCGCGGCCCGGTGCGCCCGGCCGGCGGACAAGTGCCTGGTCCCGGAGCCCACGACGGCCGCGGGGCGCCGGGGCGGTGGGTACGTCCTCGACAACGGGCTGCTGCGGGTGGAGGTCGACGGCCGCGGCCTCGTCGTCTCGGTGGTCGACCGGGAGACCGGCCGTGACACGGTCCCGCCCGGCGCGGCGGCCAACCTGCTCCAGCTCCACCAGGACTTCCCCACCATGTGGGACGCCTGGGACGTCGACCGGTTCTACCGGAACACCGTCACCGACCTCACGGACGTGGAGTCGGTGGAGCTCACGGACGACGGCGCGGTCCGGGTGGTCCGCGCGTTCGGCGCGTCCCGGGCCGAACAGCGGATCACCCTGCCGGCCGGCGTGCGGCGGGTCGACTTCACGACGGAGGTCGACTGGCACGAGACGGAGAAGTTCCTCAAGGCCGCCTTCCCGCTGGACGTGCACACCGACCGGGTCGCCGCCGAGACCCAGTTCGGGCACCTGTACCGCCCCGCGCACACCAACACGAGCTGGGACGCGGAGAAGTTCGAGGCGTGCGCCCACCGGTTCGTCCACGTGACGGAGCAGGGCTGGGGCGTCGCGCTGGTGAACGACTCGACGTACGGCTACGACGTGACGCGCGGCGTCCGCGACCCGGATGCGTCCGCCCCCGGCACCGCCACCACGGTCCGCCTCTCCCTGCTGCGCGCCCCGCGCTTCCCCGACCCCCGGACCGACCAGGGCGTCCACCGCTTCGGCTACGCCCTGGTCCCGGGCGCCCGGATCGGGGACGCCGTGTGCGAGGGCTACCGCGTCAACCTGCCGGAGCGCCGGGTCCCGGGCGACCGGGGGACGAACAGCCTGGTGCACTCGCACAACGAGGCGGTCGTGGTGTCGGCGGTGAAGCTCGCGGATGACGAGAGCGGGGACGTCATCGTCCGCATGTACGAATCACTGGGCGGCCGGGCCGGGACGGAGCTGACGCTTCACTTCCCGGTCGAGTCCGTCCACCGGTGCGACCTGCTGGAACGGCCGCTGGAGGAGGTGGAGTCGGCGGAGGGCGCGGTCAAGCTGACGCTACGGCCGTTCGAGATCCTGACGCTGAGGGCGCGACGCGGCCCGTCCGGCGCGTGAGGACGACCGCGCGGTGGCCGGGCCGAGGGGTGCGCGACCCAAAGGGGAGCGCGGTCCAAGGGGTGCGGGGGCAAAGCCCTCGCCCCCCAGGGTCGCCGGCACGACGCCCCCGGCCGTGCGGTTCCCGCTCCCCCGTGGTGGGAACCGCACGCCGTGGCCCGGCCGGGTCAGCGCCGGGTCACCGCCGGGGCATCCAGTGGTGGACCTTGTAGTCGCCCTTCTCCACCGTCTCGAAGGGCGCGCTGCCCAGGCACTTGGGCACGCTCTTGGTGGGCAGGCCGTCCAGGGCCCAGCTATAGCCGAGCCGGTCCTCGCGGCCCTGGTCGAGGACGGTGAAGCCGAACCGCTTGCCCTTGAGGTCGCGGACCTTCGGCAGCCCGGGCGCGTCGACCACGTGCGACGAGGTGACGACACCGGTGGCGACGGCGGCCGGCCCGCCGGTGACGAGGCAGTCGACACGCCCCTCGAAGGAGACGCTCCACTTCGGGCCGTAGCGGTGGCTGACCCGGAAGGTGCCGTGCGCCTTGTCGAGGAAGCCGTGGGCGTCGAAGGTGAAGCGGACGTCGTCGCCGGGCTTCCGGGCGAGCTTGCCGGTGCCGGTGAGCGACGGTTCGTCGGCGGACCGTGCGACGGCGGGTCTCCCGGAGCCGTCCGCCACGGCCGGGGTCGCGACGCCCGTGGTCAGTGTGATCACCGTGCAGCCGGCGAGGGCGGCGGCGACGGCGGTGAGGGGGCGACGGGCGCGGGACATGCGGTTCTCCTGACGGACGGTCGGGGTGATCCGCCGAGGTCTCCCCCGGCCGGACACCACTCTGCCGCCGCCCCCGCCGGCCGCACCTCGTCCCCGGGGCCGACGCGCCTCCGCCGCGCGGCGGAACGCCGCTCCCCCGCGCGGCGGGCGCCGGCACCCCGGCCTCCGGCATGATCGGGGCATGCGCGCCGCCGTCCGTCGCCCCCCGTCAGCGCACCGGCTCCGTCCGTCGTCACCGTTCGCGCGCCGGCCGTCAGGCGTCCGCCGGTTCGTCCCACAGGCCGGTGCCGTGCGCGTCGGCCTGGGCCCGGGCGCGGGCCAGGAACGCGTCGGCGGGGAGCGGCGCGAGCTTCCGGCCGTCGCGGAGCCGGACGGCGAGCTGCCCGGCGGCGGCCTCCCGGGGGCCGAGGACGGCCTGGTACGGGACGAGCCGGGCCTCCCGGATCCGGGCCCCGAGGGTGCCGCGCTCGGGGGCGGCGACCTCGGCGCGGAGGCCGAGCTCCAGGCAGCGCCGGACGAGCGCCTCGGCGGCCGGGACCTCCGCTGCGGAGACGGGGAGGAGGACCACCTGGACCGGGGCCAGCCAGACGGGGAAGGCGCCGCCGTGCACCTCGATCAGGTGGGCCACCGCCCGTTCGACGCTGCCGATGACGGCGCGGTGCACCATGACCGGCCGGTGCCGGGCGCCGTCCGCGCCGATGTAGTGCAGGTCGAAGCGTTCCGGCTGGTGGAAGTCGATCTGGACGGTGGACAGGGTCGCCTCGCGCCCCGCCGCGTCGGCGATCTGCACGTCGATCTTGGGCCCGTAGAACGCGGCCTCCCCCTCGACCGCCTCGTACGGCAGCCCCGACCGGTCCAGTACGTCGGTGAGCAGGGCGACGGACCGTTCCCACAGTTCGGGCGCGGCCACGTACTTGCCGCCCGGGCCGGGCAGGGAGAGCCGGTGGCGGGCGGGGGTGATGCCCAGCGCCTTGTACGCCCGGCGGATCAGCTCCAGGGCGCCGGCGGCCTCGTCGGCGACCTGGTCGAGGGTGCAGAAGACGTGCCCGTCGTTGAGCTGGATCGCGCGGACCCGGGTCAGCCCGCCGAGTACGCCCGAGAGTTCGGACCGGTACATGCCGCCCAGTTCGGCGAAGCGCAGCGGCAGTTCACGGTAACTGTGGGAGCGGGACCGGTAGATGAGCGCGTGGTGCGGGCACATGCTGGGCCGCAGGACGACCTGTTCGCCGCCCAGGTCCATCGGCGGGAACATGTCGTCGTCGTAGTGCGCCCAGTGACCGGAGATCTCGTAGAGCTCCCGTTTCCCGAGCACCGGCGAGTACACGTGCCGGTAGCCCGCCCGGCGTTCGACCTCCCGGACGTACTCCTCCAACGCGTGGCGTACGGCGGCGCCGTCCGGCAGCCAGTACGGGAGACCCGCGCCCATCAGCGGGTCGGTGTCGAACAGATCGAGCTCACGGCCGAGTCGGCGGTGATCGTGCATGGCGGTCTCCTCGCGGTCGGGTGAGGCGAGTGACCACAGAACGAAGCCCCGGGGCACTCGCCCCGGGGCTTCGGACTAAGTCAGCAGTCAGCGCGCCGGGACGGGATCCGGCGTCGTCGTGGAGTGCTGGCTGGCGCGCTGCATGCCGATCACGCTAACAGACAGCGAGCGCCCGTCACCAGCCCCGTCCGGCCCGCCCGGCGTTCGAGGACCACCGCGCGGAGCGCGGTTTCGGCGGTGCGGGGGTGCGGGAGTGCGGGGGTGCGGGGGTGCGGGGGTGCGGGGGCAAAGCCTTTGCGGGAAACGGTGAACGGGCGTGCCCCCTCCGGGGGGAGGGCCAGGGGCGAGCCCCGTCCGCACGGCCCGCGCGGCACGCCGCATACCATTCGCGACATGAAGCTGCGTTTGCCCCGCCCCCGGCGCCCAAGGCGCAGCCGGCTCGCCGCCGCCGCGGCCGCACTGGCCGTCCTCGCCGGCGCCGGCACCTGGACAGCGGCGGAGGCCACCGGCGGCGACCCCCCGGTACATCGCGAGAACCGTTTCCTGACGATGCCGGAGTCACCGGCCGGCGGCACCAAGGCGGCGGTCCGCATCGACACGTCGTTCTTCACCGCCGGCGATTCCGGCCGCAAACCCGCCGTCCTCCTGGCCCACGGCTTCGGCGGCGACAAGGACGACGTACGCGGTCAAGCCGAGAAGCTGGCCCGCCGAGGCTACGCCGTCCTCACCTGGTCCGCCCGCGGCTTCGGCGAGTCCACCGGCCGCATCGGCCTCAACGATCCCGACCGCGAGGTCGCCGACGTCAGCCGCCTGATCGACTGGCTGGCGAAGCGCCCGGAGGTGAGGCTCGACCGCGACGGCGACCCCAGGGTCGGCATCGCGGGCGCCTCGTACGGCGGCGCCGTCGCCCTGCTGGCGGCCGGACACGACAAGCGCGTCGACGCCATCGCCCCGCAGATCACCTACTGGAACCTGGCCGACGCGCTCTTCCCGGACGACATCTTCAAGAAACTCTGGGCAGGCATCTTCTTCACCACCGGCTCCGCTTCCACGCCCGCCTCCGCCTCCGCCACCACCGGCGCGAAGGGCTCCGGCGGCGGATGCGGCCGGTTCGACCCGGAGCTGTGCGCGATGTACGAGCGGGTCGCCGTCGCCGGGCGGCCCGACGCGGACGCCCGTGCGCTGCTGGAGCGCCGCAGCCCGGCGGCCGTCGCCCGCGCCATCAAGGTGCCCACGCTGCTCGTCCAGGGCCAGAGCGACTCGCTCTTCCCGCTCACGGAGTCGGACCGGGCCGCCGAGGCCCTGACCCGCAACGGCGCACCCGTCGCCGTCGACTGGATCGCGGGCGGTCACGACACCGGCGGCTCCGACGAGGAGGACCGGGTCGCCGGCCGTACCCGGGCCTGGTTCGACCGCTACCTCAAGGAGGACGAGGGCGCCGGTACCGGCCCCGCGTTCCGGATCAGCCGGACCGGCGGCCTGGACACCACCGACGGCACCGCGCGGCTGCGCGGCGCGACCGGCGACCGCTACCCCGGCCTGCGCGGCGGCCTCGAGCCGGTACCGCTGACCGGCCGGGAGCAGCGCTTCGGCAACCCGGCGGGCGGCGCGCCACCCGCCGTGTCCGCCGTCCCCGGGCTCGGCGGGCTCTCCCGCCTCTCCGGCCTGGGCGTGGGGATGTCCCTCGACTTCCCGGGCCAGTACGCCCGTTTCGACTCCCCGAAGCTCGACGAGGGCATCCGTGTCACCGGCACGCCCGTCGCCCGCGTACGGGTGGCCTCGGACAGCGGCGAGGCCGTGCTGTTCGCGAAGGTCTACGACGTGGGGCCGGACGGGCGGCAGCAGTTGCCCGGCCAGTTGGTGACCCCGCTGCGGGTGACGGACGCCAAGGGCGGCCGGACGGTGGAGGTACGGCTGCCCGCGGTCGACCACACCTTCGAGGCCGGGCACCGGATGCGGCTGGTCCTCTCGTCCACCGACCTCGGCTACGCCTCGCCGACCGCCCCGGCCACGTACACCGTGTCGCTCGCCGGGCGGGAGCTGAGCGTCCCCACCGCCCCGGGGGTGCGCACCGGTTCGGCGGCGCTGCCCTGGTGGACGTGGGGGCTGCCGGCCGCCGGCGCGGCGGTCGCGGTGGTGCTGCTGGTCACCGGCCGGCGGCGGGGTTCCGTCCCCGCGCCGGACCCCGCCCTGGCGGACGTCCCGCTGGTGATCGACGGGTTGAGCAAGCGGTACGCCAAGTCGGCGGACCGGTACGCCGTCCGTGACCTGTCGTTCCGGGTGGAGCGCGGCCAGGTGCTCGGGCTGCTCGGGCCGAACGGCGCGGGCAAGACGACGACGCTCCGGATGCTGATGGGCCTGATCCGGCCGGACGGCGGCGAAGTGCGCGTCTTCGGGCACGCGATCCGGCCCGGTGCGCCCGTGCTGTCGCGGGTGGGTGCGTTCGTGGAGGGCGCGGGCTTCCTTCCGCACCTGTCCGGCCGGGCCAACCTGGACCTGTACTGGCGGGCCACCGGCCGTCCGGCGGAGGACGCGCACGCCGAGGAGGCCCTGGAGATCGCCGGACTGGGCTCGGCGCTGGACCGGGCCGTCCGCACCTACTCGCAGGGCATGCGGCAGCGGCTGGCCATCGCCCAGGCCATGCTGGGCCTGCCGGACCTGCTGATCCTGGACGAGCCGACCAACGGGCTCGACCCGCCGCAGATCCGTGAGATGCGCGAGGTGATGATCCGGTACGCGGCGGCCGGGCGCACGGTGATCGTCTCCAGTCATCTGCTGGCCGAGGTCGAGCAGAGCTGCACCCACCTCGTGGTGATGGACCGCGGACGGCTGGTGACGGCGGGACCGGTCGCGGAGATCACCGGGGCGGGCGAGACGCTGCTGATCGGGGTGGACGGCGAGGTGTCCGAGGCCGTCGCCGAGAAGGTCGGCGCGCTGCCCGGCGTGGCGTCGGCCGTCCGCGCGGAGACCGGGCTGCTGGTCCGGCTCGACGGCGCGACCATCCCGGAACTGCTGGTGGAACTGGTCCGGCTGGAGATTCCGGTGACGGGCGTGGGCCCGCACCGGCGGCTGGAGGACGCGTTCCTCACCCTGATCGGAGGCCAGGCATGACCGCAGGCACGAGCACGCCCCCGGCGGCCGCGCCCGGGTACCGCGCGGGGCGCACCCTGCCCCTGCGGGTCGAGGCGGCGCGGCAGTTGCGGCGGCGGCGCACGATGGTGGTCGGCGCCGTGCTGGCGGTCCTGCCGTTCGTCCTGATCGCGGCGTTCGCGATCGGCGGGCAGCCGGGCGGCCGGGACGGGCGGGTGACGCTGATGGACACCGCCACCGCCTCGGGGGTGAACTTCGCGGCCACGGCGCTGTTCGTCTCGGCCGGGTTCCTGCTGGTGGTACCGGTGGCGCTGTTCTGCGGTGACACGGTGGCGTCGGAGGCGGGCTGGTCGTCGCTGCGCTACCTGCTGGCGGCGCCCGTGCCCCGGGCCAGGCTGCTGGCGAGCAAGCTGGCGGTGGCGCTGGGGTTCAGCGCGGCGGCGATCCTGCTGTTGCCGCTGGTGGCACTGGCCGCGGGCACGGCCGCGTACGGCTGGGGGCCGCTGCGGATCCCGACCGGCGGGACGCTCCCGGCGGACACGGCGGTGGCCCGGCTGACGGCCGTCGTGCTGTACGTCTTCGTCAGCCAACTGGTCACCGCCGCCCTGGCGTTCTGGCTGTCGACGGTGACGGACGCGCCGCTCGGCGCGGTCGGCGGGGCGATGGGGCTGACGGTGCTGGGCAACGTCCTGGACGCGGTCACCGCGCTCGGCCACTGGCGTGATCTGCTGCCCGCGCACTGGCAGTACGCGTGGGCGGACGTCCTCCAGCCGCACGCCGAGTGGGGCGGCATGATCAAGGGGACGTCGGTGTCGGTGGCGTACGCGCTGGTGCTGTTCGCGCTGGCGTTCCGGCACTTCCGGGCGAAGGACGTGGTGTCGTGACGGACGTGGTGTCTGCCCTGACAACCGGGTCCTGACGGACGTGGTGTCGTGACGGACGTGGTGTCTGCCCTGACAACCGGGTCCTGACCAACGTGGTGACCTGACAGGCCGGGTGTCCTGAGGGACGTGGTGTCCCGACGGACGTGGTCTCGCGGGAGGACCCTGTCTCCGGACGTAACACGCTTCGCTTCCGGAACGTGGCCCCCTGCCGGAACACGATCTCCTGACGGAACGTGTCTCGTGACGGCCGGCCCGGGGTAACAGGTCCCTGTCGACGGGCCGACCGGGCGTTCTGCCGGGCCGGCCCGCCGCGCGTGAACTCCCCCCTACGGAGGTTTCCATGGACGACGCAGCAGCCACCCCGCCGGAGACCGTGGCCCGCGCCCTCTGGCGGCTGGCCGAACCGGTGCACGCCGTCACCTACTTCGCGCCCGAGGCGCGGGCGGCCTACGAGGAGGCGGGGCTGCGCGGCTGGCGGCGCGGCTACTTCGCGGGGCGCGCGGCGCCGTTCGGGCCGGTCGGCCCGGAGCCGGTGGCCGCCTCCTTCTTCGGCTTCGCCCCGACGACGGTCGCCGGAGCGCTGCCGTCCGTCTGGGAGATCGTCTCCCCCGGCCGCGCCCTCGAACTGCGGCGCGTGGGCGCCCGCAACGCGCTGCGCCGGCTGCTCGCCGGCCGGGACGAGGAGGTGGGCAGAGCCGCCGGCCTCCTCGCGGACCGCGTCCGCGACCTGGACTGCGGCGGGCGGGTGCTCAGCGCCGCCAACATGGCGCTCGGCCTCCCCGTCGATCCCCTCGACCGGCTGTGGCACGCGGCGACCCTGCTGCGCGAACACCGGGGTGACGGCCATGTGGCGGCGCTGGTCGCGGCCGACCTGGACGGTTGCGAGTCCCTGGCCCTGCGCGCCGGCATCGACGTCCCGCGCTCGGAACTCCAGCCGTACCGCGGCTGGACGGACGAGGAGTGGACCGCGGCCGTCCACCGCCTGGCCGCCCGCGGCCTCCTCACCCCGGACGGCACCGCCACCGACGAGGGCCGACGGCTGCACGTCTCGGTCGAGGAGGCGACGGACCGGGCGGCGGCCCGCCCGTGGCGGACCGCGGACCCCGTGGAACTCCGGGAGTTGACGGACGCCCTGACCCCGCTGTCCCACGCCTGCGCGGCGGCCCTCCGCTTCCCCAACCCGATCGGCCTGCCGAAGCCGGACTGACCGTCGAGCCGCCCCTCACCCCGCATCATGTGCGGCGAGGGCGGCGGTGGGCGTGCAGTGGGGGCGCGGCCCGTAGAACCGGCGCCCGTCGACATTTACATAAGCTATGAATATAAGTGCGCTATGCTTCGGACATGAGTCGTCGTCAAGACACCGCCTCCGACGCGTCCGCCGCCATCGGGGCAGCTCTCTACGGCCTGGCCACCAGGGCCGTGAGGCGCCTGCCCCGGGACATGAGCCTGACGTCCGCCGCCACCCTGGCGACCCTGGACCGGACCGGACCGCGGCGCATCACCGATCTGGCCGCGGTCGAGGGTGTCACCCAGCCCGCGATGACCGCCCTGGTCCGGGTGATGGAGGAGTCCGGCCTGGTCGAGCGGCGGGGCGACGCGTCCGACAAGCGGGTCACGCTGGTGTGCCTGACCGAGGCCGGCGCCTCCTATGTCCGGACGCGGCGCCAGGCGGGCGTCCACGCGTTCGAGCGGTTGATCGGTGAGCTCACCGACGACGAGGTCGAGGCGCTGGTGGCGGCCCTTCCGGCGCTGAGGCATCTGGCCGAGCTCGAAAGTCAGGACCGCGAAGGGCCGAAGCGGTGACCGGGCGGCCGGTCGGCGGGGGCGCGGTGAGGGCGTTCCCGGTGGCGCGTTCCGAGGCGCGGCCGTTGGTCCCCGCCCTGATGTTCATCGCTCTGGTCGTGGCGGCGGTCGGCAGCCTCGGGGCGCCGCTCATCACCAGCGTGGCGACCTCGTTCCACGTCTCGCTCGGCAGCGCGCAGTGGACGCTGACCGTCGCGCTGCTCAGCGGCGCCGTCGCCACGCCGGTCCTGGGCCGGCTCGGAGCCGGGCCGCACCGGCGGGCCACGATCCTCGTCACGCTGGCTGTCGTCGTCGCCGGCAGCGCGCTCACCGTGCTGCCGCTGCCGTTCGCGTGGCTGCTGGCCGGCAGGGCGGCCCAGGGCGTCGGGCTCGGGCTGACGGCGCTGATGATGGGCGTGGCCCGGGACCATCTCCCCGAGGAGCGCGGCGCGGCCGTGATCGCCCTGATCTCGGTGGTCTCGATCATCGGGGCCGGCGTCGGTTACCCGCTGACCGCACTGCTCGCCGAGTTCGGCGGGGTACGGGCCGCCTACGGCCTCGGCCTGGCCGTCACCGCCGCCACTCTCCTGACCGCGTGGCGCTCCATACCCGAAGCTCCCGCGGGCCGCTCCGCCCACGTCGATGTGGCAGGCGCGGTCGTCCTGGCCGTCGCGCTGCTCCTGGTGCTGTTCCTCGCCGGAGAACGGAGCCTGTGGAGCCGGCACCTCACCGTGGCGGCGGCTCTCGCCGTCGTCGCGGTGGTGCTGCTCTGCGTCTGGGCCGTCGTCGAGCTGCGCAGTACGACGCCCCTGGTCGACGTGCGGGCGGCGCGGCACCCGGCGGTCGCCGGGGCGAACCTCGCCATGTTCACCGGCGGGATCGGCATGTACCTGCTGCTCACGCTCATCACCCGGTACGCGCAGACGCCGCACGGCGCCGGCTACGGCTTCGGGCTGACGACCTTCGTCGCCGGACTGGTCCTCATCCCGTTCTCGGTGCTGGGATTCGTCGCCGGCAAGCTCACGCCGCGGGTCCGGACGCGGATCGCCGACCCCCTGCTCCTGGCAGGCAGCGCCGTCGTGGTAGGCGGCGGGTTCGCCCTGTTCGCGGCGGCCCGGTCGGACCTGGCCGAACTGTTCGCGGCGATGGGCGTGCTCGGCTTCGGTGTCGGCGGCTTCTCGGCCGCGATGCCCGGCGTCATCCTGGCCGTCACCCCCAAGAGCGAGACGTCGAGCGCCATGAGCTTCAACTACGTCGTCCGCAGCGTCGGGTACTCCCTGGGCAGCGCCTTCGGCGGCCTGATCCTCGCCGCGGGCACCGGCCCCGGCCGCCTCGTCCCCGACGACGGCGCCTACACCGCCGCGGCGTCGGCCGGGATCGGTGTCATGGCGATCACGACGCTGACCGGCCTCGCTCTCGCCCGCCGACGCTCGTCCGAAACCAACCCGTAAGTCGGATGCACTCGTTCCAACACTGGAGGTTCCATGCCCAAGGGCTACTGGGTCAGCGTCTACCGCACCATTTCGGACCCCGAGAAGCTGGCCGCCTACAACAAGCTGGCCGGTCCGGCCGTCAGGGCCGGAGGCGGCCGGACCTTCGTCCTTGACGGCCGGGTCGCGGCGTATGACGCCGGAATGGCCGAGCGCACCATCCTGATCGAGTTCGACAGCTTCGAACAGGCCGTCGCGGCCCGCGAGAGTGCGGCCTACCAGGAGGCGCTGGCCGCCCTCTCCGACGGCGTCGAGCGCGACTTCCGCATCGTCGAAGGCCTCGACTGACCGGGGTCCGGCCGGAACTTCACTGAAGTACGGCACGCGACACTGGCGAGCGCGGCCGGCGTCCTGCCTCGAGGAGCTCGGCGACCTCGTCCACGGTGAACCCGAGTCACCGGGCGACCTTGATCACCCGCAGCGCGGTCACCGCGCCCTCGCCGTAAGGGCGGTGGCCGCCGCTGCCCGGCGGCGGGTCGCACGGTGGGAGCGTCCGGAACCGCCCGTGCGCCCGGCCCATCGAGACGTCCGGACGGAACAGGCTCTCGCGGGAGGTGATGGTGACGGTGAAGACATGCGGCAGCCGCTTTGCCGGACTGAACCCCGAGTCGTGCAACCGCCCGTGTCCGCACCACAGTTCCCCCGAGCCGACCCGTCCACCGGCATCGGCGGAGCATCACGTCGCCGGTCGGCTGACGAGCAGGTGACGTACACGTACACGGCCACCGGCTCTGCGAACATCCCGGACAACCCTCACTCCAGCCGGAAATCGGACGGAACGTCCTCGCCCGCACAGAGCCCGTGACCCGCCACCGGCGACAAGTCACTGTTTTCGCCAGTTTTCCTTGATCAACCGAGTGACGGGCGCGAACACCATGCCGACGAGGAGGATCCAGCCGGCGCTCCGGCAGAACGCCTGGAGCCCGTGGGCCGGGTAGCCGGTCAGGGACGCCGTGCACCCGTAGGCCACCGCCACGGCGACGAGAGCGCGCCAGGCCTGGCCGACCGGTGACCAGGCGCTGTCATCCAGCGTGTCCGTTTCCAGGCCCAGCGCGAGCAGGAGGGCGACGGGCAGCAGGAACGCTCCGACGACGTTCGAGGTGATCGACGTCGTGTGGTCCTCGTCGAACCGCAGGGTGAGGTCAACCCTCCACCGGCGATCCGCCAGCCCGCGCAGTTCCGAGAGATCAGCGTGGTACCCACCGAGGGAGGGAGCGGCCGCCGCCCAGAGGATCGGCAGCCGCTCGCCCTGGCGCAGCGGCCCGCGGGTGTGCACCGGTCCGACGGGCAGTCGCGCGGGGCCACCGGGAACGGATACGAGCAGACGACTGCGGTAGCCCACGACACGGTCGCGATCGTCGTCGTCGTAATCCTTGCCCACGACGTGCGGCGGCTCCGCGATGGTGGCGGTGGCCACCTCGGCGCCCGCACGCTGGAGAGCGGCCTGCACGCTGTCGCGTTCCGGCAGGTCGGGGAAGGCTCCGACGGTCACGGCCGCAGCCACCAGGAGCAAGTTCGCGCCGACCTGCCGGGTCCTGATCCAGCCGTCCGATGCGAACGGGGCGTCGACCTGCCTCCATCGTCGGCGAGGCCCCGGCCTCTTCCTGGGATGCGACCCCTTCTCCAGGGAAACGCCGTCCTCCGGCGCCGGAACCCAGGCGTGCGCGCTACGGAGCCACAGCAGCACCGCGCGCACGACCACGGCCCCGGCAGCCGTCCACACGAGGACCAGCACGCCCGTATGGGGCGCGGGTTGGTGATCGATGCCGAGGGCCCAGACGCAGGCGGCCACGGTGGCGGCGCAGGCCGCAGCCGTGCTCAGGCGAACGGCGCGGGTCAGCGCCTCGTAATGGATCAGGTGCGGCATGGGCCCCCCACGGCTCACGATCACGATGCGGAACGACATCGGGTGCGCCGGCGTCGGCCTGCGCACAGCCCCAGTCGATCATGGGAACACCCCTGCGGGAAACAGTCCGCCCGGCCCTCGACCGCGTAATCCGTGACCGCCTGACCCGCCCACCGACCCCACCCCCCGGTGAGGGAGCCCCTCTCCCCGCACCGCTTGCCCGTCATACACCTTGGGGGTATACGTGGAAGTGTCCACTCAATACCCCCTAGGGGTATGAAACTCCGAAGAGTCCCAGCCGCACCCGCGGAGAACCCCAGTCGGCCATAGGAGCAGCGATGCCCGGCACCACCACCGGGACCCCCGGCACGGACCGCGTGGAACTCGCCATCGGCGGCATGACGTGCGCGTCGTGCGCGGCCCGGATCGAGAAGAAGCTCAACCGCATGGAGGGGGTGGCGGCCACCGTCAACTACGCCACCGAGAAGGCGCAGGTCACCTATGGCGCCGGTGTCACCGTGGCGGACCTGGTCGCCACGGTCGAGGCGACGGGGTACACGGCGGCGCCGCCGCCCGCGCCGGCCCGTTCCGCCGACCGGCGGGACGAGGGAGAGGCGGACCGGGCGGCCGACGAGGAGCTGCGGCCGCTCCGGGAGCGGCTGGTCACCGCCGCGGTGCTGGCGGTGCCGGTGGTGGTGCTGTCGATGGTTCCGGCCCTCCAGTTCACGTACTGGCAGTGGCTGTGCCTGACGCTGACCGCACCGGTCGTGACCTACGCGGCGTGGCCGTTCCACCGGGCCGCGTTCACCAATGCCCGCCACCGGGCGGCCACCATGGACACGCTGATCTCACTCGGCACGTCGGCGGCGTTCCTGTGGTCGCTGTGGGCGCTGTTCCTGGGGAACGCGGGCATGCCGGGCATGACGCACTCCTTCGAGCCGACCGTCTCACGGAGCGACGGCGCCGAGAACATCTACCTGGAGGCGGCGGCGGGCGTGACCGCCTTCATCCTGGCCGGCCGCTACTTCGAGGCCCGGTCCAAGCGCCGGGCGGGCGCGGCGCTGCGGGCTCTGCTGGAGCTGGGCGCCAAGGAGGTGACCGTTTTCCGGGGCGGCCGGGAGGCACGGATCCGCGTCGAGGACCTGGCCGTGGGCGACCGCTTCGTCGTCCGTCCGGGGGAGAAGATCGCGACGGACGGCACGGTGGTCGAGGGCGGTTCCGCCGTGGACGCCTCGATGCTCACCGGTGAGTCGGTGCCGGTCGAGGTGGGCGTGGGTGACGCGGTCACCGGTGCGACGATCAACGCGGGCGGCCGGCTGGTGGTCGAGGCCACCCGGGTCGGCGCCGACACGCGGCTGGCCCGTATGGCCCGGCTCGTCGAGGACGCCCAGAACGGCAAGGCCGCGGCGCAGCGGCTCGCGGACCGGATCTCCGCCGTCTTCGTCCCGGTCGTCATCGCGCTCGCCCTGGGCACGCTCGCGTTCTGGCTGCTGCGCGGTGCCGGGCTGACCGCCGCGTTCACGGCCGCCGTGGCCGTCCTGATCATCGCCTGTCCATGCGCGCTCGGCCTGGCGACACCGACCGCGCTGATGGTGGGCACCGGGCGGGGCGCGCAGCTCGGGATCCTCATCAAGGGACCGGAGGTGCTGGAGACCACCCGCGCCGTGGACACGATCGTGCTGGACAAGACGGGTACCGTCACCACGGGCCGGATGACCCTGCTGGCCGTCACCACGGCCGAGGGCACGGCGGAGGACGAGGTCCTGCGGCCGGCCGGGGCGCTGGAGCACGCCTCCGAGCACCCGATCGCGCGGGCCGTGGCGGCGGGCGCCGAGGAGCGGGTCGGCACGCTGCCGGTGCCGGAGGACTTCGCCAACGTTCCCGGGCTCGGGGTGCGGGGTGTCGTGGAAGGGCGCGTGGTGCTCGTCGGCCGGGAGAAGCTGCTGGTGGAAGAGGGCATGGTGCTGCCCTGCGAGCTGGCGGCGGCGCGGGACGCGGCCGAGGCGGCCGGCCGCACGGCGGTCCTGGTGGCCTGGGACGGCGCGCCGCGCGCGGTGCTGGAGGTGGCCGACGCGGTGAAGGACACCAGCGCGGAGGCCGTGCGGCGGCTGCGGGCGCTGGGCCTGACCCCGATCCTGCTCACCGGTGACAACAGGGCGGTGGCCGCGTCCGTGGCCGCCGAGGTGGGCATCGACGAGGTGATCGCCGAGGTGCTGCCCGAGGACAAGGTGGACGTCGTGCGGCGGCTGCGGGCCGAGGGCCGCTCGGTGGCCATGGTCGGTGACGGTGTCAACGACGCGGCGGCGCTGGCCCAGGCGGACCTGGGGCTGGCGATGGGCACGGGCACCGACGCGGCGATCGAGGCCGGCGATCTCACCCTCGTCCGGGGCGACCTGCGGGCCGCGGCGGACGCGATCCGACTGTCCCGGAAAACGCTGGGCACGATCAAGACCAACCTGTTCTGGGCCTTCGCCTACAACGTCGCGGCCCTCCCGATGGCGGCGGCCGGGCTGCTCGATCCGATGATCGCGGGAGCGGCGATGGCCTTCTCGTCGGTCTTCGTCGTCGGCAACAGCCTCCGCCTCCGGGGCTTTCGCGCCGCCGGGTGAGGCCCCGCCGGAGCGCCGGGCCGCCCGGGCGGATGGTGGTCGTCCGCCCGGCGACCGTGGGGTGTCAGGCTCGTGATGAATCCGTAACAGCGGGATCCCCCGCACCGCCGGGTACGTCTCTCCCCGTGACGGACGGAAGAAGCACGGACACGAGGACACAGGGAGATCGCGACGCGATGGCACTGCCCCAGTTGCTCAGGAACAGGATCACGGCGCTGGTCGCCGTCACGGTCTTCGGCTTCGCGGGCACTCTGACCGCCGCGGTCGCCGCCGAGGCGGTCGGCCGCACCGCCGCGGCGAGCCTGACGACGGGGACCGGCGGGGAGGCCGGGCCGGGCACCGGTGGTACGGCGGGCGGCGCCCGGCACGGTGACACCGCCGACGGCGACGCCCCGAGGAGCGTCGTCGTCGTGCGGGAGGGAACGGCACCGTCCCGCCTCCGCGGCTGACCTCGTACGCGCCGGACGGCATCGCGGTCCGGCCCGCCGCTGCCGGGCCTTTCGGGGAACCGGCCGGCCTTCCTGGCGCAGGCGGCATCAGGCCCCCGGCACCCCCGTGCGCGCCCCGGCGGCGCCCCCGCGCCCCGCCGGCCGCCCGGCCTACTAGGGCCGGTCGCACACCAGCCCCTCCTGGCGCTTCCCCCCGCCGCTGAGCGTCACCTTCACCCGGTTCCAGGGCAGCCCGCCGGGCACCTGGTTGTGGGCGGCCGTGCAGACCAACTGGGTGCGGGCGGTACGGGAGATGCCGGTGACGTCGGTGGGCAGGCCGATGTCGACCCGGCCGGGTTCCGTGGTGACGTGCGCCCCCGACCGCATGGCGATCTCGCTGTAGATGCCGCGGGCGCGTTCGGCCTCGTTGGGGCCTTGCAGCATCAGCCGTACCGCGTCCTCCGCGGTCACCGGGCCGTCCGCCGGCCGGGAGACGGAGGTGACGCCGGTGACGACGGCGAAGTACAGCCGGGCCTGCCAGACGGGCCTGCCGGACGGGTGGACGCCGGTGGCGGGCTGGCCGAACTCGATCACCTCCGTCGGCTCGATGCCGCAGCCGGCGAGCGTTCCCAGCAGGAGCGCCGCGGCCAGCGCGCGTCGTGTCCTCACTCCTCGTCCCCTCCTGTGCGCAGGGGGAGGTCGACGGTGAACACCGCTCCCCCGCCGGGCCGGTTGGCGGCCCGGATGGTTCCGTCGTGCAGCCGGACGTTCTCCAGCGTGATGGCGAGGCCGAGGCCGCTGCCCTCGGAGCGGACCCGCGCGGCGTCGGCCTTGTAGAAGCGGTCGAAGACGTGCGGCAGCACGTCCGGGTCGATGCCCGGGCCCTCGTCGGCGACCTCGATGAGCAGCCGCTCGCCCGCGTCGGCTCCCGCTTCCACACGGACGGTCACGTGCACGGGTGCGCCGCCGTGCCGGAGGGCGTTGCCGACGAGGTTGGCGACCACGACGTCGATGCGGCGGGTGTCGAGCCGGGCGCGGACGCCGTCCGGCAGGTCGGCGGCGACCTCGTCCTGCCAGTTGCGGGCCTGGAGGGTCTTGCGGACGGTCTCGGCGACATCGACCTCGTCGAGGTGCAGGGCGGCGGCGCCCGCGTCGAAGCGGGAGATCTCCATCAGGTCCTCGACCATGCGGGCGAGCTTGCCGGTCTCCTCGCTGATCAGCCGGACGGCGTGGGCGGTGTCCGGGTCGAGCGTGGCGGCGTCCTCGTCCAGCACGTCGACGACGGCCGTCATGGCGGCCAGCGGGGTGCGCAGTTCGTGCGAGACGTCGGCGGCGAAGCGGCGCGCGTTGGCCTCCATGCGGCGGAGTTCGGCGACGTTCTCCTCCAGGGCGGCGGCCATGCCGTTGAACGTCCGGGAGAGTTCGGCGAGTTCGTCGCCGCCGGTGACCTTCAGCCGGGTGTCGAGCGCGCCCTCGGTGATGCGCTGGGCGCCGCGGCGCAGTTCGCGTACGGGCCGGAGGACACCGCCGGCGGCGATGAGGGCGGGGACGACGGCGAGGGCGACGGCGGGCAGCGCGCCGCTCTGGGCGGCGTCGACGAGGGCCTGGACGTTGGCCTCGTCCTCCCGCAGCGGCACCCGCGCGAAGACCTCCACGCCGGACGGCTTCCGCTGGTCGTTGCTGAAGGTGACGGGGAGGCCGATGACGAGCCAGGGGCGGCCGCCGGTCTCGACGCGCTGCACGGCGGGGATCCCGGCCCGCACCTTCTCGCGCACGCCGGTGCCGATGGCCGTGTCCTCGCCGGGCCGGAGGGCGGGGACCATGGGCCCGCCGGAGTAGCGGGTGTGCACGACCCAGTGCTGGGCCGCCTCGCCCGCCCGGTTGAGGTTCGCCGCGAACCGGGCGAGGTCCGCGGTGCCGGGCGGGAAGTCCAGGTCCGGCGCCTGGGAGTTGACCTGTCCGCGCAGCGCGTCCACGGCGGTGTCCTGGGTGCGCTGGAGGATCGCGGTGCGCGCCTCGCGGAACGTGAGCGCCGCGGTGGCCAGCGCGCTCAACGCGGCGACGAGCAGGAACGCCACCACGAGCCGGGCGCGCAGGCCGCGGACGAGGGTGCGCAGGGCGGGCCGTCGCGCCGGTGCCGCCGGCCGGTCCCCTGCGCCCTCCGGGCGGAGGCGCGCGGAGGGACGTCTCACAGCGGTCCGAACCGGTAGCCGAAGCCGCGCACGGTCTGGATGTAGCGGGGCGAGCGCGTGGAGTCCTCCACCTTGGTGCGCAGCCGCATCACGCAGGCGTCCACCAGCCGGGCGTCACCGTGGTAGCTGTGCTCCCAGACGTGCTCCAGGAGCTGCTGGCGGCTGTGGACGCGGCCGGGGGTGGCGGAGAGGTGGAGCAGCAGCTTCATCTCGGAGGGGGCGAGCGCGAGGTCCTTGCCGTGCTTGGTGACGACCAGGCCGGCGCGGTCGACGACCAGGTCGCCGTGGACCTCGGCGGGCCGGGTGGCGGCCTCGGGACCGCCGTCGGCGGGCGCGGCGCGACGGAGGACCGCGCGGATGCGGGCCTCCAGGACCTCGCCGCGGGCCGGCTTGACGATGTAGTCGTCGGCGCCCGCCTCCAGGCCGAGGACGACGTCGATGTCGTCGCCGCGGGCGGTGAGCATGATGATCGGGAGCTGCTGGGTCGCGCGGATCCGGCGGCAGACCTCGAAGCCGCTGACGTCGGGAAGCATCAGGTCGAGCAGGACCAGGTCGGGCCGGAAGGCGCCGAGCGCGGCCAGCCCGGCCTCCCCGGTCGCCGCGGCCTCGACCTCGTGGCCGCGGCGGCGCAGGGTGAGGGTGACCCCTTCCCGTACGGCTCGGTCGTCCTCGATCAGAAGCACGCGTGACATACGGACAGTATCGGTCGGATCATCACACTGACGCGTCGAATGGGGCTCCAGCCGGGGAACTGTCACCGATTGCTCATATTCCCCTCCCTCCCCTTTCGGCACTTCCGTCACCTCTGCCCCCGCACCACGTCTGACCTCACTTTCTTCCCGAGAGGAGGCCCCGCAGGGGGGACGCGGCGGGATAATGGCCCGTTGGTTGTCCGTACGCCATCAAAGCCCCGACGAAAGCTCCGCCCCGACAGCGATCCGGAGGTCGCCGTGAGCACGCACGAGGTCCTCAACCAGGCACCGCCCCTGACCGGCTTCACCACCGCCGACGACCCCGCGCTGCTGGAGGCGCTCCGCCGGGACGGCGGCGGCCGGGGCGAGGCGGAGGTCCGGGCCCTCGGGGCGCGGGCCGGCTCCGAGGAGGTGCAGGAGTGGGCGCGGCAGGCCGAGGCGTACCCGCCGGTGCTGCGCACCCACGACCGGTACGGCCACCGGGTGGACGAGGTCGAGTTCCACCCCGCCTGGCACCACCTGATGGCGGCGGCCGTGGAGAGCGGCCAGCACGCGGCGCCCTGGGCGGACGGCCGCCCGGGGGCACACCTGCTGCGCGCGGCGAAGTTCTACGTCTGGGCGCAGGCCGAGCCGGGCCACGGCTGCCCGGTCTCGATGACCAACGCCGCCGTCCCCGCCCTGCGCGCCCAGCCCGAACTGGCCGCCGTGTACGAGCCGCTGCTGGCCTCGCCGGTGTACGACTACGGGCTGCGGCCGCCGCTGGGCAAGCGCGGTCTGATCGCCGGCATGTCGATGACGGAGAAGCAGGGCGGCTCGGACGTCCGCGCCAACACCACGACGGCCGTCCCGGCCGGCGACGGCACCTACGTGATCACCGGGCACAAGTGGTTCACCTCGGCGCCGATGAGCGACGTCTTCCTGGTCCTCGCGCAGGCTGAACAGGGCCTCACCTGCTTCCTCATGCCGCGCGTCCTGCCCGACGGCACCCGCAACGCCATGCGTCTCCAGCGGCTCAAGGACAAGCTCGGCAACCGCTCCAACGCCTCCGCCGAGATCGAGTACGAGCGGGCCGTCGCCTGGCCGGTGGGCGAGCCGGGGCGCGGGGTGCGGACGATCGTCGAGATGGTCAACATGACCCGGCTCGACTGCGTCATCGGCTCGGCCGCCGGCATGCGCGCCGGACTGCGGCAGGCCCTCCACCACACCACGTACCGCCGGGCGTTCGGCGCCGAGCTGATCGACCAGCCGCTGATGCGCAACGTCCTGGCGGACCTCGCCGTCGAGTCGGAGGCCGCCACGGTCCTGGCGATGCGCCTGGCGGCGGCCCTGGACCGGTCCGAGGCCGGGGACGCCGGCGAGCGCGGCCTGCGCAGGCTGGCGCTGGCGGCCGGCAAGTACTGGGTGTGCAAGCGCGGCAGCGCCCACGCGGCCGAGGCGCTGGAGTGCCTGGGCGGCAACGGTTACGTCGAGGAGTCCGGGATGCCCCGCCTCTACCGGGAGGCACCGCTGCTGTCGATCTGGGAGGGGTCGGGGAACGTCGCCGCGCTGGACGTCCTCCGCGTCCTCGCCCGCGAACCGGAGGCGCTGGACGCCTACTTCGCGGAGGTCGAGGCCGCCGCGGGCGCGGACGCCCGCCTGGACGCCGCCACCGCCCACCTGCGAACCCTGCTGACGACGCTCGACGACCCCCACCGCGCCCAGCTCACGGCCCGGCGCCTCGCCGAGCGGCTCGCCCTGGTCCTCCAGGGCAGCCTGCTCGTCCGGCACTCCGTCCCGGCCGTCGCCGACGCCTTCTGCGCCTCGCGTCTGGACGGCGACCGGGGCGGCGCCTTCGGCACCCTCCCGCCCGGGACGGACCTGGGCGCGGTGCTGGAACGGGCGGTGGCGAAGGACGCGGGGTGACGGGGCGAGGTGTAAGGGCAGGGCGTGACGCGCGAGGTGTGAGAGCAGGGCATGACGGGCAAGGCGGGCAAGGCGCGACGTGCGGGGCGTGACTGACACGTCGTTCACGGACGGGATATGTCGTACGCGCCGTAGCGGGCCCGAGCGTGCGCGAGCCGCGGCCCCCGTCCACGGGACCGCGGCTCGCCCGGCGCCATCGGGTCAACGGCCGTCCTGCGACCGCCCGCCGCCAGCGCCTCCCCGCGTCTCCCCCTCGTACGAATACCTCTCCCACCTGCTCGAACGCCCTCATCCCATCGGAGGAAACCACCCCGGATCCCGGCTGAACGGGTGAACCACGCCGCAGTATCTCCGTGGCGCGCTCCTTCGCGCCGTCGGGGCGAACCGGAGGATGCCGTGGACGAGTGGGTGATGCTGGTTCTCGCGATGGTCGCGGTGATCGCGGTCGTCGTGTCCGTGATCCTGCTGCGCGGGCGGCGGGTGGGGACGACCGAGGACCCCTCCGAGACGCCCGACGTCATCGAGTACATGACGATGATGATCGGCGTGGTCTACGCGATCGTCCTCGGTCTGGCCATCGCCGGCGTGTGGGAGGCGCGGAACTCCGCGCAGGCGACCGTGCAGGCCGAGGCCCAGGCGCTGCACGAGGTGTACGAGCGGGTGCAGGCGTTCGCGCCGGCGACGCGCGAGCAGGTGCGGGCGGACGTCGACGCGTACGTGAAGTACGTCGTCCACAAGGAGTGGCCGGGCATGCTCGACGACGGGCAGCTCACCGACGAGGGCAAGCGACTGCTCGACAAGGTACGGGCGGACATCACCTCGTACCAGCCCCGGGACGACCGCGAGAGCCAGTCGTACCAGCCGCTGCTGGACCAGGCCGGGGCGGCGGACGCGGCCCGGAACGCCCGGGCGCTCAACGCCGGGGACACCATGCCGGGGGTGGTGTGGTTCGGCCTGATCGGCGGGGCGCTGGTGGCGGTGGGGCTGATCTACACCCTGCAGATCCGGCGGTCGCCGCGCGAGCTGCTGCTCGCCGGCCTGTACAGCGCGCTGATCGCCTTCCTGCTCTTCCTCATCTGGGACTTCAACTCGCCGTTCGGGCACGACGTCGCCGACTCCACGGACGCGTTCACGGACCTGTTCAGCGTCTGAGCCGCTCCCCCGCCCGCGTCCTCCCGCGCCCTCTTCCCACGCCCGCTCCCCACGGCCTCCCGCACCCTTTTCCCGCACCGCCTCCTCGCGTCCTCCTCCCGAACCCTCCGCCGGCCGCCCTTTTCCGGCCAGCCTCCGGCGGCGGCCGCCCCGCCGACGGGGCATGCCCTCTCCCCCGCCCACCCACAGGAACGCCGGGCGGGGGCGGCCGGAGCGGACGCGCGCACGACGTCCCAGCACCCGGCCGCCCGCCCGGCGCACCGGGGCGGACGCGGCGGCCGGTCCCCGCGCCGGGACCGGCCGCGGGAAGCCGGTCGGGAGGATCCCGTCGCCCGCGCCCCAATGGTCTACGCCTTTCCCGGGCGGCTCTCGGTGCGCCCTCCAGGCATGACCGGTTCCCGGCGCCGGCCCGCGCGTTTCGCCCTCCGTTTGGGGGTACAGGGCAAGGGGGCTGACCGACAGGAGGGCACCCGGAGTGACCGACGAGAGCATTGCCTACGGCGAAGGCGCGACCCGGACGGTCAACATGGACGAGGCCGAGGCGCTGGTCCGCGGCATCTGTTTCAAGACCGGACCACCCCGTCTCCTCGGCGTCGAGCTGGAATGGCTCGTCCACGACCTGCGCGAACCGACCCGCCCGGTCGAAGCGGCCCGGCTGCACGCCGCCGCCGACCGGCTCCGCAAGCTCCCGCTGCGCTCGCTGCTCACCGTCGAACCCGGTGGCCAGATCGAGTTCAGCTCACAGCCCGCCGACTCCCTCGCCGCCTGCGTGGACGAGGTCGCCGCCGATCTCGACCTGGCCAGGGCGGAGTTGAAGGAGCTCGGGCTCTTCCTCGCCGGCTACGGCAAGGAACCCTGGACCCATCCCGACCGGGTGGTGGAGACCCGCCGCTACGACGCGATGGAGGTCTACTACGACCGCTGGAACGGGGCCGGCCGCACGATCATGTGCCGGACGGCGTCCGTCCAGGTGTGCGTCGACGCCGGCGGCGAGGGCCCCGGCCCGCTCGGCTTCGACCGCCGCTGGCGGTACGCGCACCTGCTGGGCGCGGTGCTGGCCGCCGCGTTCGCCAACTCGCCGCTGCACCTGGGGCGTCCCACCGGCTGGCGCTCCACCCGCCAGGCGACCTACGCCCGGATGGACCCGGGCCGCACCCTCGCCCCCGCCGAGCACATGGAGCCGCGAGCGGCCTGGGCCGAGTACGCGCTGGACGCGGAGGTGATGTTCATCCGGCGCGAGGAAGGACCGTGGCAGCCCGTACAGGGCCTGCCGCTGCGCGAGTGGCTGCGCACGGGCGAGCCGCGGCCGGTCACCGCGGGCGATGTGATCTACCACCTGACCACGCTGTTCCCGCCCATCCGGCCGCGCGGCCACCTGGAGATGCGCATGATCGACGCGCAGCCGGGCGAGGACGGCTGGCTGGTGCCGCTCGCGGTGACGGCGGCGCTGTTCGACGACCCGACGGCCGCCGAGACGGCGTACCGCGCGGTGAAGCCGCTGGCCGACACGGCCGGCGGGGAGCCCACTCCGCGCAACCCGCTGTGGCGCAGGGCCGCCCGGCTCGGCCTGGCCGACCCGGACCTGCGGGCGGCCGCCACCGGCTGCTTCGCGGCGGCGCGCGAGGCGCTCCCCCGGCTCGGGGCATCGGCCCGGGTGCTGGAGGCGGTGGACGAGTTCACCGCCAGGTACGTGGCGCGGGGCCGCTGCCCCGCGGACGACCTGCTGGACCTGGTCGCGGACCGGCCCGTCGGCGCGGAGTGTGGCTCGTGACCGCCGCGGGACGCGGAGCCGCCGGGCGGGCGGCCGGACCGGGAACCGGGCGGCGAACCGGGCTCGCGCCCGGTCAGGCGACCTCCCCGGCGACCGGCCCCGGACCCGAACCCGACGGCACGGATCCCGGCGCGCTCCGGCGGCGCGCCGTGGACGTCCTGCTCGCGGCCCGTGAGCGCACCACCGCGCTCACGGGCTGCGTACCGGACCCGGAACTCACCGCGCAGCACTCGCCGTTGATGTCACCGCTGGTATGGGACCTGGCCCACATCGGCAACCAGGAGGAGCTGTGGCTGCTGCGCGCCGTGGGCGGGCACGCGGCGCTGCGGCCCGAACTGGACCGCGTCTACGACGCGTTCGAGCACCCGCGCGCCGAACGCCCCAAGCTGCCGCTGCTGCCCCCGGACGAGGCACGCCGTTATGTGGCGGACGTCCGCGGGCGGGTGCTGGACGTCCTCGACCGGGTACCGGTCGACGGCGGCGACCCGCTGGCGCGGGCGGCGTTCGCCTTCGGGATGATCGCCCAGCACGAGCAGCAGCACGACGAGACCATGCTGATCACCCACCAGTTGCGCGCCGGGCCGCCCGCGCTCACCGCGCCGGAGCCGCCGCCCGCCGGGCCGGACGCCGAGGCGCTGCCCGTCGAAGTGCTCGTCGAGGGCGGCCCGTTCACCATGGGCACCTCGACGGAGCCGTGGGCACTGGACAACGAGCGGCCCGCCCACGAGCAGGTGGTGGCCCCCTTCTTCCTCGACACCCTGCCGGTGAGCAACCGGGCGTACGCGCACTTCATCGAGGACGGCGGCTACCGCGACCCCCGCTGGTGGCACCCCGAGGGCTGGGCGCAGGTGCGCGGGCACGGACTGTCCGCGCCGCTGTTCTGGCGGCGCGACGGCGGGGCACCGGGCAACTGGCTGCGGCGGCGCTTCGGGGTGGTGGAGCCGGTGCCGCCGGACGAGCCGGTGCTGCACGTGAGCTGGTACGAGGCCGCCGCGTACGCCGCCTGGGCGGGGCGGCGGCTGCCCACCGAGGCCGAGTGGGAGAAGGCCGCCCGGTACGACCCGGCGACCGGCCGCTCCCGCCGCTACCCGTGGGGCGACGAGGACCCCACACCCGCCCACGCCAACCTGGGCCAGCGCCACCTGCGGCCGGCTCCCGTCGGCGCCTACCCGCGCGGCGCCTCGCCGCTGGGCGTACGGCAGTTGATCGGGGACGTGTGGGAGTGGACGGCGAGCGACTTCCTGCCGTATCCGGGGTTCCGGGTGTTCCCCTACCGCGAGTACTCGGAGGTCTTCTTCGGGAGCGCGTACAAGGTGCTGCGGGGCGGGTCGTTCGGGGTGGACCCGGTCGCCTGCCGGGGCACGTTCCGGAACTGGGACCTGCCGGTGCGCCGGCAGATCCTCGCCGGCTTCCGCACCGCCCGTGACCCGGAGCCGTGCTGATGTGCCGGCACCTGGCCGTGCTGGGCCCGGAGGCCCCGCTCGGCGCGTCCGTCGCCGATCCGCCGTACGCGCTCGTCCGGCAGTCCTGGGCGCCGCGCAGACAGCGGTACGGGACGGTGAACGCGGACGGGTTCGGCATCGGCTGGTACGCGGACGGCGACCCGCGGCCCGCCCGGTACCGCCGGGCCGGGCCGGTGTGGGCGGATCCGTCCTTCGCCGATCTGGTGCGGGTGGTGCGGTCCCGGGCGCTGCTGGCGGCGGTGCGGGACGCGACCGGGCCGAGCGCCGACGGGGAGGCCGCCGCGGCCCCCTTCGCCGCGGGCCCGTGGCTGTTCAGCCACAACGGCGCCCTGACCGGCTGGCCGGAATCGGCCGCGCCGCTCGCTCCGCTGCTGCCCGCCGCCGCCCTGCTGCGGCTGGAGGCGCGCTGCGACTCGGCGTTCGTCTGGGCGCTGGTGGCGCACCGGCTGGACGGGGGCGAGCCGCCGGACCGGGCCCTCGCGTCCACGGTCACCGCCCTGGCCCAGGCCGCGCCGCACTCCCGGCTGAACCTGCTGCTCACCGACGGCTCGTCGGTCACGGCCACGGCGCACGGGGACTCCCTGTGGTACCTGGCCGGCCCGGGCGAGCGGATCGCGGTGGCGTCGGAGCCGTACGACGACGACCCGCGCTGGACCGAGGTGCCCGACGGCACCCTGCTGTCGGCCGACCGGACGCGGATCGCCCTCTCGTCCCTGTGACGCCCCTCCCCCTTGGCCACCCGCTTGCCTCCCGCTTCTCCTGATCCCGTCGACCCTCCGTTCCCTCTCGTCCCCCGCCTTTCCCCTCCCCTCCCGCCGTGTCCCTTCTTGTCCCTGCTCGTCCCATCCCTGCTCGTCCCAGCTCTGCCTTCCCCCGCCCCGCCGCACGCGCAAGGAGCGCCGTCCGTGAGCCAGTTCGTCCTCTCCCGCACCCTCCCGTCCGACGCGACCGCCGCCGCCCTGCGCGCCGACGTCGCCGAGGGGCTGACCCGGTCGCCCAAGGAGCTCCCGCCGAAGTGGTTCTACGACGCGCGGGGCAGCGCGCTCTTCGACGAGATCACGCTGCTGCCCGAGTACTACCCGACGCGCGCCGAACGCGAGATCCTGCGCACCCGCGCGGCCGCCATCGCCGCCGCCACCGGCGCCCGGACGCTCGTCGAACTCGGCTCCGGCTCCTCGGAGAAGACCCGCCACCTCATCCGGGCCCTGCCCCTGCTGGACCACTACGTACCGGTGGACGTCAGCGAGAGCGCCCTGTCCGGGGCCGCCGCGACCCTGCTTGACGAACACCCGGATCTGCGGGTGCACGCCCTCGTCGCCGACTTCCAGTACGGCCTGGCGCTGCCGGACACGCCGGGGCCGCGGCTGCTCGCGTTCCTCGGCGGCACCATCGGCAACCTGCTGCCGGCGGAGCGGGCCGAGTTCCTGGCCGGCCTGCGCGCCGGCATGGCCCCGGGCGACGCCCTGCTGCTCGGCACCGACCTGGTGAAGGGCGAGCGGGAGCTCGTCGCGGCGTACGACGACGCGCGGGGGGTGACGGCGGCCTTCAACAAGAACGTCCTCGTGGTCGTCAACCGGGAGCTGGGCGCCGACTTCGACCCCGCCGACTTCGCCCACGTGGCCCTGTGGGACGCCCACCACGAGTGGATCGAGATGCGGCTGCGGGCCCGGCGGCCGGTCCTGGCCAAGATCCCGGCCCTGGACATGGCCGTGCACTTCGCCGCCGGAGAGGAGCTGCGTACGGAGGTGTCGGCGAAGTTCCGGCGGGAGGGGGTACGGACGGAACTGGCGGCGGCCGGACTGGAGTTGCGACGGTGGTGGACGGATGCGGCGGGGCGGTTCGCGCTGTCGTTGGCGGTGCCGTAGGGGCGCCTGCGGCGGGCGGTGCCCCGGTCCCCCCGGAGGGGGCACCCCAACGGGCTGAACGGTCAGCCTGTCCGGGGGTGCGGGGGCTCGCCCCCGCGAGAAACGGTGAAGGTGGGGGCACCCCCTCCGGGGGAGGGGTCGGGGCGAAACACCGCCGGGTAACCTGAGCCCGTGAACCAAGAGCAGCCCACCCCCGAACACGGCAGCCTGCCGACCGGCTTCGAACGCGGCACCGACGGGCCCAAGGTCATCGTCGTCGGGGTGGACGGCTCCGAGTCGTCCTGGCGCGCCGCCGCCTACGCCGCCGGGCTGGCCCGCAGGCAGAACGCGATGCTCGCCATCGTCTACGTCCAGCCGGTCCTGGTGGGCGGTGCGGCGTTCGGCGCTCCGGTGGCCGAGGTGACCGAGGAGGTCGCCGAGGAGCTGCTCGCGGAGATCCGCGCGACCACCGAGCGGCTGCGCGGCCTCTACCCGCACGCCATGCGCTGGGAGTTCCACACCTTCCGCGGTGATCCCTTCTCGGGCCTGGTGCAGGCGGCCGACGACCTCAAGGCCGACGCGGTCGTCGTCGGCGCGTCGGAGCAGGCGGGCCACCGCATCGTCGGCTCGGTCGCGGTCCGCCTGGTGAAGGCGGGGCGGTGGCCGGTGACGGTGGTCCCGTAGGCCCACCGGCGACGGCACCAGGGCCGCCTCGCGAGGGCCGTACGGCGAACACGTACCGCGGAGGCGGGCCGTACGCGGTCACCGCGATCCGCCATGCCCAGGCCCCGCTCCCCTGCCGCCTCACGAGCACAGCCCGCACAACCCGCACCACCAGCACCACCCAGGGGAGGGACCCCACCATGACCGAGACCGAGTCCCCGTCCGGCACCGGCACAGCGATCCTCCGGATGACGGACGTCGGCCACGGTTACGGCGACCGCACCGTGCTCCGTTCCGTGCACCTCACGCTGTCGCGCGCCGAGTGCGTCGCCGTCACCGGCCCCAACGGCTCGGGCAAGTCGACGCTGTTGCGGCTGGCCGCGGGCCGGGAGCGGCCCGCCACGGGCGAGGTGCTGTTCGACGGCGTGCCGGTGCGGGAGGACGACCCCGCCGTGCGGCGCCGGCTCGCGGCCGTCATGGACCCCGCCTCCTTCTACCCCGACCTGACCGTCCGTGAGCACCTGATGTTCGTCGCGCTGGCGCACGGCCTGGGCGGAACGGCGGAGGAGGCGGTGGCGCGGGTCCTCGCGGCCCACCGGCTGACGGAACGGGCGGACGTGCCGCCGGACGCGCTGTCCTCCGGGCAGACACAGCAGATGCTGCTGGCGGCGGCGTTCCTGCGCCCGCACGACCTGCTGGTGCTCGACGAGCCCGAGCAGCGCCTGGACGTCGCGGCCCGCGCCGAGCTGGGCCGCCGGCTGCGCGCCCACAAGCTGGCGGGCACCGCGATCCTGCTCGTCACCCACCACGACGACGTGGCCGCGGCGGTGGCCGACCGCGTCCTGGACCTGGCCTCCGGCACGGTCCGCGCGGCGACGGCGGCGGAGGCGGTGCCCGGTGTCTGACACGCCCCTGAACATCCCGCCTGCCACGGCGCCCGCCGGTCCGCCGGACTCCCGCCCCGCGCTGGCGTTCCTGCGCCGGGCCCGCCGCGAGGAGAGCCGCCGGCGCCGGCGCGACGGCGCGGTCACGCTCTACGGCATCGTCCTGACGGCCGTCGTCTGGGTGCCGGCGCTGCTCGCCGTCGTCCGGGCGGCGAACGCCGCGTCCGCCCACGGCGTGCTGAGCGAACGGCTCGTGAGCGGCCTGCCGGTGACCGCCCCCGTCCTCGGCGCCGCCGCGCTCCACGCGCTGGTCCGCGGCGCGGCCTGGCGGGGACCGGTCCTGCTCGACCTGCCCACCGTCCGATGGGCGCTGCCACACCCGGTGGACCGGGGCCGGCTGCTGCTGCCCCGGTTCGCGAAGGCGGCCGGTCTCACCGGGGCCGTCGGGGCGGCGGCGGGGGCGGTGCTGGGTGCCGTACTGACGGTGGCGGCCGCCGGTGCCACGCCCCGCCCGTCCGGCGCCGCCGACCGTGCGTGGACCGTCGGGGCGGGCGCGTGGGGCGGCGCGGCCGTCGCGCTCACCGCCGCAGGGTGCGGCGCGCTCGTCGAACGGTACGACGGGCGGTGGCGGGGGCGCCTCCCCCGGGTCCTCAGCGTGGTGGCGGCGTCGGCGCTCCTCGCGGGCCTCGCGCTGTCCGCGGCGGCGACGGCCGGGCACGACACGGGCCCCTGGCCCGGGCGGGTGCTGCTGTGGTCGGGCCCGTGGGGCTGGTCGGCGCAGCCGCTCGTGGCGGCCGTGGACGGTCCGGCACCGGGGTGGCCCGTCGCTCTCGCGCTGTCGGCGGTTTCGACGGGGGCGGTGCTGGTGGCCGCCGTGCGGGCGGTGCCGGGCATACCGGCGTCGGCCCTGCGCGCCCGGGCCACGATCGCGGAACGGATGACCGCGTCCCTGTTCTCCCTGGAACTGCGGCAGGCGCGGCTGGCGACCCGGACCGGCCCCGCGTCCGCGTCACGCCCCGCCCTGCGGCTGCCGATGCCGCGCCACCGTGGGCTGCTCGTACCGTGGCGGGACGCGACGGCACTGCTCCGGGCACCGGCCCGGACGGTACGGGCGTCGGTCTGGCTCGCTGTGGCGGTCTCGCTGGTCTCCCTGGCCCCGTCCGTCACCCGCACCACCCCACGCGTCGTCCTGGCCGTGTGCGCGCTGACGGCCGCGTACCTGTCGGCCGCCCACCTGGTCGAGCCCGCCCGGCTGGACAGCGACGACCTCCGCCGCCGCGCCCAGCTCCCCTACTCCTCCGGCGCCCTGGCCCTGTGGCACGCCGTAGTTCCGGCCGCCCTGCTGGTACCGGGTCTGGCGGCCGGCGCGGCGGTGGCGGTGGCGGCCGGCCGGGGCGACGCCGGCCTCGCGGTGCTCGTCGGCAGCGCCCCCGCCCTCGTCGGCGCGGCCCTCGTCAGCGCGTACCGGGGAGCGCTGCCGCCGCAGGCGGTGGTCGGGACGGACACGCCGTTCGGCAACACCGCCGTCTTCCAACTGGCCGGCTGGTACCTCCGCGGCCCCCTCGGCGCCCTGGCCACCACCGCCCCGGCCCTCGCCCTCACCCTCCTCCACCGGCCCCCCGCCCCGGCCGCCCTGGCCGGCTGGCTCACGGCAGCGGGCGCCGCCCAGCTCGCATGGGCCCACCACACGGCCCGACGCCTCCACCGCACCTGACCGCCCCCTCCGAGGAGCCGCCTGCGACGACGCACCGCTGCGGCCACCACGCCAACGGCGGCCTCCACCTGGCGCCGGAGCGCCGACGGGACGACGGTGAAGGGACAGGCCGCCGAGTCGTCCGGAGAGGCACCCGCCCATGTCGAACCACACGTACCGCGTGACCGAGATCGTCGGCTCGTCCCCCGACGGCGTGGACCAGGCCATCCGCAACGGCCTCGCCCGCGCGTCCCAGACGCTGAGGAACCTTGACTGGTTCGAAGTGGTCCAGGTCCGCGGTCACTTCGCCGACGACGGCGGGGTCGGCCACTACCAGGTCGGCCTGAAGGTCGGTTTCCGCCTGGAGGACGGCGACTGAAGGCGCTTGAAGCACGGGTAGGCCCCGCCTCCGTCGCACAGCGCGGAAGGCGGGGCCTGGCGTCAGCCCTGGAGAGCGGCGAGGCGTCCGTGAAGTCCCTGAACGGGCTCGGCGCGGCGGCCCATGAGGTAGACGCGGGTGTGGGTGCGCTGGTCAAGCCGCCCGGGTTGGTCTTTCCCGCGTCCCCCAGCCCGTGGTGTCGGTCTAGGGGGAGTTGCCGAAGCGCACGCTCCGGGCGGGCACCGACGGTCCGGACGACTGCCAGGTCGTCCCCGCACCGACGACCGCCAGGGGCTGCTGGCAGGAGGAGTCCGCGTACACCAACGCCGTGGTGTCCGTGGAGTTGGCGGCCCTGCTCGCGCCGCCGGAAAGCGGCAGGCACCGGTCGTTCGGCGGGTTGGAGATCGAGTCCATCGCCCCCGTGTCAGACCGTACGTATGTGAACTGGCCGGTTGCCGCCTGCGCGCTCGTGGGCAACCCCACCAGCAGCCCCAACGCGACAGCGACGGGCAGAACGGTCCCGCACAGCCGCTGCGTCCTACGTCGTAAAGCCATGGCCGTATCCCTTTCGAATCGGGATTTACCGCGCTTCCTTCGCAGAGTCCCGCCTTGTCAGGGGCTATTCAATACAGGAGGAGAGAGTTACCCCCTTTGGGGGGCTGGTAGGGCAAGAGAACGGAATCAAGCCATGAGCGGGGCCCAGCCTCGCTGCGCCTCGGCCTGATTCAGATCGGCCCCCTGGGGTGAAAGACCTGTGCCACGCGCCGTTGCCATCCTCGTCGCGGCGACACAGAACCTGGGAGCCCGCCCACTGGTGGGCGACGCGTGTCGACCACGCGTCCGTGCCCTTGACGGAGACGTCGTACTCGTAGATCTGGCCCACCACGGGGTAAGGCTCCGGGGCCACGTGTGCCTGTCGGTAGCCGTTGTCGTTCGGGAGCCGGCCGGGGGCGGTGACGGTGCGGATGACGTCGCCGTTCTTGAGGATGCGGATGGTGTAGTCCTCCGCTCCTTCGACGGGCAGCCACATCACGTGCACCTCGTTGGGTGCGCCGCCGTCACGCCGGACCTACACGTCCTTGGGCGCCTCGACCGCCGGTGTCGGCAGGGTCCCGGTGAAGGTGAAGTGCCGGCCGACACGGTCCTCGAAGAAGCCTTCGAAGCGCGGGGTGGTGCCCGGCGTAGGTGTGGTGGCAGGTCACCGCGGAGTCGGCTCCGGGGATATCCACGATGTCCGCCGTCATCAGTCACCCCAGGTGATCCGGCCCTTGCCCGCGACGGCGTTGCGGATGGTGGCGGACACCTTGCGCGGGTCGTCCTCGAAGTAGCCGAGCTGGACGTTCAGGTCGCGCGGCAGACGCACGGTCACGGCGGTGGTGGCGGTGTGTCCCTCGAAACCGGCGTCCTTCCAGGAGGGCACGGTGACCGTGATGGTCCTCTCGCCCTCGGCGGTGAACGCGTGGCGCTCGGTGAGCTTGCCGGCCGAGACGGCTGGGGTGGCCGGCGGGGAGCCGTCGCCCCAGTCCACGCTTACGCCGGGCTTGACGCCGGTGGCCGACGGGACGCCCTCGAAGTTCGAGCCGGCGTCCATGGCCCAGGAGATTTCCACGGGCAGGACGGGCGCGGTCGTCACGGTCTTGGTGTTGCCGTCGGTGACCGTGACCGTGTGCGCGCCGAGCGTCTTGTACTCGTGCTCGACCACGACCGGGTCGGCTCCGAGAGTGATGTCGGCCATGTGGCCGTCTCCCCAATCCAGGCGCGCGGGGCCGGCGACCTGCGCGCGGTAGTACCTGCCGTTCCCGCTGCCGGGTGCGAGTGCCAGCGTCAGCGGCGCGCGCGGGGCGAGGGGGCGGGCGTTGAGCTGATAGGTGGCGGTGAAGCGGTAGACTTCGGGGTTGCCGGCGGTCAGGGTGTCGCCCGTCAGGAACGGGCCGGTGACCTCGGTGAACCGGCTCAGATAGCCGTCCGGGCCCCGGTGCTGATCGCGGCACGCGGCCAGCAGCGCACCGCGGGCCTGGCGGGCCAGGAGCGAGGCGGCCGGGCGGGTGCCGGCGAGGGCTTCGACGGTGAACATGCCGGAGCCGATGAAGCGCGGGTCGCGAGCCTTGCCGCCGACCCGGCGGGCCACCACCAGCGGCAGGACGCCGGCCCAGTGCTGCGGCATGGCCACCCGCACCGCCGTGCCGGCGGGCAGGTAAGCGCGCAACGCCTTCAGGACGAGGGCGTCGGAGTCGGAGTCGGAGTCGGAGTCGGGCAGGACGTACACGTTCACCTCCGGCTCCGGAAGCCGCGCCCCGCGCCCACCACGAGCTCGACGGCGTGGATGCCGTCGACCCAGGTGCCGCCCCTGGTGAAGTGGCCGTAGTTGATCGAGGCGCTGTTGCGGTCCTCAAGGTTGACGGCGTAGCCCTTGCGGAGCCGGCGGACCTTGATGCCCTGCTCGAACGCCCCGGTCTTGCGGTGCGGCGCGGCCACGGCCTTGAGCTCGCTTCTCCCTGCCCGGCTCCGCTCTGTCGGGAGCCCTCAGGGCATCGGCGGCGAACCGGCCCGCCCGGGCCGCCGGCGGCCCAGCCGCTCCTCCAGCTCCCCCATGTCGGCGAGGAACCAGACCTGGCGCCCGCGGTTGCACTCGCGGACGAAGTCGCGCAGCGCCGAACTGGTCTGCGTGTGACGGGAGATGTCGCCGATGACGGCCAGCCCGAGGCGGTACGTGGCGAACTTCTGCACGACGTCGCCGGCGAAGCGGGTGCGCAGCCGGAAGAAGGATTCGTCGAGCCGTCCTGCGGGGAGGGCGACCCACTCGGCACCGTGGTGGCCGGCGTCGCCCACGAGGTCCAGGACGTCGGCTTCGCTGCGTACCGGCGCGCCGTCGGGGGCGCAGAGGAAGACGGGGACGTCGTGGATGGTCCGTATGGTCCGTATGGGGATGATGGGGATCCTCCAGGGGCGTGGGGTGAAGGCAGCGGGCTCAGGGGCGAAGAGGGAGGCGCCGGGGGGCGCCCCCGGTTACGCGCCCAGGTCGAACGGTGTCGGGTCGTGGCCCTCCCAGATGCGGGCGGAGGCCGCCTCGGGGTACGGCCGGGTCGTGGAGCAGGTGTCGAGGACGCGGGTGAGCCGGGTGCCGGGGCGCGCGGGTTCCCAGCCGGGGTCGCCGGAGGTGACGAATCCGGTCCACGCGTGCCGGAGTTCGCGTGACACCTCCTGGGCCTCGGGCGCGGGGTGCTCGCCGAGGAGTCCGACGCCGGTCGGGCTGTCCAGGGTGCCGAACGCCAGGGGGACGTCCAGGCTGTGGCACGCACCGAGGGCGCCGCCGAACCCCCCGGCGGCGAGGGACAGTTCGAAGAGGAACGAGGTACCGCCCGCCGCGTCGTTGGCGTGGGCCAGCCGCAGGGACGGCATGCGGAACAGGGCGTCCGAGTACACCGTCTCCAGCAGGTCGCCCGGGCCGGCTCCGGGGAACGCCGCGCGGTAGGCGGCGGCGCCGTCCGGTCGTGGCGCGAACAGGTCCAGGGCGGTGCGCGCGTCCTCCTCCGTGAAGGTGCCCGCCCGTCCGCTCATGGCGCTGAACAGCCGGAACTCGTCGCGGGTGTGACCGACGAGCAGCTCGGTCCCGGGCGCCCGGCCGCCGGACAGCGCGGCCCAGGGTGATTCGGGCAGAACCTCCCCGTCGACGACGGGACACACCGCGACGCCGGTGCGCGCGAGGCGCCCCCACCCCGCGTACGGGCCGGGGAGCCCGGCGCCGAGGGCCGTGACCTCATCGGCGAGTCGCCACGGGTCGACTCCGGCCAGGGACGCGGCGGTGGGTGCCGCGCCGAGCCGGCCGGCGAGCGTCCGCGCGACCTCTTCCGCCAGCGCGCGGGTGCAGTGGTTGCCGGGCACCGAGTGGGCGATGGCCCGCCGGAACAGGCCCCGCGCGGGTTCCATCGTCAGCAGGGCCGCGACCGAGCCCGCCCCCGCGGACTGCCCGGCGACGGTGACCCGCCCGGGATCCCCGCCGAAGGCGGCGATGTTGCGCCGGACCCAGCGCAGGGCGGCGATCTGGTCGAGGAAGCCGCGGTTGGCCGGGGCGCCGTCCAGCAGGGTGAAACCCTCGGCGCCCGCACGGTAGTTGACGTTCACGACGACGAGGCCGGTCCGGACGAGCGCCGCCGGGTCGTACATCGGGTCGCTCGCGTCGGCCATCAGGTATCCGCCGCCGGGGATCCACACCAGCACCGGCAGCCCCGCCGCCCCCGGGTCGGGGGTGCGGACGTCAAGTGTCAGCCAGTCCGTGCCCCCGGCGGACCGCGTGCGGACCGGCCCCGACTGCGGCGCGGGCGGACCGGGTTCCGCCGCCTGCCGCACCCCGTCCCAGCCGCGCGCCGGGACGGGCGCGGCGAACCGGAGCGCCCCCACCGGCGGCTCGGCGTACGGAATGCCACGGAACTCCGCGAGCCCCCGCCGCCGCCACCGGCCCTCCAGCACACCTTCCGCCGTACGCACCCTGGGCCGTTCTTCCACCACGCTGCTCTCCCCTTCGCTCCAGCGCCTACTGTCTGCACGTCGGCACACCTGCGCACTGACGAGTCCGCTCGGACTCCAGCGTTATCTGCCACTTGTATTATGTCAACCGTAAGAAAAAAATGAAGGGGAGATACGGCACCATGCCGAAGCAAGTCGACCACCGCGAACGCCGCGAGACGATCGCCCGCGCCTTGTGGCGGGTGGTGGAACGGCGCGGCGTCGCCCACGCGACGCTGCGCGAGGTCGCCCAGGAAGCGGGCATCTCCCACGGCTCGCTCCAGCACTATTTCGCCTCCCGCGCGGCGATGCTCTCGTTCGCCATGGACTTCGCGTCCGAGCAGACGGCGCTGCGCGTCGGGCGGCGCCTGACGGAACTGGGCGACCGGCCGCACCCCCGCGACGTCCTCCGGGCGATGCTCACGGAGACCCTCCCCCTCCGCCCCGACGCCCGCGCGACGAGCCGGATGAGCGCCGCCTACTTCGTGGAAGCGCTGCACGACGAGAACGTCCACGCACAGGCACGCGACGGCCTGCTCCAGGGGCGGGACATGGTGGAACGCCTGATCCGCCAGGCCATCGCGGACGGCCACATCGCCGCCGACCGCGACCCGGTGGTCGAGACGGACCTGCTCCTCGCCCTCACCGGCTTCACCACGCTCATCGAACTGGGCGTGACGACCCCCGAGGCCACCCTCGCCGCCGTCGACCGGCACCTGGACGGCTTGTTCGCCGGAGGCGGAGGCGGGGACGCGGGAGCGGGCGCGAGGGCGAGGGCGGCCGAGGAGGCCGGTCACGACGGCGAGCGGCTCCCGGGCGGAGCCGGCCCGGCCTGACCACACTCCCCACCCCACACTTCACCGTTCGCGACCCGCGACCCGGCCGGTGTCCGCGCTCGGCAGGTCCGGGTCGATCGGCGCGGGGGGGGGCGGGGTGCCCGGCCGCCACGGTCGGCCCGACCCCGGTCGGCCGGGGTCGGCACCCGCAGCGCCTTCTTCGGCCGGGGCATCATCGTGAAGCGGCGGGTGGGGTAGGCGGAGGCGACCGCACCGCCGCGCGAGCGGCACGACGAGCCGGGCTGGGCGTCTCACTTCGGACAGGCGTGCAGTCGCCGCTCCCGGTTTGGACGCACGTCCCAGCCGGACGCTCTTCTTGCTTCGGATCGGCCAGGAGGCCGTCCAGGGCTGTCGCGGAGGGCGCGATCAGCCCACGGCCTCGCGCATACGCCCCAGGATGTCCCGCAGGAGGCCCGATGGCGTACCGAAGTTGAGCCTGACGAAGCCCTCGCCGCCGGGCCCGAAGGTCCGGCCGTCGTTCAGCAGGACACGGGCTTTCTCCAGAAAGAAGGTGTGCGGGTCGGTGGGGAGACCGAGGGCGCGGCAGTCCAGCCAGGCGAGAAAGCCTGCCTCGGGGACGCGGTATCCGATGCCGCGTGGCAGCCCCTCACGGACCAGCGCGGCGTTCCGGTCCAGGACCGGCCGTAGCTGTGAGAGCCAGGAGTCACCGTCCCGCCAGGCGGCCAAGGTGGCGGCTACGCCGAAGGTGTTGGGCTCGCCGTACAGATGGGTCGGGCTTGACAGGGCCGTGCGCACGTCGGCCGCGCCGATGTGCGCGACGGCGCAGCGTACCCCCGGCACGTTGAACGCCTTGGTCGCGGAGGTGAGAGTCACCGTCCGGGCGGCCGCCTCGGACGACAGGGAGGCAAAGGGGATGTGCCGGTGCGGGCGGTGCACGAGGTCGGAATGGATCTCGTCGGATATGACCAGCAGGTCGTGGCGCAGGGCCAGTTCGGCGACCGTCTCCAGCTCCTGGCGGCGCAGCACGCGCCCGGTCGGGTTGTGCGGGTTCACCAGCAGCAGCACCCGGCAGCCGCCACCGGCCAGTTCCCGGTCGAGCCGCTCGGCGTCGAAGACCCAGCCGTCGTCCTGAAGGACGTACGGGACGGGGTGCGGGCGCCGCTCCATGCCCGTCACCGTTTCCAGGAAGGGCGGATACGCCGGAGTGTGCAGGGCGACGCCGTCGCCGGGGCGCGTGGCGACGCGGAGGACGGCCTGGAGACCCTGGTTGATGTCGGTGAACTCCCGGACGTGGCCGGGGTCGAGCACCCAGCCGTGGCGTTCGCGCATGCGCTCGGCGAAGGCGGCCCGCAGGGGGATCCGCTCGGGGTGCCCGTCCCACGAGGGGTATCCCAGGCCTTCCCGCACACACCGCATGAGGGCCTCCTGTACGGCGGGGGCCGGCGGGAAGTCCATCTCCGCGATCCATGCCGGCAGCACACCCGGCTCGGCCCGGCTCCACTTCACTCCGGGGCGACGGGCCAACGATGAAAGATCGAGGTCGTCGAACATGGCTTCTCCTGTCCCTCAGGGGCCGATAGAGGTGCGTTTGGTCAGCAACCACGCGACAAGACGGGGTCGGCCGGCAGGTGGGCGGTGCCGCGGTCGACGTACGTGGCGATCGTCGCGAGGACAGTGAGCGCAAGGCCCGCGTGCGTCGCTCCGAGCCGTGCTCGGGCGTGGGGTGGGTTCGTCGCCAGGGTGCTTCTCTCGTCATCGATCGATCAGGGCGATGCCGTTGTCGCCGTACCGGGCCCCTTGGGCACCGGTACCGGGGACGGCATCGTCGATGTCGACGAGGTCGGTGGCGCTCAGGGGCAGGTCAAGGGCGGCCAGGTTCTCGCGCAGGTGGAGGCGGCGGGAACTGCCGGGGATGGGGACGACGTCGCTGCCGCGGGTGAGGAGCCAGGCGAGGGCGATCTGGGCCGGGGTGGCGCTCCTGGCGGCGGCGACGCGGGTGAGGGCATCGACGATGGCCAGGTTGGACGTGAGGTCGTCGCCGTTGTAGCGGGGAGCGGTGGCGCGGAAGTCGCCGGGTGCGTAGCGCGTGGTGGCGCGGACGGCCCCGGTGAGCAGGCCGCGGCCGAGCGGGCTGTAGGCGACCAGGGTGGCGCCGAGACTGCGGACCGCGGGCAGGATGTCGTTTTCGACGTGGCGTTCCCACAGCGAGTACTCGGTCTGGACTGCGCTGATCGGATGGATGGCGTGGGCGCGGGCGAGGGTGGCGACCGAGACTTCGGACAGGCCGATGTGGCCCACCTTGCCCTGGGCGACCAGGTCGGACAGGGCGCCGACGGACTCCTCGACGGGGACGGCGGGGTCGACGCGGGCGAGGTAGTACAGGTCGATGTGATCGGTGCGCAGCCGACGCAATGACGCTTCGCAGGCACGCCGCAGGTCGTCGGGAGAGCCGGCGGGGACCAGGCCCTCGGCGGTGCGGCGGACTCCGGTCTTGGTGGCCAGCACGGCGCGGCCGCGGTGCGGTGCGAGGGTCCGGCCGAGGAGTTCCTCGTTCGCCCCGTCGCCGTAGAAGTCGCCGGTGTCGAACATGGTGACGCCCGATTCGAGGGCCTCCAGCACGGTGGCCGCGGCTTCGTCCGGGTCGGTGGGGCCGTAGGTGCCGGTCATGCTCATGCAGCCGAGGCCGAGTCGGGAGAGCGCCGGGCCGTCGGGTCCGAGGGTGGGGTGCATCGTTTCCTCCGTCACTTCGCCAGGGCCGCGCGGAGGAACGCGAGGATCTCCGCCTGGGCGGCCTCGGCCTGTGGTTCCACGCCGGGCAAGGTGAGGAACGCGTGCTGTGCTCCCGGGTATTCGGAAAGCCGCACGGGCGTCCCTGCCGCGCGCAGCCGCTCGGCGTAGCGGCGGCCGTGGTCGGCGAGCGCGTCCTGGGTGGGCACCACCACGAGCGCCGGGGCGAGCCCGCTCAGGTCGTCCGCGTACAGCGGCGAGACCGCGCCGGCGTCGCCTCCCGGCAGGACGGCGAGCCGCTGGATGAGCCGCAGTTGCGGCAGGGCCCGGGTCGGGCTGTACGCGTACTCGGCGATCGAGGGGTGGTCGAACATCGTCTCGGTCACGTCGACCGCGGGGTTGACCAGTACCTGCGCTTTGAGCATCAAGCCGGCTTCCCTGGCCCGGATGGCCGTCAGCGCGCTGATCAACGCGCCGCAGCTCTCACCGAAGACGGCCGCGCGCGCCGGGTCGACGCCCCACTGCGCGGCGTGCCGCACCACGTGCCGGAGCACGTCCCAGCCGTCGTCGGCGGCGTCCGCGAGCGGGCTGCCGGGGGCGAGGAGGCGGTGCTCGACCGAGACGACGAGGGCGGGCAGTCCCACGGCGAGGTGGCTGTTGGGCCAGTCGCATTGCGCCGCCGTGCCCACGAAGCCGCCTCCATGGACATGGATCACGAGTGGCAGGTCGGTTCGGGTGCCGGCTTCGCCGTCTCCCGTCGGCGCCGGCCGGTACACCCGGACCGGGAGGTCGCGGCCGGGCAGCGCCACATGCTGCCAGGCGATCGCGGCGCCGGGATGCGGTTCCCCGAGGATGTCCCAAGCCGTGCCGGACGCCCGCCAGCCGTTCTCCGCGTCGCGGTAGGCGCGCAGTTCCTCGGCCGTGATCTCCGAGAAGTCCGGCTCCGGCGGCCGTGTCGCAGTGGTCTCACTCATGTGTCCTTCTCCCCCCCGGCCGGACGCCGGGTATGCCGTTCTGGCCGGACAGTGCGTTGCCGATCATTATGCACGCGGTGCGTGCATCACCAAGTGCATAAGTTAGGCTGAGTCCGACGAGAGGGGCGAGATGACTGGCCGAAGGCGATGGTCGACCGAGGAGATCCTGGACGCGGCGGCGGAACTGTTGCGCACGAGCGACGCCGAGTCGTTCAGCGTGCGCAAACTCGCCTCGGCGCTCGGGACCGACTCCTCCAGCCTCTACCGGCACTTCCGCAACAAGACCGAACTGGTGCGTGCGGTTGCCGACCGGATCCTGCTGGCCGCCATGGACGGCTACCGCCCCCAGGGCAACTGGAAGCAGCGCATCACCGCCCTTGCCCTGCACCTGCGCGAGGCATTCGGCGAGCAACCCCATCTCGCCACGGTGTGGGGACGCTACGGATCCAGCAGCACCGGATCCCGACTGGTCATGGAGGAACTGCTACAGGCCCTGCGCGCATCCGGCCTGCCCGACGAGGAGATCCCGGCGCGATACCACCGCATCGTGATCCTCCTCGCCGCGCTGATCGCCTCCGAGGCCGGCATCAGCACCATCACCCCCAAGGATCACCAACAGGCCATGGAGCAGTTCCGCGTCGCGGTACTCGGCGCCGACCCCGAACGCTTCCCCGCCCTGGCCCACTTCGCCCGCGACATCCGCCCCCTCGGCGCGGACCGCCGCGCCGCGTTCGAGGAAATCCTCGCCGCCCAACTCGCCCACATCGAGGCCCGGATCCCCTGACACGCCGGACACGCGGAGGGCTCTTTGCGCTCCCGTGCCATGCGGCCGGGTCGCACCCCTGCCGCAGCCCGGTGCCGCAGGCCCGGTCCGCAGGCTGGGTGCAAGAGCAGCGGCCGAGGAAGTCGATGTGGTCGTACCGGAGCGAGGGGAGCCGGGGCCGCCGGTGGAAGGGCGGTTCGCCCCGCAGGGCGGAGCGGGAAGGGCTGCTGCGGAAGTGGGTGGACCAGCCGGTGGTGGACTGGCCGGTGGTGGGCCAGCCGGTCGCCTGTGATGGGACAGGTGTCGGACGAGGACGATTGTTTCCGGTCCGTCCGTTCCGGCACAGCCCTTCGCCGCGTCGGCGCCGGAGGTCCGGCCCGGTCCGTTCCTCCCCGCCGCGCGACCCGGTCGCCGCCCCGGCAACCGCTGTTGCCATTTCCGGCACGACCGGGTGCAATGTCAGCGTGGACCCTTCACCCGCCATCGCCCGCGCCCTCACGGAGGTCGGCCCGCGTCTCAAGCGGCTGCGCACCGAGCGCGGCGTGACCCTGTCGGCCCTGTCCGAGACCACCGGCATCTCCAAGAGCACCCTTTCGCGCCTGGAGTCCGGTCTGCGCCGCCCCAGCCTTGAGCTCCTGCTGCCGATCGCGCAGGCGCACCAAGTACCGCTGGACGAGCTGGTGGGCGCCCCTGAGGTCGGTGACCCCCGCGTCCGGATGACGCCCCGGCACGTCAACGGGACCGTCGTCGTACCCCTCACCCGGCAACCGGGCTCCCTCCAGACGTTCAAGTCGGTGCTGCCCGCGAGCAGGACGACGCCGGAGCCCTGCACACACGAGGGGTACGAGTGGCTGTACGTCCTCTCCGGCCGGCTGCGCCTGGTGCTGGCCGACCACGACCTGGTCCTCGGCCCGGGCGAGGCGGCGGAGTTCGACACCCGGCTGCCGCACTGGTTCGGCACCACGGGCGAGGGGCCGGTCGAAATGCTCAGCATCTTCGGGCGGCAGGGCGAGCGGATGCACGTCCGCGCCAAACCGCGCGCCCGCGAGGCGAACGGTGAATGACGCGCGGTGGCGGCCCGTCAGCCAGCCCGGTGCCGCGCGGCCCGGGGCGGGTGGCGGAGGACGCAGTCGCCGCACATGCCGCCGCCGGACGGCACGCGGTAGTACAGACAGCAGGTCGTGCGGACGAACTCCGGCCCCGCCGCCGGGGTGACGGCCAGCCGGCCGGTCCCCGCCAGCAGCGGGTGCTCCAGCAGCTCACGGGCGTACGCGAGCGCCCGGGCGGCCTCCGCGGGCCGCCCCCGCTCCACGCACCAGCCATACAGCGCCCGCAGCGCGCCCCCGAGCGACGAGCCCGCGTTCCCCCACAGGACCCGCGACGAGACCGGAACCTCGTCCCGGACGAGATCGTGCAGCGTCACGAGACGCCCCTCGACCACCGTGGCGACGATCCCGGCCACCGGATCCAAACCGGACGGCAGCGGCGGCGCCTCCGGCAGCCACAGGTCGTCGGGCGCCGACAGCAGGGGGTTCCACCGGAGCGCGTCACCGGCGAGGTCCGGCACCCGCCCACCGAGGACGGCCGCGCCCAGCGCCACCGACAACAGCCGCCCGGCGATCCCCTGAAACGCCACGGACGCGGCCACCCGCCACTCCCCCGTCCCCAACCGCCGCCCCACGGTCTCCACCCGCAGCCGCACGGCCTCCCCGCCGAGCGGCAGACAGCCGCCGGCCGCCTCGCGTCCGTCGCCGCCTGTGCGGAGGGCGAAGAAGGGGTTCGCGGCGGCGAGTTCGGGGAGGGACGGGAGAGATGAGAGGGACATGGGGCGGACGGTCCTCGGTGAGCAGCAGGGGCGGGTGGGAACGAGTCGGCCCGCACCCTTGCGGGCTCCCGGGTGCGGTCGCACCCGCCGCCTGCCCGGTGCGGGCCGAAGGGCATCCTCCCATCCGCGATCGGAGGGTGCCCGCGAGGCCGCGTCAGGCGCGGTCGCCCTTGCGCCGGCGCGCGAAGGCGACGGCTCCGGCACCGGCGACCACGAGCGCGCCCGCACCCACGGCGAGCGGAACGGTCCGGTCGGCGCCGGTGGCCGCGAGCTTGCCGCTGCTGCCGGTGTCGCCGCTACCGCCCGACGAGCCGTAGCCGGTGGACGACGAGCCGGTCCCCCCGGATCCGGTCCCGCCGGTGGTCGTGTCGGCCGTGGACGTCGTCGAGGCCGAGGGCGACGGCGAGGCCGTCTCCGACGAGGTCTGTCCGGGCGCCGGCGAACTGGTCGAAGGGCTGGGGCTCTTGCTGGGCTTGCCCTTGCCACTGGTGTCACCACCGGGATCGGTGGTGCCGCCGGTGCCACCGGAGGTACCGGTCGAGCTTCCGTCGCCCGCGCACTTGATCACATGCGTCGGGCGGAAATTGCTTGCTTCGCCGATTTCTGCGATCGACGTGTACGGCACCCCGGCGAGACCGGGAATCGCATGCACAGTGGAAACCAAAGAACCTCTGGCCTCCCCCTCCGCACGGCGGAGGGCTCCGCGATCAGCCTTGGGGGCCGAGCAGGTGAATTGCAACGTCCGCAGCCACTGAACGCCCAGCTCGGCCCTGGGCCCCTCGCCGCCCGCCGACAGCGCCTGCACCCCTAGAGCAGTAGCACGGACGCTCTTGTTTTCCTTGGCGTCCGTGAAGAATCCGTCATCCTCGTCCTGGTTGCGCTTGAGCCAGGAGAGAGCGCCCTGCAGCGCCAGGTTCCGTGTGTTATTTGCCGGGGTGGAAGTCAGGGCCTGAACCGCCATCGCCGTGAACTCGACGTCCGACACGCATTTCTTGGGATCGGGGTGCGCCTCGGATGTGAACCCGCCATCCATGGCGCACCGGGTGCCGTGGAGGTACAGGACCGCCTTGCCCAGGGCCTCGTCCAGCCTTTTGACGAGGTTCGGATCGTTGGCGACCTTCGGTCGCGACTTTTCCAGGGCGAGGATCGCGAGCGACTGCGCGAACCGCCCGGCCTTGTCCTTGTCGGCATCAAGCGTCTTGTCCAAAAACAGGCCGCTCTCCTGTTGCTGGGTCTTCAGCAGCAGTTCGACCAAGTTGATGCTGCCGCCCTTCGGATCGGGACCGAAAGCCGTCGGGTGACGCCCCTCCAGCGTCGCCACGAGAATGAGCTTGGCCGCCGCGCCGGCGGACGTGGCCGTTCCACCATCGGGGTGGAGGTAAGTCCCGGCGTTGTTCTGCAGCCAGTCGGTGATGCGACTGCCCGCGTCCTCCGCACTCTTCGTGGCCGCGGCGCCGATCACGACATCGGCGGTCAGATCGGCGTCGTCCCGCACGTGGTTGCCTTGGCTGCGGTCGGGACTCGTACCCCGATCCATGACAAGCTGGGACACCGCCCAGGCCACGGCCGCCTTGTCCGGCGAGTCGAGCGGCGCCGTCGAAACAGCCCCCTTCTCTTCCGCCCCCGCAGGCGCAGCGCTCACCGTCGGAATCAGGAGTGCCGTGCCGAGCAGGGCGCCGGACAGAGCGACGGCCGTTCTCGGGCGTACGGACTGTGACATGCGGTTTCTCTCCTCAGGAGGTCAGGCGGCGAGAGGCCGGCGCGTCGTGCGTCGCCCGGCGGGCGGTGGGACGCGGTGCGGTGCGGTGCGGTGCGGTGCGGTCGGCGGGTACGGCAGATGAGGCGGCGGTGGTGCCGGAGCCCGTGGCGGGCGGTGGGGCACCGGCACGGCGGGCCGCCATGGGCGGAGAGTCCAGAGCACGCCACAGCCGAGCCGGTGGCTTCCTCCGCCCCCGGCCCCCGCGCGCCCCCTGGGCGCGTGCGTCGTCCCCCCACTGCCAGCCCCGCCGTTCCCCTGGAAACCCCGGCCTGCCGCCCCCGAGGCCGGCGCGGGAAGTGGTACCGCTACTTGTCGACGGGTCCGTGTGCGGTCGCGGGGAGGGGCCGGTTCCGGCCGGTTTCCCCCCGAGTGGACCGCTCGTGCCGTTGCCCTGCGAAAAGGCCTTCGACCCGTCAACTGTTCGATCCGAACGCCCGTACTGTACACCGAGGCATGCATCTGAGGTGGCGTCATTCTGTGCCCCTGGCCGTCCATTTCGCGTGACGGAACGCGACAGCCCAAGCGGCCGGATCACCACGCCCACCACCCGCCGCATCCTTGACACCCCGTGCCGTCCGGGTGAGCCTCCACCTGACAACGATGTCGGCCCGGAACCCGCTCCGATCGGCCGTTCCGCCGACCCCGCCGACCCCGCCGGTCCTGCGCCGGCACCCGAGGGACGTGGACGATGAGACGGAGACGCACGGGACGACACCAGCGGCCGCGGCGCGCCCGCGCCGCGCTTCTGGCCCTGGTGGTGGCCGCCCTCGGCGGGCCGGCCGTGTTCGCGCCCCCGGCCCCCGCCGCCGGGTCGGCGGACATCCGCCGGGACGGCGCCGCCCCCGAGCGCCTGACCGATCTCGTCAACCCCTTCATCGGCACCAAGAACGAAGGCAACACCTTCCCCGGCGCCGCCGTTCCCTTCGGCATGGTGCAGCTCTCGCCCGACACGGGGCACCCCATGGGGTACGACTACAAGCACACCCGTATCCGCGGCTTCTCGACCGTCCATCTCTCCGGGGTCGGCTGCCGGATCGGCGGTGATCTGCCCGTCCTGCCGACCACCGGCGAGGTGACGGAGACCGACAACGCCAAGTACGCCGCCGCCTTCGCCCACGCCGACGAGTCGGCCCGTCCCGGGTACTACCGGGTGAGGCTCGGCTCCGGCATCACCGCGGAGCTCACGGCCACCACGCACACCGGACGCCAGCGCTTCACCTTCCCGGCCACCGACCACGCCAACGTGCTCCTGAACGCCGGGCAGTCGCTGCACAAGGGCGTCTCCAGCAAGGTGGAGGTCGTCGATGACCGCACCGTGCGGGCCACGGTCACCGGGCGGGGCTTCTGCCAGGACACCCGGCCGTACACCGTGCACACGCTGACCCGCTTCGACCGGCCGTTCTCCGCCTTCGGCACCTGGGAGGGCGACCGCGTGAGCAACGGTTCCCGGGCGTCCTCCGGCACCGGCCGGAACGGTGCCTGGGTGCGCTTCGACACCCGCGCCGAGCAGCGCGTCGAGGCGACCACCGCCGTCAGTTACGTGGACGCGGACGGCGCGGGGCGCAATCTGGCCGCCGAGGAGGCCGGTTTCGACCGGACGGCCGAGGCGGCGCGCGCCGCGTGGGAGAAGCGGCTGGGCGACGTCGCCGTGCAGGGCGGGAGCCGGACGCTGCGCCGCACCTTCTACTCCGCGCTCTACCGGTCGTTCCTCTCCCCCAACACCGGCAGCGACACCGACGGCCGTTACACCGGCTGGGACGGGAAGGTCCACCAGGCCAAGGGGTTCACGTACTACCAGAACTGGTCGCTGTGGGACACCTACCGCACCCAGGCGCAGTTGCTGTCCCTGCTGGCGCCCGCCGAGGCCCGGGACATGGCGCTGTCCGTGCTGCGGATCGACGCCGAGGGCGGGTGGCTGCCCAAGTGGGGGTACGGGCCGGTCGAGACCAACATCATGACCGGTGACCCCGTCACCCCGTACCTGACCAACGCCTACCGGCAGGGCCTGCTCGCGGGCCACGAGGAGGAGGCGTACACGGCGCTGAAGCGGAACGCGGACGGGGTGCCGCCCGCCGACTCGCCGTACCTGGGACGGGACGGCAACGAGCGTTACCTGGCGGCCGGTTACGTCCCGCTCGCACCCGAGCTGTCCCGGCACAAGCCCGGCGACTCCGACTTCCGGCAGGGTGCCTCCGCCACCCTGGAGTACGCGCTGGCCGACGGGGTGCTGGCGGAGATGGCGGAGGCGCTCGGCCACCGCGACGACGCCAAGCGGTACGCGGACCGGTCGCGCAACTACCGGAAGCTGTTCGACCCGGCGACCGGCTTCTTCCGGCCCCGTGACGCGAAGGGCGCGTTCACCGGTTCCGCCGACCCGGCGAAGAGCCCCGGCTTCCACGAGGGAACCGCCTGGCAGTACCAGTGGCTGGTCCCCCAGGACCTGCCGGGGATGATCGAACTGATCGGCGGCCGGGAGGCGGCGGAGAAGCGGCTGGACTCCTTCTTCGCCTACGACAAGCTGCTCGCCGATCCGGCGCGCACCGCCCGCGAGGTGTGGGTGCACGGCCCGTACGACTACTACAACGCCGACAAGTACAACCCGCAGAACGAGCCGGACCTCATCGCCCCCTACACCTACCTGGCCACCGGCCGGCCCTGGAAGACCACGGACGTCGTGCACGCCGCGCTGACCCTGTTCACGGACGCGCCCGACGGGATGACCGGCAACGACGACCTGGGCACGATGTCGTCCTGGATGGTCCTCTCGGCGATCGGCGTCTACCCGGTGCGGCCGGGGACGGACGTGTGGGGGCTGAGCACCCCGGTGTTCGACCGCGTGGAGCTGCGCCTGGACCGGCGCTGGTACCCGCACGGCCGGTTCACCGTGAGCGCGCCCGGCACCTCGGCCGCCGACCGGTACATCCAGACGGCCCGACTGGACGGCACGGCCTTCGACCGCACCTATCTGACGACCGCGGCCCTGCGGCACGGGGAGCGCCTGGAGCTGACCGTCGGCCCGAAGCCCGGCCGCTGGGGCACCGGGCGGTCGGCCGCGGTGCCCCCCGTCGGCGGGAGGCGGGCCGGCTGACGTGCGGGAGGGGACACCGGCCGACGACAACGGAGCGGATCGGCCGCCGGTCCCCAACCGGATCGGCTGACACACCGGACGCCACCGGAGCGGCGCCTTCCGTCGCCGGTCCCGGTGCACCATCATGAGCCGCCGTCAGCGTCCCGCCCACACGAGGACCGGGCGACACGAGGACTGGGCGACACGAGGACTGGGCGACGAGAGGACTGGACATGGCAGGGCTCCGGGCCGGTCACGGCATCCTGCGCCGTAAACCCATCGAGACCATCGAAGAGGCGGAGACGGCGGAGGCGCACGGCGAGCACCTGACCCGCACCCTCGGCCTGTGGCAGCTCACGGCCATCGGCGTCGGCGGCATCATCGGCGCCGGCATCTTCAGCCTCGCCGGGACCATCGCCAACGGCACGGCCGGGCCCGCGGTGCTCGTCTCGTTCCTCATCGCGGGGGTGGCCAGCGCGGCTGCGGCCTTCTCGTACGCGGAGTTCGCGGGCCTCATCCCGCGGGCGGGCTCCGCCTACACCTACGGCTACGCGGTACTCGGCGAGATCGGCGGCTGGTTCATCGGCTGGGACCTGCTGCTGGAGTACACGGCCATCGTCTCCGTCGTCGCCATCGGCATCTCCGGGTACGTCAACTTCCTGGTGTCGGAGTCGGGCGCCAACCTCCCCCACTGGATGCTGGGCGCGCCCGGCACCGGGGACGGCCACCGGGTGGACCTGTTCGCGGCCCTGCTCTGCCTGGTGATCGCCTACCTGCTCACCCTGGGCATGAAGAACGCGGCCCGCTTCGAGACGGTCGTCGTCGGGCTGAAGATCCTGGTGGTGCTGCTGGTGGTGATCGTCGGCTTCTTCCACGTCAAGAGCGGCAACTACCACCCGTTCTTCCCGTTCGGTGTCAGCGGCGCGTTCACCGGGGCCGCCACCGTCTTCTTCGCCGTGTTCGGTTATGACGCCATGTCGACGGCGGCCGAGGAGTCCAAGGACGCGCAGCGGCACATGCCCCGGGCGATCATGTACTCGCTGGGCATCTCGATGGTGCTGTACGTGCTGGCGTGCCTGGTGCTGACGGGGATGCAGAACTACCGGGACATCGACAAGGAGAGCGGCTTCTCGACCGCCTTCAAGTCGGTCGGGCTCGGCGGCATCGCGGACGTCGTCGCGGTCGGGGCGATCATCGGCATTCTGACGGTGATGTTCACGTTCATGCTGGGCGTGACGCGGGTGTGGTTCGCGATGAGCCGCGACGGGCTGCTTCCCAAGTGGTTCGCGCACACCCACCCCACCCGGCACGTGCCCACCCGGGTCACCTGGATCGTGGGCGTCGCCTCGGCGCTCATCGCGGGGTTCGTGCCGATCGGGGAGGCCGCGGAGCTCACCAACATCGGCATCCTGCTGGCCTTCGCGGTGGTCTGCACCGCCGTCATCGTCCTCCGGTACAAGCGGCCGGAGCTCCCCCGCGGCTTCCGCTGCCCGGGCGTGCCGGTGGTGCCGGGCCTCGGGGTGGCCGCCTCGATCTGGCTGATCACGTATCTGGCCTGGCAGACGTGGGTGCGGTTCGCGGTGTGGTTCGTGATCGGGCTCGCGGTGTACTTCGCCTACTCCTACCGGCACTCCGAGCTGGCCCACGCGGACGCGCGCGGGGTGCCGCGGGACTGAGCGCGCGGGCTATTTCAGCAGCCGGGACAGCCGCCGGTCGGCGAGCGGCTTCCCGCCCGTCTGACAGGTGGGGCAGTACTGGAGCGAGGAGTCGCTGAACGACACCTCGCGAACGGTGTCGCCGCAGACCGGGCAGGGTTCGCCGGTCCGTCCGTGCACCCGGAGGCCGCTCTTCTTCTCGGCCTTCAGCCCGGCGGCCGCCTGTCCGCGCGAGCGCTCGACGGCGTCCCGGAGCGTCGTCCGCAGCGCCTCGTAGAGGGCGCCGGCCTCCTCGTCCGTCAGGCTCGACGTCGGTTTGAACGGGGACATCCGGGCCGCGTGCAGGATCTCGTCCGAGTAGGCGTTGCCGATGCCGGCGATCACGCTCTGGTCCCGGAGGAAGCCCTTGACCTGCCGGCGCTCGCCGCGCAGCAGCCCGGTGAAGACGGCGGGCGTGAACGTGTCGGCCAGCGGGTCCGGGCCGAGGCGGGCGACGCCCGGCACGTCGGAGGGGTCGTGCACGCAGTAGGCGGCGAGGCGCTTCTGCGTACCCGCCTCGGTCACGTCGAAGCCGGCGCCGCCGGCCAGTCGGACCCGCAGGGCGAGCGGCCCCTTGCCGGGGCGGGGCGGGGTCGCGGGGAGGGCGTCGTGCCAGCGCAGCCAGCCGGCCCGGGCGAGGTGGAGGACGAGATGAGGGCCGTCCTCGGTGGCTACGTCCAGGAACTTGCCGTACCGCCCGACCCCGGCCACGGGCCGCCCCTCCAGGGCGGTGAGCGGCGGATCGTACGTCTTGAGCACGCTCACCGCCACCGGCAGCACCTTCTCGACCGTACGGCCGCCCAGCCGCTCGCCCAGGAAGGCGGCGAGTGCCTCGACCTCCGGCAGTTCGGGCATGGTTCCAGTGTGACGGGGGTGAGGGGGGAGGCAAGTCGTGGGGGCAGGCGGGACGGAGTGACCGGGGCCGGTGGGCGGCGGGGCGGCGGGGCGGCCGTCCTGGCCCGCGACGGGCCGGCTCGGCGCCACGACGGCCGGCACGGTGTGGGCGGTCCTGCGGGGGCTGGTGGCCGGTGGCTTCGCGGCCTTGCGGTACGCGGCGCCGCGCCGCCTGTGACCCGGTGGCCGGCACGCCCGTCGGCATGGGTCGGCCGGCATTCGTCGGCCCGCATCCATCGGCCCACCCGCCGGCCGACGCCCGGAGTCCGGCACCCATCGGCCGACGCCCGACGTCCGCGCCCAGGGGGCGGCCCGGAAGCCCCTTCACCGCACGAGCAGGTCCCCCAGGGCCGTCCGGCGGTGGAGCACCGCACGTCCCCGGCGGTCCGAGGTGACGAGGCCCGCGCCGCGCAGGGCGGAGGCGTGGGCGGAGGCGGTGGCGTTGCTGACGCCCAGCCGGCGGGCGAGGCCGGTGGTGGTGTGCTCGTCGGCCAGCAGGAGCAGGACGTCGTGGCGGGTCCGGCCCAGTACGGCGGTGAGCGGCTCCGCCGGCCCTCCGGCGCCCGCGGGGTCGAGCGGGCGGCCGGGGCCGGCCGGGTAGGTGAGGCCGAGCGGGCCGTCGGGGAGGTCGGCGACGAGGGGATGGCCCGTCCAGTGGAAGGTGGGCAGGAGCAGCAGGCCGCGTCCGGCCGGGTGGAGGTCCCGGTCGGTGGGGGCCGGCAGTTCCCAGACCGTGCCGCGCAGCCGGCCTCCGGGGACGAGGGAGGCGAGCGCCGCGCCGGTGCCGTGCTCGGCGGCGGTGACCGCGTGGCGGGTGAACTCGGCCCGGTGCAGGTCCTGGACCAGGGGCCACACGGGAGCGAGGACGGTGTCGAAGGCCGCCCGCTGGGCCCGGCGCAGGAGCCGCCAGGCGTCGGGGTCGTCGGCGTGCAGCCGGCGGACCCAGGGGGCCGGCGGCCGTCCGCCGTGGACGCGTTCCAGCTCCGAGCGGACCGGTTCCGGGGCGGCCCGGACGGCTGTCAGCCCGTCCGCGAGGGTGTCGTGGAAGACGTCGAGGAAACGGGGTGCCACCCCGGCGGGCACCAGGTCCGCGAGCGGTTCGGCGGCGGGCGGCAGGGCGCGGAGCAGTCGGCGCCGCCACCGGCCGAACAGCAGGGCGTCACGCGGCGAAACCAGCGTGCTCAGGGCCGCGTTGAGCTCCTGGAGCGGGGCCGGGCGGGGCGCGAACCGCACCCGGGCGAGGTCGTCGGCCGTGAGGTGGACGCGGAACACGGTCTTCCCCTCCCCGGGGCCCGCGCGCGGGGCGCGAGCCATCGTTTCGGCGCCGAGGTTGCGGCGCCATCGTTTCGGCCACGGCCTGAACGTTCGTCCGGACCGGCCGCCGACGGCCAGCATGCCGGTGGTGGCCGCCGCGGCGCACGCGGGGGCCGGAGCGAGGGAGAGCAACTTGCCATACGCGAAAAGCGCCGCGCCGAACACGAGAAGCGCCGCGCCCGACTCGAGAAGCGCCGCGCCGTACTCGAGAAGCGTCGTGAGCAGACGATCCGTCATCGCCGCCACCGCGACCGGGGCCGCGGGAGTGCTCCTGGCCGGGGGCGCGGCCGTCGCCCCGGCGGGGGCCGCCGGGGCCCGGCCGGTGGTCCTGCGGCTGCCCGCGCCGTCCGGCCCGCACCGGGTCGGGGCGACGGTGCTGTACCTGGTGGACCGTTCCCGGCCGGACCCGCTGACGCCCGGCATCCCGGTCCGGGAGGTGATGGTGACCGTGTTCCACCCGGTCGGCGCGGTCGGGGGCCGGCCCCGGGCGCGGCAGATGACGCCCGGCGCGGCGGCCTTCTTCAGGGAGATCGACGTCCGGGTGCACCGTCTGCCGGCGGCGGGGGTGGACTGGGCGGCCACGCGCACCCACGCGTACGTCGACGCCCCCGCCCTCGCGGGGCGCCGGCCGGTGCTGCTGTACAGCCCCGGGGGCGGCGATCCGCGGACCATGGGCACCGGGCTCGCGGAAGACCTGGCGAGCCACGGGTACGTGGTGGTGGCCGTCGACCACCCGGGGGACGCCGGCGAGGTGGAGTTCCCGGCCGCGATGGACGGGCGGGAGCGGGTGCGGCCGACCGTTCTCACCGGGGAGCCCGGCCCCGGCCTCTTCGACGTCCTGGTCGAGACCCGGATCGCGGATCTCCGTTTCGTCCTGGACCGGTTGGCGGACCTGGCCGCCGGCCGCTCCCCCGACGCGCTGGGGCGCCCGCTGCCCCGGGGGCTCGGCGCGGCCCTGGACCTGCGGCGGGTGGGCGTGTTCGGGCACTCCCTCGGCGGCACCGCGGTGACCGAGGCGATGCGCCGGGACCGGCGGATCGGGGCGGCGGTCGACCTGGAGGGGTATCTGGACCGGCCGCCGGGCGGCGACGGCCGGCCCGGTGAGCTGTTCCCGGTGGCACTGGAGGGCACGGACCGGCCGCTGCTGCTGGCCGGTACGGACGGCTTCCGGAACGAACGGTTCGAGCGCTCCTGGCCGGCCGTGCTGTCCCGTTCGGCCGGGCGGGCCAGGCGGTGCCGGCTCGACGACGCCGGGCATTGGGTGTTCACCGACTACGCCGCCCTGGCGCCTCGCTTGCAGGCGGCGGGGCTGATGCCGGCCCGGGACCGGGACGCGCTCGTCGGCCCCGCCGCGCCGGACCGGTCGGTTCCGGCCGTGCGGGGGCTGGTGCGTTCGTTCTTCGACCGGTGGCTGGCGCCGCGCGGCCGGGGGCGGGTCCCGACGGCCGTCGCTGACTCCTGACCCCGCCGGCCCCTGGCGACCCGCTGTCACCCCGGCCGGGGGCGGCTTCCGACGGCCGCCCGCCGGCCCCTGACCCCCGCCGACTCCGGGCGCCCGCGACCGCCCGGCCGGGAGCGGCCATCCGACGGCCGCCCGCGGTCCTCCGGCGCCCGGTCCCCCGCTACACCCCGGCAGCGGGGAACTCGAACCGCACCAGCCGGAACACGTCCCGCAGTCCGGGGACGAGGCTCGTCAGGCGGGCCTCCAGCCGGGCGAGCGGCGGGGTCCGGCGGACGTCGGGGAGGCCGCAGCCGCGGACGACGTCCAGGCAGGTCAGGCCGGGGTGCAGGCGTTCCAGGTCACGCGGGTCGTCGATGCCCCAGTGCAGGGTCGCGCCGGTCCTGCGGAGGACGGGTATCAGCGGCTGCATGCGGACGCCCAGGCCGCTGAGGCAGTCGAACAGGAGCTGTCCGCCCGGGAAGTGAGCGGTGATCCGGCGGATCAGGCGTTCGCCCTCGGCCCGCCGCAGGTACATCGAGAGCCCCTCGAAGACCGCCACCACCGGCCGGTCGGCGGGGAGTTCCTCCAGCCAGCCGTCGGCGGTCACGGAGGCCGCGAGGGTGCGGTGGTCGCCGCCGGGGTCCGGGAGGAGGCGGTCGCGGAGGGCGACGACCTCGGGCAGGTCGACGTCGATCCAGCGCGTCTCCGGGGACCGGGCGAGGCGGTGCGCCCGGGTGTCCAGCCCGCAGGCGAGGTGAAGGACCGTGACGCGGGGCCGACGGGCCAGGTACGCGGCCGTCCAGTCGTCCAGGCAGCGGGCGCGCAGCGCGACGCCGGCCGCGTTCACGGACGTCATGCCCGTCCTGCGGAAGTCGTAGTCGATGCGCCGGACGGTCTCCAGAGCGGTCCGGTCGTGCAGGAGGGAGTGGCAGGAGCGGCTGTCTACGGCGCGGCCGTGGAGGGTGGCGAGCAGGGTTTCCGGGACACCGGTGAGGGTGATCTGCTGGCGGTCCATGTGCCTCCTCGTCGAAGAACGGACGCTTCCCCTCTCACCGTAGCCCCGGCGGCCCCCGCCCGTCCCGGCTCCGGCGAAGCCGCCGGGCGGGGGCGCGGGGCGGGCGCCGCCGGGGCGCCGCGTCAGCCCTCCGCCGCCGGGACCGACGCGCCCCGGGCGGCCCAGCGCTGCTCGACCTTGGCCAGCCGCCAGTAGGCGAGTGCCGCGGCCCAGACGACGACGAACAGGCCGACGATGACGAAGCCGACGTTGTCGAGGTTCAGTCCGGCGATCCAGCCGGTGACCGCGTCGTCCAGTTCCAGCTTCTCGTGGAGTACGCCGACCAGTTCGATGGTGCCGATGAGGAAGGCGACGGCGATCGACAGGCCGGTGATGGTGAGGTTGTAGTAGACCTTGCGGACCGGGTTGGAGAACGCCCACTGGTAGGCGAAGTTCATGAACGTGCCGTCGAGGGTGTCGAAGAGGCTCATGCCGGCGGCGAACAGCAGCGGCAGGCAGAGGATCGCGTACCAGGGCACACCGGCGGCGGCGCCGCTGCCGGCCATGACCATCAGGGTGACCTCGGTGGCGGTGTCGAAGCCCAGGCCGAAGAGGAAGCCCAGCGGGTACATCTGGCCGGGGCGGCTGATCGAGCGGGTGAAGCGGCCGAGGATCCGGTTCATGAAGCCGCGCGAGTCGAGGTGTTCCTCCAGCTCCGCCTCGTCGTACCGGCCCTCGCGCATGGCGCGGAAGATGCGCAGGATGCCTGCGAGGGCGACGAGGTTGAGAGCGGCGATGAGGTAGAGGAAGCCGCCCGAGATGCTGGTGCCCATGATGCCGAGCGTCTGGTGGGTGGCCGAGTCCTCGTCCATCAGCGTGCTCGCCATGTGGGTGCCGCCGGCGACCAGGGCGGTCAGCACGACCACGACGCTGGAGTGGCCGAGGGCGAACCAGAAGCCGACGGAGACCGGGCGCTTGCCGTCGGCCATCAGTTTGCGGGTGGTGTTGTCGATGGCGGCGATGTGGTCGGCGTCGAAGGCGTGCCGCATGCCGAGGGTGTAGGCGGTGACGCCGAGGCCGACGCCGTAGACCTTGGAGCCCACTTCGTAGTGGTTCGGGGCGACGAGCAGGAAGAGCACGCCGAACGCGACGACGTGCAGGGCGGCTATGACGGCGAGCAGGCCGGCGGTCCGCACGGTGTCCTGGCGGCGCCAGCGGAAGGCGGCGGACGGCCCGGCGGGCGCGTCGGTGGGCGCATCGATGGGCAGGGTCATCTTGGGGTTCACGCTCCAGCACCTCGTGGATCGGTTCACTGAGATGCCGTGGCCGGTCTCCTGGCTGACGGGTTCGTTCGCGCCCGCCCCCGCCTTCCCGGCAGCCGGCTGCGGCCAGTGGCTCCACGCGCCCCGGCGGGCCGCGTGGAACGGGACGGTCACTCCCCGATCACAGTGGCGAGGGCCGCTCCGGAATCGGACGCCCCCCGGGGGAGGGTCCTGCACCGGTCTTCCCGAACACCACGGCCGGGTCACTGTAACGCCCCTGCCAGTACGGATGCACCGAGAGTGGCGATTGTCATGTCCTGCCTCAGGGGGCGCTCCGGTTCCGGTGACGGCTCCCGCCCCCTGACGCGCTCCGGCCCCGTGCGCCCCGGGTCTTGACGCGGTGCGGACCGCCCGGCCAGAGTCGCCCAGCACCCCGTCCGGCGCACCGGCCCCAACTCCCGTGCGCTGTTCGGGCGATGCCCGCGTCACGGTCCGTGCCGCCTCGTGCGGGGTGATGGACGGGCCGGGCGGGCCGGTGCTACGAGTGCAGGTAACGCGCCAACGGGAAGGGCGGCCCCATGGGAGAGAAAGCGGACGCGCCGGACGGCCGGGACGGATTCGTCCGCCGTGTCGGGCCGTTCCAGGCCACCGCCATCAACATGAGCCAGATGTGCGGCATCGGCCCGTTCGTCACCATCCCGCTCATGGTCGCGGCCTTCGGCGGCCCGCAGGCCGTCATCGGTTTCCTGGCGGGCGCGCTGCTCGCCCTCGCGGACGGCCTGGTGTGGGCCGAGCTCGGCGCGTCGCTGCCGGGCGCGGGCGGCAGTTACGTCTACCTGCGGCAGGCGTTCCAGTACCGGACGGGCCGGCTCATGCCGTTCCTGTTCGTCTGGACGGCCATGCTCTACGTGCCGTTGGCCATGGCCAGCGGTGTGATGGGCTTCGTCCAGTACCTGGGGTACCTCTGGCCGGGCATGACCCCGGCCCAGGGCGACCTGACCGGGCTGGCGCTCATCGTGGTCGTGGTGGCGCTGCTGTGGGGACGGGTGGAGAACATGGCCCGGATCACGACGGTCCTCTGGTGCGTGATGATCGCGGCCGTGGTGCTGGTGATCACCGCCGCGTTCACCCACTTCAGTCCGGACCGGGCGTTCACCTATCCGTCGCACGCCTTCGACCTGACGGCGCATCACTTCTGGATCGGCTTCGCGGCCGGCCTGACCATCGGCATCTACGACTACGGCGGTTACTGGACCACCGCCTACATGGGTGCCGAGATCAAGGACCCGGGACGCACCATTCCGCGCTCCATCATCTACTCCATCCTCGGCATCATGGCGATCTACCTGCTGCTGCAGATCGGCACCCTGGGCGTCGTGGACTGGCGGGACATGCTCGACCCGGACAACGCCGCCTCGTCCTCCGTGGCCTCCGCCGTCCTGGAACGCACCTGGGGGACGGGGGCCGCCGACGCCGTCACGGTCCTGGTCCTGATCACCGCCGTGGCGTCGGTCTTCACCGGGCTGCTGGGCGCCTCCCGCATCCCCTACAACGCGGCCCGGGAGAGGGTCTTCTTCCGGGCGTTCGGCACCCTGCACCCGCGCCACCGCTTCCCCGTCCTCGGCCTGCTGAGCATGGGGGCGATCGGCTGCGTCGGCTTTCTGATCGGCCGTCACACGGATCTGGCGACGCTGATCCAGTTGCTCACCACGGTGATGGTGCTCGTCCAGGCGCTCGGGCAGATCGCGGCCGTCACCGTGCTGCGCCGCCGCCAGCCGACGCTGCCGCGCCCGTACCGGATGTGGCTCTACCCGTTGCCGAGCCTGGTGGCACTGGTCGGCTGGCTCGTCATCTACGGCTACGCCGACCGCAATTCGCCCGGCCGGCACCCCATCGAGTGGTCGCTCGCCTGGTTCGGCGCGGGGTGCCTCGCCTTCCTCCTGTGGGCGCGCGTCGAGCGGGTCTGGCCGTTCGGTCCCCGGGAGATCAGCGAGGAGTACCTGCCGCGAGCCGACGGCGGACCCGGCGGGAACGCCGCGCCGGAACCCGACGCCGACACCGGCCCGGTGGAGCCCACGCCCGCCTGACGGAGCGTCCGCGCCCGCCTCGGCGGCCGGGCCGCCCGACGCCCCGTCACCGACCGGCCCGGGCGGCCCGCCCGGGCGGTGAGAGAATCGCCCCCATGCCCCTGACCACCACGACCTCCCCCCGCCCCCCGGACTCCGGACGGCGCAAGCTGCTCTGGCACCGGCTCATATTCGGGCTCTGGTACCGGCCCGTCGAAGTGCTCGACGAGGCCCGGGACCGGAGCGTCTGGGGCGCCGCCATGTTCCTCTGCCTGCTGTGCGGGGCGCTGGGAACCCTGGCCAAGGACTCGTTCTGGGCCCAGTGGGACGTCAGTCCCCCACTCGCCCTGGAGGCCATGGCCATCGGCTCGGGCGTGGTCCTGCTCGCCAGCCTGCTGCTCGGCCTGGTCACCCACGCCATCGCCCGCAGGCTCGGCGGCAACGGCCGGCCCGGGCCGACGGCGAGCCTGTTCGTCCTCGTCTTCTGGACCACCGACCTCCCCCGGCTGGTCCTGGACTCCTTCCTCCCGACCGCGTCCATCCCGGTCCGCGCCACCGCCTCGGTCACCGCCGCCTTCGGCTGCGCTCTGGCCACCCTCCTGATCCGCGGCCAGCACCACCTGCCGACCCACAAGGCGGCGGCGGCCGTCAGCGTCCAGATGCTGGCGGCGGCGGCACTCCTGAAGTTCCCCCCGGGCAGCGGCTGAGCGGCCTCCCCGCACCGGAATCTCCCCGGCCCCTCCGGCCCGTCATCGCGGCGGGCCGGTTCGTCATGCGCCCGGCCCCGGGCACGCGAAGGCCCGCCCGGTGCGACGGGGGATGCACACCGGGCGGGCTCGAAGACAGTTCTACCTCATCAAGGATGGGTTATGCATCAAAAACGTGTTCGGCTTGCGGTCGACCAGCGCACGGGGAGCGAAATCAGGCCACGGGCGCGCATCGACGGACGCCATTTCAGTTCCTCTCGCGGAACGGCGAGTTCCAGCTTGTCGAAGCGCTCCAGCAGGGCCGCGAGGGCGATTTCGGTCTCCGTCCGGCCGAGGGCGGCACCCAGGCAGTAGTGGATGCCGTGACCGAGGGCGAGGTGACCGAAATCACTGCGTCGCAGGTCAAGGCGGTCGGCGTCGGGGAAGCGGGTGGGGTCGTGGTTGGCGGAGGCCAGGGAGAGGAGGACGGTCTCGCCGGCCGGCACGGTGACGCCGCCGATCTCGACGTCCTCCAGCGGGAAGCGGCGGATGGCCAGCGGAGCGGGTCCGTCGTAGCGGTTCAGTTCCTCCACGGCCGCCGCGAGTCCGTCCGGATTCTTTCGCAAGGCACGGAGCTCTTCCGGGTGGTCCAGCAGGGCGAGCACCGAGTTGGCGATCAGGTGCACGGTGTTCTCGTAGCCGGCGAACAGGAGGAGGAAGACGAGCGACGTCAGTTCGTCCTCGGACAGGCGGTCGCCGCCGTCCCGCACGGCGATGAGGTCGGACAGCAGGTCGTCCGCGGGGTCGGCGCGCTTGGCGGCGAGCAGGCCGGTGAAGAACCGGATCATGTTCCCGATCGCCTCGCGGGCCGCCTCCGGGCGGGCCGGGTCCGGGGTGATCAGGGCGTCGGTCCAGCTCCGGAAATCCCGGCGGTGGTCCTGCGGGATGCCCAGCAGGTCGCACATGACGAGGATGGGCAGCGGGCCGGCGTACACGGCCAGCAGGTCGGCGCCGCCCGCCGGTTCGACCGCGTCCAGCAGGCCGTCGGCGAGGCGGCGCACCGGCTCCCGCAGCTTCTCCACCCGCCCGGGCGTGAACGCCTTGACCACCAGGCGCCGGACGCGGGTGTGGTCCGGCGGATCCATGTTGAGCAGGTTGGCGTCGAGAGCCGGAGGCAGCGAGAAACCCGCGTAGTTGCCGGGCTTGGCGTGACGTTTGTCGAGGGAGAGCCGCGGATCGGCGAGCGATCGGCGGACGTCCTCGTAACGGGTCACCAGCCAGGCGGGATTGCCGTCCGCGCCCTGGACACGGTGGACCGGGCCGGCTTCCCGGAGCGCGGCGAGGGTCCCGTAGGGGTCGGCGATGAGGGACGCTGTGTCGATGGGTCGCATGGCTCCGACCCTAGGGGGGCGGTGGCGGGCGGGGGTCGGGGGGCCGCGTTTTCACCCGCTCCCGGTCCGGCGTACGAAACCCGTTCCCAGCACGGTGGACAAGTCCCGTTCCCGGTCCGGCGTACGGCACCCGGTTCCCGTTCGGTGTACGACCGTTTCCGGTTCGGCGTACGCCCGATGCAGGCCCGGTGAGCGACCATTCCGGCCCGGCGTACGCCCGATGCGGGTCCGGCGCGCGACCGTTTCCGGCCCGGTGGACGAATTCGGCGCGGGCGGCACCGGTCCCGTGAGTACGGGCACCGGCGCCGGCCCGCGCCGCGGGCGGCCGTGACCCCCGTCCATGGCCGCCACGTCTGTGGGACGCGCGTCCTCAGTGGGGACGGCGCTCCGCACTGGTCTCCCGTAACTCCTCGAGCACGGCGTCGACCAGTTCGTCGTGGAAGACGTCGGCGACGAGCGCCAGGTGCTCGTGCTCGGCCGCCGGGTCGGAACTGACGGTCACCACCACGCTGTCGGCGTGCGGGACCGGGACGTGGCCGGTCGCCTGGTTGGCCAGGCCCCGGCGGAAGGCCGCGGCCTCCACGACGGCGGCGAGCCGGCGCTCGTCCAGCGCGGCGGCGTCCGCCCGGCGGTGGGCGATCTCCAGGGCGGCGGGCTCGACGTGCCGGCGGACGCCGCGCTGGATGTCGCGGATCTCGGCCATCTGCCGGTTGGCCCGCCATTCCAGGTCGGCCAGTGGCCAGCGGGAGGCCCAACGGGAGGTGCCGATGGTCACCTCGGGGACGTGCGCGGTGACCTCCTCCCAGAGCGGGTGGAGGCGGCGCAGCCGGCGCCAGGCGGTGGCACGGGGGCCGACGGCGGGCAGCGAGAAACCGAGGAGGACCAGCAGGGCCGCCACCGAGGCGCTCATGGGGGCCACGCCGTTGGAGAGCCAGTAGACGTCGCGGCCGGCCCAGGTGAGGACGAACCCGACGAGTTTGCAGGCGCAGTAGAGCAGTCCCAGCCAGCAGCCGGCGGCGAGCGTCCGCAGCCCCTTGGAGAGCCAGGACGGGCCGAGGGTGGCGGCGTAGCGGGGGCAGAGGACGCCGAGTCCGGCGAGGCTCGTGCCGAAGATGGCCAGGTACAGCGTCAGGAAGGCGACGATGCCGGGGGCGTCGGCGTAGGCGGTGCTGAAGTCGCGGGGGTGCTCGACGGCGTCCGGGCGGCCGACGGCGAAGCAGACGATCGCAACCGTCCAGGCGACCGCCACGGCGGCCACCGCGAGCCGGGACCGGCCGACCGCGCGGGCGTGCGCCGCCGCGTCGCCGCGGCTGGTCCAGCGGAGCAGCAGCACGGTGGCGCCGGAGGCGAACAGCACGACGGCCGAGTAGAGGAAGACCATGGCGAGGTTGGCCACGCCGGTGAGCCGGTCGAAGGCGCGGTAGACGCTCGGCGCGGAGAACAGGAAGACGACGGGTACGCCGGCGGTCATCAGCGCGGTCAGGCCGAGGTCGGTGTTGCCGCGGTCGCGGAACCAGGCGCGGGCCTTGTAGGCGACGATGACCCAGGTGACGGCGGAGAAGGTCAGGTAGAGGGCGTCAAACACCGGCCCCGCCCTCCGTCCCGCCGCCGTCGTCCCGGACCTTGCGGACGTGCTGGAGCGCGGGGCCGAGGGAGGCCGCCAGTTCGGCGGCCGGGCCCTCCAGCGGCTGCTCCTGGCCGGGCGGGGGCGGCACGACCTTCTCCATCAGCAGGGTGCCGAGGATCTCGGTCTCGCGCTCGGTGAGGTTGTCGTAGCAGTGGTGCCGGGCCAGGCCCATGGTCAGCCCCATCCGGCGCATGGCGGTGGCCACGTCGACGGACGGCGTCCACACCTTGAGGGCGTCCTCGGTGACGGTCGGGTCCTGGTCGTGGCCGAGCAGCAGGTGGCCGATCTCGTGCAGCACGATGTGGACCTGGTGCCAGGGGGAGGTCTTGAGCTCGTAGACGACCCAGTAACCGTCGTCGGTGGTGGCGGTCATGCCGGAGACGACGCCGTCGAGGCTCATCGGCACCAGATGGATCGGCCGTCCCACGCGGCGGGCGACGACGTCGCACAGACCACGGAGATCGGTGGAGGCCGGCAGCGCCAGCTCGGCGATGAGCTGCTTGCACCTCCGGCGAATCCGCCCCACCCGCATGACTGCACCGTCCTCGTCCTCGGTACGCCGCCAGTGGGTGAAGAGCCGGTCGTCCGCCGCGACGGTCACGGGCGCTCCTCACCCCCCGCCCCCGGCGGGTCCGACGGCAGGTTCATCTGCTGCCGGAACTGGGAGATGATGGTGGTCAGGCTGTCCTGGACCTCGGGCGGCAGGCCCACCGAGCGCAGGGCGATGGCCCGTACCCGCTGGTCGCGCATCGCGACGAGGAAACGGACCTCCTCCTCCACCCGGGCGGTCTGCGGTGCGGACAGGTCGCCCATCAGGTAGCCGACCGGCACCGCGAAGAACTTCGCCAGCGCCCGCAGCACGTCCGGGCTGGGGTTGGCGCGCTTCCCGTTGCGCAGCATCGACAGGTATTGCTCGGTGAGCGTGACCCCGCCGTACTCCTCCGTGCCGCGGCTGATCTCCTCCGCGACATGGGCGTTGGTGTACGGCGCACCCGGCGGGTGCATGTTGGCGAACAGGTAGTTGAGCCGCCCCGCCAATGGGCTGCCCTGATCTCCCGTCGCTCTGTCCCCCCTGACCGCCATGTGTCCCCCCGTTCCAGGTGCCTGGTTTCGCACGGCCGCCTCACGGCCGGTTAAGCCCTGAGAGGTCGCGAGGGGCATCCTGTCACGCGCGGACGCGGAGCACTAGTCCGTTCCGGATTACGAGCGGATGACGGACTTAACCGTCGGTTGATGGCAGGTCAGGAAGGTCCGGTCCAAGTGGCCGGGCCGGGCGGGCGGGCTCCGGCATCGTGGTGAATCCTGTCGCGTCCGCCTCTCGCCACAGCCCTCCCGCCCGGTGGAGGATGACACGCTCACCTCGTATGTGCCCCCGCGCACCGGAGAGGAACCCGCCCATGCGCAGACCCCTCGCCGCAACCGCTCTCGCCGCCCTCCTCCTCGGCCTCACGGCCCTCTCCCCCGGCGGCCCGGCCGCCGCCGACCCCGGGCAGCGCGCCCTGGCCGTCGAAGCCGACGCCTACTGGACCCCCGACCGGATGGCCGCCGCCCTGCCCGCCGAGGCCGCGCGGCGACCGGTGACCGGCCCGGGCGTCCCCGACACCCCCGACGCCCGCAAAGCCCCCGTCCCCCCGAGCCACCCGTTCGACGGGCTGCCCCAGGTGGGCACCTTCTTCTGGACCGACGGCCAGGGTCAGGGCCGGTTCTGCGGCGGGACGGTGGTCCGCAGCCCGTACCGGAATCTGGTGGTGAGCGCGGCCCACTGCCTGCGCCGCCCCGACCCCAAGCGGAAGTTGTCGTTCGTGCCGCAGTACCACGACGGGCTGAAACCGCACGGCGTCTTCCCGGTCGAGGCGATCTACATCGATCAGCGCTACTACGACCTGGGCACCGACGGCGGCGCCCGCTGGGACTACACCGTCGTACGGCTGGGCGACCGCTCGGACGGGAGCCCGGTCGAGCGCGTGACCGGCGGTTTCGACGTCGCCTTCCACCCCGGCTATCGGCACCCGGACGTCCGGCTGATCGGCTACCCGGGCAACAGCGACGCCAAGTACCCCAAGCCGCTCGACTGCCGCTCCGCCACCCGGCGTTACACGAGCACGGACCCCAAGGCCCCGGGGGACTTCCTGGAGATCCCGTGCGCGGGATACGTCGGCGGCACCTCGGGCGGGCCGTTCCTGCTCCCCGGTTCCCGGGGCGGATACACGCTGATCGGGGTGATCGGCGGCTACCACACCGGTGGTGACACCCCGGACGTCTCCTACAGCTCCTACTTCACCGAGGACCTGCTGGACCTGTACGTCGACGCGGTGCACGGGGAGCCGCCGGCGGGCTGAGGACGCCGGGCCCGCGGCCCGGACCGGGGGCCACTCGTCCGGGTGACTCCCGGACTGGGCGGATCGGCGCGGGGGTAGCGACAGCCCGTCGTGGCAGTCGCCCTTCTCCGAGAGGACCACGCGTATGCGCTTCCGTGCCGCCCTGGCCGCCGCCGCGGGTGCCCTGGCCCTGATCGTCACCCTGCCCACGTCGGCCGCCGCGGCCGAGGGCCGGTTCGAGTACACGTACACCGGCTTGGACGGCAGGCCCGCCACCGCGGTCCTGGAGAACCCGCCGACCGGGGAGTGCGTCACGCTGCCGGAGGTGGCCGACCCGGGCAGCAGCTCGCCGGCCCACTCGCCGCGCAACCGGACGGACGAGTACGCCGAGGTCTTCACGGAGCCGGACTGCACGGGCGACTCGTTCCGGCTGCGTCCGAACACCGGTTACGGCGGGGAGCGCCTCAAGGTGCGGTCGGTGCGGTTCTCCTGACGCGACCGGCTCCGGGGAAAGGCGGAACGGCGGCACCACCGGTGGGATTCCGGGGGTGCCGCCGTTCCGTGCCCGGGGCCGGAGGCCGCGTCACGCGCCGCGCGGCCGCCGCGTCAGCGTGTAGCCGCCGATGGCGGCGAGGGCGCCGAGCACCGCGCCGCCGACGGTCCACACCCAACGGTCGGACCACCAGCCGCCGTTCCAGCCGTCCTCCGGTTCGGCGACGGCCCCGGCGTGCAGCGGCGCGCCGAGTTCGCCGCCCTCGGCGTACTTGCCGCCGGCGTCCTCGGCGGTCGCCTCCACCTCGGCGTGCACCGGCAGACCCATGTCCTGGTCGGGCCCGTCGGCGACGGTGAGGCGGACGTAGTACGCGCCGGGCAGCGGGTCGTTGGACCAGCGCTCGGCGTACGGGCGGACGACGCGCAGGGTGCAGCTCAGCGTGACGGTGGCGTCCTGCTGGGACACCCGCTTCGTCCGCTCGCCCTCCGCGCAGGCCTGGCGGCGGCGCAGGCCGTCGAAGACGTCGAGCTGCCAGGTGGCGGCGCCGTGCCGGGCGCTCGCCTCCGGCAGCTTGACGGTGGCCTTGGCGGTGGGCCGCTGGCCGGCTCCGGCCGGGAACTGCCAGTAGAGGTAGTCACCGGTCGTACCGTCGGCGGTGGCCTTCTGGTCCTGCTTGACGGCCGTGGCGGTACGGAACGACGTACCCGCCTCGGTCGGGTCGCCGTTCTGGCCCTTCGTGCCGGCGGGGGCGTCGGCCGCGGCGGCGCCGGAGACGGTGAACAGCGCGCCGGCCGCGAGCAGCCCCGCGGTCAGCATTCGTGCGATACGCATCAGTTGGCCCTCCAGATCGCGACGCGCCAGCGGGCCAGCCAGCCCCACAGCAGACCGGCGACCAGGCCGGTGACGACGAGGACGAGCAGCAGCACCCAGCCCCGGCCCAGGCCGAAGGCGGCCAGGTCGGAGGGCTTGTCCGGGGACTTCACCAGGTCGACGGCCAGCTCGACGGGCAGACCGGGGTCGCGCTTGACGGAGGCCGGGGCGGAGAAGGAGTGCGAGACCTCCAGGCAGACCGTCCGGGCGTCGGCGTCGTCCTTGGAGTCCTTCTTGCCCTTGCCCACCGGGTAGCGCAGGCCGGACGCCATCACGTCGGTGCGCCCGTTGCCGGCGTCGGAGCCGCGGACGAGTTCCTGGCCACCGTCGCCGACGGCTCTGACGAGGATGCCGTAGTCACGGTCGACGGGCCGGTCGGCGCCGACGCTCGCGGCGGCGCGCAGTTCCTGGCCGGGCTTGACCTTGACCTTGTACCAGCGGTGCTCGCCGAAGGTCGCACGGTCGCTCCACACGCCGGCGCCGATCTCGGGCGCCGCGGAGCAGGCGTCCGCGCCCTTCGTGGGCTTGGGCGTGTCGTCGACGGGCGTCTCGGAGCGGCGGACGAGCTGCTTGATGCGGCCCGAGAGCTCCTTGGTGTGCCGCACGGTGGTGTAGGTGCCGCCGGTGGCCTCGGCGATGCAGGTGAGCTGCTCGCGGGTCTTGTCGTCGTGCGCCAGGCCGAGCGTGTCGATGGTCAAGTGCGTGCCCTTGGCGGCGAGTTCGCGCGCCACGTCACACGGATCGGGCTGACCACAGGAGTCCTCGCCGTCGGTGATGAGGACGATGCGGCGGGTGCCGCCGTCCTCGCCGAGGTCCTGGTCGGCGCCGCGCAGCGCGTAGCCGATGGGCGTCCAGCCGGTGGGGCGCAGGGTGGCGACGGCCGCCTTGGCCTCGGTCCTGTCGACCTGGCCGACCGGGTACTCCTGCTTGCTGTCGCGGCAGCCGATCGCCTTGTCGTCCCCGGGGTAGTGGGCGCCGAGCGTCCGGATGCCGAGCCGCACGCCCTCCGGGGTGGCGTCGATGACCTCGTTGAACGCCTGCTGGGCGGCGGCCATGCGGGACTGTCCGTCGATGTCGCGGGCGCGCATCGAACCGCTGACGTCGAGGACGAGCTCGACCTTCGGGGAATCCTTGGAGGGCCCGTCGGCGGCCTGCGCCGGCACGACACCTCCGGCCAGTGCGGCGAGCAGAGCGCAGGCGCCCGCCGCCAGCCGTCTTGTGATGATCATCCGAGGATCCTAGTGACCCACAGGCGGCCGACTCAAAACGGGAGTTGCGGGAGCGGGGAGCACCGCGGGGGCGTCAGGGAGCACGCGGAGGGCACCGGGAGCGCGTCCCGGTGCCCTCGTCCCGTCTCGCGGTCCGGCCCGCAGGGGGCGGGCTAAGCCGGCGGCGGTCACAGCCCCTGCTGCTGGGACTTCTTCAGCTTGGTGATGTCGATGCTCTGGTCGGCCGGCGGGGCCTTCGCCGGGACCGGCTTGTTCCAGTCCGTCAGGGTGACGGAGGTCTTGTCCTTGCTGTCGTCGATCCTCAGCGGGTAGGGCCGACCGGTGGTCGCGACGCTGATGGTGGTGCCCTTGGCGCTGATCGGGACGGCCTGCTGCCCGTCCACGGTGGTCAGCGCGCCCTTGGTGATCGTCTCGGAACCGTCGTCATCCTTGCCGACCTTGGCCTGCAGCGCCGTCAGCTCGCACCCCTTCGTCATGCTGCCGAGGCTGGGCTCGCTGGTGGGACCGGTGACGTAGCGGCCCTTGAACAGCTCGGCCGCCTGCGGGTTGGCCTTCGCCCGCCACAGCTTCTCGTCGGCCTTCATCCACACCCGGTCGCCGAGCTTGATCAGCTCGATGGTTCCCATGCTGGCCGTCTTGACCGTGCCCGCGCAGTTGCCCTGCTTGTCCAGGGCGAGGTCGACGTCCATCCGCTCCCCGTCCTCGGCCCCCGACATCTTGAAACGGAGCGAGGTAGCGGTCTGGAGTTCCTTCTTGGCCTTGTCGGATATCTCCTTGCCGGGCAGCTTCTCCACGCCGTTGCCGGCCGCCGCGTCCTGGACGGACTTCTTGTCGTCGCCCTTCTTCTCGCTCTTCTCACTGCCGCAGGCAGAGAGTCCCAGGACCGCCGCCATGCCGACGGCGGTCATGGCGATGCCGTGCTTACGCTTCATTCGATGCCACTCGTGCTTTCTCTTCGTGTCTCGTCGAAGGCACACACCTTACGGCCCGGCACCGACGACACGGTCACGCGCCGGGCGCCCACGACGGCGGCTCCGGCGCGGCCATGGCGTGCACCCGCTCGGTGACGGCCTTGGCGAGCTGCTCCCGTTCCTCGGCGGAGAGGCCGTCCAGCAGGGCGAGGGTGACGTCCCGTCCGTCCGTACCGAGCCGGTCCGGCGGCGCGGGGTGCGCGGTCACCCAGTCCAGCACCTGCCGCACCTCCTCGGGCCGGTGCAGCAGCCAGAGCGCGGCCAGGGCGTCGGGGCCGGTGCGGACGGCCTGGAGGTAGAACTCGTACTCCTCGCGCCGCTGCGGCGACCACAGCAGCGGCGGGGCGCCCTTGTCGGCCGGGCGCGGCGGTTCGGCCGGCGGCTGGGCGGCGGCGAGGCAACAGGCGAGGCCGGTGGCGTCCACCGGTTGCGGCTGGACGAGCAGTTCGAGGAGGTGCCGGGCCGACGCCTGCTCACCGGTGGTCTCGGCGCGAGCCGCCAGGGTGTGGAACCACCGGTCGAGGTGGGCGACGACGGCCGCCCAGCAGCCCTCGGGCGGGCCGCCGCCGAGCACCGCCCGGGCGGGGTCGGCGACCCACCAGGCGACCTGGAGGGTGGCGGGCGTCGAGCCGGGCGGCAGTGCCCAGGTGCCGCTGCGGGGCGCGGTGTCGACGAGGTACGTCTCGCGGTAGCCGCCGAACGCGGCGCGGACGAGCGAACCGCGACCGCCGGGCTCGCAGACGGTCCCGCCCTCGCCGTCCAGCAGCACCAGGGCCTGCTGCCCGGGCTGCGCGAGGCGGAAGCGGAGGAGTTCGCCGAAGGGGTTGCGGGTCCCCCGGCGCCACGGCGGGGTGTCCGTCACGGGGGCCGGGTACGGGGTGAGGGTCATGCCGGTCTCTCTCCTGCTGGTGTCTCGTGGTCCTAAAGGGTGGTGCGCCAGGCGGCGAGGGCCTCGGCCGCCTGCCGGCCGCCGGGGGCCGGCCGGGCCGCCTCGAACGCGCTGAGCAGCCGCAGCACGCCGCCGCGCGGCGCGGCGCCCAGCCGGCCGGCGAGGTGTTCGACGAAGGGGGCGCGGCGGGGGTCGTCGGCGGCGCGGCGCTGCCAGTCCAGGAGCGCGGCGCGCACGGCGGGGAAGGTCTCGGGTTCGGCGAGCGCGCACCGGATCAGTTCCAGGCCGGGCGGGTCCTGTCCGGGGCGGTCGCCGGTGCGGGCGCCGAGCAGGTGGCGGGTCCACCACTCGGCGGGTTCGCGGGCCGCCGCGGCGGTGCGCAGCAGGTGGACGGTGGCGGTGCAGGCGGCCTGCCGGGCGGGGCCGCCCGCGCGGGTCCACGGCACCAACCCGGCGAGCAGGGCGCCCCGGCCCGCCGGTTCGGCGAACAGGGAGAGCAGCGCCCGTCGCACGGCGGACGCGACGGCGCCCGTTCCGTCCCGGGGCCCGTCGCAGACGGCCCGCAGGAGGGTGAGCGCGGTCCCGGGCCGGGCGAGGCCGAACTCGGTGGCGCAGGCCAGGGCGACCGTGCAACGCCGGGAGACCGACGCCTGCCGGCTCCAGTTGCGCAGCCGGGCCTTGACGACGGTGGCGAGCACGGGGTCGGTGGAGGCGGCGCCGAGGGCCCGGGCGGCGAGCCGCCAGTCGGCGGGGCGGGCGGACGCGGCCAGGTCCTCGACGGGGCCGAGCGCCCGGCGGCCGGAGCTCCACTGGGCGCACCGGCCGAGCACGAACCCGGCGCGGTCGCCGCGCCCGTGCTCCGACGGCGTGGTGCCGAGCCACTCCACCAGCAGCTCGCCCGCCTCCGGGTGTTCGCGCCAGACGTGTTCCAGGACCGCGCGGCCCTGGAGGTGCCGGGTGAACACCACGGGCCGGGTGAGGTAGCTGTACGCGGAGGTGGTCCGTACCTCGGCGGGGGCCGCGTACGCGCCGATCGCCGCGAGCCGTTCGCTGCGGGACCGGCGGAAGACGCACGGGGGCGGTTCCTCCGCCTCGGGGCCCGGGGCGGGGCCGCCGAGCCGGCCGTCCGCCACGCGCAGCAGGCGCTCGGCCTCCTCCTCCACCAGCGTCTGGTCGAAGTGCTCGAAGACGCAGGCGGACAGCAGCAGGGCGAGGTCCTCCGGGCTGTCGCGCAGCGCGTCGAGCAACCGTGGCGCCCGGTCGGCCGCGTGGAAGCTCAGGTGCTCCCGGACGCTCTCCGGGTCCGCGCCCCGGCGGACGACCCGGACGATCTCGGCGGCGATCTCGACGACCTGGGCGGGGCGCAGGCCGGGCGCCAGGATCTCGTCGAGCAGTCCGGGCGGCAGGGCGGCCAGCGCGGGTCCGACGTCGGCGGGTCCGCCGAGGACGGCGGCCAGCCGGGCGTCGAGGACGGCGCGCGGCTCCGGTGGCACGGCCCGGACCGGTGGGGTGTGCAGGGTGTCGGCGAGGTGGGCCACGACGGCCGGGGTCTCGGGAACGACGACGACCAGGCGGGCGTCGGACCGTTCGAGGTGGGCCCGCAGTCCGTCCAGGGCGATGGTGTCGAGCGCGGTGAGGCGCGGTTCGAGGACTCCGTCGGCGAGGTAGCCACGGGCGGAGGCGGCGCCGGGGGCCCAGACGGTGAGGTCCGTGTCGGAGTCGAGGGCCCGGAGGGCGAAGCCGGCGGTCTGCCGGTGGAGGAGGTTGAGGGCGGCGGTGCGACGGCCGGTGCCGTCCTGGCCGGTGAGGAAGAGGAGGCGGTCGTCGCGGAGCCGGGCGAGGGCGGCCGGGAACCAGGCGGGTTCCGCGAACCCTTCCAGGGCGAGGGCGGTCCGCTCGGCGGGGATGTCGCCCTCGCGCGGCTCGACGCCGTCGTCGCGTTGGGCGGCGGACTCTCCGTCGCCGGTGGTGTCGAAGTGCTGGCCGCCGCGGACCAGGTCGGAGATGTTGAGGAAGCCGCGGTTGCCCCAGATGTTGATGGTCTGGAAGCGGTGGCTGAACTCGGCGGCGGCGACCTCACCGAGGTCGGGGCCGCAGTCGGTCGGCGCGATGCCGGGCGTCGCGGTCCCGGGCCTCGCGGTGTCGGACGGTGTGGTGTCGGCGGACGCGGTGCCGGGCGTCGCGGTGCCGGACGTGGGAGGGACGGTCCCGGGTGGGGCGGGCAGGTCCCGCAGGGCGTCGGCGAGGGCGTCCGTCACCGGCCCGCTCCCCGCGCGTCGTCCCGGGGGTCGGCCCCGAACGAGACGTGCTGGCCGCCTTCCACCGCGCCGTTGTTGAGGAAGCCGCGGTTGCCCTGGCTGTTGATGGTGGTGGTGTGCCGGGACGCGGCGGGCGCGGGCGCGGGCCGGTCCCGGGGCACGGGGGCGGTGGTGGCGGCCGGGGCGTCCCGCTCGGGGTCCGGTGTGTTCTCCGGGCGCTCGCCGAGGATCCGGCGGTCGTAGAGGTTGCCGGACGGCGCCGGGACGTACAGCCAGGCCAGTTGCTGGAAGTTCTTGCCGGCGACGGTGGCCGGCACCTCGATGAACTGGTCCGGGTGGCGGCGGGTGTAGCCGGAGAGGACCGCGTCCTCGAAGACGCGCTGCGAGAGGATCGCGGCGACCTGGGTGATGCTCTCGCTGGACGCCGCGAGGATGGCGCGGACGGGCCGGGAGTCCAGCAGCCGGTGGGTGTCGTTGCGCGGGGTGCCGTTGCCGTCGCCGGGGCCGCCGGAGTCGGGCAGCGGTCCGACGTGGAGGCTGGCCCGGAGGCGGACGCGGCCGGTCGCGGTGGCGTGGATGTTGTAGTCGGTGAGGACTTCCTGGAGCTCGTGCAGGAAGGGGTGGATGACCCTGGGCAGGGCGGTGGGTTCGAAGCCCATGGCGTAGCCGTCGCCGGTGTTGTCGGCGAACTTCCGCTCCCGCCAGAGCTGTTCGAGCCCGGCACGGCCGAACGCCTGCCCGAGGAGCTGGGGGATGACGGTGGTGAGGGACGCGTGCTCGGCGGCGGGCCGGCCGGTGAAGTCCTTCGCGTCCACGGCGAGGATCCCCCGGTAGGGCGGCAGGTCGCGGCTGACGCTCCAGGGGGCCGGGCCGGTGGCGGGGGTGTCCGTGACGGACATGGGCGACTCCTCGGTGGTGAGGTGTGCGGAACGATCCGCTGGGGTGGCACCCGGCACCCCGTTCCCCCCGGAGGGGTGCCGGGCTCGCCTCGGATCCTTCTGGAGTCGCGTCGCTCGGTGTGCACCACGAGTGCACAGGAGACGTGACGGGCGTCACGCGTCCGCGTACGGCCCGTCCGTCACCGCGGCCGCCGCCCGCAGGGCGTCGAGGTCGTGCACGACGACACCGCCGCGCTCGGCGCCGACCACCCGGTCGCCGATCTCGCACAGGGCCGTACTGACGGTGTTGCGGGACACCCCGAGGTACTGGGCGAGTTCGGTGCGGGTGACCGACAGGTGCGCCCCGTCGCCGGTCCGCCCGCCGTACGCCGCCTCGGCCAGGGCGAGCAGCGCCTGGGCGACCCGCTCGCGCGAACAGCAGCCGCCGCGGGCGCGGTCGGACTGCCGCAGCCGGGTCAGGGCGTGCCGGGTGAGGACCGGCGACAGGTCGTGCCGCTCGACGAAACCCCGGAACCGCCGGCCCTCCACCACGACGACCGTGACGTCCCCTATGGCCGACACGGACGCCAGTCGCCGCTCGCTCTCCTCCAGCACCGCGGCCTCGCCCACCACGTCGCCGACGCCCCGGAAGGCCAACACCCGTATGCGGCCGTCCCGTTCGACCCGGGTCACCTTGACCACGCCCTCGATCAGGGCGAGTACATGTGTGCCGGTGTCGCCCTGGCGCAGCAGGGTCTCGCCGGCCCGGTGCCGGCGCGTCCGCCCCTCGTCGAGCAGCCGCTTCCATAACGACTCGCCCGCCAGCCGGGTGAAGGTGACGCCCAGCGCCGGGTCGAGCCGCTCCCTCTTTCCGTCCATGACAGGACTTTAAATGTAACGGGCGTCACAGCGGCGCGAGATGAGGAAGACGGACGTGCCCCGGGACGAGCGGTCACCCCGGGGCCCGTACGGCCGGGACTACTCCTCCTCCGCCCCGCCCTCCAGCTCGCCCTCCGTCTCCAGGAACACCTGGCGCAGGGCGGCCAGCGTCTCGGCGTCGGGCTTGGCCCACATGCCGCGGCTCTCGGCCTCCAGCAGCCGCTCGGCGATGCCGTGCAGCGCCCAGGGGTTGGCCTCCTGGAGGAAGGCGCGGTTCTCGGGGTCGAGGACGTACGCCTGCGTGAGCTTGTCGTACATCCAGTCGGGGACGACGCCGGTGGTGGCGTCGTAGCCGAACAGGTAGTCGACGGTGGCGGCGAGTTCGAAGGCGCCCTTGTAGCCGTGGCGCCGCATCGCCTCGATCCAGCGGGGGTTGACCACGCGGGCGCGGAAGACGCGCGAGGTCTCCTCGACGAGGGTGCGGGTGCGGATGGTCTCCGGGCGGGTGGAGTCGCCGATGTACGCCTCCGGCGCCTTGCCCCGCAGCGCCTTCACCGTGGCCACCATGCCGCCGTGGTACTGGAAGTAGTCGTCCGAGTCCGCGATGTCGTGCTCGCGGGTGTCCGTGTTCTTCGCGGCGACGGCGATCCGCTTGTAGGCGCTCTCCATCTCCGTGCGGGCCGGGCGGCCCTCCAGGCCGCGGCCGTAGGCGTACCCGCCCCACACCGTGTAGACCTCGGCGAGGTCGGCGTCGGTGCGCCAGTCGCGGCTGTCGATGAGCTGGAGCAGGCCGGCGCCGTAGGTGCCGGGGCGGGAGCCGAAGATACGGGTGGTGGCGCGGCGTTCGTCGCCGTGCTCGGCGAGGTCGGCCTGGGCGTGGGCGCGGACGAAGTTGAGCTCGGCGGGCTCGTCGAGGGACGCGACGAGCCGTACCGCGTCGTCGAGGAGACCGATAACATGCGGGAAGGCGTCGCGGAAGAATCCGCTGATGCGCAAGGTGACGTCGATACGTGGCCGGCCCAATTCCTCCAGTGTCGCGGGTTCGAGTCCCGTTACTCGCCTGGACGCCTCGTCCCACACCGGCCGGACGCCCAGCAGCGCCAGCGCCTCCGCGACGTCGTCGCCTGCGGTGCGCATCGCGCTCGTGCCCCAGAGGGAGAGGCCGACGGAGGTGGGCCACTCGCCGTTGTCGGCGCGGTAGCGCTCCAGGAGGGAGTCGGCCAGGGCCTGGCCGGTCTCCCAGGCGAGCCGGCTGGGGACGGCCTTGGGGTCGACGGAGTAGAAGTTGCGGCCGGTCGGGAGGACGTTGACGAGGCCGCGGAGCGGCGAGCCGGACGGGCCGGCCGGGACGAAGCCGCCGGCGAGGGCGTGCACCGCGTGGTCGAGCTCGTCGGTGGTGCCGGCGAGGCGGGGAACGACCTCGCCGGCCGCGAAGGCCAGGACGGCGGCGACGCCGTCGCGCTGCCCGTCGGGCAGTCCGGCGCAGACGCCGGCCACGGCCTCGGGGTTCCAGTCCGCCTCCTCCATCGCCTCGACCAGGGCGCGGGCGCGTGCCTCGGCCTCGTCGGCGGTGGTGCGGGTGGCGGCGGACTCGTCCAGGCCGAGGGCCTCGCGGAGGCCGGGCAGGGCGGAGGTGCCGCCCCAAATCTGCCGGGCGCGCAGGATGGACAGGACGAGGTTGACGCGCTCGGGCCCGGTGGGGGCGCCGCCGAGGACGTGCAGGCCGTCCCGGATCTGGGCGTCCTTGACCTCGCACAGCCAGCCGTCGACGTGCAGCAGGAAGTCGTCGAAGCCGTCGTCGTCGGGCCGGTCCTCCAGGCCGAGGTCGTGGTCGAGCTTGGCGGCCTGGATGAGGGTCCAGATCTGGGCGCGGATGGCCGGGAGCTTGGCCGGGTCCATGGCGGAGATCTGCGCGTACTCGTCGAGCAGTTGCTCCAGGCGCGTGATGTCGCCGTACGACTCGGCGCGGGCCATCGGCGGGACGAGGTGGTCGACGAGCGTGGCGTGGGCGCGACGCTTGGCCTGGGTGCCCTCACCGGGGTCGTTGACGAGGAACGGGTAGACGAGCGGGAGGTCGCCGAGAGCGGCGTCGGGGCCACAGGCGGCGGAGAGGCCGGCGTTCTTGCCGGGCAGCCACTCCAGGTTGCCGTGCTTGCCGAGGTGGACCATGGCGTCGGCACCGAAGCCGCCGTCCTCGCGGGAGGCGGCGATCCACCGGTAGGCGGCGAGGTAGTGGTGCGACGGCGGCAGGTCCGGGTCGTGGTAGATGGCGATGGGGTTCTCGCCGAAGCCGCGCGGGGGCTGGATGAGGATCAGCAGGTTGCCGCGGCGGAGGGCGGCGAGGACGATGTCGCCCTCGGGGTTGCGGCTGCGGTCGAGGAACATCTCACCGGGGGCGGGCCCCCAGTGCTCCTCGACGGCTTCCCGCAGTTCGGCCGGGAGCCGGTCGTACCAGCGCTTGTAGTCGGCGGCCGGGATGCGGACGGGGTTGCGGGCGAGCTGCTCCTCGGTGAGCCACTCCTGGTCGTGGCCGCCGGCCTCGATGAGGGCATAGATCAGCTCGTCGCCGTCGCCGGACTCCAGCCCGGGCACGGGCTCGTCGCTGAAGTCGTAGCCCTCCTCGCGGAGCCGGCGCAGCAGGGCGACGGCGCTGGCGGGGGTGTCGAGGCCGACGGCGTTGCCGATGCGGGAGTGCTTGGTGGGGTACGCGGAGAGGACGAGCGCGATCCGCTTCTCGGCGGCGGGGACGTGCCGCAGTTGGGCGTGCTTGACGGCGATCCCGGCGACGCGGGCGGCGCGCTCGGGGTCGGCGACGTAGGCCGGCAGGCCGTCCTCGTCGACCTCCTTGAAGGAGAACGGGACGGTGATGATGCGGCCGTCGAACTCCGGAACGGCGACCTGGGTGGCGGCGTCCAGCGGCGAGAGCCCCTCGTCGTTCTCCTCCCAGGCGCTGCGCGGCCCGGTGAGGCAGAGCGCCTGGAGGACGGGCACGTCGAGGGCGGCCAGCGCGCCCGCGTCCCACGACTCGTCGTCGCCGCCGGCGGACGCGGCGGCGGGCTTGGTGCCGCCGGCCGCGAGGACGGTGGTGACGACGGCGTCGGCCGCGCCCAGCGCCTCGACGAGCTCGGGCTCGGGGGCGCGCAGCGAGGCGACGAACAGCGGCAGGGCACGGCCCCCGGCGTCCTCGATGGCACCGCAGAGGGCCTCCACGAAGGCGGTGTTGCCGCTCATGTGGTGGGCGCGGTAGTAGAGCACGGCGACCGTCGGGCCGCTCGCTCCGGGCTTGGGGGTGCGCTCCAGCTCGCCCCAGGTGGGGGCGGCGGCCGGGGGCTCGAAGCCGTGGCCGGTGAGCAGCACGGTGTCGGAGAGGAAGCGCGCGAGCTGTTCCAGGTTCGCGGGCCCGCCGTGCGCGAGGTAGGCGTGCGCCTCGGCGGCGATGCCGATGGGCACGGTCGAGTGCTCCATCAACTGGGCGTCGGGGGCCTGTTCGCCGGTGAGGACGACGACGGGCTTCTCCGTCGCGAGGAGCCGGTCGAGCCCTTCCTGCCAGGCACGCACACCGCCGAGGAGGCGGACGACGACGAGGTCGACGCCTTCCAGCAGCTCCGGGAGGGTGTCCAGCGGCAGCCGGGCGGGGTTGGCGAGCCGGTACGGGACCGGGCTGCCCTGGGCGGCGGCCGCTCGGGCGCTGAGCAGGTCGGTGTCGGAGGTCGACAGGAGAAGGATCACGGCACGGCCTTCCTCGGGGTCCGCGCCCCGGGCGGTTGGGAGGACGGCAGGAGTTCCTGACTCGCGCGGCGGCTTGCTGCTGCCGTGCTCACAGTGGCGGGACCGTGCCGGAGTTCCACCGGCTTCCTCCCCTGGCGCCGTCGCTGGCGTCGGCGGATGGCTCCGCCGATCAGCCATAGTAGCGACCTGCGCGGTCAGGGCCGAGGGGGAGTTTGCCCCTGTCCCGCCCCTTCCCGTTTCTTGCGGGGGCTGCGCCCCCGCACCCCCGAAACCGCGCTCCGCGCGGTTGTCCTCAATCGCCGGACGGGCTGGATAGCGCGCCGAGCGCACACTTCAGCCCGTCCGGCGCTTGAGGACGAGCGGCGAAGCCGCGAAAAGCGGGGTCTGGGCACAGCCCCAGGAAACGGTGAAAGGGTGGGACCGGGGCAAACCCACCCCCCGACCCCGTCGGTATGCTCGCCGCCATGCCCGTCACCCCCACACCCCCCGGCAGCGACCGCGTCCGCGACCGCGTCCGCGACCGCGGCGACGCGTGCCCAGGCGCCCTCCGCCTGCACGCCGCCGACGACGGCGCACTGGCCCGCGTACGCCTCCCGGCAGGGCTCCTGACGGCCCGTCAGGCGGAGGAACTCGCCGCAGTGGCCGAGGAGATGGGTGACGGCAACCTCGACATCACCTCCCGCGGCAACATCCAGCTCCGCGCCCTGCCCGCCGGCTCCGGAGGCGAGCTCGGCGGCCGCCTCCGCGCCGCCGGCCTCCTCCCCTCCGACCGCCACGAGCGCGTCCGGAACATCGCCGCGTCCCCCCTGCACGGCCTGGACGGCACCGGGCACGCGGACGCCGGCGCGTGGGCCCGCGAACTGGACCGTCTGCTCTGCGCGGACGAGGAGGTCACGGCCCTCTCGGGGCGCTTCCTCTTCGGCCTGGACGACGGCCGCGGCGACATCGCGGCCCTCGTGCCCGATGTGACATTGATCGCAGAGCCGGACGGCCGGACCGCCGTGCTCTGTTACGCCGCCGAGGGCCCCGGCCTGCGGATCCCCGCCGCCGACGCGCCCCGCGCGGCCGTGCTCGCGGCCCGTCACTTCCTGGCCGCGCACGGCGGCACGGCGTGGCGGGTGACGGAACTCCCCGCCGGCGGGCGCCCGGACGTCACCGCGCTGGCGGCCCGCCTCGACGGCGCGGGGCTGACCGCCGCGCCCGCGCCCGTCCCCCCGGCACGCGCCGGAGCTCCGGCCCTCGGCCCGGTGCGGGGTCCCGACGGCCGTACCGCGCTCTCCGTCGCCGCTCCCCTGGGCCGGCTGACGTCCGCTCAGTGGCGGCTGCTGGTCGACGCCGCCGGGGCCGGCTCCGGCGAACTGCGGGTGACGCCCTGGCGGGGCGTCGTCGTCCCCGGCCTGGCCGGCGACCGGGCCGCCGCCCGGCTCGCCGGGCTCGCGGACGCCGGCCTGGTGGTCTCCGCCGCGTCCCCCTGGCACGGCGCGGGCGCCTGCGCCGGGCGTCCGGGCTGCGTCAAGTCGCGCGCGGACGTGCGCGCCGACGCGACCGCCGCGCTCGCCGGAACACGCCCTGGCGACAGCGGCGGCCTGCCGGTCTACTGGTCCGGGTGCGAGCGGCGCTGCGGACATCCCGGGGGCCGGTGGGTCGACGTCCTGGCGACGGACGGCGGCTACCGCGTGACCGTACGGGCGGGCGGCCGCACGACGGAGGACGAGGACGGCGTCCACGCCGTCACCGTGGCCGCGCCGGAGCTCCCCGGCGCGGTGGCCACCGCCCGCCGCCCCGGGCCGGACGGCGACGGGGCACCCTGACGGCCCGGCGGACCGCCGCGGCCGGACGCACCGTACCGCCGGGGTACGGCCCGGGCACCGGCCCATGTATAGATGTATCGACCTGACGACAGCGACGACCGCACCGCGCCGCCGCCCGGGACGTCCCCGGCCGGCCCGTGTGCCGCCCGGCGCGCCCCGGCTCCGGCCGGTCGGCCGGTCCCCGAGCGCGTGAGCGCGACCAGCAAGCCCAGCGAGCGAGGCAGAGGCAGCACTGTGTTCGACTACGACAAGGACGGCGCGTCCATCTACCGCCAGTCCTTCGCCACCATCCGTGCCGAGGCGGACCTCGGCGGTCTGCCGCCGGACGTGTCCCGGGTGGCGGTCCGCATGATCCACGCCTGCGGGATGACCGACCTGGTGCGCGACCTCGCGTACTCCCCGGGCGTCGTGGCCGCGGCGCGCGAGGCGCTGCTCGCGGGCGCGCCGATCCTCTGCGACGCCAACATGGTGGCCAGCGGCGTCACCCGCAAGCGACTGCCGGCGGACAACGAGGTGCTGTGCACCCTCGCCGACCCGGCCGTGCCGGAGCTCGCCGCCCGGATGGGCACGACGCGCAGCGCCGCCGCCCTCGAGCTGTGGCGGGACAGGCTGGACGGGGCCGTGGTGGCCGTCGGCAACGCGCCGACGGCGCTGTTCCGGCTGCTGGAGATGGTGGCCGAGGGCGCGCCGCGTCCGGCGGCGGTGCTCGGCATACCCGTCGGGTTCATCGGCGCGGCCGAGTCGAAGGACGCCCTGGCGGAGAACGCGCTGGGGCTGGAGTACCTGGTGGTGCGCGGGCGGCGCGGCGGCAGCGCCATGGCCGCCGCCGCGATCAACGCGATGGCGAGCGAGGAAGAATGAGCGAGCAGCAGTCCACGGTCACCGGCCGGCTGTACGGCGTGGGGCTGGGTCCCGGCGACCCGGCGCTGATGACCCTGCGGGCGGTGGAGTGCATCGCCGCGGCCGACGTCGTCGCGTACCACAGCGCCCGTCACGGCCGCAGCATCGCGCGCTCCATCGCCGAACGGCACCTGCGCGCCGACCACATCGAGGAACCGCTGGTCTACCCGGTCACCACCGAGACCACGGACCACCCGGGCGGCTACCGGGGCGCGATGGAGGAGTTCTACGAGGAGGCCGCGGCGCGGCTGGCCGCGCACCTGGACGCCGGGCGCTCGGTGGCGGTCCTCGCCGAGGGCGACCCGCTCTTCTACAGCTCCTACATGCACATGCACAAGCGGCTGGCCCACCGCTACCCGACCGAGGTGGTCCCCGGGGTGACCTCGGTCAGCGCCGCCGCGGCCCGCCTGGGCGAGCCGCTCGTCGAGGGCGAGGAGGTGCTGACCGTCCTGCCGGGCACACTGCCCGAGGAGGAACTCGCCGCGCGACTCGCGGCCACCGACTCCGCCGTGGTGATGAAGCTCGGCCGCACCTTCCCCGCCGTGCGCGGGGCGCTGCAGCGTTCCGGCCGGCTGGCGGAGGCGCGGTACGTCGAGCGGGCCACGATGCCCGGCGAGCGCACCGGGCGGGTGGCGGAGGTGGACCCGGAGTCCGTCCCGTACTTCTCGGTGGCCGTGCTGCCCAGCCGGGTGGCCGCCGCCACGGGTCCCGCCGAGGACCCCGCCGCGTTCCAGGAGGACGGCGGGGACGGCGGGGACGGCGCAGGTGTCGGCGAGGCCGGTGAGGTCGGTGAGGTCGTGGTCGTGGGCCTCGGCCCGGCCGGGCCGCGGTGGCTGACGCCGGAGGCGCGCGGCGAACTGGCCGCCGCCCAGGACGTCGTCGGCTACACCACCTACGTGGACCGGGTGCCCGTCCGCCCCGGGCAGCGCCGGCACGCCTCGGACAACAAGGTGGAGTCGGAACGTGCCGAGTTCGCCCTGGACCTGGCCCGGCAGGGCCGCCGGGTGGCAGTCGTCTCCTCGGGCGACCCGGGCGTCTTCGCGATGGCCAGCGCCGTCCTGGAAGTCGCCTCGGAGGGCCCGTACCGGGACATCCCGGTACGGATCATCCCCGGTATGACGGCCGCCCACGCGGCGGCGGCCAAGGCGGGCGCGCCGCTCGGGCACGACTACGCGGTGGTGTCGCTCTCCGACCGGCTCAAGCCCTGGGAGGTCATCGCGGAGCGGCTGCGCGCCGCCGCCGCGGCCGACTTGGTGCTCGCCCTGTACAACCCGGGCTCGCGCAGCCGCGTCTGGCAGGTCGGCAAGGCCCGCGACCTGCTGCTCGAGCACCGCTCCCCCGACACCCCGGTGGTGCTCGGCCGGGACGTGGGCGGACCGGAGGAGAGCGTCCGCGTGGTCCGGCTCGGAGCGCTCGTCCCGGAGGAGGTCGACATGCGGACGATCCTGATCGTCGGCTCGACACAGACACGGGCGGTGCGGCGCGGTCCGGGCGGCGGCGAGGGTGACGGCGGCGGTGACGGCCGGGCCGGCGGCGCGGAGATCGTCTGGACGCCGCGGCGGTATCCGGAGCGGTGATGCGCCCGCAGGGGCGGGCCCGGGGGCGGGTCCGCAGGGACTGCCCCCAAGGGCCCGCCCCTGCCCCGGCCCCTGCCGACCGCCACTCGTCACTGACGGCCCTTACGGGATGAACCCCATGCAGGCGAGCAGCGTGCGGGCCTCCACGTTGAGGAGGCCGCCGTAGTCGTTGAGGACGGCGAGCTGGCCGCAGGTCGCCCAGCGGAAGCCGGTTCCTTCGTCCAAGGGGACGTCGTCGGCGACCCGTACGGCCAGGTAGCGGTTGCGGGCGTGGTGGAAGCGGCCGCCCTCCTCGGAGTGCACCACGTCGAACAGGATCCGGCCGGGCGACCCGGAGGCGGCGGCGAGGACGGTGTCGAGGTGGCGTGGTCGCCGGTCGGCGGGCAGGTGGGCGTGGTTGGCGGGGACGCACTGCACGGTGGGCCCGATCTCGGCGGTGTCCAGGGTGCCGGCCTCCGCGCGGGCCCGCACCAGGACGTGCGGGGTCCCACCGATGTCACGCACCAGGAAGGCGACGACGCCCTGGCCGCAGGGGGCCAGCAACGGCTGCGACCAGGCGGTCACCTCCCGGTTGCCCGCCCGGACGTCGACGCCGATGATCCGGAAGTAGCGGCCCTCCTCGTGGCGCACCTCGTCGTCGGTCACCCGCCAGCCGGTCGTCTCGCGCAGCGGTATGCGGCGGCGGACGGTGGGTTCGGCCGTCCTGTGGTGGGTGAGCCAGTTGAGCAGTTCGGGAAGGGTGTGCAGGGAGCGTCCGTGAAAGCGGGCGGCGGCGGGCGGGGCACCGGCGGCCAGGTGCGAGAGCACGGTCCGGGTGTCCATGTTGACCAGGTCGTCCACGGCGAGCAGCCGGCCGATCTCCTCCATGCCGAACCAGCGGAAGCCGTTCAGGACCGGTACGTCCTCGTCGGTCCGGACGACGATGTTGCGGTTGCGCTTGGCGAGGAACCAGGCGCCCTGCTCGCTCTGCAGCGCGTCGGCGAGCGGCCGGCCGCGGCCCAGCGTGGTGAACAGGTCGAGGTACGGCACCGCGCGGCCTTGGTGGACCCGCGTGTAGTTGCTGCGAGTGGCCTGCACGGTGGGCGACAACTGGAGGGCGTTGACGTTGCCGGGCTCCATCTTGGCCTGGAGCAGGCAGTGCGGGACGCCGTCGAAGTCCCGGACGAGGATGCCGAGCACACCGTGTTCCGGCTGGTCGATGATGGGTTGCCGCCAGTGGTCCACCTCGCGTCCGGGCACGCGGACGTCCAGCCCGTGGACCCCGAAGAAGCGTCCGCTGCGGTGCCGCAGGTCGCCGGTCTCCGGGTCGGTGCTCCAGCCGTCGAGCTTCGTCAGGGGCACCCGGGTCACCCGGTAGGCGTGCGCGGCGCGGCGTTCCTCGAACCAGCGGTGGAATTCGGCGAGATCCGTGGGCACCGTCGCGACACTCCCTGGAGCCGGGCACCCGGGGGCCGGCCCCGGGACGCTTGCGGGACGTACTCGGAACGTTTCGGGGACAGCCTGCCGCACCCGGGCGCGGGCCCGGATGCGCAGTTGAACGCGGACGGGGCGGGGGACGCCGGGCGGGTGCGGTCCGGAGGGCGGCTCATCGGCGCCGCGTTCACCCCCGCGCCCTCAACGGATGCCAAGTCAGGCGGAGTTACGGGCTCACAGCACGTCCGGGGCGATTCCGGACGGCGCCGCCCGAACCGCGTCACCGGCGGCAGGCCGACCCGCCGTCCAGGGCGTACGCCCGGCGCATCCACCCGCCGGCCGCCCGCCCACCGGCCGTCCGCTCAGCCCAGCGTCCGCCCCACCCACGCCGCCGCCTCCTCCGGCGTGCCCACCGCGGGGACGCCCGGCGGGCAGGGCGGGCGCCGGACCATGACGACGGGGATGCCCGCGTCGCGGGCGGCGGCCAGTTTCGCCGCCGTCGCCGCGGCACCGCTGTCCTTGGTCACCAGGACGTCGATGCGGTGCCGGCGCAGCAGTTCGCGCTCACCCTCGACCGTGAACGGTCCCCGGGCCAGCAGGATTTCGGCACGGGGCGGCATCGGTGGCGAGGGGGCGTCGACCGAGCGCACCAGAAACCACATATTCTCTAGGTGCGCGAAGGCGGCGAGTCCCATCCTGCCCGTGGTCAGGAAGACCCGGTTCCCCAGGCCGGGCAGCGCCTCCGCCGCTTCGGCCGGCGACCCGACCGGACGCCAGTCGTCACCCGGACCCGCCGTCCAGTTGGGGCGGCGGACGGCCAGCAGGGGTACCCGGGTCTCCGCGGCGGCCTTCGCCGCGTTGGAACTGATCGTGTCGGCGAAAGGATGCGTGGCGTCGATGAGCGCGTCGACGTGCTGCTCGCGCAGCCACCGGGCCAGCCCCTCCGGGCCTCCGAAACCGCCGATCCGCACCTGCCCCGCCGGCAGTCGCGGTGCGGCGACGCGTCCGGCGAGCGAGCTGGTGACCCGCAGGGCCGGCGTGCCGGCCAGCGCGGCGGCGAGCCGGCGGGCCTCCGTCGTGCCGCCCAGGATCAGGATGTGGCGCTCGGCGCTCACGCTCACCAGCCGCCTTTCCGTTCACACGTCTCATACGTCTCATACGTCCGTTCCCCTCGTGGGGCCGGACGCCCACCCTAAGGCCGGTGGCCGACGTGGCTGACACCACGCCGGGCGGGCCCGCCGACGCGACGGCGAAGGGGCCGGGGAGCGGTGCCACGGGCGGCCGTGCCGCGCAGCTCGCGCACACCGGGCTGCGGTCCGGCTGGACGACGGGCGCCTGCGCGACGGCCGCCACCACGGCCGCGTACACCGCCCTGCTCACCGGGGACTTCCCCGACCCGGTGACGATCACCCTGCCCAAGGGACAGACCCCGGCCTTCGCCCTCGCGGCGGAGGAGCTGGCCGCCGGGCACGCGATGGCCGCGATCGTCAAGGACGCGGGGGACGACCCGGACGTCACCCACGGCGCCCTGGTCCGCGCCACCGTGCGGCTGCTGCCGCCCGGCTCCGGCGTGGTCTTCCGGGCCGGCCCGGGCGTCGGCACGGTCACCCGTCCGGGGCTTCCGCTGCCGGTGGGCGAACCCGCGATCAACCCGGTGCCGCGCCGGCTGATGACCGAGCACGTGGCCGAGGTCGCGGCCCGGCACGGCGGGACGGGCGACGTGGAGATCGAGGTCTCGGTCGACCACGGCGAGGAGATCGCCCGTTCCACCTGGAACCCCCGGCTGGGCATCCTCGGCGGCCTGTCCATCCTCGGCACCACCGGCGTCGTCGTGCCGTACTCGTGTTCCGCCTGGATCGACAGCATCCGCCGCGGTGTCGACGTGGCCCGCGCGGCGGGCCGCCGGCACGTCGCCGGCTGTACGGGCTCGACGTCCGAGAAGGTCGCGGTGGCCGTGCACGGGCTGCCCGAGGACGCCCTGCTCGACATGGGCGACTTCGCGGGCGCGGTACTCAAGTACATCCGCCGCCACCCGGTGGACCGCCTCACCATCGCCGGCGGCTTCGCCAAGCTCTCCAAACTCGCGGCCGGCCACCTTGACCTCCACTCGTCCCGCTCCCAGGTGGACAAGGACTTCCTCGCGGACCTGGCCCGCCACGCCGGGGCCGACGAGCTCCTGGCCGCCGACGTCGCCTCCGCCAACACCGGCCTGGACGCCCTCCAGCGCTGCGCCGCGCGCGGCGTCCCCCTGGGCGACGCGGTGGCGGCGAGGGCCCGCGACGAGGCCCTGGCCGTGCTGCGCGGCGCACCCGTCACGGTCGACGTCCTGTGCATCGACCGGGCGGGCACGATCGTCGGCCGCGCCGAGCCCAGGGGGCCGGGGCAGGGGTGGGCCCGCTCCGGCGGGGCGACGTAGGGCGGCTTCGTGCGGCTCACGGCCTCTCGACGGGTTCGACGGCGTCCCGGTCGCCGGCCAGACCGCGCATGTGGCCACACCGGCCGCGGCGGCGCCTCACCCCTCGCCGGCGTGGTTGCTCAGTGCGTCGCGCAGGGCGGCGCGGGAGGTGATGCCGAGCTTGGGGAAGACCCGGTAGAGGTGGGAGCTGACGGTCCGTGGGGACAGCCGGGTCCGCTCGCCGATCTCCTTGTTCGTCAGCCCGGTCGCGGCGAGCTCGGCGATGCGGCGTTCCTGCCAGGTCAGGGCCGGGGCGTCCGGGCCCGACGGGGCCGGGGGCCGGCCCGCGAGCCGTAGTTCGGCGCGGGCCCGGTCCGCCCACGCCGTGCAGCCGAGGCGGTCGAAGGCCTCGGCGGCCGGCGCCAGGGCCTGCCGGGCCGCGCGCGGTTGCTTCAGCCGCCGCAGGGTGAAGCCGTAGGCCAGGCGGATGCGCGCCAGTTCGAAGGGGAAGTCGCCGGCCGCCGGGTAGGCCTCGACGCGCGCGTACATCGTCGTCGCCTCCGCCAGGTCGTCCGCCGTCATCGCCAGGGCGCCGTAGGCGGAGAGAGCCAGTCGCGGGGACGCCTCCGGCAGGCCCGCCTCGCACGCCGCCAGGGCGTGCCGCCGTGCCTGCTCGCGGCGGCCGCTGTACAGCGCGGCCTCCACCAGTTCGAGCAGGGCGCGCGGGGCGATCTGGTGGGCGTGCCGGTCGAAGCTGCCCGGCGGCGTCATCCCGATGGCGTAGAGGTACGCCTCCTCGAAGTTCCCTTCGGTGAGCGCCACTCCGGTGGCGATCGCCTCCGTGATCTGGGTGAGGAGGCCGACACCGCGCGGGCGGGCCCAGGCGTCCACGGCCGACTGCAGCTCCCGCGCGGTGCCGAGCCGCCCCTGCCGGGCCGCCAACTGCCCCAGTACGGCCCGGGTGTGGTACGCGAGGAGGACGTGGCCGTGCGCGGTGGACAGTTCCAGCGCCTGGTGCCCGGTCCGCTCCGCCGCGTCCCACTCGCCGGAGTACATCTGGTCCAGCATCAGCATCCGCAGCATGATCATCACGCTCGACACGGCGCCGGCCTCCTGCTCCCGTTCGACGGCGCGCCGCAGTTGTGCGCGGTACTGGCTCAGCACGTCGACGTGGGAGGCGCAGACGCCCAGCCGGGCCAGGTCCCACGGCGCGAGGTGCGCCTCGGCGGCGAACGCCTGCTCCAGGCGCCCGCGCAGTCCCGCGCCGTCGCGTGCCACGGCGCTCGCGTCCCGGTACAGCGCCGTCAGCGGGTGGACCCGGTCGCCGAGCGAGTCGAGGATGCGCTCGGCGCGCTGCCACAGGGCGGGGTCGCCCGCGTAGTGGGCCATGGTGACCAGCGCGTCGGCCGCCCGGGCCAGGGTCCCGCCATCGGCCCGCGCCGCGTCCTCCGGCCACCGTTCGATCGCCGCCGCCAGCCGCTGGAAGGCGGGCCGGACCGCTCCCGCCCGGACGAAGTCCGCATGGGCCGAGGTGAGGACGGCGGCCAGGGAACCGGCCGTACCGGGCTCCGGGTCCGAGCGGTGGAGCAGCCGTTGCGCCTCGTCCAGCAGCGCGGCCTGGCCGGCGAGGTAGGCCGCGTCGCCGAGCCGCCGGGAGCGGTCCGCGGGCCGCTCGCTCAGTTCCGCGGCGCGCGTCAGCCAGGCCACGGCGGCCGCCGCGCCGCCACGCCGCGTCGCGGAGTCGGCCGCCGCTTCCAGCACCGCGGCCACCGTCTCGTCCGGGTCGACGACCGAGGCGGCCAGATGGCCCGCGTGCCGCTCGGCGTCGGCGCGGTGCACCCGGGACAGTTCGGCGTGGGCGGCCCGCCGCTGGTCGGGCGTCGCCAGTTGGATGACGGCGGAGCGGACCAGCGGATGCCGGAAGACGAAGTCGCCCGTGGCCGTGTCGATGTCGAGCAAGCCCGACGCGACGGCCGGTTCGACCTCGCGCATCCGGTACCGCGTGGCGTGCACGCGCCCCCGGAGCCGGCCGGCGGCGGCGCCGTCCAGGGCGCCGCGCAGCAGTTCCGCCCGGACGGCGGGGGCCAGGCGCTCTATTCGCGTGCTGTAGAGCTGTTGGAGGCGTCGGGGCAGCGGCACCCCGGGGACGGCGAGCGGGTCACCGGCCGGGTGCGGCGCGGCCAGGTGGGGCGGCAGTTCCTGGAGGGCGAGCGGGTTGCCCTGGGCGTGGTCGAGGACGGCGCGCCGGACGCGCTCGTCGAGACGGGGGTGGCGCAGCGCCAGGAGGCGTCCGGCGTCCTCCTCCGACAGGGCCGCGACGGGCAGCTCGGCGAGCCGGGCGTGGTCGAAGGCGGAACGCGCCTCGGCCCGCAGGGCGATCAGCATCTTCACCGGCACGGCCGCCAGCCTGCGCGCCACGAAACCGCACACCTCGGCGCTGGCGTCGTCCAGCCACTGCCCGTCGTCGACCAGCAGCGTCAACGGCCGTTCGGCGGCGGCCGACGACAGCAGGTCCAGCACGGCGATGCCGAGGGCCATCACGGACGGCGGATCGCCCATGCCACCGCCGAACACCACGTCCAGTACGGCGCGTTGCCGCTTGTCCAGTCGGGCGGTGCGGCCGAGCAGGGGGTAGAGGCACTGGTGCAGCCCGGCGAACGGCAGCTCCTGTTCGGCCTCCACCCCGGTGGCCCGGACCAGTACGTGGTTCGCCCGGGCCGCCGACCGTGCCGCGCGGTCGACCAACGCGCTCTTGCCCACACCCGCCTCACCGCGCAGCACCAGGGCCCGCCCCCCGGGCGCGGTCACGAACGCCGACAGCAGGGCCAGCTCGCGCCCTCGGCCGATCAAGGGCGTTTCCGCCGGTTCCATGCTTCCCCCACGTTCGCGTGCGACCGCCCGGTGTGTTCCGGACGGCCGCACGGAGATCCTCATGTACACGCCGTAGCATGCCAGCCCGGTGCACCGTGAGGTTCGCCGAGGCCGTCGTCCTGCGGAATGTTCGGCGGGGGGAGAAGAAGTTGAGGGGTGCCGTCGGCCGGTGGGGCACGTGCGGCCTACGGGGTGGCCGATGACGGATGTGACGCTGAGTGCCGCAGAGGGAAAGAGGGCATCGCGTCAGGGCGGAAACGATGCCGCGTCGGGGCGTGGATCAGGCGACGCGAACGGCCGGTCGGTGCTGGGACCGACCGGCCGTTCCGGTTGCGCGCTGCCTTCCCGATGCCCTTCGGCGCCCTTGTGCCGTCCGGCCGCGGCTCAGCCCATCGTGCAGGCGAGCTGTGCCTTCACCGCGTTACGGAGGTCCTCCTGGGCGCGGCAGTCGGCGTTGTAGACGTCTTCCCACTTGGGACTGACGACGTGGACGTTCACGATCTCCGTGATGATGTTGACGTTCCCCTGGGCCACGATGGTGTTGTGGGCCACCGCCACCTGTGAAGTCGGCGCGGTCCGGGCACCGATGACGCCGCCTTCACCGTAGATCAAGTTGGTGATCTTGGTGTAGACGGTGACTTCCTTGCCCTGGATGTTGTTGCCGACGATGGCGACCGTCCAGTCCTTGTAGTTGCGCTGCCAGGCGTAGCGGGTCCGCTGGTTCAGGGCGGTCACGGCGGCGTACCCGAGGTTGGCGATCCAGTAGTGCTTGATCAGCGGACGGCCGGCCGGGTGGTCACGGGGCCGGGCCGGATCTCCGAGCCGCACGTCGCTGTACCGGCTCTGGTTTCCGGCGCTCAGGCGGTCCGCCGCCGCTCCCTGTCCGGGCGCGGCGCCGGCCGGCGCGACGACACCCCCGGTGACCGCAAGGGCCGCGGCCGCGGCGACCACAACCGACTTCCACTTCACCGCAGGACGCTGACTGGTTGCCATCCCGGCACTCCTCGTATCCGTATATCCGACAAGCACGCGGGGGCTTGGTTCCCCGCGTCCACCACCGGGAACACCCGGCGCCCCCGACTCTCGCCGATCCGCGCCCAGGCGCACATCAGTCATTTGACGGTCGGCCGCGAACGCCCGTCTCCGCGCGGGATCCCGGTCCGCGCGAGCGCGGTACGGGGCCGCCCGCGCTCCGCCGGACGGCGGTGCGCGGGCGGCCCCACAGGACGGAAGCCGGGCCCCGGGCGGGGGCCCGACCCCGTGGGCCGAGCCCCTGCCCTACGCCTTGCGCACCGGCTCCTGCAGTTCCGTCACCCACCGGGAACGGTCCTCCGGGCACTCCAGGTAGAGCTCCCGCGCGTACCCCGCCGACCGGTAACCGTTGGTGTCGATCCAGCGGGCGAGTGCCTGGGCCGTCGGGAGGACGTCGTCCATCGGGCCGCGGTGGACGACGGTGGCGGCGGTCTCGATGCCGGGGAGGTCGACGGTGTCGAACCCGGTGGCCGTGACGCCGGAGCCGACGGGCAAGGCCGCGTGGACGAGGATGCCGCCCGAGCCGGCGGGGTCGTCCTCGTAGTAGGCGATGGACGGGCCCGCCGGGGTGACCCCGGCCTCCGCCAGGCGGCGGCACAGTTCCTCGAACAGCGGGCTGACGACCGGGCCGATCTCCTCGGGCGCGTAGCCGGCCGCGACGGCGCTCAGCTCGGCCACCCGCACCGGCGGGACGCTCTTGACGACCACGTCGTGGGTACTCATGGTTCCCTCGCTCTCGATGCCACGGAGTCTCGCCTCGACCTGCACCAGCCGGGCCGCCGCCGCGGTGGCGGCGGCTTCCAGTTCGGCGCGGCGCAGCCGCAGCATGCCGCGCAGCTCGTCGGTGCCCACCTCCTCGTCCACGATCGCCCGGACCTGCAGGAGGGTGAACCCCAGCTCCTTGAGGGCGATGACGCGGTTGAGGCGGGTGAGCTGGCCGGCCTCGTAGTAGCGGTAGCCGGTGACGGGGTCGACGCGGGCGGGACGCAGCAGCCCCGTCGCGTCGTAGTGGCGCAGCATGCGGACGGACACGCGTCCGTACCGGGCGAAATCTCCGATGATGAACATGACGCCCCTCAGGAAAGCGGCTGACACGGTGTGAGGGTCAACAGGCGTGACGGGCGTGGTCCGGCGCGGGTGCGGCGCCCCGGGGGCCGCCGTAGCCTGGGTGGGACGAGGGCTCGCCGGTACGGCCGCCGGGCCGGGTGCTGAGTGCGGAGGTGAGGACGGTGCAGCACGTCGCCGGATGGCATGTGGAAGTCGAGTTCGACGAGGACGAACGGCACGTCCGCGCCGCCGCCCTGCTGCGGCTGCGGGACGGCACCGAGGTGCGGGCGCGCGGCAGGGCGGCCCGGCACCCGGCCGACCCGGGCGAGACCCGGGTGGGCGAGGAACTGGCGGGCGCCCGCGCACTCGTGGACCTCGCCGAACAGCTCGCCGCGAAGGGCGGCCACGAGGCTGCCGACCTGCGGGCGGAGGCCGCCACGGCAGGCTAGAGGGCCGGGCTAGAACGTCGAGCGTCCCGCCTCGTCGCGGCAGCGCTCCGTCGAGTACAGATGGCTGTCGGGGAACTGCTCGGCGCCCAGCGTCCGCCCCACGAGGATGACCGCGGTGCGGACGACGCCCGCGGCCCGCACCTGGTCGGCGATGCCGGCGAGCGGCCCCCGCAGCACGATCTCGTCCGGCCGGCTGGCCATGGCGACGACCGCGGCGGGGCAGTCCGGCCCGTAGTGCGGCAGCAGTTCGGCGACGACGCGGTCCGTGTAACGGGCGGCGAGGTGCAGGACGAGGAGGGCGCCGCTGCGGCCGAGCGTGGCCAGGTCCTCGCCGGGCGGCATGGGCGTGGCCTGCTGGGCGACGCGCGTCAGGATCACGGTCTGGCCGACGGTCGGCACGGTCAGCTCCCGGCCGAGGGAAGCCGCGGCGGCCGCGAACGCGGGGACGCCGGGCACGATCTCGTACGGGATCCCGTGCTCGTCCAGCCGGCGCATCTGCTCGGCGACGGCGCTGAAGACGGACGGGTCGCCGGAGTGCAGCCGGGCGACGTCCTGACCGGCCTCGTGGGCGCGGACGAACTCGGCGGTGATCTCGTCCAGGTCCAGCTTGGCGGTGTCGACGAGCCGGGCGCCGGGCGGGCAGTCGGCGAGGAGTTCACGCGGGACGAGGCTGCCGGCGTAGAGGCAGACGCCGCACCGGGCTAGCGTACGGGCGCCGCGCACCGTGATGAGGTCGGCGGCGCCGGGGCCGGCGCCGATGAAATGGACGGTCATGGCGGGGTGGGCTCCTTCTACGACTTCACGGCTTCACGGCTTGAGCGAATCCTGCGGCTTCAGCGGCTCCTGGGGCTCGAGCGGACCCGGCGATCCGACGGCTCCGGCGGCTCGGGCGGACGCGGCGGCTCCGACGGACCCCGCCGCTCCGGCGGACCCCGCCGCTCCGGCGGACTCCGCGGCTCGCACGGATTCCGCAGCTCGCACGGACCCCGCGGCTCCGGCAGTCTGCTGGGCCGGTACGACCGCGTGGCGGCCTGACGCCCCGGCTCCGCCGCCCCGTTTGACGACCGACCACTGCGTCACCGGCATCGCCTGCCGCCACCCGGTGAAGCCGCCGACCGGCACGGCGTGCGCCACGGCGAGCCGGACCAGCTCGCCTCCGTGCCGCCGGTAACGGTCGGCGAGCAGCGCCTCGGACTCGAGGGTGACGGTGTTGGCGACCAGCCGTCCGCCCTCGGGCAGCGCCGCCCAGCAGGCGTCGAGCAGGCCGGGGGCGGTGAGCCCGCCGCCGATGAACACGGCGTCGGGGGCGGGCAGTCCGTCGAGCGCCGCGGGCGCGGCGCCGCTGACGACGCGCAGCCCGGGGACGCCGAGGGCGGCCGCGTTGCGGGCGATCCGGCCGGCCCGGACGGGGTCGCGCTCGACGGTGACCGCCCGGCAGGACCGGTGGACGCGCATCCACTCGATGCCGATCGAGCCGGACCCTCCGCCGATGTCCCACAGCAGTTCCCCGTGGGCGGGCCCGAGGGCGGCGAGGGTCGCCGCGCGGACGTGACGCTTCGTCAACTGCCCGTCGTGGTCGAACGCTTCGTCCGGCAGGCCGGGGACGAGCGGCAGCCGGAGGGCGTCCGGCACGGGGTGGCAGACGACGGCGACGACGTTCAGCGGGTCGCCGGCCGGGTGTTCCCACGCGTCCGCCGTGCCCTCGCGGCGGGCTTCGCGGTCGCCGCCGAGCTGCTCCAGGACGGTCATCGCGCTCGGCCCGAAACCGCGTTCGCGCAGCAGCGCGGCGACCTCGGCCGGGGTGTCGGCGCCGGCGCTGAGCAGCAGCAGCCGGCGGCCGGGCTGGAGGGCGGCGGTGAGCGCGTCGAGCGGCCGGCCGACGAGGCTGACCACCTCGGTGCCGTCCAGCGGCCAGCCCAGCCGGGCGCAGGCGTACGAGGCGGAGGACGGGTGCGGCAGCACCCGCAGCCGATCGGGACCCACCTCGTCGACGAGGGTCCGGCCGATGCCGAAGAACATGGGGTCGCCGCTGGCCAGCACGGACACCCGGCGCCCGGCGTGCTCGGCGAGCAGCCGCGGCACGGCGGGCCGCAGCGGCGAGGGCCACGCGACGCGCTCCCCCGGGCACTCGTCCGGCACGAGCCCGAGCTGCCGCGCCCCGCCCACGATCACCTCGGCCGCCCGCAGCGCCTCCCGGGCGACGGGCGCGAGCCCGGCCCAGCCGTCGGCGCCGATGCCCACGACGGTGACGGGGGCGGGTGGCGTGAGGGACTCGGGGGGCACGGACGGACACCTCGGACGGTCGGCGGACAGGCGGCAACGGAACTCTACTGACCTGCGAGGACTCCGGTACACCCGGCACCGGGGATGCCTCCCCGCCCCGCGGGCGGGCACGCGGCACCGAGGCGCGGCGGACGGCAGGGCCCGCCCCCTGCGGGCCTTCGGTACGACACCTTCTCTCCGGCGGCCCGTCACGCGCCCCGCCCGGGCGGCGTGACCGTCGGTACGTCGCGTCCACGCCCCCGCTCCGTCGAGGGAGGGTCACTGAGCCCTCGGACGACCGCGCCCGCCTCCTGTACCGGCCCTGCCGAGGAGCCCGGACGCTGAAGGGAGAGCCGGGAGTGCAACCGGTCCACGGTGTCCGCCGGGAGCCGGTGAGCGGGCGGGGAGGGGCTTAGCCGCCCGTCCCGTCGCCTTCGGCGCGCCGTCGAGACCGGCGGCGTGGGCGCCGGGGCACGCCTCGCGCGGGCGAAGCAGCCAGCCCCCCGGGGGCCTCCGTTGCCTCCGCCACCTCCTCGGTCACGTCTCCCCGCCCGCGCCGCCGCCCCGCTTCCTGCGCGGCACAGCCGATGCCCGCTATTGCGTACGATGTGCAACTACCGCAGATCGGCAGGAGGAACAGGCGTGGGACGTTCACCGGTGGTGCTGGGCATCGAGTCGTCCTGCGACGAGACCGGCGCCGGGCTGGTCCGGGACGGGAGGCTGCTGGGCCACGCGGTGGCGTCCAGCATGGACGAGCACGCGCGGTACGGGGGCGTGGTCCCGGAGATCGCGGCCCGCGCCCATGTGCACGCCGCCACGCCCGTGGTTCTGCGGGCGCTGGCCGAGGCCGGGCTGTCGATGGCGGACGTCGGCGCGGTCGCCGTGACGACCGGCCCCGGGCTCTCCGGGGCCCTCCAGGTGGGAGTGGCCGCGGCGAAGGGCCTGGCCTACTCGCTCGGGGTCCCGCTGTACGGGGTGCACCATCTGGCGGGGCACGTGGCGGCGGACACCCTGGAGCACGGGCCGCTGCCGAACCCCTGCGTGGTGCTGATCGTCTCCGGCGGCCACACCTCGCTGCTGCTGGTCCGGGATCTGGCCCGGGATCCCATCACACACCTGGGCGACACCCTCGACGACGCGGCGGGCGAGTGCTTCGACAAGGTCGCGCGGGTCTTCGGCCTCCCCTACCCGGGCGGCCCCGCCGTGGACCGGGCGGCCAGGGACGGCGACCCGCGCGCCGTCGCCTTCCCCCGCCCGATGACCGGGCCCCGAGACGACCCGTGGACCTTCTCGTTCTCCGGCCTCAAGACCGCCGCCGCCCGCTGGGCCGAGCGGCACCGGGCCGCCGGCCGACCGCTGCCCGTCGCGGACGGCGCCGCCTCGCTACAGGAGGCCATCGCCGACGTCCTCACCCGCAAGGCCGTCGCCGCGTGCGTCGAACACGGCGTCGGCACACTGGTGGTGGTCGGCGGCGTGGCCGCCAACTCCCGCGTGCGCGCCCTGGCCGAGGAACGCTGTGCCGCGGCCGGCGTGGACCTGCGCGTCCCGCCGCTGCGGCTCTGCACCGACAACGGCGCGATGATCGCGGCCGTCGGCGACCTGCTGGTGCGGGCGGGCGCGGAGCCCGCCCCGCCGGACGTGTCCATCGACCCGTCGGCGCCCCTGGAGTACGCGGCCCTGCACCCCGTCGCCCGGACCGTCCGCGCCGCCTGACACGTCGGCGCACCGTCGCACCGCGCCCGGGTGCCGGACGGCGGCCGCCGGGGAAGACTGGCCGCATGCGAACCGGACTCCTGCGTCTGATCGGTGCCACGACCGCCGTCTACGGCCTGGCGGTGACCCGCCGCCCCCGGCTGCTCGGCGACCCCTCGGGCCTCCCCGACACGGCCGCGGTCCGCATCGCACTGGCCCCGCTGGCCTGGCGCGACGCGGCCTCCGGGCTGGCGATGCTGCTCGCCCCCGAGGGCCCCGCCCTGCGGACGGCGACGCTGCTGCGCATCGCCTCGGACTTCGGCGACGCGGTACTGCTGGGCCGTTCCCTGCCGGGCCCGGCACGCCGGGCCGGCGCGGTGGCGGTGTCCGTGGGCTGGGGCGCGCTGTCGTGCGCGGCGCTGTGGGGCCCCGCCCGCCCGGGCCGTGCCCTGCGGGCCGCCGTCCCGCTCGCTCCGGCGCTCGCCCGGGGAGCCCGGGACGACTGACGCCCCCGCCACCGCTCCCCCGTGGCCATAGCCGTGGCCATAGCCGTAGCCCCATACCGACATGCCGGTTCGGGGGTACGCCGGTACGCGCGCCTGCCGAAGCGGGGCCGGAACCGGGGCTGGGGCCCCGGACCCGAACCAGGGCCTGACCAGGCCCGAACCCGGACCTCAGCCAAGGCAGACCCCGGCCCCCGGCCTGGAGGCGGATCCGCACCGAACCCGGCCCCGGACCGACCGGGAACGCGGACGGGCCGGGCGCCTCTCGCGCACCGACCCGTCCGTTCGTCCGTCCACCAGTCCGTCCACTCCGGTCGCGACCGATCACCGTCGATCACAACCGGACGCGGCCTACCAGTCGGAGCGCCGGTAGTCCTTGAGGAAGCACCCGTACAGGTCCTCCCCCTCCTCGCCGCGCACGATCGGGTCGTAGACGCGGGCGGCGCCGTCGATCAGGTCGAGCGGGGCGTGGAAGCCCGCCTCGGCCAGTCGCACCTTGTCGGGGTGCGGGCGCTCGTCCGTGATCCAGCCGGTGTCGACGGCGGTCATGAGGATGCCGTCGGCCTCCAGCATCTCCTGCGCGCTGGTGCGGGTGAGCATGTTGAGCGCGGCCTTGGCCATGTTGGTGTGCGGGTGGCCCGCGCCCTTGTAGCCGCGGCTGAAGACGCCCTCCATGGCGGAGACGTTGACGACGTACTTCCGGCGGGCCGTGGAGGCGGCCATCGCCGGGCGCAGCCGGCTGATCAGGATGAAGGGCGCGGTCGAATTGCAGAGCTGGACTTCCAGCAGCTCGACCGGGTCGACCTCGGAGACCGTCTGGATCCAGCTATTGGTGGCGTCCAGGTCGGGGACCAGGCCGCCCGCGTCGATCGCCGTGCCGGCCTCGATCCGGGCGAGCGAGGCGGAGCCGGAGACCAGCGCCAGGTCGGTGACGTCCTGCGCGGTCAGGCCCTCGCCGCGGCCGGTGGGGAGCGCGGCGACCGCGTCCACGGCGCCGCTGCCGAACGCGCCGATCACCTGGGCGGCCGGCAGCGCGCCGGCGGGGAGCGGCGCCGACTCGGCGGCGACCAGCTCGCTGTAGGCGCGCGGCGACCGGCGGACGGTCTGGGCCGCGTTGTTGATCAGGATGTCGAGCGGGCCTTCGGCGGCCACGCTGTCGGCGAGCGCCACGACCTGCGCGGGGTCGCGGAGGTCGATGCCGACGATCTTCAGCCGGTGGATCCACTCGTCGCTGTCCGGCATGGCCTTGAAGCGGCGGATGGCGTCGTTCGGGAACCGGGTGGTGATGGTGGTGTGCGCGCCGTCGCGCAGCAGCCGCAGCGCGATGTACATGCCGATCTTCGCCCGTCCGCCGGTGAGCAGCGCCCGGCGGCCGGTGAGGTCGGTCCTGGCGTCGCGCCGGGCGCGGTTCTCGGCCGCGCATTCCCGGCAGAGCTGGTGGTAGAAGGCGTCGACCTCGATGTAGCGGGTCTTGCAGATGTAGCAGGCGCGCGGACGCTCCAGGACGCCCGCTATCTCACCGAGGACGGAGGAGCTGGGCAGGATGCCCTGCGTCTCGTCGTCGATGCGGTCGGCGGAACCGGTGGCCGTGGCCTCGGTGACCTGGCGGTCGTGGGCGGTCTTGGCGGCCCGGCGCTCCTGGCGGCGGCGCTGCTTGACCGTGCGGTAGATGCCCGAGGTCGCCCGGCGGACGGTGATCGCGTCGGGGTGGTCGACCGGCAGCTCGTCGAGCTCCTTGAGCACGTCCAGGCAGATCGCCAGACGCTCGGGGTCGATGCCCACCCCTTCGGCCGTGCCCCGGGCGTCGCCGCGGCTCTCTTCTGTGACCGTCATAGCCGCTGTTGTTTCCAGTCCATACGTTCGATTGAGGCTTCCGGGAAACTGTACGGAAGCTCCGCTCCAATACCAAACCCGCCCGGGCGAACGCAAGGCGCCGCCACGCCGGAAAGCGGGCCGCCCACGGCGGCCCGCCATGCTCCCACGTATCGAGCGCCCTCTCAATTCCCGTGCATCACATCTGACTTATTGCCCTCAACGGGTTAATTAGTGCTTCAGCGGCCCATTTTGGTGCATCCCCACCGGAAACCCCGGTCACAATTGACGCTCAACACCCCTTAGAAAGGCTTCAGCCATGTCGCGTATCGCCAAGGCAGTCCTCATGACCGCCGCTGCCGGCGCTGTCGTCTCCGGCGCCTCGGGCGTCGCAGCCGCCGACTCCCACGCCAGTGGGGCGGCCGTGGGTTCCCCCGGCGTCATCTCCGGCAACGCCATCCAGGTGCCGATCCACCTGCCGATCAACCTGTGCGGGAACTCGATCGACATCATCGCCCTGCTGAACCCCACCTTCGGCAACACCTGCGTCGCCGACTGATTTCCTTCCCGGACCGCGGTACACCGGACCGCAAGCCGCGCGGGGCGGGTCACAGTCAGCCGCCGGAACCCTCCCCCGCGCACTCGTGGCGCCCATCACCCTCGTGATGGGCGCCACGCTCTTTTCCGTTCCGCTCCCGCTCGCCGGACCGGGACCCGGCGCCGCTCCCGTCGTCCCCCGCGTCGTCCCGCTCCACGCGCCGCCGCACGGCGCCGGACGGGCGCGGCCCCGACGCGCCGGGGAGATCCGGCACCTCGACGACGGGCGGCAGGTCGGGGGTCAGATGCGTGTGCTGTGACGTCATGACGGTGAACCTCGTTTCGGTACGGATCCCGGGCGCGGCCCGGGGCGGGGCCCGCGGGGCCGGCCGTTCGATTTCGATGACGTACGTGTGCCCCGCGACCGTCCGGATCAGACGGGTGCCAGCAACTGCCGGCGCAGATGGGCACAGGTGCGGCTGAGGATGCGCGAGATCTGCATCTGCGAGACCCCCAGCCGGGCGCCGATCTGCTGCTGGGTGAGATTGCCGAAGAAGTGCCAGTACAGGACCGACTTCTCCCGTTCGGGGAGCGCGTCGAGCAGTGGCCGGAGCGACTGCCGGTCGATCACCAGGTCCAGCGCGCGGTCCACCCGGCCCAGGGTGTCGGCCAGCGGCAGCTCGCCCGCGCCGTCGATGGGGTGGTCCAGCGACAGGGTGTGGTGCACCCCGTCCGCGTCGATGCCGCGCCGGACCTCCGCCTCGGTGAGCCCCGCCTCCTCCGCGAGGGCGGCCTCGGTGACGCGGGTCCCGGCGCCCTTCTGCTCCAGTCGCGACCGCGCGGCGCGGACCGCGGCCCGCAGCTCCTGGTCGCGCCGGGGGATGTGCAGCGACCAGACGTGGTCGCGTACGTGCCGCTTGAGCTCGCCGTTGATGGTGGGGACGGCGAAGGACTCGAAGGCGAAGCCGCGGTCCGGGTCGAACCGGTCGACGGCCCGGACCAGCGCCAGCGCCGCCACCTGGCGGAGATCGGCCGGGCTCTCCCCGCTGGACCGGTACCGCAGGCTGATGCGCTCGGCCATGGGGAGCCACGCCGCGATCAGTTCCTGCCGCAACCGGGTCCGCTCGGGCCCGTCGGGCAGTGTCGCGAGCCGTGCGAACAGCCCGGCCGTCCCGGGGCTCTGGCGCGTACGCCGCCGGAGAGCTGTCTCAGTCATGGTCACCGCCCTCGCTCGTACGCCAAGGAGTGCTGCCGGCGGTTTCAGCATGACCCGGCCCTTCCGGATGCGCGACTCGGCGCAGCCACCCGGTCACGGACGGCGAGTGGGCGGGGGCGGAACGGTGACGGGAGGGGCGGAACGGCCAGGGGGCGAGGTGACGGTGACGGGGGGGGCGCGCGGGGACGCTCACCGGCGGCTCGTGCCCGAATCCCCGGGGGGCCGCCCGTGGTCACCGTCACCGCGGGGGCGCCCGTGGCACCAGGAGCCGCGCCGTATCACCAGAGGACGGGAAGCCGTTCGGGAGTGCGTTTGATCCAGCCGGAACGCCAGTCGATCTCCTCCACGGGGATGGCCGGGCGCAGGCCGGGCATGCGCTCCAGGACGGCGGACAGCGCGATGCTCGCGTGGGCCCGCGCGAGATGCGTGGCCGAGCAGTAGTGCCGTCCCGCGCCGAAGGTCAGGTGGGCCTTCGCCTTGCGCGTCAGGTCCAGCCTCCGCGGGTGAGGGAAGGCCGCGGGGTCGTAGTTGGCGCCCTCGACGAGGACGAGGACGAGGTCGCCCTTGGCGATGGCCTGCCCTCCCAGTTCGGTGTCCCGGGTGGCGATGCGCGGCAGCCCGTCCCCGATGGCCAGGCTGCAGCGCAGCAGCTCCTCCACCGCCGAGTCCATGCCCTCGGGGTGGTCGCGCAGCCACCGCGCCTGGTCGGGGTTGAGCATCAGCATCAGCAGGGCCAGCACCAGGAAGGCGGCGGTGCTCAGCCCGCCGGCGACGAAGAGGTTGTTGACCATCAGCGCGATCTCGTCGTCGAGCGCGTCCGTGCTCCCCCGCTCGGCCCGCAGGCGGGCCAGCGCGCCCAACAGCCCGGGCCGGTCGACGGCGTCGGGGGCGAGGAGACTCGCGCGGGTGCGTGCCACGCACTTGTCCAGGTTGACCCGCGCCCCTTCGAACGACCGCGGCACGGTCATGATGCTGATGTCGAACCCGTCCATCAGCAGGCGCCCGTGGTCCTCCGACAGGCCCAGCACGGCGGACATCACCGACGCGGTATACGGCTGGGTGAAGCGGGCCCGGATGTCGACCGGCGGGCCCTCGGCGATCAGCTCGTCGAGGAGTTCGTCGGCCCGCCGGCGGAAACCGCCGGCCGCCTGCTTCACGACGTGCGGTGAGATCGCCTGCATGACCGTCTCCCGCAGCCCCACGCCCACCATGTCCTTGACGCTGCTGCGGTTCGACGCCGGGAAGAGCGGCGCGTACTGCAGCCGCGCTCCCGGCTCGGCCAGGGCCGACATGCTGAAGGTGGCGTCCTGCAGCACCCGGGTGGCCAGTTCGTGGGTGGAGACCAGCCACGCCGGAGCGCCGGTGAGGGTACGGATCCGGGCGACGGGCCGGTGCTCGCGCAGCCACGCGCACACCTCGGGGACGACGTCACCGCGCCGTGCCAGCGGCCACTCCACGTCCACCGCCCCGGCCGGGCAGGTGGCGGCCACCCGCCGGGTTTCCTCCGGGCTCGTCGTCCTGCCGTCGGGACTCGCTTCTGTACTCATGACGGTTCCTTCACGTGCGAGAGGGAAGGGCTGGGAGCGCCCGCGGCGTCCGCGGGCGTGAACACGCCGTATGCGGAGGGCGCTTCGGCGCGCGAGCACCGTCACACCGGTCCACGGCACGACGGCCGCGGGGGCCGGCAGCCGGGGGCGGGGACCCAGGGCGCGGGGGCCGGGGGGTGCGGGGCCGAGGGGGGCACCACCCGTCGCGGCACACCTCTCCGCACCCACCGCGGCAATGGTCGCCCGCAAGCGTCGCCGCTGAGGAAAGCCGTGGGAAGCCGTGGGACGCCGTGGGAAGCAGTCCTGCTCCTCACGCCTCCGAGGGCGGGGTGCCGCCGGCGTCCGGCGCCGATGCGCGGGGGGCGGCCGACACGGCCGTCGCCCACAGGAACACACTCCTTTCCGACGGAACTCGACTGGTGGCAAGCGGCACTTGACCGGCACCGGACAGTTCCGGACCGACGCCTTCGCGCGCGGAGGGCTCGGCCCGCACCTCCACCCGTTCGACCTCCAGGCCGGCCAGCCGGGCGTAACGGTCGACGTCCTCACCCAGACAGCGCGCGGGCGGGTAGGTCCGGCCGAGGAACCGCACTTCCTCGTCGGCCTGGTGCTCGGGCACCGCCACCAGGATGGTGCCGCCCGGAACGGTGAGGGCGGCGAGCCGCCGCAGCCCGTCCACGAAGGCGTGCTCGGGCAGGTGGACGAGGCAGAACAGGCACACCACGGCGTCGTACCGGCCGAGGCCGACGGGAGCGTCGGAGAAGAGGTCGGCCAGAACGAAGCGGGCCTGGGGCACCTGGCGCCGCGCGTGGGCCAGCATGACCTCGGACACGTCGGTGCCCGTGACGTCCAGGCCCTTCGCGCAGAGCTGTTCCGTGGTGGGGCGTCCCGTCGCGCACCCGACGTCCAGCACGCGCGCACCGGGTGCGAGACGGGCGGTCAGCTCCTCCACGGCGTCGATCTGCGCCTGTTTCCGGCCGGCATACGCGTGCTCGAAGTCCATGCCGAGCTCGTCGAAGAGGCGCGCCACCCGGGTACCTTCCGGTGTCAGCACGACAACACCCCCAACTCGTGGAACCGGCGCCCCGGAACCGGACCTGCCGGCCTCCGCCACCACAACGCCCCGCCTGCGGTCACTCGCCCCTCGCGTCGCTTCCGCGCGGCCGGGCCGTGTAAGCCGTGTCTGCCCATGCGCAGGGGCGCCGATACCGCCCCTCCCTCGAAAGGATGACTCTGAGTAATCGAGGGCGCGGTCACGTCTATTCCTCAGTGCGCCGCGTACCACCGGCTCACCACCGTCTTCTTACCGGACCGGCCGCAGCCCTGCGGGATGATGACATGACAGTGGGTAGCCGCCCGAGGGCCGACTGCGGCACCCGCCACACCGCGGCCACGGACTCCACAGCACCCCGCCCCTCACCGCTGCCCACCCGACCGCCCGTTCACCCGACCGGCTGGTAACGTCCGCAAACGCCGCAGCAGTCGCACAAGTCACTCCCCGCACCCCGCCCACCTCACCCACCCCGGAGAGGCCGCCATGCCCCCGCTTCCCCCGACACATCAGCTCCTCGCCCGCACGCCGCAGGGCAAGGAGGTCGACGTCCACCGCCCGGAGCGGTCGGGGGACGGGCTGCCGGTGGTACTGCTGTGGCACGGCACGAGTCCGGACGACCGCGGTGTGCTGGCCCCGGTGGCACGGGAAGTGGCCGCGGGCGGTGTGGTGGTGGCCGTCCCGGACTGGCGGGCGGACGCGGCCGACGCGGGACGGGCCGCGCTGCTCGGTTCGGTGGCGTGGTGCCGGGCGAACGCGGCGGCGTACGGCGGCGATCCGGACCGGATCGTCCTGGCCGGCTGGTCCGCCGGCGCCTCGGCGGCCCTCGGCGTCGCCCTCCGCCCGGAGGTCGTCGACGGCTGGCGCCCCGCGGCCGTCGTCGCCATCGCGTCACGCTACGACCTGCCGGCGCGGACGACCGGAACGCCGCCGCTCACCGACCTCGCCGGTCCGGCCACCGACTGCCCGGCCGCACCGGTACCCGTACGGCTGGTGCACGGGACCGAGGACACCCTGATGGGCCCGGAACACTCCCGCGAGGCACTGGACGCGCTCACCGGCCGCGGCTGGCCGGCCCGACTGGACGAACCGGCGGCGGACCACGCGGGCGTGATCATGGCCGAGTTCGACCCGGCGACCGGCCGCTGCCACCCGTCGAAGGACGAACGGGTGCGCGCCCGGGGCCGGTCGGCCGTCCGGGCCTTGACGGAGGCGGCCGTCGCACCCTCGTCACACTGACCCGGACGGGCCGCGGGCCGGACCGTGTCGCCGTCAGCCGGCGACGCGGTCCCCGCGCACCAGCCCCGCCCCCTCCGGCACCGCGGCCGGGTCGGCGCCCAGGTCGACCACGGCGTTCCGTTCGTCGACGAACACCACCCGCGGCTCGAAGGCCCTGGCCTCGGCGTCGTCCATCACCCCGTAGGCGATGAGGATCACCAGATCCCCGGGGCTGACCAGCCGGGCCGCCGCACCGTTGATCCCGATCACACCCGACCCACGCGGCCCCTCGATCACGTAGGTGGAGAGCCGTGCGCCGTTGTCGATATCGACGATGTCCACCTTCTCCCCCGGCAGCAGGTCGGCGGCGTCCATCAGATCGGCGTCCACGGTCACGGATCCCACATAGTGCAGGTCGGCCTGGGTGACGGTGGCGCGGTGGATCTTCGACTTCATCAGGGTGCGGTACATGGAGGTACTCCCGAAGTTAGGCTCCCTGCCTGCGTTTTTGCAGGTCAAGGGCGGTTTCCCTACTTTACAACAAGCCCGTGGACCGGCCGGCTGGGAACGTGCCCTCCGGGACGGACCGCGCCCCCCGCGCGCGGTCCCCCTGTCCCGTCCCCGCGCTCACGTCCCGTCCTCGCGCTCATGTCCCGTCTTCGCGCTCACGTCTCGTGCTCGCGCTCAATCGGTGTCGGTGACAGCCGGGGACGAGTGGCCGTACGCGTTCGATCCGGCGGAGGTGGTGGTGCGTTCCCAGGAGTCGGTGCCGTGCCAGTCCAGTACCAGCGTGGTCGCGTCGTCGGGCATACGGCCTTCGCAGGCGTCGTGTACCGCTTCGGCCAGCGCCCGTACCACCTCGCGCGGATGTTCTTCGCGGGTGGCGCGGACGAGAGCGGGCAGGTCCACGGCGCCGGCACCGCGCTCCTGCATGCCGTCGGTCAGCAACACCAGGCGGTCACCGGGCAGCAGCTCCAGCTCCTGGGCCTCGTACCGGACCGGGGCGTGGATGCCGAAGGGCAGGTTGACCCTCAGCGACACCTCTTCCACTCGGCCCCGCCGCAACCGCAGCGGCCAGGGATGACCGGCGTTGACCAACTGGCAGGCGCCTGTCTCCAGGGCGATGCGGAAGAGCTGGCCGGTGGTCGTGCCCCGGCCGTAGGTGAGCACGGCCTCGTGCGCGGCCCGCGCCTGTTCGGTGATGTCGCATCCGACGCGGCGTGCGCCGCGCAGGGCGTTGACGGTGAGGGTGGCCAGCAGCGCCGAGTCGGTGTCGTGACCCATGGCGTCGGTGATCGACAGGTGCAGGGTGTCGCGGTCGAGGGCGTAGTCGTAGGTGTCACCGCCGATGTCGTCGGCCGGTACCAGTCCGCCGGCCAGAGTGAACTGGGCCGCCTCGCAGCAGGGCGCCGACGGCAGCAACTGGTGCTGGATCTCCGCGGCGAGGCTGGTCCGGGTCGTCCGTCTGCTCCAGTGGTACAGATCGGTGAAGCGCCGGTCGGTGACCACGATGTACGCCAGCGCGTGGGCGGCCTGCGCCACCTGCTCCCGCACCTCGTCGTCCACGAAGGACAGTGACAGTTCCAGGACGCCGATGCAGTCCCCCCGGTTCGTGACCGGTGCGATGAGGCAGATCCCGCCCTCGCCGTCCGCCTGCTCGTGAAGACGCTGGCTGCGCAGGACCCGGTCGTACACGCTGCCGCGCAACTCACTGCGCTCCGGTCCGCCGTCCCTGGGAGGATCACCGGCTCGTGGCAGCCGGACCATCTCCCTGCCGATCAGGTCGACGAACAAGAAGGACACCACGCGCGCACCGAACCGCTTCTCCAGGTTCCGAGCCACCACGTCCACCGATTCCACCGGCGCGGCCTCCTCCGCCGCGCGCAGCACCTCATCCAGCTCCAGACGTCCGCCGTCCACCGCACACACCTCCCCGGTCGTTCGTCCCTTTTTCCCCCGACCGGCCGACGCCACTCTGCCGCCCCTGCGACGTGCGGCACCGCTCCGGGCGGTGCGGCGGGCCTGGGACCGGCTTTCGTGGGCCATGCCCGCGGCGGTCCTGACCGGCCGCACGCCGGGCGGCGGCGGCCACCGCGCCGACGACTCCGGCCGAACATCGGCGTCGGCCGGCCCGCGAGTGCGCCGCTCGGGACGCCGGAGACGACGGCGGGCGCGACGGCCGCGCGCGAGGGTGGGCCGCAGGAATGACGTGCTGCGCCGAACGGGTCTTTTCCGTGGCGTCAGCGTTTGACGACGCTCGGTGATGGCACTCGGAACCGGTCGACGACGCCTCCCGGCCTTGGGTGGCGCGTCCCGCGGCGGCAGCACGGATGTGCGGTGCTCGGCCGCCGGAGCCGAAAGGAGCTCCCATGAGGAACCGACAGCGAATGGCCGTCGTGGCGGCCGGCACGGTGATATGCGCGTCGTTCGCGGCGTACGCCCCCGCTTGCGCCGACGGCGACGACGGCGGCGGTGCGTCCGACGGCGCGGTGACGGACAGCGCCTTCCTCAAGACCGTGCACCAGGGCAATCTCGCGGAGATCGCGGCCGGCGACGACGCCCGGACCAACGCGGTCGGCGCCTGCGTGAAGGATGTCGCCCGGATGCTGGTGCGTGACCACGGCAAACTCGACGGCGACGCCAAGCGACTGGCGGGGAAGCTGAACGTCACCCTGCCGGCCGGGCCGTCCGCCGAACAGAAGCAGCAGCTCGCCTCCGTACGCGCCAAGGCCGGCACCAAGGACTACGACAGCGCCTGGCTGTCGGCCCAGGACGCGAGCCACCGCAAGACCCTCGCCCTGATCGACGGCCAGATCGCCTCCGGCCGGAACGCGGAGATCACCGCGGCGGCGAAGGCGGCTCGCCCGGTGGTGGCCATGCACCTGGACCGGGTCAGCGGCGGCACCTGCCACGAGCAGGCGCCCTCGCACTCCGTCCCCGCCGGTGACGGCGGCATGGCAGCCGGTACGGACTCCGGCGGCGCCGCCCCCGTCACCGTGGGCACCGCGGCGCTGGGCGGGCTCCTCCTGAGCGGAGCACTCACCTGGGGCGTGCGCCGTCGGCGCGCCCGGACCGCACCCGGGCCCCGCTGACCGGCGCACCCGGCGGATCACCATGGCCGGCCTGACGGGACGCGCGGCACTCTGCCTCACGGGTGCGCTCACCCTGGCCCTGGCGCCGGGGGCCCTTCCTTCGGAAAGCGTCCCCGCCACCGTCCGGCCGGCCCGCCATCAGCCGGCGCCACCGGAGACGTACGCCTCGCCGCCGGTGGCCGTGGAGGTGCCGGGGCACCTCCACGCCGTGGTGGTGCCGGTGGCCGCCGACGCCGACGGCGCACTGGAGCTGCCCCGGCCACCCGACACTGTCGGCTGGTGGCCCCTGGGCGCCGAGCTGGGAGCCCGCGAGGGCACGGTCCTGTTGGCCGGGCACGTCGACACCCGGGAGTACGGACCGGGTGCCTTCGCGGCCCTGCGCGACATCCCTCTCGGCACCCGCGCCACCCTCACCGGCGCCGACGGACGCTCGTATCCCTACCTCATCACCGAACGCCGCTCGTACCCCAAAAGCGCGGTGCCCGCCCGGTGGTTCACCGACACCGGCCGCGCCCGGCTGGCCCTCGTCACCTGCTCGGGAGAGTACGACCGCCGACGTCACCGGTACGCCGACAACCTGGTCCTGCTCGGCGACCCGCTGCCTGCCGGCCCCTGAGCGGGCGAAGCGCCGTGCGCCGTGACGGGGTGCGTTCCCGCAGCTCGACAGCCGTCGGCAGCCGGCAGGGGAGGCGCCCTCCGGGGTGACCGTCAGGTGGCGCCGGTCCGCGAGGTGGGCGGGAACGGCATCGACGGGGGGTGGCCCGGAGGGAGTCGGGGTTTCGCGGCGCGCGGCGAGGCGGAGCGCACCACCCGGCCCGCCGACGGACCCGCGCGCCGGAGCTCAGGCGTGCCTGTGAGCGTGGCGGAAACCGGCGAAGGCGGCTCCCGGCGACGCGGTGGTCCGCCGGGCAGGGCGTGCGCCGACGCGTGCTCCCGAAGGGAGCCGGATACCGCCGAAGGGATCCCCGGCCCCCTGGACCAGCCGTGCCACCGGTGTCTTTGATGGAGAGAGTCGCCGAGCGAGCGAGCCGGAACATGCCTGCGCGGAGGGCACGTTCGTCCTCTTTCCGGCGCTCCTCCTCTTCACGAGAGGTATTCGCCGATGGCCACGCACATACAGCCGACGCACCGGTCTCTTCCGACCGATCGGTGATGCGCAGGACGTCCGGTGGTCCGCGGGAACGATAGGCCCTGCCCGGGGCCGGGGCGGACGGGGTGACGGCCCGCCGGCCGCCTGTGCCTGCCTGGGTCTCGCATGGCAGACCACCGCCGACGGCGTCCGCAGAGCCGACGGTTCACGCCGGCGGACGTGCCCTCGCCGAACGCCTCGCTCAGGAGAAGCCCGCCTCGGCCCCCGTACACCTTGAGCGCCTTTCCGCCCCGGTCGGCGCGCGCCGTGCGCCGACGGGGTTGTTCCGGTTCATCGTCACCCGCGAGGCGTGACCGCGCCCGCCCTTGATAGCCGCCCGTCGGCCGGAGGAGGACTTGTGACAGCCCTGCCACGTCGTGTGCCGGAGGTCGTACGAGACGCGTACGAGCACCGGCTCAATGATCACTGGGAGGCCAAGCGGCACGACGACATCAATCTGCTGCTGGGAGAGGAGGACGGTCTCTACCACCACCACTACGCCGTGGGAGAGTTCGACCGGACGGTGCTGACGGCCGCGCCCGACCGGCGGCAGCGGCTCATCCTGCGGGAGATGCACCGCATGGAGAGCGAGCAGGTCCGGCTGGTCCTCGACGGGCTGGGCACGGTGTCCGCGGACGCACGCGTCCTGGACGCCGGCTCCGGCCGGGGCGGTACCGCGTTCATGGTCCACGACCACCTGGGGTGCCGGGTGGACGGTGTGAACTTCTGCGAGCACCACCTGGCCTTCTCCCGGCAGTTGGCCGAACGCAGGGGCTGCGCCGACCGCGTCCGCTTCCACTACGCGAACATGGTCGCCACCGCCTTCCCCGACGCCTCCTTCCAGTACGTGATCACCAATGAGACGACCATGTACGTGGATCTCTTCGAAGCGTTCCGGGAGTTCAGCCGACTGCTCGAACCCGGCGGCCGGTACGTCCTGGTGACCTGGTGCGAGAACGACGCGGCCGCCGCCCCCGGCACCGGCCCCGAGATTCACGCCATCAATGAGCACTACGTCTGCCACATCCACCCGCGCAGCACGTATTTCCGCGCTCTGGCCGCCCACGGCCTGGTCCCCTCCACCGTCCGTGACCTCACCGCCGAGGCCATCCCCTACTGGGAATTGCGCTCCCGCTGCGACCTGCGCAGCGGTGTCGAGGCCTCTTTTCTCGACGGGTACCGCTCCAACCGGCTCAACTACCTGGTGATCGTCGCCGAACGGGCCAGGACCGCGGAACAGGCGGTCTCGTGACGCCCACTGCCCCGGCCCCCTCCGGCAGCGGCAGGGGGCACACGGCCGTACGACGGCGCCGCCGCGCCCGCCGACCCGCGCACGGCCGCCCCGGACCATGCGCCGCCGTGCCTCCCTTCGCCGGGCAGTGCACCTGTTTGTCCGCATCCGGGCAGGTGGAGGCCGGGCACACGGATCGTGGACGACTCCAGCGCCGCGCACGACCCATGAGGTGCCGAAGGCGTGCGGGGAGTGGTCCGCGCGTGCGGTCCCACCGCCATGCCACGCGCCCGGATTCCCGCCCGGGGGTACCGACCACCGGCAGCCCACACCACCGTCCGTCCACCGCCGACGCACCTGCCGGTCAGAGGGGATCAGATCAGAGGGGAGTCGTTCTCATGCTGGACAGCGAGACGTCCGCGAGGCTGCGGTATCCGTTTCCCACGCTGGTCAATCCGCACGCGGCACGGATGCAGGAGTACACCGACCGCGTCTGGATCGACCGCGAATGGGCGGGAATCCTGCCACCCGAGATCGCGGAGCGGTTCAAAAAGGCCCGCACCGCCTACATGGCCTCGTACTTCTACCCCATGGCCTCCTGGGAGCGGCTCAAGCCGCTGGCGCGGATGCTGCTCTTCTCCCTGTATCACGACGACATCTACGAGCGGGCCACTCCGGAGGTCGTCCGGGCCGTCCGCGAGCGCACGGTGGCGGTGGCCCGCGGGCACGCCACCGCCCGCCAGGCCGACATCCTCCTGGGAACGCAGGTCGAGACGGTGCGCGGCGAGTTGCTGCGGTTCCTCCCCGCCTCGTCCGTCGGCCGGTGGGCGGACGACCTCGATCTCTACTTCGAAGGGCTGGAGGCGGAGGTCGCCCACCTGCGGGCGGGCTCCTGCCCGTCGGTGGAGGAGTTCCTGCACATCAGGGAACGGGCGTTGATGCTCCACCCCTTCTTCGCCTTGAAGGAGGTCGAGACGGGGGTCGTGCTGCCGGCGGAGGTCCACGATCACCCCACGATCAGGAGGCTGAAGTCCCTGGCCGTCAGGCTCCCGGGCTGGTTCAACGAATTCCAGTCCTACGACAAGGACATGCGGACCGGCATGGGAAACCTCAACCTCATCAACGTGGTCCGGCGTGAACGCTCCTGTTCGCTGACGGACGCTCGCGAATGGGTGTTCCGGCTGCACGCGGACGATGTGCGGGAATTCGTGCGGCTCCAGCGGAACCTGCCCGACTTCGGCGCATGGCACGACGCCGTCGAGAACCACATCCACCACTTCGGTTTCATCGTGTCCGGCTGGCGGGGCGTGGACGCGAAGATCTCCCGCTATGACCCCGGGACGTACACCGATCACCACAGGCTGGCATCGGCGGCCCGCGTCTCCGCGCCCGAAACGAAAGGATGACCATGTCCGGTGGGCTATCGGTCCCGGAGCTGACCTACCCGTTCCCGACCGTGGTCAGCCCCTTCGAGGCCGACGAGTCGTTCCACGACGAAAACGGGTGGTACGACACCTACTACGCTTTCCTTCCCGAAGAGGACCGTGCCAAGTACAAGAAGCACGATCTCGCCCGGGGCGCGGCCTACATGTCGCCCACCGTCACCGACGCCTCCCGTATGCGGCCCATGGCCCGATGGTTCGTCTTCCTCACCCAGATCGACGACTACCACGAGTTCCACACCGTTCCCGAACTCGTCGCCGTGCGCGACCGGGTCTGCGACATCCTGGCGGGAGAGGAACCACGCGCCGGAGAGCTCGGGTTCCTGCACTTCCTCGCCCGCATGCGCGAGGAGTTCCGGGAGTTCATGCCCTCCTTCTGGCTGGAGCGTCTCGCGCACTCCTTCCACGAGTTCTTCACCTACGGACTGATGGAGGAGGCACCGTACAAGCTCGGGAAGAGGACCGGCCCGCCGTCCCTGGCCCACTACCTCCTCATCCACGAGTACTCCATCGCCATGCGCCCCTACGGGGACCTGGTCGAACCGGCCATGGGAACCGCGCTGCCCGAGTCCGTCTTCCGCCACCCGGTCATCCAGCGGCTCCGCTCGCTGATCTGCCGGCTGATGTCCGTTCAGAACGATGTGCACTCCCTCACCAAGGAGGAAGCCCGGCCGTCGGAGTGCGTCAACATCGTCCCTGTGCTGCGGCATGAACTGGGTTGCACACGCGACGAGGCGCTCGCGGAGGCGGTGCGCATGCTCGGCTCCTTCTCCGCCGAGATCTCGGCCCTGGGCCGGCAGCTCCCCGACTTCGGCCCTCATCAGGAGCGGGTCCGGGAGTACTTCCGCCAGATGCAGCTCATGGTCACCGGGCTCGAGCGCTGGTACCGGCATTCGCGCTCCACCCGGTACCGGGTCCCCGGCGCCTTCCCGCAACCACCCGGCATGCATCGGTCTTGCCGACTGTGAGGCGAGGGGGGGCGTACACGCGTCCGCGCCACGGAACCGGGTGGGGCGCTGTCGCCGGAGACAAGACGCTGCCGCCCGGAAGCGGAAACCGGAAGGGAGGCGGAGCCGGGTGCGGGTGGTCGTGTGCGGGCGTCGTCAGAACCGTACGGGGCCGATGTCGCGGACGGTCTGGGCGAGGGCGCGGATGAGGTCGTTCTCGGCGTCCGTGCGCCATACCAGGGCGAAGGGCAAGGTTCCCATGTCGGGGAGGGGGATGAAGCGCACGTGGGACAGCGTGGACCAGTAGCGGGTGACGTGTGACGGGAAGGGGTGGACGATCTCGCCGGTGATCACCAGGTGGATCAGTTCGTCGGCGTTGGTGACCTGCTCGACGCGTTCGAGCGGCTTGCCCCGGGGTGTGTGGAACGACAGGTAGCCGTACTCCCAGTAGTCCGGCATCCCGGGCGGCATGGCGTGGCCGAAGTCGGCCAGGGCCTCGACCGGGACGACATGGTTGTCGGCGAGCTCGTGGACCGCGGAGACGGCCAGGACGCGACGGTCGTGGAAGAGGACCGGGCCGGTGGTGAGGTCGGGGTCGTCCACCGGCAGCCAGGTGATGAACACGTCCATGTCGCCCTCACGGAGTCTCGTGAAGGGGTCGACGTAGGGCGCCCTGCGGATCTGCAGCTCCCACTGGGGGTGGCGGGCCTGGAACGTCTTCCAGAAGTGGTGCAGGTCGAGCACGTTGAAGGGCATCATGCCGACGCGCAGGCGGGCGGTCTTGCCGCGGGCCGTCATCCGGGCGCGTTCGAGGCTGTCGCGCAGATTCGCGTAGACCGGCGACAGGTCGGCACGCAGTTGCCGGCCGAGCGGGGTCAGGCGGACCTGGCGGCGGTTCGAGCGGTCGAAGAGCAGGCCCCCGAGCTGCCGTTCCTGACGGCCGATCGCCTGGCTGACCCGCGCCTGCGTGAGGTGCAGCCGTACGGCCGCCCGGCCGAAATGCAGCTCCTCGGCCAGCGTCAGGAATATCTCGATGTCACGCATTTCCACGTGCGGTCCGACCCCCGTCATAAGCATGAGTTATCGGATCCTACTGATCTTCGGCGTTGATGGTCGCCGCGGGAAGCTGAAAGATCGACAGCGGGCCGGGACCGCAGCCCGGTGGCCCACGAGCGGTGCGGCGGGCCCGTACCGGCGACATCACGCCACCCGGCGGGCCGCCCGCGACCGCCGGAGCGTGGCGGACGGGAATCAGCCGCTGCCCCAGGGCGTCGGCCCGGCCATCCCCCCCCAAGAGAGGAATCCCTTCATGAAGCCGCTCGTCGCCGGTGTCACCGTTCCGCAGGACGACGTACGCGCCGTCGTCCGGCTCGTCGCCCAGGTCGAGCACGCCCAGCAGAACGGACTGCCGGACGCGTTCGCGGAGCTGTTCCGCCAGGAGGCGCTGTGGACGATCCCGCACGGCGACCCGCTGACCGGAGTGGAGGCGATCCGCGCCTTCGCCCGCAGCGCGCTGCCCCGCACCGTCCACCGGCCGCTGACCGTCACCTGTGAGGCCGAGGCCATCGTGTTCATCCGGCCCGACCTCGCGGCGGTCAAGATCCGTCAGCGGCCGATCACCCGGGACGGGCGGCGCCTCGACGAGGTGCTCCGCGGTCGCGACGGCCAGGGCCGGCACGGCAGGCGGTGCGACGGCCCCAGCGCGGCACAGCGCCGGTGGGCGTCCGTGGTGGCCGCCCACCCCGACGTGGCCCCCGGCACCCCGGTGTACGTCCTGGCCAAGGACGACGGCCGGTGGCGGATCGCCGTCGCCCAGAGCACCACACCCATCGATCAGGACGCCTTCGAGGCGGACCGAGCCCTGCAGACCGGAGCACACCTGTGACCCTTGCCGACACCGCGGCGACGCCCACCCCGTACGCCGACGAGCGGGTGCCGCTCAGGAGATGGCTCGCCGTCGTCGCCATGGCGGTCGGGACGTTCGCGCTGGTGACCGTCGAATCACTGCCCGTCGGGCTGCTCCCCTTCATCGGAGGGTCCCTCCACGTCTCGGAGGGGACCGCCGGACTGATGGTGACGGTCCCCGGCCTGGTCGCCTCGATCACGGCGCCACTGCTCCCGGTGGCGATCGGCCGGCTCGACCGGCGGACCGCGCTGATCGCCCTGATCGGCCTGATGGTGCTGGCCAACGGGCTGTCTGCCGTGGCACCCGACTTCACCGTCCTGCTGGTCTCACGCTTCCTCGTCGGCATCAGCATCGGCGGCTTCTGGGCACTCGCCGCGGGCCTCGCCGTACAACTGGTGCCGGAACGGTCGATCCCCCGGGCCGTCTCGCTCGTCTTCGGCGGCGCGACCGCGGCCAACGTCCTCGGCGTACCGGCCGGGACGCTGATCGGCGGGCTCGCGGACTGGCGCGTGGCCTTCGCGGCCGCGGGCGCCCTGGGTCTCGTCGTCCTGGTGGCCCTGTTCTTCCTGCTGCCTCCCGTGCCGGCCCGGCAGGTCGTCCGACTGCGCACACTGCCCAGGCAGTTCCGGCACCCCGTGGTACGCGCCGGCGTCCTTTCCACGTTCCTCCTGGTCGGCGGCCACTTCGCCGCCTTCACCTTCGTCAGCCCGATCCTCCGCACCACGGCCGGGATCGGCGAAGGGATGATCGGCCCGCTTCTGCTCGGCTTCGGCGTCGCCGGCATCCTCGGCAACTTCCTCGCCGGAGTGGCCGCGGAGCGGAACGTCCGTACCACCATCCTCACCATCAGTGTCCTGCTGACCGCTGTCCTCGCCGCGTTCCCCTTCGCCGGCCGCACGCCGGTCGGCGGCACCCTGCTGCTGATGGGGTGGGGGCTGGCCTTCGGCGGCGTCCCGGTCGCCGTCCAGACGTGGATCCTCAAGGCGGCACCCGACTCGACCGAGGCGGCCACCGCCCTGAACACCTCCGTCTACAACCTCGCCATCGCCCTCGGCGCCCTCTTCGGCGGACTCGTCGCCACCCACCTCTCCCTCGACGGCGTCCTGACGACCGGGGCCGGCTTGACCCTCCTCACCGCCCTGGCCGTCCGGAGCGCGGGCCGCGATTGACCGCCGCGAGCGCGGAAGCCGGCGGGCAGGCCGGGGGCGCCCGCCACACGCGCCCCTCCCGCCCGGACCCGCCGCACCCGCCCGGACCCGCCGCACCCGCACCCGCACCCCAAGCCCCGGACCCCGAGCCCCGGCGGACCGAGCGCCGGATACCTCATCCATCGGAATCTCTCGGGACCTCTCGGGATCTCGATCTCTCAGACAGGAGTACCGCACATGCACACCCCACCCGGACCCCCGAGCCGCGTCTGGTTCGTCACCGGTGCCGGCCGGGGCCTCGGCCGGGCCTTCGCCGAGGCGGCGCTGACGGCCGGTGACCGCGTCGCGGTCGCCGCCCGCACCACGGCCCCGCTGGAGGAACTCGCCGCCGCCCACCCCGGCCGGGTGCTGCCCCTCCGGCTGGACGTGACCGACCGCGCCGCGGTGTTCGCCGCCGTCGCCGAGGCGACCGGCCACTTCGGCCGGCTCGGGGAGACGCGGTGACCCGGCGGCCCCGGGTGCCCGGCCGGACTGGTCCCTATGGGCCACCGGGGACGGCGCCCGGCCGGCGCCGGCGGGGCGGCACGCGCATGGCCGCGACGGCCGGCCGTCCGTCCGGGCCCGGACGGGAAACGGCGAACCGCTCATTACGCTCCTAGGAGGTCCGGCATGTCATTCCGCACCACGGCCGAGATCGTCCACCGCTTCAACCGCGCCTTCATCGACCATGACGCCTCCTCGCTCGCCGACCTGATCGCCGACGACTGCGTGATGGAGGCGAAGGAGCCGGCTCCCGACGGGGCCCGTTACGAAGGCCGCGCCGCGTGCCTGGAGTTCTGCCGGGCGCTCGTCGAGGACCGTACGGGCCGGTTCGACCCGGAGGCCGTCGTCGTCACCGGTGAACGGGCGACGGTCCGCTGGCGGTACCGCTTCGGCGACGGGCCGGCGGACTCGGTCCGCGGCGTGAGCCTGGTACTCGTACGGGACGGACTGATCGTCGAGTCCCTCGCCTACGGGAAGACCCCGGACGACGCCGCGCCGGCCGGGACCACGTCCACGGAGAGCGGAGGAGGTCCCGTGATGTCGCCCTGACTCCCGGGAAACGCGCGCGGGCGCCGCCCCGGCGGCACCGTGCGCCGGCCCCCGCCCCGGCCGTCGCGCCGAGGGGCCGGAAGGGCCGGCTTCACGGCGGGGCGCCGGCGTCCGAGGCGTCGGACACGCCGAGCATGGCGGACACCGTGAACCACACGCCCGTGGACCCATGCGTCACCGGCTCGCACCACGACGAGTACACCCGAGGGCGAGACCAGTCCCCGGCCCCGGTTCCGGCCGGGGCCGGCCTCCCGTCCTCAAGGACAGTGCACTGAACAAGCCGGGCCCCTTCGCATCCATCACGTCTCAGTTTCGAAGATCGATCACATCGGATGAGCCATCAAAAAATGTCTGTGAACGCGGGGAGCCGGATGTGGACGCGCGTGTCCGGCCGTGAGGTGCCGGCGGCCGACAGGTTCGACTGGTTCACCGAGACGGTGTGCACGGACTTCATGCCCGTGGCGATCCACACCGATCGCAAGGATGACTTCCACGCCGGCGTCGGGGAGATCGAGCTGGGCGCGGTCGCGGTGTCGACGTTCGAGTTCTCGCCCGTATGGTCGCGCCGGACCCCGGCGCACATCAGGCGGGGCGACCCGGAGCAGCACCAGCTCACGCTCGTGCGGGGGAACGCGATGAAGGCCCGCCAGTTCGGCCGGGATTCCGGCCCGGTCGGGGACGGTTTCCTGCTCACCAACACCTCGGTCCCGCTGGAGTGCGACACCGACCGCGACGGTGGACCGGTCCGCGCGGTGGTTCTCCGGATCCCGAGATCGGAGCTGCCCTTGCGAGCCGGGCGCACCGACCATCTCGTCGCCCGCCGGCTCCCCCGGACCGGCCTCGGCGCGGTCCTGGCCGACTTCCTGACGAGCCTTCGCGACAACGGCCCGGCGTGCCGCGGCGAGGAGCTCCCGACGCTCGGGCGGGTGGCTCTCGACATGGCCACGGCCTACCTGGCCGAGCAGCTCGGTGTCATCGAGACCACGCCGCCGGAGATCCGCTCCCGCGCACTCCTGGAGCGGGCCAAGGTCTTCATCGAACGCAATCTCGGCGACCCCGAGCTGACCCCCCGAGCGGTCGCCGACCACCACAACATCTCGCTGCGCGGCCTCTACGCGCTGTTCCGGGACGAGCCGGAAGCCGTCGCCGGCCACATCCGGACCCGCCGCCTCGAACGCTGCCGCGCCGACCTCGCCCGGCCGGAACTGCGCGCGCTGCCCGTTCAGGTGATCGCCGCCCGCTGGAACTTCCCCAACCCCACCGTCTTCGGCCGCGCCTTCCGCCAGGCCTACGGCCTCACTCCGGGCGAGTACCGCCACCACGCGCTGGGCGTCGGCTCTGCACGGGGAGTCGAGGAACCGTGCACGCCGCGACGACTGTCGCCGGCCGGGCGCGCCTAGATTCACTGCCGTCGGCGGGACGGGAAGCATCCGTTGCGTTCGCCGATGGACCAGAGCAACGAAGGAGAGTGGACGTGAAGGTACTCGTGCTGGGTTCGACCGGCTACATCGGGTCGGCCGTGGTGCGGCGGCTCACGGCGGAGGGCCACCGGGTGGTCCACCTGGTGAAGGACGCGAGCCGGCTGCCGGCCGGGGCGGCGGGGCTGGTGGCCGACCTGGCCGACCCGGCCTCGCTGCGGGCGGCCGTCACCGATGACGTCGACGCCGTCGTGAACCTCGCCACGCCGACCGGCGACGAGGCGGTGGACGCGGCGGCCGTGGACGCGCTGACCGAGCGGCTGCGCGGCTCCGGACGGGCCTTCGTCTACACCAGCGGCGTGTGGGTGCTCGGCGCCACCGGCGACGCGGCGGTCGACGAGGACGCGCCGACGAACGCGATCACCATCGTCGGCTACCGCCCGCGGATCGAGCGGCGGGTGCTGGACGCGGCCGGGGACGATGTGCGAGCGGTCGTGGTGCGGCCGGGCATCGTGTACGGGCGGGGCGGCGGCATTCCCGGCCTGATGACCGACTGGGCGCGTGAGCACGGCACGGGCCGTTACGTCGGCTCCGCGGCGACCCGCTGGCCGATGGTGCACGTGGACGACCTCGCCGAACTGTTCGTACTGGCGGTCACCAAGGCCGGTCCGGGCAGCGTGCTGCACGGCGTGGCGCACGAGGCGGTGCCGGTGGCGGCGCTGGCCGCGGCCGCCGACGTCGCCGCGGGCGGCGACGGCCGGGCCGAGCCCTGGCCGCCGGAGCAGGCCGCCGAGGCGCTCGGCGGTCCGTTCGCCGAGGCCCTGGGGCTGAACCAGGTGGTGTCGGGCCGGCGTGCCGTCACCGAACTCGGCTGGCTGCCCAGCCGTCCGTACGTCCTTTCCGAGCTCGCCGGAGGCGACCGTGGCTGACCTCACCGGTTCGGCACTGCCCATCTGCCGCGTCTGCGGCACCCAGTACGCCGCCCCGCGCCCCGACTGCCCGGTCTGTCTGGACGAGCGCCAGTACGTCGGAGCCGGCGGCCAGCGGTGGACCAGCCTCGCGGAGTTGCGCGTCGAAGGCCACCAGGGCCGCTTCGAGGAACAGGGTCCCGGCGTCCTCGGTATCGGCTGCACCCCCGAGTTCGCCATCGGCCAGCGCGCCCTGCTGCTGCGCACGGCCGCCGGCAACGTGCTGTGGGACTGCGTGCCCTACCTCGACGACGCGATGATCCGCGAGATACGGGAACTCGGCGGCATCACCGCGATCGCCGTCAGCCACCCGCACTTCTACTCCGCCATGGTCGACTGGGCGCACGCCTTCGACGCCCCCGTGTACCTGCACGAGGCGGACCGCCGCTGGGTCGGCCGCCCCGACCCCGCCCTGCGCTTCTGGAGCGGACGGACGCACCGGCTCACCGACGAGCTGACGCTGATCAACCCGGGCATCCACTTCCCGGGCAGCACGGTCATGCACCGGAACGTCGACGGGGGCGCCCTGTTCACCGGCGACGTCGTCAACGTCTGCCCGGACCGCCGCTGGGTCACCGTCATGTACAGCTACGCCAACCACATCCCCGAGCGCCCCGACGCCGTCCGCGCCGCCGGGGAACTGCTCGCCGGCTACCGCTTCGACCGCATCTACGGCGCCTGGTGGGACCGCGTCGTCACCTCCGACGGCAACGAGGTCCTGGCCCGGTCCGTCGACCGCTACCTGCGCTTCACACAGGGACCGCCGGAGAAGAGCGGCTCGTGACCGCCTCCGCACCCGCCCGCCGACCTGTGCGGCGCGAGGGGCGAGGCGCTCGGCAAGGCCGATGAGTTCGGCCGCCGGGCTCGGGGCCGGTGCGGGTGGACGTGCGGTCGGTGGCGGTGCGGCGGGCCCGGCCGCCGCCGACCGGCGGGCCGAAGCCTCGTGGGCCACGGTCACCCGCCTTCGGCGCCGCTGAACAGGGTGGTACCGGCGGGGATCGGGAGCCGTCGGCCCTGGCGAGGGTGAGGGGGCGGGGGTGCGTGTCGTCGGCCGGCAACGCCGCCGCCGTAGGCGTTGAGTGCCGTAGGTGGTGAGTGCCGTCGGGGTTGAGTGTGGGCGGCTGGGATCCGGGTGACGCCGCGCCGGGTTGCCGGTGCCGTGTCGGGGTTCCCGCGGTGGCGAGCCGCCGCGGGGTGCATCTGTAAATCGCTGGGACGAAGGAGTCGGTGCGGCAGGCGGTTCCGTCGGGCCCCATGGTCAGGTCGTTCCCTCCCCCGGAAGCGAAGGGGGAAGGCACGGCCTGGCGCTGTCGTCCGGGCCGGTCGGGCCCCGCCGGGTCAGGCGGCCGGGGGCGTCGTCGAGGTGTCCGCCGCCTGACCGGGCCGGAACGTCACGGCGGGGGCGCCCTCGGTCGGGGACCGTACGGTGCTCGGCACCTCCTCGACGTACCCCGGCGGGGGCGCGGGGCCGGCCGGAAGGCGCAACTTCCGTTGACGGCGGATGCGGGTGAGCGGCTCATCCGGGCCCCCTTGCCGGGGTCGACGCGCACTTCATGCGTCTCGTCGTCGCCGGTGCGTACCCGGAGGGGCGCCGGCAGCCGGGAGTGGGGAGCCGCGGGTCGAGGTCCGGGCCGGGGACGCGGCGGGCGGCGACCGCGAGCGCGCTGCGGGCCGGGTCCCGCGCGGCGGCGTCGGTGAAGCCGTCGAACCAGCCGGAGCGGCGTCGGCCCGCTGCCGGCTCGCCGGTCGTGCGGCGCACAACCGTGCTGAACGCTCGCAGCTTGCCACGGCGAGCGTCTCGGCGGAGCCGAGGAGCCGAGGACGTGTGCCGCGCGTTGCCCGCCCAGCCGAGAGCGGGGCCGACATACGGCCCCGGGGCCGAGGGGCGGCAGGTGACGCCAGGCCTGCGCACGGTGTCCAGCGCGCCGGGGACGCGGCGGGGCGGTCTTGAGGGTCATGCCTCACAGGGAACATTACTAAGCCCAGCGAAGTAAATGCGCGCCGTGTCACACACAAGAGGGCCTGCCGAACCCTTGACCGCCGCGTCTGGGACGGCACACCAAAACCGCCCACATCAAGGCGTTTATCGAGAGCGGACACTCCACCACCGAACCCATGGCCCACTCTGGATCTTGACAGGATAGTAAGCCGAGCTTGTAAGCTACGCTGCGTTCGTGGATAACAATCAAGACCTCGTCGACCTGGCCACGCAGACCCGCGACAGCGTGTCCGCACTGGCCCGGCGCATGCGGCAGGAACGCCCCGCCCACGGTCTGGGGCTGACCAGCACCTCGGTGCTGAGCCGGCTGGACCGCGTGGGAGCCCTCAGTCCCAAGGAACTGGCCGGCCACGAGGGCGTGCAGCCGCAGTCGCTGACCCGTCAGCTCGCCTCCCTGGAGGAACGCGGGCTCATCACGCGGCGGCCGCACGACCGTGACGGCCGCCAGGTCCTCATGGAGATCACCGACACCGGCCGCCGGCTGGTGGAGGACGACCGGCGGACGCGCGACGCGTGGCTCGCCCAGGCCATCGCCGAACGCCTGACGCCGGTCGAGCGGGAAGTCCTCGCCGCCGCGAACAAATTGCTGGATTTGCTGTCCGAAACCTAGGGAACCCCGGGGGGCACCTTGCCTTTGAAGTCCACGCAGACCGCGACCACGCGGGCCGCGGTGCCTCGTGTCCCACTCGGTTTCCTCACCCCGATCGTCCTGGGGACCCTGCTCAACGCCCTCAACTCCTCGATGATCGCCGTGGCGTTGCTCTCCGTCCAGGACGCGTTCCACGCCGGCGCCGAGGTCATCTGGCTGGTGTCCGCCCTCTATCTGGCCACCGCCGTCGCCCAGCCGACGATGGGCCGGCTGGCCGACGCGTTCGGCGCCCGCCGGGTCTTCTGCCTCGGCTTGGTGCTCGTCCTGGTGTCGGGCGCGGCCGCGCCCTTCGCTCCGACCCTCGGCTGGCTGATCGCCGCCCGGGTCGTGCTCGGCATCGGCACCTCGGCCGCGTACCCGGCCGGCATGTCGATGATCCGGGCCTGGGCCACGGCCCACAGCCCGGACGGTTCCGCCCCCACCGGCGGGCTCGGCGCCATCTCCGCCGCGTCGCAGGCCGCCGTCGCCCTCGGTCCGCCGCTGGGCGGGGTGCTCGTCCAGCTCGCGGGCTGGCGGGCGATCTTCTGGGTCAACGTACCGCTCACCCTGGCGGCCCTGGCCATGGCCCTGGTGTGGCTGCCCGCCGACAAGCCGGTGGGTCGCGAGGCCGGCACCGCGGTGCGGCAGTTGGACCTGTGGGGCATGGCCCTGTTCACCGGTGAGCTGTCCGGGCTGATGCTCTTCCTGCTCTCGCTCCCCGATCACCCCCGGTGGTGGGCCCTGGCGGCCTTCGCCGTGCTCACCGCCGCACTGGTCCGGCGCGAGCTGCGGGCCCGCCGGCCCTTCGTGGACCTGCGCATGATCTACCGCAACGGGCCGCTCGCCGCGACCTATCTGCGCTGCATGGCCACCTACGTGGTCTTCTACTCCGTCACCTACGCCCTGCCCCAGTGGCTCGAACAGGGCCGCGGCCTCTCGGAATCCCAGGCGGGCCTGGTGATGCTGCCCGTGGCGGCCCTCGGCTTCGTCACCACGATGTGGGCCACCCGACTCGTCGAACGCAGGCTGCGCACCGTCCTCGTCGTAGGCTCCGGCGCCCTCTGCGTCGGCAGCGCCGCGCTGGCCCTGTTCGGGTCGGACGTGCCCATCTGGGAAGTGCTCCTCATCGCCGCGGTGCTCGGACTGCCCAACGGCTTCAACAGCCTGGGCAACCAGACGCTGATGTACCGCACGGCGCCCGCGGAGCAGATCGGCACGGCCTCCGGTCTCTACCGCACCGCCCAGTACATCGGCGCGAACCTCGCCTCCGCGCTCGTCGGCATCGCGGTCGGCCGCGACGCCGACGGCCCCGGATTCCGGCTGCTGGCCGTCGTGATCACCGGCATCAGCCTCGTGCTCCTCCTCAACGCCGCCACCTCCCGGCACCTGCGCGGTGCCGGCGAACACGGCTGACCTCACCACCCGATCCCCCCCCCACGGGCCGCGCCCTCGCGCGCCCCGCCCATCGTGTGCCGCGCACCCGCGCGGCACGCCGGAAAGGAACCCGTCATGCCCGTCGTGGAACTCAGCCCCAAGGCCGCCCTGGTCGTACTCGACCTCCAGCAGGGCATCCTCGGCCTGCCCCTCCAGCCGCACCCGGCCACGCGGGTCGTGGAGAACAGCGCCCTTCTGGCCCGCGCCTTCCGCGCGGCGGGGCTGCCCGTCGTGCTCGTCAACGTGGCCCACGGCCCCGACGGCGGTGCCGCCCTCCGGCCCCGCGCCGACGTCCCCCACAACCCGCCGGCGCTCCACCCGGAGTTCTCCCGGCTCGCTCCCGAGCTGGAGCCGCACCCCGACGACCTGCTGATCACCAAGCGCCAGTGGGGCGCCTTCACCGGCACCGAACTGGACCTCCAGATGCGCCGCCGGGGCGTGGACGAGCTCGTGCTCACCGGTGTCGCCACCAACCTGGCGGTGGAGTCCACAGCCCGTTTCGCCTACGAGCACGGCTACCACGTCATCGTCGCGGAGGACGCGACCAGCACCTTCTCCGCGGAGCACCAGGAGTTCGCCACCAAGCGGATCCTGCCGCTCATCGCCCGTGTCGACACCACGGCCTCGGTGCTCGCCGCACTCGAGTCCACGCGGAAGTAAGCGCGTCCACGGCACCTCGGACTGTCGTGGGTTCGTCACGGCCCTCACCGGCGGAACCGACGCCGTGGTCATCGACGCCGTGGTCGTCGACGCCGCGGTCGTCGATCTCAAGGACGCCGCCGCACCCGGCCACCAAGCCACCAGGCCACCAGGCCACCGGTCGGCAGGCGGCAGGCGACGGGCGGCGGCCGCCTTCCCCGAGCCGGCCGCACCGGTGCCCGGCGACGGCACCCCGGCCGGCGCCGGGGCCGCGCCAGGCCCGGCCGTCCCGCGCTCGGCCATCCCCGCGGGCGCCCGAGCGCGGTCCGCCGAACGGCGTTCCGGCGTCTGACGGGAGCCGGGGCGGCGCGCGCGGGCGTTCCCGTCGGCAGGGCGCGGTGTCGCATGGACGCCGGCGGTCCTGTTCGCTCCGCGTCCCGCCCAAAGGACGCGCTGCCCGCCTTCGCTCCCATGGTCGACCGGCTCACCGATCGCCCGGGATCTCGACAGCCTCCGCATGGTGCCCGTGATGCCCGCGACGCCCGCCGAAGCCGGCCGGGGCTCCCAACCAGGGCGACGGGCTTTGTACGCCGGGTCCTGAGGGACCTGCACGCCGGGCCTGAGGGAAGGGCGGAGCGGGGGTTGCGAGGGGGGCGGTCTCGCGCTCCCGTGTACTGAAAAGCGCCCTGACGGGCCGAGCTTCACTCCCCGTAATCTCACAACCCACTGGACACCTGTCCACCAGGTAACCCACGGGGGTGTGGCATGGGCTGGGTGGGGATCGCCAAGTTCGTCGGCACGATGGTCGCGCAGAAGCTGGTACAGAACGCCGTCAGGGAGTGGTTCGACGACATCGAGGCGACGAAGGCCGTTCGCCTCCTCTTCCATCAGGCGGTGCTCGACGAGCGGGGAGAGGTTCCCGCCGAGAGGTGCCTGACGGAGGAGGCGGGGTTCCGGTTCGCCGTGACGCCGTTGACCGTCGGCGATGAGGTCCGGGGTCCCGTCTACTTCATCGAGGCGGCCAACACCCGGGTCGACGGCACCGACCCCAAACGGACCCGTCACTTCCTTTACGACGGCGTGCGGCGGAACTTCGAACTCGCCGTGATCCAGGGCAGTTGCGGAGCTCCGACGACCGAACCGGCCCACCCCAAGTGGCTGACCCGGGCCGTCCCGCCCGTGCGCAGCGTCGCCGTCACCGAACCCACCGACTGGTTCGTGCACCGCACTCCGGCGGATCCCCGGGTGTTCCTCCCCGGCGTCGGCCTCTACACCGTTTTCCGACAGGACCGGAAACAGAACAACCGGGCCGGCAGGAGGGTACGCGCGGCGTTCGACCGAGGCTGTCTCGACGCGTCAGGCGTGGTGGAGGCCACCGGGCGTCCGGTCACCGCCGGAGGCGTCTCGTTGTGGGTGACGCCGCTGCGCTCCACCGGGGCGTCGGAGCGTGCCGTGTTCCACCACGTCATGGCGGTGGACGACAAGGCGCCCGAAGACCACCCGCTGCGCGTGGTCACCCTCGTCCACAACGGGATGACCGGCGTGCTGCAGTGGCTGTGCTGACCGCCGGGTGATCGGCGGTGTAGCGGTGGGCGGCGGTGCCCCGGCGGTCGACGGTGTCCCGGTGGGCAGGTGGCCGGCTTGCCCCTGGCCGGCCGCACCGGCCACACGCCCCTCACCCGACCGTCCGGCGGCTCGGGTGACGCCCCCCCGAGGCGCGGTTTCCCACCGCCGCGCGCCGAGGGCCGCGCGCCGTGGGCCGGAGACATCCGACACTTTTGGACACGTCGGACTCCTCGGACAGCGAGTGCCGGCAGCGGCGCCACCCGCCTCCGCGCCGCCCCCGCGCACGCCCCCGTGTACGGAAGCCCCCGCCGGGTCGACCGGGATTGACGCGGTCCGAGTATCCTTCCCCACGGCCGTACAGCCCCTGTACGGAGCGACGAAGCGGATCGACGTGCCGGGCAACAGGCGAACGGCCGACTACGGGCGGCAGGCAGCGCGGGCGGTACCTCCGCGTGTGCCGCCCATGGTGTGCCGGCGGGTGGGAGAGGCAAGATGAGCGAGTCCACGGCCGGAGCGGCGATGACCGCGGTACCGGGCCGCAGGCGGGGCGACGGCGAGGGGCCCGACATCGGCGACGCCGAGCTGCGGCAGTTGCTGGCCGGCCTGACCGCCGTGCGCGACGGCGACTTCGGCATCCGGCTGCCCGAGGACGCCGACGGGCTGCTCGGCGAGATCGCGACCGTCTTCAACGGCATGACGGACCAGCTCTCCCTGTTCACCTCCGAGGTCACCCGGGTCGCCCGCGAGGTCGGCAGCGAGGGACGGCTCGGCGGTCAGGCGCAGGTGCCGGGGGTGTCCGGCACCTGGAAGGACCTCACCGACTCGGTGAACGCGATGGCGGGCAACCTGACCACGCAGGTCCGCGACATCGCGCAGGTGGCCACCGCGGTGGCCAAGGGCGACCTGTCGCAGAAGATCGACGTGGCGGCCCAGGGCGAGATCCTGGAGCTGAAGAACACCGTCAACACGATGGTCGACCAGCTCTCCGCCTTCGCCGACGAGGTCACCCGCGTCGCCCGGGAAGTCGGCAGCGAGGGACGGCTCGGCGGCCAGGCGCAGGTGCCGGGCGTGGGCGGGGTGTGGCGGGATCTGACCGATTCGGTCAACTTCATGGCCGGCAACCTCACCGCCCAGGTCCGCAACATCGCGCAGGTCACCACGGCGGTGGCCCGGGGCGATCTGTCGCAGAAGATCACGGTGGACGCCCGGGGCGAGATCCTGGCCCTGAAGAACACCATCAATACGATGGTCGACCAGCTCTCCGCCTTCGCCGACGAGGTCACCCGCGTCGCCCGGGAAGTCGGCACCGAAGGACGCCTCGGCGGCCAGGCCGACGTCAAGGGGGTGCTGGGCACCTGGCGTGATCTGACGGACTCCGTCAACTTCATGGCGGGGAACCTCACCGCGCAGGTGCGGTCGATCGCCCAAGTGGCGACCGCGGTGGCCAAGGGCGACCTCTCGCAGAAGATCACGGTCGACGCCCGGGGCGAGATCCTCGCCCTGAAGAACACCATCAATACGATGGTCGACCAGCTCTCCGCCTTCGCCGACGAAGTCACCCGCGTCGCCCGGGAAGTCGGCACCGAAGGACGCCTCGGCGGCCAGGCCGACGTCAAGGGCATCTCGGGGACGTGGAAGAACCTCACCGAGTCGGTCAACGTGATGGCCGACAACCTCACCGCGCAGGTGCGGTCGATCGCCCAGGTCACGACGGCGGTGGCCAAGGGCGACCTCTCCCAGAAGATCAACGTCGGGGCCCGGGGCGAGATTCAGGAGCTCAAGGAGACCATCAACACGATGGTCGACCAGTTGTCCTCCTTCGCGGACGAGGTCACCCGCGTCGCCCGCGAGGTCGGCACCGAGGGGAACCTGGGCGGCCAGGCGACCGTGCGCGGTGTCTCGGGCACCTGGAAGGACCTCACCGACAACGTCAACGTGATGGCGTCCAACCTGACCGGCCAGGTCCGCTCGATCGCCCAGGTGGCGGCGGCGGTGGCCCGGGGCGACCTGTCACAGAAGATCGACGTGGCGGCGAAGGGCGAGGTCGCCGCGCTCGCCGACGTGATCAACCGGATGGTCGACACGCTGTCCGCGTTCGCCGACGAGGTCACCCGGGTCGCCCGCGAGGTGGGCACCGAGGGGATGCTCGGCGGCCAGGCGCGGGTGCCCAATGTCGCGGGCACCTGGAAGGACCTCACCGACAACGTCAACTCGATGGCGAACAACCTCACCGGCCAGGTCCGCAACATCGCGCAGGTCACCACGGCCGTCGCCAACGGTGACCTGACCCGGAAGATCGACGTGGACGCCCGCGGCGAGATCCTGGAGCTGAAGACCACCATCAACACGATGGTCGACCAGCTCTCGTCGTTCGCCGCCGAGGTCACCCGCGTCGCCCGGGAGGTCGGCAGCGAGGGCCGGCTGGGCGGTCAGGCGGAGGTCGAGGGCGTCTCGGGCACCTGGAAGCGGCTTACCGAGAACGTCAACGAGCTGGCGGGCAACCTGACCCGTCAGGTGCGTGCCATCGCCGAGGTGACCAGCGCGGTCGCGGAGGGCGACCTGACGCGGTCGATCACCGTCGAGGCGTCCGGCGAGGTCGCCGACCTGAAGGACAACATCAACGCGATGGTCCGCTCGCTGCGCGAGACCACCCGGGCCAACCAGGAGCAGGACTGGCTGAAGTCCAACCTGGCCCGTACCTCCGGGATGATGCAGGGGCACCGCGACCTGACCCTGGTCGCCCGCCTGATCATGGAGGAGCTGGCTCCGCTCGTCGGCGCCCAGTACGGCGGCTTCTACCTCGCCGAGGAGGCGGAGGACGGCCCGTCGCTGCGCATGATCGGTTCGTACGGGCATCCCGAGGGCGGCGACAAACCCAGCTTCGCCTTCGGGCAGTCGCTCGTCGGGCAGGCGGCCGCCGGACGCCGGACGATCGCGGTGGAGAACCTGCCGCCCGGGTCGGTCACCGTGCCGTCCGGCTTCGGGACGATCGAGCCGTCGCACCTGGTGGTCCTGCCGATCGTGGTCGAGGACCAGGTGCTCGGCGTCATCGAGCTGGCCTCCGTCCACCGGTTCACGCCCGTGCAGCGGGACTTCCTGGAGCAACTGCGGGAGACCATCGGCGTCAACGTCAACACCATCGTCGCCAACGCCCGGACCGACGAGCTCCTCGACGAGTCGCAGCGGCTGACGGCGGAGCTGCAGGCCCGCTCCGAGGAGCTCCAGGTGCGGCAGGAGGAACTCCAGCGTTCCAACGCCGAGCTGGAGGAGAAGGCGGCGCTGCTCGCCCGCCAGAACCGGGACATCGAGACCAAGAACCTGGAGATCGAGCAGGCCCGCCAGGAGCTGGAGACCCGCGCGCAGGAGCTCGCGCTGGCCTCCAAGTACAAGTCGGAGTTCCTGGCCAACATGAGCCACGAGCTGCGCACCCCGCTCAACAGCCTGCTCATCCTCGCGCAGTTGCTGTCCCAGAACCCGAGCGGCAACCTCACCGGCAAGCAGGTGGAGTACGCGGAGATCATCCACTCGGCCGGCTCCGATCTGCTCCAGCTCATCAACGACATCCTCGACCTGTCGAAGGTCGAGGCGGGGAAGATGGACATCTCCCCGGAGTGGGTGCCGCTGCCCCGGCTGCTCGCCTACGTGGAGTCGACGTTCCGCCCGATGACCGGCCAGAAGGGGCTCGGCTTCGACGTGCTGACCGAGCCCGGTGTGCCCGTCGCCCTGCTGACGGACGACTCGCGGCTCCGCCAGGTGCTGCGCAACCTGCTGTCCAACGCGGTGAAGTTCACCGAGACCGGCCAGGTGGAGCTGAGCATCGAGCCCGTCACCGGCTCCGAACTGCCGCCCGCCGTGCGGCGCCACGGCGCGGCGGTCGCCTTCCGGGTGCGGGACACCGGCATCGGCATCGCCGAGCACCAGCTCGAGGCCATCTTCGGCGCGTTCCAGCAGGCGGACGGCACCACCAGCCGCAAGTACGGCGGGACCGGCCTCGGCCTGTCGATCAGCCGGGAGATCGCGTACCTGCTCGGCGGCTCGATCACCGCCCAGAGCGTGCCGGGCGAGGGCAGTACGTTCACCCTCTACCTGCCGGTCGCCCGGCCCGACTTCCATGAGCTGGCGGCCCCCTCCCCCGACGGCGAGCCGTCCGCCGGGGCCGGCGCGGCGGACGCGGACGGGACGCGGCCCGCCCTGCCGGACAGCGCCCCGCCCGTACCGCGCCACCGGCGGCTGCTGGTCATCGAACAGCAGCCGCGCGGGCTGCTGTCGATGGTGGCCGAGAGCGCCCGCGCCGGTCTGGTGCCCGCCGAGGGCGGGACGGCGCCGGACACGGTCGACATCATCAGCGCCGTCGGCGCGCAGGAGGCGGCGACCGTGCTCGCCACGGAGGTCTGCCACTGCGTCGTGCTGGACCTCGACATGCCGGACGAGGAGGTGCTGCGGTTCGTGGAGGCGCTGAGCGCCGACCCGGCGCTGCGCACGGTGCCGGTGCTGGCGCACAACAGCAGGACCGTGGGGGCGGCGCGCGAGCGCGAGTTCCAGGAGCGGTTCGGCGGCCGTCCGCTGGACCTGCTGTCCAGCCTCGACGAGCTCCGGCAGCGGATCGCCCTGCACCTGTCGGCCGACCGGCCCGGCGACGTCCCGCCGCCGGCGTCCGCGAGCCGGGGGACGCGCCCGGCCATCGCGGGGACCCGGGCCCAGGACCCGGTGCTCGCCGGGCGGACGGCCCTGGTCGTAGACGACGACGCGCGCAACCTCTACGCGCTCACCGGCATGCTCGAACTGCAGGGGATGACGGTGCTGCACGCCGAGAACGGGCGGGCCGGCATCGAGGCGCTCACCACCCACCCCGAGGTGGACATCGTGCTGATGGACGTGATGATGCCGGAGATGGACGGATACACGGCCACCGCCGCCATCCGCGCCATGCCCGCCTACGCGGAGCTGCCCATCATCGCGGTCACCGCCAAGGCGATGCCGGGCGACGAGGAGAAGACCATGGCGTCGGGGGCGAGCGACTACGTCACCAAGCCGGTCGACGCCGACGACCTGGTCGCCCGTATCCGCCGCCGGCTGGCGCCGTGAGGCCCGGCCCCCACCGCCCGTCCCGTCAGCGAGGAGCGTCGTCAGTGGAGAGTCACCGAGGGGACGTCGACTCCCGCGACGACGGCCCGCCCCCGAGCGGCGCCGCTCCGGCCGGTCCGGTGCCGGCACCGCGGTCCGGTACGGGCCCCCTGCCCGCCGTCGGGTCCGCGCCCGGCGGCGGGGGTGTGCCGGGTGGGGGCCCGGGTGCGCTCGTGCCCGCGTCCTACGCGGCCCGGGCGCCCGAGGGGGACGACGCGGAGAGCGCCTCGGAGCTCGGGCGGCTGGCCGCCACGGTGGCGCGGCTGCGCGAGGAGGTGCGGCGCGCCCACGCCGAGGCGGACGGGCGGGCGCTGCTGGAGATGGCCAAGGGCGTGCTGGTCGAGCGGTTGCGGCTGAGCCCGGTCCAGGCCGCGCGGCAACTGGTCGAGCTCGCCGGGGCCGCGGGGGTGTCCCCGCTGGAGCTCGCCGCCGACATCGTCAACCAGGCGGCGCGGGACCGGCTCTCCGAGGCGGCCCACGACTTCCTCACCCGGACGGCCGGGGACGCCGAAACCGTCGGGGACACCAGGAACGCCGGGGAGGCGGGGGGTGACGCGGCCGGTGCCTCGGTCGCGGTGCGGCTGCGCACGGCCGAGAGCGGCGCGCTCGCCGCGGGCGACACCCAGGCCGTCGCCCACTCGCTGCTGGAGCACGCCCTGACGCCGCTCGGCGCGACGGCCGTCGCGATCTGGACGACCGGCTCCGGCGGTGCCCTGCACCTGGCGGGGTACGCGGGCATCCCGGCGGACGAGGCCGTGCGCTGGCACTACGTACCGCCGGGGGTGGCGACGCCCGCCCGGCGGGCGCTCGCCGCCCGGGACCAGTTGTGGTTCGAGGACCTGTCCGCCACCGGGCTGCCGTCCGTGGCCCACCGCCTGCTGCCGGGCGGCGGCCGGGTGGTGGTGCCGGTCGAGACGCAGGGGCGCATCCTCGGCGTGCTGGAGATCTGCTGGCCCGGCGCACCGGGCCGGCGCCTGCCCGCGGTCCGGCGGCAGATCGACGCGCTCGCCGAGCTCGTCGCGCACACCCTGGAGACGCTGCCGGCCGTTCCCGCCGGCCGACGGGAGCCGGTGCCCGCCGGCCACGGCCCCGAGCTCACCGAGCTGGCCGACAGCCTCTACGACCCGGCGCTGGTGCTGCGGGCCGAGACCGACGCGCAGGGGCGCCTGGTCGACTTCCGCATCCGGCACGCCAATCCGCGCTTCACCGACCCGGCCGGCCGGCCGCGCGGCGCGGTCGCCGGTGCGCTGCTGCTGGAGGCGTATCCCCTCGCGGCCGAGGAGAACGGGCTGTTCGCCAAGGTGGAGCACGTCCACGCCACCGGCGAGCCGTTCCGTGCCGAGGGCATGCCGTTCACCGCGATCGTCGGGCAGGTGCGGGTGCCCACCACGACGGACGTGAGCATCAGCCGGCACGGCGGCGAGGTGCTGCTCGTCTGGCGGCCCGCCGGCGAGCCGGCCCGTCTCGCCCACCTGCTGCGGCACGCGCAGCGGCTGGGCCGGATCGGCGGCTTCGAAGAGGACCACGTCACCGGCCGGATCCTCTGGAGCGAGCAGCTCTTCTCCCTGCACGGGCTGCCCGCGAACGCGCCCGCGGTCCCGTTGGAGCAGCTCGCGGGCCTGGCCCACCCCGACGACACCGCCGCCATCGGCCGCTTCCTGCGGACCGTCCTGCATCACCGCAGGCCCGGATCGACCGCGTTCCGCCTGCAGCGGGCCGACGGCATCACGCGGCACATCCGCGTCGTCGCCGAGCCGGTGCTGGACGCGGACGGCCGGCTCGTCGCGGTACGCGGCGCGTTCCAGGACATCTCAGCCCAGCACTGGACGGAGGTGGCGCTCGCGGCGACCCGCGACCAGCTCGCGTACAGCGAGCAGCGGACGGCCGAGCGGAACCGGCTCGCGCGCCAGCTCCAGCAGGCCATCATGCCGCCCGCGCACGGCCCGATCGACGCCCCGGACCTGGACATCGCGGTGCGCTACCGGCCGGCCGAGGACGAGAGCCTGGTCGGCGGCGACTGGTACGACGCGATCGTGCTGCCGTCCAAGCGGGTGCTGTTGTCGGTGGGGGACGTCGCCGGGCACGGCATCGAGGCGGCCACGGGCATGGTGGCCCTGCGCAACGCGCTGCGGGGCCTGGCCACGACGGGCGCCGGTCCGGCCCAGTTGCTGGGCTGGCTCAACCTCGTCGCCCACCACCTCACCGACCAGGTGACCGCGACGGCGATCTGCGCGCTGTACGACACGGAGACCCGGGTGCTGAAGTGGGCGCGCGCGGGCCACCTGCCGCCGGTGCTGATCCGCGGGGGCCGGGCGGAGACCGTCCCGCTGGTACAGGGGCTGCTGCTCGGTGCCATCGGCGAGACGGAGTACGAGGAGGGCGAGATCCAGCTCGAACAGGACGACATCCTGCTGCTGTACACCGACGGGCTGATCGAGCGGAAGGACCGCTCCCTCCAGGACAGCCTGGACCAGTTGGTGGCGACCGCGGCCCGCGGCGGCGCCACCCTGGAGCAGCGGCTGGACCGCCTGCTGACGCACAGCGGTTCGGACACCGACGACGACACGTGCGTGGTCGGTGTGCGGCTGCGCTCGCCGGATCCGGTGAGCTGACGGGCCGGATCCGGCGAGCTGACGGACCCCGGACGCCGCCCGTCCGGCGGCCGGGCCCGCGCCGGTGGCGACCGCGCATCGCGCCGGGCCGGCGCGGGCAACCGTGGGACCATGGGAAACGTGGAAGACCTCAGCGCGGTCGAGCGGCATCTGACCCACCGCGCGGCCGCCTGTCGCCATCCCCTCGTCGAGCGGGCCCGGCCCGTCGTCGGCGAGGCGGCGGAGCACACCAAGCTGTGGTGGGGAGCGGCCCTCGCCATGGCCGCCTGCGGCGGTCGGCGGGGCCGGCGGGCCGCCGTGGCCGGGCTGGCGGCCATGGGGGCGGCGGAGCTGCTCTCCAACGGCGTCGTCAAACCGCTGGGCCGGCGGCGGCGTCCGCCCAGGGAACTGATCCCGCACGACGACGTCGACGACCGTCCCGACAGCTCGTCGTTCCCCTCCGGGCACACCGCGGCCGCCGTCGCCTTCACCACCGCCGTCGCCCGCGCCTGGCCGCGCGCGGGCGCGCTGTGCGCCGTTCCGGCCGCGCTGGTCGCCGTCGAGCGGGTGCACAGCGGCGCGCACTATCCGAGCGACGTCGCCGCCGGCGCGGCCCTGGGCGCGGCCTCCGCCTGGGCCCTGGGCCGGCTGCCCAGGCTCTCGGTGCGCCTGGCGCGGCACCTGCTCCCGTTCTGACGGGTCCGGCGGAAGGCGGCGCGGGCACCGTTCCGCCGGTCCCGCCGGACGGACGTCTGCGACGGGATGTGAAGATGGTTGGTATGCACATCCAGCGCAGGAACAACGTGACGACCACCGGCCCGGCCGACGGGCCGGTGGTGGTGCTCGCGCACGGTTTCGGGTGCGACCAGAACATGTGGCGCCTGATCGTGCCGGCCCTGGCCGAGCGGTACCGGGTGGTGCTGTTCGACTACGTCGGCTCCGGCGGCTCGGACCTGTCCGCCTGGAGCGAGGAGCGGTACTCCTCGCTGGACGGCTACGCCCGCGACGTCGTCGAGGTGTGCGAGGAGCTGGGCCTGGAGCGGGCGGTGTTCGTCGGGCACTCGGTCAGCGCCATGGTCGGGGTGCTGGCGGCGCGGGCGGCTCCCGAGCGGATCGGGGCGCTGGTGATGGTCGGCCCCTCGCCGTGCTACGTCGACGGCGACGGCTACCGCGGCGGATTCGGCGCGGAGGACATCGAGGAGCTGCTGGCCTCGCTGGAGTCCAACTACCTGGGCTGGTCCTCCGTCATGGCTCCGGTGATCATGGGCAATCCGGACCGTCCGGAACTGGGCCGGGAGCTGACCAACAGCTTCTGCGCCACCGACCCGGACATCGCCCGCGTCTTCGCCCGGACCACCTTCCTGTCCGACAGCCGCGAGGACCTCAAGGGTGTGGACGTCCCGACGCTGGTGCTGGAGTGCTCCGAGGACGTCATCGCGCCGCGCGAGGTCGGCGCCTTCGTGCACGCGGCGATCCCGTCGTCCCGTCTGGTCACCCTGGACGCCACCGGGCACTGCCCGCAGTTGAGCGCCCCGGAGGCCACCGCGGAGGCCATCCTCGGCTTCCTGGCGGACCTGGCGTGAACCGCCCCAGGGGCGAGGGCCCGGACCGGTCCGGCGCCGGAGACCGGGCCAACACCGACGCGGTGTTCAGCGCGCTGCTGGAGGACAGCGCGGAGGAACTCTACGAGTCGGCCCCCTGCGGCTACCTGTCGACGCTGATGGACGGCACGATCGCCAAGGTCAACACGACGCTGCTGAACTGGCTCGGCCTGGAGCGGGAGGCCGTGGTGGGGCGCCGGCGCTTCACCGATCTGCTCACCGTCGGCGGGAAGCTGTACCACGAGACGCACTTCGCGCCGCTGCTGCGGATGCAGGGCGAACTCCGGGGCATCGCGCTGGAGATGAAGACCGCCGACGGCGGCCGGCTGCCGGTGCTGGTCTCCTCCGTGATCAAGTTCGGCAGCGCGGGCCAGCCGCTGCTGGTGCGCACCACCGTCTTCGACGCGCGCGACCGGCGCGCGTACGAAGAGGAGCTGTTGCGCCGCCGGCAGGACGCCGAGCGGGCCCGTGCCGAGGCCGAGCGCGCCCGCGCGGAGGCCGAGGAGGCCCGCCGGCAGGCCGAGGCCGACCGGGCCCGGCTGGCCGACGCGCTCGCCGTGCTCCAGCGGTCGCTGCTGCCCGACTCCCTGCCCGCGGTCCCCGGGCTGGAGACGGCCGTCTACTACCACACCGCCTCGGCCGACCGGCTCGGCGGCGACTTCTACGACCTGTTCCCGCTCGACGGCAAACGCTGGGCCTTCTTCCTCGGCGACGTGTGCGGCAAGGGCCCGCAGGCCGCGTCCCTGACCTCGCTCACCCGGTACACGCTGCGCGCCGCCGCCCTCCACGACCCGGACCCCGCGGCGGCGCTGACCACGCTCAACGCCGTCCTCCACGAGCGGTACTCGGGCGGCGGCGACCCCCGCTACTGCACCGCGATCTTCGGCGTGGTCGAACCCGGCGCCGACGGCGAGGGCGCGGCCGTCCACCTCGCCTCCGGCGGCCACCCCCCGGCCCTGGTGCTGCGCGCCGACGGCCGCGCCGACTACCTGCCGACCCCCGGCGGGCTGCTCGTCGGCATCCTGCCCACCGCCCCGGTCGGCACCGCCCGGACCGTCCTCGGGCCCGGCGAGACCCTCCTGCTCTACACGGACGGCCTGACCGAGGCGCGCACCGGGGCCGGCCGTGACGACCTGTACGGGGAGGACGCCCTGCGCGCCTTCGCCGCCGATTGCGCACCGGCCTCGCCCCAGGAGACGATCACCGCGCTGACCGGGCTGCTGGAGAGTTTCGGCGACGGCCTGGACGACGACACCGCGCTCCTCGCCCTTGGTGTCCCCGCCGTCTCCCCCGCCCCCACCCGACCCGCTCCGTCCACCGCTTCGTGAGTCCTCCGCACACACCATGAGCCTTCTGCACATCACCCGACGCGACACCGCCACCGGCCCCGTCCTGCACGTGGCCGGCGACCTCGACTACGAGCAGGCCCCCGGCCTGCGCCGCCAGGCGGACGGTCTCGACCTGCGGCCGGGCCAGTGCCTGGTCGTCGACCTGTCCGGCCTGGAGTTCTGCGACTCCACGGGCATCACCGCGCTCCTCGCCGCCCGCCAGCGCGCCCTCGCCGCCGGCGCCGACATCGCCCTGAGCGGCGTTCCCGCCAACACCCTGCGGGTCCTGCGCGTCGTCGGGCTCGACCGGGTGTTCACGATCCGGGAGGGCTGAGGGGCGGGCCGGGGCGTGGAGCGGACCGCACGGCCGCCGTCGCGTGAGCGAACTCACCGCCCAAAACGGACTTTTCAGCTTATTGACCACCTTAAGCTGTATGGATGCCCTCCGCCCCCGCCCTGCCCCGCCCTGCCCGCGTTCCGACTCCCGTCACTTCTTCTCCTGCTTCACCTTCCTTCGCTCCGGCTTCCGGCGAGGGGGCTCCCGGCGGGCGGCGGGCCATGGCGGTGTGGGGCGTCGGCGTGTGCGTGTACCTCGTCGCGATCGTCTTCCGGACCAGCCTCGGCGTCGCGGGGCTCGACGCCGCGGACCGCTTCCACATCAACGCGTCCGCGCTCTCGACGTTCTCGATCCTCCAGTTGCTGATCTACGCGGCCATGCAGATCCCCGTCGGGCTGATGATCGACCGGCTCGGCACCAAGCGGGTCCTCATGCTCGGCGCCGCGCTGTTCACCGCCGGCCAGCTCGGCTTCGCGCTGAGCCCGACGTACGGCACGGCGCTGGCGTCGCGCGCCCTGCTCGGCTGCGGCGACGCCATGACGTTCATCAGTGTGCTGCGGCTGGGCTCACGCTGGTTCCCCGCCCACCGGGCGCCGGTGATCTCACAGGTGGCGGCCCTGTTCGGCACGGTCGGCAACCTGATCTCCACGCTCGTCATCCCCCGGGCGCTGCACGGTCTCGGCTGGACCGTGACCTTCGCGGGCAGCGCGGCGGCCGGTGCCGTGGTGCTGCTGCTGACCCTGCTCTTCCTCAGGGACCACCCGGAGGGGCAGGCGCCGGCGCCGGCGCCCGCCGCGGGGGTCGCGTCCGTGCGGCGGCAGATCACCGCGGCGTGGCGGGAGCCGGGCACCCGACTGGGCATGTGGGTGCACTTCACGGCCCAGTTCCCGGCGACCGTGTTCATGCTGCTGTGGGGGCTGCCCTTCCTCGTCCAGGCGCAGGGCCTGTCCCGGGAGGCGGCCGGCGGGCTGCTCGCCCTGTCCGCGGTGTCCGCGATGGCGGTCGGACCGGTGTACGGCCAGGTGATCTCCCGCCGTCCCGCCGCCCGTACGGCAGTGGCGCTCGGCACGGTGGCCGCGACCGCGCTGACCTGGGCGGCGGTGCTGGGCTGGCCGGGGGCGCACGCGCCGATGTGGCTGCTGTCGGCGCTGTGCCTGGTGCTCGGCGCGTGCGGCCCGGCGTCGGTGGTCGGCTTCGACTGCGCGCGCCCCGCGAACCCGCCGGAGCGGCAGGGCACCGCCTCGGGCATCGTCAACATGGGCGGGTTCGTCGCCTCGATGGCGACGCTGCTCGCGATCGGCGTCCTGCTGGACGCCACCGGCGACGACTACCGGATCGCCTTCTGCTCGGTCTTCGCCGTCCAGGCCTTCGGCGTGTCCCGGATCCTCCGGTTCCGCCCGGCCGCGGAGCGGCGGCGCGTCCGCCGGCGCCCGGTCGCGTCCGGCGGCCCCGAACCGGTCCGCGTGGCGGCCTGACGCCCCCGGACCGGCCCGCCCTCCGGCCCGGTCAGGACCCCGTCCGGTCCCGTCCGGGTCAGTCGCGCAGCAGCCCCACCGCCGCCTCGACGAGGTACGCGTCCATCGCCGCCGAGCGGTGGCCCGCGATGCCCGAGCGCAGCAGGGACGCGCCCTCGACCAGGGCCACGAAGGTCTCGGCGCGGCCCCGGCAGCGTTCGGCGGGCCAGTCCGGCCGGAGGTCCCGGACGTAGGCGGTCACGTGGTCCGCGTAACGGCGGTAGAAGGCGCGGACCGCTTCCGCGATGGTCTCGTCCCGTGCGGCGAGGGCCCAGATCTCGACGAACAGCCGGACGAGGTGAGGGTCCTCCTGCTCGGCCAGGAGGACGGCCACGGCGTCGGCGGGGCCGGCGTGACGCGGTTCGGCGGATGCGGTGTGACGCGGCTCGGCGGATGCGGTGTGACGCGGCTCGGCGGGGTCCGGACCGGGCCGGCCGCCGAGGCCGGCCGGGCCGGTCAGCCGCTCCAGCGTGCGGTCCAGGGCCCGTTCCAGCACCGCCCGGATCAGGTCGGCCCGGGTCGGGAAGTAGTGCTGGAGGTGCCCGAGACGGACGCCCGCCTCGGCCGCGACGGCCCGCAGGGACGCGTCCGCGTTCCCCTTCGCGACGAGCACGGCCTCGGCGGCGTCCAGCAGGCTCGTCCGGCGGGCACTGCCCTGCCGGGTCAGCTTTCCGGTCATGCGACGCTCACCTCCACCCCGGCCCGCTCCAGGGCGGGGAGGACGTGGTGCGGGGCCGGGGTGGTCTCGGGGAAGGCCACACCGGAGGGCGGCGGCGCGCCGTCCGCGCCGAGCACCCGGCGCAGTCCGGACCAGGCGCCCACGGCGGTGAGGTGGGCCTGCCCCGCCGGGTCGGAGACCACCGCCGAGCAGTGCCCGCCCGTCCGGCCCTGTACGTCGACCCGGAAGCGGGCCTCTCCCCCGTCCCCCGGCGCGTAGAGCAGCGAGCGCCGCAGCCTGGTGAACCGGTCCCCGCGCCCCCAGCGGAAGAAGCCCGTCCGTCCGAGGGCCAGCAGGGCGGAGGTCGAGGCGGCCGAACCGAAGCCGATCCGGGTGGTCGCCGTGTCCACTCCGAGCGACAGCGGCAGGGTGAACTGCTCCGGCGTGTCGATCCGCGCCACCTTCGTGCGGTGGCCGCCGATGGCGACGGTCCCGGCGTCGCTCAACGGCACGGCCATGCGGCGCCGGCCACCTTCCATGACCTCGTAGTCCAGCCCCAGCCGGTCCATGAACTCCACGGAGTCGGCGCCCGCCCGGTCCTTCAGGTCGTAGCGGACGGCGATCTCGACGGACGCCGCACCGCCCAGCCCGTCCGCCAGCGCCGCGGCGACCAGCGCGGTCACCCCTCCCATCCAGGCGGACGAGAGCAGGACCGGCGCCCGGGGCGGCGTCAGGGCCGCGAGGGCCAGCGCGCGCTGGAGCCGGGCGGTCCAGCGGGTGACGTCCACATAGGGCACCCCGCCGCGCAGGGCGGCCCGCAGGATGCGGTCGTCGGGGTCGTTCACCGCGCCGACCACGGCGCGGACGCGGGCCCGGAACGGCTCCGGGTCCGACAGGTCCCAGCGGCGCACCTCCGCCCCGGTCGCCTCGGCCACCTCCCGTCCCCGGCCGGGTTCACGCCCGGTGAGCAGCAACGGCCAGTGCGGCGCCGCCAGTCGGGCCAGTTCCGCGCCGACCGTTCCGTAACCACCGGCCACGAGCACCGGGCCCGCGGGGTCGGCCTGTATGTCGTCGTCATGCATGGCGCCGAGGCTAGGTCATCCGACCTAGAAAGATCAACGGCCTTTCGGCGCAGGCGTCCTGAACGTTCGCGGGCGTCCGGAACACCGGGGGCGGAACCTCGGCGCTCCGCACCCGCCGGCCCGGACATCCGTCCGCCGGGCGGAGAACCGACGCCGATCCGGGCCCGGTTGACCGGCCACGAGCACGGACGGACCCGGAGGGCGCACGGGATCACCCGGGGGCCGGCGGGGAGAACGCGTCGGCGCCCGACGCCGGACGAGCGGCTTCGGGCCGCTTCCGGGGCTCGGAGCCGCGACCCGGTTCGACTTCCGGTTCCGGCTGGACGCTTGGGGAACGGCGGACGGCCTCCTCGACCGGCCGTCGGCACGCACGCGCACGGCCCGGACCGGGCCGGCGCACGACGACACGGACGGCGACCGCCCTCAAAGCACCCCCGTGGCTTTGAGCGGTCGCCGCCCGCATCACCGCGGACGTTAGCCATCCGCATCAGGCCATGGCAACTTGCTGCCCCAAGTCGCAATGTATTGCACTTAAAGTCGGTCCATATCCGTCTTCCCTCGGTCTCCACTCTCGACAAATCAGGCAATGCCCTACAGAACACGGTTTTGCCTCCCGGGCACTTCCATGGCTCCGCCGTTCCCGCGCCGGTTAGAGTCCTGGGGTCGGAGCGTGTGCGGGAGGGTGGACGATGCAGCAGGGGGGAGCGCCCGCGGAGGGCGGGGAGCGGCCGTCCGTGGCGGCGCGGATCACCGCCGCCAAGGCGGACGTCGCCCGGCGGCTGCGGTACGTGCGCCACCACCACCCCGAAGGCCCGTTCACGCTCGCGGCGTTGGCGGAGCGCGCCGGGGTCTCCAAACGGACGCTGTCCCAGGCGGAGTCGGCGGACGGCTCCAACCTCACCCTGGAGACGCTGCTCAAGGTGAGCGACAGTCTGGGCATCCCGCGTGCCGCGTACTTCCTCGACGAGCAGGTCTTCCGTCAGGTCAACAAGGAACTGGCGGGCGACGGGCCCGCGGCGGAGGCGCCGGCGGCCCGCGTGGACCACGTGTCCCGCCTCCTCAACGACATCCTCGACACCGCCGCCCGGGCCCGGTGCGCCTTACGGGACCTGCCCGCCGACGGGAGCGCGCCCGACGGCGGCGCCTGACCCGCCGTCCGGCCCCCGCCCGGGCCCCGGCCCGTCGTCCGGGTGACGGTCAGCCGCCGACCTCGGCGATCAGCAGCGCCACGTCGTCCTCGCTCCCCCGGCGGAACACCGAGAGCAGCAGGTCGCAGGTCTCCTCCAGGCCGGTCCTGGGGGCGTCGAGGACGCGGACGAGCTCGGCGAGGCGGACGTCCAGGGCCTCGTCGCGGGTCTCCACGAGGCCGTCCGTGTAGAGGACGAGCCGGTCGCCCGGGGCGAGGTCCACGGCCACGCTCTCGAACGGCACGCCGCCGACGCCCAGCGGGGCCCCGGTGGGCAGGTCGAGCAGGACGGGCGGGCCGCCGTCGCGCAGCAGGACCGGCGGCAGATGCCCGGCGTTGGCCACGCAGCACCGGCCGGCCTCCGGATCGTAGACGGCGTAGACGCAGGTGGCGATCTGCTGGTCCAGACCGGTGGCGGCCCGGTCGAGGTGCCGGAGCACCTGGGCCGGGTCGAGGGCCAGCCCGGAGAGGGTCCGGGCGGCGGTGCGGAGCTGGCCCATGGCGGCGGCCGCGGTGATGCCGCTGCCCATGACGTCGCCGACGACCAGGGCGCTCTTGCCGCCGTCCTGTGGGACGACGTCGAACCAGTCGCCGCCCACCTGCCCGGCCGTGCCGGCCGGCTGGTAGCGGTACGCGACCGCCAGCCCCGGCGGGCTGGGGGGAGCCTGCGGCAGCAGGGTGCGCTGGAGGCTCAGCACGGCGGCGCGTTCCCGCTGGTACCAGCGGGCGTTGTCGATGCAGACGGCGGCGCGGGCGGCGAGCTCGCCGGCCAGCACCACGTCGTCCTCGGTGAAGGGCGCGGGGTTGTCGGTGCGCTTGAGGTCCAGGGCGCCGAGCACCTCGCCGCGGGCGATCAGCGGGACGGCGATGTACGAGTGGAGGCCGGCCCGGGCCAGTACGGCCGCCGCGGTCGCGTCGCGGGCGATGCGCGGGAGGTCGCGGGTGCCCACGCGGGGCAGGTGGACGGGGCGGCCGGTGGCCACGCACTCGGCGACCAGCCGGTCGGCCGGGTAGTGGGCGAGTTCGCCGGTCGGGTCGGCGGCCCGGGCGGCGTCGGCGGCGCCCGCGGTGCCCGCCGAGGCCACCGCGAGGGCCCGGATCGCGGTCGCCCGGCTCTCGGGCGCGCGGTTGCCCTCCAGGGCGGCGTCCAGGACGTCGACGGCGGCGACGTCGGCCAGGGCCGGGACGACGACCTCGGCGAGCTCGTGGGCGGTCTGGTCCAGGTCGAGGGTGGTGCCGATGAGCACGGAGGCGTCGGCGATCAGGGCGAGCCTGCGCCGGGCCTCGGCGGCGGCCAGGTCGGCGCGGTGGCGGTCGGTGACGTCCAGGACGGACGCGGCGACGCCGAGGATGTGCCCGCCGGCGTCCTCCAGCCGGTAGTAGGAGATCAGCCGGGCGCGGTCGTCCTCGCCCCCGCCGAGGCCGCCCGTCACGAACCGGTCGAGTTCCGGCTCGCCGGTGGCCAGCACCCGGCGCATGGCGGCCTCGCTGGCCTCGACGTCCACGAACGGCAGCACCTCGCCGATCCGGCGGCCCAGGTGCTCCTCGGCGGGGAAGCCGTGGATCCGCTCCAGGGCGGGGTTGACCATCACGTAGCGCAGCTCGGTGTCGATGACGGCGAGGCCGATCGGGGACTGGGCCACCAGGCGCAGCGAGAGCGCCAGGTCCCGTTCCAGGTCGCGCAGGACCTCCCGGTCGGTGGCGATGCCGAGGGCGTACATGCTGCCGTGCGGGCCCTCCAGCCGGACGTTGCGCAGCTCGACCAGGCGGGGGCCGCCGTCCTTGTGGCGGACGGGGAAGACGCCGGCCCAGCTCTCGCCCTCGCCCATCACCCGGTCGAACAGGTCCAGGACGACGCCCAGGTCCTCCTCGGCGACCAGCAGCCGGGCGGCGTACTGGCCGAGCGCCTCGGCGGGGGTCCAGCCGAACAGATCCTGGGCCTGCGGGCTCCACAGGATGATCCGGCCCTCACGGTCGAGGACCACGGCGGCCACGCTGAGCACGTCGAGGAGGCCGCCCGCCTCGTCCCAGGCGGGCCGGGACCGGCCGGGGCCGGTCCGGAATCCGTCGGTGGTGCCCATGCGAGGTCCTCCTTGCGCCCGCGCGCGACGGGTGCGGACACGGTGGCGTGGCGCCGGGCCCGGCCCGGTACCGCCGCTCGCGCCGCCGTCCGTCGCGCCGCGGTCTCCATCGTCCCTCGGATCCCGCGCGGCGCGCAGCCGCTGGGACGCGGGGTGTGGCGCGCCGCGTGGGGGCGGCGGGGGCGCGGGGGCGGTACGGAGCGGGTCAGGCGTCCGTCGGGCCCGCCGGGGCCGGGACGCCGGAGGGGGCGGCGGGGGTGTCGGGGGCGCGGGGGGCGTCGGGGAGCCGGAGGGCGAACCACACGGTCTTGCCCGCCGGGGAGGCGTGGTGTCCCCAGCGCTCGGCGATCTGCTCGACCAGCCACATGCCGCGGCCGTTCTCGCTGTCCTTCCCGGGGAGCGAGCAGCGCGGCAGGGCGCCCCCGCGGTCGGTGACCCGCGCGACCAGGTGGGCGGGGGTGCGGGAGAGGGACAGCTCGACGTCACCGGTGCCCTCGGGGACGTGCACGATCGCGTTGGTGACCAGTTCGGAGAGCAGGAGGGCGGTGTCGTCGGTCAGCTCGCCCAGGCCCCACTCGGCCAGCAGGCGCCGGGAGAAGGCGCGGGCCGCCGCGACGGAGCGGGGGGAGGCGGGGAGCGAGATCGCGTGGGCCGGGCGGTGCGAGGCGGTGGCCCGGGGCCGGGTGTCGGCGGCGGTACCGGCCGGAACGGGCCGGCCCCAGGGACCGCACCACGGGACGACCGGCGGCGGAACGACCGCGTCCGGGGCGCCGAGGAGGGCGTCCGCCGGAGGTGCGGGGCTCAGGATGTCACGGCTGGAAGCAGACATGAGGCTCTGTGCGATCGAGGGGGGACGCGAAGGCGGGGCCGTGGGGGGCCGCAGGCTTCGCGGTGGTCTTCCCCACACTGGCGCGAATTCCTCCAGAGGTCTATACCCTCTCGGTCACGGTGGCCGTGCGGAGCGCTATGTTCGCAGGTGACGGGGGCTGAACGCGACCTAAAGTCATGGTGAACGCGAGGTGTGAGCCGCACTCTCCACGGACCGAGCGGACGGGCGGGCGAGCCGGCGGGCGGCCGGGCCGGGTGCGCGGAGCCGGCCGGGAGGGGGTGCGGCCCCCGCCCCGCGCGTACCCGCCCCGGCCGCCGTTCGCGCTACGTGCGCGGGCACTCCTTCCACGCGAGGTGGTAGACGGTGTTGATGCTGCCGTCCGTGGAGTCCATGGTCATGAAGCTGTTGGTCTTGGTGGTGTCGGACGTGCCGCCGTTGACGCGGAGTTCGGTGTTGATGTTGAAGTTGCGCCGCTCACCGCAGGGCGCCCAGACCAGCGCACCCACCGGGACCGAGTCCGTGGCCTGCCAGTTGTCGCCGTACGGGCCTCTGAAGCCGTGGGAGCTGGGCGTCGTCTGCGAGGAGCCCTGGAAGTAGTACGAGGCCTTCTCGGTGCCGCTCGCCCCGGACTCCAGCTTGGCGTAACCGCGGTAGTCGGCGCTGGCGATGGCGTAGGTGAAGCCCTGCGGGACGTGGACGATCAGGTTGAGCTGGCAGTTCTTGCGGAAGTCGGTCGGCTTGGATCCCAATCCGACCTGGGCCAGGTAGTCGCTGTAGGTGACGGTGAAGGCGGTGTTGTCGGGTGACACCGCGATGGCGGCGGTACCGGCCGGACAGCCCGAGCCGTTGACCGTCGCGATCTCGATGACGATCTTGTCCGGCGGCGGGTTGGTGATGACGGAGGGCTGCTGGGTGGCGAACGCCGAGGCGAACAGCGCCGTGAGCGCTCCGGCGGTGACCAGACCTGCGGGCATGGTGCTCCAATCGGTTGCCTTCGGGCGGCGTGGGCGGCCCGAGGGGACGGCGGGAACCATTCCGCGGCACCACGACCCCCGGATTCCCAGGGAGCGGACCCGTCCGGGACGACCGCCCGGCGGACGCCGGAGCCCCTTGAGCGGAAGGGGCGCACCGGCGGCGGGCCGACGGGGTGACCGGCGGCGGGACGCAGTGTCGGAATGACGTACCGGGCCGGAGGAGGGGCAGGTCACGAGCATCACAAGGCATGCCCATGACAATCTTCACGGCCCGCTGGGACGGGGAGCGTTCGAATGATAGGGAGCCCCACGGGGGTTGGCTAGGCCTCCCGCCGCGGACCCGCGGCCTCCGCCGGACCGCACCGGTCGGGACGTCGCCCGCCGACGGCCGCGGGGCGGTGCCCCCGGAGCTCCCCGGCGCCGGGCGACTCCCGGTCCGGCCCGGCCCGGTCCGACCGGCCGGCGGAGGCGATGCCGGCGCCCTGGGCGCTGCGGCCACGCCGGGCATGTGGCCGGAACGCGTGCACATCGGACTCCGCGGCGTCCACCGGGCCGCCGGGGCGTCCACCGGGCCGCGCACCGCCACGGCCGCATGGCCGCGTACACCGGCGACCGTGCGGCGCGCGCGGCCGTCGCGGCCTGAACGCGACGGCCCGGGAGGGCCCGTGCCGGGCGCGGCGCGGGCTCCTGGCAGAGTGTCCCCGTCCCACCCGTCACGCCGATCCCTTGCTCACCACTCTCACCACTCCATCCCCCCACCGCCGTACCCAAGCCCCCACACTCAAGCCCCCACATCCAAATCTCCGCACCGAAGTCCCCGCACCGAAGGACGACATGATGACGCTCCGCTGCACCGTGCTCGACGACTACCAGGGCGTCGCCCTCTCCACGGCCGACTGGTCGGTCCTCGGCGACGCCGTCGAGGTCAGGGTCGCGCGCGAGCACATCGCGGATCACGGCCGGCTCGTCGAGGAGCTGGCCGACAGCGAGATCGTCGTCGTCATGCGGGAACGCACCCCGTTCCCCGCCGAGTTGTTCGCCCAACTGCCGAAGCTGCGGCTGCTGATCACCTCGGGTATGCGGAACGCGTCCATCGACCTCGACGCGGCGGCCCGGCACGGTGTCATCGTGTGCGGGACGGACAGCAACCCCGAGCCGCCGGTCGAGCTGGCCTGGGCGCTCCTCCTGGGGCTGGCCCGCGGCCTGGTGCGGGAGAACGCGGCGCTGCGCGAGGCCGGCCCCTGGCAGAGCACCGTCGGGACGGACCTGCACGGCCGGCGGCTGGGGTTGCTGGGGCTGGGGAAGACCGGCAGCCGGATGGCGCGGATCGGGCGGGCGTTCGACATGGAGGTGGTCGCCTGGAGTTCGAACCTCACCGACGAGCGCGCCGCCGCGGCGGGCGCCGTCCGCGTCTCCAAGGAAGAGCTCTTCTCGGACAGCGACTTCGTCTCCGTCCACCTCGTGCTGGGCGAGCGGACCCGCGGGCTGGTCGGCGAGGCGGAACTGCGGCTGATGCGTCCGACGGCCTATCTCGTCAACACCTCGCGGGCGGCCATCGTGGACCAGGACGCGCTCGCCGGCGCCCTGCGCGGCGGCCTGATCGCCGGCGCCGGGGTCGACGTCTTCGACCAGGAGCCGCTGCCCGCCGACCACCCGTTCCGGACACTCCCCCGGCTGCTGGCCACCCCGCACCTGGGGTACGTCACCCACCGCAACTACACGGCGTACTTCACCCAGGCCGTGGAGGACGTCGCCGCCTACCTGAGGGGCGAGCCGGTCCGACGACTGGCCTGACGCCCAGCAGCTCCGCGCGTGCTCGAACGCCCGGGGGCGCGTGCGCGGACGGCGTCCGCGCGAGCTCGGACGGCCGTCGGACCGCAGGCCGGCTCATCCCCTACAGGCCGTCGCGTACCGGGCGTACAGAGCCGTGCTCCCGGCCCCGGGCTCCCACGCCGGCCCGGGCCGCAGCACGACGCGGGCCGGCCGCCCGGCGACCGACCGCCGTACGCCGGGCCCGGCCTACGGACCGCCGCCACCGGCGCCCCGGCGCCCCTTTCCGTGCCTGCTTGGCCTGCTTGGCCTGCTCGGCCATTGGGCGCACTTCGCACAGCCGTGCGCGCTTGGGGCGGCCGGGCGCACCTCGGCGGCCGGACGTGCGCCCTCGTCAGACCGTCCCCGCGTGCCGAGCCGTCCCTCCGCGCCCACTCAGGCGGCCGGACGCGCGGGCACAGGCGGCCGGAGGCGACGGCTCAGGCGGCCGGAGGCGACGGCTCAGGCGGCCGGACCCGGCCGTTCAGGTCTCTGCCGTTCAGGTCTCGGCCGTTCGGCGCGCTGTTCAGGCGTCGGCCGCCAGTGCCAGGGGCGCGCCCCGCTCGTCCGCCTCGGTGTCGAAGACGACCTGCCCGGCCAGTCGGGTGGCGATGGCGTCGCGTTCCTCCGGCGTCTCGGCGCCGGTGACGAAGACCCCGGAGCGGGTGAAGGAGTCCTTCTCCGGCGGGATGACGTCACCGGGGCGGACCCGGAGGTCGGCGGCGAGGACGGCGGGGTGGGCGGCGAGTTCGTCCCAGCCGCGGACGGCGCGGAGCCGGCCGGGCGGGGCGAAGAGGAAGTCGACGCGGGCGGCCCGGCCCGGCTCGGGCAGCGGCGGGGGCGTCCGGCCGAGCAGGTCGTCGACGAGGGTGCCGTAGAGCTCCAGTCCGGGCCGGGTGTGCTCGACGAGGGCGTGGATGAAGTCGCCGCCGCCGCGGCAGTGGAACTCGCCCAGGACGATGCCGGCGGGTGTCACCCAGAGCTCGATGTGGAAGACGCCGTGGGTGATGCCCACCGCCTTGAGCCCGCGGGCGACCGTGTCGCGGGCGAGCCGGTCCGTGGCCTCGTCGAGGCCGGCGGGCTGCTGCTGGCTGGTGGAGATGAAGCCGTCGGTGACGGCCTTCCGGGTCAGGGCGAGCACCCGGGGTTCGCCGCCGAGCACGATGCCCTCGGCCGAGTACTCGTCCCCCGCGACGAAGGTCTCCACGAGGAAGTACGGGGAGGCGGGCAAGGGGCTCATGGCCGTCGAGGGCCGGTGGAACTTGCGTACGGCGTCCGGCAGTTGCCCGGGGCCGTGGACGAGGGAGACGCCGATGCTGGCGAGGCCGTCGCGCGGCTTGACGACCCACGGGCCGGGGGCGGTCTCCTCCAGGAAGCGCTCGGCGTCGGCCACGCTGTCGCAGACGGCGGTGTGGGGCTGGGGGAAGCCGGCCTCGCGGAGCCGCTGCCGGCAGAGGTCCTTGGTGCGGACGCGCCGTACCGCGTCGGGGTCGTTGCCCGCGAGGCCGAGTTCCCGGGCGATGACGGCGGTCGGCAGGACGGAGAGCTCGCGGACGGTGAGGACCGCGTCGACGGGGGGCCGGGTGGCGGCCCAGGCCCGGCAGGCCTCGGGGTGGTGGACGTCCAGGGCCACCACCTCGTCCACGTACGCGAGGTCCCGGGCGGTCGCGGACCGCAGGTTCTCCGGGGTGTCGGCGCCCACCAGGGTGACGCCGCGGCGCCGGGCCTGTTCGCTCAGCCGCCGGATCTGGTCCTGGCCCCAGGCCGGCATTCCGGTGTTTCCCATGACGAGGAGCGTCACATCTGCCATACGACCGGCTCACTTCCCTCTGGCGACTGATCGGATTCCGACGACCGATCCCACTCCGGCGACCGGCCGGCACTTCACCGACCGATCGGATTGCAGGGATTCCTGACGAAGCGTAGCGGTTCGCCGGGGTCCGGGAAGGGTGGCCGGAGGGGTGTCGTATCGGCCGGACAGCGTGCGGGCGACCGGCCCTGATACCGCTCGTCGACGGGCCGGATGCCCCGGGGGAAGCGTCGGCGGTATTTCGGCCACCCTCGCGAAAAGGATTCCGGCGGGCTGGCCGCGGATCGCCGCAGCGCCCCCATGCCGCTTGCATATTCAGCATGCAACCATCCTTCGTCGAGCCATTGGTACGGCATTTCGGGGTCACGCCCGGGAAGGATTCCGCAAGAGCCCGGCAAAGGGTTTTCCGTCCAGGGCGCGGCGCTGGTGGCGGCCCGCCCCAGCCGTCCCATGGCGGAGAACGCCTTCCGGCCAGAGCCGGTCGATTGACAGGGGGAACGGCGCTCCCTAGCGTCGTCGGCGTCATGCTTTCCGGGGCGCGCGCTCTCTTGCCGCCGCCTCTCGCCGGCCGTCCCCTGGCGCATTCCGGAGAAAAACCGGAGTGGCCGGGACGGCCGACTGCCGTGCCTCTCCTCCCGCAACGCCGTGCGCACTGTGGATTCCCGCTCTGGAGGCGCCCGTATGGCATCGGATCCCCTGCTCTCCCACCCCGATTTCACCGGCGCGGACCTATCCGTACTGGATGAAATCGAAAAGGATCTGAACGACCGTCTTGACATGCTGGGCGATGACGGCGATCTCGTCGTGGTGGCCGGCCTGGTGGCCGCGCGCATCGTGGACGCGGCCGTCCTGGAGAAACTCGTCGACGACCGTTCCGGCGCCGGCCGGCCGCTCGATCTCGCCGCCCACGGAATTCCGGCCGAGGAATTCTCGCGTTTCCAGCGGCTCTGGTACCACTTCAAGGTGCCGTACGCACGCGCGTCACTGGTCTGGTGGCGGTTGTTCTGCCTGGCCCTCGGGCGCGGCGCCACCGCGGACGAGGCGCTGGAGCGGATGGGCGACCGGCTGGCCGCGCTGCACGGCCCCGCGCCGGACGTCCTCGCCCGCGCCGGCACCGGCACCGGGCTGTCCGGGGAGGCGGTGGTCGTCACGGCGGACGAGACGGCCGGGCTGCGGGCCCTGACGGCGGCCGTCCGGCTGGACGCGCCGCTGGTGGCGGTGGACGACGTCCGCGCGGCCGTGGCGGCCGGGCGGGCGCTCGGCCGTCATGTGGTCACCGCGGACCGGGAGTCCGCTCCGGCGACGGGCGGCCACGCCGCCCTGTGGCTCGGGCCGCCCGCCGCCCTGGACGGCCTGCCGGACCGGGCCCGCCGCGCCTGGTCCGCCCTGCCCGCCGAGGAACGCGACGCGCTGCTGGCGGGTTTCGAGCGCCGGATCGTCTCCGTCGAGCGGGTCCGGCTGCTGGCCGGCGAGACGGAACTCGACAACCGGGCCGTCGCCGCGGAGGTCGCCGCGTGCCGTGCCCTGCCGCCGGAGGAGTGGAGCGGCACCAGGCTGGTGCTGGCGACGCTGCTCCGGTGCTGGCAGGAGGCCGGGTTCGTGCTCCAGGAACTCAACCAGTCCCTGCTGTCCTTCCCCGCGCTCGCCCTGTTCCTGCTGCGCAAGTCCCGCGGCTACGCCCGGTTGCTGGGCGAGGCCGAGCCGCCCGACGCGACCGCCCCCGACGTCCTGGCGGCGGCCCGCCGGCTGGCCGGGCTGCGCACCCGGGTCGAGGAGCGGTACGAGCGGTGCCTGCACTTCGACGGCAGCAACTGGGAGCGCCGCGAGTTCCTGCTGCCGCTGTCGGTCTACCGGCGCAGCGCGCGCGTCCCCGACGGGCTGCCGGAGCGGCTGTACGCCGAGACGGGCGCCGAGTACACCGGCCGCGCGGGATCCGCCGAGGAGTGGGACGCCTTCCTGGAACGGGTGCTGGAGGCGGGGAGTTCGCCGACCCGGGCACTGCAGGCGGTGGCGCACTGGGCGGCGGACGCCGAGGACCTACCGGTGGACCTGGCGGTGTTCACGGTTCCGGTGGGCCGGAAGCTGGACGAGCCGTGGACGATGGAGTTCACGGACCTGTTCTGCTTCACGGGGTTCCGCACCGGCTTCCGCCCGGAGGAGTTCGGCATCGCCAACGGCCGGCTGCTGATGTACAACGTCATCGCCCAGCGGATGCGGTACAACGCGGTGAAGAAGGCGCAGAACTACGCGCCGGTGATGCGGTTCGCGCCGCAGGGGTTCAACCTGCCGGACATCGCCGTCGCGGAGGACGCGTTCCACGGCGGCCACGCCGCGGCGGGCATCCGGCTGGCCTGCCGGCTCCCCGTCACCGTCCGGTACCGCGACCGCGACTGGAACGGGCTGGCGGACGTCCGGCTGAACCGGTCGGCGTACAGCCGAGAGAACCGGTTCCGGCCGCGGGACATGGTGCTCGGACACCGCTACACGCGCTGGGCGAAGGGGCTGGCCGACGCGACGTATCGGCGGGGCCTCATGTTCGACGACAAGTGGACGGACAAGGTCAAGGACCTCGACCTGTGAAGACGGAGCCGGCGATGGGCGAGGCGACGACACGGGCCGGGAGGACCGCCCCGGCCACCCCGGCCACAGCGGCCACCACGGCCACAGCGGACGGGACGGCCGGCACCGGAGCGGCGGGCGAGGCGGTGACCGGCGCGGCCGGGGCGGCCGTCGAGGTGCTGCCCGGCGGTCGGTGGTGCCTGGTGCGGCTGGCCGACCGGGTGGTGCGCGTCCCGGCGCGCTGCCCGCACCGCGGCGCGCCGCTCGCGGCCGGGCTGGTGACCGGCACGTTCCTGGAGTGCCCCTGGCACGGGGCCACCTTCGACCTGCGCACCGGTCACCGGGTGCGCGGCCCCCAGTGTGCCGACCTGGCCGTCCGGCGGCACGAGCCGGAAGCGCCCGGACGGGCGGCGGCGGGCGGCACGGCAGAGGCCGGCGCGGCAGAGGACGGCACGGCGGAAGGCAACGCGATGGAAGGCAGCGCGACGGAAGCGGAGGAGGGAAGCGGATGACGTACGTGATCACCGAGCCGTGTATCGACGTCAAGGACGGCGCCTGTGTGGATGTCTGTCCCGTCGACTGCATCGAAGGCGCGGAGGCGGAAGCGCCGCAGTTCTACATCGACCCCGCCCGCTGCGTCGACTGCGATCTGTGCGCCACCGTCTGCCCGGTGGACGCGATCTTCCGTGAGGAGGAATTGCCCGAGGAGTGGACGCACTTCACGGCCGTCAACGCCGACTACTTCACCGAGCGGGCGGAGGCGTGATGACGGCGCGTTCCGCGGCCGACGAGCTGTCCGTCATCCGGTGGGCCAACGCGCAGATCGGCGATGCGGCCACCTCGCTGCACATCCCGCACGGCGAGCGGCCGGTGCACATGCACGGCGCGGACGCCACCGGGCTGGGGCTGGTGAGCAACGGCGCGATCGGGGCGGACGTCATCCGGCTGCCGGCGGGCGCGGGCTTCCCGCCGCACACCCACCCCGGCCACCACGTCCTGGTGGTCCTCGGCGGCCTCGGCACCATCACCTACAACGGACGCGTCCACCCGACCGAGGCGGGCCAGATCTACCTGGTCGAGGGCGCGGTGTCACACGCGGTCGGCGCGATCTCGGACCACGTCCTGCTGGCGATCGGCGCCCCGCACATGCCGGTGGAGTCGGAGCGGCGGATGGAGGTGGTGGTCTACGAGGAGGTGCTGAGCGAGATCGGCAACCTGCACTGCCTCATCTGCGATCTGAAGTCCCACCTGCCGGCCTATCTGCACGACGTGGGGTGCTCGCACTGCCCCTGCCACGACTGCGCGGTCCCGGACGCGTCCCGGCGCTGATCCTCCCGGCCGCGCGCTGTTCCCTTCCTTCCTTGTCTCCGGCCTCTCAGGAGCCGTTCATGGCCGTCTCGCGCTACCACACCCACGTCAGCCACCCGGGCCTGACCGCGCTCAGGGCGGAGATCGAACCCGCCCGCAAAGGCGTCCTCGCCCACCCGATGTACCACAGCGTCACCAGCCCGGACGCCGCCCGGGTCTTCATGGAGCACCACGTCTTCGCGGTCTGGGACTTCATGTCCCTGCTCACCAGCCTGCAACGGCAGTTGACCTGTGTGGAGGTGCCCTGGGTGCCGCACGGCCCGGTCGCCAGCCGGCGGCTGATCAACGAGATCACGCTGGTGGAGGAGAGTGACGAGTACGGCGACGGCTTCATCAGCCACTTCGAGCTCTACCGGGCCGCGATGGACGACGTCGGGGCGGACACCGGGCCCCTCGACGCCTTCGTCCGGGAGCTGCGGGCCGGCGTGCCGGTGTCCGAGGCGCTGCGTACGGCGCGGGTGCCGGAGCCGTCGGCGCGGTTCGTCGACGCCACCTGGACGGTGCTGGAGACGGCGCCCGTGCACTGCCAGGCGGCGGTGTTCGCGTTCGGGCGCGAGGACCTGATCCCGGAGATGTTCGAGCAGGTGGTGCGGATCGAGGACGCCGACGGCCGGCTGACCCTGTTCAAGGACTACCTGGAGCGGCACATCGAGGTCGACGCGGACGAGCACACGCCGATGGCGATGCACATGCTCGTCGATCTGTGCGGCGACGACACCGGGAAGTGGAAGCGGTGCGCGGACGCGGTCCGGACGGCGCTGCACGCGCGGGCCGAGCTGTGGACGGCGATCACGGACGCGATCGTGGCGGCTTGACCCGTTGGGGGTGCCCCCTCTCCCTCCCCCGGAGGGGGCACCCCCATCCGCCGTTTCTTGCGGGGGCTCCCCCCCCGCCCCCGAAACCGCGCTTCGCGCGGTTGTCCTCGAACTCCCCCAGAGGGGGCACCCCCAACGGGCCGGCATGGCCCGCCGGAGAGGAGACCGAGTGCTCACCGACCCCCGGACCGGCCGCACCCGCCCGCACCCCGCCCCGCCCGGCGGCGGACGAGGCACGGCGGAGTCCGTCGCCACCGCCGTGGCCGCGGCGAGGCGGGCGCTCCCCGACTGGTCCGGGCTCACCGCCCGGGAGCGGGCCCGCCGGCTGCTGCGGTTCGCGGCGGTGCTGGAGGACGCGGCCGGGGAGTACGCGGCGGCCGAACGGGCGGGCACGGGCAAGCCGTTCGCCGAGGCCGCCGCCGAGGTGGCGCAGTGCGCCGACCTCGTCCGGTTCTACGCCGGGGCGGCCCGCGCGGATCTTGTACCCGCCGGGGGCCGGCGGCTGCCGGGCCGGGAGAGCTGGGTCCGCTGGGAGCCGCTGGGCGTGGTCGCGGCCGTCGTGCCGTGGAACTACCCGCTGCTGATGGCGGTCTGGCGGTTCGCCCCGGCGCTGGCGGCCGGCAACACCGTCGTCGTCAAGCCGGCGGAGACGACGCCGGACAGCGCGCTGCTGGCCGCCCGGCACGCGGACGAGGAGCTGGGTCCCGGGGTGCTGACCGCCGTGCCCGGCGGCCGGGAGACCGGCCGGCTGCTCGTCGGGCACGAGGGCGTGGACGCGATCGCGTTCACCGGCAGCCGGGCCGGCGGGCTGGACGTGGCGGCCCGCGCGGGAGTACGCCGGGTGAGTCTCGAACTGGGCGGCAACTGCCCGGCGTTGGTGCTGCCGGACGCCCCCGCGTACACCTGGGAGCGGCTCGCCGCCGCCTGTGTGTACAACGCCGGCCAGTCCTGCGCGGCCCCGGCCCGGGTGCTCACCCCGCACTCCTGCCTCGAGCGGACGGTAGGCGGCCTGGCCGCGGCGCTCGGCGCCCGCCGGGCCGGGGCCGACTTCGGCCCGCTGAACAACCCCGAGCAGCTCAAGCGGTTCGACAACCTGCTGACGGCGAGCCGGGCCGGCGTCCGGCACGTGGGGCCCGTCGCGCCCGCCGAGGACGAGCGGGACGGCTACTGGCGGCCGGCCACGCTCCTCGCCGACGTGCAGGACGACGATCCGGCCGTGCGCGAGGAGGTGTTCGGTCCGGTGCTCACCGTCCAGGCGGTGCCGGACACCGACGCGCTGGTCAGGGCCGCCAACGGCATGCCACACGCGCTGGCGGCGAGCGTGTGGGGCGAGGCCGTGCCCACCGTCCTGCGCCTGGCGGGCGCGCTGGACGCGGGCGAGGTGTGGGTCAACTGCCATCTGGAGCAGACGGCCGAACTCCCGCACGGCGGCCGCCGGCAGTCCGGTCAGGGCACGGACCTGAGCGTGCTGGCCCTCGCCGAGTACCAGCGGCCCAAGACCGTCACCGTCGCCCTGGAGTGACACTCCGGTGCCCCGGAGTGCATCCGAGCGCACGGAAGCGTCACGAAAGTGACATCGAAGTGCCCCGAAGTGGCACCGGAGTGCCTCCCTCCAACCATGCGTTTCACACGGCCCGTTGGTGACACGTGTGACTGGTCCGGCTCCCCCCGGCGTGGAAATCTCGACGCATCACAGCCGAGGGGGATCACATGGACAAGCGGTACGAGGTCTACTGCCTGGCCGACCGGCACTTCTACGAGACCCCGGACCGCCTGCCCGTCCTCGCCGGGACCACCACCGAGGACGGTCTGTTCGAGACCGCCCGGCGGCCGGTGCCGGACAACTGGGCCACCGCCCGCAACGGCGACTGGCTGAACCTCTTCCCGGCCGGCCCGGACGGCGGCCCGCTCCCCGGACAGCCGCTCCAGGGCTGGAAGATCCACGTCTCCGCGACCGCCGGCACGGCGGACAAGACGGCGGCCGACGTCTGGGACTACTGCGTCCCCCGGGGCATCCCGTTCAAGTTCGTGCCCGGGCCGCACCTGCTGCATCTGCGCAACACCAAGTACGCCGGCCGCGACCACAGCGGCAAGTTCGTCACCGTCTACCCGGCGGACGAGGAGCAACTGCGCACGACGCTGGAGGAGCTGGACGCGCTCCTCGGCGGCCGGCCGGGTCCGTACGTCCTCACCGACCTCCGCTGGAACGAGGGGCCGCTCTACGTCCGGTACGGCGCGTTCGCCCGCCGCTTCTGCGTCGACGAGCGCGGCACGCTCGTCCCGGCGATCGAGGACGGTACGGGCCGGCTCGTCCCCGACTCCCGGGACCCGGCGTTCCGGGTGCCGTCCTGGGTGACCCTCCCGGCGTTCCTCGCACCCCACCTCGCGGCGCGCAACGCGACCACGGTGGCCGACCTGCCGTACCGCATCGAGAAGGCGCTCCATTTCTCCAACGGCGGCGGCGTCTACCGGGGCACCGACACCCGCGACGGGCGGCAGGTCGTCCTCAAGGAGGGCAGGCCGCACGCCGGACTCGCGGCCGACGGGGCGGACGCCGTCACCCGGCTGGAGCGCGAGCGCGACGCGCTGGACCGGCTCGCCGGCCTGGACGCCGCGCCCGGACTGCGCGACTGGTTCACCCTCGGCGAGCACAGCTTCCTGGTGATGGACTTCGTCGAGGGCAGACCGCTCAACTCCTTCTTCGCCGAACGCCATCCCCTGCTCACCGCCGAACCCGACCCGGCCGCCACCGCCGCGTACACCACCTGGGCGCTGCGGATCCACCGGGCGGTGGAGGAGGCCGTCGAGGCCGTCCACTCCCGCGGGCTGGTCTTCAACGACCTGCACATGTTCAACATCATGGTGGCACCCGACGAACGGTCGGTCACCCTCATCGACTTCGAGGCCGCCGCGCCGGCGAGCGAACACGGCCGGCAGGTCGTCGCCCACCCCGGCTTCTTCGCCCCGCCGGACCGCCGGGGCCGGGACGTCGACCGGTACGCGCTGGCGTGCCTACGGCTGGCCCTGTTCCTGCCGGTCACCACCCTCTTCGTCATCGACCGGGGGCACGCCGCACACCTGGCGGAGGTGATCGCCTCGCAGTTCCCGGTACCGAGGGAGTTCCTGGACGAGGCGGTGGCGGAGATCACCCGCGACGCGGCGGCCGTTGCGGCCCCGCGCTCCCCGGCCCCGCGCTCCACGGCCCGGCCACCCCGGCCCGGCGACTGGCCGGCGAGCCGCGACTCCATGGTCCGCGCCCTCCTCGCCTCCGCCACGCCCGAGCGGGACGACCGCCTCTTCCCGGGCGACGTCGCCCAGTTCGGCGACGGCGGCGGGCTCGGCCTCGCACACGGCGCGGCCGGGGTGCTGTACGCCCTCGAAGAGGCGGGCGCGCCCCGCTACGAGGAGGGCGAACGGTGGCTGCTCGACCACACCGACCCGCTGCCGCCCGGCACCCCGCTCGGCCTCTACGACGGTGTCGCCGGCGCCGCCCTCGTCCTCGACCGGCTCGGCCACACCGGGCGCGCCCTCGACCTCACCGAGGCCGTACTGCGCGAGAACTGGCGGCGGCTCTCCTCCGACCTGCGCGGCGGCCTGGCCGGGCTCGGCCTCCTCTTCGACCACCTCGCCGCCGCCACCGGCGACACCACCCTGCGCGACCACGCCGTCCGGGCCGCGCAGGTCCTCGCCGACCGCCTCACGGCCGACGAGCCCGGCGACGCCGGCGGACCGGCGGCCGGCCGCCGCGCCGGACTGCTGCGCGGCGCGACCGGACCCGCCCTCCTCTTCCTCCGGCTGTACGACCGGACGGGCGCGCCCGACCTGCTGGACCTGGCCGGACGGGCACTCCGCGCGGACCTGGCCCGGTGCGTCACCACGGCCAACGGCACGCTGGAGGTCGACGAGGGCTGGCGCACCATGCCGTACGCCGGGGACGGGAGCGTGGGCATCGGCATGGTGCTCGACGACTTCCTCGCGGCGGCGGGCGACGACGACCCGGCTCTGGCCGCCGCCCGCGACGGCATCACCGCCGCGGCCCGGTCCCGCTTCTACGCCCAGCCCGGCCTGTTCCAGGGCCGCGCCGGCATGATCCTGCACCTCGCCCGCACCACCGCGCCGGGCGTCACGCCCGGGCAGGTGGCCGCCCAAGTCGACGCGCTGGACTGGTACGCCATGGGCTACCGCGGCGAACTCGCCTTCCCCGGCCACCAGATGATGCGGCTCTCCATGGACCTCGCCACCGGAACGGCCGGCTGCCTGCTGGCCCTGGCCGCCGCCCACGGCGACCGCCCGGCCGCCCACCTGCCGTTCCTCCCGCCCCTCCCGGGCCCCCGCCCGGTCACGGGCCCCTGAACCCGGCACCGCCGCTCGGCGGAGCCGTAGCACAGCACCGACAGTCCCCGAGAAAGGACATCATCATGGCACTCCTCGACCTGCAGAACATGGAGTCCGACGAGCTGCACGGCGGTGGCGGCGGGCAGAGCACCGTGAGCCTGCTCTCCTGCGTCAGCGCGGCGAGCGTTCTCGTCTGTCTGTGACGCGACGGGTCTGAGACCCCGGCCGGTCCCCTCCACGGGGCCGGCCGGGGTCCGGCCGTAAGCGATGGGGGTGCCCCGGTCCCGCCCCCACCGTTTCCTGCGGGGGCGGAGCCCCCGCACCCCCGAAGCGCGCTGCGCGCGCTGTCCTCAAGCGCCGGACGGGCTGAAACCAGCCCGTCCGGCGCTTGAGGACGAGCGGCGAAGCCGCGAAAGGCGGGGTCTGGGGCGCAGCCCCAGGAAACGGTGAAATGGGGGTCCCCCCTCTGGGGGAGGGACCGGGGCACCCCACCCCACCCGACCATCCCAAGGCGGTGACCCCATGACGCCCGGCAACCGGCTCCTCCTGGCCACCACACGCCACAGCGCGGCCCGAGCCACCGCCCTGACCGCACTCAGCCTCACCTCGGCCGGAGCCGCCCTGCTCCTCCCCGCCGCCCTCGGCCGGGCCGTGGACCTGCTCCTGGCTCACGACGGCGGAGCCACCCGCTGGGTGGCCCTGTGCGCCGCGCTGCTCGCCGCGCCCGCCGCCCTCGACGCCCTCGCCGACCTGCTGGCCGGCACGACCACCGCCCGCTCCACCGCCTGGCTCCGCCACAAGCTCGTGCGGCACATCCTGGCCACCGGCCCCCGCGCCACCGCCGACACCCCACCCGGCGACCTGGTGACGCGTCTCGTCGGCAACACCGCCGACGCGGGCGCCGCGCCGGGCGCCCTCGCCGCCGCCGTCGCGTCGGTGGCCGGCCCGCTGGGCGGCGTCGTCGCCCTCGCCCTCATCGATCCCTGGCTCGCCGCCGCGTTCCTGGCGGGCGCGCCTCTGCTCGTTCTCCTTCTCCGCGCGTTCGCCCGCGCCTCCACCGACTGCTCCGCCCGCTACCAGCGGCTTCAGGGCGACATCGCGGGACGGCTGGCCGAGGCCCTGACGGGGGCCAGGACCATCGCCGCCGCGGGCACGGCGGACCGCGAACGCGCCCGGATTCTGCGGCCGTTGGGCGGCCTGTCGCGGCAGGGGCACCGGGTCTGGCGGGTCCAGGGCCGGGCCGCCGCCCGTGCCGTCACCCTCGTACCGCTGCTCCAGATCGCAGTCCTGGCCGTCGCCGGGCTGCGGCTGTCGCAGGGGCGGATCAGCGTGGGCGACGTCCTGGCGGCCTCCCGGTACGCGGTGCTCGCCACCGGAGTGGGCATGCTCGTCGGCCAGTTGGGCGGCCTGGTGCGGGCCCGGGCCGCCGCGGGCCGGCTGGCCGAGGTGCTCGCCGTCCCGGCTCCCGCGTACGGGTCCCGGCCGGCGCCGCCCGGCGACGGCACCCTGGAACTGCGCGGCGTCACCGCGGTGCGCGGCGACCGGACCGTCCTGCGCGACGTGGACCTCACCGTCCGGGGCGGCACCTCGGTGGCCGTCGTGGGCCGGTCCGGCACCGGCAAGTCGGTGCTGGCGGCGCTCGCCGGGCGGCTCGCCGACCCGGACGCGGGAACGGTCGCGCTGGACGGCGTCCCGCTGCCGGAGCTGAGCCACGACGCGCTGCGGCACTCCGTCGGCTACGCCTTCGAGCGGCCCGCCCTCCTCGGCGGCACGATCGGCGGCACGATCGCGTTCGGCGCGGTCGACCCGGGGCACGAGGCGGTGACCGCCGCCGCCCGGGCGGCGTGCGCGGACGGTTTCGTCCGCCGGCTGCCGGAGGGGTACGCGACGCCGTGCGCGGCGGCGCCCCTGTCCGGCGGCGAGGCGCAACGCCTGGGCCTGGCACGGGCGTTCGCGCACGCGGAACGCGTCCTCGTGCTGGACGACGCCACGTCCAGCCTGGACTCCCCCACCGAACGCGAGGTCGGCCGGGCGCTGTTGCACGACGTCGCCGCCCGTACCCGGCTGATCGTCGCCCACCGCGCGTCGACGGCCGCCCGCGCGGACCGCGTCGTCTGGCTGGACGACGGCCGGGTGCGGGCGGCCGGGCCGCACGCGGAGCTGTGGCGGCTGCCCGAGTACCGGGCGGTGTTCGGTGCCTGAGCCGGGCCGGACACCGTCCACCGCCCGGCGGGGGCTGCGCTTCCTCGCCGCCCGGCGGGGCGCCCTGGCCCGGCTCGCCGGCTGGTCGGTGCTGGAGGCCGGGCACACCTTCGCGCTGGGCTACGCGCTGGCCCGGGCCCTGGACGGCGGTTTCCTCGCCGGCCGGGCGGCCACCGGCCTGGGCTGGCTCGGCCTGGCGGCGCTCGCCGTCCTCGCCGGGGCGTACGGCACCGGGCGCACCTACCGCGCCACGGCGGACCTGGTCGAGCCGTTGCGTGACGGCCTCGTCCGGCGCGTGGTCGCCCGGGCGCTGGTGGACGGCGACGGCGCGGCGGTCTCCCGTCTCACCCACCAGGTGGAGATCGCCCGCGACACGTTCGCCGGGCTGGTGATGGTCTCCCGCTCCTTCGTCTTCACGGCCGCCGGCGCGCTGGCCGGGCTGTGCGCCCTGGCGCCCGCCCTCCTCCTCGCCGTGGTGCCGCCGTTGCTGCTGGGGCTGTTGTTGTTCCTGGTGACGCTACGGGTCCTCGCCCGCCGCCAGGAGGCCGTCCTGATCGCCGACGAGGCCCTCGCGCGCTCCCTCGACGAAGTGGCGCGCGGGCTGCGCGACATCACGGCGGGCGGCGCGGAACGGCGTGTCGCCGCCGCGACCGGCGCGCTCGTCGACGCCGAACGCGACGCGGCCCGCGCCCTGGCCCGCTGGTCGCTCGTGCGGGTCGCCGCCCTGGCCCTGGCGGGCCGCCTTCCGATCGTGCTGCTGCTCGTCCTGGCCCCCTGGCTCCTGGGCCGCGGCGTCACCCCCGGCGCCTTCGTCGGGGCGCTGGCGTACGTGACCCAGTCCCTCCTCCCGGCGGTCCAGGACCTCGTCCACGGCCTGGGCGCGAGCGGAGCCCGGCTCGCGGTGGTCATACGGCGGTTGACGGCGGGAGCGGCGGACGACACCGGCCGCCCCCGCGCTCCGGAAGCGGGCGATCCCCGGGGGACGTCCGCTCCGGACCCGGCCGCCGCCACCGGCCGGACGGCGCGAACGGCCCGTGGCGCCGTACGCCGCCCCTCGTCCGCCGCGACCTCGGACACACCCGCGACGAGCGCGACAGGCACGACAGGCACGACAGGCACGACAGGCACGACAGCGCCGAACGGCACGGCGGAGCCGGTGGTCACACGCGGTCCGTCGCCCGCGCCCCGGGCAGGCCGCCCCGAGGCGACGGCGACCGCCGCGTCGCGCGGGTTCGGGCCGGGTCCCGCCGCCCCGGCGCTGGAGTTCCGCGGCGTCACCTTCGCCTACGGCCCGCACGCCGCCCCCGTCGTCCGGTCGCTCGACCTGAGCGTCCCGCCGGGGGCCCGGCTCGCCGTCGTCGGGCCGAGCGGGATCGGGAAGTCGACCCTCACCGGGCTGGCGGCCGGGCTGCTGGTGCCCGGGTGCGGTGACGTCACCGTCGGGGGGCTGCCCGCCCGGGACGCGGCGGCGCGGGCCGGACGGGTGCTGATCCCGCAGGAGGCGTACGTGTTCTCGGGCACGCTGGCGGAGAACCTCGGCTATCTGCGGCCGGAACCGGTCCCCGAGGACGAGCTGTGGGCGGCGACGCACGCCGTCGGCATGACGGAACTCGTCGAGCGGATCGGCGGGTTCGGGGCATCGGTGGCGCCCGCGGGTCTCTCCGCGGGCGAGCGCCAGTGGATCGCGCTGGCCCGGGCCTGTCTGTCGCCGGCGCCCCTGGCCCTGCTGGACGAGGCGACCTGCCACCTCGACCCGGCCGCCGAGGCCCGCGCCGAGGACGCGTTCGCCCGCCGGCCGGGCGGCACGCTGGTCGTCGTCGCGCACCGCGCCGCGTCGGCGCTGCGCGCGGACCGGATCCTGGTCATGGACGGTCCCCACACGGTGTGCGGGGACCACGCGGAGCTGCTCCGCGTGTCCCCGCTGTACCGCGACCTGATGGCGGACGCCCGGCCGGACGGCCCGGACTGCCCGGGCGCCCCGGCCGGCCCGTCACACCCAGCCGGCTCCCTGGGCGACTCTTATGGCGTCCACCCGGTTGCGGGCGCCGGTCTTCCGCGTGATCGCTGACATGTAGTTGCGCACGGTCCCGTTCGACAGGTGCAGGCTGCGGGCGATCTCCCCGACCCCGGCGCCCTCGGCGGCGAGTGACAGGACGGTGAGCTCACGGCGGGTGAGCGGGATCTCGGAGGCCTCCAGGAAGCCGAAGCCGAGGGATTCGTCGATGTAGCGCTCCCCCTTGGCGACGTGTCTGATGCCCTCGACCAGCCGGTCGGGCGAAGCGTTTTTGCTCAGGTACCCCAAGGCCCGCTCCTCGTACGCCCGGCGCAGGGGCCCCGGCCGCTCCGCGCTCGCCAGCGCGAGCAGGGCCGGACGCGCGTCCCTCTCGCCACACCCGCCCGACAGCTCCCGCAGGCCCGCTCCGGTCGCGTGGGGGCTGTCCATGTCGACGACGCAGACCCGCGGCCGCACCGTCCGCGCGGTGACCACCGCCCGGCGCCACGGTGCGGCGTGCACCTCGAACTCCGGCTCTCTTCCGATCAGTTCCATGAGGGCGGTGCGCAGCAGAGAAGTGTCGTGCACCAGGAGAACTCGCGTCACGGATTCCGTCCCACCCTTCCCGTTTCCCCCCGTTGTGCGTCTTGCTCGGGGCACGTCAACAATTCATACCGGCGTGTGCCACGGTCACGGGCGGGGATCACTGACCCGCAGGGGGCGCAAGGGCGCACAACTCCCGTCACGCGCGCCCCAAATTCACTCGAACGCGCCTGCCGGAACTCTTGAAAGAGCAGTATCCCCCTGGTCCGTCAAGGCCGTGTGGTTCGCGACAGCGGTTGCCCCGCAAGCGGCCCCGGCAGTCCGGAGGGGCCGGGAGAGGCGGGGAAACGCCACCGGGGCCGCGGTACGGCCGCGCGCCACGCCTCCCGCGCGTCTCGCCGAGCCGTGCCGGCGGACGTCAGGCGCCCGTGAAGCGGGCCAGGGTGAACAGGGCGGGGCCGGACAGGTCGCCATCGGTGGTTTCCGTGTGGTCGTACATCCCGAGGACCCGGAAGCCGTGCCGCGTCAGGTGGTGCTCCAGCTCCATCGGGTACAGCAGCCGGAAGCGGACGTGATCCGTCACCGGCTCGCGGTCGGCGACGCGCCACAGCCGTCTGCGGGTGAGGAGTTGGCGGCGGCGGTCGAGGGTGTATGCGGCCTCGGCGGTGGCGGTGACGGTGGGGGTGGTGAGGCTGAAGTGACGCGGGAACGCGGCGTCGATGGGGTCGGCGAGCGGGTTGGGTACGTGCAGGAAGAGCAGTGTGCCGGGCCGGGAGTGGGCGGCGAAAGTCTCCACCGCGCGGGAGACGTCGTCGTTGGCGTGCAGATTGGACAGGGCCCAGCCGAAGCAGGTGACGGCGTCGAAGGTCCGGCCCAGCCGCAGGTTCCGCATGTCGCCGGTGCGGTAATCCGGGCCGGGACGCCGGTCGCGGGCGAAGGCGAGCATGCCCTCCTGGCAGTCGAAGCCGACGCAGTCCACCCCCGCCTCGGTGAAGTAGGCGACGTGCCGGCCGGTACCGCAGCCGGCGTCGAGCAGCGTCCGGATGCCGCCGGGGACCCGGTCGGTGCGGTCGGCGTGCTCGGCGAACAGCCGTTCGCAGAACCGGGGGATGTCCTTCTCCGTCCCCGGGTACAACCCCTCGTACAGCTCCGGGTGGTCGTAGAGCAGGTTGCTCAGCAGAGGGTCCATCGCTGCCTCTCACACGGCGGTGCCCGCCGGCTCGGTCTCGAAGGTGATCCCCGCCGCCAGCCCGGCCACCAGGGTGTCCAGGGCGTCCGCGTCCGGGGCTGCGGCGACGAAGACCGCCGGCCGGGAGTAGGAGTCCCGGGCGGGCCCGATGACGTCCCCGGGCGCGACCCGGAGGTGGGCCGCGAGCACGGCCGGATGACGGCGGACGTCGTCCCAGCCGTGGACGGCGCGCAGCTTGCCGGGCGACGCGAGCGGGAACTCGGCGCGTGCCGCGCCCGACGCCCCGGGCACGGGGGCCGGGGCGCGGCCGAGCAGATCGTCGACGAGGGTGCCGTACAACTCCAGCCCGGGCCGGGTGTGTTCGACGAGGGCGTGGATGTAGTCGCCGCCGCCGCGGTCGTGCAGCTCCCCGAGGACGACGCCGTCGGGGGTCACCCAGAACTCGACGTGGAAGACGCCCCGGGTGACCCCGACGGCCGTGAGCGCGCGGGCGACCGCGTCGGCGGCCTCCCCGGCCGTCGCCTCGTCCAGTCCGGAGGGCACCCGCTGGCTGGTCTCCACGAACCCCTCGCCGGTCCCCTTGCGGGTGAGCGCCAGGATCCGGGGGACGCCGCCGACGAGGACGCCCTCGGCGGAGTACTCGTCGCCCTCCACGAAGGTCTCCACCAGGAAACCGGCGGACGTGGGCAGCGCCCCCATGGCCGCGGGCGGTGACCCGAACGCCGCGATCGCTCGCGGCAGTTGGTCCGGCCGGTCGATCAGGGAGACGCCGATGCCGGCCAGGCCGTCGCGCGGCTTCACCACCCACGGGCCCGGCCCGTTCGCCCGCAGGAACCGCTCGGCGTCGGCCGGACCGGCGCAGAGGGCGGTCCGGGGCTGCGCGAAGCCCGCCGCGCGCAGCCGGTCCCGGCACAGATCCTTGTTGCGGACCCGGCGCACGGCCTCCGGGTCGTTCCCCGCGATGCCCAGCTCGCGGGCGATCACGGCGGCGGGGAGGACGGACAGTTCGCGGATGGTGACCACGGCGGAGACGGCCGGGGCGGCGGGGTGGCGAGCGCCCGGGCCGGCGCGTAGGCCGGCGGCCCAGGCGCGGCAGGCGTCGGCGTCGTGGACGTCGAGCGGCAGTACCGTGTCGTAGCGGGCGAGCTCGTCCGGTGTCGCCGTCCGCAGGTTGGCGGGGGTGTCGGCGCCGGTCAGGGCGAGCCCGCGGCGTCCGGCCTGCTCGCACAGCCGCCGCAACTGATCGCGGGCCCACGGCGTCAGGGCGGTACAGCCCAGGACGAGGAGTGTCTCCTCCGTCACGCCAACCGACTCCCTCCCCACCGAAGGTGCCGACGGGCGGGCGGCCGTACGGGCACCGGACGCGCCGTCGGGCAGGGCCCTACGAGTATGCGCACCCGCCGGTGGCCTGCCAACCACACCCGCCCGGCGGGCGCGTCGGAGGGGCGGGAAGCGGCCAGCGGCGAGGCGGGGGCTTCACGGCGCGGCGGGCGGCGCCGCCGTCCTTCCGTGCGCGGCGCGGCCGGGCCGACGCCCCGGCCGGCCCGGCCAGCCGGCTGAAAGCAGGCCGCGGGTACTCGGCCGCCGCCGTCGCGGTCGGTGGCGCGGACGGGATCGGCGGGTGGACCCGCCGGGGTCCGGCCGGCCGAAAGGCCGGAGCGGAGATGCGCGGACGCCGCCCCCTCGCCCCTCCCCGCCGCTCTACGGCCCTTCCCGCCGCCCACCCCTTGATCTCTGATGCCCGCCTCGCCATGCCCCGGCCCCGGCCTCAGGACATCGGCCTCCGGGCACCGGTATCAGGACACCGGTCTTAGGGCACCGGTCTCAGGACACCGGCCCCAAGACACCCGCTTCCGCGCCGGCTCCGCCGACAGATCCGATCCCGCCGCCGACGCCCCCACCCCACCCCGCCGCGCCAGCCCGGCATCGCTCCTTGAGGCCGCCCCCCAACGGCCCCCGGCCCCGCCCTCAGCAAGCCGCCCCCAGCGGCACCGGTCTCGGGACACCGGTCTCAGAGCCCCGCCCTCAAGACACCCGCCTCCGCGCCGGCTCCGCCGGCAGGTCCGCTTCCGCCGGTGCCTCCGCACCCCGCCGTGCCCGGCCCGGCAGGGCGGCCGTCAGCAGCGCCGCCAGCGCCAGCAGTCCCGCGCCCGCCAGCAGGGCGAGACCGTAGCCGCCGTTCAGTGCGACCGGCGGTGCGTCGCCGCGGCCGGTCAGTGTCGCCGTCCGGCTCGTCGCCACGCTCACGGTGACGGCCAGGCCCAGGGAACCGCCCACCTGTTGGGCGCTGTTGAGGATGCCGGAGGCCATTCCCGCGTCGGCCGCGGGTACGCCCGCGGTCGCGGCGGCGGCCAGCGGGACCACGCACGCGCCGATGCCCATGCTGGTGACCAGCGACGGGCCCAGGACATCGGTGAGGAAACCGCCGTCGGCGCCGATGCGGCTGAACCAGAACAGTCCCAGCGCCCCGACCAGCGCGCCGGCCGCCGCGGGCACCCGGGGGCCGGTCCTGGCGGAGATCCGCCCGGTGAGCAGGGCACTGGTGACGAAGCCGAGGCAGAAGGGGATGAACGCCAGGCCCGCGACGGCGGGGCTGTAGTCCAGGACCCGCTGGAGGTAGAGCGAAACGAAGTAGAAGCTCGCGAACTGGCCGGCAGCCAGCAGCAGCATCGTCACGTTCGCCCCGCCGACCGTCCGGCTCGCGAACAGCCCGAGCCGCACCAGCGGGTTGCGGGCGGCCCGGGACTCGTACCCGACGAAGCCGCCCAGCAGCACGACGGCGGCGCCGAGCAGGCCGAGCATCAACGGGGAGGACAGCGGGTGGTCGCCGGTGCGCCCCACCCCGTACACCAGGGCGGCCAGGCCGGTGGTGGCGAGCAGTGCGCCGCCCACGTCGAGCCGGCCGCGGCGCTCGGGCCGGCCGTCGGGGACCATGCGTCCGGCCGCGGCGGCCGGCACCACGACCGGCACGTTGATCAGCAGCACCCAGCGCCAGTCCAAGTACTCGGTGAGCACCCCGCCGATGAGCACCCCGGCCGCGCCGCCCGCCGAACCGGCCGCGCTCCACCAGCCCAGCGCCCGTCCGCGCGCCGCCCCTTCCGGGAAGCAGGTGGTGACGATCGTCAGGGCCGCGGGGGCCAGCACGGCCGCCCCCAGCCCCTGCACCGCGCGGGCGGCGACCAGTTGGCCCGGCGTCTGGGCGATCCCGCCGGCAAGGCTCGCCGCGCCGAACAGTCCGAGCCCCCACCAGAGGACCAGCCGGCGCCCGTAGAGGTCGGCGATCCGGCCGCCGAGCAGCAGACACCCGCCGAAGGCGAGGGTGTAGGCGTTCACCACCCACAGCAGCCCGGACTCGGTGAAGCCCAGGTCCTCGCGCATGGCCGCCAGGGCCACGTTCACCACGGAGGCGTCCAGCGTCACCATGAACTGGACGGCCACCACCACCGCCAGCACCCAGCCGTACCGGATGCCGTTCTTCCCGGTCACGGCCGGCATGTCGTCGTCCCGCACGTCACTCTCCTGTCAGACGCCCGGCCGGACGGTCTGGGGGGCGGCTTCGCCGGAGCTTCCGTCGCCCTGGAAGGCCGGGGCGGCCGGGCCACCTGCCGTGTCTGTCGCACCGTCAGGACCGTCAGAGCCGGCAGAGTCGGCAGAGCCGCCGGGTCCGCCGGGCCCGCCGGTTCCGTCCCGGCTGTCCGCCCGGTCGTCCGCGTTCACGTCGTCACCCTCGGTGGCGACCCATTGCTCGACCGTCATGCCGTGCCGCCAGTAACCGGAGGCGTCGAGGGCCCTCCGGTCCAGCCCGCGCTCCCGCAGCAGGTGCCGCCGGACGGCGCGGACGGCGCTCGCCTCCCCGGCGACCCAGGCGTGGACCACCCCCTCGGGCCAGGCCAGTTCGCGGACCGCGTGCTCCAGCGGTGTCGGCGCGCGCCACCCGTCGGGACCGCGGTGCACCCAGCGGATCTCCGTGCCGGCGGGCGCCGTCAGGTACCGCTCCTCCGCCGCGTCCGCCACTTCGGCGATCACCAGGGCCCGGCCGCCGGCCGGGACGCGCTCCAGCAGGGTGGCGATGGCCGGCAGGGCGGTCTCGTCGCCGGCGAACAGATGGACGTCGGCGGTGGGGTCGGGGGTCCGGCCGCCCGTCGGCCCGGCGATGCCGAGCAGGTCGCCGGGGCGGGCCCGGAGGGCCCAGTCGACGGCGCGGCCGTCGCCGTGGACGACGAAGTCGACGTCGAGTCGCAGGACGGCCGGGTCGAAGGAGCGCACCGTGTACGTCCTGGCGTGCGGGACGGTGGCGCCCTCGGGGTAGCGCATGCCGGCGGGGCCGATCTCCGGCAGGGCCGGCGCCCGTTCGCCCGGCGCGGGGAAGAACAGTTTGATCCGCTCGGCGGCGGCACGGCCGGCCGCGAAGCCGCGCAGGGCCTCGCCGCCGAGGTGAAGCCGCAGCATGCGGGGGGTGAGCGGGGTGGCCCCCAGCAGCGGGGCCAGGCAGGTATCGATCCGGGCGCGCGGGAGCCGCTCGGGCGTGCTCCCCTCGGCTCGCCTCATCGGCGGCACCTCGTTTCCGTGGGTCGTGCTCCTCGAACTCTCAAGTCTTCGAACAGGCGGTTACCTTACATGTATAAAAACGCTAGGCTCAAGGTCTCGCAGGCGGTAGCGGGAACCATCGGGCCACCGCCGCCGGCACGAGCGAGCACAGAACACCGGCACGGAACACCGGCACGGAACACGAGCACGGAACACGAGCACGGAACACGGGCGCGGAAAGAGGGCGGAACACTGGCCGGCAACAGCACTTCCAGCGGCGGCAGGCGGGGCCGGCCGGCCCGGCTCTCCCGCGAGCACATCGTGGCGGCGGCTTACGAGATCATCCTCAAGGAGGGCGCCGAACACCTGACGATGCGTCGGCTGGCGGCGGCGCTGGGCAGCACCGCCATGGCCGTCTACCACCACGTGCGGGACAAGGACGAACTGCTCGCGCTCGTCCTGGAGCACGTCGCCCGCACCCTCCCCCGCCCCCCGCTGCCCGAGGACCCGAAGGACCGGCTGGTGGTCGTCTGCGGCCTGATGCACCAGGCGTTCGCCGAGCACCCGTGGGTGGTGCCGATCGTGGCGCGCGGCGAACTCGTCGGCATATCGGCGGTCTGGATGACCGAGGAGATCCTCAAGGCCCTCACCGCCTGCGGACTCGACCGCGAGGAGGCGTTCTGGGCGCACCAGACCATCTGGTACTACACCGCGGGCCGGGCCCTCGCCACCCCGCCGCGCCTCGTCCGCGACGACGACGGCACGGGCCGCCACTACCCCGAGACCACCGCCGCCCGGGAGACCGCGGCCCAGTACCCGCACGTCACCTCCTACACCGAGGACTCACGGGACCTGGAGGCGCGCTACACCTACGAACGCGGCGTCCGGCACATCCTGGACGGGGTGCTGGGCGTCTGACGACGCGGCGGCCGGTCGCGGAGGCCGATCGCCGGGGCCGCCCGGGTGGCGGTGGGGACCGGCTCAGCCGACCCTCCTCCCCTTGTCCGACGCCTCGGGCGAGCCGTTCCATCAGCGGGGCGTAGCCCGCGTGGGAGAACTGCGCCTCGTTGTCCCACGGGACGACCTGCCCGGCCTTGACCGCCGGCAGGTCGCTCCGGGGGAAGGCGAGTGCGGGGGCGGTGCCCGCGCGCCACCCCCGTCCCGCCGGGAAGTCCTCCTCGTTACGGCTCGTCGTGCGTGCCGAGCCGTCGGGCGGCCTCGGTCCTGACCGTCTCGCGCAGCTCCTCCGGTGTGAACCCGAGGTCACGCAGTACCCGCGCGGCCGGGCTCTCCTCGACGCGGATCAGGCCCAGCAGCAGGTGTTCCGTGCCGACCCGGTCGTGCCCCAGGTCGTCCGACGCGCGGCGCGCCTGCTCGATGGCCTCCTTGCTCTCCGGCCGGAACGCGATGTGCCCCCGTGGCGCCTTCACCCCGGCCGGCGGCAGCACCGCCGTGATCACGTCACGGACCCGCTGCTCGGACCCGGCCTTGGCCACCAGCATTCCGTGTGCCAGCCCCCTCGGCTCGCCGAGCAGGCCGAGCAACAGGTGTTCCGTGCCGATGAAGTCGTGCTTGTGCGTGCGGGCGGCCTCCTGCGCCAGCACGATGCCGTGTCGGTTCGACTGGGTGAACCGCTCGAACGGGGTGGGTGAGTGGCGCTGTTGGGCGGCCTGTTTGGACACTCCGATGGCGTCGCCGATCTCCGTCCACGACGCGCCGTTGCGCTTGGCCTCGCCGACGTAGTGGTCGATGAGCTGATCACCGAGGTCGGACAGCGTCTGCGCACGCAGCCGCGCCTCACTGATACGGGCCAGTTCACCGGCCTCGGGAAGTTCCTCGTCGAGCCGTGCGATCAGGTCGGCGAGACTGATGTCGAGTGGACTCATGCGTCAACCGTAGATTGACGCCACCCGGCCGTCAACCATCAATTGACGCCGTATTCAGGCCTGTTCACCCCCGCAGTCACGGTCAACGACGACTTCAGGACCGCGGGGAAGTGCCGCCAACCGGCCCCTCACCCACCGCAGACGAGTCCGTCCAGATGCCGCAGCGAACCGGCGAGGTGGTAGGGGCCGAACGGCGGGAAGCTCAGGTACTCCCGGATGGACGGGGGAACCGCCGACCAGTCGTAGGTGAGCGTGACCTCGGTGGCGGACGGGCCGAGCGGCGTGAGGTCGTAGCGCCAGAACCAGCCGCCGAACTCCAGTCGGCCGCCGCCCTTGTCCTGGCCGGTCAGCCAGCCGATGGCGTGGGGCGGGTCGAGGACGTGGACCTTGTTGGCCACGCGGTAGTCGCCGTCCGGATGGCCGGGGTGGTACATGTCCACCCGGAAGACCTGCCCCACCTCGGTCAGCGGCGCCCGGTCGACGGCTTCCCGCACCCAGCCGGTGCCGTCGATCGCGGAATGGGCGGTCGGGTCGGCCAGTACCGCGAACACCCTCGCGGCGGGCGCGGCGAGGGTCCGGGTGGCGCTCACGCTTTCGTGGTCCACGGTGTGCACACTCCTTGTGGCCTGTCTCGTCATCCGGCCGCGGACGCGCCCGGCGGGGACGTGAGGTGCCCGCGGATCAGCTCGTACGCGAGCCGTGCCGTCACGAACAGATCCTCGCGGTCCGCACCGAGGCGCGCCCGTACCGACAGGCCGTGGACGATGGATTGCACGAGGCCGGCCAGGGCCGCCGCGTCGGTGCCGGCGGCGATCTCCCCCTCCCGGACGGCCCGTTCGACGCGCGCGCGGAGCGTCCGCTCGTTCCAGTCGTGCAGTTCGGCGTAGTAGGCGCTGGTGTCGAGCGTGCTCGTGCTGTCGGTCATCGCGGCGCTGCTGAGCAGGCAGCCCGGGTGGGTGTCGTCGGGCTGGGTGAACTCGTCGACCGAGCCGACGAGGACGTGCTCGACGACGGCCCGGAGGTCGTCCTCGGCCACGGCCCGCCGGTAGATCTCCCGGTAGCGCTCGGCGTAGGTCCGCACCGCTTCCTCGAAGAGCCCGGCCTTGCTGCCGAAGGCCGCGTAGAGGCTGGAGGTGGAGAGGCCGAGGGCCGCGGTGAGGGCGCGGGTGGACGTGCCCGAGTAGCCGGACCGCCAGAAGAGGCGGGCGGCGTCGAGAAGTGCGCGGTCGCGGTCGAAGGCCCGGGGCCGGCCGCGGGTCGGTCGGGTGGTCACTCTTGCATTGTAGAGCGCGTGCTCCATAATCACCTTATGGAGCAAACGATCCAGAAAAGGCTGACAGTCGGCGACGGTGACAGTTGGGTGACCGTCGACATCCATGGAGACCCGGACGCTCCGGGACTCGTCGTCGTCCCCGGCGCGTTCAGTGACGCGCACGCGTGGCGCCACGTGGCCGCCGCCGTCGGCGCCTGGCCGTCGGTGACGGTCGTCAACCGGCGGGGCCGCGCCCCTTCGGGCCCGTTGACGAGCACGTACTCGCTGCGGGCGGAGATCGAGGACCTCGGCGTGGTCCTCGACGAACTCCCCGGCGTCGAGGCGTTGTTCGGATGGAGCTACGGCGGGTTGATCGCCCTGCTCGCCGCCGACGAGCGACCGCTCCCCCACGTGATCGCCTACGAACCGGTGATACGCCCCTTCGGCGTTCACGCGCTGCCGGACCTGAAGGCCGCCGAGGAGGCGGCGGACTGGGACGCCACCGTCGAGACGGTGAACCGGCGGATAGCCGGCCTCGACCCGGCCCAGGTCGAGGCCCTGCGGGCGGACCGTCGGACATGGGCGGCACTGTGCCTCTTGAGCAGGCCGGCGTACGCCGAACTCGCCGCGCTGAACGCGGCGCCACCGGTCGACGGGGTGGCGGGACGAGCCGCCCGCGTCGACCTGATCGTCGGCGAGCACAACCACGGGCAGGCCCCCTACGGGACGTCGTTCGACCACGTCCGGAAGCTCGCCCCTCGGGCCGGCGTCCACCTACTCCCCGGCCAGGGGCACCTGGCCCACCTCCAGGCGCCGGCGCAGCTCGGCCGGCTCCTCGACGGGCTCGCCGCCGCCCGATGACCGCCACCTGATGACCGCCGCCTGATGACCGCCACCTGATGCTGGCTGCCATCCGATGACCCCGCCGGAGGCCCCGGCGACCGGAACCGGTGCGGGAGGAGCGGCGCGCGGCCGCAGGCCGAGACGAGGGCCCACCGGACGGCGTGAGCTTTCAGGACCGCGCGGCGGCGGTGCGGCGGGCCGCCGGCCCGCCGTCACGGCGAGCAGGACAGCTTGTTTGCCCCCGCTGCCTTCTCGGGATGCCGGCACCAGGTCCGAGGAGTCAGGGCCGACGGTCGACAATCACGGCCGGCCCTTGGCAGACTCGGCGCCTGCCGCGCGGGCCCGTGCCGATGCCCGGCCTTTCGTACCGTCACCCTTCGTACCGTCATTCCTCACTTGGTGGCGCGCAGTATGCGCTCGGCGCGCTCCGTCGCCTCCCTGCCGGTCTTCACGAACGACTGGTATCCCTCGTGATTGAGTTCGACCAGCCGGTCGATGCCGCGCTGCTTCGCCCGGTCGTACGCCTCGGTCAGGCCGCTTCCCCGGTTGCACACGGCCTGGTCGACGGCGGACGCGATTTCGTGGGACCGTACCGCGTCCCGGTCGCTTTTCGCGTCCCTGTACCGGTCGAGCGCCTGGCGCATCAGATCGGTGGGGCTTTCCGCCCGGTGCCCTTTCGCGGCGATGCAACGCCGCCACTCTTCCCGGGCTTTCCCGTAGGAAGGGTCACGTTCGGCTTCCTTCGCAGCCGCCTCCATGACATTGCCCGAGAAGGCCATGTAGTGCACATACCTCTTGACACTCCCGTAGAGGCGGTCGTCGGCGGACGACTTGCAGCCTCCGCGGGCGACACTCCATTCCGCGCCACCGGCCAGTCGCTCCCGCTCCACACCGTCGGATTCGCTCCCCTCCAAAGCGGTGCGGTATTCCGCCTGCCGCCGGGCCGGCAGGGACTTCACATAGCGGGTGTTGAGGTCGTCCTTCGCGGCGCCCCCGGCGAGGACCGCCGGTCCTCCGAAACCCTTTTCCCGCGCCTTGGCCTCCGTCTGGCCGAAAGGGGCTGTCACGACGGGCGGCGGACGGCCGTCGTCGGTTCCGAAGATCCGGTAGCGGAAACCGGCCTTCTCCATGCAGTCCCGCACCAGGATCTGCTCGGCCAGCCTGACGGACTCCCGCTGCCGGTCCGTCGGAGCGCCCTTGATGGACGGGGCCTGTGAGACGTCGTGGTGCGCGGTGGAGTCGGGGCTGTCGGTACCACAGGCGGCACTGCCGGACAGAGCCGCCACGAGACCGAGAAGCGGCAGGAGTTGCCTCCGCCTTCGCCGGGCGCGCGGGTCCGGCTCGGTGTTCGGGTTCGGCTCGGGGCTCGGGTTCGGATCCCGCCCGTCACCGCCGTCCGTCGGCATCACACCTCCCAAAAGATCCACCCGAGGTCGCCGGCCATAAAGCGCTGCCGCTTCCGGCATTCCACCGGTCGCGGACCGCCGAGGCCCTGCCCCGGATGTGCGGCACATCCGGGGCAGGGCCGCAGAGCCGGATCAGCAGGTGTTGGTCCAGAAATTGGACCCGCCGACATGACCGGCGTTCGAAACGTGCCCGTGCCACGGGACGCAGTAGTCCCAGTTGCCCCACTTGTCGTAAACGGCGACCCCCAGGCCCGAGGTGCCCCGATTGACGGCGGAGCCGTCACGCCCCACGCCGCCGAACGCTCGCCAGTCCGGGTTGGTGTCCTTGAGCTTCATGTTCGGACTGCCCTCCCCGTTGTTTCCGGCGTAAGTGCAGAAGTACTGGTCCGGACAGCCGCCGTAGGCGGCGTTCGCCGGAACGGCCGCCACGACCCCGCTCAAAGCGAGAACGGATACCGCGCTCACGGCGAGAGCCATTCGACGTATTCTCACGGACTTCCCTCCCTTGCCGACACCTCACGAATGATGCGGGTCACATCTTTGGGTCCGTGCACTCGCCCGTCAACGGTGCTTCAACCGTTGACCGGACACGGCACCGCCTTTCGGACAGCGCTTTTCTCGGCGGGCCGCGTTTAAGCGCAGCCCGGCCCCCGGGGCATTCGGATCGGGACAGGCCGCTGTCGGCCGATTGTCGGCGGTGGGGGTGGCCTGTCGGCGGTCTGTCGGTGATCTGTCATCGGGCGGCGGGAGATTGGCATCGGTCGCGCCGACCGATCGGACCGCATCGGTCACCGGCCGCCCGACCACCCCGGCACCGCGGCGCCCCGGCATCGCGGCATCCCGACCGGACCGCCACGGCGCCTCCGGAGCGGCCCGCCGGGGGTCCGACCGGCCCTCCCCACGTTCCACGAGCACGAAGGACGAATCCCCATGACCACTGACGTCACGATCATCGGCGCCGGACTCGGCGGCCTCACGCTCGCCCGCGTCCTGCATCTGCACGGCATACCGGTCACGGTCTACGAAGCGGAATCCTCTCCGACCGCGCGCTCACAGGGCGGGATGCTCGACATCCATGACTACAACGGACAACTGGCCCTCGAAGCGGCCGGCTTGATGGACGAGTTCCGCGGCATCGTCCTCGAGGGCCGCCAGGCGATGCGTCTCCTCGACCCGAACGGGACCGTGCTGTTCGACAAGGCCGACGACGGCACGGGAGGCCGCCCCGAGGTCCAGCGCGGCGACCTGCGGCGGATCCTGCTCGACTCGCTTCCGGCCGGCACCATCCGGTGGGGACACAAGGTCACCGGCGTCCGTGCCCTCGGCGAGGGCCGGCACGAGGTGACGTTCGCCGACGGCGGCACCGTCGTCACCAGCCTGCTCGTCGGCGCGGACGGCGCGTGGTCCCGGGTCCGCCCGCTGCTCTCCGCCGCCACGCCCGAGTACACCGGCAAGTCGGTCGTCGAAACCTACCTGTTCGATTCCGACACCCGGCACCCCGCCGCCGCGAAGGCGGTCGGCAACGGGGCGATGATGGCCCTGAGGCCGGGCAGGGAGATCTTCGCCCACCGGGAGAAGGGCGACACGCTGCACGCCTACGTGGGACTGGCGGAACCGCGGGACTGGTTCGACGCCGTCGACTTCGGCGACACCGCCGCGGCCACCGCACGGATCGCGCGCGAGTTCGCGGGGTGGGCGCCGGAGCTCACCGCCCTGATCACCGACGGCGACGTCCCGCCGGTCCTGCGCCCGCTCTACGCGCTGCCGGTCGACCACCGGTGGGACCGCGTACCGGGGGTGACGCTGCTCGGCGACGCCGCCCACCTCGCGGCCCCGAACGGCGAAGGCGCCAACCTGGCCATGCTCGACGGCGCCGAACTCGGCACGGCTCTCGCCGCACACCCCGGCGACGTCGAGGCCGCGCTCGCCCGGTACGAGGAGGCCCTGTTCCCCCGCAGCGCCGCGGCCGCCGCCGAGGAAGACCACGCGGACTCCGCCGACGCCGGGCACGATCCGGTCCGCGCCATGATCGAGATGGCTCTGGCGGAGTCGTCCCGGTAGGAGGGCGGCTCGGCCACGGGCCCGGATGGCGGTGCGGGTGTCGGGCCGGCGCTCCGGCCGGGTACGGGGAGCGGTCGTCCGAGACGGCTCGCGCCGCCCCGCCGCGTGCCGCGCGCCCGTCGGCCCGGGGCCGCAGGGGCCCGGAACGCGCCACGGGCCCCTGCGGCAGCTCCACCGGGCACGGCCTGCGGTCCGACCGTCGCCACCCGCCGTCCGGGTCGGTGCCGGGCGGCCGATTCGGTGCCCGCCGCCCGGGGTCGGTGTCGGGCGGCCGGTTGCCGGTCGCCGGTCCCTCCTACGGCGGGAGGGGCCTCACGCCACCCCCAGTGACCGCGCGATCCCCGTCACCGCCTCGCCCGCCGCCGCGTACGGCGTTCCGGCCGGGTGCAGGGTCAGGACGGCCACGATCCAGCGGTCGGCCGGCCCCACCACCCCCGTCGTGTGCAGGGCGGGACGGCCGAGATCCACCCCCGCGACCTCGCCTCGTCCCGGTACCGCCGGCGGGTAGCCGGACCAGCCCTGCTTCACCGCCCAGGGGCGCGGGAAGGCGGACGGTATGCCGAAGAACTGATCGAATCCGTCGGCGCCGAGCCGGGTCGCCCGCCGCAACGGCCCCAGCACGGCCGTGCGGACGGGCTCCGGCGCCGCGTCCAGCAGGTAACGGTAGACGCGGACGGTGTCGGCCGCCGTGATGGCCGAATATCCCCAGTAGCCCGGGAATCCGGCCGGCGGTCCGGCCGTGTGCGTGAGTCCGAGACGGGAGACCATGCGCGTGATCACGCCGGATCCCCCGTTCCGCTCCCAATAGTGGCCGGCCGCGTCGTCGTCGCTGCGGGCGAGCATCGCGTCCAGCCGGGAGCGGTCGTCCGGCGGCAGGGCGTCCACCGGACCGCGGTCCCACAGATGGTCGAGCGCGATCAGCAGCTTCACCACTGACGCCGACCGGAACCGCGCGTCCGGTGCGAGCCGTTCGGCGCAGGTGCCCGAGTCGCGGTCGTACACGACGACTCCCGCGCTCACCCCCGTCGGCACCTGTGGGCCGGCGGAACGTGCCCCGCTCATGGCACGCACGCCCCTCCGGCACCGAACGGCTCACGTCCTGTCACGTCGGGCCCCCCGTCTCTCCCCCGCATCCCCCTGGATCTGAGTGTCCGGTACGGCGGACGGACCGGCCACCACATTCGAGGGGGTTCGAAACCGCCAGGTCAGGCGGTTGACCTGATCACGCCACCCGGCGTCCGTTGAGGAGTTGGACGCCGAGCGGGGTCAGCGTGTGGTGGGCGGCGCCGCCCACCCGGCGGGTGATCAGCAGGCCCGCCTCGCGGAGGACGGACACGTGGTGGCTCGCGGTGGCGGCGGCGATGTCCGCCGTGCGGGCCAGTTCGGTGGTGGTACGGCCCTCGGCGGCGGCCTCCAGCAGCACCGCCCGCGTCCGGCCGAGCAGCGCCACCAGCCCCTGGCGGCGCCCGGGCGCCTCCCGCACGACGGTCAGTTGGGACGGGGTGTGTTCGATCGGGTAGACCACGACCGGCGGCAGGTCGCGGCTGCGCAGCACCGTCGGCTTCCGCCAGCAGAAGAAGGAGGGGAGCAGCAACAGCCCGCGTCCGTCGAGGTGGAGGTCCCCCTCGACGTGCGGGCCGTGCATGATCAGTACCGGCGGTGACCACTCCAGGGTGGGGTGCAGGGTCCGCAACAGGTGATCGAAGGCGCCGGACGGCAGGTCGGCCACGGTCCGCGTCATCCGGGCGCGCGCGGCCAGGTCGGCGGTGACCTCGGCACGCACCCGGGACCAGTGGGGTGCGAGGGCCACCCGGTAGTACGACCGAACGGCCTCCCCCAGCCCCTTCACCGCGTCCAGGTCGCCGTCGGCGAGCCCGCGCATCCAGGGCGGCACCTGCCCGTGGGAGACGGCGAACTGCGTGAGGTCGTCCCGCAACCTGCCGCGGGGCGTGGACATCAGGGCGCTGATCCCCAGGTCGAGGCCGCCCGCGCCGGCCGCCGGGGTGAGGAAGTCCGGCGAGTAGCCGCGCGGCGGGGCCAGCGCCAGCAGCCGCCGCGCCCCGGCGTCCAGTCGGCCCCGGACGTCACGGCGCCACTGGTCGAACACCAGCGGCCCGTCGGTGGTCTGGAGCATGTGCAGGCTCAGCAGCACCTCCCACATCGGGTCCGGCGTCTGTGCCAGCCGCGTGCGGACGACGTCGTCACTGCCGAAATGGATACGCAGTCCCACAGACTTGCCTCCCGCCCGGTTCCCCGGGCACTCGCGCCCGTCACCGGTCCCCTCCATGGTCGAGGCCGCCGGAGGGGCCTTTCAATCACCCCGACGGTGGGTTCCGGCCATCCTGCCGTGGACGGGCGGCGGTTGGCGTCCGGCCGGGGTCGGGAACGGAAAGGCGCCCTTATGCTCCTGCGCCACACAAGGGTTACCGACGGTAGGGGCAGGAGGGCGTGATGTCCGTGGACTCAGTGGACGGGGCGGCTGCGACGGGTGCGGCGGGTATGGCGAGTGCGGCCGACTTACCCGATACGACAGGTGTGACCGGTGAGACTGGCGCGACCGGTATGACCATTCCGGTACATGCGGTGGGTGCGATGGACACGATGGATGCGGTGGGTGGAACGGGAGTGGCCGACGCGGTGATCGCGTCCGGCACCCCGGACCCGGCCGTCACACCACATCCGGCCGTCACCCCGCACCCGGCCGTCACACCACACCCGACTGTCACGCCGTACCCGACCGCCGGGACGCGCACGACCGCCGCGACGCACACGTCCGTCCCGGCGGCCCCGACCGCCGCGACGGACGCGACCGACCCGGCGCAGCACACCGGCAACACCCGCAGAGTGTTCATCGGCGGCGTCACAGCCGCCGCCGCGGTCTCCGCGCTCGGCGGTACGGCTCGGGCCGCGGCCGCGTCGCCGCGACCCGGCTCCGCCGGGCGGGGAGCCGGGCGCCTGGGGGCGGGCGGGCGGACGGTCGCGGTGCTCGGCGGCGGCGTCGCCGGCCTCACCGCCGCGCACGAACTGGCCGAGCGGGGCTACCGGGTGACGGTGTACGAGCGCAAGGACGCGCTCGGCGGCAAGGCCCGCAGCATGGACGTGCCGGGCAGCGCGCGCGGCGGCCGGAGACCCCTCCCCGGGGAGCACGGCTTCCGCTTCATCCCCGGGATCTACCACAACCTGCCCGACACCCTCCGCCGCATCCCGTTCCCCGGCAACCGCAACGGCTGCCACGACAACCTCCTCTCCCCCGGCGAGATGCTGATCGCGCGCACCGGCCGGGAGGACATCCGGCTCCCGTTCGCCAACCCCGGCACTCCGCCGCCGGTCCTCACCCCGGACGAACTCCGGCGCGCGCTGACGGCCCTACTGGAGACCTTCACCGGCGTCCCGCCCCGCGAGATCGCCTATTTCGCGGGCCGGTTGCTGGTCTGGTTCACCAGTTGCGAGCGGCGGCGGCGCACGGAGTGGGAGCGTACGCCGTGGTGGGAGTTCACGCGCGCGGCGCGCATGTCGGCGGACTACCAGCGGCTGCTGTGCATCGGCCTGACCCGCAACATCGTCGCCACCAAGGCCGAGGTGGCGAGCGCCAAGACGGTGGCGACCTGCGCCGAGGCCTTCCTCTTCAACCTGCTCGGCCGGGGCGCGGACGGCCCGCCCGACCGGCTGCTCAACGCCCCGACCAACGAGGCGTGGATCGACCCGTGGGTGACGCACTTGACGTCGCTCGGGGTGGAGTTCCGCACCGGATGGGAGGTGCGTGACCTGCGGCCGGCCGGCGGACGCATCGCCGAGGCCGTACTCGGGGACGCGCGCGGCACGCGACGGACCGTCACGGCCGACCACTTCGTCTCCGCCATGCCCGTCGAGCACGCCCGCACGACCTGGAACGCGGAGGTACGGGCGGCCGACCCGCGACTGGCGCGCTGCGACGCGCTCCGGACGGACTGGATGACGGGAATCCAGTTCTACCTCACCGAACCGACCCCGGTGATCCACGGTCACGTCAACCACATCGACTCGCCGTGGTCGATCACGTCCGTGTCCCAGGCGCAGTTCTGGCGCGGGCGGGACGTCCAGCGGGACTACGGGGACGGTACGGTCGCCGACTGCCTGTCCTGCGACGTCTCGGAGTGGGACAAGCCGGGCATCCTCTACGGGCGGACCGCCAAGCAGTGCACCCGGGAGGAGGTGGCGCGCGAGGTGTGGGCGCAGCTCAAGGCGAGTCTGAACGACACCGGCCGGACGGTGCTCAGGGACTCGGCGCTGCACTCCTGGTTCCTCGACCCGGCGGTCCGTCTCGGCGGCCCGGAAGTCACCAACGACGAACAGCTCCTCATCCACCCCGTGGGCACCTGGGGCAACCGCCCGGAGGCCCGGACGGCGATCCCCAACCTCTTCCTCGCCGGCGACTACGTGGCCACGGACATCGACCTGGCGACGATGGAGGGCGCCAACGCGTCGGCCCGGGCGGCCGTCAACGCCCTGCTCGACGAGGACGGTTCGGCAGCGAAGCGCTGCACGGTCACGCCGCTCTACCGGGCACCGGAGCTGGAGGCCGCCAAACGGCAGGACGAGGTACGCCTGCGCCTGGGGCTGCCCAACGCGTTCGACCTCGGCTGAGGGCGGGTCGGGGAAAAGCCTCGGGCGCCGCCGGGAACGGCGACACTTTGACTTGACGCGCCCCTGTCAAACCGGGCGGGCTCGTGGCACGCTTGCCGACGCACGTCCTCATCGGTTCCTCCGGCAGGGGCGTCCCGGGGTTTTCCGACGTGACCTTCTCGGACGCCTCCGCGCCACGGCCCACCGCAACGACTCGGCGGCGCACGTCGCACCGCACCACACACAGGCCGCCGGGTGTCACATGGCCCACGGACACCGCACGGCGAAACGCACCACCGGTCGCCGGGCGGCGAACGCGGCACGCACCACCGCACGTCCGCCACGCGCTCGTCCACCGCACATCGCACGTCGTACGCCGCTCATCGCACGGAACACCCGCACGGGACACCCGCACGGAGGACCCGCGCACAGCACCCGCACACAGCACCCGCACACAGCACCCGCACGTCGCACCGCACCGCTCGTCTGCCCGGGCCGCACATCCCCGGCCCGGCCCCCACACGGCCCGCGCACGCGCGCCGGCCACGGCAGAGGGAGTACGCGTGAGACGACACCCCCGCACGACCGTCATCGCCACGGGCGCACTGCTGGCCGCCTGTTCCCTGGCCGTACCCGGCCTCGGGACCGGCGCCGCCGGGGCCGCGCCCCCGCCGGACACCGAGCACACGCAGGCCGCCTCGGCGGAGGCGCGGCAGCAGGCCGCCGCCTTCTGGACGCCGGAACGGATGCGGTCGGCCACCCCGCTCGACGTCACCACCGGCCACGCCGCACGCGCGTCCGCCCTCGTGCCGGACCGCGGCCGGCACACCACCGTCGCCCCCACCCCCGCCGCCACGACCCGCGCCCCGGCCGCCGTCCGCTCCTTCCCGCAGGCCGGCGGCCCGTGGACGGGCGGCGGCGCGGTGCTCAAGACGTCCGGCCGGGTGTTCTTCACCATGCAGGGCCGGACGGCGTCCTGCTCCGGCGACGCGGTCACCAGCGGCAACCGGAGCACCGTCATCACCGCGGGGCACTGCGTCAAGTACCAGGGCAACTGGCACACCAACTGGACGTTCGTCCCCGGCTACCACGACGGACAGGCCCCGTACGGCACCTGGGCGGCGACCAAGACGCTCTCCACCCCGCAGTGGACGGCGAGCGAGGACATGAACAACGACGTCGGCGCCGCCGTCGTCGGCCCGCTCGACGGCAAGCGGCTCACGGAGGTCGTCGGCGGCCAGGGGCTGGACTTCAACGGCGGTTACAACAAGCCCATGTACTCCTTCGGCTTCCCGGCCGCCGCGCCGTACGACGGGACGAAGCTCATCCACTGCAGCGGGAACACCAGCAAGGACTTCCTCCTCACCAAGGACCACGGCCTCGCCTGCAACATGACCGGCGGCTCCAGCGGCGGCCCCTGGTTCACCTCGTTCGACGAGGCCACCGGCACAGGCCTCCAGGCGTCGGTGAACAGCTTCGGCTACACCTTCCTGCCGAACACCATGTTCGGGCCGTACTTCGGCGACGTCGCCAAGACGCTGTACGACCAGGCTCAGGCGGGGTGAGGCGGTCGCCTCGGGGGCGGCGCGTCCGTGACGCGGAGGACCTCCCGAGGCGGTCCGGCCGGTGAAGCGGCCGCGGCGGGGCCGGGCGGGGGCACACCGCCGTCCCCGCCCGGCCGTGACGAGGACCCGTCGAGCCTCGGCACGGCGACACGACAGCACAGCGGCATGACGGCACGACAGCACGACGGCTCCCCGGCACGACCGCACGACGGCATGACGTCTCCTGCCCGGTGCCGCCGCGCCGGGGAGCCGGCTTCCGAACGACGGATCCCGGCTGGCGGATCCCGGCCGACGGAAGCCGGCCGACGGAAGCCGGCCGACGCGGGGCCCGGCCCGGGCGCGTGCCCAAGAGAAGGAAGCCGGTCCGGGCCCGCGCCACCGGCCGCCCCGACTGCCCGGCGCGCCAAGCCCGTTCGGACCGTCGGCCGCACCGTGACCATTCCTCCGTGCGCCGGGACTCCGGCAACCGACGGCCTTCGCCCGCGCCGCATGACCGGCATGTGGCGATCTTGTGTCGGATGCCGACGAGGACTCCCGTAGGCCAGGTGGACCTCCTTAAGGTCCGTACCACCACGTCTCCCCACGCGTCACGCGCCGCGTGGGGAGACGTCACACCGTCCTGTCCGATCCGACCGATCCGACCGATCCGATCCGCCACGATCCGCCCGACCCCGACCCGGGTGACGTCGAGCGCCGGGCATCAGCCCACGACGTATCCGGACCGCCCGCCCGCCCACCCGAAACCCTTCCGTCCCGAGAAAGGACCCCTCCCCCGTGCGTCTCCCTCTCCGCAACCGTCGCGGTAAAGCACTGGCCGCTCTCATATCCACCGCCGTCGCCGCCCCCGTGCTGCTCTCCGCCGCCCCGGCCGACGCCCGGCCCGCCGACGGACCGGCCGGCCGGCACCAGAAGGCCGAACGGCTCGCGAGACAGTTGGAGCGGGACGCGTCGGCGAAGGGCGCGTACCGCCATCTGCGGGCGCTGCAGCGCATCGCGGAGGCCAACGGCGGGAACCGGGCCGCGGGCACGCCCGGTCACGAGGCGTCGGCCGCGTACGTCCACCGGCTGCTGCGGCAGGCCGGCTACCGCGTCTCGTACCAGTGGTTCGACGTCTGGGAGGCGAAGACGCTGACGGAGAAGCTGTCCGTCGTCTCCCCCGACGCCCGGGACCTGAAGGTCGCGGCGGCGAGGTTCTCGCCGTCGACGCCGCAGTCCGGCCTGCGCGCGGCGCTGGCGGCGGCGCGGGTGGACGCCACCCCCGGCTGCACGGCCGACGACTACGCCGCTGGTGCCTTCACCGGCCGGATCGCGCTCGTCAAGCGCGGCGGCTGCACGTTCGCGGAGAAGCAGAAGGCCGCCGCGGAGGCGGGCGCCGTCGGCACGATCATCTACAACAACGCGGCGACCGGCGTGGCGAAGCCGTCGTTCGGCAGCCCGGCCGAGGGCAAGGTGCCCACGGCCGGCATCTCCCTGGCCGACGGCGAGGCGCTGGCCGCGGCGGTGGCCAAGGGTGAGGTGCGGGTCGACCTGAACATTCAGCAGAAGCACATCAAGCACCGCACCCCGAACGTGATCGCCGAGACCCGCGGCGGCGACCCGCGCCACGTCGTCGCCCTCGGCAGTCACCTCGACTCCGTCCCGGAGGGCCCGGGCATCAACGACAACGGGTCCGGCTCCGCCGGCCTGCTGGAGGTCGCCCTCAAGCTCGCGGACCGCACCCGCCGCAGCGGTCAGCAGCCCACCAACAAGGTCCGTTTCGCCTGGTGGTCCGGCGAGGAGCTGGGTCTGCTGGGTTCCGAGCACTATGTGGCGAAGCTGTCCGAGGCCGACCGCAAGAAGATCGCCCTCTACCTCAACTTCGACATGATCGCCTCGCCCAACCCGGCGCAGCTCGTCTACGACGGTGACGACTCCGACCACAAGGGCTCCGGCGCCGGCCCCAAGGGCTCGGCGGAGATCGAGAAGCTGATCAACGGCTACCTCGACCGCAAGGGCAAGCCGCACGAGGGCACCGACTTCGACGGCCGTTCCGACTACGGCCCGTTCATCGCCACCGGCATTCCCGCCGGCGGCACCTTCACCGGCGCCGAGGGCATCAAGACCAAGGAACAGGCAGCCAAGTTCGGCGGCACGGCCGGCGTCGCGTACGACCCCAACTACCACGCGAAGGGCGACAACCTGTCGAACCTCGACCTCAAGGCGTTCGACACCAACATCGACGTCATCGCCCACGCGGTCGGCATCTACGCGCACGACCTGAGCTCCCTGGGCGGGGGCACGCGCGGCTGACGCGCTTCGGGCGGTGACCGGGGGGCCGGGGGCGGCCGGGGGCCGCGTACGCCCGCCGGCCCGCACCGCACGGTCGACCCGCGGAAATGGGAGCGACCCGGCGGGCGTTCGCCGCTACCTTTCCTCCATGCACCCGATCACCGTCACCGGCTCCCGGCTCCGCCTCCGTGAAATCCGTCGTACCGACCTGGACGCGTTGTACGCCGTCCAGGGCCACACCGACGTCGCACGGCACATGAGGGGCCGGGCGCAGACGCGGGAGGAGGTCGCGGGCTCGGTGTCCCGGGCGGCGGCGCACGCGGACGTGGTGCCGCGGGCCGTCTACATGCTCGGCGTGGTCCGTTCGGCCGACGGGCGGTTGGTCGGGCGGGCCGACCTCGACCTGGACCCGTTCTCCGAGAAGGCCGCCACCATCGGCTTCATGCTCCACCCGGACACCTGGGGCGCCGGCCTGGGCACGGAAACGGTTCACCTGCTGTGCGCGCTCGGCTTCCGGCACCTGGGACTGCACCGGATCTGGGCGACCCGGTCCCCGTCCAACGTCGCGTCGGGCAAGACCCTGGCGAAGGCGGGGCTGACGGAGGAGGGCCGGATCCGGGAGCAGTTCTTCGTGGACGGCGCGTGGCGCGACTCCGTCGTCCACGCGATCCTGGAGCACGAGTGGCGGCCACCGGCGGGGTTCCCCGGGGCGTGAGCGGCGAAGGCCGCGGCGGCGGGCCGTGCCCCCTGCGGGGCGGCCCGCCGCCGTGGCGTCGCGTCGTCCGGGCGAGGCCCGGGCCTTACAGCCCCATGGACCGGAGGGTCCCCTCGAGGGAGTCCGCGTAGAGCCGGGCTCCCGCGATCTTCGGGTGGAAGGACTGGGCCGAAACCGGCTGGTCGGGATCGTCACCGGGGGTCTTGTCCGTCACGATGCCGTGGATCGTTTCCGGATCGCCGCAGATCGCCTTCCCCTGGAAGAACTTCGCGGGGTTGGAGAAGTAGACCGGAGCGCCCGACTGCTGGAAGGCGTCCTTGGCGGCGCCCTCCATCTGCTCGGCGAGGTCGACGGCCACCTCGTTGAGCCACTTCGCCTCGTCGGCGTTGATGTCGAAATCGCCGCCCAGCGGGCCCGTCGGCGAGGTCCAGTGCAGGCACTTGGCGTCCCCGCTGATGAGCGGCGGGTAGCCCATGAGGACGATCCGGGCGTTGGGCGCCAGTTCGTGGATCTTCTTCAGGGTGGTGGCGATGGCCGGCCGGACCGTGTCGTGGATCAGCTCCCGCTCCGCGGCCCGGTAGGTCTTCCCGCCGGACCGGGTGTCCGCGCAGTTGACCGGGGTCCCGATCAGGCAGGCCTTGAAGACCTTGCTGAAGTCGGCGTCGTTGCCGCCGATGGACATGGTCACCAGCGTGGTGCTGTCGTCGAGGTATCCCTGGTCCAGTTGCGGGAGTTCGCCGTGCTGCGACTTCCCGCCGGGAAGGACGTTCTCGGTCTTCGCGCCCGAGCACGCGAGCAGGTGGTAGTCCATGCTCTGGTCCAGATCGTCGGCGCGCTCGCCGATGGACTTCCCGGAGTCGGCGAGGGACGCCTGACGGGACCACGCGTACCGCGAGCGGTGACAGGCGTCGCGCCAGGGGTCGCCCTTCTTGCCGTCGACATCGGTTTCCGGGTAGTAATCGCCGCCGCCGGAGACCGACGCGCCCTCGCCCGAGGAGTACGAGTCGCCGAGGGCGACGACCACGTTCCGGGGCTTGCCCGGCAGCGGCTCGATGGCCACGGCGTCGAAGGCGATGTCCTCCTCGCCGGCGCCGTCCGGGGTTTCCGAGTCGAGGGAGATCCTGGGCGTGCCCGCGAACTCGAAGACGCCGAGGGACACCCAGGCGTTCTTCTGTGTGCGCTGGGGCATCACCCGGGACTTCGTCGCCTTGCCGGTGTGGATGTCGTAACGCGCCTGCCGGGTGTGCGCGCCGTGGTCCGGGGTGTGCACCAGCACACGGCCCCACTGGTTGAGCGGGTCGTCGAACTTCCAGGTGCCGGTGACCTTCATCCGGCCGCCTTCGTCACCGGCCTTCCGGGTGTGGGCGAACCAGAAGTGACCGCCGTACCCTCCCCCGATCTGCTGGAAGTCGACTTTCGCGGAGTCGGACGCGAAGTCGAGGCTGAAGGAGCCGTTCTGCTTCATCGGATAGCAGCCGGGCCGCACGATGGGGGTGCCGTCCGGGACGTCGTCGACGACGAGTGCGCCCTTGGGCAGGTGCGCGGTGCCGCATTCGGGCTGGTAGGCGGTGCCGTCGGCCTCTTCCTTGTAGGAGGAGTCGAAGCGCAGGAGTTCGTTCCCGCACATCTCGGCACACGGCTTGTGCCACTCGACGGAGTCGTGCCACCAGCACTTGAAGTCGTCCCGCGTGCAGGCGCCCGGGCCGTTCTGTCCCTCGCTGGAGGCGATCCTGCCGGGGTCGCAGTCGTTCTTGTCCTTCTTGCAGAAGTCGCTGACCAGGGGCTTGAGGCCGTTGCGCGCGGAGTCCGACATCCACCAGGCGGCCCGGAAGGCGGCCACGAGCTTGCCCGGTGCCTCCAGGGCGTCCGGCGGGTAGGCGGCGAAGCCGAGGACCTTCTCCTGGTACGGCCAGTCCTGCGGATGGGCCGCGTCCCGCGCGCCGGAGGCCATGAACGGCATGCGGTTGACCTTGTAGACGGGGTTGGCCGGGTTGTTGGCCCAGCCCAGGCCCCAGGCGCCGGCGTTTTTGCCCTTGTCGCTCTCGGGGTAGAAACCGGAGTTGTAGGCCCACAGCGCGTAGAACCAGCTCTCCGGCCGCTTGGGGTCGCCGTTGTTGGCGGTCATGCCGGCCCGGCGTATCTGGTTCCACTTGTCGCTGACGATCCGCAGTCCCGCGGCGATGTTGGTGGCGTAGTCCAGGGCTACGGCGCGCTGGGTCTGGTACGGAAGGGCCGTCTCCCCCGGCTTCTCCTTGCCGGCGAGCCGCATGCCGTCGGTGACCTGGGTGACGCCGTATCCGCAGTCGGCCTTGTCCCAGTGGATGTCCCAGACGCTTTCGCCCTGCCCGGGCTTGAACTTCTGCCCGTAGAAGCTGCCGACCAGCGGGTTGCCGGTCGCGCCGGGAACCACGACGCGGGACGCCTGCCACAGGTTGGACTCCTGGGCGGTGATGCCCAGCATCACCTGCGCCGGCACGTGGCCGCCACCGTCCAGTTCGACCTTCGGGAAGAGCTTCTGCGGGGAGTAGGCCGGCATCCCCAGGTTCTTCCAGTTGGCCGGGCGGCTGATGTTCTGGTCAAGGGTGCCCATGACCGCCTGGTCGACGGCCCATTCCACCTGCCGTGGCTTGGGCTGCATGGCCTGGTTGGCGGGGTCGTTGCGCGGGACCGCGCAGTACCGCTGGTCCGGGCCCTCGGCGACCGCCGACGAACGGACGGCCGCTTTCCGCGCCCGCTTGGGGGCCTGTGCGTCCGGCGTGCCCAGGGCGGGCGAGGCTGTGAGCCCTTCCGCCGCCTTGGCGCCGGTCCTGTTCGCCGGGGCGACGGTGAAGGACACCCGCTCGCGCGTGTCACGCACCGTCATGTCGATGGCGGCCGGGCGCGCCGTCGTGGCGGTGTTCACCCGCGGGTCCTTGCCGTCGGCGAAGACGGTCCTGGTCAGCACCGCCTTGCCGCGCGTGGAGACCCGGGCGTCCGCCGGGACGCCCCGCAGCGGCTCGACGGAGGCCGGCAGCTTCGCCGCGAGCTTGTCGAGCTTGCCGGTGAGGTACACCTTGCCGCCCGCGCCCCTGGTGAGGTCGACTCCGGTCAGCGGCCCCTCGGCCAGCACCTGGGGCCGCGTCCCGCGCGCACCGGGTGCGCGGACGCCGGCCACCGGCAGGCGGTTGAAGCGCGCGGTGTCCCGTCCGGTCCGGTCCATGTAGACCACGCCGCCGTCGGCGTCCGGCGCGAGCTGGAACGGGAAGCCGTCGGCCGCGGCGAGCCGGGTGCGCTTGCCGTGCCCGTCCACCTTCACCACTCCGTCGCGGTGTGCGGCGACCACGTCTCCGCCGGCCACCGGTACCGCCGACGTCACCTGGCCGGGCGTCTCGACCGGGGCGGCGAGCCTGCCGGTCGCGGCGTCCAGGCGCACCAGCCGGGTACGGGGGAGCTTCTCGTCGCCGCTCTGGGTCAGGACGGCGGTCTCGTCGGCACCGCAGCCCGGGTTGAAGTAGGCGAGGGTGGACCGGAGTTGCAGTTTGTCGACGTCCCCGGTCTCCAGGTCGACCACCGCCGTGAACGCGCCTCGCGCGAACAGGTCGCTCTTGTTGGTGAACGTACGCGGCGCGTACACCACGACGGCCCTGCGGCCGGAGCCGGTCACACAGGCGTTGCCGATCCACGCGTCGGTGTCGAAGCCGGGCTCGCGCAGCGTGGCGGCCGTGCGCCAGGAGTAGCCCTGACGGGCGTCGGCGACGAGCAGGTGGAAGCCGTCCGCGTCCGAGGTGGTGGTCCACGCCCGGTCACCGGTCTTCTTCCAGTTCTTGCCCAGCACCCGTTCGCGCTGGGCGGGAGCCACCTCGTCCGGGTGGTCCGCCGTCGCGGCGGCCGAGCGGGCGGGGAGGTCGTCCTCGGGCCGGGCGTCCGCCCACGCCGGGGCCTGCACGAGGGTGAGCAGCATTCCGGAGGCCGCGAGGAGAGTGGTCGCGGCCCATGGTTTTCTTCTGTGTCTGCGCTTCAAGACGTTTCCTGCGTTTTCATTTGAATACGTTGTCCGCTCGGGTCGGCGCAGGGGTCTCGAAAGGCGTGTCCGGTGCCCGGAACGCCGGAGCCCCGGCCGACCCGAATTCGGTGTGCGAACTCGACGCCGGCCGGGCGCCGGTGAGCCGTACCGGAAGCGCGTCAGACGTTGGCCTGGGCGTACCTACACGCCGTTATGGCGTCCGAGTAGCTCACTCCCGAGCCCCGCAGCGTGAACTGGCAGGCCTGGAAACTGATGGACTTGCTCTGGTCGCCGCTGAAGTGCCCGCCCGTGTAACAGCCCCCGACCCGCTCGCTCGTGGGCACGTAGTTCTTGCTCTGCAGGTAGCTGACGCACTGGTCCGTCACCGCCGAGGCGGGAGCCGCCGTGATGACGGACACCGTGGACGCCGTCGCGAAGAGGACGCCGACGGAAGCCACCGCACTCGCTATCTTGCGTTTCATTGTTTCCCTCTGGCCGATACGGGCTCCGCCCTCGCATGCGAGGCGGCGAGCCCTTTGTGGTTTTTCCGGGCGGGGGGCGTGACGGCACTCCGTTCACGCGCCGGAATAGGCGGCGGAATGTCGCCGGTTCGCGGTACGCGTGTGTACGACGCGTGGCCACGCCTTGGTTCGCCGTCGCGAATCCCCCCTGGTCCTCCACTCTCCCCGCCCGCCCGACCATGATCAACAGCGAGATCACCTACGATCGGTGCGTCACGCTCACCAATCGAGGACACTCAGGGGGACGGCAGTGGAACGGCATGAGATGGAGGCCTTCCTGACGCTGGCCGAGGAACTCCACTTCCGGCGCACCACGGAGCGGCTCGGGCTCGCTCAGGGCCGGGTCAGTCAGACCATCCGGAGGCTGGAACGCCGCATCGGGGCGCCGTTGTTCGAGCGCACGAGCCGGAAGGTGGCCCTGACCCCGGTGGGTGAGCAACTACGCGACGACCTGCTGCCCGCCTACCGGCAGATACAACGGGCCGTCGCCCACGCCACGGCCTCGGCGCGCGGGACGCGTGAAGTGCTGCGGGTGGGCTACTCCAGCCCGATGGCGGCCGAGTTCGTCCTCGCCGCCGCCGACCGGTTCGCCGCCCACCGTCCCGACGCGGAGGTCCGGATCCAGGAGATCCAGCTCTCCGACCCCCTGGGGCCGATCCGCAGCGGCCAGGTGCACCTCCAGGTCACCGAACTGCCCGTGGCGGAGGACGACCTGGCCGTCGGTCCGGTCCTCATCGCCGAGGACCGCCGGCTGCTGGCCCACCACGAGCACCCGTTCACCCGCCGCCCGGCGGTGACGTTGGAGGACCTGGCCGCCGCCACCCTCATCACCTTCGCCGCGGCCACGCTCGCGTACTGGCAGGAGTACCACTTTCCGCGCCGGACGCCCTCGGGCGTGCCGGTCCCCCATTTCGCGGCCCGGCACTGGCATGAGGCACTGGCCATGGTCGGCGCGGGCAAGGGCGTCACCTTCGCGTCCGCGCGAGCCGAGCAGTACCACGGCCGCCCCGACGTCGTCTGGCTGCCCTTCCCCCACCTCCCTCGCATCGAGTACGCCCCCATCTGGCCTCGCGCCGGCAGCTCTTCCCTGGTCCGGGCGTTCCTCCGAACGCTCCACGAGGGCGCGCCGCGTCCCGCCGCGTAGTCCGCGTTCCCGGGTGGACGGCGGCGGCGCCGCGGCCACGCAGGCCGCGTACCGCGCGCTTGGTCCGCGAGACGGCGGCGGTCACGGCCTCTGACCGCCGGGGCACAGCCGACCACACCCGGAACAACACCCTTCCGTCACGCTCCCCGCGCCAACGCCCCCAGGTCGGCGATCTCGTACCCGCGAGCCCGCACCAAGTCCACGATCTGTGACAGCGCTTCCGCGTCCAGGACCTCGCCGGAGCCGTCGGCCGAGCCGACGTGCATCTGGATGATGGCGCCGGGACGAAGGACGTCGGCGACGCGCTTGACCGCCTGCCGGACGGTCATTCCCCCGGCCGTGCCGAGGTAGCCCTTGGTGTCGGTCGTCCACTCGATGTCGGCGAGGCCGAGGGAGTTGACCTGGGCGATCGTCCGGGGGGTGGTCTCGCCGTAGGGGAAGCGGAAGAAGGGGAGCGGGACGACGCCCGTGGCGCGGAGGGCGCGGTCGGCGGACGTCACCTCCTCCTCCACCTCCGCGCGGGTGAGACGGGAGAAGGGCGGGTGGGTGTGCGAGTGACTGCCGATGCCGTGGTGCCGGGCCATCGCCCGTACGGCGTCGGGGTGGCGCTCGGCGAACCGGCCGGTGGGGAAGAAGGTGGCGGGCGCCCGGTGCCGGTCGAGGGTGCGCAGGACGTCCGCCAGACCGGACTCGTCCCAGGCCGCGTTGAAGGTGAGGGCCACCTCCCGCCGGGTCGTCGGGAAGGTGCGGTTCTCGGAACCGTAGAGCCGCTCCACCGGCCCGGCGTCCGCCGCTCCCTTCACGGCGGCGGGCTCGGCCCGCGCGGGCCCCTCGGCTCTCACATCCCTTCCCGCTCCCGGGAGACCGGCGGCGCTCGCGCCCGGTGCGGACGGTACGGGCGCGGCCGCCAGGGCGGCGACGACGAGCAGGGCGAGTGTCGGTGCGCGGTGGCTTCGCATACGCCGAGCATGGCGGACCCGGCACGCCTCGCACCTCGGACGAGCGGGGAGGCGGACAGGCGTGGGCGGGGAGCCGGAGAGGCGGGCAGATGTGGGCGGAGCTGTCATCAGGGCCGGTCGCAGCCGTCGGGCAGGTCGGCCGGGTCGACGGAGCGCTCCCCGGCCGTGGCCCGTTTGTGGCCCGCCCGGCCGGGTACCCGGCGGCGGTGAGTATCCGCAGGAGGCCGAAAGTCGTCGTGGTGACCGGAGCGAGCGGCGGAGTCGGGCGGGCGACCGCCCGGGCGTTCGCCGCTCGCGGAGACAGCGTCGCCCTGTTGGCACGCGGACGGAAGGGGCTCGACGCCGCCGTCCGGGAAGTCGAGAAGGCCGGGGGGAGGGCGCTGGCCATCCCCGTGGACATGGCCGACGCGCAGGCCGTGCGGGAGGCGGCCAACCGGGTCGAGGAGGAGTTCGGGCCGGTCGACGTCTGGGTGAACAACGCCTTCGCCACCGTCTTCGCGCCCTTCGTCGAGATCCAGCCCGACGAGTTCCGGCGGACGACGGAGGTCACCTATCTGGGGTACGTGTACGGCACCCAGGCCGCCCTCTCCCGGATGCTGCCCCGCGACCACGGCACGATCGTGCAGGTCGGCTCGGCCCTCGCCTATCGCGGTATCCCCCTGCAGTCGGCCTACTGCGGCGCGAAGCACGCCATCCAGGGCATGAACGAGTCGCTGCGCTGCGAGCTGCTGCACGAGGGCAGCCGGGTGCGGACGACGATGGTCCAGTTGCCGGCCGTGAACACGCCGCAGTTCCGCTGGGCGCTCTCCCGGATGCCGCGCCGCCCCCAGCCCGTACCGCCGATCTACCAGCCGGAGGTCGCCGCCCGGGCCGTCGTCTACGCGGCGGACCACCCGCGCCGGCGCGAGTACTGGGTCGGCGGCAGCACCGTCGGCACCCTGCTCGCGAACGCGGTGGCGCCGGGCCTGCTGGACCGCTACCTCGCCAGGACCGGCTTCTCCGCCCAGCAGACGTCGATGCCCTCGGAGGAGGGCCTGCCCGTCAACCTCTGGCATCCGGAGGACGACGAGGGCGGCCACGACTTCGGCGCCCACGGCCTCTTCGACGACAAGACGGTCGTCCGGGCCGTCCAGCCGTGGGCCTCCCGCCACCGCGGCGCCCTGGCCCTGGCGGCGGTGGCGGCCGGAGTGGGCGTGGCCGGCCTGCGCCGCCGCCGCTGCTGAGCGGGCCCGCACCGGATCCACGGTCCGGCACCGGCAGGTCCGCCCCCCGAAGCGGAGCGACCTGCCCCGGAAGACACCGATCCGAAGACACCGATCGGAAGACACCAGCCAAAAGTCACCAGCCGGAAGTCACCAAGTCGCCACGAGAACAGAGCAGCCGATCATCCAGGGCGGCGGGGCGGAGACCGGGCTCCCGCCCGGCACCTTCCCGTCGCCCTCACCCGGGCCTCTCGCGCCCGCCCCGCATCACTCGTTCGGGGGTATTGCGCGGGTGCCCGAGCGCCCTCACCATGACGAGTGGCGGCGCCGGGCAATCCCCGGGCGGCACCGTCGGGGCGTGAGCGGTGCGCGGGCCGGGTGCGGGTCGTGTGACGTGGCCGGTCCCCCGTCCTCCTACGCGTGGCGCGCCGGTCCCGCCCTCCGCCCGTCCGGTCGTGGACGGGCCCGCGCCGTCCGCGAAGGGCCGAAGGGGCGACGCCCCTCCCTCCCCTTCCCGGGGGCTTCCTCTCCCTCTTTCCCTCTCGATTCCTCTTCGCCTCCGTGCGCGTCGGCGCCCCGGGTGCCCGAGCCCCGCCCGACGCCCGTCGCCCGCCTTTCGACGTTCGCCCGTCGGCACGCGCCTTTCGGCGTTCGCCGTCTGGCGCCCGAACCGTGACCGGGAATCGTCCCGGACACCACCCCGGCAGCCCCGAGAGCCCTGGAAGTGGGGATGAACGACCGTGACTCCCGCACAGCACACCGGTTCAGGACCGGCCGGCCCGGCCGCCGTCCGGCTGATCTTCGAGTACGAGGGGTCGGACATCCGGCTCGTCTCCCGGCAGCGGGTGGAGGCGGCGCCTCCGCCCGGTGACGATCTCACCGGCCCCGCCGGAGACACCGGCCAAGCAGAGCGCCCCGATGCCGCCGGCTTCTGGGTGGAGATCCGGGACGCGCGGCACCAGCCGCTCTACCGGCGCGTCATGCACCCGCCGGTACGGCACGACGCCGAGGTGTTCTCCGACGACCCGGAGCGCTCGCTCGCCCGGGTGCCGGTGGAGGAGCCGAAGGGGGCCTTCGCCGTGCTGGTCCCCGAGCTCGCGGAAGCCGATCACGTCGCGCTGGTGAGCAGCCCGCTCGCCCCGGGGCCGGCCCTGGCTCCCGCGGCCGAGGTGGCGCGCTTCGCCCTGCGACCTGACGCGGAAGCGGACGGCACGGACTCCACGGACGCCGCGGAAGGCACGAGCGGCACCAACGCCCCGGACAGCACCGGCGACACCGGCGACACCGGCGACACCGGCGACACGGACGGAACCGACGGACCACACGAGGGGGGCCGCTGAGATGGGTACGGGGGACGGAGCGGTCGTCGGCACCACCAAGATCGTCGACAACGGTCCGGCGAACGCCCGCTGGAACCTGGTCATCATGGGCGACGGCTACCGGAGCGCCGAGCTCGGCCGGTTCGCCGGGCACGCGCAGAGCTTCGTCGACACCCTGTTCGCCACCGCGCCCTTCACCGCCCTCCGCCCGGCGATCAACGTCTACCGGGTGGACGTCCGCTCGGCCGACAGCGGCGCGGACGACCCGACGGCCTGCGGCGGCACGGGGGCGGCGCCGAACACGTACTTCGACGCGGCGTTCTGCAACAACGGGACGCGCCGGCTGCTGACGGTCAACGCGAGCACCGCCCTGACGGTGGCGGGGCAGCAGGTGCCGCAGTGGAGCATGGTGATGGTCATCGTCAACTCCACCGTGTACGGCGGCTCCGGCGGGTCGGTCGCGGTGTTCTCCCTCGCGCCCAACGCCAACGAGATCGGCCTGCACGAGATGGGCCACACCGCGTTCGGGCTCGCGGACGAGTACGAGTACTACCTCGGCTGCGGGGTCGACACCGACCGCAACACCCATCCGCCGGTCGAGCCGGCGCAGCCCAACGTCACCATCGACGCCAACAAGGCGACCAACAAGTGGCGGGACCTGGTCGCCCCGGCCACGGCCATGCCGACGACGAGGAACGCGAACTGTGCGGTGTGCGACCCCCAGCCGAACCCGGTGGGCGAGGCCACGGTCGGCGCGTTCGAGGGGGCCGACTACTACCACTGCGCGGCGTACCGGCCGCAGTACGACTGCCGGATGCGGGTGCTGGGCCGGCCGTTCTGCGCGGTGTGCCAGCGCCGGATCCGACAGACGCTGCTGCCCAGGCTCCCCGCCGACAGGGTCACCTCGGTGGCACGGACCTCGGGCCACCTGGACGTCTTCTGGGTGAACTCCGACGGGAAGGTGTGGAGCAACTGGTGGGACCAGCAGGCCGGAATGGGCTGGGGTGACCACGGAGCGTTCCCGATCGCCCGGGACTGGCCGGTACCGGCGGCCCACGACACGGGGGTCACCTCCGTCGCCCGGACCTCCGGCCATCTCGACGTCTTCTGGGCGGGCACGGACGGCAGGATCTGGAGCAACTGGTGGGACCAGGGCGGCGGGATGAGCTGGTACGACCACGGCGCCTTCCCCATCGCCCGCGAGTTCCCCGCTCCCGCCGCTCCGGGGACGGGCATCGCCTCCACCGCCCGGACCGCCGGTCACCTGGACGTCTTCTGGGCGGGGACCGACGGCAAGATCTGGAGCAACTGGTGGGACCAGGGCGGCGGCATGGGCTGGTACGACCACGGCGCCTTCCCCATCGCCCGCGACTTCCCGGTGCGGGCCGCCTCCGGCACCGCGGTGACGTCCGTCGCCCGAACCTCCGGACACCTGGACGTCTTCTGGGCGGGGAGCGACGGGAAGATCTGGAGCAACTGGTGGGACCAGCAGACCGGCTTCGGCTGGTACGACCACGGCGCCTTCCCCATCGCCGCCTCCTTCCCCGTACCCGCCGCATCCGGCACCGGCCTCGCGGCCGTCGCCCGCACCAGCGGCCACCTCGATGTCTTCTGGGCGGGGAGTGACGGGAAGATCTGGAGCAACTGGTGGGACCAGCAGACCGGCTTCGGCTGGTACGACCACGGCGCCTTCCCCATCGCCGCCTCCTTCCCCGTACC
>NZ_JBVJJR010000002.1:565384-993244 GCF_055585605.1 Streptomyces sp. NPDC052910
CCGTACCCGCCGCGCCCGGCACCGGCGTCGCCGCCGTCGCCCGCACCAGCGGCCACCTCGACGTCTTCTGGATCGGCGCCGACGGCCAGGTGTGGAGTGCCTGGTGGGACCAGATTCCCGGCATGGGGTGGTACGACCACGGCGTGTTCCCCATCGCCGCCCGGTTCCCCGTCCCGGCGGTCCCGGGCGGCGGGGTCACGGCGGTGGCCCGGACCTCCGGACACCTCGACGTCTTCTGGGCGGGGAGCAACGGGAGGATGTGGAGCGCTTGGTGGGACCAGCAGAGCGGCATGGGCTGGTACGACCACGGCGTGTTCTCCATCTGACCCGCACGGTGGCCGCGGTCCCGCACCGCGGCCACTGCCGGACGCCGCACCTCCGGCCCGATCCCCGCGTCAGGACCCCCGTCGGACACCGCGGCCTCGGCCCACCCCACGCACCACGGCCACCGTCAGGCACCACGGCCCCGACCCACGCACCGCTGCCGCCCTCAGACACCGCGTCCCCGGCCCAACCCCGGCCCGCTGTCGCTCTCAGACACCCCGTCCCCGGCCCGCCCCCCGCACCGCTGCCGTCACCGCCCCGGCCGCCCCCGCCACCACGGCGCCGAGCCCCGCCGTCACCGCCCACGCGTCCTTCCGCCGGTGGTCCGGCCGGAGGGCGCCCAGCTTCTCCGGGTGTTCGGCCGGGGCCGGGCCGTCGAGGCCGAGGGCGAGCGCCTCGGCCAGGTGCATGGCCCGGCGGCCCGTGCCGCCCTGTTCGATCTGGGTGCGGCAACTGAAGCCGTCGGCGAGGACGTACGTCGCGGGTCCGGCGGCGCGGACGGCGGGCAGGACGCCCTGTTCGCCGACGGCCATCGAGACCTCGTGGTGGCCGCGCTCGAAGCCGAAGTTGCCGGCGAGGCCGCAGCAGCCCTCGTCCAGGACGTCGGCGTGCAGCCCGGCGCGTTTCATCAGCTCCCGGTCGGCGTCGAACTTCAGCACCGCGTGCTGGTGGCAGTGTGTCTGGACCAGCGCGGTACGGGCCGCGCGCGGCGGCCGCCAGTCGTGCGGCGCCCGGTTGACCAGCAGCTCCGAGAAGGTGAGGAACTGCTCCGAGAGCCGCCGCACGTCCTGGTCCTCCGGCATCAGCTCCGGCGCGTCGGCGCGGAACACGGCCGTGCAGGACGGTTCGAGGCCGACGACGGGCGTGCCGGCCGCGAGCCACGGCCCGAGGACCTCCAGTGTGCGGCGCAGCACCCGCCGGGCCGTGTCCAGTTGCCCGGTGGAGATCCAGGTCAGGCCGCAGCAGACGGGCCGTTCGGGGACGACGACCCGGAAGCCGGCGTCCTCCAGGACCCGGACGGCGGACCGGGCGACGTTCGGGTGGAAGTGGTTGGTGAAGGTGTCGGGCCACAACAGGACCGTGCGGGGGTCGGCGGGGTCGGGCACGCTGCCGGGCGGGGCGCCGGGGGCGGGGGTGGCGGGTGAACTCCGCCGCCGCCACCATTCCAGGAAGGACTGCTCGGCGAAGAGCGGGAGTTCCCGCTCCCCCGCCACTCCGGCGAGGCGCTTGCCGACGGCGCCCACGCCCGGGGCTTGGAGCAGCGCGTTGGCCGCGCGCGGCGCGGTGCGGGCGAGCCGGGCCCACAGCGGGAGCCGGCCGAGCGCGTAGTGGGCGGCCGGGCGGAGCCGGCCGGCGTAGTGGTGGGCGAGGAACTCGGCCTTGTAGGTGGCCATGTCCACTCCGACCGGGCAGTCGGACTTGCAGCCCTTGCACGCCAGGCAGAGGTCGAGGGCGTCGCGCACGGCGGTGGAGCGCCAGCCGTCGGTGACGGTCGAGTCCGCGTGGCCGTTGAGCATCTCGAAGAGGAGCCGGGACCGGCCGCGGGTGGAGTGCTCCTCCTCGCGGGTGGCGCGGTAGGAGGGGCACATGACGCCGCCGGTGCTGGTGCGGCACTTGCCGACGCCGACGCAGCGGAGTACGGCGCGGCCGAACTCGTGGTCGTCGTGCGGGTAGCGGAAGTGGGTGTCCTCGACGGAGGGCCGCCAGAGCGGGCCGAGGCGCAGGTTCTCGTCGGCCCGGTAGGGGTGGACGACCTTGCCGGGGTTCATCCGGTTGTCGGGGTCGCAGAGCCGCTTGAGTTCCCCGAAGGCGCCCACCAGCCGCTCGCCGAACATGCGGACGAGCAGTTCGCCGCGGGCCTGTCCGTCACCGTGCTCGCCGGAGAGGGAGCCGCCGTAGGCGTGGACGAGGTCGGCGGCGCGGTGCAGGAAGCGGTGGAAGTCGGCGACGCCCTCGGCGGTGCGCAGGCCGAAGGGGACGCGCGTGTGGACGCAGCCCTGGCCGAAGTGCCCGTAGAGCGAGGCGCTCTCGTACCCGAACTCGGCGAACAGCTTCTTGAGGTCGCGCAGGTAGTCACCCAGTCGCTCGGGCGGGACGGCGGAGTCCTCCCAGCCCTCCCAGGTCTCGCGGTCGTCGGGCGGCCGGGCGGTGACGCCGAGGCCGGCCTCCCGTGCCTTGAGCATCTCCTGCTCGCGTTCGGGGTCGTCGGACAGGGCGACGTCCGGGTCGTCCTCGGTCCGGTCGATCGCCCGCAGCAGGGCCCGGGCCTTCTCGTCGGTCTCCTCGGTGCTGTCGCCGGTGAACTGGAGGAGGAGCCAACTGTCCCCGGCGGGGAACCGGTCGAGGGAGGCGAGGTAGGCGCCCTCCTCGCGCATCAACTGGGCCATGCGGTGGTCGATGGCCTCCAGTTGGTCGGGCCGACAGAGGCCGAGGAGGCGAGGGACGTCGTCGGCGGCGGCACAGATGTCGTCGTAGCCGAGGACGACGACGGTGGCGGCGTCCGGTACGGGGACGAGGTCGATCTCGGCGTGCAGCACGGTGACGAGGGTGCCCTCGCTGCCGGTCAGGGCACGGGCGACGTCGAAACCGTTCTCGGGGAGGAGGGAGTCGAGGTTGTAGCCGGAGACGCGGCGGGGGATGCGGGGGTAGCCGCGGCGGATCTCGGCGAGGTGGCGCTCGGCCAGGCCGCGGAGCCCCCGGTAGAGCTCGGCGCGGCGGCCGCCGGCGGCCTGGATCCGCTCGTACTCCTCGTCCGTGGTGCGGCCGGTCCAGCAGCGCAGGCCGTCGTAGGTGAGGATCTCCAAGCGGCGGAGGTTGTCGACGGTCTTGCCGTAGGCCTGGGCGGTGGCGCCGCACGAGTTGTTGCCGATCATGCCGCCGAGGGTGCACTGGCCGTGCGTGGACGGCTTGGGGCCGAACTTCAGTTTGTACCGGGCGAGTTGCCGATTGAGGTCGTCGAGGACGATGCCGGGTTCCACGACGCAGGTGCGGGCCTCGGGGTCGACCGACACGAGCCGGTGGCAGTATTTGGACCAGTCGATGACGACGGCCCGGTTGGTGGTCTGGCCGGCGAGGCTGGTGCCGCCGCCGCGGGAGAGGACGGGCAGGCCGTACTCGGCGCACACGGCGACCGCCTCGGCGCCGGCGTCGACGGTACGCGGCAGGACGACGCCGAGGGGCGGCTGCCGGTAGTTGGACCCGTCGGTGGAGTACGCGCCGCGGCTGCCGGCGTCGAAGCGCACCTCGCCGTCGACACGCCGCGCCAGCGCCCGGCGCGCCGCGTTCAGCGCCTTCTCGTCCGCCTCCCGCGCCTTCCCGGTCTCCCCCGTCTTCCCTGTCGCCCGTCCGTCCGTCATCGGCTCTCCCTCCGTTCGGCGGGCCGGGCGCGCCACCGGTCGTCCACGACCACCGTGGCACCCGGCGTGGGGCACCGCAGGGCGTGGGGGCCCGATCGGGGGCACCCGCCCACCCGGCCGGTCAGCCGCCCGGCCACAGCGTCAGCGCCGACAGCAGCCCGATGCCGGCCACCGCCCACGCCACGTAGTCGCCGACGTGCCCGGAGTGCAGCCGGCGCAGTGGGGCCGCCCACCGCCGGGCCGGGACGGCGCCGCGCACGCCCAGCGCCGCGAGCCCGGTGGCGAGCACGGCCGAGAGCAGGCCGAGGCCCGCTCCGGTCAGGCTCCACCACGCGTACGGGTGCCCCGGGCCGGGCGCGGCATGCCTGCCGTCCAGCACGGTCGCCGCGTAGCCGGCGTGGTCGGTGAAGGCGTGCGCGGCGCCGGCCGCGCCGCGGGCGAGGGCGGGGACCGTGCCGACGGCGAGGGAGCCGGCGAGGAGGAGTGCGGCGACGGCGGCCATCAGCGACGGCAGGCGGCGCACCCGGCGGTCGGTCTCGGGCTCCTCCTGGTCGCCGGTGGTCTCGGGGGCGCCGCAGTCGTCCTCCTCCCGCGGGCCCGCGCCGAGGAACACACGGGCGGCGGCGCGCAGTACCGCGCCGCCGGTCACCGCCGACACCACGACGTACAGGGCGGTAAGCCAGGCGGCCCGCTCCTCGGCCAGCGCCTTGCCGAGCGCGGTCCCGAACGGCGGCAGCCCGGCGAGGGCGAGCCCGCCGGCCGCGTAGAGGGCGCCGACGCCGCGCATCTCGCGGGCCCGGCCGTGCAGCCGGTGCTCGTCGACGCTCCCGTAGCGGTCGAGGAGTGCGCCGGTGCAGGCGAAGAGGGCGGCCTTGACGCCCGCGTGCCCCAGCACGTACAGGAACACACCGGTGACACCCTCGGGTTCCAGGGCGGCGAGCCCCGCGAGGAACAGGCCGGTGTGGGCGACGGTGGAGAAGGCGAGCAGCCGTTTGAGGTGCCGTTGCTGCCAGCACAGGGCGGCGCCGGTGAGCGCGGTCAGCAGGCCGAGGACGGTCAGGGCGCGCCGGAAGTCCTCGGCGGGGACGCCGCCGGGTCCGGCGAAGACCGTGGCGTACACGCGGGCGGCGCCGTAGACGCCCATCTCCACCATGACGCCGGAGAGCAGCATGCAGACGGGGGTCGGGGCGACGGCGTGGGCGTCCGGCAGCCAGAAGTGGAAGGGCACGGCGGCGGCCTTGACCAGCAGCCCGGTGAGGATGAGGACGAAGGAGGCGAGGACCAGGGCGTCGTGCCGGCCGGCCGCGTCGAGTTCCCGTCCCGCCTGGGCCATGCCGAGTTCGCCGGTGCGGGCGTAGAGCAGGGCGATGCCGAGCAGACTGGCGTAGCCGCCCAGCGAGTTGACGAAGCCGAAGGCGAGCGCCCCCTGGACGGGCCGGGCCTCCTCGACGCGGTAGCCGGTGAGGGCGTAGCCGACGACGCCCATGAGCTCGAAGAAGACGAAGGCGTCGAAGAGGTCGCCGGTGAGGGCGAAGCCGCACATGCCCGCCTGGAAGAGGAGGATGAGGGCGGGGAAGGCGCCGGTGTGGCCGCGCGGCGGTTCGTCGAAGTAGCGCCAGGCGTAGGCGAGGACGGTGACGACGAGCAGCGAGGTGAGGGCGGCCAGGCCGGTGCCGGTGCGGTCGCCGGTGAGGACGATGCCCACCCCGTGGCCGTGCACGGGCCGCCAGTCGCCGGCCCAGACGACGTACGGCCCGCCGGACAGGGCCGCCACGGCGAGGCCGGCGGAGGTGGCGGCGCACAGGCAGCCGAGGGTCTCCGCGACCGGCCGGGGCATCCGCCGGCCCGCGCCGGCCAGGAGCGCCGCGCCGAGCAGCGGCACCACGACGATCAGCGGGAGCAGCCGTTCCACCGGGTCAGCCCTTCAGTTCGGACAGGGCGTCGGGGTCGGTGGTGCCGTGCCGTTTGGCGACCTGCACGACGAGGGCGAGCAGCAGCGCCGTGACCGTCGCGCCGACGACGACGTCGGTGAGGGCGAGGGCCTGCACGACGGGGTCGACGACGGGCCGGGAGCCGGGCGGGATGTCGGAGAAGACGGGCGCGGTACCGCAGTCGCGGTACCCGACGGCGAGCAGCAGGACGTAGGTGGAGGACTGGGTGACCGCCAGGCAGCCGACGGCGTGCACGAGGTCGCGGCTGGTGGCCATGCCGTACACGCCGACCAGGAAGATCCAGCCGGCGGTGAGGTAGGGCAGGACGCTCATGCCGCGCTCCCCTTCCCGTCCTCGGCGCCCTCGATCTCCAGGGCCTGGCCGAGGAACCGGGCGAGCAGGACGACCACGGCGGCGGCGACCTCCACGCCCACGGCGGCGTTGAGCAGCGGGACGGTGCCGCCGGAGGCGAGGGTGCCGAACGTGCCGTACGGCAGCGCGTTGGCCAGGTACGCGGCCCCGGCGAGCAGCCCGCCCGCGCCGACGAGGGCGTACGCGGCCTCCCCGGCGGCGTCGGCGACCTCGTACGGCCCGAGGGGCCGGACGCGTTCCAGGGCGCGGTAGTCGACGGCGATGTAGAGCAGGTGCACGGCGGTGGCCACGACGACGCCGCCCTGGAAGCCGCCGCCGGGGCTGAGCTGGCCGTGGGCGACGACGTAGAGGCCGATGAGGAGGGTGACGGGCAGCAGGAGCAGCCCGTAACGGCGCGTCAGGGGCGGTACGGGCGCGGGCGCGGGAGGGGTCCGGCGTTCGTCGCTCGTCTGCCGCAGGAGGACGACGGTCCCGAGGACGGAGGCGAACAGGATGCTCTCCTCCCCGAGGGTGTCCAGGGCGCGCTGGTCGAAGTTGACGGAGGAGACGGCGTTGGCGGTGTGCCGGAGCAGCGCGGCGTGGACGGCGCGGTCGCCGTAGGGGTGCCGGTCGCCGCCGAAGCGCGGCAGTTCGAGGCAGGCGGCGACGAACAGGGCGGCGGTGGCGAGCAGCCCCACGGCCAGGACGCACAGCCGGGCGCGGCGGCTCACCGGGTCCCCCCGCCGGCGCCGTTTCCGTCCTCCCGCTGCCGCGCCCGGTGGATCCGCCGCACCTTGCGCACCGTCAGCAGGATCATCAGCGGGGTGATCGCCGATCCGACGGCGAGCTGCGAGAGGCCGACGTCCGGCGCCTGGAACACCGTGAACAGCAGGGCGAGCCCGAGGCCGAGGAGCGACAGGACGAGGGCCTGCCGGGCGGGGTCCCGGTTGAGGACGGCCGCGGTGGCGGCCACCGCGACGAAGAGCAGCGCGAGGCCGCCGAGGACGTCATCCACCGCGCACCGCCCGGCTGGTGACCGCTCCCCCGGCGAGCAGCAGCACGCCGACGACGAGCACCTTGGCCATGGCCCGGCCGGGTCCGGTGACGACGCAGAGCGGGACGACGGTGGCGAGGGTGGCCGCCGTGACGAGGGGCCTGATCAGGCGGGCACCGGCCGGTTCGACGGCTTCGCCATGGCCCGCCTCACCCCGCCTGGCCCCACCGTGACCGGTCTCGTCATCGGAAGCGGTCGCGAAGAGCCGGACGAAGACGAGGGTGCCCGCCGGCCCGAGCACGGAGACGACGAGCGCGAGATCCGCGTAGGCGGGCCGGCCGTACCCCTGGGCGAGCAGCAGGAACACCAGGCACAGCAGCAGCGTGGCGGTGTTCTGGGCGGTCATGCGGCGCCCGGTCCCCCCGGTCGCCGCGCCCCACAGGCAGGGGCCGAGCCCGCCGACGATCAGCAGAGCGGCGCCCGCCAGCCACCCGTTCACCGCTCCGCCGCCCGACGCGCCGCCCTGGCCGCCCACGCCCCCGCCGCCGCGGCCACCGCCCCGACCCCGACTTCCAGCACGTCCACGGAACCGATCAGCACCATCCACAGCAGCATGAGCCCCGCCCACCACACCGGCAGCTCGGCCACGGCGGCGATACGGGCCCTGTCCGGCATCGCTGCTCCTCCCTGCTCGTCCCGGGTCGCCCCCCGGTTACCCGGGCCCCGGCCGGCCATGCGAGCGGCGCGAGGAGACGGTGGTGAGGGCACGATTACCAGACCCCGGGCCCCGGCACGCGGACCCGGAACGCCCGCGTGTCCGGCGGGGGGCGGCCGGCCCGCGTCCGCCGGCGGGCATCTCCCGACCCGGACGCCCGCTCGCCCGGCCCGTCGCCACGTCTTCGACGCCGCGCAGTCCGGCACCCGGACGCCCCACCGGTCCGGCCCGGCCACCCGCGCGCTCACGGCCCCCTCAGCGGATGTCTACCGGCATGTCGGGATGGCAACGGGTTTGCGGTACCGGGCAGGTGCTGCCCACCCCGGCGTCCCGCCATGCGCCCGGCTCCCCGCCGGCTCCGCCCGTCACCCGTCCGGGAAGGCGTTCCGGCGGTCGCGGGTGTGGAAGCGGAAGGTGAGGGCCGCCACGAGGAGCGCGCCCGCGAACCAGAGCGGGCCGAGGAGGAGGTACGGCAGCGGGATCGCGTCGCGGAAGCCGGCGGTCATGGCGACCTGCATGGCACCGAAGGAGGGGAGGTAGCGGATGACGTCGTCGTCGGCGACCGGGTTGGCGAGCGGGCTCTGCAGACCGGTGTCGATGATGCTGGTCATGATGATGAGGAGCATGCCCGCGAGTTCGGAGCGGAACAGGGCGCCGAGCATCACCCCCAGCCCGCCGTAGGTCAGCGCCCCGCAGGCCAGGGCGAGCGCGAGCAGCCAGGGCCGTCGGGGCGACCAGTAGAAGCAGACCGCGCAGGTGGCGTAGGCGCAGGTCACCGCCGCGACGACGACGAGGGCCGCGAACTTGGCGGCGATGAGGTGGCGGCGCGGGTAGCCGGCCATCGCCAGCCGCCGGTCGAAGCCGGCCGCCCGGAACGTCACCGAGAACATCATGAAGCCGACGATGAGGGTGACCGCGTTGAGGGCGCCCGTGATGTTGCCGAGGTCGTTGCCGTGCGCGGTCACCGTCCCGTGCGTGGTCCGCAGCGGGAAGCGCACCTCGTGGGGGTCGACGACGGCGTGTCCGAGCGAGATCCACAGGGGGACGAACAGCACGACGAGGACGAGGGCGAGCCGGTTGCGGACGTGCTCGACCAGCGCGTAGCGGGCCGCGGTGGAGAAGTACGTCCAGGCGGTGGGCGGCATCGTCACCCCTCCGCCCCCGGCCCGGTCCCTGCCCCGGGCCTGCTCCCCTCGGCCAGCCGGCCGTGCTCCAGCCGCCAGAGGCGGTCGAACCGGGCGGTGTCGTAGGCGATGTGGGAGACGAGGAGGAACGAACGGCCCGCCGCGCGGAGTTCGCCCGCGAGCTCCCAGAAGCGCTGGTACGACTCCCAGTCGAAGCCCTGGTACGGCTCGTCGAGCAGGAGCAGCGGCGGATCGTGCAGCAGGGCGAGGACGAGGTTGAGCTTCTGCCGCGTGCCCCCGCTGAGGGCGCCGACGCGGTGGTGGCGGTAGGCCGTGAACCGCAGCGCGTCCAGCAGCTCGTACGCCCGGCGCGGGTCGGGGAGGCGGTAGGCGACGTGGAACAGCTCCAGGTGCTGGTCCACGGTGAACGCCGGGTTGAGCACCGTCTCCTGCGGGCAGTAGCCGACCGGCCCCGGGCAGTCGACCGTCCCCCGGTCCGGTCGCGTCTGCCCGGCGAGGACGTGGAGCAGCGTGCTCTTCCCCGAGCCGTTCTCGCCGACGACGCCCGCCATGCAGCCGGCCGGCAGGTCGAGGTCGATGCCGCGCAGCACGGGGTGACGGCCGTACGCCTTGTGCACGCCGCGGACGCGCAGCACGGGGGTGGGGGTGGCGGCGGGGGCCGGCTGGGGCACGGGGTCTCCTCGCCGGGGGTGGCTTGAACGACGTCAAGCCCTCATCCTCACCGGTGAGCGGTCGCCGGGGGCGCCCTGCCGGGGGGAGTCCGGCGGGAATCGCCCGATGGGCGGTGCGGCGGGCGGGGGGGGGTGGGGTGCCCCGGTCCCGCCCTTTCGCCGTTTCCTGGGGGCTGCGCTCCCGCACCCCCCGAAACCGCGCTCCGCGCGGTTGTCCTCAAACGCCGGACGGGCTGAAATCGGCGCCCGGGCGACAAGCGGGGGTCTGGGGGCGCAGCCCCCCGGAAACGGCGAAAGGGAGGGACCGGGGCCCCTACCCCCCACCCCCCTCGTGCCCCTTCCGCAGCACCCGCGCCAGTTCCCGCCCCGCCGACACGGCGACAGCCGCGTCGAGAGGAACCTCGACCCGACGGAACGTACGACGCCGTCCGTCCAGCGCGGTGATGACGGCGCACAGATCGAGCACCGAGGGGCCGCACAGCCGGGCGTGGGCCCCGACCGGAGCGCTGCACCCCGCCTCCAGTTCCGCCAGGACGGCGCGTTCGGCGTTGACCGCCGTCCGGGTCACCGGGTCGTCCAGGGTGCCGAGCAGCAGCGCGAGCGCGGTGTCGTCGGCGCGGCACTCGATGGCGAGGGCTCCTTGCGCGGGGGCGGGGACGAGCCGGTCGGGGGCGAAGAGTTCGGCCGCTTCGCCGAGTCTGCCGAGCCGGGCGAGGCCCGCCGCGGCGAGTACCACCGCGTCCAGTCGGCCGTCGCGCACCCGGCCGATGCGGGTGTCGACGTTGCCGCGCAGCGGTACCACCTCCAGTCCGGGGCGCAGCGCGGCGAGCTGGCCGGCCCGGCGGGGTGATCCGGTGCCGACGCGGGCGCCGGCGGGCAGTTGGTCCAGGGGGTGTCCGTCGGCGGTGACCAGGGCGTCGCGTGGGTCCTCGCGGACGGGGACGGCGGCGACCACGACGTCCTCCGGTCCGGCGGTGGGCAGGTCCTTGTAGGAGTGGACGGCGAAGTCGATCTCCCCGGCGCGCAGGGCGGCCCGTACGGCCTGGACGAAGACGCCGGTGCCGCCCATGGCGGTGAGGGGGGCGCCGTTGGTGTCGCCCTCGGTGGTGATGCCGACGGTCTCCACCCGGACGCCGGTGGCCTGTCGGAGGTCGCGGGCGAAGGCGGACGACTGGGCCAGGGCGAGCGCGCTGCGCCGGGTGCCCATGCGGAGCGTGGTGCGTCCGACGGCGCCGCCGTGGTCCGCCGCCGCGAGCCGGTACGCGGCCGGGGTCCCCGGTGTCATGGCGTCTCCTTTCCGGCCGGGCCGGTCGCGGGGCCGGGCGGCTCGGGCTGGTCGGCGGCGCCGAACAGGTCGTGCACGACGGCGACGTAGGCGTGCCCGCCGGGTTGCGCGGCCATCTCCCGGACGCGGACGGTGGGCCGGTGGACGATCTTTTCGGCGATGCGGCGGGCGGTGCGCGCGACCTCGCCGCGTACGTGGTCGGCGAGGGCCGGGGTGCGGACGAGCAGCCGGTCGATCTCGGCCTCCGCGATGGAGAGGACGTTGTTGCGCATGGCGACGATGAGGGGGGCCACGGTGGCCTGGTGACGTCCGGCCAGGAACGCGGCGGTCTCCTCGGCGACGATGCGCCGCGCCTCGTCCACCGGCACCCGTGCCGACGCCTCCTTCAGCCGGGCCTCCAGGCCGGCCAGGTCCACCAGCCGGACGCCGGGCAGCCGGGCGACGGCCGGTTCCACGGTGCGCGGCAGGGAGAGGTCGACGAGGACGAGCGGGTGCGGGGGCCCGTCGGCGCGGGCCGCCGCGACGAGTCCGGCGGTGATCACCGGCCGGCCGGCGCCGGTCGCCGCGACGACGAGTGCGGCGCGGCCGAGCAGTTCCGGCAGTTCGTCCAGGCCGGCGGCCCGGGCCCCGTACCGCCCGGCGAGCCGCTCGGCGGCCTCCCGGCCGCGGTTGACGACGACGATCTCGCCGACGGTGCGGGTGGCCGGCGCGGGCCCGACCGCCCGGGTACTCCCGGCGGGCACGGGCCCGGCCGCCGTCCCCGGGAACCCGCCCGCCGTCCCGCCCCCGCCGCGCCGCAGCGCGGCCACGGTCAGCGAGCCGAGCGCTCCCGCGCCGACGACCACGGCCGGGTGGTGGGGGCGCGGGCCGAGGAGGTCCGTCGCCGCGTCGAGGGCGACGCCGACCAGGTCGGCGGCGGCGCGGCCGACGCCGGTGGCGTGTTCCACGCGTTTGCCGGTGCGCAGGGCGTGCTGGAAGAGGTCGTGGAGTACCGGTCCCACGGTGCCGTGGTCGGTGGCGAGGCGGTAGGCGGCGCGGACCTGGCCGCGGATCTGGGACTCGCCGAGCGCCATCGAGTCCAGGCCGCTGACGACGTGGAAGAGGTGGGCGACGGCGTCCGGGCCCCGGTGGCTGTAGAGCAGGGGGCGGACGTCGTCGGCGGGTGCGCCGGTGATCTCGCCGAGCGCGTGGGCGGTGTCGTCGAGGGCGCGGTCGGGCCGGTCGGACTCCAGGTAGACCTCGACGCGGTTGCAGGTGGCCAGGACGACGGCCTCGGCCACGGCCGGGGAGCGGGCCAGCAGGCCCAGCAGGGCCGTGGCCTGGGAGGCCGTCAGCGCGAACCGCTCCAGTACCGGGTGGGCGGCGGTGTGGTGGCTCAGACCGGTGACGACGACGGTCATCGCGCCGCCCCGACCGTGCCGGCGGCCAGCCAGTCGCGTGGCCGCAGGAACTCGGCGAGCCGCTCTTCCTCGCTGCCGGGTTCCGGGGTGAGGTCGAAGCCCCAGGAGGCGGTCGGCGGCAGGGACATCAGGATGGCCTCGGTGTTGCCGCGGCTCTCCAGCCCGAACCGGGTGCCGCGGTCGTGGAGCAGGTTGAACTCCACGTACCGTCCCCGGCGCAGCAGTTGCCAGCGGCGCTGGCGTTCGCCGTACGGGGTGCGCATGCGCCGGCGGACGATCGGTAAGTAGGCGGGTATCAGGGTGTCCAGCCCGCGGGCGACGAACCGGAAGGCACGGTCCCAGCCGTCCGGCCCGGCGGGACGCAGGTGGTCGAAGAAGATGCCGCCCACCCCCCGGGTCTCCTGCCGGTGGGGCAGGTGGAAGTAGCTGTCGCAGTTCTTCTTGGCCTGGTCGTAGAAGTCCGGATCGTAGGCGTCGCAGCAGTCCTTCAGGGTCCGGTGGAGGTGCCGGGCGTCCTCCTCGAAGCCGTAGGCCGGCGTCATGTCGGCGCCGCCGCCGAACCACCAGACGTCGTCGCCCGCGCCGCTCCCGCCGGCCGGGCCGACCTCGAAATAGCGGAAGTTGGCGTGGAAGGCGGGAGCCCAGGGGTTGCGTGGGTGGAGGACGGTGGACAGGCCGGTGGCGAAGAAGCCGGCCTCGGGGTCGATGTCGTGCCGGCCGGTGACGGCGTCGGGGACGCGGTCGCCGTGGACGGCCGACACGTTGACCCCGGCCCGTTCGAACACGGCGCCGTCCTCCAGGACGCGGGCCCAGCCGCCCCCGCCGCCGGGCCGTTCCCAGTCGTGGGCGGCGAACCGGGAGTGGCCGTCGCACTCGCCGTCGCACTCCTCCAGGGCCCGGATCAGCGCGGCCTGCGCGTCGAGCATCAGCGCCAGCGCCTGGTCCCGTCGTGTCGTCATGCGGGCACCTCTTTTCCGTCGTCCGTCCCGTCCTCTTCGCCGTCTCCGCCGGCTTCCGCGTACCGGTCGAACCCCTGCACGGTCTCGACGAGGCGCCGGACGTGCCCGATGGGCGTGTCCGGTCGGATGCCGTGGCCCAGGTTGAAGATGTGCGGACCGCCCAGGCCCTCCCGCAGCACGGTCCGCGCCCGGTCCGCCAGGGCCTCGGGGCGGTGGACGAGCACGGCCGGGTCGAGGTTGCCCTGGAGGGCCCGGCCGGGCAGCGCCCGGCGGGCCGTGGACAGCGGGGTCCGCCAGTCGACGCCGACGACCTCGGCGGGCAGGCCGGCGATGTGGCCGAGCAGGTGGTGGGCGCCGGCCGCGAAGTGGATCCGCGGGACCGCGAGGCCGTCCAGGGCGGCCAGCACGCGCCGGGTGTGGGGCAGCCCGAACTCGGCGTAGACGGCGGGCGCGTGGGAGCCGGCCCAACTGTCGAAGAGCTGGACGGCCTGTGCCCCGGCGGCGATCTGTGCCCGCAGGTAGTCGATGGTGACGTCGGTGAGCCGGTCCAGCAGCAGCCGGGCGGCCTCGGGTTCGGCGTGCAGCCAGGCCCGGAAGCCGGCGTGGCCGTCGGCGGCGCCGCCCGCGTCCACCAGGTAGGCGGCCAGCGTCAACGGCGCCCCGGCGAAGCCGATCAGCGGTACCGGGCAGCGCTCGCGCACGGCGCGGACGGCGTCGGCGACGAAGGGCGCCGTGCCCTCGGGCCCCGGCACGCGCAGCCGCCGCACGTCGGCCAGGGTGCGCACCGGCCGGGTGATCACCGGGCCGGGGGCGAATTCGATCTCCACGCCCATGTCGGCGAGCGGCGTCATGATGTCGCTGAAAAGGATCGCCGCGTCCAGCGGAAAGCGTCGCAGGGGCAGCATGGTGATCTCGGCCGCCACCTCGGGGTCACGGCACATGTGCCAGAAGCCGTAGCGCTCTTTGAGTGCGTTGTATTCGGGCAGGTATCGCCCCGCCTGACGCATGATCCATATGGGCGCCCGCCGGGTGTCCTTACCCGACGCGGCGTCGAGGAAAATACTCATCCCGGAAGCTCAGCCCCCGTTATTCAGAGTTCCGAATTCATACCTCGGTCAGTCTGTGAGGGGCCTTGTTTGAGTGTCAAGGGCGAGTCTAGGATCCCCACTTGATTGGGGGTGGACGGTATATGGAACATGAGAATCCGAGCCCTACCGGGGTCGTCCTGATGAACCTGGGCGGACCGCGTACGCTGCGCGAGGTCGGCCCATTTCTGCACTCTCTGTTCAGCGACCGGGAGATCATTCGACTTCCCGCCCAGTCCGCTCTGGGACCGCTGATCGCACGGTTGCGCACCCCTCGGCTGGAGAAGGTCTACGCCGGCATCGGCGGCGGCTCCCCGCTGTACGACTGGACGGTCCGTCAGGGCGAGGGGCTGGTCAAGCGGCTTGACGTACTCAGCCCGCAGACCGCCCCGCACCGCTTCTACCTGGCCTTCCGCTACACCGAGCCGAGCAGTGCGCAGGCCCTGCGCCGGATGGCGGCGGACGGGGTACGGCGCGCGGTGGCGTTCCCGCAGTACCCGCAGTACTCCTGCTCGACCACCGGCTCCAGTCTCCACGAGCTGTGGGCGTCCGCCCGGCGGTCGCGGCTGGACACCGCCTTCCGGTGGAGCGTCGTCGACCGCTGGTCGTCGCATCCGGCGTACGTGCAGGCCATGGCGGCGAAGGTGCGCGAAGGACTGGCCGAATTCCCGGAATCCGAGCGGGACGACGTCGTGGTGCTGTTCAGCGCGCACTCCCTTCCGCAACGTGTGATCAACAAAGGGGACCCTTATCTTCAGGAAGTGGCGGGAACCGTTCGCGAGGTGATGCGGGAGCTCGGCGACCGCCAGGAGCATGTGCTGTGTTTTCAGGCCGACGTGGGTCCTGTGGCATGGCAGGGACCCAACACGGAATCCGTGATCAGGTCGCTCGGAAAACAGGGCCGGCGCAATATCCTGGTAGTGGGAATCATTTTCACCACTGACCATCTGGATACGTTGGCGGAAATTGACGTCGAGTTCGCGGAGGCCGCCGAGAAGGCCGGCGTCACACGGTTCCGGCGGGCGCCCGCGCCCAATGACGACCCGCTCTTCCTGGACGCCATGGCCCAGGTGGTGGCAGACCATCTGGCCGCTGGGGCCCCCTGCGGACCGCAGTTCGGGCTCCGTTGCGCGGGGTGCGCCGACCCGGCGTGCCGGGAGATCCTCAACCCGGTCCGGGGCGAGCCGCCGGCCCCGGCCCGATGACCGGCACCCACCCGCGGGTCGCCGTCGTCGGCGCCGGTATCACCGGGCTGACCGTCGCCTTCGAACTGCTCGCCGCGCGCCCCGGCGCGGAGGTGACGGTCCTGGAGGCGGAGGCCGTCGCCGGCGGGAAGATAGCCCGCCACCGCGCGGACGGCTACACCGTCGACCTGGGCCCCAACGGCTTCCTGGACAACGGCACCGACACCCGCACCCTCGCCGAAACCCTGGGCCTCGCCCCCCGGTTGCGGCCCGCCGCGGACGCGGCCCGCGAGCGGTTCCTGCTGCGCGGCGGCCGACTGCTGCCGCTGCCGCTCGGTGCCGCCTCCTTCGCCGTCAGCCCACTGCTGGGGCCCGCCGCCAAGGCCCGCGTCCTGGCCGAGCCGCTGGTGCGGCGGGCGAACGGCGAGGAGACCGTACACGCCTTCCTGGCCCGCCGGTTCGGGCTCCGCGCCGCCGCCCTGCTGGCGGCGCCGCTGGTGCACGGCGTCACCTCCGGCGACCCGTGGACGACCAGTCTGGACGCCGCCTTCCCCCGGATCAGGGCGCTCGAACGGGACCGCCGCGGCCTGCTGCTGGCCGCCCTGCGCGGCAAGCTGCTCCGCGCCGTGGGCCGCGCGGGACCGCCCCCGCGGCTGACCGGCTTCGCCGACGGCGGCATGCGGGTGCTGGTGGACGGCCTGACGCGGCGGCTCGGCGAACGGGTGCGCACGGGACGGCCGGTGACGGCCGTACGGCCCGCGCCGGAGGGCGGCTGGCTCGTGGTCACGGCCGGACACGCGCCCGTCCGCGCCGACCACGTCGTCGTCACCGTGCCCGCCCCCGCCGCCGCACGGCTGCTGGCGCCTCATCTGCCGCGCGCCGCCGAGGTGCTGGCCGGGGTGCGGTACGCGCCGGTGCGCGTGGTGTCCGTCGGGTACCGGCGACGCGACCTGGCCGTCCTGCCGCGCGGCTTCGGCTACCTGACGGTGCCCCCGGAGCCCACACGGATCCTCGGCGTCGTCCACGCCTCCGTCGTCTTCCCCGACTGCGCGCCGCCGGACGGCGTCCTGTTGCGCGCCTTCGCGGGCGGCGCCGAGGACCCCGGGTTCGCCGAGCTGGGCGAGGACGAGGCCGTCGCCGCCGTGCACCGGGACGTCACCGCGCTGTTCGGCCCGGTGGCGGGTCCGGAGTTCCGCCACGACCACGTCTGGCCCGAGGCCATCCCGCAGTACGCGCCCGGCCACGGCGAGCGGGTGCGCGCGGTGCTGGACGCCGTCGCCGGCCTGCCCGGCCTGCACCTGGCGGGCAGCGCCTACCACGGCGTGGCGGTCAACGAGTGCGTCCGCGACGCCCGGCGGGCGGCGGGCGAGGTGCTGACCGCGCTGCGCGCGGCGGCGACGGACGCCTCCGCCGGAGGTCCGGCCGGGCCCTCGGGGCGAACCGATGCCGCCGGCCGGGCCACGGCCCGGGCCTCGCGGGACGCGTCGCCGGGCCCACGCGGTGGCCCGGGGGACGAGCCCGCGCCCCGCACGGCGACCACCACCACCCCCACCGCGGACCCGCCCGCACCCCCCGGACAGCTCTCGACCGCCGAACCGTCCGCGGGCCTGGTCGCGCGGGGCGCGCCCCCTGGCCCGCGCGATGAAGCGGCGTGCCCGCCCGGCGCCCCGGAGGACGGGCCCGCGTCCGCGCGCGACGGCCGTCCCGGCCGCCGTACCCGCACGACGGCCCGCGGAACGGCGTCGCGGATCCGCCCGGCGACCGGCACATCCCCGCCCGACACGAGGAGAAGCAGCGTGACCGACACGACCCAGGCCCCCTCGGCCCCGGCCGCCCCCGCCGCGGAGGGCGGTGACGGCACCGACAAGCGGGCGCAGGCCCGTCGGATGCTCCGCGACCGTCTGCGCCGCTACCTCGAACTGGAGGCGGAGCACGGCCCGGAGGAGGCGCGGGAGGTGCTGCTCGACGGGTATCCCGAGCGTCAGGCGGCGCGGATGGGGCCGCTGATCTCGGGGTGTTCGCTCGCCGAGGGGTTCGGCAAGGCCCTCCCCCGGTTCGCGGCCATGGGCTTTCTGGAGGAGGCGATCGACGTCTCGACGGACGACGAGGACGTGGTCATGGAGGTGTGCCGGACCTGCATGTGCCTGACCGCGGCCCGGGACCTCGGGCTGAGCGAGCCGCGGCCCGTCCTCTGCGAGCTGGACTTCGAGGCGACCCGTCGGGCCTTCCCCGAGATGTCCGCCGAGAGCCTGCGCCGGCAGACGGACGGGCACCAGGTGTGCGTCTTCCGCTACGCGCGCCCGCGCTCGGCGGACGCCGGAGGGGGCTCCGCGGCAGGCTCCGCGGCGGGCCCCGAAGGGGGCTCCGGGCGCGAGTGACGGCACAGCCCCGACTCGACCAGCAGCAACAGGTCCGCGGTGAGCGTCCCGACCGGTACGTCGCCCCTGATCACCTGGCCCCGGGCGGCCGCCAGCAGGTGCATCAGGAGCTCGGCGTGCCGGTCGGGGCTGACCCGCTCGTCGAAGACGCCCTCGCGCCGGCCGCTCTCGAGCACCTCGGCGAGCAGGGCGCGCAGCCGGTCGGTGTGGGCGGCCATCCGCTCCCTGATGGTGGGGCTGATGCCCAGCGCCTGCAACTGCAGGGCGCCGGGGCGGCGTTCGGGCCGGGCGTAGAACTCCAGGTTCGCCGTCAGGTACGTCTCCAGCCGGGCGCGGGCTCCCCGCACGCCGTCGAGGCGTTCGCGCAGTCGGTCGTGGAACCGGTCGACCTCGTCGCTCACCACGGACAGCAGGACGTGTTCGACGTCCTTGAAGTAGTTGTAGGCGGTGGCCCGGGAGACCCCGGCCCGTTCCGCGATCTTCGACATGGTCGTACCGGCCAGGCCCTGCTCTGCCGCGATCTGCACGGCGGCCTCTCCGATGGCGGCGCGCAGCCGTTCCTTGTGCTCGGCCACCATCCGGTTCCATCCGGAACCGGAACGGTCGGCCGCCGCTCCGCGTCGGTCGGCGTCCATCACACTCCTTGGACAAGGTGTCTAAGCCTTGGCGCTTGGTCTAACATCTGGCGGGACTGCTGAGGCCCCAGAGTCGAGGCCTCAGATTAGACCCCGAATGCGGTGATGCAGTGCGTAGCGAAGCTCAGGCCGGGCGTCAGAGGAGCAGGCTCAACCGGAACACCACGCCCCCGGCACCACCCTCCTCCGGCGCCCGTCCGCGCCTGCTCCTCTGGCTGGTGGTGGCCGCCTGGCTGCTGCTGGCCGGGGGCCTCAGCCCGTTCCAGGGCAAGTTGCAGAACGTCACGAGCAACAACGCCGCCGCCTTCCTGCCCGACTCGGCACCCTCCGCCGAGGTCTCACGGTTCCTCAAGGACCGTTTCCCCGACGGCGACACCCGCCCCGCCCTCGTCGTCCAGCGCCGCCCCGGCGGACTGACCGCCGCCGACCGCGCGGCGGTGGCCGCCGAGGCCGCGCGCCTGCGTGCCGTCCCCGGTACCCGAGCACCCGTCGCCCCCTTCACCCCCGACGGCCGGCCGGTCCGCGGGCTGGTCTCGGCGGACGGTTCGGTGGCCGTGACCGTCGTGCCCGTCACCGCGACCGGCGGCAAGAAGGTCCGCGAGACCGTCGACGCGCTGCGCGACGCCCTCCGCCCGCCGTCGGGCCTGGCGACGGACGTCACCGGCCCGGCCGGGATCAGCGCGGACGCCCTCGCCATCTTCAGCGACGTCGACTTCCGGCTGCTGGCGGCGACGGCGGTCCTGGTCCTCGTCCTGCTGCTGATCGTCTACCGCTCGCCCCTGCTGGCGGTCGTGCCGCTCGTGGTGGTGAGCTTCGCCTACGTGCTGGCCGCCGGGATCGTCTACGCGCTGGCCGCGCACGCCGGGCTGCTCATCAACAGCCAGGCCACCTCGCTGATGCTGATCCTGATGTTCGGCGCCGGCACCGACTACTGCCTGCTGATGACGGCCCGTTACCAGGAGGAGCTCCTCGCGGACCCGTCCGCCCCCTGGCCCGCCCTGCGCCGGGCCGTGCGCCGGGTGGGGCCCACCGTCTTCTTCAGCGGGCTGACGGTCATGGCCTCGCTGTCCGCCCTGTTCGCCGCCGACCTCGGCTCCACCCGGGTGCTCGGCCCGGTCGGCATCGTCGGCACCGCGAGCGTGCTGCTCTCCACGTTCACGCTGATGCCCGCGCTGCTGGCGCTGATCGGCCCGCGCGCCCTGCTGCGCCGGGCCCGGGCGCGCCAGGAGGCGGCCGGCACCGGCGCGGTGGGCCGCGCCTGGGAACGCACCGCGCGAACGGTGTTCCGCCGGCCGTGGTGGGCGACGGCGGCGACGCTGCTGTTCTTCGCGGCGGGCGCGACCGGACTGACGCGCTCCGTGGACGACATGAGCCTGCTGCACGCCTTCCGCGAGCCGACGTCGTCCGCGGCGGGCTACCGGGTCCTGGCGGACGCCTTCCCCGCCGGCACGGCGGCGCCCCTGACGGTCGTCGTGGAACGCGCCGACGGCTCGCTGGCCGCCGCCGACCTGGCCGGGGCCGCCGCCCGGGTCCGCTCGGTGCCGGACGTCGCCTCCGTCGCCCCCCAGCAGGTGCGGTCGGAGGACGGCAAGGCGGGCCGGCTCCAGGTCGTCCTGGACACCGACCCGTACGACGCGAGGGGGCTCGACCGGGTCGCGGACGTGCGGCACGCGCTGTCCTCCGGACTCCCCTCCGGCGTACGGGCGGTGGTGGGCGGCGACCCGGCCGTCCAGCTCGACACCAAGCACGCCGCCGACCGCGACCTGCGGATCCTGGTCCCGCTGATCCTGGCCATCATCCTGTTGGTGCTGGTGGCACTGCTGCGGGCGGTGGTGGCGCCGCTGTACCTGATCGCCACCGTCGTGGTGTCCTTCTTCGGCGCGCTCGGCATCTCGATGTACGTCTTCCGGGACCTGCTGGGCCAGCACGGGGTCAACCCGGTGATGCCGACGTTCGCGTTCCTCTTCCTGGTGGCGCTCGGCGTCGACTACAACATCTTCCTCATGGCCCGGGTCCGTGAGGACGCCCGTGCCCACGACACGCGCACCGCCGTGCGCACCGCCCTGCTCGGCACCGGCTCGGTGATCACGAGTGCGGGCCTGGTACTGGCGGGCACGTTCTCGATCCTGATGATCCTGCCGCTGGTCATGCTCTTCCAGCTCGGCTTCACGGTGGCGCTCGGCGTGCTGCTCGACACCGTCCTGGTGCGGGTGGTCCTGGTGCCGGCCGTCACCTGGCTGCTGGGCGAGAAGGCGTGGTGGCCCGCGCGGCGGACCGGACCGGCCGCCGCGGCGCCGGCGGGCCCCGATCCGGCCGACTGACAAGGGAGTTGAGCCCGGCCATGACCGACACCGCAGACCACGCGGGCCCCGCGGGCCCACCACCGGACGGCGCGGGCCCGGCCGGCGCCGGGGGGCGGCGCCCCGCCGTACCGCGCTCCGCCTGGACCCGGCTCGCCGTTTACACCGCGATCGCTGCGCTGCTCCAGGCCGACGGGACCATCGTCGCCGTCGCGCTGCCGTCGGTCGGCTCGGCGTTCGACGTCCCGGCGGGCACCGCCTCCTGGCTGATGACCACCTACTTCGCGGTGTACGCCGTGGGGCTGTTCCCGGGCGGACGGCTGGTGGACCGGTTCGGCCCGGGGGCGGTGGCCCTGACCGGGCTTGCGGTGTTCTGCGCGGGCACCCTGACGGGCGCGCTCGCCGGGTCGTTCGGGGTGCTCGTCGGCTCCCGGGTGCTCCAGGGCGCGGGCGCCGGCCTCGCCAGCCCGGCGGCGCTCGCCGGGGCGGTGTCGGGCTTCCCCGCCGAACGGCGGGGCACCGCCCTCGGCATCTGGGGCGCGGCCTCGGGACTGTCCAACCTGGTGGGGCCGCTGCTGGGCGGGGTGCTCACCGAGGTGTGGGGATGGCGGGCCAACTGGTGGGCGCTGCTGCCGCTGGGGCTCGCGCCCGCCGTGTGCGTGCTGCGCTGGGTCCGCCGGCCGGCCGACGTCCACCGGCCGGTGCCGGTGCCGGCCGGCCGGGTGCCGATGGGCACGGTACGCGGAGCCTCCGCCGCGGCCGCCCTCACCTTCGCGGTGATGATCGGCTCGTTCTACCTCGTCGAGCAGTACCTCCAGCACGCGGCGGCCTACGGGGTCCTGCGGGCCGCGCTCGCCCCGATGGTGGTGGCCGTGTGCATCGGCGCGGCGGGGCCGGTGGCCGGCCGGCTCACCGACCGGTTCGGCGAACGGGCCCCGGCGGCCGGTGGTTTCCTCGCCTGTGCGGCGGCCTGCGCCGCGTACGCCGTCCCCGGCACCACACCGCACGGCCTCTGGCTGCTGCCCGGCGGCGTCCTCCTCGGCGCGGGCCTCGGCCTGCTGTTCCCCGCGACGTCCCGCGCGGCCCTCAACTCGGTCCCCCGCGGCCTCCACGGCCGCGCTTCCTCCCACCTCTCCGCCGGCCGCCTGGCCGGCGCGGCCTGCGGCACGGCCCTGGCGGGCCTGGCCTTCCACGACGGCGTCACCCTCGGCCACCTCCGCACGGCCCTCGCCGGCGGCGCGGCGCTGGCGGTCGTGGGGGCCGCGGTGGTGCTGCGGTGGTTCCGGGGAACGAAGAGCGGCGGGGCGGAGAGCGGCGGGGCGGAGGGCTGAGGGCGGGGCGGTGACCGGGCGGCGGCCCCGGCTGCCGGGCCGCTGCCCACCGAAGCCCGGCCCGGAACGCCACACGGGGGCAGAGCACGAGCCGCGGGCGCGGTGGCAGCCCGGCTGGTCGTGCCGCCGGGCGGCCGGGCGGCCGTTCGCGCGTCCGACGGCACGTCAGGGGCACCGGCCCCCGGCCCTCACCACCCGGTCGTGGAACGGCCCGACGCCGCGTCGCGGCGTTCCCGAGCCCCGCCGCCGGCCTCACGACAGCAGCGCCTGCCAGGTCGCCGGACCCACCACGCCGTCGGCGTCCAGGCGCCAAGCCGTCTGGCAGGCGACGACCGCGTCGCGCGTACCTGTCCCGAAGACGCCGTCGACGTCCAGGGCGGAACCGCGGGCGACGAGGAGGTGCTGGACCGCCCGTACGGCGGGGCCGGAGGAGCCGGGGCGGACGGTTTGGACGAGGGCCTGCCAGGTCCTGGGGCCGATGACGCCGTCCGCGTCGAGGCCGGCGGAACGCTGGAAGGCGGTGACGGCGTCCCTGGTGGCGGGGCCGAACGCGCCGTCCGGGTCCAGGGTTGCGCCCCGGGCGGTGAGCAGGTACTGGGCCGCGGTGACCCGGGGGCCGCGCTGCCCCTGGGCGAGCAGCGGCCAGCCGGCCGTGGGCGGCGGGGTGTAGGTGCCGTCGGCGAAGGAACGCAGGTCCCGGAGCGAGCCGTTGAAGACGTCCTGGTCGCCGGGGAACGGGCCGCGTTCGGCGGTCTGCCAGACGGCGTACGTGGTCCAGCCGGCGGGCAGGGGGTGGGCGGTGCCGTTGTGGTTGGCGACCCACAGCGGCAGCGTGCCGCCGAAGGCGCGCGAGTCACCCGTGCACCGGGACCACCACGAGGCGTTGGTGTAGAGGGCCGGGTAGCGGCCGGTGCGTTCCCGGTAGCGGTCGGCGAACGACCGGATCCAGCCGACCATGGCGGCCGGGTCCAGTCCGTAGCAGGCCGGGACGCCGGTGCCGGGATAGGCCTCGATGTCGAGCGCCCCGGGCAGCGTCCGCCCGTCGGCCCGCCAGCTTCCGCCGCCGGCGAGGAAGGCGTCGGCCTGGGCGGCGCCGTCCGACGAGTCCGGGCGGGCGAAGTGGTAGGCGCCGCGCACCAGTCCGGCGGCGGCCGCCCCGTCGTACTGCCGGGTGAAGAACTCGTTGCGGTAGGTCAGGCCCTCGGTCGCCTTCACGTAGGCGAAGGAGGCACCGGCCGCGACGGCGGCGGCCCAGTCCACGTCCCCCTGGTAGGCGCTCACGTCGAGTCCCCGCACGGCGGCCGGTGCGGGAGGCGCCGGTCTGAGCGGCGCCTTCGGCAGGCTCGACCCGGCGTGGTGCTCCTTTTCCCCGCCGGTGACCGGTGGGACGGGGTCGCCCGCCCGCGCCACGGCGGGCTGGACCAGAAGGGCGGTCAGGACGGGGACCAGAAGAGCGGCCGACGGCAGTGCCCTGAGCGGGGACTTCATCACGGGGCTCCCGGGGTGCGGGCCCGTCCCGCCGCGGTCGTCGGCGCCGCGCGCCACCGGGGCCGGACCGGTCCGGCGGTGCGCGGGGCGGGCCGGTGCCGCGGCGGCCCGGGCGTGAGCAGGGTGAGCGGGATGCTAGCGACGCGCGCACGCCGGGGGAATGCCGCGTGCGCCCGGCGCTCCGCCGTGAGCCACCGTCACCCTCGTCACCCGCGCCCGGCCGTCCGGCGTACGCCGGCGACCGCGCGGGCCGGCCGGCGGACGCCGCCACCGCCCGGGCCACGTTGAGCAGTCGCGGTCATCGGCGCGCGGGTCGTCCGGGTCGACGCACGGGGACACGGCGCCGATCACCGCCCCACGGGCTCGGCGAAGGCGACAAGGCCCGCATCGAGCACATCGCCGTCGAGATCGACGGTGCGATCGGCACCGTCATGACCGCGGTGCGCGAGCTCGGCGTGGAGTTCCTCTCTCCTCAGCCCGTGGCCATCGACGGAAATCTCAACGCGTTCACCCGGCCGCACACCTCCGAGGGCATCCGGTTCCAGCTCGTCGAATGCGGCGCCGCGTCCTCCTGACCGGTCCATCGTGCGCGTGGCTCGGAGAAAGGTCACGCGAGAGCGGGGTGACGCGCGGTGTGCGGGGGTATGGCGCGAGGAACCGGTGTGTGTGAAGGAAAGGCGACGACGGATGAACGGTTCCGCCTCCGTAGGCTCCATGCGGGCGAGTCTCGTGCTGAGCGCGGCCCTGGTGCCGGTCCTGCTCTGCGGTACGGCGGGCGCGGCGCCGCCCGGCGACGCGGGCGGCGTCACGCGGCCGGCCGGCGTCTCCCGTGAACGGGCCTGCCCGGTCGTGTACTTCGACCTGGGCGAGACCCTCGTGCACACCGCCGCCGACGGCGGTATCGGCTACCGGCCCGGCGCGGCCTCCTACCTGCGGGCCCTGCGCGAACGCCGCGTCCCCGTCGGTCTGATCACCAATGTGCCGTCGTCCTGGGGCACGACCGACGCCGAGCGTGCCGCCAGGCTGCGGAAGGAGGTCGACGCCACCTGGCGGGGGTCCGCGCCCTTCGCCTGGAAGGACTTCGGCGACCGCGTCCTCACCCCGCGTACCGAGGCGGAACGCAAACCGGCCCCCGCCCTCTGGCGGCGGGCGAAGGCCGGCTCGGGGCGCTGCCGTGTCGTCTACCAGGCGGAGACGGCCGAGGAGGTCAGGACGGCTTCCTCGCTCGGCTTCGTGTCGTACCGGGTCGGCCGGCCGCACCGGCCGGCGTTTCTGCCGGCCCGGCTGGTCGCACTTCTCGGCCGGCGGGCTCCCGCCTGACCGCCCCGCCGCGCAGCAGCAGTTGGAAGACCCCGAGCAGCACCGCCGTGGCAAGCGCGCTGTGCCACAGCAGGGCGTCCAGGCGTCCGGCGGCGAGGTAGGCGCCCACGGCGATGGCGGCCAGGGCGCACACCGCGCGGTCCACGATGCTCTCGACCGAGAGCAGCGTGGCGCGCGGGGCGTGTGCGGGCACCGCGTCGTTCACCAGCTTGCGCTGGACGGGGTACGCGAAGCCGGCCGCGGCGGCGAACAGGCAGAGCAGCGCGACGACGGTCCACGGCCCGCCGGCCGTCATGGCCGCCAGGCTGCCCGCCAGGGCGAGGCTGAGGACCGAGACCCAGGCGACCGGTGGCAGGCGGCGGCTCAGCCACTGCGGGCGGGCCGACGCCACCGCCTCCGCCACCGTCATCGCCGCCATCACACTGCCGTGCGAGGCTTCCGTGATGCCGTGGTCCAGCAGGATCGGCTGGAAGAGGTTGACCTGGCAGATCCGGGAGAGCGTGAAGACCGCCACGCCCTGCACCATCACCAGGGCCAGCCACGGCGAGGAGGCGACACAGCGCAGCGCGGCGCCCGCGTCCCGCAGGAACGCGCCGCCCCCGCGCCCTCCGCCCGTCTCCCCCGTGCCGCCGGCCGCCCCCGTGAGGCGGGGCAGTGCGACGGCGCACGCGAGGGAGCCCGCCGCGCTCGCGGCACTGAGCACGTACGGGGCCGGGTGCGCCACGGTCATCAGGGGCCCGACCAGCGGCCAGCACACGACCTTCGCCACGAGTCCCAGCGCCCGGGCGGTGCCCTCCGCCCTCAGGTAGTGCTCGTCGCACCCCTCGGCGCGCAGACCGTCGTACAGGTAGGCGCTGGCCGCCCCCGAGGTGAGCGAACGGCCGGCGGCGATGGCCAGGAAGTGGACGAGGAAGCCGGTGTAGGAGGCGCTGACCACCGGGGCCAGGTTCGCCGCGGTCATGACCACCGCGCCGGCCCGCAGGCAGTTGCGGGCGCCGATCCGGTCGGCGATCAGGCCCGTCGGGATCTCGAACAGGCAGAACGCCACGTAGTAGATGCTCTGGATGCCGAAGATCTGCCCGTCCGAGAGCCCGGCCGCCTTCTGGTAGGCGTAGAAGACCGGCATCCACCACAGCAGGTTGAAGAGGAGCTGGAAGCCGTAGTTGAGCCGGATGATCCGGCGGGCGGTGACGGTCGGGCCGGTGCCGGCCTCCCGCCGGCCGGAGCGCGCCCTCACAGCGCGTACGGGCGGATCTGGACCAGCCGGAAGTCGCCCTGGTCGGTCATCAGCCACTCGATGTCCAACGGCCGGTCCACGTCGGACGCGCTGAAGTGGGACTGCAGGAGCCGCCCGGCCAGGCACAGGTCGGCGAGCCGGGCGCGGGTGGCGGCGGAGAGCGCGTCGCCCCAGGACCCCAGGGCGACGGTCCGGCCGCCGCCCTCCACGGTGTTGTACAGGTACTGCTGCGGCAGGACCGTCCCCTCGACCACCCGCTCCGGGGAGCCGGGGGAACAGTTGAGGTAGACGTTGCGGAAGTCCTCGCGGCGGGTCGGGTCGCAGGTCACCAGGACGCCGCCGAGAGCGGCGGGGACGTACTCCTGGACGATGACGCCCATGTAGGTGTCGTCCAGGGAGATGCCGACCTGGTGGCGGAGCCGGACGCTGCGGGGCGAGAGCAGCGAGGCCCACACCTGCCGTACGGCGTCCAGGAGTTCGCCGGTTCCCTGGGCGGTGGTGACGGAGTCGTAGACGCCCGCCGCGGAGAACCCCGGGAGGTCCTCGGCGTTGGACGAGGAGCGCACCACCAGGCGGCCGCCCGAGCCGCCGGGGGCGGGAAACGCCTGGCTGATCTGCCGGGTGACCGCGTCGGGGACGGGCGTGTGCCGGATCAGGTGCTGGAGCTGCAGGCAGAGCGAGTCCAGGACGTCGCCGGCGTCGAGTTCGAGTGCCATCTTGAGCTTGCCGATGCCCTGCTGGATGGCGGGCGAGGAGGCCAGGAAGTGCTGCTGGAGCGCGAAGGGCAGCGCGACGCCTTCCGGGGCGCCGACCGTCGCGGCCACGAAGCCGGCCGCGCCGGCGCGCAGTGCGCCGAGCGAGGGCGTCTCCAGGCCGAGGCGGGCCGCGAGGTGCCCGTAGAGGTCCTCGCGCGGCGGGCGGGGCCGCCCGTAGTAGGCGGTCAGGTCGGCCGTACGGCTGTCGAGTACGTGGTGCAGCTCGCCGAGGTTGGCCGCCTTGGTGCCGTAGCGGTCGCGGTCGGCGGCGCGCAGCCGGTGCAGCGCCAGTACGGGGACGTCTTCGAGCAGCGGCGGTTCGAGGCGGATGCGCTGCTGGTGCCAGGCCGGAGCCCGCAGGCCGGGCTCGTGGTCGAGCCGCTCGAGGGTGATGGCGTCCTCGCGGACCCGGTAGCGGACCCACGCGCCGTCCAGGCCGTCCTTCTCGACGAGCTGTTCCAGGTCGCGCACGATCGCGTTGGGTATGCCCCAGCCGGAGGCGAGGACGTTGGTGTGCGAGAGCGGGGTGATCGGCGCGGTGTTGAGGAATCCGGCGACCCGGGGGACGTCGTCCGGCAGGCAGGGCATGGCCACGATGTCCGCCCAGCCGAGCCCGGCCTCCGCCATGTGCGCCGTGTACTCGTCGTGCGTACGGAAGTACCGCAGTCGCCCGGTGGCCTCGCCGGGATTGAGCGGTGTGCGGGTCCTGGACCCGAAGAGCTCGTGGCTGAGGATGCGCGGCACGCGCAGTTCGCTGATCGCCGCCAGCTCCTCCTCCTGCCCGTGGTTGGCGGGCTTGAGGAGCAGCGGGAGTCCGCCGCCGACCCGTGCTCGTACGAACTCGTAGAAGAACGAGAGGAGTTCGCCGTTCATGGTGTCGGCCTCGGTCGTCTCCAGCACGAGGAACCCGCGTTCGCGGCCGTCCGTGTCCTCGTCGGTGTGCAGGGACAGCACACCGAGCAGGAAGCGGCGCCCGGGGTCCGTGTAGACGGACGCGTTGAAGGCGTCGAGGTCCGCGTCGAGTGCGGCCAGGTCCATGCCCAGGATGCGCGTGGCGATGTAGTTGACGTGGAAGGGGTGCGCGACGGTGTCGAGCAGGTGCCAGGTGTTCTCGGCACGGTCGACGACGACCTTGAGGTACGGGTGCCCCGCCAGGACCCCGGACAGGGTGCGGAAGAGCGGCAGGGACAGGTTCTCGCCGACGACCGTGCGGTCCGTGGCCGGTTCGGCGGCACCGGTGAGCGACTGGGCGGTCATACCGAAACCTCCTGGGGCCGGGCGGCGGGCAGCACGTGGGGCAGGGCGTCCACCAGGGTCTCGAAGTCGCGCAGCACGGTCCGCGCGTCGGCGGCGGAGAGCAGGCACAGGGCCGCCATGGTGTTGGCGCCGGCGGCCGGGTCGTACACCGGCACGACACCGCCGTCGGGCAGCGAACTCTCCGCGACCACCGACAGGCGGCTGCCCCGGCTGAGGGGGACGTTCCCCGAGACGGCGCCGAAGTCCCAGACCCTGCGGTCCGGCCAGGCCCGGCCGTTGCCGTCGACCGCGAGGACGACGAGGGAGCCGGCCGCGCCGCGCGCCCGCGCCGGGGTGAGGGCCTGCCCGGGCCAGGCGACCGGGCGCCCGAGGAGGTGGTCGACGAGCATGCCGACGAGGTCGAGCCCGAAGACCTCCTCGATCTGCGGCACGGTCATCGCGCCGCCGAACCGGGCGGCCGTCTCGATCAGCCACATGCTGCCGTCGGCGCCGAGCTTGATCTCGGTGTGGGTCCCGCAGTCGCGCAGGCCGAGGGCCTCGACCGCGCGGCGGGCCAGGTCCACGATCCGGTCCTGGGCGTCCTGGGCCAGCGGGACGGGGGTGATGCTCGCGCGTTCGGTGAACGGTTCGACCGTGGGCATCCGCCCGCTGAGGCACACCGGGCGGAAGACGCCGTCCGTCACGACGCCTTCGACACTGACGTAGTCACCCCAGCCCGGCTCGTCGAACCAGTCCGACGCGGTCCCGGTGACGATCCGCTCGACCACGTAGTCCGCGTCGGCCTCCGCCACGTGCAGCTCCGCGTAGCCCAGTCGGGCCGATTCGGCCATCACGTCACGGGAGCGGGCCCAGGCGGCCGGCACCTCGCGCGGGGAGCGGATGATCTGGTGCGCGGTGGATCCGGCGCTCCAGGCCGCCTTGAGCAGCAGCGGGCCGGGCAGGGAGCGAGCCGCCGCGTGCAGGTCGGCCTCGGTCCGCACGGGGCGGAACTCGGGCTGCGGGAGCCCGTGTCGCCGCCAGGTACGGCGCATCAGCCGCTTGTCGCGGGCCAGCGCCGCGGCGCTGCCCGCCCCCGCGAGGCCGAGCGCCTCACACGCCTCGGCGACGGCCACGACCGCGTACTCGGAGAAGGTGAGCACCGCGTCCGCGCCCACGGCCTCGGCCCGCTCGACGATCAGGGACACCAGGTCGGAGCGGTGGGCGCCGGCGGGCGTCACGACCGAGGCGCACCTTCTGTGGGCGGAGCCCGCCACGGCGGGAGGCAGAGCGCTGAGCGCCAGCAGGTGCACTTCCGCTTTCGCGGCCGTCCGGGCCAGGACGTGACCGAGCGGCGGACCGCCCTTGGCATGCACTAACAGCACCTTGCTCACTGAAGTTCGTCTCCCATCTTCCGCTTGTCGGCGGATCGCCGTATGCGGGGAACGCGCGGTGAGTCCGTTGACTCTCCGGCCCACGTGGCGGGGCGTGTTCACCCGCTCACTCAAGGGGACCAGGCCGCAGCCGCCCGCGGCGCCTCCCCGGACCCCGGGGACTCAGGCATTTGCCTGAGTCCCCGGGGGCGCCTCCGTCCCCGCCGTGGCTCTCGGCCCGGCGGCCCCGGCCGGGAACCGGGCATGTGCGGAGTGAGGGCGGGATACCACACGCCGTATGACTGAGCGTCAGCCAGTCGTATACGGACGGAGACCGCTGTGGACGATTCCAGTCTCAAGGCACTGCTCGACCACCTTCCCGTGTTCTGGTGGGAAGCCGACGAGGCGTGGCAGGTGCTGGAGCAGGGAGGCGGTGCCTTCCCCGACGCGGGCACGCGGCGGCGCTTCCTGGACCAACTGCGCCGGGAACTCCCGGGCCCGGGCCCGGCGCCGCGGGAGGACCGCCGGCGGATCCGGTTCGACGGCCGTGCCTTCGACGTCAGCCGGCTCCCGGGCGAGAGCCGGGCCCACGGCCGGACGCGCGGTCTCGCGGTGGAGGCCGACGCCCGCGCCGAGGTCCCGCGCGGACACGCGGCCTTCGCGGACCTGGTGGACCTCGCTCCGGCCGCCGCCTTCATACGCGACGGGGACGGACGCTACCTGTGGGCCAACCACGCTTACGGGCACCTCTACGGCACGGTTCCGGAACAGGTCGTCGGCAAGTACATAGAGGACCTCGACGAGCCCGCCGAGGCCGACCGGTTCCGCACCCTCGACCAGGAGATCCTCAGCCGGGGCACGCCGGTACGGCACACCCTCGGCTACCGGCGCCCGGACGGCAGCACGGGCCGGGCGGTGGGCCACCGCTTCCCCGTACGGGAGAACGCGCAGACGTGTGTCGCCGGAATCTACGTGGACGTCACGGACCACCTGCGCGCCACGGACCGGTGGCAGGGAGCCGAGGAGAACCTGCGGGCCCTGCGCGACCACAGCGGCCTGCCCTGCGCACTGCTCTCGGCGAACGGGCGCGTGGTCGAGGCGAGCACGGCGGCGGCCGAACTGTTCCGGCTCAGCCCGCACGACCTGATCGGCCGCCGCGCCCACACCCTGCTCGCCCCGGAACCCGGCCTCGACCGACTGCACCGGCGCTGGGAGTGCCTGATAGCCCGCCGCACCCGAAGGGCCGAGATCTCCGTGCTGCTCCTGGACGCCCAAGGACAGCAGCGCCGCGCGCGGCTCCACCTGACGACGACCGGCCACTCCGCCACCCGGGCCCGGCACGTCTGGGCCGTCGTCACCCACCAGAGCCTCGCCCATGAGGCACACGCGCCGCTCACCGCCGCGCAGATCCGCATCCTCTCCCTGCTGGCGGAGGGCAGCAGCAACGGCGACATCGCCGCTTCGCTGCAATTGTCCCGGCAGACGCTCGACTACCACCTCAGCCGCCTGCGACACCTCCTGGGAGCGGCGACCCGCCCGGCCCTCGTCGCCCGCGCCTACGTCCTCGGCATCCTGGCCCCCTGCACCTGGCCCCCGCGCTCCGCCACGGCGCCCCATCCCCTCAGCGCCGTCTGACAGAGCCGTCCGACAGACAGGGCGGGCGGGGCGCACGGGCGGGGCGTACGGACACCGGCGGACCGTGGACGCGACCGCGTACGGCACGGCGTGGTCGCGTCCGCGGGAGCCCGCGCCACGGCCCCCGCCCCGGGCCGAGGTTTCGGCACGGCATCGCGGGGTTACCCGTCCGGTCTGAGCACGCGTCGGCCCCGGACGAGCCCCTGGTGAGGAGGGAGTGTCCATTCCGATGACCGAGTACGGCTACTTCCTGGCCTGCGAGGAGCACTCCCCCGCGGAGCTGGTCGAACAGGCGCGGATGGCCGAGGACGCCGGCTTCACCTCGTTGTGGATCTCCGACCACTTCCACCCGTGGACCGGTGAGCAGGGGCAGAGCCCGTTCGTCTGGTCGGTGATCGGGGCGCTGGCGCAGGCAGTCTCGCTGCCCGTCGAGACGGCCGTCACCTGCCCGACCGTACGCATGCACCCGGTCGTCACGGCGCAGGCGGCGGCGACCAGCGCCGTCCTGCTGGGGCTCGGCCGGTTCCGGCTGGGGGTGGGCAGCGGCGAGGCGCTGAACGAGCACGTGCTGGGAGGTCCGTGGCCGCGGGCGGCGGTCCGGCTGGAGATGCTGGAGGAGGCCGTCCGGGTGATGCGGCTGCTGTTCGAGGGTGGTCAGGTGAGCCACGCCGGGCGGCACTACACCGTGGAGAACGCCCGGTTGTACACCCTTCCGGACGAACCGGTGCCGATCGACGTCTCGGCGTTCGGGCCGGCGGCCACGGAGGTGGCGGCCCGGTGCGGTGACGGGCTGATCACCATGAGCCCGGACGCGGGGGCGGTCGACCGCTTCCGGCGGGCCGGCGGCGCGGGCCGGCCGGTGTACGGCGGCGTCAAGGTGTGCTGGGGTCCCGACCGGGACGAGGCGCTGCGCACCGCGCACCGTCTGTGGGCGGTGGAGCAGTTGCCCGGCGAGCTGAACCAGGTGCTGCCGACCCCGGCGCACTTCGAGCAGGCGGCGGAGCTCGTCACTCCCGAACGCGTGGCGAACGCGGTGACCTGCGGGAACGATCCCGAGGAGCACGCGGCGGCGCTGCGGGCGTACGCGGACGCCGGGTTCGATCGGGTCCACGTCAACCAGATCGGCCCCGACCAGCGGGGCTTCTTCGACTTCTACCGGACCGAGGTACTGCCCCGGCTCGCCGACACGGCGGGCCGGGCGGGCCGGGCGGGCCGGGCGGGCCGGGCGGGCCGGGCGGGCCGGGCGGGCCGGGCGGGCCGGGCAGGCTGAGCGGACATCGAGCAGGCACCGAGCGGACACCGAGCGGACATCGAGCGGACATCGAGCGGAGAGGAACACCGTGGCTGAGAAGGTCTCCGACCACATCCTGGCCCGGCTGCGCGAGTGGGGCGTGGAGCGGGTCTTCGGCTATCCCGGCGACGGGATCAACGGGCTGATGGCCGCCTGGGAGCGGGCGGGCGACCAGCCGCGCTTCATCCAGGCGCGGCACGAGGAGATGGCGGCGTTCGAGGCCGTCGGGTACGCCAAGTTCAGCGGCCGGCTGGGGGTCTGCGTCGCCACGTCGGGCCCGGGGGCCATCCATCTGCTCAACGGCCTCTACGACGCCAAGCTCGATCACGTGCCGGTGCTGGCGATCGTCGGGCAGACCGCGCGGACCGCGATGGGCGGCGCGTACCAGCAGGAGGTGGACCTGCACGCGCTGTTCAAGGACGTGGCCTCGGAGTTCGTGGAGACCGTCACCGTCCCGGAGCAGTTGCCGAACGTCCTGGACCGGGCGGCGCGCACGGCGCTGTCCCGGCGGGCGCCGACGGCGGTGATCGTGCACGCCGACGTCCAGGAGCTGCCGTACAGCGCGCCGGGGCACGCGTTCAAGATGGTGCCGTCCAGCCTCGACCACAGCGACTGGCAGTCGGTGCCCTCGGACGAGGCCCTGGAGCGGGCGGCGGAGGTGCTCAACTCCGGTCACAAGACGGCGATCCTGGTCGGGCAGGGCGCGGCCGGGGCCCGGGCCGAGGTGGAGCAGGTGGCGGAGCTGCTGGGGGCGGGTGTCGCCAAGGCCCTGCTGGGCATGGACGTGCTCAGTGACGACCTGCCGTACGTGACGGGTTCGATCGGTCTGCTGGGCACCCGCCCGTCGTACGAGATGATGCGTGACTGCGACACCCTGCTGACGATCGGCTCGAACTTCCCCTACTCGCAGTTCCTCCCGGAGTTCGGCTCCGCGCGGGCCGTGCAGATCGAGCTGGACCCGCACATGGCCGGGCTGCGCTACCCGTACGAGGTCAACCTGATCGGCGACGCCCGTGCCACCCTCCAGCGCCTGATCCCGCTCCTGCGGCGTTCCACCGACCGCGACTGGCAGCGGAAGGTGGAGGGCGACGTCGCCCGCTGGAAGAAGGTGATGGAGAGCCGGGCCGCGGTGAGCGCCGATCCGGTCAACCCGGAGTACGTGGCGCGGGCGCTGTCGCCGCTGCTGCCGGCGGACGCGATCGTCACCTGCGACTCGGGTTCGGTGGCCAACTGGTACGCGCGGCACGTGAGCATGCGCCCGCCGATGCGCGGTTCGCTCTCGGGGACCCTGGCCACCATGGGCAGCGGTGTGCCGTACGCGATCGGCGCCAAGTTCGCGCATCCGGAGCGGCCGGTGGTGGCGCTGGTGGGTGACGGGGCGATGCAGATGAACGGGCTGGCGGAGCTGGTGACGATCGCCAAGTACCGTGCGGAGTGGGAGGATCCGCGGCTGGTGGTGGGGGTGTGGAACAACCACGACCTCAACCAGGTCACCTGGGAGATGCGGGCGATGAGCGGGTCGCCGCAGTTCCTGCCGTCGCAGCAGTTGCCGGACGTCCCGTACGCGGAGTTCGCCCGGTCGATCGGGCTGACCGGCATCAAGGTGGAGAAGCCGGAGGACGTCGAGCCGGCCTGGCGGGAGGCGCTGGCGGCGCCGGGGCCGGCGGTGGTGGAGTTCGTGACGGACCCGGCGGTGCCGCCGATCCCGCCGCACGCGGACTGGGACCAGATCGAGTCGACGGTCAAGTCGATCCTCAAGGGCGACACGGACCGGGGCGGCATGGTGAAGCAGGGCATCAAGGCGAAGGTCCAGGAGTTCCTGCCGCACCGGCACAAGAAGGAGTCCTGACGGCCGATGGCGACGGACGGGAACCGCGGCGGGCACGGCGGCGCGAGCGGGACGCGGGTCGAGGGGGTGGACGTGACGGCGTTCACCGTCCCGGCCGACGCTCCCGAGGCCGACGGCACGCTGGCCTGGGACGCCACCACGGTGGTGGTCGTGGAGGCGCGCTGTGACGGGGTGACCGGCACCGGCTGGACGTACGCGCCCGCGGAGGCGGGCGCGGCCGTCACCGGGCTGCTGGCGGGCCTCGTCCGCGGGTGCGATCCCCTGGACGTCGCCGGGGCCAACGAGGCGATGGTCCGGGCCGTGCGCAACGCGGGCCGGCAGGGGCTGCTGGGGTGCGCGGTGTCGGCGGTGGACCTCGCGCTGTGGGATCTCAAGGCCCGGTTGCTGGACCTGCCGTTGCGGAAGCTGATCGGCACGGTCGTGGAGGACGTGCCGGTCTACGGCTCGGGCGGCTTCACCACGTACCACGACACGCGTCTGGCCACGCAGCTCGACGGCTGGGTGCACGGCCACGGGATCAAGCGCGTCAAGATCAAGATCGGTGAGTCGTGGGGCCGGGAGGTCCACCGGGACCTGGAGCGGGTCCGGCACGCGCGGGAGACCATCGGCCCCGACGCCGCCCTGTACGTGGACGCCAACGGCGCCTACAGCCGCAAGCAGGCCGTGCGCGTCGGCGCGGCGCTGGCCGAGCTGGGTGTGGCCTGGTTCGAGGAGCCGGTGTCCTCGGACGACCTGGAGGGGCTGGCGGTCGTCCGCGACCAGTGCCGGTGTGACGTCGCCGCGGGTGAGTACGGGTACGACCCGGCCTGCTTCGGCCGGCTGGCCCGGGTGGTCGACTGCCTCCAGGCGGACGCCACCCGCTGCGGCGGGATCACGGGCTGGCTGCGGGCGGCGGCGGTCGCCCAGGCGCACGGCCTGGAGATCTCGGCGCACTGCGCGCCCCACGCGCACGCCCATGTGGCGGCGTGCGTGCCCAATCTGCGGCACGTGGAGTGGTTCCACGACCACGTGCGCATCGAGTCGACGCTGTTCTCGGGTGCGCTCGACCCGTCCGGCGGAACGATTCGGCCCGGGGCCGACGGCGCCCCCGGGCACGGGATGACCTTCCGCCGGGCGGAGGCGAGCCCGTACCGCGTCCTGTGACGGGAGGCGGTCGGCTCCCGCCGTCCCGCCCGGGCACGAGGCGTCGTCCCCCTTTTTTGTTTCCTCTGATTTCTTCTGTACGGAAAGGACCTTGGCGCATGTTCCGTCACCGCAACCCCGCCGCCTCGCTGAGCTCGAAGACGTCTCTGGTGGCCAAGACACCCCTGGTCCCCCGGTCCCCGCTGACCACCACGTCCCCTCTGGCCTCCAAGACCTCCCTGGCCTCCAAACTGGCCTCGGAGGTGGCGGTGGAGAACGCCACCACCCGCTATCTGATGTACGGACTGCTCCCGTCCTGGTTCGTCCCGGGGGTGGCCGACTGGGTGATGCACCGGCGCACCCGCATCGAGGACACCTCGGGTACCAAGGAGTCCCTGATCCACGCGCTGATGATGACCGAGGTCGGCATTCCGGTCGCCCTCACGCTCCTCTTCGAGGTCAACCCGCTGCTGCTGTCGGTGCAGCTCGGCGCCACGGCCGCCCACGAGGCGACGGCGCTGTGGGACGTGCGGACGGCCGTGGAGAGCGAACGGGACGTCAAGCCCATCGAGCAGCACATCCACAGCTTCCTGGAGTCGCTGCCGTTCGCCGCCCTGGCCTCCCTGATGTGCCTCCACCCCGAGCAGGTGCGGTCCCTGCTGCGCGGCGGCGCGGGCGACCCGACGGCGTGGAAGTTCGTCCCGCGCCGCCGGCCGCTGCCGGGCAAGTACCTGGCCGGGATCGCGCTCGCGGTCGGCACGTTCGTGGCCCTGCCCTACGGCGAGGAGCTGGTGCGCTGCGCGCGCCGGGGCCTGAAGCGGCGCGGGCGGCGGCGGGCGGAGGCCAAGGCCGAGCGGTACGACCGGGCGCTCGGGGGCTGAGCCGGCGGGCGACCCCGCCCGGGGCGGCGTTGTCGTACCCCGCTGCTACGGTCGCTGCCATGACGAACAGTGACCGCGCGTTGCGCGTCCTGCACGAGTGCCCGGACCTGGCCGCCCTGGCGGCGTGGCCGTTCTCCTTCGACATCGGCGCGGCCGAGCACGTCGAGGAGGTGCGGCTGGCGTCGGGCGCTCCGCTGCGTGCGATAGCGGGCGAGGACTCGGGCGGTACGTACTTCCTCTGCGCGGGCGGCGAGGTCCTGCACGCCGATTCCGAGGGCTCGGCCGGACTGCTCGCCGAGAGCCTGGACGACGCCCTGGAGATCCTCATCGGGCTGCCGGGAGAGGCTTCCTGCCTGTCCTCGGAGGACGACGACGAGACCCTGGCCGAAGGGCTGGCCGCGGCCGAGGAGGAGCTCCGGGAGAGCTACGGCCCCGCGTTCGACGCGGATCGCCGGCGGCTGCTGTCCGGGCTCGGCCTGCGGCTGCGCCCGGCGCGGGAGCTGCTCGCCCTCGGTGAGCGCGCGGAGCGGCGCACGGAGCCCGACTTCGTACTGCTGAACGCCGCCGAGGGCTGCGCCTACCAGGTCGACGAGACCCTGCGGGCGCCCGTCCGGGAGATCGTCCTCGCCCCGGGCCGGGCCGACCTGGCCCTGCTGCGGGCCGACGCCGCCCGCCACGAGACCGTCGCCGCCGACCCGGGCCGCCGGGCCGGCGTCCTGGCCGCCGTCCGCCACGACCACCGGCCGGCGGACGTGCCGCTGCTGCGCGTCCTGCTCCGGCACGGCGTCCGCGCGGGGGACTCTCCGGACCTGCTGTCGGGGGCGGCCGCCCTGCTGGGCCGGTACGGTGACGCCGCGGACCGCGAGCTGCTGATGTCCCTGCGCGGCGGCGTGCCCGAAGTCCCGGATTCCGAAGCGGAGGTGCCCGTTTGGGCGGCGGACGCGCTCCGCGCCGGTCCCGCCACACCGGAGGACGAACCTCCGCTCTTCTGGGCCCGTCTGGCCCGCCTCCAGGGCCGCATCGAGCTCGCCCGCGTCACCCTCATCCGCCTGCTGGACGACGCCGGGCCGCGCGACGACGCCCTGGTCGCCGAACTGGTCGGGGAGTTCGAGGCGTTGGGAGACGAGGCGCAGGCGGCACGGGCGCGGCGGCTGCTGCCGCGGGGGGCCGCGACGGCGGGAGGCTGAACCGGCGCCCGGCCGGACGGGGACGGCCCGGGGCCTCGCTCCGTAACGCGCGTCCGGTGACCGCCCCGGGGCAGGGCGGCGAGTGACGGAGGCGGTGGCATGTGCCGCCGCGGCTTGCCGGGCATGGAGGCCCGACGCCAACTGCCGTATCCCCGACGGTCCGAGAGAGGCGGACGGTGGCACACGGGGCGGACTCACGCTCACCGGGCGCCGCCCGGCGGCCCACACGCCCGACGGAGGGGCCGGCGCGCCCCCCGAGACAGTCGCCCCACGGACCTCATGCGAACGCCACCGTCGTGGGGGAACCCCCTCACCCGCCCGTCGCCCGGAGCCCCCGCGCTCCGCCGCCGCCCTCCTCCGCCAGGGCCCTGGGAAGAGCGGGCGGAAACGGCCGCGAACAGGGCGGACCCGGCCAACACCGATGTCCGGCGCCGACGGCCGACGCCGCCCGCGAAGGGCCGGCCTCACCACGTTCCGGGCCGGGGCGCACGGCGGACGCGGGTACGCCGCCCCCTCCCACTCCCGCACGCCACCGGTCATACAACCGCACCACCACACTCTCCGCGAGGTTCCTTCCGCCCGTCGGCGCACAGGGGTGCTCCCCCGTTTTGGCCATTCCCCCTCGGAAAGCCTCCCTTGCCCGGAACAGCGACAGGGGGCAACCGCCTTTCACCCCAGGGGAGATGCCGTGCTCCAGCCCGCCCAGGATCAGCGGACCGACCCCTTCCGCGACGCCGTGGCCGTCGTGGGGGCGGCCTGCAGACTGCCCGGAGGCACCGACTCCCCCGGTGGGCTGTGGAACGCGCTCTCGGCCGGTCGCGACCTGGTGGGTGAGGTTCCCCCCGACCGGTTCGACTCCCGCCTCTTCACCGACCGCCGGCGCAAACGTCCGGGCAAGAGCTCCACGTCCGCCGGTGGATTCCTGGACGGCATCCAGGAGTTCGACGCCGGTTTCTTCGGCGTCGCCCCCCGTGAGGCCACCCGGATCGACCCCCAGCAGCGGCTGCTGCTGGAGACGGCCGTCGAAGCCCTGGACGACGCGGGGATGTGTCACGCGGAGTGGGCGGGGACGGCCACAGGGGTCTTCGTCGGCATCTCCGCCCACGACTTCAGCCATCTCCAGGCGGCCGCCCCGCGGACCGCCGACGCCCACACCATGACCGGCTCGGCCTCCGCCATCTCCGCGAACCGGATCTCCCACCACTTCGACTGGCACGGCGAGAGCGTCGCCGTGGACACGGCCTGCTCCTCCGCGCTGACCGCCGTCCACCGGGCCTGCGCCTACCTGTGGTCGGGAGCGGGCCCGGCGGCCCTGGCCGGCGGGGTGAACGTGCTGATCGACCCTTTCGGCTTCATCGGCTTCTCCGCCGCCTCGATGCTCTCGCCCACCGGCCGGTGCCGTCCCTTCGCCGCCGCGGCGGACGGCTACGTCCGCGCCGAGGGCGCGGCGGCCGTCGTCCTCAAGCGGCTCTCCGACGCGCTGGCGGCCGGTGACCGGGTGCACGGGCTGATCGTGTCCACGGGCGCCAACTGCGACGGCCGGACCCGCGGCCTGGCCCTGCCCAGCCGGGCGGCACAACAGGCGCTGCTGGAGCAGGTGTACGGCGGGGCGGGCATCGCGCCGGACGACCTCGTCTACCTGGAGGCCCACGGCACCGGTACGGCGGTCGGCGACCCCGTCGAGTGTGAGGCCATCGGCCGGGCCCTCGGCACGCACCGCTCCTCCGGTCCCCTGCCCGTGGGTTCGGTGAAGTCCAACATCGGCCATCTGGAGGCGGCCTCGGGCATGGCCGGGCTGCTCAAGGCCCTGCTGGTGCTCCGGCACGGCACCGTGCCGCCCACCCTGCACGCCGAACCGCTCAACCCGGCCATCGACTTCGACGGGCTCGGCCTGCGGCCCGCGCTGCGGACGGAACCCCTGGCCGAGCGCGCCCGGCCGGTCGTGGGCGTCAACAGTTTCGGGTTCGGCGGTGCCAACGCCCATGTGGTGCTGGCCCCCGCGCCGGTCACGCGTCGCTCGGCCGTGGCACTGCCGCTCCCCCGCACGGGCGGCCGGGAACCGGAGCACGCGGGCCTCCTGCCGGTCCTGGTCACCGCGCACACCGGCCCGGCCCTGGCCACCGCCGCCCGCCGGATGGCGGAACGGCTGCGCACGGCCCCGGACGCCGAGTTCCCCGACCTGGCGTACACGGCGTGCCGCCGCCGGACGCACCACGCCCACCGGGCGGCGGTGCTGGCCGGCGGACGGGCGGAGGCCGCCGACGGCCTGGACGCCGTCGCGGACGGCCGTCGGGTGGGGACGGCCGCCTCGGGGCAGGCCCGGGGGGAGGGCCGGATCGCCTTCGCGTTCTCCGGGAACGGTTCGCAGTGGCCGGGCATGGGCGCCGACCTGCTCAAGCACGATCCGGTGTTCCGCGCGGAGGTCGAACGCGTCGACGCCGCGCTCCGCCCGCACCTGGGCTGGTCGGTCCTCGACGCGCTCGCCGCCCCCGCCGGGCCGGACGAGCTGCGCCGGACCGAGATCGCCCAACCGCTGCTCTACGCCGTCCAGTCGGGGCTGGTGGCCGTGCTCGCCCGGCTGGGCGTGCGGCCGTCCGCCGTCCTGGGGCACAGCGTCGGGGAGATCGCCGCCGCCCGGACCGCCGGGATCCTGGACGCGGAGACGGCCGCCCTGGTCGTCGCCGCGCGCAGCCTCGCCCAGGCCCCCACCGCCGGCCGGGGCCGGATGGCCGCCGCCGGGCTGCCGGAGGACGAGGCACGGGCGGTCCTGGAACCGTACGGCGGGCGGCTGGTGGTCGCGGCCGTCAACAGCCCGCGGGACGTGACGCTCGCCGGGGACGCCGCCGACCTCGCGGACCTGGGGGAACGGCTCGTCGCCCGCAAGGTGTTCTTCCGCGCGCTGGACCTCGACTACGCCTTCCACACGTCCGCCATGGATCCGGCCGAGGAGCCGCTGCGCGAGCTGCTCGGCGAGGTCCGCGGAGCCGCCGGAACGGTCCCCTTCGCCTCGTCCGTGACCGGCGGCCCGCTGTCCGGGACCGCGCTCGACACCACGTACTGGTGGCACAACATCCGCCGCCCGGTCCTGTTCGGCGCCGCCGCGCGGGCCCTCCTGGACGAGGGCCACGACCTGTTCGTGGAGATCGGCCCGCACCCGGTGACCGCCGGATACCTCACCCGGCTCGCCCGGACCGGCGGCGGCCGGGCGGCGGTCGTCAGGACGTGCACCCGTGACGGCGACGGCGTCGAGGAGACGCGCAGGACCCTCTCCCAGATCCTCGCCTCCGGCGGGCGGATCGACTGGGCGGCGTACTTCCCCCGGCCGGGGCGGGTCGTCGACCTGCCCGCCCTCCCCTGGCAGCGCGAACGGCACTGGAACGGCGCCCCCGAGTGGTGGACCGCGGGCGCGGGCGGTGACGCGCCCCCGGCGCACCCGCTGCTGGGCACCCGGCTGCCCGGCCTCGAACCGTCCTGGTCCGGCCCACTGGACGCCGCCCGACTGCCGTGGCTGGGCGACCACCGGGTGGGCGAGAGCGTCGTTCTGCCCGGCGCGGCCTACCTGGAGGCGGCGTTCGCGGCGGCCGGAGAGGTCTTCGACGGGCCCGTCGAGGTGCTCGGGCTGACCTTCGTCCGGGCTCTGACCCTCCCCTGGGACGACGACACGGCCGAACCGCGCTGCCAGGTCTCGCTCTCCGACGAGGACCACCTCTTCCGGTTCACCGCCCGGCGGGACGCCCACGCGGACTGGCAGCTCCACGCCCGGGCCCGGGTCCGGGCGCTGCTGGACCCGCAGCCGGAGGCCGCCGGCTCCGCGGGACCCGGCGGGCGGGGCGCACGGGTCTGGGAAAAAGTGGAGCACTACGCCCGGACCGTGCGATCCGGTCTGCCGTACGGGCCGGCGTTCCGGGTCCTGGACCGGCTCCGCTTCGACGACCGTGAGGTCCACGCCGCGTACACGGCCGAGGTGGACCTCGACGGGTTCCGGGCCCACCCGGTCGTCCTGGACGCCGTCCTCCAGGCCGCGAACCCGCTGCTGCTGCCGGTCGGCGGCACCGACACACCGTTTCTGCCCGCCTCGATCGAGCGGGTCCGGATGTGGCGGAGCCCGTCCGCCCGCGGCCGGATCCACGTCCAACTGCGGGAGCGCGGGCCGGCCGAGGTCACGGCCGACGCCCGGCTGGTGGACGAAGAGGGCCGGACGGTCATGGAGTTCACCGGCATCACCATGCGCCGCTTCACGGCCGGCGGCGGCACACCGGTGCTCCGCTACACCGAGGTGCTGCGGGCCCGGCCCCACCCGCGCGTCCCGTACCCGGTCACCGACGCCCCCGTTCCCTCGGGGGACGACCTCGCCGAGGCGGTCGACCGGTGGCGTACGGCGACCGGCGTGCCCGCCCGGGAGCACCGCGACCGGGCCTGCGCCCGCCGTCTCCGGGAGGTGATCGCCCACTTCACCACCGCGGCGGTCCTGCGGCTGCGGGCGGACGCGGGGGCCGACCCCACGACGCCGTTCTCCCTCGACGACCTGGTCGCGGAGGGGATGGAGGCCGGACACCACCGGTTCGTCGCGTCCCTGTTGCCGCTCGCGGAGGACCACGGGCTGCTGGCCCCGGTGCCGGCGGAAGAGCCGGGTCTCCCCGTGCGCCGGCGGGCCGCCGCCGCGCCGCGTCCCGGTCCGGTCCTGGAGGCCGCCCTCCGCGCGTTCCCCGAACAGAGTCTGCTGTTCACCCTGTACGCGCGGTGCGGAACCCACCTCGCCGACGTCCTGCGCGGCACACGGGACCACCGGGAACTGCTCTTCGCCGACCCGGACCGGCACCTCATCGACCAGTTCTACAGCCGGGCCCCGTTCATGGAGAGCCGCCTGGGTGCCGTCCGCGAAGCCCTGCGGACGGTGGTGGCGGGATGGCCGGCCGACCGGCCGCTGCGGGTCCTGGAGGTCGGCGGCGGGACGGGCGCGCTGACCGGCAGACTGCTGGAGGTCCTGCCGGCGGAGCGGACGGAGTACGTCTTCACCGATGTCTCCCCCGCGTTCTTCCCCCGCGCCCGGAGTCTGTTCGCGGCACACGACTTCGTCGACTACCGGCTGTTCGACGTCGACCGCCCGCCCGGTGAACAGGGCCTGGCGGACGGCACGTTCGACGTGGTCGTCGCCCATCACGCGCTGCACGTCGCCCGGGACGTGCGGCGGGCCGCCGCACGGCTCGTCGGTCTGCTCGCCCCCGGCGGCCTGCTGGCGGCCGTGGAGATGCACGACACCGCACTGACGACGGCGCACTTCGGCCCGCTGGACGAGTTCTGGTCCTTCACCGACACGGACCTGCGGCCCGACTCGCCCCTGCTGTCGCCCGAACGGTGGACGGAGGTCCTGCGGGGCTGCGGCCTCGCCGGCGTCCGGACGCTGGGAACCGACCCGGAGGACCGTGCCCCGGCCGCCACGGCGCTGATCGGACGCCGTCCGCCGGCCGGCGTCACCGCCCGGTCCGTCCCCCTGCCGCGTGCCGGCGGCCACTGGGTCATCGCCGCCGAACGGCCCGACGGGGAGCCCGCCCGGCGGCTCGCCGACCTGCTCACCGCCGCGGGGGCCACCGCGCACCGGACGGAATGCCCCCTCGACGCCGACGGGTGGACCCGTGCCCTGGAACGGCCGCCGGGAGAGGAGCCGTGCGGCGTGGTCCTGCTGCCGGACGAGGCGCCCCCGCCGCGGGACCCCGTCGCCCGCACCGAGGCGGCGGTGCGCCGGATTTCCGCCCTGGCGGCCTTCGCCCGTGCCTATGCCGCCCCCGGCACCCCACCGGTCTCCCGCCTGTGGCTGGTCACCCCGGCCGGTTCCCCGCTGCCCGCCCCGGCGGAGGCCGTCCGCCCCGACGACGCCGCGCTCTGGGCGGCCACCCGCTGCCTGGCCACCGAACACCCCGGGCTGACGGTCCGCCGGATCGCCGTCGCCCACGGAACGGCCACCGAGCGGCCGGCGGCGGAACTGCTCGATCCCGACGAGGAGGACGAGGTCCTGCTGACGCCCGGCGGGCGGTTCGCGCCCCGGATCCGGCCGGCGACGGCCCCGCGCCACACCGCCCGGCCCGCGCCCTTCCGGCTGGAGGTGCGCGAGCCCGGCCTCTCCCACCGTCTCGCCTGGGCCCCGGCCGCGCCGCCCGCCACCGGTCCGCACGGCGTGCGCATCGAGGTACGGGCCGCGGGGCTCAACTACCGGGACGTCATGGAAAGCATGGGAATGCTGCGCCCGGGAGCCGCGTCGGTGACGGAGACCGGGCAGTGCCTCGGACTGGAGTGCGCCGGAGTCGTGTCGGCCGTCGGTCCGGCCGTCACCGACCTGCGCCCGGGCGACCGGGTGTACGCCATGGCCCCCCGCTCCCTCGCCTCGCACGCCGTCGCCGACCGGCGGCTGACCGGCCGGATCCCCGACGGCATGGACTTCGCCGCGGCCGCCACCCTGCCCGTCGTCCACCTCACCGTCCACCACGCGCTCGGCCGGCTCGCCGGGCTCGCTCCCGGTGAGACCCTCCTCCTGCACGGGGCGGCCGGCGGAGTAGGACTCGCCGCGCTGCGGTTCGCCCGGGCCCGGGGCGCCCGCGTGATCGCCACGGCAGGCACCCCGGCCAAACGCGATCTGCTCCGGCTGCTGGGCGCCGACCACGTCCTGGACTCCCGCACGCTCGCCTTCGCCCGGCGGGTGCGGGAGCTGACGGACGGCCGGGGCGTGGACGTGGTGCTCAACTCCCTCAGCGGGGAGGCGCTGACGCGCGGCGCCGAACTGCTGCGCACCGGCGGCCGGTTCGTCGAACTGGGCAAGCGGGACATCGCGGCCGACAGCCGACTGCCGATGGCGCTGTTCCACCGCAACGTCTCGTTCTTCGCGGTGGACCTGAACCAGCTCCTCCACGAGGGCGGACTGCCGCCGGACATGGCCGCCGAGGTGTTCGACCGCGTCCAGGACGGCACCTACCTCCCGCTGCCCCGGCAGGACCACCCGGCCGCCCGGGTCGACGAGGCGTTCCGGGCCCTGCGCCACTCCCGCCACCTGGGCAAGGTGGTGGTCACCTTCGACGAGCCCCCGCCGGTGGAGACACCGCGGGTGCCCGCTCCGCCGGATCCCGACGCGTCGTACCTCGTCGTCGGCGGGCTGAGCGGACTGGGCGCGGCCCTGAGCCGGCATCTCGCGGACGGCGGCGCGCGCCACCTCGTGCTGACCGGGCGGCGGGGCGCCGCCACGCCGGGCGTACAGGAGCTCGTCGACGATCTGGCCGCGCGGGGCGCGCGGGCGACGGTCCGCGCGGCGGACGTGTGCGACGCGGACGCGGTGACCGAGACGGTGCGGGACATCCGGGCGACGGGCAGGCCGTTGAAGGGCGTCATCCACGCCGCGACCGTCCTGGACGACACCCCGCTGACCGAGCTCACGGAGGACCGCGTCCGGACCGCGCTGGCCCCCAAGATGCTGGGCGCGCTGCTGCTGGACGCCGCCACCGCCGGTGATCCGCTGGACTTCTTCGTCTGCTGCTCCTCCGTGACGGCCGTCGTCGGCAACCGTCACCAGGCCAACTACGTGGCGGGGAACCTCTTCCTGGACGCCCTGGCCCGCTCGCGCCGGGCGGCCGGGCGCCCCGCGCTGTCCGTCGGCTGGGGCGCGATCGGTGACACCGGGTACGTGGTCCGCACCGGGCTCGACGAGGTCCTGCTCCGGTCCGGCATCGGGGCGCTGACGTCGGCCGAGGCGTGTGCCGTGCTCGACGGGCTGCTGGCGGACGGCACCACGGTCGCGCCGGTGGGCAGGTTCGACTGGCCGCGGCTGGCCGCGCACCTGGCGATCGGTTCCTCCCCCCGGTTCGCGGAACTGTTCAGCCTGTCGCACACGGAACAGGCGGACTCCGCCGAACGGTTGCGCCGCCGGCTCGCCGGGGCGGACCCGGAGCAGGCACGGGAGCTCGCGGCCGTGGCGGTGCGCGAGGCGGTCGCCGACGTCCTGCAGACGGATCCCGGCCGCCTCGACCGGCGGCGTCCCCTGGACCAACTGGGCCTGGACTCGCTGATGGCGGCCGAGCTCGTGACCGTCATCGCGCGCCGTGTCGGCTGCGAGATCCCGGCGGTGGAGCTCATCGACGCGGGCGGCATCGACAGCCTCGCGGAGCGGGTCCTGGCCCGGCTCGGCCACGGTGCCGCCGACGCGGCCGACCGGACCCGGCCCGGGCCCGGGTGACCCACGCCGCGCGTCCCGTTCCGTGCCCCGACCGAAGGGAATCCATGACCCCGTCGCGTGTCCTCCGCTCCACGCCCCCGGCCCGGCGCCGTGCCGGCCGGAGACTCCGCGGCACGGCCGCCGCCCTGTGCGCCGTGGCCGCCGCCGTCGCCCTGGCCTGCCCCGCCCCGGACGTGCGGGCGGCCGGGGCGGGGCAGGTCGCCGTCCGGCCGGTGGTGATCCCGGGAGAAGGCGGCACCCCGCTGAGGGGCAGCGTCGCCGAACCCGGCGGGCCCGGCCGGCATCCGCTGCTCGTCCTCGCGCGGTCCTGGCTCGTCACCGAGTCCTTCTACCGGCGGATCCAGCTCACCGCGGCCGGCCGGGGCTACGCCGTCGTCGTGTACGCCGCCCGGGGCCACGGCGGATCGGGCGGCGGATCGGGTCTGGCCGGCCCCGAGGATACGGCCGACGTGTCCCGTGTCCTCGACTGGTCGCTGGCCCACACCACGGGAGACGCCCGGCACATCGGCATGGTCGGGGTCTCCTACGGGGCCGCGCTGTGCCTGCTGGGAGCCGCGGCGGACCCGCGGGTCAAGGCCGTCGCCGCGCTCAGTAGCTGGGCGGATCTGGCGGAGGTGCTGTGGTTCAACGGCACCCCCACCCCGCACGGGCTCGGGTACGCGCTGAACGGCACCCTCCACGGGGCGGACTCGCGGACCGCCCCGCTCCGCGACGTCCTGGCCGACGACTCCCGCCGCCTGACCGCCTGGGCCGCGCCCCGCTCGCCGGCCACGTACCTCGACCGGTACAACCGGCAGGGCACGGCGCTGTTCTTCGCCGACGCCTGGGGTGACAGCCTGACCCCGTTCGGGAGGAAGGGCGAGTTCTTCGACCGCCTGCGGGTCCCGAAACGCCTGGAGATCCGGCCGGGGGACCACGGCGGCCCGGAGTTCACGGCCTCCGTGCTGCCCAACGAAGTGACGGACTCCGCCATGCGCTGGTTCGACCACTTCCTCAAGGGCGTCCCCAACGGGGTGGACACCGAACCGCCCGTGCTGGTGAAACCGGTGAACAGCGGTCCGCTGTTCGGCGCCGCGCGCCCCTTCGAGGGCTACCCGAGCTGGGCCGCGATGACGCGGACGACCCGCAGGCTGTACCTGGGGGCGGGCCGGACCCTGCGGGAGGCGCCGGAGGACGGCTCCCGGACGACGCTCACCGCCGGTTTCGGCACGGTGGCGGACAGCGGACTGATGTTCGTGCAACGCTCCTTGGAGGCCGCCGCGGGCGCCCAGGTGCCCCGGCCGCTGGCCCTGCTGCCGGGCGGCACCGGCGCGGTGTGGACCTCCCCGCCGGCGGACGCGGCGTGGCAGGTGCGCGGCACTCCCCAACTGCGCCTGGACGTCACTCCCTCCGCCGCCCGGGGGACGCTCGTGGCCTACCTCTTCGACGTCGGCCCGCTGGGCACCGGAACGTTCATGACCTGGGCGCCGTACAGCTTCCGGGGCCGTGAGCCGGGCCGGGCCTTCGCCGCCGACTTCCCGCTGCGGGCGACCGCCTACGACCTCCCACCGGGACACCGCCTGGGCCTGGTGATCGGCACGTCGGACAGCCAGGCCCTGTCCCGCAACCGGCCCTTGGCCCGACTGTCCGTTTCCTCGTCCGCCGCCGCGCCGTCCTGGGTCAGTGTGCCGCTGCGCTGACCGTCCGGCCGCCGCGGGACGGACCGCCCGCGGCGGCCAGGGCGCGGGCGACGAGCCCGCTCTGGTACACCAGGCTGGGCATGCCGAAGTGGAAGAGGACCGCGCCGCGGGTGGCGTGACCGAGGGCGTACAGGCGCGCCGGACCGTCGCCGATGGCGGCGACGCGGTGGGTGCGCCGGTCGGTGCGCAGCCCGCCGAGCGGGTGGGCGGCGCCGGGGAGGGCGGCCACGGAGGCTTCCGGCGTGCTGGGCGCGGAACTGCCGGGCGCGCCCGGGTTGAGGGCGTTGACCAGGACGTCCACGGCGTGTTCCGTGCCGTCCGCCACCAGGACGAAGCCTCCGCCGGGCGCCCGGTCGACCCGGGACAGGCCGCTCACCGCCCGCAGTCGGCCCGCGTCGTGCAGTCGCAGCAGCAGTTCCGCGCGGTGCCGGGGCATGGGGCAGCACAGGCTGGTGACGGCGCGTCCGTGGCGCGCCCAGAGGGTGGTCTGCTCGTCCTCCGGCAGCAGGCTCCACGCCTGCCCGGCGAACCGCGGCAGGGCCTGGCGCAGGACGGCGAGGGCCGCGTCGCCGTCCCCGGGACCGGCCAGTCGGCGACGCAGCAGCTCGAACGGCGGTCCCGCCGCGCGCAGTTCCCGCCGCAGCGCGGACTGCGAACAGCCCGCTTCGTGGAGTTCGGCGGCCAGCAGGGCCCACAGCTCCCCGGTGGACGGAAGCCGTCCGGACGCGGTGAGCGCCTCCAGCCGCGGCAGGGTCAGGTGGCGCGGCGGACCCGATGGCTCCGGCGGGGCGACGGCGGGCAGCAGCCCGCCGCGCGAGGCGAGGAAGACGGTTCCTCGGTGGCCCCGGGCGGTGAGCGCGGCCACCACGTCCACGGCGGTCAGCCCCGAACCGAGGACGCCCACCCGGTCGTCGGGGGCGATGTCGCGCAACGTGCGGGCGAGCGGGAAGGGTACGGCGAGGTAGCGGGGCGCGGCGGCCAGCCGGTAAGGATCCGGCGGGCGCGCCGGTCCGGCGCAGAGAACCACGTGGTCGAAGCGCTCCTCCGGGCCGCTCCCGGTCTCCACCCGGACCCCGTCCCCTTCCGGCACCAGGCGGCGGGCGTGACTGCGCACGACACGCAGCCGCCACCCCCGTCCGGAGAGCCGGCGCCAGGTCCGGGAGACCGTCCGCGTCAGGTAAGTGCCGTAGAGGGAACGGGCGGTGAGGCCCTGGGCGTCGACGCAGCCGGGGGTACGAGCGGTGAGGTGGCGCAGGGCGTGCGTGGGGTCCGAGGCCCGGATGGACATGTGGGACGCGGGGATGTTGGTGATGACGTCGCGGGTGTCGGGCTGGTAGGCCCGGCCGCGCCACAGGAAAGGGGCGCCGTCCACCACGGTCAGATCACACGGTTCGCACACGAGTTCCCCGAGACTTTCGACCAGGCACGCTCCCGCCGCGCCGGCCCCTATGACAGCGATGCGTCGCATTCGCGGAACATACCCCGGAGATGATGCCGAAATTCCACGGCTCGATTGTCCGACTATCACTTCTTTTTTTGCGGTCGGATCCTCGGGAATTCCGGACGTTATCGTGGTCGGACGGCACGGCACGGCACGGAAAGGGAAGGGAAGGCAAGGGAAAGAGCGCGCGGACGGCCGGTCCGGTGAGTCTGGGGGAGACGCATGACACGCACGGCCCGCATGGTGCTCGCTTCCGTGTCCCTCGCCGTGGTGTTCCTGGGCTGGGCCGGTGTCACCGGCCTCGGCCGGCTGTCCAACAGCGGCTTCCTGCCGGACGGTACGGCCTTCCGGAAGGACAACGCCGTGCTCGGCGCCCGTTATCGGGCCGGGTATCCGGACCTGGTGCTGCTCGTCGGCCCGGCCTCCGCCGCGGGGGACGTGGACTCCGGCCCCGTGGCGGAGGCGGGCCGCGCGCTCGAACGACGGGTGGCGGACACCCCGGGCGTCGTCTCGGCGGCCTCGTACTGGACCGCCGGCGACCCCGCCCTGCGCGCCCGGGACGGCCGCACGGCGCTGATCGCCGTCGATCTCGCCGAGGACGAGGGGACGGCCACCCGCACGGCCCGGCGCCTCGTCCCCCGGCTGCTCGGCGGGCACGGCCCGGTCAAAGTCACCGCCACCGGCCCCGCCTGGGTGAGCGAGGAGACGATGCGGGAGAGCCGCCGGGACCTGCTGACCGGCGAGTTGATCGCCCTCCCGCTAACCGCCCTGGTCCTGCTGTTCGTCTTCCGCTCCGCCGTGGCCGCCCTCATCCCCCTGGTCACGGGGGTGCTCGCGGTGACGGGATCGCTGGCCTGCCTGGGTGCGCTGGCCGGCGTCACGGAGACCTCCGTCTACGCGGCCAACATCTCCTGTGCCCTGGGTCTCGGACTGGCCGTGGACTACAGCCTGTTCCTGGTCACCCGGTTCCGCGAGGAGCGCGCGGCGGGCGTCCCGCTCCCGGAGGCCGTGGCACGCGCCCGGCGCACGGCCGGACGGACGGTGGTGGTGTCCGCCGGAATCGTCGCCCTCGCCGCGTGCGCCCTCCTCGCCGTCCCCTTCGGCTTCCTGCGGTCCGTCACCGTGGCCGTCGTCCTGGTCGCCCTGTTGTCGGCCACGGCCGCCATTCTGCTGGTGCCGATGCTCCTGCGCGTCCGGGGCGACCGTCTGGAGCGTGGGGACGTCTTCGCCCGGCTGCGCCGCCGCCCCGCGGACGGCCCGGAACGCACGGTGCTGTGGCGGCGGATCGCGACGACCGTGTGCCGGCGGCCCGTGCTGTGCTCCGCCGGCGCCCTGGCCCTCCTGGCCCTGCTCGCCGTGCCGTCGGGACACGCCCGCTTCGCTCCGAGCGACTCCCGGTCCCTGACGGCGGACAGCGCCTCCTACCGCGCCGCGCTCCGACTGGAGCGCGACTTCTCACCGGTGCCCGACCGCGTGCTGACCGTCGGCCTCCCGCCCGGGACCGGCCGTGCCCACCTCGACGCGTACGCCCGGCGGCTGGCGTCCCTCCCGGGCGCGGCCGAGGTCCGTACGGCGACCGGCCGTTACACGGGAAGGACCCACGACCCCCTGCCCGAGCGGGTCTCGGCACGCTTCACCACCCCGGCCGGGCCGCTGCTCACCGTCGCCTCCCGCACCGCCCCGGCCACGCCGGAGGCCCAGCGGCTCGCCCGGGACGTCCGCGCGGCACCCGCGCCGGGCGGCCGGAGCCTGGTGACCGGTGAGCCGGTGCGGGCGGCGGACACCCGGGACGCCCTCACCGGCGCCCTGCCCCTCGCCTGCGGGGCGGCGGCGGCCGTGACCGCCCTGCTGCTGGGCCTGTTCACCCGCAGCCTGCTGATCCCGGTCAAGGCCGTGGCCGTGGCGGCCGTGAGCCTGGGCGCCTGCCTCGGCTGTCTGGTGTACGTCTTCCAGGACGGTCATCTGCGGTTCCTCCTCGGCGACTTCCCGGTCGCCGGCTCCCTCGACGGCATCCTGGTCCTGCTGGTGCTGATCACCGCCTTCGCGCTCTCGGTGGACTACGAGGTGTTCCTCCTCGCCCGGATCCGCGAGGCGCACCGGGCGACCGGTGACAACACCGCCGCCGTCGTCCGGGGCGTGGAGCGCACCGGCCGTCTGGTGACGGCGGCCTCCCTGATCGTGGTGTGCGCCATGGTGGCGCTGACGAGTTCGGGCCTCACGGCGCTGAAGACCGTCGGCACCGGCCTGTCGGTAGGCGTCCTGGTCGACGCCACCCTCGTCCGCGGTGTCCTGGTCCCCGGCCTGATGGCCCTGGCGGGCCGTTGGAACTGGTGGCTGCCGGGCCGCCGGCGCCCTGCCCCCGAAGCCCGTGAACTCGTCCGTCCGTGAGGGAGAGCCCATGCGCATCGCGTCCGCCGTCGGAGTCCTGTCCAGCGCCCTGTGGCTGCCCGCCGGCCGCAGCACGGTGGAGGACGCGGTCGTCGACGGGGTCCTCGACGACGTCCGGGACGCTCCGCCCGACGTCCCGGAGGTGCCCATGACCCGGGGTGAGACACCGGAGTTCATGGCGGCCCAGGCGGTGCGCCGGGCCCTGGACTCCGCCGGACGGCCCGCGCAGGCGCTCGACGTCCTGGCCTACGCCTGGGTGCTCCGTGGCGGGCACACGCCGTACTCACCGCCCTTCCGGCTGGCCAAGGAGCTGTCCGTCGGCGGCTGTTCGGCCGTCGGTGTCGTCCAGGCGTGCAACGGCGGGGCCGCCGCGGTGGAGACGGCGGTGACGCGGATGCTGACCGACGACCGGCTCGGCCTCGCGGCGGCCGTGTCGTCCGACACCTTCGAGGAGTACGGCAGCCACCGCTGGACCGAGCCCGCGATGATGGTGGGCGGGGACGGGGCCGCCGCCGTCGTCCTGTGCCGGGGCCCGGGACGGCTGGCGCTGCTCTCGCTGGTCTCCCGCGGCCACACCTGCGCGGACATCATGGAGGCGGGACAGGACCTGCGGCACCGGCTGGAGCGCGGTGGCGGGGCCCAGGACGAGCGCCGGCTGACGGAGGCGGCGCACAGCGTGGAGCAGTTCGGCTCCTGCCTGGCGTCGGTGGTGTCCGACGCCCTGGCCGACGCGGGGCTGGACGCCGCGGACGAGAGCATCACGACCGTCCTGCTCCCCCGGCTGGCCGAGCCGTTCACCGAGTCCTTCGTCCGCCCCGCGCTCCCCGCGCCGTTGCGCGACAAGGCGTACGTGGCGGACCCGCACACCGGCCACCTGGGGTCCGGCGACGCCCTCGCCAACCTGGAGTTCGCCCAGCGCCGCGCCGTCGTGGCGCCGGGCGAACACCTGCTCGTCGTCAACGGCGGGCAGGGGGTGGCGGCGTCCTGCATGGTGCTCACGCCGGGAGACGGCTGAGGCGCGGAGGGATCAGCCCCGCAGGCCGGGCGGAACGGGACCACGCAGTCCGGCGGCCCGGCGCTGGACGCCGTCGAACACCGAAGAGGGCGCCCAGCGGGCCGCCTTGACGGCCAGGGTCTCGCGCCCGAGCGGGTAGCGCGCCGCGGGCCGCCGGTCGCACACCGCCCGGCGGATCACCCGCGCCACCTCCTCCACCGGCGGGAAGGGCCGACGGCGGGCCAGCGTGCCCAGGGCCACGGCGTAGGCGTTCTGGTGCGGCGAGGAGCCTTCGGCGAACAACCGCAGGAACCGGTCGGCCCCGTGGGCGACCATCGCCGTCTCGTAGAAACCCGGTTCGACCAGGCTCACCCGCACACCGAAGCGGGCGTTCTCCATCCGCAGCGAATCGCTCAGCGCCTCCAGTCCGTGCTTGCTCGCGGCGTACCAGCCGTTGAACGGTGAGGCCATCAGCCCGGCCAGCGAGGTGACGTTGACGATGCGCCCGGAGCCCCGGCGGCGCATGGCCGGCAGCACCCGGCGGCAGACGCGGGCCGCTCCCAGCAGGTTGACCTCCAGGATGTGGCGCGCCTCGTCGTCCGTGACGTCCTCGACGGCGCCCATGAGCTGGACGCCCGCGTTGTTGACGACGGCCCACGGGCCGCCGGCGGTGAGTTCGTCGATCTCGGCGAAGGCGGCCTCGCAGCTCTTGGGCTCGGCCACGTCGAGCAGGACGGTCCGCACGGACACGCCGAGGTCCCGGACGGACGAGGACAGTTCCTCGGCCTTCTCCTCCGTCCGGACCGTGCCGATGACGTCGAGTCCGGCGCGACCGAGCTCGACGACGGCCGCCCTGCCGATTCCGCTGTTCGCTCCCGTGACGACGATGCTGCGCATGCGAACTCCTTTGGAGGCCTGAGGCGTTGCCTTGAACCGGAACTTGCATGAATACCCGCGCCCGGTTTCCGCGATTCACGGTGACGCCCCTCAAGAGAGGGAAATTCCATCCGATTGTCATACTGCCATTCTCGTGTTGTGGCCCGCTTTGCGCGTGGGTAGGGATGGAGGGCAACCTCCCGGCACGGGAAGAGAGGACGGGTCGTGACGGAGCGGCCACACTGCCGAATCGCCGCCGTGGCATCCTGCCTGCCGGAGCGGCGGGTGTCCACGGAAGAACTCGAGGACGTCATTCAGGAGAACAGCCCGGAATTCCGGGTACCGCGCGGAATGATCCGCCGCCTTACGGGAGTCGAGTACCGGTACCTTCGGCCCGTGGGCCAACTCCCTTCCGGCCTGGCCAAGGAGGCCGCCGGGAAGGCGCTGGCCGACGCCGGGTGGCAGGCCGGCGACCTGGACCTGATCGTCTTCGCAGCGGTCAGCTCGGACCTGCTGGAGCCGGCCACGGCCCACGTCGTCGCCAGCGAACTGGGCGCCTCCTGCCCGGTGTTCGACGTCAAGAACGCCTGCAACAGCCTGCTGAACGGCCTGGAGGTGGGCTCCGCCCTCATCGGGTCCGGGGCCTACCGGCGCGTGCTCGTCTGCTGCGGCGAGAACACCACGGACCTGATGTGCACCGCGGTCTCCGGGCCCCGCGATTTCCTGGACTCCATGGCCGCTTACACGGTCTCGGACTGCGGTGCGGCCGTTCTGCTGGAAGCCACGGAGCAACCGGGTCTGCTCGGGATCGGCATGCGCGCGATCTCTTCCGCGTGGCCGGCGGGTGCCGTCCCGCTCCGCGGGCTCCCCTCGGGCACCGTCCGTCCACGTTTCGAGCTCGGTGTGATGACCGACGCCGTCCACCGCTTCATCGAGGAGAAGACGCTGTCCTGGGCCGGACAGGGGCAGAAGTTCGACGCCGCGGACGTGTCCCTGTGCTGCGCCCATCTGCCCACCGAGGCGCTCGCCGACGACCTCTGCGCCACCCTCGGTCTCCCCAGGGAGCGTCTGATGATCACCATCGCCTCACACGGCAACACCGCCGCGGCCACCCTGCCGCTCCAACTCGACCTTGCCCTGCGCGAAGGACGGGTCGCCCGGGGCGACACCGTTCTCTTCGCCGGGCTCGCGAGCGGCGTCAGCGTGGGCGCGCTGTGGATCCGCTGGTGAGCCGCCGGCCTTGCGACGACGTCAACGCGCATCCGATGCAGGAGGATCAGCCCGTGTCCGATCCGTACGAGACCTTGATCCGTGTCCTGGAGGAGAACTTCGCGATCCCCCGCGCGGAGGTGACGCCCTCGACGAAACTGACCGAGCTCGGCCTCGAATCGCTCGCCCGCGCGGAGCTGGCACTGATCCTTCGGGACCACCTCGACATGCCGTTCACCGAGCAGGACGTGTCGCCGGACGCCACCGTCGGCGACGTGATCGAGCTGCTCTCCTCCCGGACGGCCGGCACGGGCGTCCCGCACCTCGGCGAGGCCGGGTGACCGAGGTGCGGGACGTGGCGGTGACGGGCGTCGGCCTGGTCACGGCGGGCGGGGTGGGGCGAGAGCCGACGTGGGAGGCCGTCTGCGCCGGTGTCGGCACGGCCTCCCGGATGTCCGCCCTGCCCGGGCAGCGGGTGGACTTCGGCTGCCTGCTGCCGCCTTCGCTGGGGGCGGCCCTGGCCCCCCTGCGCCGCAAGACCTGGCGCCTGGACCCGTTCGCGCAAATCGCCTTGCTCGCGGCGCGGGAGGCGGTCGCCGACGCCGGACTCGACCCCGCGGACTGGGACGGGCCGCGGGTCGGGGTCGTCCTGGGCAGCGGCTGCGGAGGGGCACAGAGCCTGTGGAAGCAGAACACGCGGCTGAGGGAACGCGGGCCGGACCACGTGTCACCCCTGCTGCTCCCCATGTGCCTCGCCAACATGGCCGCGGCGGAAGTCGCCCTGGACGTCGGGGCCATGGGCCCGAGCTCGGCCACCGTGACCGCCTGCGCCTCGGGAGCGGACGCGGTGGCCCAGGCCCGGCTGTGGCTCTCCGCCGGCCTGTGCGACATCGTGCTGGCCGGCGGCACCGAGGCCGGCCCCTCACCGATCCACCTCATCGGCTTCGACCGCCTCGGCGTTCTCTCGCACCGCCGCGACGACCCGTCCGCCGCGTCCCGCCCCTTCGACGCCGCCCGCGACGGTTTCGTGGCCGGCGAGGGCGCCGCCGTCCTGGTTCTGGAGCGGCCGGCCCACGCCAGGGCGCGCGGCGCCACCCCCCACGCCCTGCTCGCGGGCACCGGCTCGTCCACCGACGCCCACCACCCCACCACTCCCCACCCCGAGGGCGCCGGCGCCCGGCGGGCGCTACGGCTGGCGCTGACCGACGCGGGGGTGTCCGCCGGCGAGGTGGACCACGTCAACGCGCACGGGACCGGGACGCCGCTCAACGACCTCGTCGAGGGCCGTGTCATCCAGGACCTGCTCCCCCACGGCCCCACCGTCACCGCCACCAAGGGCGTGCTCGGGCACACGCTCGGGGCCGCGGGCGCCGTGGAGGCCGCCGTCACCGTGCTGACCCTCCGGCACGGCCTCGTCCCGCCGACCGCCAACCTCGACCGGCTCGACCCCGCCCTCTCCCTCGACGTCGTGCGGGACGAGCCGCGGAAGCAGCGGGTCGACGTGGCGGTGAGCAACTCGTTCGGGTTCGGGGGGCACAACACGGTGCTGGTGTTCCGGGCGGCCGGGTAGCCGCCGGCTCCCGCGTGACGGCGTTCGACTCCCGTGGCAGCCGGGAAGTCGGTGTGGAACCGTGGAAACCGGTAAGGAGACCCACCGGAGTCCGGAACCGGAAGCCGGAAGCCGGAAGCCGGAAGCCACACCGAATCGCACCGAGCCGACCGAGGAGGTCCCATGTCCTCGAAGCGACGCCGCAAGAAGCGCGCCCGCCGCAACCACGCCGCCAACCACGGACGCCGTCCGCAGAGCTGACCGAATCCGGCGCCGGATCCGGCACGGCATGGCCCGTCGGCCCCTTCCATGGGTGTGTTCCCCGCGATATCACCCGTTCGAGGGGCGGCGGGCTGCGCCGCGTCCGGTCCGCGTGTAGGATGGGGAGCGCGTGCGGCCCGTACCGACCGCCCTCCCCCGAGCCGACAGAGGAGCCGGCAGATGACCCTCTCCGAACGCGACGTGGCGGACGAGATCGAGCTGATGAAGGAGGACGCCCTGGAGCAGGTGGTGAGCGACGAGGACCGGGACGCCGGTCTCGTGGACGAGGAGTGGTGAGCCCGGGAGGGGAGGCCTCTCGTCCTGCCGTCGCGGTCCGCCCGGCCGCCACCGTTCGCGCCGCGCGGGACGGCGGGGTAGACATGGAACATGGCCCGAATCCGGGGCCGCTCCTGGAGGCCGTCCGGCCGCCGGCCCGCCGGCTCGCACGTGGGTGAACGACGTGAGCGGCGGCGGTGGCGCCGGGGGCCGCGCGAGGCGTCGGCGGGGCGCTGGCGGGCAGGGCGCTGGCGGGTGGCGAGCACCCGCAGCGTCGCCGGCCAGATGTTCGTGCTGCAGGTGCTCATCGTGCTGCTGCTCGTCGTGGCGGCGGTCGGCACCCTTCTCTTCCAGGCGCGGACCGACAGGTTCCAGGCGGCCCGCGACCGATCGCTGGCCGCCGCCGAGGCGTTCGCGCACGCCCCCGGCCTGCCGGCGGCCATGGCGGGCCCCGACCCCACGTCCGCCCTCCAGCCCCTGACCGAGGACGCCCGGCACCGCGGCGGCGTCGACTTCGTCGTGGTCACCGACCGCGACGGCATCCGCTACACCCACCCGGACCCCTCCCGCATCGGCAAGCACTTCGTCGGCACCATCGAGCCGTCGCTGAGGAACGGCGAGGTGACCATCGAGAGCGTGCACGGTCCGCTGGGCGAGGAGGTCCAGGCCGTGGTGCCGGTCCGCGACGACCGCGGCCGGATCATCGGCGCGGTGTCATCGGGCATCAAGGTCAGCGCGGTGAGCAGCGCCTTCGACCGGCAGTTGCCGTTCGTCCTGGGCGCGGGCGCGGCGGCGCTGGTCCTGGCGACGGGCGGGACGGCCCTGGTCAGCCGGCGGCTGCGGCGGCAGACGCACGGGCTGGGCCCCGCCGAGATGGCCCGGATGTACGAGCACCACGACGCGGTGCTGCACGCCGTGCGCGAGGGCGTGGTCATCGTCGGCGGGGACGGCCGGCTGCTGCTGGTGAACGACGAGGCCCGGCGGCTGCTCGGGCTGCCGCCGGACGTGGAGGGCAAGCACGTCCGCGACCTGGGTCTTGACCCGCGCACGACGGGGCTGCTGGCCTCGCGCGAGGTCGTCTCGGACGAGGTGCTGCCGGTCGGCGACCGGCTGCTGGCGGTCAACAACCGGCCGACGGACCGCGGCGGCGGCCCGCCCGGCAGCGTCGCCACCCTGCGGGACTCCACCGAGCTGCGGGCGCTGGCGGGCCGCGCCGAGACGGCGCGCGGCCGGCTCCGGCTGCTGTACGACGCGAGCGTCGCCATCGGCACCACCCTGGACGTGCGGCGGACGGCCGAGGAGCTGACGCGGGTGGCGTCCCCGCGCTTCACCGACTACGCGACCGTCGACCTCGCCGAGCCCGTGCTGCACGGCGAGGAGCCCCGCATGGTGATGGGCGGCGAGCCCGCCGAACTGCGCCGGGTGGCGCTCACCGGGCCGCGGGACGACCATCCGCTGTACCCGGCGGGCGACCTGGTCACCTTCGCCGGGCCCACCCCGCAGGCCACCGGCTTCGTCAGCGGCCGGCCCGTGCTCGTCCCCGACCTGGCGTCCTCGACCGGCTGGCGGACGCAGGACTACGAGCGCACCCAGGCGGTCCTGGAGTACGGCTTCCGGTCGCTGATCACCGTGCCGCTGAAGGCGCGCGGCGTCCTGCTGGGCATCGCCAACTTCTGGCGCACGAGCGACAGCGGGCCCTTCGAGGAGGACGATCTGTCGCTGGCCGAGGAACTGGCGGCGCGGGCGGCGGTCTGCATCGACAACGCCCGCCGCTTCACGCGCGAGCACGACATGGCCGTCGCCCTCCAGCACAGCCTGCTGCCGCGCGGACTGCCCGAACAGACGGCGCTCGACGTCGCCTTCCGTTACCTGCCCGCGCAGGCGGGGGTGGGCGGCGACTGGTTCGACGTCATCCCGCTGCCCGGCGCCCGGGTGGCGCTGGTGGTCGGGGACGTGGTCGGGCACGGGCTGCACGCCGCGGCCACCATGGGCCGGCTGCGGACGGCCGTCCTCAACTTCTCCGCGCTCGACCCGCCGCCGGACGAGCTCCTGGGCCACCTCGACGAGCTGGTCGCCCGGATCGACCAGGAAGCCGCCGGGGACGCCGACGAACCGTCCATCGCGGGCGCCACCTGCCTGTACGCGGTGTACGACCCGGTGTCGGGCGTCTGCTCGCTGGCCCGCGCCGGGCACCCGCTGCCCGCGCTGGTCGCCCCGGACGGCACGGTGGACTTCCCGGAGCTGCCGGCCGGCCCGCCGCTGGGGCTGGGCGGGCTGCCGTTCGAGGCGGCGGAGCTGCGGCTGCCGGAGGGCAGCAACCTGGTGCTCTACACGGACGGGCTGGTCGAGGACCGCAAGCGCGACATCGACGCCGGGCTCACCGTCCTCCACGACACCCTGGCCGAGCAGCCCGGCCGGACCCCGCACGAGACCTGCGAGGCGCTGCTGGAGGCGCTGCTGCCGGCCCGGCAGAGCGACGACATCGCCCTGCTGGTGGCGCGCACGCGGATCCTGGAGCGGGACCGGATCGCCGAGTGGGAGCTGCCCTCCGACCCCGCGGTGGTGGGCCGCGCCCGGGCCGACGTGACCCGGCAGCTCATGGCGTGGGGGCTGGAGGAGGCGGTGTTCACCACCGAACTGATCCTCAGCGAGCTGATCACCAACGCGATCCGGCACGCCTCCGGGCCGATCCGGGTGCGGCTGCTCCGCGACCGGACGCTGATCTGCGAGGTGTCCGACACCAGCAGCACCTCGCCGCACCTGCGGTACGCGGCGGCGGAGGACGAGGGCGGCCGGGGCCTGTTCCTGGTGGCCCAGTTGGCGGAGCGGTGGGGCACCCGGTACACGCCGGACGGCAAGGTCATCTGGGCGGAGCAACCGCTCGGCTGAGTGGTGCCGTACCCGCGCACCGGCCCGCCTCCCCGGCGGACCGGGCGGGTGGTGGTGTCATCGGCGGGGAAGGCCGGGCGCGCCGGGCCGGCGCACGGCGCCGGAGCGCGAGCCGGTCGGCGTCACCTTCGCATCGGCGTCACCGCACGGCGTCACCGCACGACGGAAGGACCGAGGACCATGCCGGAGAGCACAGCGCCGCCGCCCCCGGCCCCCGACTGGCGGATGTTCGACCCCGCGCCCGTCGCCATGGCGGTCACCCGGGGCCCGCACCACCGCCTCGTGTACATGAACGCCGTCTACCGCGACCTCTTCGGCGACCGGCCGCTCGGCGTCCCCGTCACCGAGGTCTTCGCCGGCCTGCGGCAGCGCGGCTACCTCGCCCTCTTCGACGACGTCCTGCGCACCGGGCAACCGGTGTCGCTGGCCGCCGCGCCCACCCAGGGCACCTCGCCGGAGGACGAGGGGACGCGCTACTACACCTTCAGCCTGTCGGCCGTCGGCTCGTCGGAGCGGGAGCGCGGCGTGCTGGTCGTGGCGATGGACGTCACCGAGCAGATCCGGGCGACCGAGCGGATCCGCCGGGTGTCGGAGGAACGGCTGCGCGCCCTGCGCCGGTTCGAGAACCTGGTGACCGCCAACACACAGATGATGTGGGTGACGGCCGCCAAGGGCGGCACGATCGAGCCCAGTCCCGGCTGGGAGCGGGTGACCGGCCAGACCTGGGAGCAGTTCCGCGGGGACGGCTGGCTCGACGCCCTCCACCCGGAGGACCGGGAGCCCATGGAGGCGGCCTGGCAGCGCGCCCTGGAGCAGGTGCCGGACGAGTTCCGGTACGTGTACCGGCTGCGGACGGTGGACGGCACGTACCGCCACTTCGACGTGCGGGCGGTGCCGGTCCGCGAGGACGGCCGGGTCGTGGAGTGGGTGGGTACCTGTACGGACATCGAGGACCGGTGGCGGGAGGAGCGCCGCAAGGACGTGCTGGCGCGGGGCGCCGCCGTGCTGGCGGAGTCGACCAAGCCCCGGTCGGCCTTCGCGGCGCTCGGCGACGTCATCGTCCCGGCCCTCGCCGACAAGTGCGGCATCTACCTGTTCCGGGACCCCACCGACCAGTTGACGCACGACGCCCCGCCGGTCGTCGAGCGCATCGCGGCCCACTCGCGGGAGGGCCTCCCCCCGCACCCCGCCCGACTGGGCGAGGAACACATCGCCCCGGACAGCGCGTTCGCCCGCGCGGTGCGCGAACGCCGGGTGGTGCACGAGTCGTTCGACCCGGACCGCATCCCGTCCGGCACCGCCCCGCCGGACAGCATGGCGTGGCTGCGCGAGGTGCGCGCGCACAGCATGGTGGTCGTGCCCGTCGTCATCGACGGCACGCTCGCCGCGATCGTGGACGCCTTCGCCTGCGGCGACCGCGACCCGATCGACGCGACCGACGAGGCGCTGCTCCGCGAACTCCTGGAGCAGGCCCACGACCCGCTGCGCAACATCATCGAGTTCCAGCGCACCCAGCGGGTGGCCCTGGCCCTCCAGCACAGTCTGCTGACCGAACCGCCGCGCTACGACGACCTCGTGATCACCGCCCGTTACCTGCCCAGCCCGGCGGCGGCGGACGTCGGAGGCGACTGGTACGACTCGTTCGTGCTCGGGGACGGCGCGCCGGTGCTCGTCATCGGGGACGTGGCGGGGCACGACATCGAGGCCGCCGTCACGATGAGCCGGATGCGGAACATGCTGCGCGGCCTCGCCGCCGACCGGGAGGAACCCCCCGGCGACATCATCCGGCGGCTCGACCGGGCCACCCAGGTCCTCGACCCGGAGGAAGGCACCGCCACCTGCGCCCTCGTCCGCGTCGAACACGCGCCGGACGGCGGCCGGCAGGCGCACTACTGCGTCGCCGGGCACCCGCCGCCCCTGGTCGTCGCCCCGGACGGCGGCACCCGCTTCCTGGAGGACGCCACCTCTCCCCTGCTCGGCCTGCCCGTCCCCGACGAGTGGCGCATCAGCGCGTTCGCCGCGCTGCCGCCCGGCGGGACGCTGCTGCTCTACACCGACGGACTGGTGGAGCGGCCGGACGAGGACATCGACGAGGGGCTGGCGCGGCTGGCGCGGACGGCTTCGGGGCTGGCCCGGGCCGATCTGAACGCGTTCTGCGACACGTTGCTGGCGGAGCCCTCCGTGACCGGGCAGGACGACATCTGCCTGATCGCGGTGCGGCTGCCGGAGGAGGGCTGAGGGGGCGCCTGCGGCGGGCTGTGCCCCGGCCCCTCCCCTCCGCCGATTCCTGGGGGCAAGCCCCCAGACCCCCTTGATCGCGGCTTCGCCGCTCGTCCTCAAACTCCCCCCGGAGGGGGCACCCACCCGGCGCCCCCGCGCCACCCTGCCGGTAGCGTTGCCACCACCCGCCCATCCGAACGGATCCGCCCCTTCCGAACAGAGGCGAAAGACAGATGCTGCCCGAGATCACCGAGCACGAGTGCACCGGCTGCGGCAAAGCCGTAAAAGGCATCTTCGGCCGGTGGGCCTGCCCCGACTGCAAGACCAGCTCCCCCTACCGTGAACCGCCCGGCGCGTACGCCGCCGAGCTCCGCAACGGCGTGGCGCCGCGCCGCGATCCGCTGCGGCACCACGTGTGCGGCGAGGTGGCGTGCGTGTGCCCCCGGCTGGGGCGCCGGGGGTGAGTGGGCGTCAGGCCCGCCCCACGAGGTAGCGGGCGTAGGCGTCCGTCGCGAAGGAGGCGGGCAGCTCGTCGCCGAGGGCCGAGCGGAGGAGGACGTCGCGGGCGTCGGCCCAGCGGGAGCCGGGGTCGCCGGCGGCGAGGGCGGAGCTCTCCTCGTCGAGCATGCGGATCACCCGGGCGCGGGGGACGGATCCGTGGTGGAGCCATTGCCAGAGCTGGCAGCGGGCGAGCTCGGCGGAGCCGGCGTCCTCCAGTCGGCCCTGGTGGACGACGCGGCCGCGGCCGCGCAGCCAGGCGTCGAGGCAGTGCAGGGCGGTGCCGAGGGCGGCGCGAACGCCCTGTTCGGTGGGGCGTCCGCTGGTGCGGTGCACGGCGAGCAGGTCGGCGGCGGTGACGTGGACGTCCTCGCGGGTGCGTTCCCGTTGGTGCGGGCGGTCGCCGAGGACGGCGTCGAAGGCCGTGTGGACGACGGGGAGCAGGCCGGGGTGGGCGACGCGGGTGCCGTCGAAGCCGGCCTCGGCCTCCCGTTCCGCGTCGAGCCGGACCCGGGCCAGGGCGGCCTCGTCGGCCTGGCGGTCCCGGCCGAGCACGGGGACGGCGCGGACGGCCGTGCCGCCGATGGCGTGGGCGCCCCTGCGGTGGCAGGTGCGGACGAGCAGTTCGGTGCGGGCGCGGAGGAACGGCGCCGTCGCGGTGATCTTGGCGCGGTCGGGGAGGAGGTGGTCGCGCCGGTGCGGGAAGGTCCGGACGACGCTGCTCAGGTAGCCGGCGCAGTCGACGGCCAGCCCCGCCGCGTGGTCGCGGAGTTCGTGGAGGATCTCCTCCATCTCGAAGGCGGCGGTGAGGGATTCGACGGTGACGGTGGCGCGGACCGTGCCGCGCGGGAGGCCGAGCAGGTCCTGGGCGAGGACGAACACGTCGTTCCAGAGCCGCGCCTCCAGGTGGTTCTCCACCTGCGGCAGCGAGAAGTAGGGGCCGCGGCCGGCGGCGGTCTGGAGCCGGCCGCAGTGGAAGACGTACAGGCCGAGGTCGACGAGGGAGGCGGGGACGGGGCGCCCGTCGACGACCAGGTGCCGTTCGGTGAGGTGCCAGCCCCGGGGGCGGACGACGAGGGTGGGCCCGGCGGCCGGCCCGGGACCGATCCGGCCCTCGGTCACCGCGCGCAGCGTCCGCTGGCCCTCCATGACGTTGCGCCAGGTGGGGGCGGTGGCGTCGGAGAAGTCCGCGGTCCACACCCGGGCGCCGGAGGCGACGGCCGCGGCCGCGCCGGCGGGGTCGGGGGGCCCGGTGAGCTCGGTGCGCCGGTCGATGAGCCCGGGCGCGGGCGGGGCGACGCGCCAGGAGCGGTCGGCGCGCACGGCCGAGGTGGCGGGGACGAAGTCGAGGGCACCGCCGCGGGCCAGCAGGGCGGCCCGGTGGCGGCGTTCGGCGAGCAGCGCGGAGCGGCGGGCGGCGAAGGCGTCGTCGAGGCGGGCGAGGAACTCGAGGGCGTCGGGGGTCAGGACGTCGTCGTACGGGGTGGTCCGGCCGCCGAGGACGCTCAGGGTGCGGACACGACTGGAGAGGGCGGGGGCGGGGGTGGCCATGGCGGTCTCCTGGGGGTGGTGTGAGCGGCCCGGGTGCTGCCGGGGTGGTGCGGGGCGGTCCGTCGCCGGGGTGGGCGAGCGGGCGGGGGCGAGCGGGTGGACGGCGGCCGCGGCGGCACCCGTCCGTTCCCCCGCCGCGCGGGCCGCCGGGGTTTCCGGCCGGGCGGCGCGGACGCCACCGCGGCACGGGCGGCGGGGGAACGGGAAGGGGTCCGGGTGTCCTCAGCGGGGGAACGGTGGCGTCCCCCGCGCCGGGCCCGCAGGGGAACTGCCCTGGAGGCGTTCCGGGGAAACCGCTCCGGCGGGAGCCGTTCCGTTCGGAACGGCTCCCGCCGGAGCGGCTGCCCGGCCGTCGGCTAGTGGAACTGCTCCTCCTCGGTGGAGCCGGTCAGCGCGGTGGTGGAGGAGGCGGGGTTGACGGCCGTGGAGACCAGGTCGAAGTAGCCGGTGCCCACCTCGCGCTGGTGCCGGACGGCGGTGAAGCCGTGCTCCTGCGCGGCGAACTCCCGCTCCTGCAACTCCACATACGCCGTCATGCCGTGCTCGGCGTAGCCGCGCGCGAGCTCGAACATGGCGTGGTTGAGGGAGTGGAACCCGGCCAGGGTGATGAACTGGAACCGGTATCCCATGGCGCCGAGTTCGCGCTGGAACTCGGCGATCTCGGCGTCGCCGAGCGCGGCCTTCCAGTTGAAGGACGGCGAGCAGTTGTAGGCGAGCATCTTGTCCGGGTACTCGGCGTGGATCGCCTCGGCGAACTCCTTGGCCTGGGCCAGGTCCGGGGTGCCGGTCTCGACCCAGATCAGGTCGGCGTAGGGGGCGTAGGCCAGGCCACGGGCGATGACGGGGGCCATGCCGGGCTCGACGCGGTGGAAGCCCTCGGCCGTGCGCTCGCCGGTGCAGAAGCGGGCGTCGCGCTCGTCGACGTCGCTGGTGAGCAGGTTGGCGGCCAGCGCGTCGGTGCGGGCGACGATCAGCGTCGGGACGCCGGCGATGTCCGCCGCCAGGCGGGCCGCGTTGAGCGTGCGGATGTGCTGCCCGGTGGGCACCAGCACCTTGCCGCCCAGGTGGCCGCACTTCTTCTCCGAGGCCAACTGGTCCTCGTAGTGGATGCCCGCCGCGCCCGCCGCGATCATCGCCTTGGTCAGCTCGAAGGCGTTGAGCGGGCCGCCGAAGCCCGCCTCGGCGTCGGCCACGATGGGCGCCAGCCAGTCCACCGAGGTGTCGCCCTCCGCGGTGGCGATCTGGTCCGCCCGCAGCAGCGCGTTGTTGATCCTCCGGACCACCGCCGGCACCGAGTTGGCCGGGTACAGGCTCTGGTCGGGGTAGGTCTGGCCGGCCAGGTTGGCGTCGGCGGCCACCTGCCAGCCGGACAGGTAGATCGCCCGCAGCCCCGCCCGTACCTGCTGCACCGCCTGACCGCCGGTCAGCGCGCCGAGCGCGTGCACGTAGTCGCGTTCGTGCAGCTCGCGCCAGAGCCGCTCCGCGCCTCGCCGGGCCAGGGTGTGCTCCTCGCGGACGCTCCCCGCCAGCCGTACGACGTCCTCCGCCGCGTAGGTGCGCTCCACGCCCTTCCAGCGCGGGTCCTCCGCCCACCGCCGCGCCAGCTCCCGGGCCGTCTCGACCGCCGCCGTCCCTGCCTCAACCATGACCGTCTCCCGGTGTCGCCTCGAAGGTGCGTCCGTTCCACCGGCGGGGCACGGGCTCCGGCCCGTCGGTCCCGCCGCAGTGCTGCCGAGCGATCGTGCGCGGCCCGTCCCGGTCCGCGGTGCGCGGGCGGGGTGCCGGGCGCCGGGGCGGGGTACGGGCGGTGCGTGCCGCGGGCCGGCGGGCACGCCGGAGGGGCGCGTTCGCCGGGCCGCCGCAGCGTCGGGCCGCACCACGACTGTGACAGTGGCACTGAGTGCCATCAACCACGGCTTTCTGCCAATTTCCGGTGAACGCTCTCCGACGTCCCGCCGACCGCCCGGACGGCCTGGCGGCCTCCGGCGACGGCCTGTTCGGGCGGGTGGTCCTCACCCGGCCGCCGCGCAGCGCCAGTTCCACCGCCCCGCCCGCCCGGTGAGGTCGGTGCGCGACAGCGGCGGTACGTCCAGCCGCCAGAAGACGTCCGCCGGCAGGCCCAGCGCGCTGACCACCGCGGCCCGGACCACGGCCGGCGCGACGACCGCGAGCACCCGGCCGCCCTCCTCCGCCTGTGACGCCAGCCAGCCGCCGGTGCGGGAGAGCAGGGAGCGCAGCGGTTCTCCGCCGGGCGGGGCCGCGTCAGGGTCCGTCAGCCAGGCGGCGACCCCGGCGGGATCGGCGGCCGCGACCTCCGCCAGTGTCCGGCCCCGCCACTCCCCCACGTCCGGATCACCCAACTCCGGTGACGGCACGGAGTGCAGCCCCAGGGCCTCGGCCGTCGCCCGGCAGCGCGCCTCCGGCCCGGTGTACACCCGCCGGAACCCTCCTGATCCGGACAGACCGGCGAGAACACCCGCCCGGGTACGAACCTCCCGCAACTCCGCTTCCTCCGGCGCGTCGTCGTCGAACCGTGCCGCCCGCAGGGCCGCGGTCCCCACCGGCGCGACCAGCGTCACCCGAACCGTCACCACATCCGTCCTTCCCGTCTCTCCGTCCCCACGCACCCGGCGCGGCCAGGCATTTCGCGCCCGGCGGCGCGCGGGTGCGCCTCCCCTCGTCCATGGCGCGGGGGTGGCTCAAACGGTACGGTCACGACGACACGACGAAGGGTGACGGAAGCCGGTGGGAATCCGGCACGGTCGCGCCACTGTGTTCCGGGGCGTTCCGCGCGGCGCCCGGGGAGTCAGACCCGCCCCTCGTCGTCCGGCATCCGAGGAACGGGACGCGACACTCCCCAGGAGGTTCCGCCATGGCATCATCCGCTCTCACCCCGTCCGGCACGTCCGCCGAGACCCCGGCCGTCACTCCGATATCCCTGAAGGACATCGCCCCTTGGGCCGTCCTCGTCGGCCTGCTCACGCTGGCCCTGCTCTACTTCGTCGGCGCGGAACAGGGCGCCACCTCGCTGCTCTCCGGCGAGAACGTGCACGAGTGGGTCCACGACGGACGCCACCTGCTCGGCTTCCCGTGCCACTGACCGGCGGGAGGACGCGCACCGTGACTCCCGTCCCCGTCCGGGCGCTGCTCGTCCGCGGGTTGCTCGCCGGGCTCGGCGCGGGCCTGCTCGCCCTGGCCGTGGCCTATCTGCTGGGCGAGCCCCCCGTGGACGCGGCCATCGCCTACGAGACGGCCCACGAGCACGGGCACGGCGGCGGCGAACCCGTCGGCCGTACCCTGCAGTCGACGGCCGGCCTCGCCACCGCGGTCCTGGTCTACGGCGTGGCGCTCGGCGGCATCGCCGCGCTGGCGCTCTGCGTCGCGCTGGGCCGCGTCGGCCGGTTCGGGCCGCGCGCCACGGCCGTACTGGTGGCCGGCGGCGCGCTCCTGGCCCTGTACGTCGTCCCGTTCCTCAAGTACCCCGCCAGCCCGCCCTCGGTGGGCGACCCGGACACCATCGACCGGCGCACGGCGCTGTACTTCCTGATGATCGTGCTCAGTGTGCTGCTGTGCGTCGGCGCGGTCGTCCTGCGCCGCCTGCTGGTTCCCCGGCTGGGCGGCTGGCACGCCACGGTGGCCGCCGGCGCCGCGCTGCTCGTCGCCGTCGGGCTGGCGTACGCGTTCCTGCCCCCGGTGGACGAGGTGCCGGACGACTTCCCGGCCGACGTGCTGTGGCGGTTCCGGCTCGCCGCGCTCGCCGTTCAGGGGGCGTTCTGGGCCGGGTTCGGCCTGCTCTTCGGGCAGCTCGCCGAACGGCTGCTGGTCCACCGGGCCGTACGGCGTCACCCGATGACCGTCCCCTGACCGCACCCCCCCTGATCGCGGGGCGCCGTCCGTGTGGCCGCCACCACGCGGACGGCGCCCCGCTCTTTTTCGTCTGTGACGGATGCTTTCGGAGTGACCGGCAGGGCAGGATGTGCCGGAAGGTACGCGCCGAAGGGGGACCGCGCGGGTGCACGGGGGAAGCCACCCACCGCCGTTCACCGTCCGGCCCGGCCCCCGGAGCCTGGAAGGAACGAGCGAGAGCATGCACCCGACCCCGACCCCGACCCCGGCCTCACCCCCGCCCCCGTCCCCATCTCCGTCTCCGTCTTCGGTACGCGGGCTGCCCGGAGCCGCCCGATGACCACCGACGACCACGCCGTGACCACCGACGACCACGTCCTCGTGCGGACCGAGGGCCACGCCGGCCGCGTCACCCTGAACCGGCCCCGGGCCCTCAACGCCCTCACCCACCCGATGGTCCGCCGGATCGACGCGGCCCTGACGGCCTGGGAGCGGGATCCGGCCGTCCGGACGGTCGTCCTCGACGGCGCCGGCGACCGCGGCCTCTGCGCCGGCGGCGACATCCGCGCGATCCACGACGACGTACGGGCCGGCGGCGGCACCGCGTCGGCGGCGTTCTGGCGGGACGAGTACCGGCTCAACGCCCGTATCGCCAGCTACCCCAAACCGTACGTCGCCCTCATGGACGGCATCGTCATGGGCGGCGGCGTCGGCGTCTCGGCGCACGGAAGCGTCCGGATCGTCACCGAACGCTCGCGGGTCGCCATGCCGGAGACCGGCATCGGCTTCGTCCCCGACGTCGGCGGGACGTTCCTGCTCTCGCGCGCGCCCGGAGAGCTCGGCACCCACCTCGGGCTCACCGGCACCACGGCCGGCGCGGCGGACGCCCTGCTGTGCGGGCTCGCCGACCACTTCGTACCCGCCGCGTCGCTGCCCGCCCTGGCGGCGGAGCTCGCGACGGACCCGGTGGACGAGGTGCTGCCCCGCCACGTCCGCCCGGCCCCGCCCGGCCGGCTCGCCGAGGACCGCGAGTGGATCGACGCCTGCTACGCCGCGCCGACCGTCGAGGAGATCGTCGAACGGCTGGCGTCCCACGGCTCCCCGGCCGCCAAGGAGGCCGCCGACACCCTCCTCGGCCGCTCCCCCACCTCGCTCAAGGTCACCCTCGCCGCCCTGCGCGCGGCGCGCGGCCTCGGTTCGCTGGAGGCGGTGCTGGAGCGGGAATTCCGGGTCTCGTGCGCGGCGCTGTCCTCGCCCGACCTGGTCGAGGGCATCCGGGCCCAGGTCGTCGACAAGGACCGCTCCCCGCGCTGGCACCCCGCCCGCCTGGCCGACGTGGACGAGGAGGCCGTGGCCCGCTTCTTCGCCCCGGGCGGCGCCTTCGGGGCCGACCGGCCGCTCTTCCCGCGCGAGGCGGCTCACCCGATGGGGTGACAGCCCGTCACGGCCCTGACGCTTCCCGGGCCGAGGGCCGTGACCGGGAGCGCGGCACGGGCGGCGGCGGGCGGGGGCGTCGTGGGAACGGCCGAAGCCGCCCTTCCGCCGGTCGCGGAACGCTACCGTGGACGTCACGGGGGAGCGAGCCGAGGGCACCGCGAGGAAGGCGAAGACGACCATTGGACGACCCCACCACCGCCGGCGCCGCGCCTGGCACCACGGTTTCCGCCGGCACGGCCTCCGTCACCACGTGCGCCGCCGAACCGCTCGGTCAGGTCGGCGAGTTGGTCGGCATACTCACCGACGACCAGTACCTGCACCGCCCGCGCGGGGCGAGCCCCATCGCCGGGCACGTCCGGCACTGCGTGGACCACTACACGGCCATCCTCGCGGGCGCCGGCAGCGGTACCGTCGACTACGACCGGCGCACCCGGGGCGGACCGGTCGAGACGGACCGGGCGGCGGCGCTGGCCCGCCTCGCCCACGTCCGGAGGCTCGTCCGGACCGTCACACCGGGTGACCTGCGGCGTCCGGTGGAGGTGGTGAGCGTGGTGGCGCCGGACGGCTCGGTGGCGCGGACGCCGTCCACGGTGGGCCGGGAGCTGGTGTTCGTCGCCCACCACGCCGTCCACCACCTCGCCGTGATGGTGCCGCTGGCCCGGGCGCTGGGTGTGGAGGTCCCGGCCGAGTTCGGGTACGCGCCGGCGACGCTGGCGGCCGGGCGGCGGGCGGTGCCGGGGGCGGAGGCCTGAGGGGTTACGGTCGTGGGACGTGCCTCCCGCCCGTCCCCTCAGGAAGCCCCCTCGCATGCTCGTCGCCCGCTCCGCCGCCCTGTTCGTCCTCGCCGCCCTGTTCGAGATCGGGGGCGCCTGGCTGGTGTGGCAGGGGGTGCGGGAGCATCGCGGCTGGCTCTGGGCGGGCGCCGGAGCCGTCGCCCTGGGACTCTACGGCTTCGTGGCCACGCTCCAGCCAGACGCGCACTTCGGGCGGATCCTCGCCGCGTACGGCGGGGTCTTCGTGGCCGGTTCGCTCGTCTGGGGAGCGGTGGCGGACGGATACCGGCCCGACCGCTACGACGTGGTGGGCGCGGTCGTCTGTCTGGCCGGCATGGCCGTCATCATGTGGGCGCCGCGGGGTCGGTGAACCGGCCGGGGGTGTCCCGGCCTCACCCTCGCCCCAACGCCGGACAGGCTGATGTCAGCCTGTCCGGCGTCCGAGGACGAGCGGCGAAGCCGCGGTCCGGGGGCGCGGCCCCCGGGAACCCGCGAAGGGGAGGGACCTGGGCGCCCCCGACGGCGACCTCAGCCGAGCTGGGCGAGCGCCTGGTTGAACGTCGCCGACGGCCGCATCACCGCGGCGGCCTTCTCGGCGTCAGGCTGGTAGTACCCACCGATGTCGACCGGCTGCCCCTGCACGGCGTTCAGCTCCTCGACGATGGTGCCCTCCTGCTCGGTGAGCGCCTTGGCGAGCCCGGAGAACGCCTCGGCGAGCGCCGCGTCCTCCGTCTGGGCGGCCAGCTCCCGCGCCCAGTACATGGCGAGGTAGAAGTGGCTGCCGCGGTTGTCGATGCCCCCGAGGCGACGGCTCGGCGACTTGTCCTCCTCCAGGAAGGTCGCGGTGGCGCGGTCGAGCGTGTCGGCGAGGATCTGCGCGCGGGCGTTGCCGGTGGTCTTCGCGTAGTGCTCGAAGGACGGCACGAGGGCGAAGAACTCGCCGAGCGAGTCCCAGCGCAGGTAGTTCTCCTTGACGAGCTGCTGCACGTGCTTGGGCGCGGAACCGCCGGCGCCGGTCTCGAAGAGGCCGCCGCCGTTCATCAGCGGGACGACCGACAGCATCTTGGCGCTGGTGCCCAGCTCCAGGATGGGGAAGAGGTCGGTCAGGTAGTCGCGCAGCACGTTGCCGGTGACGGAGATGGTGTTCTCGCCGCGGCGGAGGCGCTCCAGGGAGAGCTTGGTGGCCTCGACGGGGGCGAGGATGCGGATGTCCAGGCCCTCGGTGTCGTGCTCGGGCAGGTACGCCTTGACCTTGGCGATGAGCTGCGCGTCGTGAGCGCGGGTCTCGTCGAGCCAGAAGACGGCCGGGTCGCCGGTGGCGCGGGCGCGGCTGACGGCCAGCTTCACCCAGTCCTTGATGGGGGCGTCCTTGGTCTGGCACATGCGGAAGATGTCGCCCGCGCCGACGGCCTGCTCCAGGACGACGTTGCCGGCGGCGTCGAGGACGCGCACAGTGCCGGTGACGGGGACCTCGAAGGTCTTGTCGTGGCTGCCGTACTCCTCGGCCTTCTGCGCCATGAGGCCGACGTTGGGAACGGAGCCCATGGTCGACGGGTCGAAGGCGCCGTGGGCGCGGCAGTCCTCGATGACGGCCTGGTAGACGCCGGCGTAGCTGCTGTCCGGGAGGACGGCGAGGGTGTCGGCCTCCTTGCCGTCCGGGCCCCACATGTGGCCGGAGGTGCGGATCATGGCCGGCATGGAGGCGTCGACGATGACGTCGCTGGGGACGTGCAGGTTGGTGATGCCGCGGTCGGAGTCGACCATCGCCAGGGCGGGGCCCTCGGCGAGCTCGGCGTCGAAGGACTGCTTGATCTTGGCGCCCTCGGGCAGGGCCTCCAGGCCCTTGTAGATGCCGCCGAGGCCGTCGTTGGGGGACAGGCCGGCGGCGGCCAGCGCCTCGCCGTGCTCGGCGAAGGTCTTCGGGAAGAAGGCGCGCACGACGTGGCCGAAGACGATGGGGTCGGAGACCTTCATCATGGTGGCCTTGAGGTGCACGGAGAACAGCACGCCCTCGGCCTTGGCGCGGGCGACCTGCGCGGTGAGGAACTCGCGCAGCGCGGCGACGCGCATCACGGAGGCGTCGACGACCTCGCCCGCGAGCACCGGCACGGACTCGCGGAGGACGGTGGTGGTGCCGTCGTCACCGGAGAGCTCGATGCGCAGGGTGCCGTCCTCGGCGATGACGGCGGACTTCTCGGTGGACCGGAAGTCGTCGACGCCCATGGTGGCGACGTTCGTCTTGGAGTCGGAGCTCCAGGCGCCCATGCGGTGCGGGTGGGCCTTGGCGTAGTTCTTGACCGACGCGGGGGCGCGGCGGTCGGAGTTGCCCTCGCGCAGGACCGGGTTGACGGCGCTGCCCTTGACCTTGTCGTAGCGGGCGCGGATCTCGCGCTCCTCGTCGGTCTTCGGGTCGTCCGGGTAGTCCGGCAGGGTGTAGCCCTGCTCCTGGAGCTCGGCGACGGCGGCCTTGAGCTGCGGGATGGACGCCGAGATGTTCGGCAGCTTGATGATGTTGGCGCCGGGGGTCTTGGCCAGCGCGCCGAGCTCGGCGAGGGCGTCGGGGATGCGCCGGCTCTCGTCCAGGTACTCGGGGAAGCTGGCGATGATGCGGCCGGCCAGGGAGATGTCGCGGCTCTCCACGGTGACGCCGGCCGTCGAGGCGTACGCCTTGACCACGGGCAGGAACGAGTGGGTCGCCAGCGCCGGCGCCTCGTCGGTGTGCGTATAGATGATGGTCGAGTCAGTCACCGGGTGCTCCGCTCCACGTTTGCAACATTGCTCGACATCAAGATATCCCGAACGGGCCGCCTCGCTCACAGGGCCCTGCCCCTCCGTTTTCGTCACAGGCCCCGGTGACAGGACTCCACGGCAGGGCCCCACGACAGGACCCCGCCGCTCCGTGCCCGGAGCGGCGGGGTCCTGTGACGTGAAGGCGGGGAACCGGCGTCAGGAGACGGCCGCCGCCGACGGCTCGGCCGTGCGCGGCCCGGGGAGGTTCGGGTCCTCGGAGGTGTCGCGCCCGGTGCGCCCGCCGTCGAGGACGGGGTCGGGCCCGGGCAGCCCGTCCCGGTGGGCGCGGACGCCGGCGCGGACGGCCCAGAAGTAGAAGCCGAGGGCGGAGAGGCCGACCAGCGCGGTGTCGAGGCCGCCGGGGATCAGCCCGTGGCCGCCGAACTCGGGGCTGCCGAGCGCGGAGACCAGGCCGGTCCAGAGCAGGAAGGCGGCCATCCACCAGGCGGGGGCGAACTGCCTGGCCAGATTCTGCTCGCCCTTGCGGCGCAGCACGATCGCGGCGATGGGCAGCGAGACCAGGGTGAGGAGGGCGACCTTGCCGGTGTTGGGCCACTTGGACCAGTACAGGGCGCAGGCGGCGAACGCGAACGTCAGCGGGCAGAGCACGGCGGCGGCGGGCAGCCGGAACGGGCGCGGCAGCTCGGGCTTGGTCTTCCGGAAGACGCCGACGGCGATCGGGCCCATGAGGTACGAGACGACCATCGCGGCGGAGACGACGCTGGCCAGGGCCTCCCAACTGTGCCCGATGGTGAGCAGCAGGAGGACGGAGAAGGCCAGGTTGAGCCACATGGCGGGGCGGGCGACGCCGTAGCGCGGGTGCACCTCGGCGATCTTCTTGGGGAAGAAACCGGTCTCGGCGAGGTTCTGCGCCAGGTACGCGGACGAGGCGACGTTGCCGATGTTGGCGCCGGACGGCGAGATGAACGCGCCGAACTGGAGCAGGGTGACGACCCAGTGCAGCATCAGCAGTTTGGCGAGGTCGGCGAAGGGCGAGGCGAAGTTCACGCCGTGCCAGCCGCCGGCCTCCGCGAGCCGCTCCGGCGGGACCGAGCCGAGGAAGGCGACCTGGAGGGCCAGGTAGATGACCAGGCCGAGGGAGAGCGCGCCGACGAGGGCGAGCGGGATGGCCCGGCCGGGGTTCTTGGCGTTGCCGCCGAGGTTGACGACGGCCTGGAAGCCGTTGAAGGCGAAGACGACGCCGGAGGCGGAGACGGCGGTGAGCACCGCGGACCAGCCGTTGGGGGCGAAGCCGCCGTGGGCGGTGAAGTTGCCGGTGTGGAAGCCGGAGGCGACGAGCGCGGCGATGGCGATGACCGGGATGGCGAACTTGACCAGCGTGAGCAGGTTGTTCGCGCGGGCCAGCAGGGCGACGGACCAGTAGCAGGCCAGCCACAGGGCGACGGTCAGGAGCAGGGCCATGCCGATGCCCGTGGTCGTCAGATGGCCGTCCGCGACCAGGCCGCGGGCCCAGCCGAAGTTCCAGGACGCCATGTACTGGGTGCCGGCGATGGATTCGATCGGGATCAGCGAGGCCGTCGCGATCCACACCGCCCAGCCGGTGACGAAGCCCAGCACCGGGCCGTGCGAGATGGAACCGAACCGGGCCATGGCGCCGGGCAGCGGGTAGGCCGCGCCGACCTCGGCGTACGACATGGCGATCATGCCGATGAAGATCGCGCCGATGACCCAGGCGACCAGCGCGGCGGGTCCGGCGACCTGGGCCGCCTGGCCGGCCCCGAAGAGCCAGCCGGAGCCGAAGATGGATCCCAGGCCGATCATGATCAGGGCGAAGAGACTGAGGCCCTTGCGATTGGCCGCGCTCACATCCACGTGATGTTCTTCCGTTCTGCCGGTGCCGCCAGGAGGTGACCTGGGACGGCCGGGACTTTCCGCGCTTTCCCCGCTTTTCAGGCACTTCGCGGGGTTTTCGAAGCCGCGACGGCCCCCGGGAGCGGACACACGGATGTGGCGGCGAGACGGCCGAGGACGTACAGAGCGACGTCGGACATAGTACGACAACCTGTTGAAACGGCTGCCACAGGCCCGGTGGGCGGACATGACACAGTCGGCCGCGAGGAAGCATCGTGGGCGGCCCCGCGCGGGAGTGCGTTCGCCACCGACAGTGCGAAGGGCGACACTCCGCGGTCGCCATCGGCCGGGCGCCACATTGCCCGAAAGGGAAATCGCGCACCGAAATAGGACTCCCGAAGAGGAGGGGCGGATTCCCAACCACACGGTGACGCCACCGTCAACTCTTGCCAATGCCCAGGCATATGCCTAACGTCGACATCGTCGCGAAGCGGTGATGGCCACACCGTGACGAGGCGCCGAGAAATTCCGAGATGAGTGAGGGGAGGTATCCGCCATGCGCAAGATGATCCTGACCGGGGCGCTGTTCGCCCGGATTACCCGCAAGGACCGTCTCACCCTGCCGTACGCCTACTACTAGGCCGGCACGGCGAAATGAAGGCAGGCGGCCGCAGCAGCGACTGCGGCCGCCTGCGCCGTCGGCAGCCTCTTCCCACACGCGCGATTCCTGCGAGGTCCCCGTGACGACCGCCGCCTCCCCACCCGTCGGAATACCAGGACCCGGCGGGGATAAATACCTCGGAAATCTCCACGCGTTCAGCAGCGACCCGCTGGGTTTTCTCACCTCGTGTTCCCGGACGTACGGAGACGTCGTACGACTCGGCGCGAACAATGTACTGCTGACCTCGCCGGGCGATGTCGAGCGAATGCTGGTCGACCGGAATTCCAAATTTTCCAAGGCGAGCGCGGACACACGACGCGGTTCGCGGCGGCAGGGTTTTCCCCGTTCGATGATGAACAGCGACGGAGCCGACTGGCAGGCGAAGCGGCACCGGATGCAGCCCGCCTTCGGCCGGGTGCTGACCACACGGGCCGCCGAGATCGTCGACGCCCAGGGCGAGCGCATGCTCGCCGGCTGGCGGACCGGCACCCCGCGCACACTCCAGGACGACGTCTCGGTCCTCACCCTGCGGCTGGTGACGTCCCTCATGTTCGGGGACGAGTTCGGCGACGAGGACACCGCGGAGGTCGCCCGGCTGGTCGCGCCCATCATGGACCTGTCGACCTCGCCCGTGCTGCTGCCGGAGTGGGTACCGACCCCGCGCAAGCTGCGCATCCGGCGCTCGATGGCCCGGGTCGACCGCACGCTGCGCGCCCTGGCCTCCTCGCCCGCGGCCGCGGACCCCGACCGGGCTCCCGTCCTGCACGCCCTCGTCCACGGGGACCCCAAGCCGACGCCGGACGAGCTGCGCGACGAGCTCGCCACTTTGATCATGGCCGGGTTCGAGACGACCAACGACTCCGTCGTGTGGACCAGTGTCCTGCTCGCCCGCCACCCCGAGGCCGCCGAGCGGGTCCGCGCGGAGGCACAGGCCGCCTTCGCCTCCGCCCCGGCCGGTCTGGCCCGGATGGAAGCCCTCCCCTACACCCACGCCGTGGTCCGCGAGGCGCTGCGCCTCTACTCGCCTGTCTGGATCACGAGCCGGGACGCCATGGAGGACATGGAGTTCAGCGGCCACATCGTGCCCGCCGGCACGACGGTGACCGTCAGCCAGTGGGTCAACCACCGCGACCCCCGCCACTGGGAGGCCGCCGAGGAATTCCGCCCCGAACGCTGGCTCCCCGGCGCCCCCAGCGTTCCCCGCGGCTCCTACTTCCCCTTCGGCCTCGGCCCCCGGGTGTGCATCGGCGCGGCCGTGGCCACGACGGAAACCGTGCACATCGTCGCCGACATCTGGCGCCGCTTCCGGCTGGAGCTCGTCGCGCCCGAGCGCATCAGGCCGCGTCCGGCGCTGGCCCTCCAGCCGATGGGCGTGGAGGTCGTGCCGCGGGCGTGGTGAAGCGCTCGGACTGACAGGGTGAAACCCCGGTGGGGACGGCCCGGACCTGCCCGTCTCCCACGGGCCGGCCCCACCCGCCGTCGCCCGCCCCGGCCGGTGCCCGTCGCACCGGCCGGGGCGGACGGCGGCCGTCGGTCACTCCCCCGGGGCCCGCTCCCCCGCCGGATCCCGGGCCTCCGGGTCGGCCCCGGGCAGCAGCAGGATCCCCCAGGTGACGAGCGCCGCCCCGACGCCCTCCGGGACGAGCCACCACCCCGTCCGCACCCGCTCTCCGTAGACGAGCCCTCCGAGTGCCAGGCTGACCAGCGCCTCGCCCAGGGTGAGCGCGGGCTGGGAGGCCACCAGCGGCCCCGACTCCATGGCGTTGGCCAGCAGGAAGAGGGCGCAGGCCCCGGCGGCCACGAAGGCGTACGTCTGCCAGGCCGTGAAGAAGGCCCCGGCGCCGTGCTCGTCGAAGGTGCCGGTGGCCGCCTTCATCAGGGTCGCGGTCAGCGCGTACGCGATCGCCGAGGCCGAGGCGAACAGCGCGGCCCGCGCCCGGCCTCGCGGACGGGTCAGGGCACCCGCCGCGCAGAGCGCCACGGCCGCCCCGCCGCCCGCCAGGGTCGCGGCCCACCGGGCGCCGGGCGCCTGGTCGGCGCCCCCGCCCGGGGCCGCCGCCGCCAGCCCCAGCCCGAGCCCCGCGGCGACCGTCAGCGACGCCGCCCACCCGGCCGCCGGCAGCCGCCGCCGGGCGAAGGCGCAGGCGAGAAGCAGGGTGAGGGGAAGTTCCAGGACCAGGATCGGCTGGACGAGCGACAGTGAGCCGAGGGTCAGCGCCAGCGCCTGGCAGGCCGCGGCGCCCACGATGACGGCGATGCCGCCCAGCCACGCCGGGCTGCGCATGAGGTGCCGCACCAGCCGCACGCTGAACGCGTCCCCCTCAGGTACGGTCCGCGCGGCGATCCGCTGGAGCACCGTCCCCAGGGCGTTGCCGGCCGCCGCGAGCAGCGCGACCAGCGCGGGCACCAGACCACCCACGTCGCCGTACCTCCCGTCCCCGCCATCGACCTCTCACGGTGCCGGCGGCGCCGGCCCGGGCGCGGCAGCGGCGCCCCGCCGAAGGGCGCCCGTCACCCGTCCGCCCCGACGGCTCCTGCCCTGCGGGGCGGTCGCTACACGAGGGGCCGCCACACGGGTCCGCCCCCATGAGCCGCGCACGCCGGCCGGCCACCGGACTCCCTTACGACGGCTCCCGCCCGGCGACAGGGCCCGTACACGACGGGTGCCTCGGGGAGCGACCCCCCGCAGCCGCACGCACCTGCCGACAGCGGCACTCCCCAGCGACAGGGCCCGAACACGGAGGGCGCCCCGAAGGGCGACCGCCCGCGGCCATGCGCGCCGGCCGACCGAGGGCTCCCGCATGACGGCCGCCGCCTCGCGCGGCCCCTGCCTCGCGCGGCCGCCGGCGTCGGCCGCGCGGCGGGCAGGGGCCGGACGCCCGCGCGGCGGCTCGCGTCCCCGGGGGGATCCGGAGCCGCGGGGATCCGGAGCCGCGGGGAGCGGTACCGCACGGCCGCGTCAGCGGCGCGCGCCGGCCGCCCTGCGGAGTGCCGGCCGTTCCGCGGCTTCCGCGTTCGCGGCCCACAGGGAGCGGACGTGGCCGAGGTGGCGGTTCATGCACGCCTCGGCGCCCTCGGCGTCGCCGGCGAGCATCAGGTCCAGGAGTTCGAGGTGTTCTTCGGCGGACGGGATGAGCTCGTCGCGCTCGTCGAGGGCGGTGAGGCCGTAGAGGCGGGAGCGCTTGCGGAGGTCGCCGACGGTCTCGACCAGCCGCTCGTTGCCGGACAGGCCGAGGAGGGTGAGGTGGAACCGCCGGTCCGCCTCCAGGTAGCCGATGAGGTCGTGGTCGCGGGCCGCGCGCACGATCTCCTCGGCGACCGGGCGGAGGGCCTCCAGGTCCGCGCGGGCGGCGGTCCGGGTGATCCGGCCGACCATGGGCACCTCGATCAGCGTGCGGATCTCGGTGTACTGGTCCAGGTCGCGCTCGTTGACCTCGGTGACCCGGAAGCCCTTGTTGCGGACCGGCTCGACCAGCCCCTCCCGGGCCAGGTCGAGCATGGCCTCGCGGACGGGTGTCGCGGAGATGCCGAAGTCCTCGGCGAGCCCGGGCGCGGAGTAGACCTCGCCGGGGCGCAGCTCTCCGGAGATCAGCGCGGCGCGCAGGGCGTGGGCGACCTGGTCGCGCAAGCGCTCCCGGGCGGTGATGAGGTTGCGCTGCTGAAGGTGGCCCATGGTGTCCCTTTCGCGCCCCGATGGACTGGACCACCAGCGTACAATGTCACATTGCCGTTCCGGGTCATCCGGCGTGATGGGGCAGCAGGGTGTACGTGCGCTCGGCGGTGTAGAACTCCAGGGCGGCGCGGCCCTGTTCGCGCGGTCCGTGGCCGGAGGCCCCGGTGCCGCCGAAGGGGAGGTGGAAGTCCACACCGGTGGTGGGCGCGTTGACGCGGACCATACCGGTGCGGAGCGCGTCGACTCCGTGCAGGGCTGCGTCCAGGTCCGCCGTATGTACCGAGGTGACGAGCCCGTGGGGGACGGAGTCGGCGATCCGTACGGCCTCGGTGAGGCCGGCCGCGGGCAGCAGGGCCGCGATGGGGCCGAACACCTCCTCGGTGAGCAGCCGGTGCCCCGGTTCGGCCTTCTCGACCAGCGTCGGGGCCGCGTACCACCCGGGCCCCTCGGGCACCGGCCCGGCGGCGAGGACGGACAGGCCGTCCGCCGCCTCCGTCACCCGGTCGCGGGCGCGCGCGGAGATCACCGGGCCGCAGACGGTGGCGGGGTCGGCCGGGTCGCCGGCCGGGAGCGCGCGCAGCGCTTCGGCCAGGGCCTCGCGGAGGGGTTCGAGGGCGGCGCCCACGGCGATCACCCGGCTGGTGGCGGTGCACTTCTGCCCGGCGTACCCGGCGATCGCGGCGGCGATGTCCGCGGCGGCCCGTCCGATGTCGGCGTCCGGGAGGACGATCGCGGCGTTCAGCCCGCCCGTCTCGGCCTGCACCGGGACGCCGCGGGCGGTCGCGGCGGCGACGACGCGGGCGCCGACGGCGGTCGAGCCGGTGAAGGAGACCACGTCGGCCGTGTCCAGCACGGCGGCGCCCTCGCCCGCACCGCCCGGCACGACCGTGAACACCCCGTCCGGCAGGGCGCGGTGGACGAGTTCGGCGAGGCGCAGCGCGCAGACGGTGGCTTCGGGCGCGGGCTTGAGGACGACGGTGTTGCCGGCCGCGAGGGCGGGCGCGGCTTTCCAGCTCGGGATGGCGAACGGGAAGTTCCAGGGCGTGACGAGGCCCGCGACGCCGTGCGGGCGGCGGCGGGTCAGCAGCAGCCCCGGGCCGGCGGCCGGTTCGTGGACGGCGCCGGTGGGCTCGTAGGGCGCCTGGGCGTGGTACCGCCAGATCGCGACGGTACGGGCCACTTCGGCGCGGGCCTCGGTGGCGGGTTTGCCCACCTCCCGTACGGCGAGGGCGGCCAGTTCGCCGGCGGCGGCCTCGACCGCCCCGGCGACCGCCGAGAGTGCCGCCGAGCGGGCGGCGGCACCGGCGGTCCGCCACCCCCGCTGCGCGGCGCGGGCCCGGGCCGTGGCGCCGGCGGCGGCGCGCGGGCCGGGTGCCGTGAACTCGGTGAGGACGTCGGCCGGGTCGGCCGGGTTGCAGGAGGTGTAGGTGAGGGAAGCGGCGGGAGTCACAGGAGGAAGCCTCCGGGGAAGGGGTCGTCCGGGTCGAGGAAGAACTGGGCGGTGCCGGTGATCCAGGCGCGGCCGGTGATGGCGGGGACGACCGCCGGGACTCCGCCGACCTGCGTCTCCGCCACGAGGCGGCCGGTGAACCGGGTGCCGATGAAGGACTCGTTGACGAAGTCGCGGCCGAGCGGGAGGGCGCCGCGGGCGTGCAACTGGGCCATCCGGGCGGACGTCCCGGTGCCGCAGGGCGACCGGTCGAACCAGCCCGGGTGGATGGCCATCGCGTGCCGCGAGTGGTACGCGTCGGAGCCGGGCGCGGCCAGGTAGACGTGCTTGAGCCCCTGTATCCCCGGGTGTTCGGGGTGCGCGGGCCGGTCGGGCGCGGCGTTGACGGCGTCCATGACGGCGAGCCCGGCCGCCAGCAGGTCGTCCTTGCGGCCCCGGTCGAACGGCAGGCCCAGCGCGCCGAGTTCGACGAAGGCGTAGAAGTTGCCGCCGAAGGCGAGGTCGTAGGTGACCGTGCCGTACCCGGGAACGTCCGCCTTCCGGTCCAGGGCGACGCAGAAGGACGGCACGTTGGTGAGCGTGACCGCCTGGGCGGCGCCGTCCTCCACCCGGACGTCGACGGTGACGAGACCGGCGGGGGTGTCGAGCCGGACGGTGGTGACGGGTTCGGTGACGGGGACCATCCCGGTCTCGACGAGGACGGTGGCGACGCCGATGGTGCCGTGCCCGCACATCGGCAGCGCCCCGGAGACCTCGATGAACAGGACACCGTGGTCCGCGTCGGGGCGGGTCGGGGGCTGGAGGATCGCGCCGCTCATCGACGCGTGGCCGCGCGGCTCGTACATCAGGAGGGTGCGGAGGTGGTCCAGGTGCTCGGTGAGGTACCGCCGCCGCTCGGCCATGGTGGCGCCCGGGATCACCCCGACGCCGCCGGTGACGACACGGGTGGGCATGCCCTCGGTATGCGAGTCGACGGCGTGGAAGACGCGACGGGTGCGCACGGACGTCCTTTCGTGACGATGGGTGCGTGACGGGGAGTGCGTGACGATGGGTGCGTGACGGGGAGTGCGTGACGGTGGGTGCGTGACGGTGGGTGTCAGTGGTGCCCGTCGGCGACGGCCTTCTCGGTGGCGGCGCGCACCCGCGCCTCCGCCTCCGGGACGAGCGGCAGCCGCGGCGGCCGACTCGGGCCCCCACCGAAGCCGACGACGTCCATGGACACCTTGATGGCCTGCACGAACTCCGTCCGGGAATCCCAGCGCAGCAGCGGGTGCAGGGAGCGGTACAGCGGCAGGGCCGTGTCGAGGTCACCGTCGGCGACGGCCCGGTAGAGGGCGGCGCAGGTGACGGGGAAGGCGTTGGGGTACCCCGCGATCCAGCCGACGGCCCCGGCGGTCACCAGCTCCAGCAGCACGTCGTCGGCCCCCGCCAACAGGTCCAGGCCGGGGGCGAGTTCCGCGATCTCGTAGGCCCGCCGGACGTCGCCGGAGAACTCCTTGACGGCGACGATCGACCCGTCGCGGTGGAGGGCGGCCAGCAGCTCCGGGGTCAGGTCGACCTTGGTGTCGAAGGGGTTGTTGTAGGCGACCACCGGCAGCCCGGCCCGGGCGACCTCCGCGTAATGGGCGCGGACGGCACGCTCGTCGGCGCGGTACGCGTTCGGCGGCAGCAGCAGGACGGACCCGCAGCCGGCCTCGGCGGCCTGCTCCGCCCAGCGCCGCGCCTCGGCCGCGCCGTACGCCGAGACGCCGGGCATCACCCGGGCCCCGTCCCCCGCCGCCTCGACTGCGGTCCGCACGACGCGGGCCCGTTCGTCGTCGGTGAGCGTCTGGTACTCGCCGAGCGAGCCGTTGGGGACGACGCCGTCGCACCCGGCGTCCAGCAGCCGGCGGACGTGGACGGCGTAGGCGTCGTGGTCGACGCGGAGGTCGCCGTGGCCGTTGCCGTCGCCGTGGTGGCGGTCGTCGTCGCGGTCGTCGGCGTTGTTCTCGTCGTGGGGGTCGCGGAACGGGAGCGCGGTGGCGACCATGATGCCGCGCCAGGGACGGGCGGGGTTCCAGGAGGTGGCGGTCATGCCGATGCCCTTCTGTATGATGTGACATTTTATTGAGAGGTGGGGGGAGCTCACAAGTGGGCTGAGGGGAACGCCAGTTGGTCGGCCTTCGCGCGCCCCCTGTCCGTCGGCCGGCCCCGGACCGCCGGGCTGCGGCCCGACGGTGGCGGCCGACAGCCGACGTTCCGGCCGGTGGGCACACCCGGCACGTGCGGCGCGCGGCCGGCGGGCGCGATGGGGTCACACGCGGTTTCCGGCCGCCGGCCGCGCCGGGACCCGCGGCCGGGAAGGTTCCCGCCGGCTGGTGAGACCGGTACGGGCGGTCGCGTTGTGGTCGCCTCCCGCACGCTCGGCGCCGCAGTCGCCTCCCCCGCACGTTCGGCGCCTCGGCCGGCACCCGCTCGGCGCCGCCGCGCAGCACGGCGGTGCCCGCCTCCACGACGGCCGGCAGGCCGAGCAGGTTCTCCTCCCGCCTGGCCGGCGAGCCCGGCAGAGCCTGCAACAGGCGGACGGACGCCGCTCGCCCGGCGCACCTCAACGGGCCTGACCATGGCCGCCGGTCGCGCCGGGCCCGGGCGGCCCACCGAGCCCCGGGCCGTCCGGCGCACCGCTGCCAGGGGACTCCCGCCCGGTGGGCGCGCATGGCACGGAGGGCTCCGGTCCGGCAGGCGCGTACGGCACGGAGCACTCCGGTCCGGCGGGCCCGCGCGGCACGGAAGGTTCCCGACCGGCACGCCTCCCGGCGGCGGGCGGCGGTTCCGGCTCTCCGGACGCGGCGGGGCCGTCGGGCTCCCCCTCGTGGAGCGCGGCCAGCACCCCCAGCGGGACCGGTACGGCGAGCGGCCGGTGCACGGGGGCCGGCGGTACGGTCCCTCGCCCCGCACCGCCGCCGCCCGCGGCGGCGAGGCAGGCCACGGCGGTGCCGCAGACACGTCCCTGGCACCAGCCCATGCCCGCGCGGGTGAGGAGTTTGACGGTCCGCGTGTCATGGGCGCCGAGGCCGGCGACCGCTTCGCGGACGCGGCCGGCGGTGACCTCCTCGCAGCGGCACACGTCCGTGTCGTCGGTGAGCCAGTCCGTCCAGCCCGCTCCCGGAGCGTGGGCGGCGGCCATCGCGTCGGCGAAGGACCGCAGCCGGTCACGGCGGCGGCGCAGCTCGCGCAGGCGCCCGGCGGTGGCGGTGCCGGCCCGTCCCGACAGCCGGGCCACGACCGCGAGGCCCGCCATCTCGCCCTCGGCCCAGGCCAGTTGCCAGCCACCGATGCCGGCGGTCTCCCCCGCCGCCCAGAGGCCGGGCACGGTGGTCTCCTGAAGGCCGTCCACGACGAGGGCGTGGGCGCCGTCCGGGGTGCGCCGGGTGGCGCAGCCGAGGCCGGTGGCGAGTTCGATCCGCGGTTCCAGGCCGTGGCCGACGGCGAGCGCGTCGCAGGCGACCCGGCGGCCGGTACCCGGGACGGGCCGCCAGTCGCGGTCGAGCCGGGTGACCGTGACGGCCTCGACGCGGTCGGTGCCGTGCACCCGGGTGACCGCGCTCCGGGTGCGCAGGGGCACCCGGTGGCGGAGCAACACCGCGCCGTGGGACGCCGCTTCGAGCGCCTTGTGCGGGTTGACGGCCAGGGCTCGCGGATGGCGGGTGTAGCCGAGGTAGCCGGACGCCTCGACGACGGCCGGGACCCGCGCCCCGGCGGCGGCCAGCGAGGAGGCGACGGCGAGCAGCAGCGGCCCGCTGCCCGCGACGACGACCCGCGCGCCCGGCAGGACCCCGCCGGATTTGAGCATCGCCTGGGCGCCGCCCGCGCCCACCACACCGGGCAGGGTCCAGTCGGGGAAGGGGAGTTGGCGCTCCTGGGCGCCGGTCGCCAGGAGCACCGCGCGGGCCCGGACGCGGACCGGCTCGCCGCCGTCGCCGTCGGGGCCGGTCACGGCGTGGACGTTCCACGCTTCGCCGCCGTCCCGGGTCACGGCCCAGACGTAGTGCGCGGCGCGGTGGTCGAGACGGTCGGCCGCCGCCGACCGGGCGCACAGCGCGGCGAAGGCCGCCCGGCCCGGGCCCCGGTCCCGGTCACGCCCGGAACCGGCCGGTTCCGCGCCCCGGGAGCGGAAGAACTGGCCGCCGGGCCGGTCGGCGGCGTCGAGGAGCACGACGGACAGCCCCAACTCCGACGCGGCGACGGCACCGGCCGTCCCTGCGGGTCCCGCGCCGATCACGGCGAGGTCGTACGGAGCCCGCGGCTCAGACGGCGAACCCGGCACGGCCGTGTCCCTCCTGGGTCGTGACGGCGTCCCCGGGCCGGGCCGGCACCAGGCAGGCCCGCCGGTTGGGCTCCCCGTTGACGGTGGCGAGGCAGTCGTGACACTGCCCGATGCCGCAGAACACGCCCCGCGGCCGCCCGCCGCCACGGGTCGTCCGCCAGGCGAGCACGCCGGCACTCCACAGCACGGCGGCGATCGTCTGCCCGGGCAGGGCGCGGAGCGGACGCCCGTCGAAGCTGATCTCGAACGCGGCGGCGTCGGACGGAACGCCGGGGGCGCGGCGGCGCGGCATGCGGGACTCCTTCTGGGTCGGGGGTTCTCGCTTCGTGAGGTTGAGGGGCGGGATTCGGTGGGGTTCGGGAGTCGGGGCTCGGTGGGGCTCGGGGCTCGGCGGGGTCCGGGGCTCGGCGGGGCTCGGGGCTCGGCAGGGTTCGGAGTTCGGCAGGGTTCGGAGTTCGGCGGGGTTCGGGGCTCGGTGGGGTCCGGGGCGCGGTGAGGTGCGGGGCTCGGTGGGGTTCGGGGCGCGGTGAGGTGCGGGGCTCGGTGAGGTGCGGGGCTCGGTGAGGTGCGGGGCTCGGTGGGGTCCGGAGTTCGGTGAAGCGCGAGGCTCGGTGAGGCGCAGGGCACGGTGACGTGGGGCACGGTGACGTGGGGCACGGTGACGTGGGGCACCGTGACGTGGGGCACCGTGACGTGGGATGCGGCCGGAGCGGGCACGGCGGCGCCGCCGCTTCCCCTGGCACGGCCGAGCGGCGGCGGTCGGGGTTCCGGCGTTCACGGCACCCGCGTGTCGCGGCCGGGAGGTGGGCGGTCCGGGCGCGTCCGCACAGTCGTGGGAACGGACGCGAGGTCCCCCGCGTACCGGCGGAGTCGGCGAAGCACCACGGCCGATCCGGACCGCGCGCGGCCGGGCCGCTCCCCCACCCCTCCGCACGCCCGCCGGGATCCTGCCCGCCGCCGCTCCCACGCCGTCACCGCGGCCGATCCGGACCGCGCCCGGCCGGGCCGCTCCCCCACCCCTCCGCACGCCCGCCGAGGTCCCACCCGCCGCCGCTGTCACGCCGTCACCGCCGCGAAGCGGCCGGGCGCGAACGGCCGCGGGTCGACCGGGGGCCGGCCGCCCGTCAGCAGGGCGGCGATCAACGCACCCGTGGCCGGGGCGAGTCCGATGCCCGCGCCCTCGTGGCCGCAGGCGTGCAGCAGGCCGGGCACGCGCGGGTCGGGGCCGATCGCCGGCAGGTGGTCGGGCAGGTACGGGCGGAACCCGGCGTACGCCCGCAGGACCCGTACCCCGGCGAGCACCGGGAACAGCGCGGCGGCCCCCGCCGCGAGGCGGCGCAGCGCCTCCGTCGACAGGGTGCGGTCGAAGCCGACGCGTTCCCGGCTGGCCCCGACAAGTACCGGGCCCGCCGGGGTGCCCTCGACCACGGCGGAGGTCTGGAGGGCGGCCGAGCCGCTGGCGACGTCGGCGACGTAGTCGGCCGCGTAGACCTTGTGCCGGACGACGCGCGGCAGCGGTTCGGTGACGAGCACGAAGCCGCGGCGCGGCAGGACGGGCAGGTGCGCCCCGGCGAGCCGGGCCACCTCGCCGCCCCAGGTGCCGGCGGCGTTCACCACGTACGGGGCGTGGAGGTCGCCGGCGGGCGTCCGGACGCCGCGCACCGCGCCGCCCCGGCCGGTGAGGACGGCGGTGACCGGTTCACCGGTCCGTACCCGCACGCCCCGGGCGCGGAGCAGGTGGGCGGCGGCGAGGGCGGGCTGGACCTGGGCGTCCTGCGGGTAGTGGACGCCGCCCGCGTGGCCGGGGGCGAGGTGGGGTTCCAGGTCGCGCAGCCGGTCCGCCGGGACGGCGTGGGCGGTGACGCCCGCCGCCGTCTGGCGCGCGGCGAAGGTTCGTAGCGCGTCGGCTCCGGCGGGGGTGGAGGCGACGACCAGGCCTCCCTTGGCCTCGTACTCGACGGCGGCCGGCAGCCCGTCGACCAGTCGCCGCCACAACTCGGCCGAGCACAGAGCGAGTTCGAGTTCCGGTCCGGGCTCCTTGTCGGAGACCAGGAGATTGCCCTCACCGGCCCCCGTGGTCCCGCCGGCCACGGGTCCGCGGTCGACGACGGTGACGGAGAGGCCGGCGCGGGCGGCGTAACGGGCGCAGGCGGCGCCGACGACGCCCGCGCCGACGACGATGACATCCGAAGAGCCGTTCGAGGACACGGCGGTAATATTTCACATTGCACTGCCCTCGCCAAGGGCCCGGCCGCGCCGGCGTCCCCCAACTCCTCCCTCGCTTAGGGCAACGGCGGCGTCAAACGCGGCGTGCCGCGCACGACGGATCGCCATAATCCAGTGCGGACCAAGCGAAGGGGGACATCAGTGCCGGACACCCCGGACCGACAGCCCGCGCCGGGCGTACGGCGGCGGCGCGGAATCCGCTACGAGCTGCTGGAGTGCGCGCTGCACGGCCACCGCCTCATCGGCACCGACGCGGCGCGCGTCCGCCCCGAGGACGCGCTCCTGGTACGCGAGACACCCGACGGCCACCGCTGGCACCGCTGCCTGCGCTGCGACGCGTGGCTGCCGCTCCCACCGCCGGACCGCCCGCGACGCGAGACCCCCGAGGACCGCGACTCCATCGAACTGCCGCCCCGGGGCCGCCCGTTGCGGGACCGCTACGTCCTCCGCCTGATCGCACTCGACCGGCTGGTGCACTTCGTCGTCCTCGCGATCCTCGCCGTCGCCGTCTTCGTCTTCGCCCACGAACGCACCCGCCTGCGCGGCCCCTTCTACCGGATCGTGGACGACCTCCAGAACGGCGTCGGCGGCCCCAGCGGCATCCACGGCCACGGCCTGCTCGGCGACCTGGACAAGGCGTTCGCCGCCCACGACCGCACACTGTGGCTGATCGGCCTGGTCATCGCCGGGTACGCGGTCCTGGAGGGCGTGGAGGCCTACGGCCTCTGGCGCGCCGCCCGCTGGGCCGAGTACCTGACCTTCATCGCCACGAGCGTGCTCCTGGTGCCCGAGGTCTACGAACTCCACGAGCGGGTCAGCCCGTTGAAGGTGTGCACCCTGATCGTCAACCTGGCCGTGGTGGTCTACCTCCTCTTCGCCAAGCGCCTCTTCGGCCTGCGCGGCGGCGGCCACGCGGAAGCGGCCGAACGGGAACGCGACAGCGGCTGGGAGGCGCTGGAACGGGTCCATCCGGGTCCGCCCCTTGGGGGCCGCCGCGGACCGGCGTGAGGTCTTCACGCCGCTAATGGAGCTCACTCCGGAGCAGCGACGGCAGGTCGTCACCCTCCCGCCGACGATCGCCAAGCTCGCCTCGGTCAGGCACCGGGTGCTCTACGACAGCAACCTGGTGCGCATCCCACCGGAGATCGGTGCCATGCGCAGCCTGGAGGGATTCTCCCCGTACACCTCCTACCGCCTGCACTGGTTCCCGTACGAGCTCACCCGGTGCCCCGCTCTACGGCACAGCACCGTGAGCACACGCGCCCTGTACGGCAACGTCAAGTTCCGGCCGCCGTTCCCGGCCCTGTCGGCCGCCACGGCCGCGGCCCGGGGCGCGGACCTGAAGGATCTCGACCCCGGTGTGTGGGGCAGTGCCGCCATCCGGACGTGCAGCGTCTGCGACCGGGACATCACGGAAGGGACGGTCCGTCAGGTCCGTCAGGTCTGGATTCCCTTGTGCATTTCAGGGCGCGACGTGCTGCCGATGCTGGTCAACGCCTGCTCGGCCGCGTGCGTCGACGCCCTGCCCGCGCCGGCCGAGGGCTGTACCGGAACACCCCACACCGGCGGGCCGGACGTCGAGCAGTCACCGGCCGGATCGGCACCCCTCATCCCCCGGCTATCCCGCTGACGCCGCGAGTTCCCCCATCCACGCCTCGATCGCGTCCGGCGTGCGCGGCAGCGCCGCCGACATCAGCCGGGCGCCGTCGGCGGTGATGACGAGGTCGTCCTCGATGCGGACGCCGATGCCGCGCAGCGCGGGGGGCAGGGTCTCGTCGTCGGGCTGGAGGTAGAGGCCGGGTTCGACGGTGAGGACTTGGCCTTCCTCCAGGACGCCGTCGAGGTAGGCGTCGGCGCGGGCTTGGGCGCAGTCGTGGACGTCCAGGCCGAGCATGTGTCCGCTGCTGCAGAGGGTGTAGCGGCGGTGGAGGTCGCCGTCGGGGGTGCGGAGGACGCCCCACTCGGTGAGGCCCTCGGCGATGACGCGCATGCCGGCCCGGTGGAAGTCGCGGAAGCTCGCGCCGGGCTTGAGGGCGGCGATGCCCGCTTCCTGGGCGGCGAGGACGAGGTCGTAGACCTGCCGCTGGACGGACGAGAAACGGCCGGAGAGGGGGAGGGTGCGGGTGATGTCGGCGGTGTAGAGGGTGTCGGTCTCCACGCCGGCGTCGAGGAGGAGCAGGTCGCGCGGGTCGAGCCGGCCGTCGTTGCGAGTCCAGTGCAGGACGCAGGCGTGCGCGCCGGACGCGGCGATGGTCTCGTAGCCGGTGCCGTTGCCTTCGGCGCGGGCGCGCAGCCCGAAGACTCCCTCGATCCAGCGCTCACCGCGCGGGTGCGCCAGGGCGCGTGGGAGGGCCCGGACGACGTCTTCGAAACCGGCGGCGGTGTGGTCGACGGCCTGTTGCAGTTGCCCGACCTCCCAGGCATCTTTGACCAGCCGCAATTCGCTGAGAACGGACGCGAGTTCGCCGTCGGCGGTGGCGACGCGGCCGGGCGGGAGGGAACCGTCGGGGGCCAGGGGTGTGCAGCGGATGCCCGTCGCGCGCTCGGTCTCGGCGGGGTCGGCGGACCGGCCGACCCAGAACTCGCCGTGGCGCCGGTCGCGGTAGAACGCGGAGGAGCCGGCCGAGCGGGGCGGGCGCGGCCGGACGTGCAGCACCGCCTGGTGCCGGTGCGGGCCGTCCGGCTCCAGGACGAGGACGTGGCCGGCCTGGTCCTCGCCGGTGAGGCCGGTGAGCCAGGCGTAGGCGCTGTGCGGGCGGAAGCGGAAGTCGCAGTCGTTGGAGCGCACCTTCGGCTCGCCGGCGGGCACGATCAGCCGTTCGCCCGGGAAGCGGGCGGACAGCCGGGCCCGTCTCGCGGCCGCGGCGTCCGCGACAGGTGACCGGCCGTTGCCGGGCGGCGGGGCGGGCGCCCAGCCCGCGCCCATGAACGCCGCCAGCTCCGGGGACACCGGCAGGTCATGGCTCATGGTGCGGATGGGGGTGGTGGCGGGTTCGGGCACGGCCTTCCTCCTGGAGCGAGCTGGTACCGGGAGTACCATTTCACATTACGGTTTCACCGTTCACATGTCACCGGTCAGAAGCCGGAAAGCCTAAAAACCGGAAAAGGCCGCTCCCCCGCCGTGAGCGGCGAGGGAGCGGCCTGTGTTCTCGAGAGCGCGTTCCGGACCCGCGCCTCAGCGGGTCGGCCGGGGTCAGGCCACCGGCGCCGGGTACGTCGGGTACTCCACCCCGGAGACGTGCTGGACGACGCGCACGACCTGGCAGGAGTAGCCGAACTCGTTGTCGTACCAGAGGTAGAGGATCGCGTTGTCGCCCTCGACCTTGGTGGCACCGGCGTCGACGATCGAGGCGTGGCGCGAGCCGATGAAGTCGCTGGAGACGGCGTCGGGCGCGCTGATGAAGTCGATCTGACGCTTGAGCGGCGAGGTCAGCGAGACGTTGCGGAGGTAGTCGAGGACGTCCTCGCGGGTGGTCTCGCGGGCCAGCCGCAGGTTGAGGATGGCGATCGAGACGTCCGGCACGGGGACGCGGATGGAGCTGCCGGTGATCCGCGCCTTGAGGTCGGGCAAGGCCTTGGCGACGGCGGAGGCGGCGCCCGTCTCGGTGATGACCATGTTCAGCGGCGCGGAGCGGCCGCGGCGGTCGGAGTTGTGGTAATTGTCCAGCAGGTTCTGGTCGTTGGTGAACGAGTGGACGGTCTCCACGTGGCCGTTCAGCACGCCGTACTCGTCCGCCATCGCCTTCAGCGGCGGGACGATCGCGTTGGTGGTGCAGGACGCGCAGGAGATGATCTGCTCGTCCGGCTTGATCATGTCGTGGTTGACGCCATGGACGACGTTGGGGACGTCGCCCTTGCCCGGAGCGGTCAGCACGACCTTGGCGATGCCCGGCCGGAGGTGCTTCGAAAGCCCCTCACGGTCGCGCCACTTGCCGGTGTTGTCGATGAGGATGGCGTCCTTGATCCCGTACGCCGTGTAGTCGACGGCCGTCGGGTCGTCGGAGTAGATCACCTGGATCTCGTTGCCGTTGGCGATGATCCGGCTGTTCGCCTCGTCCACGGTGATCGTGCCCTGGAACTGCCCGTGGATGGAGTCGCGGCGCAGCAGCGAGGCGCGCTTCACGATGTCCTGGCCCGCGCCCTTGCGGACCACGATGGCGCGCAGCCGCAGGCCGTTGCCCGAGCCGGCCTTCTCGATGAGCAGCCGGGCGAGGAGACGGCCGATGCGGCCGAAGCCGTAGAGGACGACGTCGCGCGGCTCACGGCGCTCGATCTTGCTGTCCCCCAGCGCCCCGGCGACGGCCTCGGCGGTGAACTCCTCCACCGACAGGCCGCGGTCGTCGGCCCGGTAGGTGGCGGCGAGCATGCCGATGTCGATCTGGGACGGCCCGAGGTCGAGCGTGGTGAGGGCCCGCAGGAACGGCATCGTCTCGGTGACCGCGAGCTCCTCCCCCGCGATCTGCCGGGCGAAGCGGTGCGTCTTGAGGATGCTGACCACCGACTTGTTCACCAGGGAGCGGCTGTGGACCAGGACCGTGACGTCCCGCTCCCGGTGCAGCTTCCCGATGATCGGGATCATCGACTCCGCGATCTCCTCGCGGTACTTCCAGTTGGCGAACGTGTCGTCATTGACAGTCACAGGCGTATCTTTCGAGCTAGGCGGCGCTCACATGTTAACCCCACACCTGTTCGAGCACTCAAGGGGTGTGGGGTGGCTGCTTCCTCACATTCCCCGGCCGTCGCTCCGATCTCTCTTCGAACCACTGGCGCCGGGGGGCTCGCAGTGAACCGCTGCCGACTCGGTCGCGGATGACTTCGACTCGGTCGCGGACGGCTCCGACTCGGTCGCGGACGGCTCCGGCTCGGACGCGGGCGGCGCCGCCGGGAGCGGTTCGGCCGCCGGCCGGACGAGGAACGGCTGGGCGGCGGCCAGCAGCAGGCAGAGGGCCGCCATGCCCAGCCACATCGGGGCCACCCCGGCGCGTTGCAGGAGCTGGGTGCCGGTGACCGGCGCGGCCACTGCGGCGATGCCCCAGCAGAGACCGAACACGGCCAGATAACGGCCGGTGCCACCGGGCGGCGCGAGCCCGGCGACCACGGCGAACGCCCGGCCGAGCAGGAACGCGTCGCCCAGACTCCACACCACGGTGGCCGCCGCGTGCGCGGGCAGCGTGTGGGCGAACGCGTAACCCGCGACCCCGGCACCGACGAGTACGTACCCGAGCGCGAGCGCCGCCGGCGCCGACAAGGCCGCGAACCGGCGCAGCCGCAGCGCGGGCTGGACGGCGACGACCGTCACGGCGGAGACGGTGAAGAGGAACCCCGCGTCGGCCGGTTCCAGGCCGTGCCGCACCATGACCAGCGGCAGCGCCAGCAGGATCTGCGAGGCGACCAGCGCGAAGACCGTGCCGGAGAGCAGCATGAGCAGCAGCGCGGTGTCGCGCCACGGGCGGACGGCGGCACCGTCCGCCCCCTCCGGCACTGCCGCCTTCCCCGGCGTGCGCGACGCGCCCGGCGCCGGGCCGCCCGCGGGGCCGGGCCGGTCGCCGACGGGGGACGCGCCGTCGCCGGGCGAGCGCCGGACGGACCGGTGATCGGCGGGCAGGGCGATCTGTACGACGGCCGCGCACACCAGACACGTCAGCGCGTCCACGACGAACAACCACCGCAGTCCCCAGTGCCCCAGCCCGGCCGCGAGCAGCCCGGCGCCCATCCCGCCGGCGGCCAGCGCCGCGTTGAGCAGGCCGAAGGCGCGCACCCGGTCGGCGGGTCCCACGGCGTCGGCGATCAGGGCCTGGCTCGGCGGCTCGTACAGCTCGAAGACCAGCCCGAGGAGCGCCGCCCAGACGGCGACCGCCGTGAGGGAGGTGGCGCCGGCGATGCCGAGCTGGGTGACGGCGCAGCCGGTCAGGCCGAGCACCATCGTGCGCCGCCGGCCGATCCGGTCCGCGAGCCGCCCACCGGCCAGGCGCGACGGGATCGAGGCGAGCCCGAAGCCCGCCGTGACGAGCCCGGCCGTGGCGGCGCTCGTCCCGTACTCGGTGCTGACGAGGACGGTGAGGAAGGAGAGCGAGAAGGCCCCGAGCCGGTTGACCGCCCGGGCCACCACCAGAAGCCGCACCGCCCGCGGCAGCCCCGGCGCCCGTCTTTTCCCCCACATACCCGCTCTCCCTCCGCCACCCCATCGTCCCGACCGGCCGGGACCACACCGCTCCGGAACGATACGGGGCACCGCCCGGCCCGCCGCCGACGGCCGCACGGATCCGTCACGTCACCGACGAGGGCGCGGCGAACGGGACGCGAGCGCGAGGCGAGCGCGAGGCGAGCGCGAGGCGAGCGCGACGTCAGGCCGGCAGAACCGCCTCGATCGCGGCCGTCACCTCGGGGGCGTCGGGCTCGGTACGCGGGCTGAACCGGGCGGCCACCGTACCGTCGGGGGCGACGAGGAACTTCTCGAAGTTCCAGCGGATGTCGCCGGTGTGCCCTTCGGCGTCCGGCGTGTCCACGAGCCCGGCGTACAGCGGGTGCCGGCCGGTGCCGTTGACGTCGGTCTTCTCCGTCAGCGGGAACGTCACGCCGTAGGTGGCCGAGCAGAAGGTGGCGATCTCCTCCGCGCTGCCGGGCTCCTGGCCCATGAACTGGTTGCAGGGCACGCCCAGCACGGTGAAGCCCCGGTCGGCGTACCGCTGGTGGAGCTTCTCCAGGGCCGCGTACTGCGGTGTCAGCCCGCACCGGGAGGCGACATTGACGACCAGGACGGCCTTGCCGCGGTACTGGGCGAGGTCGGCGGGGCCGCCGGTGAGGGCGTCGATCCGCACGTCGTGAAAGGAGGGGGCGGAGGGGGCGGACATGTGCGCTCCTTGCGTCGTCATCGTCGGGCCGGCCGCCATGGACCGGTCCGATGCGTACGGACGCGATTCTTCCCGACGGACGTCCCCGGCGCGCCGGCCCCTCCCCCGCCCGCCTCCGTCCCTCCGGTCAAGTGCGGCCGTACGGGAGCGTTCGGGCCGGTCCCGGCCGGGTGCGCGCAGGGGGTCGTGTCCCGGCCGGGTGCGGGCGGGGTCGCCGCACGGGAGGTCAGGCGGTGTGCGGCAGCGCCCCGGGCCGCGGGGGTCAGGTCCTCGTCGGCGGCGCCGGGCCGTCCGCCGTCCCCGCCGCGGGCGCGGGGTCCAGCACGAAGACCGGGATCACGCGGGCGGTCTTCTCCTGGTACTCGGCGTACGGCGGGTACGCGGCGACCGCGCGCTCCCACCACCGGGCCTTCTCGTCCCCGGTGACCTCGCGGGCCGTCATCTCCCGCCGTACGGGACCGTCCTGGAGCTCCACGCGCGGGTCGGACTTGAGGTTGAAGTACCAGGCCGGGTGACGCGGGAAGCCGCCCTTCGAGGCCACGGCCGCGTACCGCCCCTCGTGTTCCACGCGCATCAGCGGAATCTTGCGGATCTTGCCGCTCTTCGCACCGCGCGTCGTGAGGATGACGACGGGCAGGCCCGTGTCCCAGAGCGTCGTCCCCCGTGTGCCGCCCGAGCTCTCGTACAGCTCGACCTGTTCGCGTACCCACCGCGCCGGACTCGGCTCGTACTCGCCCTCAAGAGGCATCGCGGTCACCCCGTCGTCGCTCACGGATGGTGTCGCGCGGTTCCACGCGAGTACCGCGCGGGGTCATTCTCGCCGCGCTGCCGGGCGCGTGTCCTGCCCTGCGGGGGTATCGGGCCCGCTGTTCCGGCTTATGGCTCGTGACGGACCGTCGGTGTGCCGACCGGACGCGGTGCCGCTGCCGTCGCTTCCGGTCCACCGCAGCGCCGCCGCCGGCCCGCCGGTGATGCCCGGCCCGCCGGTGATGCCCGGCCCGCCGGTGGTGCCCGGCCCGCGGACGCGGCGGGTGCGCGGGCCCCCGCGCGACACTCCGAGCGGCGGTGGACCCGCCCTCCGCCTCCCCGCGCGGCGTTCACCCGGCCGGTTGCAAAGCCCGGTCCGCGCCGTGCTCGGTGGCGGGCGGGCGGGGGTGAGGGGGGAACGTTCCCGGGGGTGTCGGCGGCGGCGTTCCCGTCCGCAACGCAAGGCCCGGATCGGGTGACGGGACACGCCCGGGTGAATCGCACACCGGGTGCCGGGCCGCCCGCCCCGGCATTGCCGGTCCCTTGACGGTGGCTCGAACTTCCGCTCGGCCAAACGCACTTGGGAGCCCGTGACGTCACCGGTCGGGGGTCGTTTTTCCGAGCACCCGTCCGATCCGGCCCGTCAATGAGGAGGCGCGGTGCATCACCGCAACGAACGTCACTCGCTCACCACGGAGGCGCCCTTGCCGTTCGAATCCCGGCCTGTGAAGAGTCCGCCGAGGAGCTCCGGACGGCGGGTCCGCCGGTCCGCCGGCACCGCGAGGAGGCAGGCATGAGCGACGGCACCGAGGCGGGCGCGAGCGGAACGGAACCCGGTCCGTGTCCGGTCGACGTGATGGTGCTGCTACAGCGGGAGGACGGGCGCGTGCTGCTCGTCCGCCGGCCGGGGGCGGCGGGCGGCGCCGGCCCGCTCCTCCCGCCCACCGGCGTGCTGCGGCACGGTGAACCGGTCACCGCGCGTGCCCTGCGCGAGGTCCGGCGGCAGACCGGCGTCGGGGTGGATCCGGGCGACCTGGAGTTCTGCCACCTGGTCCACCGCCGCACCGCGGGCGGCCCGGGCCGGCTCGCGGTGGTGTTCACCGCCCAGCGGTGGGCCGGGCGGCTCCGGCCCCGGGAGGCCGGCGGCCGGCCGGCGTTGGTGTGGGCCGATCCGGCCCGGCCGCCCGAGGACCGGACGCCCCATACGGCGGCGCTGCTCGCCGCGTTCAACGCCGGGGCGCTGTTGTCCCTCCACGGCTGGACCACGACGACGGGAGGCGAGGCGTGAAGACCAAGGGAAGGGAACAGGGCGAGAAAACGGAGGCGGACGAGGGGTCGGCGTCCGAGCGGCTGCTGTTCGGCGGTCCGCTGCTCCACAACGCGCGCTGGGCGGACCACCACGACGCCTACTTCGAGATGTCGCTGTGGACGATGGCGCTCCAACTGCCCCGCATGGTGGCCTTCACCGCGCGCCTCGCCCTGCGCGCCGACCGCCGCGCGCTGTGGACCGTGGGCCTCGCCGAACTGGTCCGCGGTGCCGGCCAGGCCGTGGCGCTGATCGCGGTGAACAGCGTGCTGGCCACCGTCCTCGCCGAGGGGACGATCGGCCACCGGGTGCAGGCCGCGGTCCCCGCCATGATCGGGGTGGCGGTCACCGGGGCCGTCGGCGCGCTGGCCGACGCCGCCTCCACCGCCGGGACCGGCCGGCTGGAGCCCAAGGTGGAACGGGTGGCCACCGAGATGTACCTGGCGCGGGTCGCGCGGGTGGAACTGGCGGCGATCGAGGACGCCCGCTTCAACCGGCTGATGGATTCCGCCCAGTACGGGGCCGGTGCCGCCCGCCGCATGGTCAAGGTGTGTACGGGGGTGATCGGCTCGCTGGTGAGCTTCGCCGCCGCCGCGGGCGTCCTCACCGTTCTGCACCCGGTGCTGCTGCCGTTGCTGATCCTGATGACCGTTCCCCGCTCCTGGGCCTCGCTGCGCAGCGCCCGCGCCCGGTACGCCAGTTACCTGCGCTGGATGCAGCACGCGCGGGCCGGGCGGCTGCTGACGCAGACGCTGATGCGCACGGGTCCGGCCGCGGAGATCCGCGTCCACGACGTCGGCCCGTTCCTGCTGCGTCATTTCCGCGCCATGGCGGAGGCGTCGGAGGCCGAGCAGTCGCGGCTGGCGGCGGGCCGGGCCCGGGTCCGGCTGACCGCCTCCGCCCTGACCGGGCTGGCCGCGGCCCTGACGTACGCGTCGCTCGGCGCGCTGCTGGCCACCGGCGTGATGGCGCTGTCCGTCGCGGGCACGGCCGTCCTGGCCATCCGCGGCGGCGGGCAGAGCCTGACCGCCCTCGTCCTCCAGGTCAACAACCTGTACGAGGAGTCGGCTTACGTCGGGGACCTGGAGCGCCTCTTCACGGAGGCGCGGAAGTACACGATCCCGTCCGGCGGCGCGCCGGTGCCGGACGAGGTGTCGCTGATCCGCTTCGAGAACGTCACCTTCCACTACCCCGAGGACGAGGCGGAGGAGACGGCGGAGGCGAGGGAAGCGGGGGAAGCTGGGGAAGAGGGGGAAGAGGCCGGGCGGAAACGGCCCGCCCTCAAGGACGTCACGCTCGACGTCCCGGCCGGCCGGATCGTGGCCCTGGTCGGGGAGAACGGGTCGGGCAAGTCCACCGTGGCCAAGCTGCTCGCGGGCCTGTACCGGCCGGACGCGGGGACGGTCCGGTGGGACGGCGTGGACGTCCGCTCACTGGATCGCGACCGGCTGTGGTCGCGGATCGGCATGGTCGGACAGGACTTCCACCGCTGGCCGTTCACCGTCCGGATGAACATCGCCGTCGGCCGCCCGGGGCTGCCGGTCGACCAGGCGGCGGTGGAGGAGGCCGCCGCGTACACCGGCGCCGACGCGGTGGTGGCCGAGTTGCCGCGCGGCTGGGACACATTGCTGTCGAAGGGGTACCGGGGCGGGCACCAGATCTCCGGCGGTCAGTGGCAGCGGCTCGGCATCGCCCGCGCCCGCTACCGCGACGCGGACGTCCTGATCGTCGACGAACCGACCTCCGCCCTCGACGCCCGGGCGGAGCTGGAGGTCTTCGAGCGGATCCGCAAGCTGGCGGACGGCGGGCAGACGGTCGTCCTGATCACCCACCGCCTCGCGTCCGTCCGGCACGCGGACCTGATCCACGTCCTGGACAAGGGCGAGCTGGTCGAGTCCGGCACCTTCGAGGACCTGCTGCACCGCCCGTCGGCAGGCGTCTTCCGCGAGCTGTACGAGATGCAGCGCGCCCAGTACCAGGACGTGCGCGTGCCGGGGCGGCGGACCCCGGCCGACGCGGAGGGGGGCGGCGTGGTGCGGTGAGCGGCGGGGCGCCGGGGGTGCGCGGTCGGGCGGCCCCCGGCGCCGGCGCCGCCGCTAGGAGGCGGGTTCCAGCGCCGCGTCGACGAGGGCCAGTTCCTCCTCGCCGAAGGTGAGGTTGCGGGTGGCGGCCAGGCTGTCGTCGAGCTGTGCCGTGCTGCTGGCCCCGACGATCACGGAGGTCACGGTGGACCGCAGCACCCATGACAGCGCCAGTTGCGCGAGCGTCTGGCCGCGCTTGGCCGCGATGCCGTTCAACGCCCGCAGTCGGGCGACGAGGTCGGGCGTGACGTCGGCGGAGGTGAGGAACGGGCTGGCGCCGGCCGCCCGCGAACCGGGCGGGATCCCGTCGAGGTAGCGGTCGGTCAGCAGGCCCTGGGCGAGGGGTGAGTAGACGACCGGGCCGACTCCGAGCTCGTCCAGCGTGTCCAGCAGCTCGTCCTCGGGGGCCCGGTCGAGGAGCGAGTACCGGGGCTGGTGGAGGAGGAGCGGGGTGCCCAGGTCGCGGAGGATGCGGGCGGCCTCCCGGGTCTGCTCGGGCGAGTAGTTGGAGACGCCGGCGTAGAGGGCCTTGCCCTGCCGGACGGCCGTGTCCAGGGCTCCCATCGTCTCCTCCAGCGGGGTACCGGGGTCCGGCCGGTGGGAGTAGAAGACGTCCACGTAGTCCAGGCGCATGCGGCGCAGGCTCCGGTCGAGCGAGGCGAGCAGGTGCTTGCGGGACCCCCATTCCCCGTAGGGACCGGGCCACATCAGGTAGCCGGCCTTGGTGGAGACGACCATCTCGTCGCGGTGCGCGCGCAGCCCGCCGTCGAGTACGCGGCCGAAGGCGGTCTCGGCCGCTCCGGGCGGCGGCCCGTAGTTGTCGGCCAGGTCGAAGTGGGTGACGCCGTGGTCGAAGGCGTGGGTGACGAGGGCCCGCTGGGTGTCGAGGTCGCGGTCGGTGCCGAAGTTGTGCCAGAGGCCGAGGGAGACGGCGGGGAGCTTCAGCCCGCTGCGGCCCGCGCGGCGGTAGGGCATGGTGGCGTAGCGGTCGGGGTCGGCGAGGTACACGGCAGGCCTTTCCGTGGATCCGGTCCGGAAGGCACCAGCTTGGCGGACGCCCCCCGCCGTCACCAGCACCCCGGCCCGGGCGACGGCGGCGGGCGCGACGGGCGTCCCCCCTGCGGTGTCCGTCGTCGCCCCACGGCGGCGGCCGGCTCACCCCACGCGGCTTCCCGCCGTCCCGCCCCGGTCGCCGGCCGGCGCGTCCGTCGCGCACCCGGCCCGCCCGCCGGTCCGCCCTCCGGTGGGCTCGCCGGTCCGGCCCTGCCGCAGGACGCGCCCGAAGACGGCGGCGTAAGGGTGCGGGTCGGCGCGGGGGTACGCGTAGGTGAGGACGGCCTGCGGGGCGCCCGTCAGCGGCAGGTACAGGATGTCCGGGTCCGGGTGCTGGGCGGCCACCGACACCGGGAGCACACCGACGCCGCGCCGGGCGGCGACGGCGTGCAGGTACTCCTCGATGTTGGCGGTCTCCTCGCCGATCTCGGGGGTGGCGTCGGCCGGCCAGTCCCCGGGCGTGAGGGTGCCGCTGACGGTGTCGACGACGAGGCAGCGGCGCCCGAGGTCCCGCCAGGTGACCCGCTCGCGCGTGGCCAGGGTGGAGGTCCGGGCGATCGCCGCGAGGTACGGCTCGCGCAGGATCTCGGTGGTGACCAGCCGGGGGTCGCGGACGGTCCCCCAGAGCAGCGCCGCGTCGACGGATCCGTCGCGCAGCCCGGCGGCGGGGTCGTCCCGGCGCACGGTCCGCACCTGGACGAGGTGCCGCTGCTCCAGCGTGGCCTGGGCCTGGCGGCCGCGCCGGAGGGGGAAGCCCCAGGCGTAGCCGAGGCGCAGCGAGGACGGCGGCTCGGCGGGCCGGAGCGCCGTCTCGAGCCGGGGCAGCAGGAGTTGGAGGTCGGCCCGCAGCCGGTTCCCCTCCGCCGTGAGGCGGGGGTGGCGGGTGCTGCGGTCCAGCAGCGTCCGGCCCAGTTCGTCCTCCAGGCGCCGGATGTGCCGGCTGAGCGTGGGCTGCGAGACACCGAGACGGTCGGCGGCCCAGGTGAAGTGCTGTTCCTCGGCCAGGGTCAGGAAGTACCGCAGGTGACGGAGACCGATGTCCATGGGGGTCATGCTAGTCGGCGCCGACTCCGGCGACTGTCCCCGCTCCGGGATGTTTTCCCAGCTCAGGACGGGTTGGATGACTGCTCCCCGCGTCGGACGGCGCCGCGCACCACGGTCAGGTGCAGGACGAGGGCGAGCAGGGTGAGGGCGCCCGTGCAGTACGGCAGGGCGCCCGGGGAGGTGCCGAGGCCCAGGACGACGCCGCCGAGCGCGGAGCCGAGGCCGCTGCCAAGGTAGACGGCCGAGCTGTTGAGCGACACGGCGACCGTGGCCTGCCGCGGCTGGGCCGCGATGAGCTGGTGCTGCTGGGGCACCTGGACGGCCCAGCCGGCCGCGCCCCAGACCACGAGGGGGACGACCGCCAGGGCGGCGGCGGTGTGCGCGGCGGCGGGCAGGAGCGACTGGGCGCCCGTGATGAGGACCAGGATCCAGGTGACCGCGGCGAAGGGACGGCGGGTGCGGTCCACGACGCGTCCGATGAGGAGGCTGCCGACGATCCCGCCCGCGCCCCAGGCCCACATGGCCCACATGGTCCCGTCCGTGTGGGCGGCGTCCTTCAGGAACTCGGCGAGGTAGGTGTACAGGCCGAGGCTGGCGACGCCGCCGAGCAGCGAGACGGTGACGATGCCGGCGACCCGGCCGTCGGCGAGGGCCCGTACCCGCTCGCCGAGCGGCGGCGGAGCGCCCACCTCGACCTTCGGCAGGCGGGTGACGCCGATCAGGGCGACCACGCCCAGGCCGGTGATCAGCCACAGGGTGTCGCGCCACCCCAGGTGCGAGGCGAGGAGCATGCCGGCGGGGACGCCGATGACGGTGCCGACGCTCAGCCCGCCCATGACGGTGGCCAGCGCGCGGCCCCGCCGATCCGGGGCGGTGAGGCCCGCCGCCGTGGCGGCGGCGATGGGCGAGTACACGCCCGCGCCGACACCCGCCACCGCGCGGGCGATCAGCAGGACGGTCAGGGTCGGGGCGAGGGCGGTGACCGCGTTGCCGACGGTGAAGACCACCAGCGCCACGCCGAGCACGGTCTTCGCCGGCCGCGCGGCGAGGAGGGTGGCGAAGAGCGGACCGCCCAGCGCGTAGCAGAGGGTGAAGACGGTGACCATCTGCCCGGCCGAGGACGCGGAGACGCGCAGGTCGTCCGAGACCAGGGGCAGCAGCCCGGCCATCACGTAGGCGTCCACGCCGAGCGCGAACGTGCCCAGCGCGAGCAGCGGGATGGACATGCCGTTCCCGTCGCGTCGGTGGGGGGTGGGGGTTTCCGTTGTCCGAGTGGCGCTCATCCGAGGCGTTCCAAGTCCGTTTCGTCGATGGCCGGCCGGCCGTCGGGGTCAGGGCCCGGGATACGGTCAGGGCCCGTAATACGGGGAAGCGGCCGGCTGGTCCGGTCGCGTCCGGCGACCGCCTGGATGGCATTTACATACAGTGAGCGCCGGTCCCGCAAACGCGTCGGCCGCATCTCTCATGCGCCTTCTGTATGACCACACGTCAACGCGCCCGCAGGGCCGCCATGAGATGCCGGTCACACGGCGGGGAGTGCCGGCGCGGAACCGTACGGAAGCGCCGCGAGGCGGCCCGGAAACGTCGAAGACCCCGAGCCGGTGGGACGGCTCGGGGTCCGGGTGTCGGGAGACAGGGGCGAGGGCGGGGACGGGGTCCGCTCGGCGGGGGGAGGGAGGAGGGGGCCGGAGCCGGTGCGGTCTCCGGGAGAGGCCGCACCGACGGCGCGTCACAACTCCTCGTCGTCCCTGATCCGCACGGCTTCCTCCTCGGCGGAGAGGCCGTCGGTGGTGCCCTCCTGGGCGTAGACGTCCTGGTCGCGCGGACGGTCCGGGTCGGGCTCGTCGTAGAGGAGCCCGGCGGGTTCCTCCACGGCGGCTTCCGCGCCGGGGGCCGGCTCGTCGGGTTCGGGGTCGTCGCGGGCGGGCCGGTCGGGCTCGGCGAGCCGGGCGGGGTCCGCCTCGGGCTCCTCCTCGTGCAGCCGCTCGTCCAGCGGCCGGCCCTCGCGCAACTCCTCGGCGGTCGGGCGCTCCTCGGTGACGGCGGTGGGGGTGTCCCCCGGTACGGGCATCCGCTGGGGGTCGCTCGAGCGCTGCTGCTCCGGCGTACCGTCCTGGAGGTCCGGGATGCCCTCGTCTTCGGGGGAGACGCCGGGGTCGTGAGGGGTGGTCACGGGAGCTCCTTCCCTTCGGTGGCGTTCTCGCCTGTGGCGTTCTCGCCTGTGGCGTTCTCGCCGGTGGTGCTCTTGCCGGTGGTGCTCTTGCCGGGGTTCGTGGCGGTGTTCGAGCCAGGGGCGCCTTCCCGCCCCGGCCGCTGCCGTTCGCGCTGCCCGTGCCGCGCCTTCCCGGCGCGTTCCCCGGGCGGGCGGCCGTAACCGGGCGGCGGGTCGACCTCGACGGGCGGGTGCCAGGGGCCGCGCCGCACTTCCTCGCCGGGCTGCAGCCCTTCGACCGGTCCCTCGGCGATCTCCGGCTGTTGCACGTCGCTGCCGGCCACGTTCGCCGTGTCGCCCTTGCCGATGGGCGCGGGCCGGGCGCGCGGCGCCGCGCCTTCGTCCGGCCGTCGTCCGCTCCGTTCGCCTCGCTCGCCCCGCGCCTCCCGCGGGTCCCGCGCGGCCTGCTTCCGGGCGCCGTCGTCTGCCTGCATGACGTCCTCCGTTCCGGGGCGGTTCTCGGTCCACGGCCACCGGCGCCGACACGGCGGACGCCGGCGGCGTCCGGGCCCGTCCGGGGCACCGGTGGTTCCGTGACGATCAAGCGCCTGCCCGCTGCGCCGGCTTCGACGCCTCCCGACCACCCGTGTTCGCCTGGCGAGTAACCCCTGCGGCACGGCCTACGCACAGCGCCCCCGCCCCGCCCGCGCACGCCACCCGGGCGGCCCAGGCACGGCCGCAGACCGTAGCCGCGGCCCCGGCGTCAGCCGGTCTCCCGTCAGCCGGTCTCCGGCGGGCGGCCCGTGCGGAGCAGGCGGAGGACGGCGTGTTCGGTGGGGCCGTGGGTGGCCGGGGCGCCGGGGTGCGCGCCGTCGCCGAGCCGCGGGAGGGCGGGGGCGATGGTGATGCCCTCTTCGTAGAGCTCGATCACCCGCGGGTTGATGTACGAGGCGCGGCACACGGCGGGGGTGTTGCCGAGGTAGCCGGCGACCTCACGTGCCGCGCGGGCGATGGCGCGGCGCCGGGCGGTCTCGCTGCGGACGGCACCCTGGGAGACGGCCAAGGCCACGGCGGCCATGACGGTGGCGTGCCAGGTGCGGAAGTCCTTGGCGGTGATGTCGAGTCCGGCCTGCTCCTTGAGGTAGGCGTTGACGTCGTCGCCGCTCACCTCGTGCCAGGCGCGCCGCTCCCAGTAGGCGAGCAGCCGGTCGCCTTCGTCGCGGCGGCGGAGCAAGGCGGTCAGGGTGCGGCAGGCGTCGGGGTCGGCGACGGACAGGACGATCTCCCTGCCGTGCTTGCCGGTGTAGGTGAAGACGACCCCGCCACGCCGTCGGCGGGTGTGCTCGCGGAGCAGGGTGGTCAGGCCGTAGCTGTTGTGCCGTTCGGCGTAACGGTCGCTGCCGACGCGGAAGAAACCGAGGTCGAGCAGGCGGACGGCGGTGGCCAGGACGCGGCGCCGGGTGAGGCCGCGGTCGGCCAGGTGCTCCTCGACGGTCTCCCGCAGGGCGGGCAGGGCCTCGGCGACGTCCAGGACGTGGTCGTGCTTGGCCCGTTCCTGCTCGGCGCGGAACGCCGGGTGGTACAGGTACTGGCGGCGGCCCGCGGCGTCCGTGCCGACCGCTTGGAGGTGCCCGTCGGGCCGGGCGCAGATCCACACGTCCCGCCAGGCGGGCGGGATCACGAGGTCGCGGATCCGGGCGAGCGCGTCGGGATCGCGCAGCGGCGCGCCCTCCGCGTCGCGGTAACGGAAACCGCGCCCGTGCCGGACGCGGACGTAACCGGGTTCCGTGGGCCGGCTGTGGTGGAGGCGCGAGGGCGTCCGTTTCCGCCAGTCGCGGACGCCGGTACGGTCCGGGACGGTCGAGCGCGACGGACCGGTCAAGCCGGATGAGCTGGCCGAGCCGGTCAGGCCGGTCGAGCCGGCCGAGCCGGACGTCTGTCGTGGGAGGGTGCGGACCCGGCGCTCCCGGGTGGGGATCACGTCTCCGACGGGGCTCTTCATACCGGGCTGATACCCGGAGGTCCGTCTGTTCAAGGCGGGGTGGTCGCCGTCTGCCGGCGCGTGTGGGTGCGGTGGGGCGGGCGGGCCAGTACGAGGGGGTCTTGGGTGGCGGGGTCCTCTTCGGTGGCGCTGCTTGGGACGGGCCTCTGCACAGGGGCCTCTTCCCAAGCGGCTCTTCCCTCAGGAGAGGGGACTCTTCAGCCGGGCCTTCTGGGATCTGCCTCTTCGATCGTGCGCACCTCAAGACGTCCGCCCATCCGGTCTTCACGCCCGGGACACCGTTCATTCGCCTGGGCGTCCCCCGGTGCTGCTGACCTGTCCGATGGTCACACTGGTCACCGGAAGGAACACGTTCGATGCCCCCCACGTCCACCTCACCCACCGTCCCCGCCGCGCCCGCCGCGCCCGCCGCGCCCGCCGCGCGGTTCCGTACCGCCGCCCTCGCCGCGCTGGCCGCGCTGGCGCTGCCGTTCGCGGCGCCGGGCACCGCCGGTGCCGCCCAGCCGGGCCCGGACGCGAGCGTCCCCGGTTACGCCACCTGGCAGGCCGACGTGCGCAAGGCCGTCGCCCCGGTGATCCCTTGGCTGCGGGAGCGGGCGGCGGGACACGGCGGGAAGCCGGCCGTCGTGCTGGACATCGACAACACCGCGCTGGAGACGTACTACCACCCGGGGCGCGCCAACGAGCCCGTGCTGCGCGTGGCCGAGTGGGCACACGAGCACAACGTCGCCGTCCTCTTCGTCACCGCCCGTACCTCCTCGTCGTCCGCCCGGAAGGATGTCGCGGCGGCCGGCTACCCGGTGGACGCGGTCTGCACCCGTGAGCACGGCGAGGGCAAGGGCGACGGCAAGGAACGCTGCCGCCAGGAGCTCACCGAGGACGGCTACCGCATCACCGCCAACATCGGCAACCGCTCCACCGACTTCGAGGGCGGCTATTACGAGAAGGGCTTCAAGCTGCCCGACTACGGCGGCAAACTGTCCTGAGAAAAGCCGCCTTGAGACGACAAGCGGCCGGCGCTCCCCGACGGGGGCCGGCCGAAGGGTGCGGCGGCGGGGCGCCGCCCCCGCCGGGAGGGCCCGGCGGGGGGCGGAGCGGGTCGGTCGGGCCGGCGGGTCAGTCGGGCCAAGTGCCCGTCAGCCGGCGGGTGGCGGTGGCGCCGGCGCGGTCGACGGCCGCCCTGACGACGGAGAAGACCGCGCCCTGTACGGCGGCGGCGATCAGGACCTCGCCCCAGGTGCGGTCCTCGTCGGTCGCGTCGGGGGCCTCGTCGTCGTGCCCCAGCAGCTTCCAGGTGCGGCGGAAGGCCGCCCCGGCGAGCAGGCCGCCGGCCAGGCCGAGGGCGAGCCCGACCGGTTTGTAGGCGATCTTCACCGCCTTCACCGAGGGCTCCTCGCGCGCCGCGCCACCCCCACGACGAGGACGACGGCACCCGCCGCCAGCAGGGGCCCGCGTCCGACGCGCAGCACGCCGGTGACCCGCCGGGCCGTCGCCAGGACCGGCTCGGGCGCCCGCCGGCGTACCGTCTCGACGACCGCCGTGGTCCGGTGCGCCAGTCCGGCGCGGGCGGTGGCCGCCTGGGCGCGGACGGGCTCCGGCACCCGGTCCCGTACCTGCCGGACGACCTCCGAGCCCTTGTCCAGCGCCTGTTCCGTGGCCTGCCCGGCCGCGTCCTTGACGGCGGTCGCCTTCCGCTTCGCCTGGGCCTTCACGTCGGCCTTGCGGGCGAGGGCGTCCACCGTGTGGCCCAGTTGCTCACGGGCGCCCTCCGCCTGGGCCCGCAGGTCCTCGGTGGTCTGAGCCGTACGCCCGTCCTCGGAGCTCGCGCTCATCGGATGCTCCTCTCCTTGATCATCGCGGTGTCCTTCTTGACACCTTCGATCGCCTGCCCGGGAACCGGCGGCGCAGCCTCACGAATCCGCTGCCGGCCCATGAGGGCCAACACCCCGGCGCACACGCCCAGTACCACGGTGACGATCAACGCCGCCACCCACACCGGCAAGGCCAGGGAGAGGGCGGCCACGGCGGTCGCGGCCAGGCCCTGGAACGCCACGAACCCGACCAGGCCGGCGCCGCCGAGGAGACCGCCGCCCTTCCCGAAACCCCGGCCCTTCTCCAGCATCTCCGCCCGCGCCAGCCGCATCTCCGCCCGTACCAGCTCGGCGAGTTGGTCGGACGCCCGGGACACCAGGGCGCTCACCGGCTCCTCCCCGCGGTCCGGCACCGGACCCGGCGCCGGGCCCCGCCCCCGTTCCTCGGTACGGCCCTGCCGGGGAATCCGGTCCAGGAAGCTCATCGACGATCACCCGTCCTCCGTGTTGCCTGCCGTTCCGCGCCCGGCTCCGCCCACCGGCCCGAACACCGCCGGGCGTCACCGTCGCGTCGTCTGTCGCCAGGCGCTTACCCCGTTCGCCGAAGATGCGGCCTACCGGGAACGGGGAGCTCGGCGTGCGTCCGGCGGGCGGGCGTCCGTACCGCGCGCCCGGGCGGCTAGTTCCGTGCCCCCCTGTGGTGGCCGCGGGCCAAGGCGGCCAGGGGGCCAGGGGGCGATGGGGATGGTGCTCGGCCCGGTGCCTGGTCTTGTGTCCGTGCGCCGCGCCGGTGCGGTCTGCCCTGTACCGGGCATCGGGCCGGGGCCGCGCTCCGTGCGCTCGGAGGCAAGGCGGAGTGCGTTCACGGGCAGGTTCCGGCGCCTGTCGGGGCCCAGCGCCTGTTGTGGAAGTGCTGGTCACAGCCGCTCGTTGAGGACCGCGACCAGCACGGTCGCCTCGTAGCGGACCACGAGCTTGTCATACCTCGTGGCTACAGTCCGGTGGCGCTTGAGGCGGTTGATCCCGCACTCGACCGCGTGCCGCTGCTTGTAGTCGTCCTTGCCGGACTTGGGCGACCGTCCGCCTCGCGATCCCCGCTTGAAGCGGTTGCGGACGCGATCCGTCGGCACCGGGATCCGCTTGCTTGGAGTGCACTCCAAGGTCATAGCGTTGAGACATCTGAACCGAACACCCAACGCGTCGACGCTTCACCCCGCACGACCGACGAGAATGGCGGCAAGTGGTGGACAACCAATTAACAACGCATGCAGCACTTTTCGATCTGCGCGGAAAACGCGCGCTCGTCACCGGTGGCACCCGAGGCATCGGAATGATGATCGCGCGTGGCCTTCTCCAGGCGGGCAGCCGCGTAGTCATCAGCTCACGCAACGCAGAAGCGTGCGCTCAGGCACAGGAACAGCTTTCCACATTCGGTGAGGTGCGGGCCATTCCCGCCGACCTGTCCCGCCACGACGAGTGTCGGCGACTGTCCGATCTCGTCACCGCCGACTCGGAACGTCTCGACATCCTCGTCAACAACGCGGGCGCCATGTGGGACGAGCCGCTGGCGACGTTCCCGGACGCGGCCTGGGACACGGTCGTCGACCTCAACCTGAAGTCGCCGTTCTGGCTGGTCCAAGCGCTGCTGCCCGCACTTCGCAGGGCGGGCACCGCCGACGATCCCTCGCGGATCATCAACATCGGCAGCATCGCCGCCATTCACATCCCCCAGCGGCCCAACTACTCGTACTCCAGCAGCAAGGCCGCACTGCATCAACTCACCAGAGTGCTCGCCAAGGAACTGGGACCGCAGCACGTCACCGTGAACGCCGTGGCACCGGGACCGTTCCCGTCGACGATGATGGCTGCAACCCTCGACGAGTTCGGCGAGGCGATCGCGGCGTCGGCCCCACTACGCCGGATCGGCCGCGACGACGACATGGCGGGTGTCGCCGTGTTCCTCGCCAGCCGGGCAGGCGCATACCTGACAGGCGCCGTGATCCCCGTAGACGGCGGCATCGCCACAACCGCGTAGGCCGCCTGAAGCTTGTCTCATGACTCCGGATCGGGTGCGGCGTTGAGCTGGTCGTGGTCACCCCCGAACACCGCCCCGTCCGCCCCCACGACTCCCGGCGGCATCGACCCCGACAGCCTCGCGCGGCCGACCCCTCCCCGTGGGACGCACCGCCCGTCAGCGGCAATCACATGCCGTGCTGACGGCAGGGGGGCGCCCCACGGCGGCTGAGCCGAGACCCATGTACCCGGCACGCAGCGGATGATGAGGCAATGACCGCCGACCCCCGCGCCCGCTCCTTCGACACGGCCGCCGACCAGTACGCGGCGGCCCGGCCCTCCTACCCCCCCTCGCTCCTGGACACCGTGCAAGAACTCTCCGGTCGCCGCCTGGCCGGCGCTCGGGTCGCCGACGTCGGGGCGGGCACCGGGATCGCCACCGCGCTGTTGCGCGACAAGGGTGCCGAGGTGATCGCCGTCGAGCCCGGTGGGGCCATGGCCCGCCGGTGCAGGGAGACGACGCCCGACGTACCGGTCGTACAGGGCGACGGCAACGCCCTGCCCCTCGCCGGCTCCTCCCTCGACCTCGTCACGTACGCGCAGTCCTGGCAGTGGACCGATCCGGCCCGTTCCGTCCCCGAGGCGCTGCGCGTGCTGCGGCCGGGCGGGGCGCTGGCGGTCTGGTGGAACACCACGGCCTTCGACGTGCCGTGGATCCGTGCGCAGCACGAACGCGTCGCTCGCTGCTGCGGGAGGAATGCGGCCTCCTCCCCCACCCGCCACGGCGACGATGACGCCGTCCGGCTGGCCGGCCTGACGGGCCTGCGGGTCGCGCGTCGCCTGCTGCGCTGGAGCCGGGTCGTCTCCCTCGACACGCATCTGGCCAACATCGGCAGCCGCTCGGCGTTCCTCGTCCTGGACGAGGAGGCCCGGGGCGCCTTCTTCGCCGTCGAACGCGAGGTGTTGAGTGCGGCCTTCCCCGAGGGCGCGATCGAGGAGACGTACGTCGTCGACCTGTTGGTTGCCCTTCGTCCGTAGCTCCGTACGACATCCCGGCATCCCGGCATCCCGACGCCCCACCGGCCCGACACCCGGAGCTGCGACACGAAGCCCCGGCGCCCGCGCGTCCACCCGTCCACGCGCCCACGCGCCCACGCGCCCCGACGGGTACGCCGACGCGGCGCGCGGTGGCCGCAAGCTCCAGGTGCCGCGGCGTCCGAGCGGCGTCAGGGCCCCGCCTCGGAGACGCGCATCGCGTCCCACCCCGCCGGTGCCGGCGGCTGGATGTGCCGGCGTGGCAGACAGCCCGGCCGAGGCATGCTTCCGGCCTGCCCGCCGACGGCCGGGGCGAGGACGCACCGCCGCTCCTCCGGAGTCGGCCGGGGAGTTCCCGGCCCCGCGACATCCGGCCCGGGGAGGTGAGTGTTCAGCCGGTTGCTCCCGACGGTCGGGAACGCGGCCGGGCCGGGGACCGTCTTGGACTGCGGCGAAGCCCTCTCCGGACTGTGAAGGAACCCATCAGGTGGCTCACTTTTCCCGCATCCGTCACCGGCCGACCGTGTTTGCGCTCGTAGCCGCCGCGATCATGCTCGGCCTCGCGAGCTGGTACGTGTTCTCGGGCCGGGGCACAGGGCTGCTGCCGCAGAGCAGTTGGGGGCCGTGGCGCGAGAAGCCTCAAGTGAACAACTGGGGAGTGCAGGTGCGGGTCAACTCGTGGAGCGACGCCGCTGAGGCGCACATATACATGGGCAAAGCAGAGGACCTCACCCTGAAGGCGTACGGCACGCGAGCCAGTGCCACGGCGGTGATGGACAAAACCCGGTTCACCCTGACGCCCGACGGCAAGGTCACCGGCCAGTGGCCACAGGAGCACGACACGAGGTGACGCGCGCACTTCCTGCGGAAGCCGAACCGGTTCGGGCTCACTTCGGCCCTCGACGCGGCGGTCGGCTTCCGGAACTTCCCCGACAGCGGCCACGCCACCGTCAGCACCCCGGCCCGCTCCGGTGAACTCCCCCTTCGCATCGCCTGCCGCCTCTTCCCACAGGGCGGCATGCGCGGCCCCCGCCTCGGCCGAAGGTGGCCGTCCACGCCATCCGCCCCGGGATGCCGGAGGCGCCCCAGGACGCCCGGGGACGCCTGGAGACGCGGTGGCCGCCGGCCACTGACCGGACTCGAGCCGCTCACCAGCCGCTCACCACCGGAGCGACCGCTCGGAAAACCGCATGCGCCCCCGCGGAGGCGTCGGTTACCGTGAGGGCATGTCTACGCCCCGAATCTCCTAGCCGAGGACCCGCTTCCACGCCAGAAGTGTGTCCTTGAGCTTATTCGGAGCGTTACCTTATGATCACCGTTCGCGGTGTCGAGCTGCGTGCCGCCGCGCGGCTCCTGCTGTCCGACATCTCCTTCACCGTCTCCCCCGGCGACCGCGTCGGCCTGGTCGGCCGCAACGGCGCGGGAAAGACCACCCTGATGACCGTCCTGGCGGGGCGGGCCCGGCCCGCCGCCGGGAGCGTGGTGGCCACCGGCCCGGTCGGCTTCCTCGCCCAGGACTCCCGAGCGACCGGCCCCGACGTGACCGTCACCGACCGGATCCTGTCGGCGCGCGGTCTCGACCACGCCCTGCGCGCGCTGCGGAGCGCGGGGGCGGCGATGTCCGAGGCCGCCGGGCCCGCCGCGCTGGACCGGGCCATGGCGGCGTACGCCCGCGCCGAGGCGGCCTTCCAGGCCGGCGGCGGGTACGCGGCCGAGGCGGAGGCCGCCCGGGTGGCGGCCGGGCTCGGTCTGCCCGACGAGGTGCTCGGCCGGCCGGTCGGCACACTGTCGGGCGGGCAGCGGCGCCGGGTGGAACTGGCCCGCATCCTGTTCGCCGGCCACGACGGCACCCTGCTGCTCGACGAACCCACCAACCACCTCGACGCCGACTCCGCGGTCTGGCTGCGCGGTTTCCTCCGCGGCCACCAGGGCGGGCTCGTGGTGATCAGCCACGACACCGGGCTGCTGGCCGACGTCGTCAACCGGGTGTTCCACCTGGACCCCGGCCGGGCGACGATCGACATCCACAACACCGGCTGGACCACGTACCTGGCACAGCGGGCGAGCGACGAGCGGCGCCGTGCCCGCGAGCGGGCGAACGCCGAGCGGAAGGCCGCCGCCCTGCACGCGCAGGCGGACCGGATGAAGGCCCGGTCCGCCACCGCCGTGACCGCCCGGAGCATGAGCCGGCGCGCCGACCGCATGCTCGCCGCCCTCGAGCCGGCCCGGCGGGCGGAGAAGACCGCCCGTATCCGGCTGCCCGTACCCGAGCCGTGCGGCCGGGTGCCGCTCGGCGCGGTCAGCCTGGCCAAGGCGTACGCCGGCCGTCCCGTCCTCGACGGGGTGGACCTCGCCGTGGACCGGGGCAGCCGCCTGGTGGTCCTCGGGCCCAACGGCGCGGGCAAGACGACGCTGCTGCGCGTCCTGGCCGGCGAGGTGGCGCCCGACGCGGGCCGGGTCGTGCGCGGACACGGGCTGCGGCTGGGCTACTTCGCCCAGGAGCACGACACCCTCGACCCCGGCCACACCGTCCTCCGCCACCTCGCCACGGCCGCGCCGCACCTGACGGACGGCGAACTCCGGGGCGTGCTCGGGGCGTTCCTCTTCACCGGGGACGACGCCGACAAGCCCGTCGGCGTGCTGTCGGGCGGGGAGAAGACCCGCCTGGCGCTGGCCGGACTGGTCCACTCCGGCGCCAACGTGCTGCTGCTCGACGAGCCCACCAACAACCTCGACCCCGCGTCCCGCGGCGAGGTCCTGGCCGCGGTCGGCTCCTACCCGGGCGCGGTCGTCATGGTCACCCACGACGAGGGCGCCATCGACGCCCTCCGCCCCGACCGCGTCCTGCTCCTGCCGGGCGCCGACGAGGATCTGTGGAGCGACGACTACCGGGAGCTGGTCGCCCTGTCCTGACCGGTTCCCGGCCGGGCGGCGCTCCAGGGCGGCGGGGTGGCGGGGCGGCCCGGACGGCGCCGACCCCGGGCGACGGCGGTCCGGCTCCTCCCCTCTCCGGGCCGCCCCGCAGCTTCGCCGCCCCACCGCCCTGCGACGCGCCGCATGGCGATCGCCGACGCATGGCGATCGCCGACGCGTGGCGCGGCGCGGCTTCGGCGACCGCCCGCGCCCGTTCCGCCCCGCCGCCCGCGGCTTCACCGCGACGGACGCCGGGCCCAGCGCGCCGCGCCGACCCCCGCGTCAACGGCACGCGCCCGGGGCGGGGACCGGGCCCCGCCCCGGCAGGGCCCGGTCCCCGTCAGGCCCCCACGTACTCCGCCAGGTGCTCCCCCGTCAGCGTGGAGCGGGCCGCGACGAGGTCCGCGGGCGTGCCCTCGAAGACGATCCGGCCGCCGTCGTGGCCGGCCCCGGGGCCCAGGTCGATGATCCAGTCGGCGTGGGCCATGACGGCCTGGTGGTGTTCGACGACGATGACGGAGGTGCCGGAGTCGACGAGCCGGTCGAGCAGGCCGAGGAGTTGCTCGACGTCGGCGAGGTGGAGGCCGGCGGTCGGCTCGTCCAGAATGCAGACGGACGGACCGCCGCCCTTCTCCGTCAGGTGTGTGGCGAGTTTGAGCCGCTGGCGTTCGCCGCCGGAGAGCGTGGTGAGCGGCTGGCCGAGGGTGAGGTAGCCGAGGCCGACGTCGCTGAGGCGACGCAGGATCCGGTGGGCGGCGGGGGTACGGGCCTCGCCCGTGGCGAAGAACTCCTCGGCCTCGGACACCGGCATCGCCAGCACCTCGCTGATGTCCCGGCCGCCGAGGCGGTACTCGAGCACCGACGCGTCGAAGCGCTTGCCCTCGCACTCCTCGCAGGTGGCGGCGGTGCCGGCCATCATCGCCAGGTCGGTGAAGACGACGCCGACGCCGCCGCAGGCGGGGCAGGCACCCTCCGAATTGGCGCTGAACAGAGCCGGTTTGACGCCGTTGGCCTTGGCGAACGCCTTGCGGACCGGGTCGAGCAGCCCGGTGTACGTCGCCGGGTTGCTCCGCCGGGAGCCGCGGATCGGGGCCTGGTCGACCGAGACGACGCCCGCGCCGGCCGGGATCGACCCGTGCACCAGCGAGCTCTTGCCCGAGCCCGCCACGCCGGTGACGGCGACCAGCACCCCGAGCGGGATGTCGACGTCGACCCCCCGCAGGTTGTGCGCCGTCGCGCCGCGGACCGGCAGGGTGCCGGCCGGTTCGCGCACGGTCTTCTTGAGGGTGACGCGGTCGTCGAGGTGGCGGCCGGTGAGGGTGCCGGCGGCCCGCAGCCCTTCCACCGTGCCCTCGAAGCAGATCGTGCCGCCCGCCGCGCCCGCGCCGGGTCCGAGGTCGACGACGTGGTCGGCGATCGCGATCACCTCGGGCTTGTGCTCCACCACGAGCACCGTGTTGCCCTTGTCCCGCAGCCGCAGCAGCAGGTCGTTCATCCGCGCGATGTCGTGCGGGTGCAGCCCGGTGGTCGGCTCGTCGAAGACGTAGGTGACGTCGGTCAGCGACGAGCCGAGGTGGCGCACCATCTTGACGCGCTGCGCCTCGCCGCCCGACAGTGTGCCCGTCGGCCGGTCCATGGAGAGGTAGCCGAGCCCGATTTCCACGAACGAGTCGAGCGCCTGCCGGAGTTTGGCGAGAAGCGGCGCCACGGACGGCTCGTCCAGCCCGCGCACCCACGCGGCCAGGTCGCTGACCTGCATCGCGCAGGCGTCGGCGATCCCGACGCCCTGGATCTTCGCCGACCGGGCGGCCGCGTTGAGCCGGGTGCCGTCGCAGTCGGGACAGGTGGTGAAGGTGACCGCCCGGTCCACGAACTCGCGGATGTGCGGCTGCATCGCCTCCCGGTCCTTGGCCAGCAGGGACTTCCGGATGCGGGGGATCAGCCCCTCGTAGGTCATGTTGATCCCCGCGATCTTCATACGCACCGGCTCGCGGTGGAGGAAGTCGTACCGCTCCTTCTCGGTGAACTCGCGGACCGGTTTGTCGGCGGGGAAGAGGCCGGACTCGGCGTAGAGCCGGTGGTTCCAGCCGCCCGGCTTGTAGCCGGGGATGTCGAGCGCCCCCTCGGCGAGCGACTTGCTGTCGTCGTAGAGCCGGGTGAGGTCGAGATCGGTGACGTCGCCGCGCCCCTCGCAGCGCGGACACATGCCGCCGGTGCGGGAGAACGTCACCTTCTCGGCCTTCTTCACGCCCCGGTCGACGGTGATCGCGCCGCTCGCCCGCACCGAGGCGACGTTGAAGGCGAACGCGCCGGGCGGGCCCACGTACGGCCGTCCGAGCCGGCTGAAGAGGATCCGCAGCATCGCGTTGACGTCGGTGGCGGTGCCCACCGTGGACCGGGGGTCGGCGCCCATCGGCTGCTGGTCGACGATGATCGCGGTGGTCAGCCCCTCCAGGACGTCCACCTCGGGCCGGGCCAGGGTCGGCATGAAGCCCTGAACGAAGGCGCTGTACGTCTCGTTGATCAGCCGCTGCGACTCGGCGGCGATCGTGCCGAACACCAGCGAGCTCTTGCCCGAACCGGACACCCCGGTGAACACCGTCAGCCTGCGCTTGGGGATCTCGATGTCGACGCCCTGGAGGTTGTTCTCCCGCGCGCCGTGCACCCGGATCGTGTCGTGCACGTCGGCGGGGTGCGGTACGGGCGGGGGCGTGCTCGTGCTCGGGCTCATGGCCTTGCTCATCGTTTCTCCATCCGTGAGACGGGTCCGCTCGCGCCCGCGTCCTCGGCCCCGACGGCCGGCGGGCGCGGCGTCGCCGGCACGTCCCGCCGGTCGCGGTGGGTCCGCAGCGGGCAGGGGACGGCGGCCGAGGGAAGACGCGGGTGAGGCGTGCGGACGGGTGCGGCGTTCAGGGTGCGGGCGGGTCCGCCGGCCGGCGCCGGGCCGGCCGGCGGACGGGAGCGGGAACGGGAACGGGCTCGTGCCCGGATGGCCGGGCGGACGGAGCCCGCGACACGATCCGGTGCCCCGGCCGCGGGCCCGACGATACCCCTCGCCACCCGGCCGACGGGTCGCCTCTTTGGTCACTTCCTTCACAGACACCCCACCAGGCACAGGCAAGGCGAACAGCCGGGCGGGCAGGGCCCGGCGAGCGGACCACGGGGCGGTGTCCGACCCCCGTGCGACCCTGGACGGGTGACCCTGGAAGACCTGGCGCGGCTGCGCCGCGCCCGCGACACGATGGACCGCGACTACGCCCGGCCCCTGGACGTCCCGGCGCTGGCCGCGGTCGCCCTCATGTCACCGGGGCACTTCTCCCGCAGCTTCCGCGCCGCCTTCGGCGAGACGCCGTACGGCTACCTGATGACCCGCCGCGTCGAACGCGCCAAGGCGCTGCTGCGGCGGGGCGACCTGAGCGTCACGGACGTCTGCTTCGCCGTCGGCTGTACGTCACTGGGCTCGTTCAGCTCACGCTTCACGGAGCTGGTCGGCGAGAGCCCCAGCGCCTACCGGGCCCGCGCCCACGAGGCGGGTGCCGCGATCCCGGCCTGCGTGGCCAAGATCCTCACCCGGCCGTCCCGCCACGGCGGACCGGGCGGGGCCGCCCCCGGCGGGGTGGACCCGGCAAGGCCGGCCGGGGCGGCCCCGGCGAGGCGCGGGGAGCCGGCCGGGGCCGGACGGGACACGGCGGCCGGAGCGAGGAGGGGCGAACCCGTCGGGGCCGGAGATCGCGAACCGGTCAGGATCGGAGAAGCGCGATCCGCCGTCGCCTCGTAGCGTCGGGGGCATGGACATCAAGCTTTCCCAGTGCTTCATCGCCGTCGACGACCACGACAAGGCCCTCGCCTTCTACCGCGACGCCCTCGGGCTGGAGGTGCGCAACGACGTCGCGTTCGAGGGGATGCGGTGGGTGACCGTCGGGTCGCCCGCGCAGCCGGACGTGGAGATCGTCCTCGAACCGCCGGCCGCCAACCCCAATGCCTCCCCCGCCGACCGGGAGGCGATGGCGGAGCTGCTGGCCAAGGGCATGCTGCGCGGCGTGATCTTCTCCACGGACGACTGTGACGCGACCTTCGAACGCATCCGCGCCACCGGCGCCGAGGTGCTCCAGGAGCCCGTGGACCAGCCGTACGGCGTCCGTGACTGCGCCTTCCGCGACCCGGCGGGCAACATGCTCCGCTTCACGCAGCCGCGCAAGGACCGCTGAGGGCGGCCGGGACCCCACCGAGCCCGGTGCCCGGCCCGGGCCTGCCCTGCCCGCCGCGGCGGCGGCGGCGGGCTGGGTGGGCGGGGCGGGTGCGGGCACCGGCGGACGGGTCGCCTACGGCCGTGTGGTCCGGTCGCCCAGCCAGGACGCGATGTCGGCGAGCGCCGTGCCGGCCAGGCTCGTGGGGTGGCCCGTGAAGCCGTGGGGCGCCTCGGGGTAGACGCGGAGGTCGACGTCGTTGCCGGCCGCCGACAGCCGGCCGGCCATCGCCAGGTTGTCCTCCAGCACCACGTCCTCGGCGCCGACGACGAGCAGCGTCGGGGGCAGGCCGCGGAGGTCGCCGTAGAGGGGGGAGACGTCGGGGATGGTCCGGTCCTCGACGTGGCCGACGTACGCCTGGAGGAAGTACTCGTCGGCGATGCGGCGGCCGGCCGGGGTCCGCGCGCTCAGGTCGTAGGTGCCGAACCGGAGGGCGGCGCCGGTGAACAGGCCGACGGCGCCCCTGTCCCGCAGTCTGAGCAGGGTGGCCAGGGCGAGGGTGGCGCCCGCGGAGCTCCCGCCGATCGTCAGCCGAGAGGTTCCGAAGCGGGCGCCGGACTGCTCGACGAGCCAGAGGGCCGCCGCCTCGCAGTCGTCGGGCGCTGCCGGCCAGGGGTGTTCGGGTGCCAGCCGGTAGTCGACACTGACGACGGCGACGCCCAGGGCGTCCGCGAGTTCGCGGTTGCGCCGGTCTCCGTGCGCCGCGCTGTCCAGGTAGAAGCCGCCGCCGTGGATGTCCAGGTGGACGCCGCGCGGCGGCCCCCCGGACGGTGTGAGGATCCGGACGGGGACACGGGCCCCCGCGGTCTCGGCCGTCTCCTCCACGGCGGGCGGTACGGCGGGACGCGGAGCGGGCCTCTTCGCCCGTGCCTCCCGGAGCTCCTCGGCCGAGCCGGGGCCCCGGCCCGCGGCCCGCGCCCGGTAGAAGGCGCGGGCTTCCTCGACCTGTTCCGCGGGTACCTCGACCGACAGTGCGTCCAACGCGAAGCGCACGCGCCCTCCTCATCGCTCGGGATCTCGAACGCACGTTACCGCCAGCCCGGTGCGCCAAATCCGACGCCCGCCCCCTTCGGCCCGCCGAGTGGTGCGGCGGGCGGCGATGACGTCCCGCTTCCGCGGCCACGGAACCCGCCGGCCCGGCCGGGACGCCGGGCCCCGGGGCCGCGCGGGGCGCTCCCCGTGACGGCGGCTCCGGCGGTGGGGACGTGGCGAGGACAACGGTGGCGAGGACGACGGTGGCGACGGCGACGCCCCGCCCCCGGCGGTCCGGGCGGCCGGGTCCTCAGCGGCGTCCGGCGGCGTGCCCCTCGCGGAGGGCCGCGGCGCCCGCCAGGACGCGGTCGGGCCGGAGGGGCAGGTCGCGGTGGCGGACGCCGGTCGCGTGCCAGACAGCGTTGACGACGGCCGCCGCGGAGCCGACCGTGCCGATCTCGCCGATTCCCTTGATGCCGACGGGATCGTCGGGGTCCGGGTCGTCCAGCCAGTGCGCCTCGACGGCGGGAACGTCCGCGTGGGCCGCGATGTGGTAACCGGCGAGATCGGTGTGGGCGAGGCCGCCCGTCGTGGTGTCCCGGACGGCTTCCTCGTGCAGGGCCATGGACAGCCCCCAGACCATGCCGCCGGTGAGCTGGCTCCGGGCGGTGAGCGGGTTGACGATGGGGCCCGCGGCGAAGACGCCGAGCAGGCGGCGGACGCGGATCTCGCCACTGCCCGGGTCGACGGCGACCTCGGCGAACTGCGCGCCGTAGGCGTGCCGTTCGGACGCGGCGAGGGCGCGTACCGCCGCTTCCGTGTCCGCGCGGACGGTGATGCCGCCGGGTGGCACGGTGACGCCCGGGGCGAGGCGTTCGCGCAGGTCGCGCGCCGCGAGCCGGACGGCCCAGCCCCAGGAGCGGGTGCCCATGGAGCCGCCGGCGACCCAGGCGTCGCCGAAGTCGCTGTCGGCGATGCGGACGCGGACCCGTTCCGGCGCCACCTCCAGTGCGTCGGCGGCCAGTTGGGTGAGGGCGGTGCGTGCCCCGGTGCCGATGTCGGCGGCGGCGATGCGGACGGTGAACGTACCGTCGGGGTGCGCGGTCGCGGTGGCGGTCGCCGGGAAGACACCGGTGAAGAAGGACGACGCCGCCGTGCCGGTGCCGAGGAGCCAACGGCCGTCACGGCGGACGCCCGGCCGCGGGTCGCGCCCGGCCCAGTCGAAGCGGCGGGCCCCTTCGGCGAAGCAGTCGGTCAGGCGGCGGCCGGCGAAGGGGAGCCCGGAGACGGGGCCGACGGCGGGTTCGTTGCGGGCGCGCAGCGCGATCGGGTCCAGGCCGCAGCGTTCGGCGAGTTCGTCCAGCGCGCATTCCAGCGCGAAGGAGCCGGGGGCCTCGCCGGGGGCGCGCATATAGGTGGGCGTGGGGATGTCGAGGGACAGCACCCGGTGGACGGTGCGGTGGCCGCTCGCGTCGTATATGGTCCGCCCGTAGGCGGCGCTCGGCTCGACGAACTCGCGGACCGTGGAGGTGGCGCTGAGCGCCGTGTGCTCCAGGGCGCGCAGTCGGCCGTCCGCGCCGGCGCCCAGCCGGACGCGCTGGACGGTGGCGCTGCGGTGGCCGACGAGCGAGAACATCTGGTGCCGCGTGAGGGCGACGCGCACCGGCCGGCCGAGCACGGTCGCCGCCATGGCGGCGAGGACGAGGTGCGGGCGGGCCTGGGCCTTGCTGCCGAAACCGCCGCCGACGTGCTCGGAGCGCAGGCGTACGGCCGTCGGGTCGAGGCCCAGGAGCCGGGCGAGGTCCCGGGCGGTCGCGTAGGCGCCCTGGGTGGAGTCCACGACCTCCAGCCGTCCGCCGTCCCAGCGCGCCATGGCCGCGTGGGGCTCCAGGGGGCTGTGGTACTCCTCCGGGGTGGTGTACCAGGCGTCCACGACCGCGTCGGAGGCGGCGAGTTCGGCCTCCACGTCGCCTTTGTCGGTGGTGCCCGGGCCCATGGCCACGGTCTCCGCCGCCCGGCATCGGGGGTGGTCGGGCCTGAGGTCCACGTCGTGCGGCTCGGTGTCGTAGGTGACGACGAGCGCCTCCGCCGCCTCCCTGGCCTGCTCGGGCGTCCCGGCCACGACGAGCGCGACCGGCCAGCCCATATGCGGCACCCGGTCGTGCTGGAGGATCCGGGCGGTGGCGTCGGGTCCGAAGGTGCCGTGGAAGTCCTCCTCCAGGCGCGGCGCGTTGCCGTGGTGCAGGACGGCGAGGACACCGGGCATCGCCAGGACGGCGGCGTCGTCCACCGAGCGGACGCGCCCGCGGGCCACGGTGGACACCACGATCCAGCCGTGGGCGAGGCCCTCGGCGGGGTGGTCGGCGGCGTAACGGGCGGCGCCGGTGACCTTGTCGCGCCCCTCCAGACGGATGCGCGGGGTGCCGACGGCCGGTGTCGTGGGGGGTGGGGTGGTGTTCTTCGCCGTAGGAGAGGTGGTGGCGTTCACGGCTGCGGGAAGCGTGCCGGTACTGGTGTCCGTGGCCGTGGAGGTACCGGTGTTCGTGGCCCTGGAGGTACCGGTGCCTGCGGCCCTGGAAGTACCGGTGTCCGTAGCCGTGGAGGTACCGGTGGCGGCCGACGCCCCACGGGCGCGCGTCGCGCGCGCCACCCCGCAGGGCTCGCCGGCGACCGTCACCACGGCAGGCCCGGCGGCTTCCGGCGCCGCGTCGACGCGCACCGCGTTCGTCGCCGTAAGGGCCCTGTCGGCCTCCGCCGTCGAGGTGCGCCCGTCGGCCTCCGGCGCCCCGTCACCGCATGGCACGTGCGGCACGTGCGTCGGAGTCGTGCGGGCCCCCGCGGAGTCCGCCGTCACGGCGGCCCCGCCGGCCTCTGTCGCCGTGGCGTCCCCTTCGGCGGTCACCGCCGCGCTCGTGTGCTCGGCGTTCCTTGCCGTGGTCATCGGGTGGCGGCCTCCTCGGCGAGTTCGGTCAGGACGTCGGCCACCAGACCACGCAGCAGCGGCAGTTTGTAGCCGTTGTGCGGCAGGGGCCGGGCGGCGGACAGTTCGGCGTCGGCGGCGGCGGTGAACGCGGCGGTGCCGGCCGGGTTGCCGGTCAGGGCGGCTTCGGCCCGGTGGGCCCGCCAGGGGCGGGAGGCGACCGCGCCGAAGGCGAGCCGCGCCTCGTGGACGATGCCGTCCCGGACGTCGAGGACGGCGGCGAGTGACCCGAGGGCGAAGGCGTAGGAGGCGCGGTCGCGCACCTTGCGGTAGCGGGAGGCGCCGGGCGGGGCCGGCGGCAGGACGACGCCGGTGACCAGCGCGCCGGGCGGCAGCGTGGTCTCCCGGTGCGGGGTGCCGCCCACCGGCCGGTGGAGGGCGGTGAGGGGCACCTCCCCGGGCCCGTCCGCCGTCTCGTAGGTGACGACGGCGTCGAAGGCGGCCAGGGCGACGGCCATGTCGGAGGGGTGGACGGCGACGCAGTGCGGGGAGGCGTCGAAGACGGCGTGGTCGCGGTGCTCGCCGGTGAGGGCGGCGCAACCGCTGCCCGGTGCGCGCTTGTTGCACGGCGCGGCGCTCGCCGCCCCGGCGGTGAAGTACCCGCAGCGGGTGCGCTGGAGCAGGTTGCCGCCGACCGTGGCCATGTTGCGCAGTTGTCCCGAGGCGCCGGCGAGGACGGCCTGCGCCAACGCCGGGTAGCGGCGGCGCACTTCGGGGTGTGCGGCCAGGTCGCTGTTGGTGACCGTCGCACCGGCGCGCAGGCCCCCGTCGGCGGTGGCCTCGATCCGGTCGAGGGGGAGGTCCCGCAGGTCGACGAGGAGCTCGGGGCGCTCGACACCGGTCTTCATCAGGTCGACGAGGTTGGTGCCGCCGCCGAGCGGCCGGGCCTCGGGGTGGGCGGCGAGCAGGGCGACGGCGTCGGCCGTGTCGGCGGCGCGGTGGTAGCGGAACTCCCTCACGCCACCACCGCCCCGGTGGTCCGCGCCCGTTCGCCGGCGGCCCGTGCGACGGCGCGGACGATCGTCGGGTAGGCGCCGCAGCGGCACAGGTTGCCGCTCATCCGCTCCCGGATCTCGGCGTCGGTGAGGGCGGGCGGCCCCGCCTCGGGGCGGACGTCGGCGGTCACCGCGCTGGGCAGGCCGGCGGCGTGCTCGTCGAGGACGGCGATGGCCGAGCAGATCTGCCCGGGGGTGCAGTAGCCGCACTGGTAGCCGTCGAGTTCGAGGAACGCCTGCTGGACGGGGTGCAGCCGCTCGCCGTCGGCGACGCCCTCGATCGTGGTGATCGCGCGCCCCTCGGCGGCGACGGCGAGCTGGAGGCAGGACACGGCGCGGCGGCCGTCGAGCAGAACGGTGCAGGCGCCGCACTGGCCTTGGTCGCAGCCTTTCTTGGTGCCGGTCAGGTCCAGGCGCTCGCGCAGGGCGTCGAGCAGGGTGGTGCGGTGGTCGACGGTGAGGGTGTGGGGTTCTCCGTTGACGTGCAGGGTGACGACGCTGGACGTCGGTGCGGTCATGGCGGCCTCTTCGGCGGGGAGTCGGCGCTGGCGGACGGGGTGGCGCTGGACGAAGCGGTGCCGGGCGGCGGGATGGCGCTGAACGGACGGTGTGCGATCGGCGGTGTGGCGCTGGACGGGAGGGCGCCCGGCCATGCGCGGCCACGCCGGTCCCGACCCTGACGTCCGTCCACGGGTTCGCCGTCGCACGACGCGGGAGCGCGGACGACGCGGGTGCCCGGTGACGCGGCGGGCGACCGGCCCGTACCGCCTCCGGGGCCCCGCTAAGGTGGGCTGTGCGTACGGCACTTGCGCGGCGGAGTGTCGGCGGACAACTGTCCGGTTACGTGAACCTAGCGGACGGCCGGTCCACCGGGCAAGGCCCAGGACCGGGCGCGGACGGAGGGCGAGGGCGGGTGCGGACGACGGTGCCACAGCAGGGCGGCGACCCCCCGCACCGGCGCTCGGACGCCCGGCGCAACCGCGAGCGCATCCTGGCGGCGGCCCTGGCGGAGCTGACGCGCTCCCCCGCCGTCGCGCTCAGCACGATCGCGAAGAGGGCGGGTGTCGGGCAGGGAACCCTCTACCGGAACTTCCCCGACCGGGAGTCGCTCATCCTGGAGGTCTACCGCTTCGAGGTCCAGCAGGTCCACGAGGCCGCCCGCCGGCTGCTCGCGGCCCGGCCGCCCGACCGGGCCCTGCGCGAGTGGCTGGACCGGCTGGCCCGGTACGCGGCGGCCAAGGCGGGCCTGGCCGACGCGATGCGCGAGGCCACCCGCGCTCCCGCCGCCCCGGCCCGCTGGGGCCACGCCCCGGTCACGGCCGCCGTCGAACTGCTCCTGGACGCCAACGAGCGGGCCGGCACCATCCGCCCCGGGGTGACGGCCGACGACTTCCTCCTCGCCATCGCCGGACTCTGGCACATCGGCGCGTGCCCCGACGCCCATGAGCGCGCCGGCCGCCTCTTCGACCTCGTCATGGACGGCCTGCGGGCGGGCGCGCCCGGGCGCCCCGCGACGGAAGGCTGACCGCCCGGAACACCAGGACGCCAGGACACCAGAACACCGGGACACCGGGTCGCGGGACCGCCGGCCAGCGGATCAGGCAGGTCACCCGGCCGTGGCGACGGCGGTCTTCCTGCGGGCGCGGTACGCGGCGGCCTTGATCTTGTTGCCGCAGGACTCCATGCCGCACCACTGCCGCCGCCGCCCGCGCGAGCGGTCGATGTAGACGCGGGTGCACTCGGGGTTGCCGCACTCCTTGAGCAGGGGCACGTCCGGGCCGCTCAGCAGCTCCACCGCGTGCCGGGCGACGGCCGACAGCGCCTCGCGCTGCGTCGCCGCCGTCCAGCGGCCGGAGCGGGTCAGCCGGGGCGCGGCGGGTGCGGCGAGCGCCGCGTCGTTGACCACGGCCAGCGGCTCGTCCTCGAAGTCCGAGCCGAGGCGCCGGGCCGTGACCAGTCGGTAGACGGCCTCGCGGACGGCCGTCGCCCGCTCCACGTCGGCCGGGCGGGCGGGCGAGACGGCGTCGACGAGGCCGGACTCCACGTACCAGGCGTCGAGCCGGTCCGGCGTCGCGAACATCTCGAACCGCGCCGTGCGGCGGGCCCGGAGGGTGGCCGCGAAGTCCAGGGCGGGATCGCCGCACACGAAGGCGTGGTCCAGGTTCACGTCACCATCCTGGCGGGTGATGACGGCACCCGCAAGAACGGCCGGTTCCGCGCGGCCCGACCCCGCGAGGGTGGCCACGGGCACTCCGCGGCCTCACCTCGCAAGGGCGGTCACGCCACCCGGCACCCCCGGGGCCCGCCGGGCTCAGGCGCCCGGCGCTCCCGTCTCCGTCAGCTCCCCGTCCGCGACCCGCAACCACCGCCGCACGCCGATGCGTTCGAGGAAGCGCTCGTCGTGGCTGACGACCACGAACGCGCCCCGGTAGCAGGCCAGGGCGCTCTCGAGCTGTCCCACCCCGACCAGGTCGAGGTTGTTCGTCGGTTCGTCCAGCAGCAGCAACTGCGGGGCCGGTTCGGCGCACAGGACGCAGGCGAGCGTGGCGCGCAGGAGTTCGCCGCCGGAGAGGGCGCGTACGGGCAGGTGCGCGCCGGGGCCGCGGAACAGGAACCGCGCGAGCAGGTTCATCCGCTCCGCCTCCGGCCGGTGCGGGGCGGCCGCCGCGAAGTTCTCGGCCACGGTACGGCCGGGGTCGAGCAGGTCGAGGCGCTGCGAGAGGGAGGCGATCCGCCCGTCGGCCCGCCTGACCGTCCCGGCGTCCGGGGTCAGGTCGCCGGTGATCAGCCGCAGCAGCGTGGTCTTGCCCGCGCCGTTGGGCCCGGTGAGCGCGATGCGCTCGGGTCCGCGGATGGTCAGGTCGACGCCGTCCCCCGCGAACAGGTCGCGCTCGCCGTGGCGCACCCGCAGCCGCTCGCCGAGGACGAGGGTGCGGCCGGCGGGGACGTCGGTGTCGGGCAGTTCCAGGACGAGCCGCTGCTCGTCCCGCAGGGCGCGGCCCGCCTCGTCGAGCCGGGCGCGCGCCTCGTGGACGCGGGTGGCGTGCGTCTGGCCGGCCCGGCCGGCGGACTCCTGGGCGCCGCGCTTCATGTTCCCGGCGAAAATGCGCGGGAGGCCGGCGTTCTTGAGGTTGCGGGCGGCGTTGCTCGCGCGCTTCTCGGCCCGTTCGCGGGCCTGCTGCATCTCGCGCTTCTCCCGCTTCAGCTCCTGCTCGGCGTTGCGGACGTTCTTCTCCGCGACCTCCTGCTCGGCCCGTACGGCCTGCTCGTACTGGGTGAAGGTGCCGCCGTACAGGCGCAGTTCACCCCGGTCGAGTTCGGCGATGCGGTCCATGCGGTCGAGCAGTGCCCGGTCGTGGCTGACGAGCAGGAGGGTGCCGTTCCAGTCCGAGAGGACGTCGTAGAGCTTGTGGCGTGCTTCGATGTCGAGGTTGTTGGTCGGTTCGTCCAGCAGCAGCACGTCGGGCCGCTTGAGCAACTGCGCCGCCAGGCCGAGGCTGACGATCTGGCCGCCGCTGAGCGTGCCCAGGGTCCGGTCGAGGGCGAGGTGGCCGAGGCCGAGCCGGTCGAGCTGGGCGCGGGTGCGCTCCTCGATGTCCCAGTCGTCGCCGATGGTGGCGAAGTGTTCCTCGCTCACGTCACCGGACTCGACGGCGTCGATGGCGCGGACGACCGCGTCGACGCCCAGGATCTCGGCCACCGTCGGTTCGCCGGCGAGGGGGAGGGTCTGCGGGAGGTAGCCGGTCGTGCCGTGCACGCTCAGGGCACCGGCGGTCGGGCGGAGTTCGCCGGCGATGAGCTTCAGCAGGGTGCTCTTGCCGGAACCGTTGGGCGCCACCAGCCCCGTACGTCCGGCGCCGACGGTGAAGGACAGGTCCTCGAAGACCGGGGTGTCGTCGGGCCAGGAGAAGGCGAGCTGGGAGCAGATGACGGAAACGTCGGACATGTGGATGACCTCGCGTGGAACCGAGGGCAGAGCTCCCCGCCGCGCGAAGAACCGTCGCGCGGAGAGCACTGCGCCTGAACACAGGGAAAAGGGGAGGACGAGACGACCACGACGGCGGTACCGCTCGGAGCGCGCCTGCCGGTGGCCGATCAGATCCGGGTATCACCCGGAGATGTCGTCGTCACCCACCATGTCCGGTCTCCTCTGCGAAAGATCATTGACGCCTTCACCATACCAGCCACACGGCCGCGGTGCGCGGGTGACGCCTCAGAGCCCCAGGTCCCAGGCCAGGCAGGCGAGATGGGTCCGCACCTCGGGGCCGCCGGCGCCGTACTCCGGGGCCCCGGGCGAGGCCGCCTTCTCCTCGGTCATGTCCTCGTAGGCGATCCGCTCGGGCAGCGCGCCGAACCGCGCGTGGCGCACGGCCGAGTCGCCGTCCCGCATCCCGCTTTCCCGTGTCGTCATCTTCTCGATCCTTCCACTCCACTGGAATTGATGGAACGTCACGTCACAGACGATCGGCGTCGATGACGGCCCGGGCGAACGCCTCGGGCGCCTCCTGGGGCAGGTTGTGGCCGATCCCCTTCAGGGTCCGGTGGTCATAGGGGCCCGTGAACCGGTCCCGGTAGGAAGACCCGTCGCCCGGGGCCGTGAACGGGTCCCGCTCGGCGTCGAGCGTCACCGTCGGCACAGCGATGAACGGCCGGGCGGCGAGCCGCTTCTCGTACGGCTCGTACCGCCGCTCGCCCTCGGCGAGGCTCAGCCGCCAGCGGTAGTTGTGGATCACGATGGCGGCGTAGTCCGGGTTCTCGAAGGCGGCGGCCGTGCGCCCGAAGGTGGCGTCGTCGAAGTCCCAGGTCGGGGAGACGGTGTCCCAGACCAGCCGGGTGAGGTCGTGCCGCTTGTCCTGGTCCTCCATGGCGGCCCGGCCGCGCTCGGTGGCGAAGTAGAACTGGTACCACCAGGCGTGTTCGGCCGCGGGCGCCAGCGGCCGGAGGTTCGCCTCCCGGTCGACGACCAGGTAACCGCCGACCGACACCAGGGCCTTGCAGCGCTCGGGCCACAGCGCCGCGACGATACCGGCGGTCCTGGCCCCCCAGTCGAACCCGGCGAGCACCGCCTTCTCCAGCCCCAGCGCGTCCATCAGGGCGACGGTGTCGAGGGCGAGGGCGGACTGCTGCCCGTTGCGGAAGGTCCGGCCGGAGAGGAAACGGGTGGTGCCGTGGCCGCGCAGAAAGGGAACGATCACCCGGTACCCCTCGGCCGCCAGCAGGGGCGCGACCTCGGCGAAGCTGTGGATGTCGTACGGCCAGCCGTGCAGACAGACGACCGGCGGCCCGTGCGCCGGCCCCGCCTCGGCGTAACCGACCTCCAGCAGACCCGCCCTGACCTTCTTGAGCGGGGGGAACGCGCCGCGCCCGCGGGAGCCTCCGGCACCGCTCCGCCGTTCCGCCGCGGCCCACGCCGGTGCCGGCCCCGAAGTGACCGCGCCGCCTGCTCCGAGGCCGAGCGCCTTGCCGAACGTCCGCCGATCGATCATGTCGAGCCCTCCGTGCGTGCGAAGTGCCTGGGCCCGGGACAGCGGGCGTGCCGACGACTATGGCACGGCGCGCGTCACCGGTCAAACAGGTGACGCCATGCAACTCCGCGCGGTACGAGGAGGCTTGCTCGCCGACCGACCCCGACCTCGCCACCCGTCCCGCGCCTGAAGACGCGCACCCCGGGCGCGCTCGGGGGCGTGGGGGGCGCAGCCCCGCAGGGAACGGCGAAAGGAAGGAGCACGAACCCCCCTCAAACGAACACCCCTCACACCCCGCCCACGACCGGGTCCACCCGCGCGTGCGGATCGGCGCCCCGCAGGCAGTGCTCCTCCACCGCCCGCCACCGCGTGCTCCACGCCGTCCGCCGGGGAGCACGCCCTCGGACGGACCCGCCCTTACTCCGCCGACGGCTGCCGCACCTCCCCCGTCCCCAGCGTGATCACGGCCCGCGCCCGCATCGGCTCCTCCTCCCCGCGCCGGGAGAGCAGGGTGATCTCCTCGACCTCCGCCGACAGCGTCCCGAGCCGCGGCGTGAGCTCGGCGGCCAGGGCGCGCGGCCGCGTGGTGCGGCCGAGCGAGAGGTGCGGGACGAAGCGGTCGCCGCGACCGCCACAGAGCGGGAAGCGGGACGTCAGCTCCTCGTACAGCAGCTCCCAGGGGGCCCGGCCCGCGGCCGCCGGGTCGAGCCACACCGTGGCGTACCGCCGGTGCCGGAAGTACCGGACGCCCGCCGGCCGGGCCGGGAAGGCCGGGCACTCGGCCGCCGCGGCGGAGAGCGGCGGCAGGGCCCGGGGGAACTCCTCCTCGGGCACGAAGCCGAACAGCAGGTTCACATGCGGGGGCCACCGCCGCACCTGCGGGTCGTGCTCCCGGCGGATGTCCTGGATCACCGGCCACAACGCGCGCGGCGGCAGCCACGCCACAGCCGTCCGGGCCGTCGGCGCCACCCCGGGGAACAAGTCGCCGCCCACCCCTCCATGCTCCCCGCCGCACCGGCTCCGCACGAGTCGGACGGCCCCCGTCCGCCCGCCGCACAGCGCGTCCCACGTATCCCGGCTCACCTTTCCCGTCACGAACTCCCTTCCACCGGCGGCCTCGCAGCCTCTAGGGTGGCGGGTGCAGTCGGTTCGCCCCGTCCGCCAGGCGGGAGGCGTCGCAAGAGGGAACCCGGTGCGAATCCGGGACTGCCCCGCAGCGGTGAGCGGGAACGACCGCCGTCATACGCACTGGGCCCGGCGTACCGGGCCCGGGAAGCGACGGCCAGTAGGTGTCTCGTACGACACGAGGCGCGCCCGCGAGTCCGAAGACCTGCCCACTGCCCGCGTACGGCCCACCGTGCGCGGACATCCCGGTGACCTCGAGGGCGGGTCGGCGTACACACCAGGCGGACGGCCGCGCCGAGCCACGCGCGTCACCGCCCGGTCCGTCGTCCTTCGCGCCCCCGATCCGTGCCGGGATCCCAGGGAACGAGCTCGCGAAGGAGATCTCCGTGACCACCAAGCCCGCGGCCGCGGCAGCACGGGCCACCGTGTACGGCTACCCCCGTCAGGGGCGGAACCGGGAACTGAAGAAGGCCGTCGAGGGGTACTGGAAGGGCCGCGTCGACGCGGCCGGGCTCCGGTCCGTCGCCGCCGGTCTGCGCCGGGACACCTGGCGGGAGCTGACGCGGGCCGGCGTCCACGAGGTGCCGGCCGGCGACTTCTCGTACTACGACCACGTCCTCGACACCACCGTCATGGTCGGCGCGATCCCCGCCCGCCACCGCGCCGCGGTGGAAGCCGACGAACTGGCCGGCTACTTCGCCATGGCCCGCGGCACCCAGGACGTGGCGCCGCTGGAGATGACCAAGTGGTTCGACACCAACTACCACTACCTGGTGCCGGAGCTGGGGCCGGACACGGTCTTCGCCACCGACTCGTCCAAGTACACGGAGGAGGTCAAGGAGGCGCTGGCCCTGGGCCTGACCCCGCGGCCCGTCCTGGTCGGTCCCGTCACCTACCTCCTGCTGGCCAAGCCCGCGCCCGGCGTCGCACCGGACTTCGACCCGCTGACCCTGCTCGACCGGCTGCTGCCCGTCTACGCCGAGGTCCTGTCCGACCTGCGCGCGGCGGGCGCCGAGTGGGTGCAGCTCGACGAGCCGGCCCTCGTCCAGGACCGTACGCCCGCGCAACTCGGCGCGGCCGCGCGGGCGTACCGCGACCTCGGTACCGCCACCGACCGGCCGAAGCTGCTGGTGGCCTCCTACTTCGACCGGCTCGGCGAGGCCCTCCCGGTCCTGGCCAAAGCCCCGGTGGAGGGGCTCGCCCTGGACTTCACCGGGCCCGCCGCCGCCAACCTGGACGCGCTGGCCGCCGTGGGCGGGCTGCCCGGCAAGCGGCTGGTCGCGGGTGTCGTCGACGGGCGCAACATCTGGGTCGCCGACCTGGAGAAGTCGCTGACCACCCTCGGCACCCTGCTGGGGCTCGCCGAGCGGGTCGACGTGGCGGCCTCCTGCTCGCTGCTCCACGTCCCGCTCGACGCCACCGCCGAACGCGACGTCGACCCCCAGATCCTGCGCTGGCTCGCGTTCGCGCAGCAGAAGGCGGACGAGGTCGCCACCCTCGCCCGGGGCCTGACCCACGGCACCGGCGCCATCGCCGCCCGATTGGCCGCCAACCGCGCCGACCTGGCCTCCCGGGCCGCCTCTCCGATCACCCACGACCCGGCGGTCCGGGCCCGGGCCGCCGCCGTCACCGCGGCCGACAGCCGCCGCACCGGCCCTTACCCCGAGCGGGCCGCCGCCCAGCGCGCCCGGCTCCGACTGCCGCTGCTGCCGACCACGACCATCGGATCCTTCCCGCAGACCGACGAACTCCGCGCCGTCCGGGCCGGTCTGCGGGCCGGACGGCTCGACGCGGCCGGCTACGAACAGCGCGTCGAGGCGGAGATCCGGGAGGTGATCGCCTTCCAGGAGAAGGCGGGCCTGGACGTCCTCGTGCACGGCGAGCCCGAACGCGACGACATGGTCCAGTACTTCGCCGAGCGGCTGACCGGCTACCTCGCCACCCGGCACGGCTGGGTGCAGTCGTACGGCACCCGCTACGTCCGCCCGCCGATCCTGGCCGGCGACGTCTCGCGCCCGGAACCGATGACGGTGCGCTGGACGACGTACGCCCGGTCCCTCACCGAGCGTCCCGTCAAGGGCATGCTCACCGGTCCGGTCACCATGCTCGCCTGGTCGTTCGTCCGCGACGACCAGCCGCTCGCCGAGACGGCCCGGCAGGTGGCCCTCGCCCTGCGCGACGAGGTCGGCGACCTGGAGGCGGCCGGTACACCGGTCGTCCAGGTCGACGAGCCCGCGCTGCGGGAGACCCTGCCGCTGCGCGCCGCGGACCGCCCGGCCTACCTGGAGTGGGCCACCGAGGCGTTCCGGCTCACCACCGGTGGCGTGCGGCCGGACACCCAGATCCACACGCACATGTGCTACGCCGAGTTCGGGGACATCGTCCGGGCCATCGACGACCTCGACGCCGACGTCATCAGCCTGGAGGCGGCCCGCTCGCACATGCAGGCCGCCCGCGACCTGGCCGCCCACGGCTACCCGCGCGAGGCCGGTCCGGGCGTGTACGACATCCACTCCCCGCGCGTACCGGGCGCGGAGGAGGCGGCCGACCTGCTGCGCACCGGCCTGAAGGCGATCCCCGCGGAACGGCTGTGGGTCAACCCCGACTGCGGCCTGAAGACCCGCGGCTGGCCGGAGACCCGGACCTCGCTGGAGAACCTGGTGGCCGCCGCCCGGACCGTCCGCGCCGAGCTGTCCGGGACCTGACGGGCCCGGGCCGTGGCCGCTCCCCTCCCCCCGTCCGCCGGCGCGCGCGGGCGGGGGCGGGCAGGCGGAGGCACCGGCGCGCCGACGCACCCGGCTCCCTGTCGGATGCGTCGGCGGCACGGACGGCACCGTACGTCACACAGCTCCGTCGCCCTTCCCGGAGCGGTCCTGTATCGCGCGAATGATCCCGGAGAAGTCCTCCCCCGCTCCCCGGCCCTCGGCGAACGCGGCGTACAACTCGGCCGCGCGCAGCCCGAGGACGGCGTCCACGCCGCCGGCGCGGATGGCGTCGGCGGCGAGTCCGAGGTCCTTGGCCATCAGCGGGGCGGCGAAGCCGGGCCGGTAGTCGTGGTTGGCGGGGCTGGCCGGGACGGGGCCGGGCACAGGGCAGTTGACGGTCAGGGCCCAGCACTGGCCGGAGGAGGTGGAGGCCACGTCGAACAGGGCCTCCCGGGAGAGGCCGAGGCTCTCGCCGAGGACGAAGGCCTCGCTGACGGCGATCATCGAGATGCCGAGGATCATGTTGTTGCAGATCTTGGCGGCCTGCCCGGCCCCGGCGGGCCCGCAGTGCACGGATCTGCGCCCCATCGCGGCCAGCACCGGTTCGGCGGCCGCGAACTCCGCCGCGTCGCCGCCGGCCATGAAGGTCAGCGTGGCGGCCTCGGCGCCGAACACCCCGCCCGAGACGGGCGCGTCCAGGGGCCGGTGCCCCGCCTCGCGCACCACCTCGTGGGCGGTCCGCGCGTCAGCCACGTCGATCGTCGAACAGTCCACAAACAGGGTGCCGGGCCGCGCGGCGGACAGCAGCCCCTCGTCCTTGTAGAGGCCGAGGACGTCCCGTCCCGCCGGCAGCATCGTGAAGACGACGTCCGCCTCGGCCACCGCCTCGGCGGCCGACGCGGCCGGCCGGACCCCCTTCGCGCCGGCGGCCCGAACGGCCTCCGGCAGCAGATCGAAACCGGTCACCCGATGTCCCGCCTTCACGAGGTTGGCGGCCATCGGTCCGCCCATGTTGCCCAGGCCGACGAAGCCGACGGCCTTGCCTTCCGTGGCGGTCGGCGCGTTCGTCGTCGGGTTGGCGGGGGTCGCAGTCACCAGGGCACCTCCTGTAGTGGAGCGTCGCCGGGGGCGGGAACGGCCCCCGGGTCGCCGAGCGGGGCGAAGCAGCGGCCGACGACGTCCTCGGCGGAGCCGTCGGCGAACGTGGGGGCACGGCGGGCGTCCGGCACGGAGGCCGGTTCTCGCCGACGGGCCGGGGATGGACGCCCGCTGTCGGGGCAAGGCCGGGGGCCGGCCCGGGGCCGGGGGCCGGAAGCCGGGGGCCGGCGTGGGCGGGGGCGGGGCGTGGCGGGAGACGCGGGCCTTCCGGTTCGGCTCCCGCCCGTTGGGCGGCGGCCCGGCATCCCGGCTCCCGGATCACCACGCGCCTGCCGCCTTCCCGGCGTCGCGTCGCCGCTCCGCCAGTGACGTTCCCCCGGTCGGCGACCGCCAGGTCCGGACGGCCTGTCGCCGTTGCCCACGCGCCTTTGGCCACGGCGGGACGTACCGGATTTCCGCCAACGTGCCTGCACCACGGGCTTGTCGGCCCTGACCATATAGTTGGGCGTCCTGCCGAGTCCAGGGTCGTCCCGGGCGGGAAATCGGCCCGCGCACGCCCGCGTGCACCTGCCCGCGTGCGCTCCCCGATGCGCCGTCACCTCAACCGGTGTGCTCCGTGTGCCGTGGCGGGGTAGGGAGGGAGGGAAGTGTTTCCTCCACTCGCCCGGCCGTCCCCGGCCGGCCCCCACCGCCTCCGGCGTCATCCCCCGCCGACCGGACCAAGGAGCCCCAGAACGTGAAGAACGCGTTGCGCACTCTGCTCGTTCCGCTGGCCGTGACGGCCGTCGCCGCACTGCCGGCCGCCGCCCCGGCCCACGCCGCCGACGGGTACGACCGCTGCCCGGCCGGCTACTACTGCATGTTCTCCGGCCTCGACGGCACCGGCGACATGATCACGCTGCGCAGGAGCACCCCGGACCTCGCGGCCCTCGGCATGAACGACCGGGCCAAGTCGGACTGGAACCGGACGGCTTCCACCATCTACCTCTGGTCCGACGCGAACTACAGCGGCTGTACGACCGTGACCTCCGCCGGTCCGACCGGCAAGGGCAACTTCTTCCCCTCCTACCAGGACTTCTTCAGTTCGGTGCAGTTCGACGGCCCGGGCGGCCCGAGCTGCGGCACCCCGCCAGGCGAGAGCCGCTGACCGCGCGGGAGGACGACGGCCCGGGAACAGCCGGCCCGGGAACCGGGAACATGGGGCCCGGGCCGGCGGAGTGCGCCGCTCCCCACTCGACTCGCCCTCTGACAACCATGGAGGGGCGGCCGCGCCTCCTCGGACAGGGCCTGCAGCGCTGTGCCCGCCGTCTCACACCGGGGGCGCGCCCTCATCCTCCGCCCGCCGGTTCTCACGCGGGACGCCCAGACACCCGTCGTCGGTCGGCCGGCGGCGCAAGCCGAAAGGCACCCCGAGCGCGTCGGACTCCTGCCGCGCCCATCCGACGCCCGGCCCCGCCCCGGCACCAACCGACCGCCGCCGCGCGGGCGCGGGGCGTGCCCGCCATGCGTGCCACCGGCGGCGGTGCCGGTACGGCCTCCGTCGGGCCCGGCGGTGTACGCCCTACGCCGCCAGCCGGTCGACCGCGGCCTTGGCCTCCTTCAGGCCCTCCCCCGTGAGCTGCCGGTACGCCTTGATCGCCGTCAACTTCTGCCCTCGGCGCGCGAGATCGGCGATCCGGTCGAGCTCCGGGCCGTTCTCGCTGATTCCCAAGTGGTTCAGCATCAGGTCGACCTTGCGCTCCAGCCGGGACATCCTGCGGTTGACCCGGTCGAGCCGGCTGCCGAGATCCCAGGCCAGCACTCCCACGAGCGGGATGAGCAAGGGCCACCATGTCGTGTCCATGGCCGCAGCCTAGGGGATGCCGGGACGGCGCCGACGCGCCGTCGTGGGCAGCGTGTGGGGGACGGCGGAACCGGGGAAAGCCCGTCCTGGGACAGGGCCGGGTTTTCTCTCCCGCGGGTCAGGACGTGCTTTTCCTCGAGTCAGGCGGCGTCGATGCTGATGTCGTCCACGTAGAACCGGCACGAGGAGTCGGTCTTGGACTCCTTGGTGCCGCCGGAGGCGTTGTTCTGCCACGGACCGTAGTACGTGAAACCCAGGTAGCACTTGACCTTGGCCCGCCAGGAGACGTTCATGGTGCCGGTGCAGCTCAGTGCCCCGTTCCACTGCGCGTCCGCGGTGGCGAGGCAGTCCAGGCTGCCGTAACGGAACCGGTCGCCCGGCTTGACGGCCGACGCGGGCGGCGCCAGGAGCACCGTGACCGCGGCGACCGCGGCCCCGACGCAGGCGATCCTGCGAGTGGTGCGTCCGACGGCACGGCCGGCGAACCACCGTCCCTTGTCCGCGACTCCTCGACGCTCGGTGCTCTCGTGGGCTGAGGTTCTCCTCGACGCGTGGAACAGGCGACCGCTCATGTGATCTCCTGGAGCTTTCTACGGCCCTGGGGCCTGTGGCCGGGATTCTCCGGGATCCTTCCCGCGCTGCCGCCGCCTGACGCCTGACCCGCCCGCCCACGTCCGCCGGGACCGCTCGCCCGGCGGGCGCGGGACCGGCCTACCGGCCGCCAGGCCGTCAGGCCTTCCGGAGACGGCCGATGATGCCGTTGAGGTCGTCGCCGAAGAAATCCTTGCGGAAGTAGTGGCCGCCCTTGTCCTCGTGGGCCTCGTACGGGATGCCCGCACGGTCCAGGAGGCCGCGGAACTCCCGCTGACCGGCGAGGACCTGGGTCTCGTTGGCCCGGTCGAAGAGGTTGACCGGGTCGGGGCTGGTGCCCGCGACCATGAAGATGCGCTTGTTGCGATAGCTCTCGACGCGCTCGACGGGGTTGTCGGCGCTGACCCTGGCCTGGTCCCAGAAAGGCGCCCCGTACACGGTGCCGCCGCCCAGGTCCAGGGCGGAGGTGACGTTGGCCCAGTGGACGACGAGACCGCCGTCGCGGCGCAGGCTGGCCGGGCCGGAGTAGGAGCTGACCGAGGCGAAGTGACCGTAGTACTTGGCCGTGTACTTCAGCGCGCCGAAGCCGCCCATCGAGAAACCGCCGACGGCCCGGCCGTCGTACTCGGCGAAGGTGCGGAAGTTGGCGTCGATCCACGGGATGAGCTGGTTGATGTGGAAGTTCTCCCAGTTGCGCGGGCCGACGGTGGAACTCACCGGGTTCGAGTACCAGCCCGTACGGCCGCCGTCGGGCATCACGACGATGATCGGCTTGCCGGCGGTCAGTTCGCGGATGCCGGCACGGTCGAACTCGATGAAGTCGCCCCCGCCGCCGTGCAGCATGTACAGGACCGGGTAGGTGCGGCCGCTGGTGTGATAGTCGTCGGGCAGCAGGACGTTGACGGCCGGTTTCCAGCCGATCTCGGCGGTCTGGAAGCGGTAGTACCGCATACGGGGGTCGTTCTCGCCGCGTTCCACGACGCGGAGCCCGAAGCCGTCTCCCACGGCATGGGCCGCCGAAGCCCCGGCGAGAAGGCCCCCGCCGGCCACCGCCAGCCCCGCGGAGAGGCCGCCTACGGCCTTCAGAACGCCTCGGCGCGTGGGACGGTACTCGCTCAAGATGACCTCCTGGGTGAAGTGAGGGTGAAATCCCCGGCCGGTGGTGGCCCGGTTCCGCGTCCGACGGGGGGAGGGAACGAGGACCACGCGCCGGCCCGCACGGTAACCAGGGGTCGATGAGGACGGACATCCGGAAGGTTCCGGAGTGACGGCGGGGGCGGGCCGCCGGTAGGACTTCCGGTGGTGCCCTTGGGGAGGGATGCGGGAGGGATGCGCAGGTGGGGGTGGGGTGGGAACCGGGGCAGGCTGCGGGCTGCTGACTGCGGGTGGGCGGGATCGCGCGGAGGCGCGCATGCGCGGCCTGCGAGACGGTGGCCACGGGCCGGGCCCGTCGGCTCCGTCAGGCCCATTGCGTCGGATCGGGCCGGTAAGACCCGTTGCGTCGGATCGAGCGGGTCGGAGCGGTGCGGCAGACCGGGCCGATGCGGCAGCCGCGCCGGGCCGGTCGAGACCGCGCGTCAGATCGGGCCGGCGCGGCGGGCCGGCGCGTCAGACTGGAACGGTCGCGTCAAGGTCGGGCCGACTGTGCGGGGTTCGCTCCGGTCGGAGGGGAGCGGGTCGAACCGCCGGTACGGGAGTCCGGGCCGCCGGACGCGTTCGGCCCGGCCGCCATCGGGCACGGCCCGGAGACGTCCGGTCGACCCAAGGATGCCCTGATCAGGCCAGAGACATCCGGGTCGACCCGAAGACATCCGGATCGATCCGAAGACGTCCGAGTCGGCCCGGCGAAGGCGCCCCGCTCGCCCCGCCGGAGGCATCCGGCCCGCCCCGGCGGCCTCCGGGGCCCCGCCGGCATCGTGACGGTTCGCCGGAGGCCGCCGCCTTCGGCTCACCCCGTCGGCGTGGGGCGCGGGCACGCCGGAATGGCCGGACGGTCCTTGGTGCGCACGGCGGGGAGCCAGGCGCCGCCCGGGCGGGAGTCGTCGGGCAGGTGGACGCGGAACCAGAGGGAGGACCAGGTGCCGGTCTCGTCCACGATGGGCACGCCCTTGGCCAGTTGGCAGTCGGCGGCGAGGACGTCGCCGTGCCACACGCGGGTGGGGACGACGTTGTCGATGGTGTAGGGCCGCAGGGGGTCGATCGCCAGCCCGAGGCTGCAGTCCCGGGCGTGGTCGGTGCGGTCGCGGCAGTGCCGCTCCACGTTGAACACCCGGATCCGGCCGCCCGTCGGCCCGGGCCGGGCCTCGGCGGCGGTGCCCGCCGACGTCGCCGCGGTCGAGCCCGTCGCCTCGCGGGACGGTCCCGACCCGCCCCGGAGCATGCCTCCGGCGTACGCCCAACTGGCCGCCACCACCGCGCACACCGAGGCGGCCAGGGCCGCCGCGGCCCGGACACGTCTGCGCCGGTCCGGACGCACCGGGCGGGGGGACGGCGCCGCGCCGGCCGCGCCGTCGGCGAGCTCCCCGGTGGGCGCCTCGTCCGGCGCCTCGTCCGACTCCCTGGCCCGTTCCCCGGCCGGCCGGCCGCCGATGCGGGCCAGCAGCGCGTCGGCGGTGTGGGCCGCGCGCACGGCGTGTGTCGGGGCGAGGCAGTCGGTGATCAGTTCCCGCCAGAACGGCGGTACGGCGGGGTCGATGCGCAGCGGGGTCCGTCCCTCCGCGTACTCCTGCGCGGCCGCGGCGCGTGACACCGGTGTGGCGCCGGGAAACGGCGTGGCCCCGGACGCGAACACCTGGTGGATTAGGATGCCGAGGGCCCACACGTCGGCGCTGGGCCGGACCCGTACACCGTGTTCGCCGAGGGGGGCCTTCCAGCGCTCGGGCGGCAGGTAGTCGAAGGTGCCCATGGGGGGCGCGTAGCCGTGGGTGCCCTGGGTGGCGGTCAGTTCGGTGGCGAGCCCGAAGTCGGAGAGCCGGACCGAACCGTCCGGCATCAGCAGGACGTTGTCCGGTTTGAGGTCGCCGTGCACCCAGCCGCTGCGGTGCAGGTGGGCCAGGCCCTCGCAGATCTCGGTGACGAGCCGGGCCCCCTCGCTCCGCGGGACGCCGGCCGCGAGGCGGTCGCGCAGGCTGCCCGCCGCGCGTTCCATGACCAGGACGATGGCGCCGTCCAGGTACGGGTCGCCGGGCCGGCTGAGCACGAAGGAGTCGAGCAGGCGGATCAGCCGGGGATGGCGGGCGCGCGAGCCGAGTTCGACCTCGCGGCGGGCGGCCTCGGCCACGCCGCGTGCCTGGCGGGGGGCCAGCCCCTCGGTCGAGAGGATCTTGAGCGCGACCTCGGCCGCCGCGCCGGACGGACGCGCGTCCTCGCCGGACGGACGCGTATGCGGACCGTCACCGGACGGGCGCGGGTGCGGACCATCGCCGGACGGACGCGGGTGCGGACCATCGCCGGACAGACGCGCATGGGGACCATCGCCGGACGGACGCGCCGCTTCACCGGACGGACACGCGTCCCCGCCCGGTCCCGCGCCCTCGGCCACCGGCCGGCCCGCGTACACCGTCGCCCAGCCGCCCGCCCCGATCGGCGCGACGATCTCCCAGGCGCCGACGCGATGGCCGGGAGCGAGCTCTTCCATGCCGTCACCTCCGCTCGTGGGTCCGGGCCGTGCGCCGCGCGCCCCGGCGGGCGGGCGGGCCGCCGCCTCTCATCCGGCGGTCCGCGGCGCCGCTCTGCCCGGATTCGTCCTGGGGGGCAGCAGCGCCAGGTGCTCCTCCCGTACGAGACCGAACCGCAGCGCGACCCCGACGATCGCCTCCCGTTTGCCGTTCCGGCGGGCCGCCCGGCCGGCGTCGCCCCCGGCCGGCGCGTCGACGCGGATCTTCTCCTCGGCCAGGTAGTCGATGTGCGAGCTGACGGCCCGGGCCGTCAGCCGGTCGCAGGCGGGGTGGTTCCTGAGCCGCTCGACGATCTGCGGGGTCGTGGGGACCGCGACGGGCGACTCGTCGCGCAGCCGCGGCTCGCACAGGGCGACGAGGACGAGGAAGTAGGTGGCGGTCTCGTCCAGGGAGTACGCGGTGACCGTCCGGGTCCCCCACGGCCCGCCCGCGGCGTCGTGGTCGAGGTAGACGTGGTCGGGCGCGAACACCTGGAAGGCGGCCCCGCCCTCGCGGCGGGTGGGCAGCACGACCCGCGCGAACTCGAACGGAATGGGCACCCCGACCCGGCGCGGCGGCACCCTCAGGTACTCACCCGCCCCTTCCGGGTTCTCCACCAGGTAGCTCTGGGCGGTGCTGAAGTTGCTGAGCTGCCAGTGGTCGTCGGTGACCCGGATCTCGCCCGCGAGCCGGGAGACCGCCTCGTCGACGAGGCGCAGCTCGACGGGTACCGTCGCCGACCCCCGGCCGAACCTGGCCACTTCCCCCGGCCCGAGCCGTAAGGTCACGCCGCCGCCCGCCCGGACGTCGCTCGGCGCACCGCCGTCGTGGCTCGCCTCCCCCGCGTCACCGTTCCCCGGCGGCAGATGGATCACTATCCCGCTCACGGACCTCTCCTCACCCCCTCGGCGACACTTCGCAGCCGAATATATCCATGAGGTCAGGGAGAAGCTCCGGGTCGGCGGAGCCCGAGGTGCGTCGTCCGTCACGGTGTGAAGCGGGCACCGGCCATCCGCGGCGTCCCGCCGACGGGAACGGGCCTCGGTGAGAAAGGTCTCAGTAGGCCGGGCTGCCCGGCCGGACGGGCGCGACCGTCCGGTCGCCGAAGGCCGCCCACGGCCGCCAGACCCCGTTCGGCCCCGCCTGGACGCGGAGCAGCGGCCGGCCCTCGCGGGTGACGGCGAAGACGTGGATCCGGCCGGCCGCGTCGGCCACCGCCGTGGGAGTGCCGGCGAACCGGACGCCGGAGGCCTCGAAGCCGCCCTCGGCCTCCCACGTGCCGCCGGGCGCGGCCTGCCGGCGGCTGGTGAGCGGCTCTCCGCCGGGCGGCACGGCGAACGCGGTGAGCCGGCCCGCGGCGTCGGGGACGAGCGCGGGGGCCGCGTCCGTCCAGCCGAACAGCGGCCGCCATTCGTCCCAGCCGCCGCTCGGCACCGTCTGCCGCCGGTGGAAGGTGGCCAGGCCGGACGGGGCGACGGCGAGGACGGTGAGCCGGCCGCTGCCGTCCCGTGCCACCCGCGGCGCGGTGCCGGCCGCGGTGCCGAAGCGGTCCCATCGTGCCCAGGTGCCGTTCGGCGCCTCCTGCCACCGGTGGAGGACGCCGGCTCCGCCGGGCGCGAGGACGAACACCTCCAGCCGGCCGTCGGCGTTGGCCGCGACGACGGGCGGCGCGCCCGCGGGCCCGCCGAAACCGGGGTCCCACTCGTCCCACGCCGCCGCCCCGGGCGACCGCTGGCGGCGCCGGGCGATGGCGGCGCCGCCCGGGGCGAGCGCGAAGACCTCCAGCCGGCCGTCGGCGGCACGGGCCACCGCCGGAGCGGCGCCCGCCGGGCCGCCGAACCTCTCCCAGCCCTCCCAACTGCCGTCCGGGCGCTGGGCGCGGTGGTCGAGCGCGGCGCCGCCGGGGGCCAGGGAGAACACCTCCAGCCGGCCGTCGGCGTCACGGCCGAGGGTGGGCACGGCTCCGGCCGGCCCGCCGAACGGCTCCCACGGCGACCAGGCGTCGCTCCCCGGGCCGAGCTGGGTGCGCCGCAGCAGCGAACGGTCGTCCGCGTCCTGGGCGAAGACGTTCAGGCGACCGTCGACGTCCAGGCCGACGGCCGGGTTGTCCGGGCTCTGCCAGGGCGGTGGGGTGTCCCGCCAGTCCAACGGGGCCACGTGGAGCCCCTGGTGGAACCAGCCCGCGGCGGTGGCATACCACTGCCCTCCGGCGGTGACCACCTCCACGGCGTGCCCGGGCACATGGCCCGCGTAGCCGTCGAGGCCGAAGCGGAAGGGGTCCCGTGAGGCGAGCACGTCGGTGCCGTCGTAACCGTTGCGCGGACCGGTGAACAGGTAGTACCAGCCGTCCCGTTCGACGACGAACGGGGACTCGGTGACCGACACGGTCGCGGTGGTGCTCTCGTCGGTGAAGGCGGTGCCCGGCTCGCTCCAGCGCAGCAGGTCGTCGGAGCTCCGGAACGCGACCACGTGCCGGCCGTCGGGGCCGGACACCTCGGTGTAGTACATCACCCACCGGCCGCCGATCCGCACCACCATCGGGTCGCGCGCCGCGATCCCCCGGAAGAGGGGGCCGGACGGGACGCGGGTCCAGGTGAACAGGTCGGTGGAGGTGGCGAGGTTGATCGCGGCACCGGCACGGCCGCCCGCGGCGTAGAACATCCAGTACCGGCCGCCGGCCGCGACGACGTGCGGCGCCCACAGGTGTTCCTCCCCGAAGTAGGCGGGGTCGACGGTCAGCGCGTCGGCGTGCGCGGTCCAGGGACCGCGGGGGTGCGGCGCGGACGCGTGGGCGAAGGAGATTTCGGCCGCGCTGTCGGGGGACCGGCCGGGCGGCGCGCTGACGCCCACGATGCCGAAGAGGTGCCAGCGGCCTCCCGCCTCGATCAGCGTGTGGTCGTTGAGATAACGCCGCTCACCCGGGCGCGACGGGTCGTGGACGAGGGTGAAGGGCCCCGCGCCGGCCCACCGGTGCGGCGGGACGGGGGCGGGCGGGGTGGTGGTCGTGGGGCCCGGTGCGGGCGCGGCGGCGGCCGGGGTGGCACGAGCTCCGAACAGCGCGAGCGCGCCCGCGGCGGTGGAGCTTCGGAGCAGTCGGCGTCTGCTGATCGGATGCATGAGGTCTGTCTCCGGGAGAGGCGGGAGAGGGCGGGAGGTGTGGTGAGGGAGGCGGGAGGAGACGGGCCCCGGGGCTCCTTCCTCCCCGGCCGGCCGCGGGTGTCGCGTCAGGTGACCGGCGGTCCGGAGGTGCTGTTCACCCAGGACCAGTCCGACCAGGTGCTGAAGCCGGTCTGCCACCGGTGGTGGACCCCGGCCCCGCTGGTCCTGAAGACCTCGACGCGGCCGTCGGCGTTGGCCGCGGCCCCGACCCCGGTGCCGCCGGGGCCGAACGAATCCCAGTCACCGTAGGCGGCGTTGAGGCCCTGTTGCCAGATGTGCATGGCGGTGTCGCGGTTGACGGCGAAGACCTCCACCCGCCCGTCGGCGGTGCGGTCGCTGGTGAGTTCGCTGTCGGCGGGGCCCCGGGTGGCTTCCCAGCCGGACCAGCCGTCGCGGCCGGTCTGGTACCGGTGGAACACCCCGGCGGGACCGGACGCGAACACTTCGAGACGCCCGTCCGCGTTGTGGTCGACGGTCACGTCGTGACCGCCCTCGCCGAACTCCTCCCACGCGGACCAGCCGCCGTTGACCGCCGTCTGGTACTGGTGGCGGAAGGTGCTCCCGTTCAGCGCGAAGACCTCCAGCCGGCCGTCCGGCGCCTTCTCCATCTTCACCCGGCTGCCGGCCGGGCCGCCGCCCGTGGACTCCCAGCCCGACCAGCCGCTGTTGGGCGCCTGCTGGTAACGGTGGAACACCCCCTCCGGGCCCGAGGCGAAGACCTCGATCCGGCCGTCGGCGTTGACGCCCGCGGCGACGGTGCCGCCGCCGGTGCCGAAGTCCTCCCAGTCCGACCAGGCGCCGCTGGGGCTGAGCTGGTAACGGTGTCGGAAGACGTTGCCGTTGACGGCGAAGGCCTCCAGGCGTCCGTCCGCGTTCGGCGCGATCGCGAGCTGCGCGTTGCCGGGACCGCCCGGCCGCTCCCACTCCGACCAGTTGCCGTTCACCTGCGACTGCCAGGCGTGGTGCACCCCGTCCGCCCCGGCCGCGAACACCTCCAGCCGGCCGTCGGCGGACCGCGCGGACACCACCCGCCCCGACTCCAGCGGGTACACCGGCGGCGTGGGCCGGGGCCGCTGCCCCGGCGTGCAGGGCACGGTCACACCGCGGGCCGCGAGGTACGGGAGGGGGTCGATGCCGTGGCTCATGCCGGTGTCGCGCCGCACCCGGAGGTGGAGGTGGGGCCCGGAGGCCTCCCCTTCGGCCCCCATGAGCGCGATGCGCTGGCCCGCGGTCACCCGCTCCCCCACCGCGACGTCCCGCTGGTACATGTGCCCGTACTCGGTCACGGTCCCGTCGGGATGGAGGATGCGGATCCACTGGCCGTACCCCTGGGCGGGCCCGGAGTTGATCACTTCGCCGTCGCCGACGGCGTAGATGGGAGTGCCGCGGCCGTTGGCGATGTCGATGCCGTCGTGGTCGCGGGCCCCTCCGTACGGGTCGGAGATGAAGCCCGCCGCCGGGCAGGAGGCGGCGAATCCCGCGGCGGGGGCGGCGGCGGCCGGCGAGGCGGCCACCAGTGGGGGCAGGACGGCGACCGTCACCGCCAGAACGAGGCGCAGCGCGCGTCGGCGCAGACCCTGGACCATGGCGCGTTCCTCACCAATCGGGCTTGTGGGACCGGTTGCTTGCGCGGTCACGCCATGAGCCCGGTGCGTCGGGTGACGTACGAGGGCAGGGAACGCGGACGACGTGCTCATGGGAACCGGCGGGGGAACGGTAACCACGGCCGACCGGCCGGGACATCCGGAACGCTACGGACTGACAGACCCCGTCCGGATCGGATACCGGGCGGGCGGCGGCGGTCGCCTGCCGGGGGCTCGCCGGACGCCCGAGCCGCCCGGCTTCTCCGGGGGCGGCCGGGGCGGGGGCGGCCCGGTCAAGGGGCGGCCCGGTCGGGGCGGCCGGGGGCGACGGTTGGCCGGGGCGGCGGTTGGCCCGGTCGGCGGGTAGGCCTCGACGGGGGGGGTAGGCCCGTCGGAGAGTGGGCCCGTCGGGGGCGGCAGCCCGGTCAAGGGCAACCCGATCAGGAAGACGGCCCGGTCAGGAAGACGGCCCGGTCAGGCCCGCCCAGGCCCACGCGAGCCCGATCAGGCCAGCGCGGGCCGGATCAGGAGCAGCCGCCAACCCTGGGCGGCCGCCCGTTCTCCGGCCTCCGGCCGGTGCCTCGTCACAGTCCCAGGTAGAACCGCACCGTGGTGCCCTCGTCGCCGGTGTGCAGCCGTACGAGGTCGGACACGTAGTGGACGAGCATCAGCCCCCGCCCGCCGAGCTGCCCGGGCTCCGGCGGCCTGCGGCCGGCGAGGGGATCGGTCAGCCGTCCGGCGTCGCGGACCTCGCACACGATCTGCCCGTCCTCGGACCAGATGGCCAGGGTCCCCCGGCCGCCGCCGTGGATCACGCTGTTGGTCGTGAGCTCGGCGACGGCCAGCTCCGCGTCCATCAGCCGCGGGCCTGCCAGCCCGCACCGCGCCGCCTCGGCGACGGCGAACGTCCGGACGGCGGACAGTTCCTCGGCGCCGAAGGAGAAGACCGCGGCGTGCGGCACGGCCGGCAGCGCCTCGTTGTACCGGGCGACGACCGCCTCCCAGTCGTAGGCGGCGCTGAACTCGGTACGGCCGCCGGTGATGACGGTGGGGTGGGTGACCCGCGCGTCGGCCAGGACGTCCTCGTCCAGCCGCGCCTCGTCGTAGGGGCACAGGATCGTCACCGCCCGGCCCGCGAACGCCGCGTTGATCAGCGCCTCGTGCTGCGCGCACGCCGGGTACTCGACCGCGCTGCGGCCCGCCCAGATCGGCTCGCCGATGATCCGCACCCGTCCGGTGGGATGGGCGTCGGCGAACCCCCGCAGGACCCGGGGGATGATCCGGCCCGGGTTGCGCCCGGCCTCGGTCATGTCCAGGAACAGCATGCCGTCGCCGTCCGCGCCCAGCCCCGTCCTGATCAGTTCCAGGTTGGGGCCGGGGACGGCGACCGCCACCGGTTCGCCCGCGGCCAGTCCCTCGCGTACGAAGGAGAGCGTCTGCTCGGTGTACTCCTCCTCGGTCCGGTAGAACAGCGCCGGGTGCTCGAACTCCTCGTCGACGACCGCCGTGCTCATCGCGGTACCACCTCGATCCGCCGCAATCCCGGCCAGAACATCTCCAGCACCCGCGGCACGTGGGGTGGCGGGTGCTCCACCACGATCCTCCCGGCGGGCAGGCGCAGGGCCGTGACCGCGAGCGCCGTCACCCCGCCCACGTCGAGGAACTCGGCCCCCGACAGTTCCACGTACGACACGTCCCCGTGCCGCCGGGCCAGCTCGGTCAGGGCCGCTTCCCAGGACGGGCGGGTGATCACGCTGATCTCGCCTCTGGCGCGTATCCCTGGACGGCCGGGCAACGGGCCCACCTCCAACGCGGCCCGCGCGGGCCCCTCCGGGCCGTCGGCCCCGCCCACCGCGTGTGGGGTCTCCACCCTCGGTCTCCTCACGACGTCCGCCGGCCACCTGCCGTCCCCCGGCTTCGACACGGCGCGGGCGGAGGGGAAGGTCCCCTCGCCACGAAGTCTACGCAGTGGCCCACCGGGCGTGACCTCCGCCCCGGAGCCGGACGTGGGTGAAGGCGCGGAAGCGAGCGCGCACCGGCCGGCGGAGGACGGCCCACACCACCCGTCATACGATCACCTGGCCCCCATCGCCCCCACCACTCCCCCCACCCCTGCCGTCCCCAGAGGAGCGCCCTCCCGGTGAACGCTGTCGTCCCCCCGCCCCGCGCCGTCGGCGGCCCGCTGCCGGTGGAGTGCCTGTCCCGCGTCGAGGACGGCGAGAGACTGCACGCCCTGCTGTGGCGTGCGGGCCCCGGGTGGCGGATGGTCAGCAGCGCGGTGCTCGGCGGCGGCATCGGCGAGCGTGCCTGGGTCCTCAACGCCCAGGTTGCGCACGGCTACCGGCGCACCGACCCGGACCGGCACCTCACCGCCCTGGCCGCCGGGGCGGGCGTGCGCGGGCCCGGCGTCGGGCTGATCACGGCCGCCGACGTCCGGGCCCACGGCCACGCGCGCGACGGCGGCGCCGAGGCGTTCGCCACCGCGGGGCTCGGCGTACGGGGCTGGGCCGCCTCGCCCGCCGACGGCACGAGCGCCGTCCCCCGGCCCGGCACCGTCAACATCGTCCTCGCCGTCCCGGCCCCGCTGACCGACGCGGCACTGGTCAACGCCGTGGCCACGGCCACCGAGGCCAAGGTGCAGGCCCTGCTCGACGCCGGCTTCGACTGCTCCGGCACCCCCACCGACGCGGTCTGCGTCGCCGCACGCGTCCCGAGCCCCGGTGAGGAGCCCCACGCCTTCGCCGGCCCCCGCTCCCTGTGGGGCTCCCGCCTCGCCCGAGCCGTCCACACCGCCGTCCGGAGCGCGGCGGGGGCGGCGCACTGACGCGTCGGCCCCGCGCGGTACCCGCCGCTGGCTCCGGGCGGACGCCGTCCTCCGCGGCGCCTCACCGACGGCACCGACGTGCGACCGCTCGGGTGTGCGACAGCGGGTTCCCCCGCGGGCGCCGCGCAGCCGGGTAGTCATCCGGAAGGAACGGGCTGTGGGAGGTGTCGCATGGCGGTGGCGCAGGTGGTGTGGGAGGAGGACGGCGCGCGGGTGCGGGTGGTGCTCGCGCCCCGCTACTGTCCGTTCGACTCGCCCGCGCATCCCGATGCCGGGCGGATGACGGAGCGGGGAGGGCGCTGGCTCAACGGTTTCGGGCTGGGCCGGCGCGAGCCCGAGCGGTCGCGGATGCTCAACAACGATTGCGGCGAGTTCTACGGGCGCATCATGCCCCGGGCGCCGGCCGGGCGACTGCAGTTGGCGGTGGACTGGTGCACGCTGATGTTCGCCTTCGACGACGCCCACTGTGACGAGGGCGCGGCCAGTACGCGCCCGGGTGACTTCGCGACGGTGGCCTCACGGGTCCTGCGGGTGCTGCAGGTGCCGCACGCGGTGATGGGCCCGCCCGGGGACGCCCTGCTGGCCGCCGTGCGCGATCTGGCCGAGCGCGGCCGTGCCCGGAGTACCGACGTGCAGTGGGCGCGGGTGATCGAGGATCACCGGGGTTGGTTCCACGCCGTGCTGTGGGAGTTCGCGTGCCGGGCCGGGTGCCGGACGCCCGCGCTGAACGACTACGCGCACATGCGGCAGCACACCGCCGCGGGCCCGGTCACACTCGACTGGGCGGAGATCGTCGACGGCGCGGAGATCCCGGAGCGGGAGGCGGCCTCCCCTGCCGTACGGGCTTTGCGCGAGCTGGCGTTCACCACGGCGGCCTTCGACGACGACCTGTTCTCCTACGGCAAGGAGCGGTGGCTGGCCGCGCGCAGCGCGCACGCCACCGGCTGCCTGCTGAACCTGGTGGACATCCTGGCCCAGGAGCGGGGACTGCCGGTACACCAGGCGCTGGAGGCCGCCGCGGCGCTGACCAACCGTCTCACGGCCCGGTTCGCGCACCTGCGCGAGCAGGTCCTGCCCACGGCGAGCGGGCCGCTGCGGCGGCATCTCGGGCACCTGTCGACCTTGCTCAGGGGCAACGTGGAGTGGGGCCTGCGCGCCGGGCGTTACAGCGACCCGGACGGCCGCCACCCGGGGGCCGTGGTCACCACCGGGTCCTTCACCGGCACCGCCCCGCCCACCGGGCCTCCCGGCATCGCGTCCCTGTCCTGGCTGTGGGAGATCCCCGGATTCGACTGACCGGGCGGACGGCACGGCCCTCGCGAGCTGGGCGGCGCCCTTCCTTCACCGGGTACGACCCTCAGCGGGCACGCCCCTCCGCGGGCAGGCCCCTCCGCGGACACGTCCTTCAGCGGGCACGCGGTGTGAGGGTGAGGCCGACGGGCCGGTCGGGGGGCAGGGCCACGGCCAGGCGGGGCCGGGGATCACCGAGCACGCGCACGTCGTACCGGCTCGATACGGCGGCCAGTACGAGCGTCGCCTCCAGGGTGAAGAAGGCCTGGCCCACGCACTGGTGGGCGCCGTCGCCGAACGGCAGGTAGGCCAGCGGGTGGCGTTCCCGTACGGCGCTCCTCTCGAACCGGCCGGGTTCGAAGCGCAGCGGATCGGGCCAGAAGGCGTCCAGCCGGTGCGTCAGGTACGGGGAGACGACGAGGGTCGTGCCGGCCGGCACCGGGACCCGGCCGAGCCGGTCGTCCTGTCGGGCGACCCGGGGCACCGCCCAGGCCATGGAGTACAGCCGCATCACCTCGGCCAGCACCCGCTGCGTGTACACCAGGCGCCGCGCGTGCTCGGCCCTCGGCGGCCCGCCGGCCAGCACCTCGTCGGCCTCCCGGCGGATGCGGGCCGCGACGTCCGGGTGGCGGGAGAGCACCACCCACGCCCAGGTGAGCGTGAGCGCGCTGGATTCCGAACCGGCCACGAACAGGGCCACGATGTCCTGCCGGACGTGTTCGTCGCCGAGCGGCCGCCCCTGGGCGTCCCGGGCCCGCAGCAAGGCGCTCATCAGGTCGGGGCCGTCGTACTCCGCGCGCCGGGCCCGCTCGATGACCGGCAGCAGGATGCCCTTGATGACGGCCGTCGCGCGGGCGAACGCCCGGTCCCCCGGCACGGGAACCCAGTGCGGGACGAACGGCATCGCCATCCGCCACAACAGCGAACCCAGCGCGCCGGCCACCTCCCCACCGAGCCGGTCGCACTGGGCGGCGCTGATGCGGGAGGCGAAGAAGACCGGGTTGATGACCCGGTGCACCAGGCGGGTCATCTCCGCCACCGCGTCCACCGGCCCGTGCTCCGCCCGGGCGGCCAACTCCGCCACCGCCCCTTCGACGGCATCGGCGATGGTCGCGCCCACCTGCTGCAAGTAGGTGCCGGACATCGCCTTGCGCAACGCGTCGCGGCTGGCCAGCCACCCCGGCCCCTCCCCCGCGATGCCCTGTCCGGTCAGCCGGCCCAGCGCGTTCCACATCGCGGTCCCGCGGACGTAGTTCTCCGCACCGTCGCGCAGCACGTGCCGCAGGTGCTCGGGGTGGGTGACCAGCAACGGCCGGAAAGGCCCCAGCCCCAGCCGCACCACCTCGCCCCGCGCCTGCCGGCTCGTCTCCTCCATCAGACCCAACGGACCGTTCGCCACCACCTGGGCCACCACTCGGTGCAGAGGCACGACGGGGAGACGCCCCTCAGTGGACGACACGAGCATCGAGCACCGCCTTCGCAGGTCGATCGCGGCCGGTTCGGGATACGGGACAGGGGTGGGGCGAGCGGCGCAGGGGTACGGGGAGCGAGGTACAGGGAACGTCCCGGCGCTTCCCCTTCGTCCTGATGCCTACCCGGCGGGGCGGCGGTCCAGCCCCGGCGGGAGGCCTGCCGCGAAGTGGGCACCGCCCGCGCACGGGCGTCGTGCGCGACCGTTCACGGCGGTTCGCGCCCGCTCCCGCGTCGCCACGGGCGGCCGCCGCCCCGCAGGCCCCTGACCACGGCGACAGCGTCCCGGAAGCCCGGCGGCACCCGACAAAGACGGTGCGGGGAATGTCGGGTGGGCGGGGCCGGGGGCGCCGCACGATGGGGGCATGGATGACAAGACCTTGGTATCCCGCTTCCTCAGTGACGGCTTCGTGAAGTTGGAAGGCGCCGTCGCGCCTCGGGTGGCCGCGGACTGCGCGCGGTTGCTGTGGCGGGAGACGGGCTGCGACCCGGACGACCCGTCGACGTGGACGCGGCCCGTGCACTGGGTGGCCGGCATGGGGCAGGGACCCTTCGCCGCCGCACCCAACTCACCCGAGCTGCACCACGCGTACGACCTGCTCGTCGGCCCGGGACGCTGGGAGCCGCGCTACTCACTGGGCACGTTCCCGCTGCGCTTCCCGCACGAGGAGGAGCCGGACGACGCGGGGTGGCACATCGAGGGCAGTTACATGCCGGAGGGCGAGAGCTGGTATTTCACCAATCTGCGCTCCCGGGGCCGGGCGTTGCTGATGCTGTTCCTCTTCAGCGAGGTGCGCGAGGAGGACGCCCCGACCCGGATCCGGGTCGGCTCGCACCTCGACGTGCCGAAGGTGCTGGAGAAGTACGGGGAGGACGGGGCCAGTGGGCTGGCCATCGCGCCCGAAGTGGTGGCGGCCTCCGACCACCGGCCGCTCGCCTTCGCCACCGGCTCCCCGGGCGACGTCTTCCTCTGTCACCCGTTCCTGGTGCACTCGGCACAGCCGCACCACGGGGTGCGCCCGCGCTTCATGACCCAGCCGCCGCTGCTGCCGGCCGCGCCGTACGAACTGGAACGGGCCGACGGCGCGTACTCGCCCGTGGAGATCGCGATCCGTCAGGGCCTCGGGCTGGACAGCGCGGTCACCGCCCTTCGTTGAGAAAGGCCCGGCCGGCACGGCATCCCCCTCGTGGGAAGGCGGAGGGGCATCTGCCACTCCGCCCGGTGCCGGGGCCCGGCCGTGCGCCCGCTGTGACGAACCGGGCCGTGCCCATCCTCGTCAGCCGTCGACCGTGATGACGATCTTTCCTTGGAGGTGGCCTTTTTCGCTGTGGCGTTGGGCGTCGGCGGTGCGGCTGAGGGGGTAGACGCTGTCGATCGGCATACGGAGCCGGCCGTCGTCGAGCAGGGGAAGCGCTTCGTCGAAGGCGGGCGCCAGGGGGCCGGGGGTGGCGGAGCAGCGGACGCCGTGGTCGGCGGCGGTGGGGTCGGCGATGGTCAGGACGGCGTCCGGAGTGCCGGTGAGGGTGAGGGAGTCGGGCAGGACGCCACGGCCGGAGGCGTCGAGGACGGCGTCGACGCCCTGGGGTGCGGTGGCACGGACACGGTCGACGAGGCCCTCGCCGTAGGTGACGGGAATCGCGCCGATCTGCCGCAGGAAGGGGTGGTTGCCCGGCCCGGCGGTGCCGATGACTGTGACACCGCGGGCGACGGCGAGTTGGGTGGCGGTCAGCCCGACGCCCCCGGCGGCGGCGTGGACGAGCAGGGTCTGCCCGGCGGTGACACCGAGTTCGTTCAGCGCGCGGTGGGCGGTCTCGACGGCGATGGGCAGGGCGGCGGCCTGCTCGAAGGTGAGCCGGTCGGGTTTGGCGATGAGGTCGTCGGCGTCGGCCAGATCGTGGGTGGCGGCGGCGCTGCGGAAGGCGGAACGGCCGAAGACGGCCTGCCCCGCCCGCCACCGGGTGACGCCCTCGCCGACGGCGTCGACGAGTCCGGACAGCTCGCTGCCGGTGCCGAGCGGCGAGGCCAGGGGCCGGCCGTCGCCGAAGAGACCCTTGCGGATCTTCCAGTCGATGCCGTTGACGCCGACGGCCCTGACGGCGACGCGTACCTGGCCGGGGCCCGGCTCGGGCAGCGGAATGTCCGTCAGGTGCAGGACGTCGGCGTCGCCGTAGTCGGAGAAACGAATCGCCTGAGGCATGGGGAGCTCCTTCATCGAGTGGGCAGGGTGGGCGAGCGGGCAGGGTGGTACGGGGGGCTGATGCCGGTGCTGGTGCTGGTGCTCTTGGTGCCTGCCCGGTGGACGGCCCCGTCCGGTCGGGCTGGGCGCGCTGTTCACCCGCCCGGCGTCCGGGCGCCCGGGGGGCGCGGCGTGACGTGACGTGACACACGACGGGCGCTGCACCGCGCGAGACGCGGTCCCGATGCAGCCGCCGCCACCTGTCGCATCGACGGGCGACGGGTCGACGGGTCGACGGGCTGAACCGGCCTGCGCGGTGTGACGCCCACAGCGCATTCCCCACGCTACTAGCTCCAGGAAAGTGGTTTCCTAGAGGAAAGCGCCGGTCGGGCGTCGCGACAGCGCCAGGACGCCGACGGGGTTCCCGAACGGTCGGGCCCGCCGACCCTCGCGGACCTCAAGCGCCGTCACCGCCCGCCGACCCGGCCACCGCCCGCCCGCCCGCCATGGCGACAGGCGGCCGCCCCCGCCTCTGCACCCTTCCCGGAGCCACTCTCATGCCCCGCCACCCCGAGCCAAGCCCCCGGCCCGCTCGCGACTCCGCCGGCCGGCCCAGCGAGGCCGTGGTCGCCTGCCCCGTCAGCCCGGTCGGCGACATCATCTTCAGCCGCTGGACCACTCCCATCCTGTGAACCCTCGGTCACCACGGCACCCTGCGTTTCAACGCCCTGCAACGCCTGATCCCCGAGATCACCCCGAAGATCCTCACCAGCCGTCTGCGGCAGCTCGAACGGGACGGCCTGATCACCCGCACGTACCACCCCGACATCCCCCCCACGCGTCGAGTACACGCTCACCGATCTCGGGCGCACCCTCACCCCCGTCTTCCAGGCCCTCACCGCCTGGGGCGAGGCTCACCTGGGCGGCGTCGAAGCCGCCCGCCGCGCCTACGACGCGGCACGCGCCGAGGAAGAAGCCTGGGCTGAAGGGTGAAGGCTCAAGCCTGAACCGGGGTGGGCGGGGGCGGGGCGCGCCGGCCCCCGTTTCCCACCGCTCCGACCTGCCGTTTCACGTCCACTGCCGAGCACTTTCCTCAGGGAAACCACTCTTCGCGGGCCATTAGCGTGGAAGTCCGTGCCCTGCCCTCCGGCTCCTGCGGCCCCTGCGGCCCGTGCGGCCCGTGCGGCCCGTGCGGCCCGTGGCAAACGACCCGCGCCCCCATCGCGCCGACCATCCCCCACCGGCACAAACTGAGCATTATCCGGTCAGACCACGCACGAAAGAGGTCCTCGGCCATGACCATCAACCTCGTCACCGAGAGCGACGGTGACCTCCTCGACATGGGATCGACCCGGGTTCGCATCCTGGAGGACGGCTCCCGCACGAACAAGCGCCTCGGGATCGCCGAGCTCTGGCTCGCCCCCGGCTTCTCCGGCCCGCCGCAGCACCTGCACCGCGAGCACGAGGAGACCTTCTTCGTCCTCTCCGGCACCGTCGACTTCACCTCCGGTCGCGACACCCACCGCGTCGGACCCGGCCAACTGGTCACCGCCCCCATCGGCACCCCGCACACCTTCGGCAACCCCGATGCCGACCAGGACGCGAGCATCCTGTTCACCTCCACCCCCGACCTGTACATCGAGTACTTCCGCGACCTCCAGCGCCTCAAGCCCGGCCCCGACGGCCTCGACCCCGCCGACATCGCCGAGGTGATGAGCAAGTACGCCACCGAGACCTGGCAGCCCTGAGCCCGGCCCCGACCGGAAGCCGTCGGGCACGGCCGCGCGGTGAGGTCCGCGAGCAGTTGAACACCGCGCCCACGTCCGTTCCGGGATGCCACTCCAGCAAGGTGCGCGGGTTCCAGAACGAGGCGCAGGGGGGATCGTCGGCCCCCGACGGCTCACCGGGCACGCCGTCGGCCGCCGAGCGGGGTGCGTGCGTGGGGTCCTCTCTCTCCTCCGTCCCACTGACCGGCAGACAGGACGGGCCGGCAGCCGGGACAGGCCTCCGGACGGGTCACGCCTGCGAGCTGTAACGGCGGCGGTGTCACGAGCACGGAAGAAGGTGTCACCCCCAGCCCACCGCGCCGGGACCGCCCTTCGGCCTCTCACTCGCCGCGAGGCTCCCCACCCGGCGTACGCCGCCCGCCCCCGGCGCTGCGATGCGGTGGGGTGCCGGGCCGTGGTGCGACATGGCGCGACGTGGCGTGGCGCGCCTTGGCTCACCGGGCCTCGGGCGTCCCTCGTCCCCGGTCCGGTCCGGGTCGGCTCCGGCCCGGACCGGACGTGCGGCGTGGCCCGGGCACCCGTGGGGTGTCGGCCACGATGCTCCGGGCGATCGCGCGTGCTTCCACCCGCGCCTGGTGCAAGGCGCCGCCGAGAGGATTGGTGAAGCCCGCGAAGTACAGGTGCGGGGCGGCGGAGGAGGTCTTCGCGCCGTGGACGACGGGTCGGCCCGAGGCGTCGAGCACGTCCAGGTCCGGCAGCAGTCGTTCGAGGCCCGTGCGGTAGCCGGTGGCGGCGATGACGACGTCGGGGCGCAAACGGGTGCCGTCGGCCAGGACCACCCGGTCGCTGTCGAAGCCGGTCACCGCCGCCACCGGCAGGACCCGGCCGGCCCGCACGGCCTCCACGAACCCGTGGTCGAGCACCGGGTTGTTGCCCTCCTCCGCGTTGCGGGTGAAGGGCCCCTGGCGGGGCCGGGGAATGCCGAAGGGCGTCAGATCGGGCACCGAGCAGCGCTGGGTGAACAGCGCCGAGCGGTCCCGCAAGGCCAGGGGCAGGGACTCCGTCAGGCGTCCGAGCAGGTGCCAGCGGCTGGAGTCGCGCGGCAGGATGTTCGGAGGAGTGCGGAAGGACAGCCACACCCGGTCGGCCCCCGCGCCCGCCAGTACGCTCGCGATCTCCGTGCCGCTGTTCCCGGCGCCCACCACGAGCACCGAGCTGCCACGGTAGAGGGTGGGGCCGCGGTAGTGAGCCGCGTGCAGCAGACGGCCGCGGTACTCCTGCCGGCCGGGCCAGTCCGGCAGATGAGGGGTGTGACAGCGCCCGGTGGCCACCACCACCGCCCGTGCCGCGACCACGCCGTCGCCGGTGTGCACCCGCCACCGCTCCACCGCCCCGGCGCGGCCCGGCTCGATACGCTCCACCGTGGTCCGCAGGCGCACCGGAAGCCGGTGGTGCTCGCGGTAGCGCTCCAGGTAGCGCAGGAAGTCGTCCCGGCCGACCCAGGGGCCGTACTCACGCGGGAGCCCCAGGCCGGGAAGCCGCGACGCACCCCGCACCGTGTGCAGCCTGAGATGGTCGTAGTGGTCGGCCCAGCTCTTTCCCACCCGCTCGCCCCGCTCCAGCACCACCGTGGAAACCCCGGCACGGCGCAGCATCGCGGCGACCGCCAGGCCACTGGGGCCGGCCCCAACCACCGTTACGACACATGTGCGTTGCACGGATACATCCGGTTCTCGACCCATCGCCATGAAAACGGCCGGACGACGCCGAGGTCACGCGGTTCGCACACGTCGGCAGGGCCCGAGGACCACAAGGCCGACCGGAGGACGGCGCGTTGCGACGAATCCCTGGATCCGGGGCGGGCCACGACCGATACCGACCTTGACCTCAACCGCACTTGAGGTCCTAGCTTCTTGATCATGACGAACGTCGGCACCTCGCGAAACAGCACCACGAGCATCCCCCGAACCGGCACCACCCCGCCCGGCCAGCCCCCCATCGCCCTCGTCGCGTGGCACGCCACCGAGGCGATCCTGCGGCACTCGCAGGCCGCCCTGGCGCACATCGACCTGACCCAGCCCCAGTGGTGGGCACTCAACAACATCGTCCGGGCCGAGCACGGCCTGAGCAGGGAAGAAATCCGTGCCGTGAACGTGCCGTACGGCATGGGCGCCGAGGTGATGACCCTCGCCGCCGACGCACTCCTCCACCGGGGCTGGCTCATCGGTGACGCGGACGGCCGCCTGACCCTCACGGACCGGGGCCGCGCGGGCCTCGGGACGGCGAAGGACCACATGGCGCGAGTGCGCGCGGAGCTCGTCGGGGACATCCCGGAGGAGGAGTACGAGGTGGCGGTCTCCGTGCTCCGCCGCGTCGCGGACAACCTCGCCTGAGAGGTCGTTGTCGCCGCATGTCTCGTCCCGAGATGGACTGTTGAGCAGCCTTCTTCGGGCGGTGTCAGGAGAGGGTGTTCCCGCCGGTGAGGCGGCGAGCCATGAGGTCGGTCATGGCGAGGTGGATCACCGCTTCGGAGCGGGTGGCGGCAGGTTTCGCAGTCGCGGGCCAGGCGGCGGCGGAGCATGAGCCGGCCGTAGGGCCGCTCGACTGCCCGCCGTTTCGGGATCGGAGTGAATCCCCTGATCCCGGGCTTGCGGGCGGTGACCTCCATGTAGATGCCCAGGGATAGAACGCGACCAGGCCGCGGCGGCCGCCTTGGAAGAGTCCCGGGCGTGGCTGTCGCAGCACTTGGAGCGTCTCGCTGAACGGCGGTGTTCCCTGTTCGGCGAGCTGCGGCAGGCGATTGCCGACCGCAGGACCAGCGACGTGCCCGTGCTGTCGGCCCGGGCCGGCGCCACGGCCGGGCAGGACCGCAGCCGGAAAGGGGACGCCATCGCCAGCGCGGCGGCGGCCTTTCCGGACGGCCTCGAGCGGTCGGCCCGCTGGGAGTACCGGGACTCGGCGCCGCCGGTGCAGGTGATCTCGCCCGACGCCGTACGCTCTTGCAGTAGTCGAACACAAGAGCGCTGTTCATGGGATTTTGATGTCCTGTCGGGTCGAAAGGGAGACGGTCATGTGGGGGCGGCGGCGCAAGGCGTACGGTCGGCTCGAGGCGGCGGCCCTCGCGGAGCTGATGGACGCGATGGAGCGGGCGGGGCAGACGTACGCACGGCTCGACCGCGAGCTCGCGCGCTTCGAGGGGACCCTGGCGGAGATCCACTTGCTGCTCGGTCGCGGTGACGGTGTACCGGTGAAGGCCTTGCAGGCCCATCTCGCGTCGGCCCAGCAGGCGCTGGAACCCTGGCGGGAGGCGCGGATCCACTACGAGGAGGCGCGCGACCTCTGGCGTCACCCCGAAACCGAGGACGCCTTGGCGCTCGACGAAGCGGCCGCGCAGTTCCACGGGCTCGCCGAGGACGCCGAGGGACTGCTCGACTCCCTCACGGCCACGCACGACGCGTTCGTCGACCTGCGGGACAATCTGGTGGCCCTGCCCGGGAAGATCGCTCCGATCCGCGAGCGCATCCACGCCTCCCTCGCCGCCGCCCGCGCCGAACTCGCCCGGCCCGGCGGCGCGACGGGCCGGTTCACCCTGGAGGCCCGGTTGCACGCCGCCGAGGACCGGCTGCGCGACCTGGACGCCGGCCTCGTGGACGTGGAGGGCCGCAAGGTCACCGACCTCTACCGCGACCTCGAGGTGCGGATCGCCGAAGTCCGCGACGCACTGACCCACGAGGCCTGCTGACACTCCGGCCGTCCCGCAACCGTCCCACCCGCCGCCTGGTGGAGACGGCGGTCCGTCGGGAGCCGGCCCGGCTGCGCGGCTTCACCAGTCCGTCGGACGCGCGCAGGTCCTCGCGGACCGGCTCGCCCGCCGCCTGGAGGAGCAGATGCGCCTCGGCAGGCCGATCCGGAACCCGATGGGATGGCTGATCGGCCGGGGCCTGCCGCAGCGTTGGCAGTGCGGCGAAGTACGGTGCGACGACGGCACGCTCCTCGACTCCGACTCCGGCCAGGCGTGTCCCTTCCGCGAGCAACAACCGCTGCTCTGCCCGGGCCGGGCCCGCCGCGGCGGGCCGTGCGGCCGACAGACGCTGCCGACCCGCAGCGTGTGCGCCCGCCACCGAATCCAGACTCCGCCGGGGATGTGGCCTGATGGCCCCCAACTCACGGTCGTAAGGCGTGGATCTCGCCCGTGTCGCGCTCCGCGCCGCGCGGCAGGCCGCTCGCCGCCACGGTGGCCGCCCTCTCCGGCACCGGCCCGCCGTGACGGACGCGATCCGCCTCACCACATGGAACACAGCCTTGGGCTCGGAAACTGCCACGGTTTCAGGGGTCGTTCAGGCGATCCGAAGTCCTTCTCGCGCGGTCGCTGGAGCAGCGCGAATCCGCAGATCACCACTGACGCGAGCGTGTGCCCCTCCCTAAGCCCAAGCCACTCCTTCCCCACCGCCGCCCCCTGTCGCGAAACCTGCTCGACTCCCCATGAGGGAAGGCGTCATGGTCGAGTAACGAAGAAGATCGCAGCGTTATCGGTGACAACCATCGCGGCGACCGCCCTCTTCGCCACCATCGCGGCGACCGCCCTCTTCGCCACCATCGCGGCACCCGCGCACGCAGGGCCCTCCTGGAACACGCGAGTCAAGTGCCGGCAGACCGACCCGGACGGCAGGAAGGTACCTACACGGTTCGGCAACTCCGAACTCGGCTGGAACCACTTCTCCGGACCGCACAAAATCAAGACGTGTAGGGCCGTCAACGCCGCCATATCCGGCAAGGTCGACAAGAAGAACGGCGACCGGCTCGAATACTGGGGTGACGCCATCAACGGAGGCCGCCACGTCAGGATCATCGTCATCGTCCAGTACCCCCGCAAGACCGCCGACGGCCGCTACGATGCAGGCGCCGGACAGAAGATCGGCGTCATTACCGCCTACTGCAAGGGCATGAACAAGTGCCCCAACCGGCTCAACGAGTGACCACTATGCATGAAGAGATCGCAGACCAGCAGGCGGACGTCACCCGCCTGCTGCTCCACCACATCCACGCCCCTCTTGCCGGTGCTCAGTTCATCCGAGGCATCCTCCCCGTACCACCGTCGGCCGAGGCCATCCGCATCGTCACAGGAGGTGAGCACACCTGCGTACCGGACGAGCTGATCGCTTACGAGATCCCCTTGCGGGCGGACGATGGGCTGCTGACCGCTTACGACATCATCGGAATCCTGCGCTCCGTGCTCACAGGTACCCGGTTCCACTCCAGCGATCGTGTCAGCACGGTGATGGGCATGATGCTCGTCCGCGTGGAGCAGACTGACGTGGAACCAGTCGCCGACACCCCGGACGACAATGCGTTGAGGATTCTTCGCACCATCGCTTGCCCTTTCGCAAAGGAGCAGTCGAGCACACGTCTACGCGGCTTCCTCTTCACGGGGCAGGACCGGTTCCGTCTCTACCTCGACACGACGGAGACCCCCGGTGTGGTGGCCGCCGATGTGTGTCTGTCCGGTGCCATCACTGCCTTGACCGCGGCCCTGCCCTCCCTGATCACCGAAGAGGAACGGTGGACAGCGGACGACTCCGATCCGCACTGTTCCCGCGCCGTGGACCTGACCCACTGGTGACAGGTCCCGAGGCCGGAGGCCGGCCACGCCGGCCGGGCTCAACCATCTATCCGGCGAGGCCCGGCCGACGGGCAGGGCTCCGCCGGTTCGGCCCATGGCCGGCGGTAGAGCCGCCCTCAGCGATGGGGTGCGGCCTACAGTTCCCACACCCCGTCGCTCAGCTCCGCGCCGAGGGTCACGGCAACCGACGCCCTGCCGTACACCGCGTACTTCGCGGCCTGCTCATGCCGTTCACCTTGGCACCGGCGACCAGATCACCGGCAGCGTCGTGATCGGCGGTGAGCGCGCCGGCGACGGGGCCGCCATCTTCGACGAAGACCTTCACGGCGGCATCCACCGGTTCTTCTGAGCCGGGCTCGCACGGCGTCTGACGGCCGCACAGCACCCAGGGCGCGGCCGTCGGACGGGCGGCGCGGCAGACTGCGAGGGTGAGCGACCCGACCCGCGACCGCGCCCTGGGAAGCGGCCTCGCATCGGCGGGGCCCTTGTCGTACCCCTTGAGCCCAGCTCGATGTCAACCTGATGGGAGGTCAGGGCGACCTGTCACACTGGCCCCCTTGCCGGCCAGCAGGGGTCAGTGTGGCCTTCAGGGCCGTGCATCAGGGGTGGGGACCGTCTTCGCGCACCTGGCCGACCTGGGATGCGGCCGCATCTGGACCGAGGCGTGGAAGGCCCGGCCGCTTGCGCCGATCGCGGGTGACAGGGCGAAGCTCGGCGGGACTTCGTCAGATCGACGGGACGCGTACGAGGCCGGGCCGTTCCATGTCCCCGTTGAACCGGTAGGCCGGCAGTGACGTGGTCTTGATGAGACGGAAGCCTTTGCCGCCGTTGTCCAGGGTCGTGGTGCCGGCCTTGCCGTCGGCGACCCAGTGCAGGGTGATCGCGAACGCGCAGTCGCCGGTGGTGTTCTTCGCGTGGATGACGAAGTCCTCGGGGTCGGTGAGGCTGACCTTGAAGGGGAAGCGCACCGGCGGGATCGCTTTGCCGTCGTTGTCCTGGCCGGCGTCGGCGGTCACCTTCACCGGCCGGCGAGCGAAGTCCGCGGTGAACGGCCGCTGGGGCTGCTCCCCACCGCAGCCGTACGCGGTGTTGATGACGACGCCTCGGGTCGGCGCAGGAGCGCTGCGTACAACCGTGACCTCCACGCCCGTGAGAATCACCGACTCCTCGGTGCGGCCCTGCACCGTCATGGCCACCGGCGGACTGTACTGGTCACTGACGAACTCCTTCGCCGTCGCGTCCTTCGTGTGGTTCTTCCACGCGGTGAAGTACCGCTCCGCCGGGCCGTCGTACCAGATGGTCGGGCCGCACACGTCGTCGGACCATGCGGCGCGCACGGCCAGGGGCGACTTGCCCGTCCAGACCGGTCCGTCCGGCGACGCGCCGGCTGCCGACGACAGGGGAGCGGGTCGTCCGTGCCCGGCGGCGGACGCCGCCGAGGCACCGGTACGGCCGTCGGCGGCCTTTGCCGGGGCCTGGTGATCGGTCATCCACCAGATGCCGGCGCCCGCGGCAAGCAATACGACCGCGGCGACGGTGGTCACCTTCCTGGGCACGAGCCGACGCCGGCCGGTGCCGGGACCCCCGGCCGGCGCGGCGTCGTTCGGGGCCCCCTCTGTCTCCGCTCTCGCTGTTCTCGCCGTTTTCACCGTGCGGCCGGCGGCCGCGGCTTCGTTGCGCTGCCTGCGCGCCGTGTCCCACATCCGCAGTGCTTCGGTCGCGGCCGCCTGGTCGCCGAGCGCCCGGGCGACGGCCTCGATGTTCCTGCGGTGTGGCAAGCCGCGGCCGTTGAAGACGTGCGTCAAGGTGCTCTTGGACAGCGACGCGGACGGGTCGTTCTTACAGACCCGCTTGACGATGTCCTCGTAGCTGGGCGATCCGTTCCTCACCCACAGCTCGCGCATGTACCGCGCGAGCTCCTGCACCGCGCCCTCCTGCGCCGCCGCGTCCTCGCTATCGACCACGTCCGTACCCCTCCCGCACTCCTCCGCCCTTTCCCCGGGCGGTCGGTGGAGCGCAGCCTAGACCGGGCCGCCCGGACAGGTGGCGGCATCCGTCCAACGGGCTCCAGTCCTCTTCAACGCCATCCAAAGTGCTCCAACTTTCTACGGAATAGTGGCGAATGACGGCGCCGGGCCTTGCAATCAAGGCATCCCACCCGACCGGCCAGGCACCGTTCGCGCCTCGGCCTCGCTGTGTCCGGAGCTGCCGTGACCCTCACGTTTCACTCGCCCCAGGGACTTCATGAACTCCTGTACGCCTGGGGGGTACTGCAGCGCCGGGCCCGCCCGCAGCGGTGCGTCACGTATCTCGCCCGGCACACGGACCTCGCCCTTCACGATCTCGAACACCTGCGGCTGGTACGCAACCGCTGCGCCCACCCGGAGGACGGCTGGCCCGCTCAGGCCGAGATGGACCGCGCTCTGTCCACTGCCCGCCGTGCCTGCCGTTGCCTGGGGCTGGACGGGTGATCGCGGCAGCACCAGCTCTTCGGGTGACAGAGTGGCGTGCGGGCTGTCAGCCACCGACCGCGTCTGTGCTGAGCGCCGCCCTGGGCCGCGCCCGGCGGCGGCATCGCCGGCCGCCCGGGCACGCCGCCCGGTAGGGCCGTCGGGTACGTCGCGTGCCGCCCGACAGCCGACCGCCCGGTGCGCCGCGGGCGGATTGGTAGGCCGCCCGGGGAGGACGGGCCCGGCGGCCGCCAAGCGGCTCCCCTCGCCACCTCCCTCGCCGCGTCCTCGGTCGCGCCCCGGGCCGCCGCGCGCCCCCCGCCCTCACCGGTCCCCCGACGCGCCCCCCTACGCCCCCCTACCCGGCCCTCCGCCGCCGCCACCATCCGCCCGCCCCCACCACCAGCGCTCCCCCCGCCGCGCCCATGACCGACCACCACCACTCCGCCGCCGACGACCACAGACGCCAGGACACCACCGCCGTCAGCAGCCAGCCGCCCGCCGCGCCCGCGCCCGCGAAGACGGCCGTGTCGACCCGGGTGAGCGGCCCAGCGGAGGCCGCCGCGCGGCCCGTCGCCTTGCGGTGGGCGGCCAGGGGAAGGGCGAAGGCCAGCACCGCGAGAACGGTCACCACCGCGCCGTGCAGATATCCCGGCGCCGGTACGTGGTAGCCGAGGGCCTGGACGGCCGTCAGCCCCGTGAGCACGGCACCGAGGAAGGCGGTCTGGAGCAGAGTCATGCGCTGCTCGCGACGGGCCAGTTGGACGGCCACTGTCGTGTCGGTGATCCGGACGAGCTCGCTCACCTGCTCCCTCAGGTCACCGAGGTAGCACGTGTCGTCCTCCACGACGTGCCGGAACCGCGCGCCCTCCCGGCGGTCGGTGTCGAAGAGGGAGTGCGGCCGGACCTCCGAGGGGCGTAAGGGGACGGCGTCCTCCATGTTGTACAGCGCGATCTCCACGGTGCGCAGCGCCGACCGCCGCAGGGTCAGGGTGCGGACGAGCCCGGCCGTGCCGACCTGGAGGTCCTTCACCAGGCCCTGCGCCCGCAGCAACTCGTCGAACAGCGCCGGGGATTCCCGGGCGGTGAAGTCCCTGTGCAGCCGGGCCAGCCGGTCGGCGCGGTCGGTCAGTTCACGGTGCAGGGCGCCGAAGTCGCGGGACGTGCGGTAGGCCGCCAGTTGGCGGTGCATCTTGCCGACGTGCACGGTGTACCGGACGAACGGCGCGACCGCGTACGGTCCTCGGGGCTGCCACAGCCACGCGTCCAGCCGGTCCTCCCCCTCCGCGGCGACGAGCGCGGCGACGCGGCGCTCCGGGGACGCCGGTCCGCCGACGGTGCCGAGGTGCCAGATCAGCGCGCCCTCGGCCGTGCGCTGCCACTGCTGTTGCCAGGCACCCGGCCGTACGCCGGGGACGTCCCGGGCGAGGCGGTCGGCGGCGGCCGCCGCGCCCGCGTCGGTCGCCAGGACGTCGGGGTCCCCGGGATCGCCCGGGTCTCCGGGCGGCCCGGCCAGCGCGGTGTAGACGCGGTGGTGGAACAGGAGCCGACCGGTGGGCAGGGTGGTGCGCCGGGCGGACCAGCGGCGGTCCAGCTCCGCCCAGTCGGCGGTCTCCCCCGCCTCGGGGGTCTCTCCCGGCGCCAGCATGACGGTCATCCCCAGGACGTCGTGCTCGATGAAGAGGAACGCCTGATGGACGGAGGATCCGCCGTCCGGCCCCGGCCTCGGCCGCTCGCGGGCACGGATCACCCGCGGCCCGCCGGCCCGGGTGCGGGCGAGTTCGTCGCGGAGCTGCCGGCCGGTCGGGAAGCCGGCCTCCAGGTTCCAGCCGGCGGGAGGGACGTCCATGGCGAACTCCCCGCAGTGCTCCCACAGCGTCCGCAACGCCGCGACCGCCTGCGGCTCCTCCGGCGCGGCGGCGGCCAGGACCAGGAGCGCCCGGCCGCGCAGGACCGGCTCAGCCACCGGAACCCGTGCCGGAGCGGTCCGGCGGGCGGGGCGGATCGGCGGGCCGCGGTGGGTCGGCGGGCTCCGGCGGACCGGCCGGCTCCGGCGGGTACGGCGCCACGTCCCTGATGAAGGTGTTCATCCGGAGGAGGGTCGACTCCGGCAGTTCGACCAGGTCGTCCGGATCGGGAGGCCGGGCCGCCTTGGCCATGCGCGTGGAGAGTATCTCCTGGAGGTGCCCGTAGGCGTCCTGCGCCCGCTCCAGTTCGCTCCGCGCGAAGGCGTTGGCCAGCAGGTCGAGTTGGGCGTCCGCCCGGGCCCACGTGTCCGGTGACGCCGCCGCCCAGCGGTCCGGCGGGTACAGGTAGGCCACGATCTCGGAGCGCAGGTACTCCCACTCCTCGGCCGGGTCCGGGTCTCCCACGGTGACTCCCTCCACTCGGTGTCGCTCGACAGGCGGTGGCGTACGCGGTATGCGCCCTCGCGGACGGTGCTGCCTCCCCAGCGGTGCTGCCTCCCCAGCGGTGCCGCCCTCCAAGCAGTGCCTCCGCGCGGTAAGGCCGCTCGGTCGGTACGGTTCTCAACTAGTACGGCTGTTCATGCAGTGCGGCTGTTCACGCAGTACGGCTGTTCAAGCGGTGATGACGGCGGCGGACCGGCTGGGCCCGAAGTGCAGGTAGGGCGCCCAGATCAACGGGTTGCGCGGGGCGCTCCGCCGGACGCTCCGCACCGCGTCGTGCAGAGCGAGGGCGGGGTCGATCCGGCGCCGCGCCGGGCCCGCCGCCGGGGGCCGGCGAACGGGCGGCGTCCCGTTCCGGTGCCCACCGGCGGTCGTCTCGGTCCGTGCGGCCGGGTCCAGGTCGAAGAAGTGCAGGGCGATTTTCGCGGCGGCGTTGTCGAAGGCCGGCATCAGCGAACTGATCACGTGGGGATAACCGGCCACTTGGAAGGCCGCGCCCAAGTGGGCCGCTTCGTTGGTGTACCTGTTCCCCGCGTAACCGCCGTGGCAGGTGAGCAGCAGGCAGGCGAACCGGCCGCTGCCGAAGCGCCGCGCCCTGATCCGGGCCACGCGCAGCGGTTCGTCGTGGAGCAGCAGCCCGGAGGCGCTGGGGTCGTCGGGGTTCTCCTCGGTGTGCGCGCACAGGACGGCCCACGCGTGGCGGGCGAGCTCCCGTTCCACGTCGGCCGCGCGGGCGCCGGCGTCGACCAGCGTCTCGCCGTCGTACGCGGCGGCGATCCGGCCCGCCGCCGCCACCGTGTCGTGCAGGCGGCTCTGCCCCGGCGTCCGTGCCATGGCGACGGTGAGCAACCGACCCTCGGTGCGGGCGCTTTCGGCGGCGCGCCGGCCGGCCTGGCGCAGCATCCGCAGGGTGGGTGTGTAGGAGGAGACGACGCGGTCGACGGCGCACGCCCCAGAGGCGGAGCCGGGGTCGAGGGCCGCGTGCAGGGGCAGCAGGGCGAGGCGGCCGGTGGGGCACCACTGGACCCGGGGCCAGCGGGCGGTGTCGGGGCTGACCGGCCGCCCGTACCCGAGGTGGTCGAGCACGGGTCCGACGACGTACCGCCAGAGCCAGGTCTGTACGCTCCGGAGCCGGCCGTCCCGGCCGGCTCCGGACTCGTCCCACCAGCGGGCCACTTGCTCGTCGACCGCGGCCGGTGTGGCTCCGGGCAGCGGGACGACTTCGACACGGCCGCCCTCGCGGTCCGGGCCGAGGAAGGCCCCGGCGCCGCCCGGCTCGCCGGCGCGGATGACGAGGGCGTCGGAACGGTGGACGCTGACGTTGATCAGTACCACGGGGTCGGGTCCCGCGTCCGCCGGGTGGTCGGCGGGGGCGGGGCGCCGGAAGCGCTCGAAGCCGGGGAGGCGGCGGATCCGGCCCAGCGTGTCCGCGTAGGCCGGATCGTCGTCGGGATCGCCCGGGTGCGGGCCGGTCTCGTGGCGGCGGCGGTCCAGGGCGCGGACCTCGTGCGCCAGGCCGGGGTCGTGTCCGGCGAGCGCTTCGAGGTCCCACTCGTCGGCCATCTGGGAGAGGAGGATGCCGCGCCCGTCCTCCAGCCGTCTCACGGCCGCCGCCGGGTCGCCCACCTCCAGCGCCGCGGCGGCGGCGTCGGTCACCAGGTCCTCGAAGAGGGTGAGCGCGCGCTCCCGGTCGGCCGGTTCCAGGTGTGTCTGGCTCATCGCCCCGCGGATCGCCAGGGCCTCGCGGTACGCCCGCTCGGCGCCGGGCCGGTCGTGGACCTCGGCGGCGAGCCGGCCCCATGCCCGGGCGGCGGCCAGCCGGACCGGGGCCTGGCTCCCGGCGGAGGTGACCACTTCCCTCAGCAGGCCGGCGGCCTCGTGCCGGAGCGGCTCCGCCTCCGGAGGGCCGCCGGGGTCCCCCGCCACCCTGTACTGGAGCGAGTTGACGAGGTTGGTGCGGAAGACCGCGCCCTCGGGGGTGTCCGGGCGGCTGAGCCGGACGCAGGCCCGGCCCAGCTCTATGGCCTCGTCGAGGTCCGCCGGCCGGCCGGCCGCGTCGAACCGCATCCGGAGCGCGTTGGTGAGGACGGAGGCGAAGCGGAGCCAGGCGCGGCCCCCGGGCGCGGCGGTGGCGAGGGCGGCGCGGGCGGCGTCCACGGCCTGCGAGAGCCGGGGTGCCGAGCCCGGGTGGCGGAGTCGCAGCGCGTCGGAGTAGTTGGCCAGGGCCGCCCCGTACAGCGGGGTGCCCACGGCGATGTGCACGGCGAGGCCGAAGCAGTCGACGGCCTCGGTCAGGTCGTCGACCGAGCCGGAGCGTTCGTACCGGTGGCGCAGGACCGTGCCGAGGGTCGTCACGGCGGCGTGCCGCAGTCTGACGTCTCCCGCCGGGGCCGGCCGTTCGACGGCCAGGCGTGCCTCGTGGAGGGCGGTGTCGAGGAGGCTGGAGTCCCCGGTGCGGACGAAGCGGGCCTGGAGGGCCCGGGCGAGGACCAGGCGGTAGCGGGTGTGCCGCGACGGGTCGTCGTCGCCCCGCAGGAGGCGTTCGCGGACGATGTCGACGCCGAGTTGCCGCCGTCCCTCGGGGTTGAGTTCGGCGGCGAGCAGGACGGCCCGGCCCAGGTCGTCCAGGAGGTCGTCGTGGTCGGCGGCGCGGCGGGACGCGGGGTGGTCGACGAGGGCACAGAAGGTGCGCAGGAAGCCTTCGAGGACCATCCGGTCGCGGTGGTGCCGCAGTTCGTCGAAGAGCGTCTCCAGGTGGGCGCGGATCGCGGCCGTCGTGCCGTCGGCGGCGGGCGGGTGCGGACCGGCCGCCGCCCGGATGAAGTCGACGTCCGGCAGGGCTTCCGCGGGGACGCCGTCCGGCGCCCGGTCGCCGAGGGCGGCGAAGCAGCGGGCGGCGGTCACCCGGTCGAGGTGCCGGAGGTCGTCCTCGTCCCGGCCGAGGTAGCGGAACCAGTGAAACAGGCCCAGCAGGCGCAGCGGGCGCAGCTCTTCGAGCGGCGGGCCGGCGCCGGTGGGCGGGTGCGCGGTCAGCACGGCCTCGGCGAGCCCGGCCGCCTCGGCCAGCGCTTCCGGGGTGTCGAGGGTGGCGGCGTCCTCGCCGGCGAGGGCCTCCCGGAGCCGGCGCTCGACCGCCCTCACCACGCCCGTGTCGGTCATCGTGCGCTCCTGTCTCCCGGCCCGGCGCCCCGGGTGGCGGGGCCGGCGTGCCGCGAGGCGCGTCCACCCGTAGGAGGGGACCCCCGAATAGACATGCTAGGCAGCCGATCCCCCTCCGTTGTAGGAGCGTTCGAGGCGCGCCACCCGCGCACGCCACCCGTACCACACGCCCCCGTCGGCCGCCGAGTGAGCCGCTCCGGCCGTCGCGGCGCGGTGAGTCACCCGTCTTCCCCCGCCGCACCGGTCGAGTCCGGCCGCACCGGTCGGGTCCGGCCGCACCGGCTGAGTCCGGCCGGGCGGAAACGGCCGACCGGACGCCCTCGATCGAGTGAAGGTTCATGGCGGCGGAGACGTTGCGCCGACCTCGCCTCGGTCCCGTGCCGACGCAGCGCGACGGCACCTCAGGACGTGCGGAGGGGCGGCCCTCGCGCCGGATCCGTGACGCGGAGCATCCGTCACGCCCGTGCTGTAATCCCCGGCGGAGGTGGGCCGATTGACGACCGTGGTGTTCTCTCCCCACATGGACGACGCCGTGCTGTCCGCTGCCGTGCGGCTGATGCGGCCGGGTTCCGAGGTGGTGACGGTCTTCGCGGGCGCGCCGCCCGCGCACGTGACGCTGACGCACTGGGACCGGCTGACCCGGGCGCGGTCCTCGGCGCGTCGGCATGCGGAACGGGTGGCCGAGGACGACGCGGCGATGAGGACGCTGGGCGTGCCCTTCCGGCGGCTGGACGAGCTGGACGGCCAGTATCGCGACGCCCCGCCGGATCCGGCCGGCCTGGCGGCCCGGCTGGCGGAGTTCGCGCGGTCGGCGTCCGAGGTGTGGGTGCCGGCGGGGATCGGCGGCCATCCCGACCATGTGGCGGTACGGGACGCGGTCTTCACCGCCGTCGAGTCGACGGTCGTGCCGCCGGCCGTCGTGTGCTACGCGGAGCTGCCGTACGCGCTGTTCGCCGGCTGGCCGTCCTGGGTGAGCGGCCAGGGGCCGAGGCCCTGCCTCGATCCGGACTACTGGCTGGAGAACGAGCTGGCCGTGCGGGGACTCTCGGCGCGGGACCCGGTGGGTGAGTCCGTGGCGCTGTCGGCCCGGGAGCGGGCCGTGAAGGAGGCCGCGGTCCTGGCCTACGCGTCCCAGTTGGCCGCGCTGCCCCTCGATCCCGCCGACGGCGTCAGGTGGGAGTCGTTCCTGCGGTACGAGATGGCGTGGCGGGTGCGCACCGACGCCGCCCGCGAGGTGCCGGTCGGGGGGCAGGCGGGCGCGGACCGCGTCGGTGTCCTGGCGGAGGGAGCGGACGCGTGACGGCGGGACGCGCGAAGGTCGTCGGATGCATGCTGGTGCGCAACGAGTCCTGGGTGCTCGGCTGTTCGTTGCGTGGGGCGTTGCGGTGGTGCGACACCGTCGTGGTGCTGGAACACGCGTCCACGGACGCCACGTCCCGGATCGTGTCCGAGGTGGCGGCGGAGGCCGGGCCGGGCAGGGTCGTGACGGAGACCTGGCCCGACACGTCGCGTTGGGACGAGATGCACCAGCGGCAGCGGCTCCTGGAGCTCGCGCGCGCGGCCGGCGGCACGCACCTGGGTCTGGTGGACGCCGACGAGGTGCTGACGGCGAATCTCCTTCCCCGTCTGCGGGGGTGGATCACCGCGCTGGCCCCGGGCCAGGTGCTGGACCTGCCGCAGATCCCCGTCTGGCGGGATCTGGATCATTTCCGTGACGACGGCTCAGAGTGGTGCCGGTCGTTCGTCTCGGTGGCGGTGGCCGACCGGGACGGTTTGCACTGGGCGCCGGAGCGAGGGGACGGGTACCAGCACCACCACCGTGCGCCGAGGGGCGCGCTGGACGGTGTGGTCCCGACCCCGGTGCTCACCCACCGGGCGGGCGGCGTGATGCACCTCCAGTGGGCGGCGTGGAAACGGCTGGTGTGGAAGCACCGCGCGTACAAGCTGTTCGAGCAGGCCCGCTGGCCCGGGCGCCAGTCGGTGGCGGAACTCGACGCGAAGTACTCGCGGGCGCTGGACGAGCGGGACATGAAGCGGTCGAAGGTGCCGGGCGCCTGGTGGGACGGGTACCGGCGGGAGCTGATCGACCCCGACCACGAGACCTGGTACGTCGGTGAGTGCGAGCGGTTGTGGGCCGAGCACGGCCCGGAGGCGTTCGCCGGGCTCGACCTGTGGGGATGGCCCGCGGATGCGCGCTGAGCCCCGGTGGCGCCGGCGCGACCGGGCGGCCCGGGCGCTCGGCCTGGCCCCGGCGGTGGCGTGGGTGTCCTGGCTGGTCGCCAACGGCGACGGCCCGGCCGGCTGGGCCATGGCCGCCTGCGTCGCCGCGGCCCTGGTGCCGGGCCTGCGGGCCGGACGGCCCTGGTGGCTGTGGCCGTACGTGGTGTGCGTCGCCGAGGCGGGTCTCGTCGCCGTGGCCGGGCTCTGCTCGGGGCCGGTCACGGCGCTCGGGGTGCTCGGCGTGGTCCCGGTGGTGTTGGTGACGGCATCCGTCCTCGATCTCGTCTTCGCCCTGGGCCGCCGGCCTCCCCGCGTCGCGGAACCCATGGCCGGCTCTCCCTCCGACGGGAAGTCCGGCCGGGCGGGCGCCCCGACGTGGCCGGGGGTGTGTGTCCAGGTGCCCACCCACGACGAGCCGCCGGAGCTGGTCGTCGAGACCGTCCGCCGGCTGCTCGCCCAGGACTACCCCGGCCGCTGGACGATCCAGGTCATCGACAACAACACACCGGAGGAGGCGACTTGGCGGCCCGTGGCGGAGTTCTGCGCCCGCCACGGCGACCGGGTGTCCTTCCTCCGGCTGCGCGACTGGCCCGGTCACAAGGCGGGGGCCCTCAACGAGGGCATCCGGCGACTGCCCGACTGGGTGGAACTCCTCGCCGTCGTGGACGCCGACTACCACGTCGAACCGGGCTTCCTGACCGATGCCGCCCGAAGGCTGGACGACCCCCGGGTCGCGTTCACGCAGAACCCCCAGCACTACCGCGACCGGCACGCCTCGCCACTGCACGAGGCGGTGTTCCACATGTACGAGCAGTACTACGCGGCCATCGTGCCCGCGCGGCAGGACGCCAACGGGCTGATCTGCGTGGGCACCATGGCCCTCCTGCGGCGCGGCGCCGTCGAGCAGGCGGGGATGTGGGGCGAGGACTCGGTCACCGAGGACGCCGAACTCTCCCTCCGGCTCCTCGCCTCCGGATGGCGCGGCGGGTACGACCCGCGGGTGCTGGGGTCCGGGCTGATGCCCGTGGACTTCGCCGGACTGTGCCGGCAGCGCTACCGGTGGGCCTTCGGCATGATCCGCACCTTGCGGACGCACCACCGCCTGCTGTGGGGCGGGAAACCGTCCGCGGGACGGCTCACCCTCGCCCAGCGCCTCTCCTACGGCGGGCTGGCCGTGCAGTATCTGACCGAATGGGTGCCGGCCGCCGCGACCGTCCCGGTGGCCGCGGCCTGTGCGGGGCTGCCGGCCCCCACCCCGGCGACGGCCACGGTCGCCGCCGTCGGGCTCGGGCTGTACGTGTGGGCCGCGGTGGTGCGGCTGCTGCTGGCCGTCCGCGGCGCCGAGCGCGGCGCCCTGGCGGCAGCGGCGGCGGGGGTCGCCGTCCACTGGGCCCAGTCCTGGGTCATGGCCCGTGCATGCGCCGGGGCCCTGTACCGTCGCCGGGCGTCGTTCCACCGGACACCGAAGTCCGGAACGGCCGGGCGGTGGACGTCCGCCCTGTCGACGGTGACGGCGGAAACGGTGCTGTGCGCGGTCGCCGTGGCCCTCGCGGTGGCGGCGGCCGTGCGGGGCCTGCCCCTTCTCGCCGCGCTGGCCGCCGTGCCGGCCGTGGTCTACGGGTGCGGGCCGGCCGTCGCCCTGGCGTACGCGGCGTACGGGACGCGCGCCACGACGCCCCGGCCCCCCGCCCGGGACATCACCGGGCGCACCGACAAGCCGCACGAGTCGCCTCGCCCCCGGCCCCGAGCCGGAGCTCCCGCCGTCGTGGTCGAGGACCTCCGCCGCGCCTACGGGGGCCGCGACGTCATCGCGGGGGTGTCGTTCACCATCGCCGCGGGTGAGTTCTTCGGACTGCTCGGCCCCAACGGCGCGGGCAAGACCACCGTGCTCGAGATCCTGGAAGGACTGCGCCCGGCCGGGTCCGGCCGGGTGAGCGTGCTCGGCGAGCCGCCCTGGCCGCGCAACCCCCGCCTGCTGCCGCGCATGGGCGTCCAACTGCAGACCTCGGCGTTCTTCGACCGGCTGACGGCCCGCGAGCAGCTCCGGACCTTCGCCGCCCTCCACCGGGTGCCGGCCGGGCGGGCCGCCGCCGCGCTGGACCTCGTCGGACTGGCCGACCACGCCGACGTACCCGAGAGCCGGCTCTCCGGCGGCCAGCGCCAGCGCCTGGCCATCGCCTGCGCCCTGGTGCACGAACCCGAGATCCTCTTCCTCGACGAGCCGACCGCCGCCCTCGACCCCGGCTCCCGCCGCCGACTGTGGGAGGTCCTCCGGGACGTCCAGGCACGCGGCACGACCATCGTGTACACCACGCACCACCTGGACGAAGCCGAAGTGCTCTGCGACCGCGTCGCCTTCCTGGACGGCGGCAGGCTGCGCGCCTGCGACACGCCGGAGCGGCTCGTCGCCGAGCACGGGGGCGGCACAAGAGTGACGGTTCCCGGCGGCGCGCTGACCAGGTCGCAGGCCGAGCGCCTGGCGGGAGCCGACGAAGTCCACGACACCGTCTCGGGGCTGGTACTGATCACCCGCAAGCCGGACCTGCTGCTCTCGGAACTGGCCGCCCACACGGATCCGGGCCGGGCGGGCGTCACCACGCCCTCCCTGGAAGACGTGTTCCACCGCCTCGCCGCGACCACCGGTGGAGCCCTCACGTGACCGCGTTCCGCGCCTTGTCGACGGCCATGCTCAAGGGCTTCGTCCGCGACCGGATCGCCCTGCTGTTCACCTTCCTGTTCCCGTTGATGTTCGTCTTCGCCTTCGGGCTCCGGCACGGCCAGGATTCCGGCACGTCACAGGGCGCGCTGCCCCGGATGATCCCCATGCTCGGCTGGGCCGTGGCCGGTACCGGAGTGTTCGGCATGGGCGTGACGGTCGTGTCCTGGCGGAACCGGCGGCTCCTGCGACGCATCAGGCTCGCCCCGGTCGGCGTCCCGGCCGTCCTGTTCGCCCGGCTGGCGACCAACCTCCTCGTCACCCTCGCCCAGACCGGGGTGTTCCTCGCCGTGGCGACGCTCCCGGCCTTCGGCGCCGGCCCCAGCGCCCGGTGGTGGCTCGCCGTCCCGGCCGTCCTGGTGGGCGCGCTGAGCTTCTCGGCTCTCGGGCTCCTCGTCGGTGCGGTCTGCAGGACCGAGGAAGCCGCCTCGGCGCTGGCGAACTTCCTGGTCATGCCCATGGCCCTGCTCTCCGGCACCTTCTTCGCCCTCGACCGGTCACCCCTCTGGCTTCAGCACACCGCCCGGCTCCTGCCGCTCGCCCACCTCAACAGAACGATCAGCACCGTCCTCAGCCCCCATGGCGACCTCGTCGCCCTGTGGCGGCCCGTTCTCGCCTTGACGCTCTTCACGGTCGCCGTCACCGGGATCGCCCTGCGGGCGTTCCGCTGGGACGCCGACGCCTGAAGCCCGCCCGGGCACCCGGTGACGCTCCCCGGGCGGCGTGTCCCCGGGGAGCGTCGCGGACGCCGGAGACCAGGAGTCGAGCGGCGTCCGGAGCGATCCGGGCCCCCCTCTCGATCACCTCGGGCAGGGTGGCGGATTCGGGCGGCGGGATCAGGCGGCGAGGTCAGGCGGTGGGGGCGCCGGCGACGCGGCGTTCGCCGCCGTTGCGCTCCTGCCAGAAGCGGTAGACCTCGACGGCGGCGTCGCGGGGCTCGTACCGCATGGGCAGGCGGCGCTCGTGCCACGGCTTGGCGAACTCGTCGTAGAAGGAGCCGAGTTCGAAGTACTTGCGGTCGTCGACGTAGTGGGGCTCGTAGGCGTCGCGGGTGGTCAGGAAGACGACCTCGTCCGGCGAACAGTAGTAGAGCGAGCCCAGGCACATCGGGCAGGGGTGGGCGAGGACGTGGATGGTGGTGCCGGTCAGGTGCTCGGTGCCCAGCTTCCGGCACGCCTCGCGGATGGCGAGGATCTCGGCGTGGGCGGTGGGGTCGCCGGTCTGGGCGACCTTGTTGGAGCTCTCGGCGAGGACCTCGCCGTCCTTGACGATGACGGTCGCGAACGGGCGGCCGCCCTCGGCGACGTTCTGCCGGGCGAGATCGATGGTGCGCTGTGCGAAGTCCATGAACGGGGCCTTTCCGGTGTGCGGGGAGGGGGGCGACGGGGCCGGGCCGGGCGGGACCGTGCGGCCCCGCCCGTGCCGGATCAGAACGGCTTGGTCGGCAGGTACTTGCCGTCCAGGGTGATGACAGCGCGTTCGCCGCCCTCGGGGTCGGCGACCTTCCTCACGTCCAGCTTGAAGTTGATCGCGGAGATGATGCCGTCGCCGAACCGCTCGTGGACGAGGGCCTTGAGGGTGGTGCCATAGACCTGGAGCATCTCGTAGAAGCGGTAGATCGTCGGGTCGGTGGGGATGCCGCCGGGGATCGAGCCGCGGGTCGGGATGGTCTGGAGCAGCGTCACCGCGTCCTCGTCCAGACCCAGCAGCTCGGCGACGGCCTTGGCGGAGGCCTCGGGGAGGGCGTGCTGGCCGAGGATCGCGGCGGTGGTGAAGGCGGCCGACAGGCCGGAGGCCTCGGCGATCCGCTCCCAGGTGAGGTTCTTGCGGATCTTTGCCTCCACGGCGGCGTTGGCCAGGGCCTCGCGGGCGGTGGGGTCGAACTGGGCGTGCACCATCAGGGGTTCCTTACGTGTGCGGTGGCGCCGGTCCTCGGGGAAAGGAGGGGACCGGCGGATTCTCGGGTGGGGGCGGTCCGCGTCCCGTCGGGTCGCGGACCGGGTGCCGTCAACGCCTCGGAGCAGGGCCCGGGGCGGGGGCCGGGGCGGGCGGGGGCCGGGTCCCGGTCAGGCGGCGTGGGTGGTGCGGGTGGCGTGGGTGGCTTGGGTGGTGCCCGCGCCGGTGACGCCGATGGCGTCGGTGATGCCAGCGACGCCATTGACGCCAGTGACGTCGAGAGCTTCGACGCGCCCGGTGGCGATGTCGAAGACCCAGCCGTGCAGCGTCACTTTCCTCTCCGCCAGCGCCCGGGCGACGGAGGGGTGGGTGGCCAGGTTGGCCATCTGCGCGTACACGTTCCGGCGGACCAGGGCGCCGACTTTCTCCGGGCCCGCCGCCATGCCGGCGGTACGGGCCACGGCGGCGTCCGCGTGCCGCAGCCACTCCGCGACCGCCGGCGCGCCGGTGAGGTCGTGTCCTTCGGCCAGGGCGGTCATCGCACCGCAGGCGGAGTGGCCGCACACCACGATGTCGCGCACACCCAGCACGCCGACGGCGTACTCGATGCTCGCCGCCACCCCGTTGGCGCCGGGCGTGTAGGCGGGGACGAGGTTGCCCGCGGTGCGGACGACGAACAGCTCACCCGGCTCACCCTGGGTGATCAGCTCCGGTACGACACGGGCGTCCGAGCAGCCGATGAACAGCGTGTGCGGTGTGTGGTGGGCGGCGAGGCGGGAGAAAAGGTCCGCCTTGGCCGGGAAGACCTCGCGCTGGAACCGCGCGACGCCCTCGGTGAGGTCCTGCATGGGTCACTCCCTTCCGGTGGCCGTCGGGCCCGGGGGCCGACGAAATCCACCATGCATGACCTGGACCTATAGTGTCCAAGAGTTGCTTCCCATGCCTTCCATTGCTCGCATCTATAGTGAGGCCTATGGCCGCCTTGGAACTGCGTCACCTGCGCTACCTGCTCGCCGTCGCCGAACACGGCAACTTCACCCGCGCCGCCGAGCACCTGCGCGTCTCCCAGCCCACCCTCTCCCAGCAGATCAAACAGCTCGAGCGCACCCTGGGCGTGCAGTTGCTCGACCGCACCGGCCGCACCGTGCGGCCCACCGACGCCGGCGCCGTCTACGCCGAGCACGCCCGCCGGGCGCTGCGTGACCTGTCCGCCGCCGAACGGGCCGTCCACGACGTGCGGGACCTCTCCCGCGGCCACCTCCGCCTCGCGGTGACTCCGACCTTCACCGCCTACCTCGTCGGCCCGGTCGCCGCCGGGTTCCATGCCCGCCACCCGGGCATCACCCTGACCGTGACCGAAGCGACCCAGGACCGCATCGAAGCCGGTCTGGCCGGCGACGAGGTCGACCTGGGGATCGCCTTCTCCGGTACGCACCTGCCCGGCATCGCCGCCGCACCGCTGTTCACCGAGACCCTCAGCCTCGTCACCGCGGCACAGCGGCCCCCCACCGGCGACCGCCGCCCCCTGCCGGTCCACGACCTGAATCAGCGGCAACTGGCGTTGCTCAGCGCGGACTTCGCCACCAGGGGGCACATCGACGCCTACTTCGCCCGCCACCGGGTCCGCCCGCGCATCGCCGTGGAAGCCAACTCCATCCAGGCACTCACCGAAATCGTCCGGCGCACCGGTCTGGCCACCGTCCTGCCCGACGCCATCACCCACGACCACCCCCACCTCACCCCCGTCCCCCTCGACCCACCCCTCCCCACCCGCACCGTCACCCTGCTCACCCGCGAGGGCGCCTACCAGCCCGCCGCCGCCCGCGCCTTCACCCGCCTCGTCCACGACCACGTCACAGCCCGCGCCTACGCCCCCGCCTGAACCGGCACGGCGCGGCCGGCCGTCGAGGCTCCGGGCTCCGTCCCACCGCTCCCGATGGGGCGGGGACGGGGCGGAACGCGTAGACCGGCCGGGAACCCGGCGCCCGCCTCTTGACCGCGTTCGGAGGCGGCCCGGAAACTTGGAGAGGTCTCCAAATTTCCGGAAGGGGCGTGAGCTTATGCGGCCGGCCGACGGAGGGCTGCGCGAGCGGCGGAAGGCTCAGCGACGCGCCCGGATCCTCGACGCCACGCGTGAACTCCTGCGGGAAAACCCGGATTCGGTGATCAGCACCGAGCGGATCGCCCGGCGGGCGGGGGTCGCACCGGCCACCGTCTACAACCTCATCGGACCGCGCGAGAGGATCTGGGAGGCGCTCGCCGCCGGCTTTCTGGAGACGCTTGAACGCCACCTGGCGGCGTCGGCGCGGGGAGCCGCCGAGGGGCCCTTCGACCCGCGGCAGGTCGTGGCGGCGACCGTCCGGCTGTTCGTGAGCGACCCGGTCGTCTCGCGCCACATGGTGCGCGAGTGGGAGGCGAGCGGCCTGGTGTTCCGCCGCAGTCCGCTCACCCAGCTCCGCCGGGCGATGGCGGACGCGCGGGCCCAGGGCCTCCTGCGCGCCGACGTCGACACGGACGCGCTGGCCGCCGCCGTCGCCACCTCGTGCGTGGGCGCGCTGCACCAGTGGGTCGCGGGCCTGATCGACGACGACCGGTTTCTCGCGCGTGCCGTGTTCGCGCTGGACGTGGCGCTCGCCGCGGCGGCCGCGGCCCCTCACCGCGACCGGTTCCTCGCACCGCTGCGCACCCGGGGCACGGCGTGACGGCCGGCGCGCCGTCCCGCGCCCGGAGTTTCGTGGGCGGCGGCGGGGTCCTGCTCGCCGCGGACGTCTGGGGCGCGGCGGCCGCGCCGCCTCTCGTCCTGCTCCACGGCGGCGGCCAGACGCGGTACGCCTGGCACCGGGCCGGTCCCCGGCTGGCCGCGCTGGGGTGGCGGGTCGTCGCCCCGGACCTGCGCGGGCACGGCGGCAGCGGGTGGTCTCCCGACGGCGACTACGACCTCGGCCTGTTCGCCGAGGACGTCCGGGCGCTCGTCACCGCACTCGGCGGCCGGCCGGTGCTCGTCGGGGCCTCGCTCGGCGGCCTGAGCGCGCTGCTCGCCGCCGGCGAGGCGCCCAGGGCGGCCGTCCGCGCTCTGGTGCTCGTCGACGTCGCCCACCGGCCCGACCCCCGCGGCGTGCGCCGGATCGTCGCGTTCATGCGCGGCCGGCCCGACGGCTTCGCCGGCCTCGGGGAAGCGGCCGCGGCGGTCTCCGCCCACCTGCCGCACCGCCCGCGCCCGGACGACACCGAAGGGTTGCGGAGGAACCTGCGGCGGCAAGGCGATCGCTGGGTCTGGCACTGGGACCCCCGGATGCCGGAGAGCTTCGCGGGACGGATGGACCCGCCCGGCATGGCCGACCGCCTCCTCACCGCCGCACGCCGCGCCGATGTGCCGGTCCTGCTCGTCCGCGGCGGGATCAGCGATGTCGTGCGTGCGGACGTCGCCGAGCAGTTCTGCGACGCGGTCCCCCGGGCGCGGCGCGTCGACGTCGCCGGTGCGGGGCACATGGTGGCCGGCGACCGGAACGAGCACTTCATCGACGCGATCGTCCCGTTCCTGGAAGAGGTCGGAGGAGACGAGTAGGTCCGCCGGAGGCCCGCTGAGGCGAGGGGGCGGTGAGGCGGCGCGGGCCGCCCCCGTCGCCAAGCGCCCTCGGCGGCCTCAGTCGCCACGGCCCCGGTGACTTATCCGTCCGCCCGTAGGCGGCGCAGGGCGTCCTCGGAGTCCCGGTCGTCGGGCAGGTAGGCCAGGAAGTGGTGACCGGGCTCGTCCACGGCGGCCAGTTTGACGTACCGCAGGCGCAGTTCACCCACGGTCGGATGCCGGAAGCGGCGGACCGCGGGCTCGAAACCGGCCGTCTCCCGGCGCTCGTACCAGCGGGCCGCGTCGGCGTCGGCCAGCAGCTCGGTGACGAGTTCGGCGAACCGCGGATCGTTCGGCCGGCGGGCCGCCCGGGACCGGAACTGGCCGAGCAGGGCACGGGCCTCCTGTTCCCAGTCGGCGAGCAGAGTGCGGGCCGGCGGCCAGCGGAACACCAGCCAGAGGAGGTTGCGCCGCCTGGGGTGCAGCCGGGCCGGATCCGTCAGCAGCGCGGCGTATCCGGCGTTCCACGCCAGCAGGTCCCAGTGCGGGTCGAGCACCACGGCGGGGTGCGGTGTCATGGCCCGCACCAGGGTGAGCAGGTTGGGCGACACCCAGGTGGGGGCGTCGGCGGGCGGCCTGCTCTCCTCCACGAACGACAGGACGTGCGCCGTCTCCGCGGCGTCCAGCCGCAGTACGCGGGACACCGCGCGCAGCACCTGCTCCGAGGTGCGGGCCCGGCCCTGCTCCAGCCACGTGTACCAGGAGACGCTGATGCCGGCGAGCTCCGCGACCTCGGCCCGCCGCAGCCCCGGCGTCCGGCGGCCCGGGGCGTCCGGCAGGCCCGCCTCCCGCGGCGTCAGCCGTTCGCGGCGGGACCGCAGGAAGGCCCCCAGTTCGCGGCGGGGGGACCCGCCCGGCGGCAGGGGCGCGGTGCTCACCGGCCACCGCGCCGGCGGCCGGCCGCGGACGGTACGGCACCCGGGTCCGCGATGGGCGGTGCGCCGGTGTCCGGGGGTGACGGCCTCCCGCGCGTCATGGTGCTTCCCCTCCGGCCGGCGGGCGTCCGCCCGGCCGCGGTCGCCCTGTGATGATGCTGCCGCCACCAGGCGCGATGCCGGAACGGCAGGGTGTGAGAGATGGTAATAGCCGGCGGTCTCCGCCCCGAGGGGTCCGGTGCTGAACTGATGGCCGGGCCGCGTCCGTCCAGGACCGGTCCGTCCGTCATCCGTTCTCGCCGAGCCCTCCCGGAAGGGAGCATCCGCCCCGTGACCACCACTGCTCCGCCCCCGGTTGCGACGTTGCCCGCGGCCTCCTTGCGGCTGCTGTACACCGCCGGATTCGTCAGCAACTTCGACCGCTTCTGCATCGCCCCCATGCTGGTTCTGATCGGCCCGCAGCTCGGGGCCCCGCTTCCCACCGTGGTGCTGGCCGCGAGCGGCTACTACCTCGCCTACGGGCTGATGCAGCCGGTATGGGGGGCGGCCGGCGACCGTTGGGGCCGTGTGTGGGTGATGCGGGTGTCGCTCACCGGCGCGGCACCGGCCGCCCTGGCCTCGGCCCTCGCCCCCAGTGCCCCCGTGCTGATCGCGGCCCGCGCCCTGGCCGGCGCGTTCTTCGCCGCCTCCATCGCCGCCTCCCTGACGTACGTGGGCGACACGGTGCCCGCCGCGACACGGCAGCGCCCGCTGAGCGAGCTGATGACCGCGTTCGCGCTGGGCACCGCCGTGGCCACGGCCGTCGCCGGGGCGCTGGCGCACTACCTCACGTGGCGGCTGGTCTTCGCACTGCCGGGTGTCCTCGCCGCCTGCCTGGCGGTGGCCCTGCGCCGGCTGCCCGAGCCCGAGCGGGCACCGTCCGCCTCCCTGTCGGCGCCCTTCCGCGTGGTCCTGTCCTCGCCGTGGCAGTGGTACGTGATGGCGGTGGCGATGCTGGAAGGGGCCGTGCTCCTCGGCTTCCTGACCTTCCTGGCCCCGGCCCTGGAGGCGCGCGGGGTGCCCACCGCCCTGGCCGGCGCGGTCGCGGCCCTGTACGGGGTCGGTTCCACGGCGGCGGCGCAGGTGGTCAAGCGGCTTGTCGGCCGATGGTCCCCGGTGGGCCTGATCGTGGCCGGCGGGGCGCAGATGGCCGTGGCCTACCTGGTCGCCGGGTACAGCCAGTCCACCGGGGCGCTCGTCGTGGTCGCCCTTCTCCTCGGGGGCGGCTGGTCGTTCATGCACTCCACGATCCAGTCGTGGGCGACGGCGCTGTCCCCGACGGCCCGCGCGACGGGCGTGGCCATGTTCGGCGTCGCCCTGTACGGGGGCAGCGCCGCGGCAAGCGGGCTGGCGGCCTCCACCGCCCAGGCGCACGACTACCGGCCCCTGTTCTGGCTGGCGGCGCTCCTGACCGTGCCCCTGACGGCGGCCGCGGCGGCGGGCCGGGCCCGCTACCAGCGCGTGTCGTCGGCCGGCGGACACCGCACCGGACCGCCGACGGCCCCGGACGCGCGGTAGCCGAACCCACGGGCTCGGGTGCGGGGGCTCCCGTCGCCCGCCGTGGTCCGCCGGCCGCGGCGTACGGCCCGCCCGTGCCGCGCGGGAAGCCCCCCGGAGAGCCGCCGCCGGCAACGGCCGGACCGCCGGCGGGACTCCGTCCCCCGGAGTGCCGCCGCCCGTCAGTACCGCATCAGCCAGTGCTGCTCCGGCGGATAGTCCGAGGCACAGGTCCACAGGGTGAGGTAGGTGCCGTTTCCGGACGAACCGCCCTTGTTGGTGAGGCACTTGTCCGAGTAGTTGGTCTTGATGGACCAGTCGTCCGACCAGAACTGCTGGCTGCGGTTGTCGCCGCTGTTGTCGCACGGCCACAGGGTGAGCACCGCGCCGTTGGTGTCGTACGCGTCGCCCCGCGGGGTCAGGCACTTGCCGCTCGCCTTGTGGACGATCTGGTAGCCGTCGCGGTCCCACTTCTGGAGCTCGTCCCCCGTGCAGGTCCACAGGGTGACGACGGTCCCGTTGGCCGTGCTGTTGCCCTTGGGGGTGGCGCACTTCCCGGGGTACCAGCTCCCGGGGCCGACCGGGGTGAAGAGCTCTCCCCAGTTGGGGCCGGCCGCCGAGGCCTGCGGGGCCATGGCCGTATGGAAGCCCACCGCCAGGAAGACCGCCGACAGGAACGCCGCTGGCTTGCGCATGACACGCCTTTCGTCAGGGGATAGCGTCTGCAACATCGGCGAACCTAGCCAACGGCCCTGCGGCACACGACAAAGTCGCGGTTGCCATGTCAGGTACGGAAGGCCGCTGCGGGCCGGAGGAGACCCCGGCCCGCGGCGACGAGGCGGAGGAGCCGTTCCTCGGCGCGCCGGCCGGTACCGCTCCCCGGCCGGTAGCGCTCGCCCACGCCGGCGGGGGGCGCGAGCGACGGAGAAGGCGACGCCGTGGAACGGCCCCGGGACGGTGCCGTTTTCGCCCGGCTACCGGGTCCTGAAGTGACGGAAGAGGTTGCGGGCCACGTACACACCCGGTCCGCCGAAGCCGACGATGTCGACGCGTCCGTCACCGGTGACGTCGGCGACGAAGCGGGGGTGGCGGCCGGCCCGCCAGGCGCCGGCGTCGTCGTGGTACCCGAACCCGCGGCACACCAACCGGGCCTGCTCGAACCGGCCGTCACCGCGGTTGACCGACACCCAGACCCCCTCGTCGCCGAAGCCGACGACGTCCGGGTCGCCGTCCCCGGTGACGTCGGCGAGGAAGCGGAGGTGCTTCTCGCCCGTCCAGCCCTGGGCGCGTCCGAAGTCGTTCAGGACGAGCTCGGCGGGCTCGAACGTCCCGTCACCGCGCCCGCGTGAGACGACCACGCCCTGCGGGCCGAACCCGACGATGTCCACTCCCCCGCCACCGGTGGTGTTCAGCAGGAACCGCGGGTGCTCCTCGGCGGAACCCCACCCCTGGTCCACCCCGAAGTCGTCCAGGAGGTAGAAGGGTTCGGAAAACGTGCCGTCCTCGTCCTGAAGGGACGCCCAGACGCCGTCGTCGTGGAAGCCGACGATGTCGAGCCGGCCGTCGCCGGTGATGTCGGCGAGGAAGCGGGGATGCCTGTCGCCCAGCCAGCCGCCCGCCTCCTCGTCGTGGCCGAACGCCCGGAGGACCGGCTCGTCCGCGAGCGGTGCGAACGCGCCGTCCTCGTCCTGGAGCGACACCCGGACGCCGTCGCCGTGGAAGCCGACGATGTCGAGCCGTCCGTCGCCGGTGGTGTCGGCGAGGAGGCGGGGGTGTCGGTCGCTCCGCCATGCACCGGCCTGCGGTCCGTGCCCGAACGCGGCGAGGGCCGGCTCACCGCCCGCCGGCGCGAACGTCCCGTCCTCGGCTTGCGGGGACACCCGCACACCGTCGGCGGCGAGCACGACGACGTCGGGCCTGCCGCTGCCCGTCGTGTCCGCGAGGGCCCACAGGTCCGCGGGGCTCGGGGAGGGCACGGGTGGGTGCAGGACCCGCTGGTCGTCGAACGTGCCGTCACCTCGGCCGGAGGACGCCACGACGCCCTTGGCGGGTTCGATGCCGACGATGTCCACCCGTCCCGTTCCCGTGGTGTCGGCGAGGAACCGGTCGCCGGGGCCGGCCCACCGGACGGGTGGCCCGCCGACGGGACGGGCGGGCCCTTCGCACGTCCACCCTCCGGCGTCCCGGTCGCTCCCGAACTCCGCGAGAACCAGCAGCATGTCGCTGAAGGGGGGCGTCGCGCCGGGTACGGGCCGCAGGGCGGCCGAGCGGGTCAGCCGCCAGGACCGGCGACCGTTCCAGTGGCTCACCGGTGCCCAGCGCAGCACCGGGTCACCGGTCCGCTCCGGCTCGGCCGGGACGAACCTCCACCGCTGGCTCTCCGCGCTGTCGTCGTACGCGCGCAGCACGACCCGGGTGTCCTCGTCGCCGGGGTCGGCGAGGTCGAGCACGGCGCCGTCGGACAAACCCTCGACGCGGTAGAGGCCCGCTTCGCCCTCGACGGGGACGATCCGCCACTGCTGGCCCTTCCTGTCGCCGGCGGCGGCGTCCCACTGGCGGACGCCGCGGTCCGCGGCGGCGGGGTCGTCGAACACCTTGCCGCCGGCGGCGTTGCGGATCAGGTAGGACTGCTCCTCCGGCACCGGGCCGCCTTGCGCGGTCCGCACGGGCGTGAGCCGCCACTGCTCCGGGTCCGGGCCGCCGTCGGGGACATCGCGGACGACGAGTGCCCCGTCCGCGCCCGGCGCGGCCCTGACCGCGAGGGTCTGCCCCGTGGCGGCGTTGACGATGGTCAGCTTCAGGTCTTCCGTGGGCACGGGCATCGGGCTGCCTCTTCCAGCTCTTCCAGGCGGTTGGGGCGCGGGCTCGGGGCGAAGGGGACGCGGCAGTGCCCGCCGGTCACGTGAAGACGTGGTGGTAGGGGACGTTCCACTCGCTGGGCAGCCGGGGGTAGAACGTGTTGATGATCGTCCCGGTGAAGTCCCCGCCCCAGTTGTAGGTGAGGCGCACCTCGCTGTCGGCCGCCACCGCGTGGTCCTTGAACCCGAGGATGGCGTCGGGGTGGGTGATCGGCACGAAGGTGATCCCGCCCCACGGCGTCACCGTGACGACCCAGAGCTGGGTGTCCTCGGGTGCGCCGTTCTTCCCGCGCCACTTGTCGTCGACCTTGTCGGGCAGACCCACCTGGACGGTGTCGGCCGTGCTCTTGGGGGCCTCCTGGTGGACGGTGACGCGCCTGCGGCGCGGTTTGGGCACGCCGTCGTCGCCGCGGCCGTCGTCCGCCTGGGCGACTCCGGTGGACTGGGAGATTCCGGTGGGCTGGGCCACTCCGGTGGACTGGGCCGTTCCGGCGGGCTGGGGCGAGACCTGGCCGGCGGCGCTCTCGAGGAAGTACAGCGGCCGCTGCCCGAAGAAACCGGCGGGGGTGATGTACCAGAGGTGGCCCTTCGCCTCCTTGGTGGCCGGGTCGAGCGCGGTGGCCAGTTTGACGCCCTTGTCGTGGCTCGCCTCCGCCAGTTCGGCCGGCCGGAGGTAGCCGCCGTTGAAGGCGTGGACGAGCATGACCGGCCGGTTCTCGACCAGCGCCGCCACGATCGCGTTGTCGTAGCTGTTCACCGCTACCGGGCCGCCGACCACCAAATTCGACATCGCGGTGCGTTCCTGGGTGTACATCGCGGAATCCTCACTCGGTCGTGGTGTGGAGAACAATGCTTCTGGCATTCGCCGCTTCGAGCATTCGCCGCTTGATCACTCACCGCTTCGGGCATTCGCGCGGAAACCGGTGAAATGGCATTACCGCAAGACCGGCCTTTTTCGGCCGGCGGCATCGCCGGAGATTCGCCGGTCATGTGAGCGGCAGCCCCTCAAATTACCGTCCGATCAGGGGAGTCGAGCACCCCGCGAAGCTTTGCCACCCGATTGAGCGCTTTTCACATCAACGCCTTCCCGGGTGCCGGGTTCCGTGCTAGCTTCGATTTTCGCAGACGCGCACATGTTCCTGTTTATATTTCACCGGACGAGGTCCGGCCGAAATGAGACGAGGGCAGGGAATGTCTTCCAACGCGTTCAATTTGGGACGGGCCAAGCGCCAGCCGCTCACGAAGAAGAACCTCCGGGAACTCGGCATCGACTGGCAGTCCGTCCTGAACCACCCCAACCTGGTCTACGTCGACGACTACGGCGTACGGCACAAGCCCATCGGGTTTTCCGTGAACAAGCAGCGTTTCGGCAGCCTGCCCGGTTCCGTGACCGCGTTCCAACTGGGCTGGATCGCCTATATGCATCTCGGGGAACCGCTGATCGAAGAGCGGTGCGACATCGGCCCGCCGCCGCCCGACACGTTTTCCTCACGCACCTACGTGAACCGCAGTCAGACGTCCAAGATGACCTTCACCGACTCGGTCGACTTCACCGTGTCCAACGGCATCTCATGGTCGCTCTCGGCAGACGCCAAGCTCACCTTCGGCGGCACCATCAGCGCACAACTGCAATTGCAGTTGCAGAATCAGCTCCGGCTGGACCTCCAGTCGCAGTTGCAGACGCAGTGCCAGAACGAGGTGACGAACAAGAACGCGAACACGGTGACCAGCAAGAGCAGCAAAGACAACATGGGAACGGACAACGCCAACACCACCGAGAATTCCGTGCGGAACGCGGCGACGAACTCCGCGTCGAACACCGTGACGAACTCGGTGGGTTTCACGACCACGGGCAGCGCGACCGGTACCGCCACGCTCAACGCCCAGTTGGCACTGGGCATCGCGGCGTCGGTCAGCGGCTCGCTGACCACCAGTTGGGCGTCGAGGTCGCAGATTTCCGGCGAGGTCCCCGCGGGCGGCCGCGTGGAGACCATCGTCACGCAGCGGCGTTGTCACAAGCACTACTGCTACGAGATCCCGGTGGCCCTCTCGGGGCTGATCGCGGTGTACTACGCCGTGCCGGTGGCGGTCCTGTCGCCGCCTCAGCCGGGGGATTACCCCGGCCTCGACCGGATGGTCGCCCGCCCCATCGGCGACCTCGATCTGGACGGCGGTGGTTTCTTCGTGCACGGGCTGGCCGAGGTCGTCTCCGCGCTCGACGTCCACCACACGATGTTCGACCACCAAAGCCTGACCGACAGCGACCGGTCGCTGCACAAGCAGCCTTGAGCCGGCGGCGGTGCCGCCACGACGACGACCAGGGGTGACCAGCATGGTGTTCCAGAACATCTTCGACTTCGGGGACCGGAGCGCGGGGCTCTTCTCCGTGCGGGCCGGGGCCAAGGCGCGGCCCGGTGCGGACGTCGACTTCGAGGACGCCGACGACGACACGTACGACGACAAGAGCACGAGCCTGTTCGACGGCGCGATCCACGGGGCGTCCTCCCGCGCGAAGATCGTGCAGGAGCAGTCACCCGAAGCGCGCGTCATCCTGGGTTTCCTCGGCTCCTTCATCAAGACCACCCAGGAATCGGCCGGTGAGCAGGCCCGGTTCGCCAAGGATGCCCACTCGGTGTCCACGGCGGCAGCCGACGGGATGCAGCGGTCGAGCTCGACGGTGAAGGGCGACCCCGACCTCCGGAAGGACGAGGACCTGCAGATGCCGAGGAAGAGCGACTACGCCAAGGCCCCGAAGACCCCGGAGGCCCCCAAGGCGCCGGACGCCGGCAAGGCACCCAAAGCGACCGCCGACAACCCGCCCGGGTCGAAATAGCGAGCCACCGGGCGGGAGGGGGCAGGGGCGAAGCCGCCCCTGCCCCCTCCCGTGTCACACCGGAAGCAACTGCCACTGCCGACCCCGGTGGTCGCCCTCCGCTCCGTCCTGCTTGATCACCGCGCGGGCGTTCGTGCCGGTCTGCAGGAGCAGACCGCTGCCGCGGTTCGCGAGCTCGTACCTCCGCGGGCTGCCGTTCACCGGGCCCACCGGGATGAGCCTCCACTGCTGGTGACACGCCTCGGCACCCTCGTAGGCGCGCTGCGCGACCACCGCCCAGGGCGTCTCCCGCGGTCCGCCGACCTCCAGGACCTTGCCGCTGCGCACGTTCTCGATCCTGTACAGGACCTCTCCGTCGTGCTCACCCGCCACGACCAGCCGCCACCGCTGATGGTCCCTGGGAGCGGGGAGGGTCTGGTGGATCTCGGCCCCGTCCACGGTGGACTCCCGGACCACCGCCATCCGCAGTCGGCTGCGGACGTTGGCCCAGCAGACCACCGTGCCCGACTCGGGCAGCCCGGCCATCCCCGGCGCCGCGACCTTCCGAACCCGGTGGTTGCTGAAGTCGGCGATGTACAGCGCGTCGACGCAGTCCACGGCGAGCCCGAACGGCATGTTCAACCGGGCCGAATCAGCCGGGCCGCCGTCACCGTCGAAGCCCGCCGAGTCCGCGCCGACGACCGTGTGAATTTTCTCGTCGGCCGTGACCTTCCGGATGCGGTGGTTGTCGCAGTCGGCGATGTAGAGGGCGCCGGTGCCGTCCACGACCATTCCCATGGGGTTGTACAGCTTCGCGGACGCGGCCGGGCCGCCGTCACCGCCGAAGCCCGCGACGCCCGTGCCGGCGAACGTGCTGATCGTCCCGTCGGCCGCGACCTTCCGGACCCGCTGGTTGTCGCAGTCGGCGATGTAGAGGGCGCCCGCCGCGTCGACCGCCACTCCCTGCGGGTGGTTCAACCGGGCCGCGTCCGCTGGACCGCCGTCACCCCCGAACCCCCCGGTGCCCGTGCCGGCGAACGTACTGATCGTCCCGTCGGTCCCGACCTTCCGGACCCGGTGGTTGCCCCACTCGGAGATGTAGACGGCACCGGCGCCGTCCACCGCCACTCCGTGCGGGTACTTCAACAGGGCCTCGGTGGCGGGACCGCCGTCACCGCCGAAGCCCCCGGTGCCCGTGCCGGCGAACGTGCTGATCGTCCCGTCGGCCGCGATGGTTACTGGCGTCGGCGATGTAGACGGCGCCCGCGCTGTCCACGGCCACCTCGCGCGGACAGTTCAACCGAGCCGAAGTGGCAGGGCCGCCGTCCCCGTCGAATCCCGCGTCCCCGGTCCCCGCGACCGCCCTGATCTTCCCGTCGGTCGAGACCTTCCTGACCCGGTGGTTGTGGTGATCGGATAAGTACAGGGTTCCCGTGCTGTCCACCACGATCCCGTACGGACCGTTCAACCGGGCCGCACCGGCGGGACCTTTGTCCCCGCCGAACGCCGCGTCCCCGGTCCCCGCGACCGTTCTGATCGGGCGGGCGGAGTCCTCATCACCTGTAGCAGCCGCGTGGGCAGTGCTCATCGCCATCCCTTCGCCGTCACCGACCGCTCACCGCGAACGGCCGCTGTATGGGTCTGCCGGACCTGGCCAACTGCCGTGCTGTCCGCCCTCGAAGGGCCGCCAAGGCCCTTCCTCTCAGGCGGGGAACGTCCCCCGGCGACGAGGAGCGAAGCGACCGTGCTACCGGAGGCGCGCTCCTCCCATGCTGGAGGCCGACAGATCCCCGTCCGGACCCGCGACAGGCAAACCCGCCCATCGGGTGACGCGGGAGCGCCGCCCACTAGACCGGCGCATCGCCATGCCGGCGCGCCCCCGGCACATCGTCGGCGGACGGTACTACGGAAGGGGTGTGTGCTGGTCGGCTAGCACGAGGGCGAAGGTCGCCGCGCACCGGCCGGTGTCTCTTCGCGCAACAAGCAGGCGAAGTCCTCGAGACTGTCCGTGAGGTTCTTCCGATCCGATCGGATCGGCGATGACGCATTCGATCGGTTCAGCCCGTGAGACGACGTCCACGTCCCCCTGTCACCTCAGCCCGCGAATCGACAAGGCCCGCCCGGCAAGCGGCGGTTGTCGAGCCTCCGCACGGCCTGGGACCCTTTCCCCGGCTTCGTGGCGCTCCGTGGCGTTTACCGGTGCCGCCGTCGTTCCGATCGCCCGCCTTCGCCGAATACGCCCGCCGGCAGGGCTCTCTCGTCGAGCCCGACCGGCTGACCGGCTGACCGGCTGACCGGCTGACCGGCTGACCGGCTGACCGGCTGACCGCTGAAAGCGCGTCGGCTGATCAGGCTTTCCGGTGCCCCGCCGGCGCGGCAGCGGTGGTCGTGCCCGGCGGCGGTTCGGCGGGGCGGTGGTCCAGGCGGCTGAGGAGGCGCTGGGTGAGGGCGGGCAGCGTGGTGATGCCCGCCATTTCCATGAGGGGAATGTCGCAGCCGAGCCGTCGTCCGATCAGGGAGGCGAGTTCGGCCCCCATCAGGGAGTCGAGTCCGAGCTGGTCCAGGCGGCGGGTGCGGTCGATGCGGTCGGGGGTGGTCTGCAGCACGTCTGCCAGTAGCTCGACCAGGGTGTCCTCCACCAGGCGGAGGGCTTCTTCGGGTGTGGCGGTGGCCAGGGCGGTGAGCAGGCGGTCGTCGGCCTCCGCCTCGTCGGGGCCGGGGAGCAGGGCGGCGGCGCGGGGGGAGGCCAGGGCGGGCAGGAAGCGGCGCAGGGTGCGCCAGTCGACCCGGCCGACGGCGGCGACGGGGGCGTCACCGCGAGCCTGTAGGCGGTCCAGCTCGGGCAGTGCCTCGCCCGCGCGGAGGCCGTCCAGGCCCATGGCGGCCAGTTCGGCTGCCAGTCCGCTGCGTTGGAGGGTGCCGGTGTCGGCGATCGCTCCCCATTGCACGGCCAGGCCGGGCAGGCCGGCGCGGCGGCGCTCGCGCACCATGGCTTCCAGGGCGGTGTTGCCGGCCGCGTAGGGAGCTTGGCGGATGTTGCCGGCCAGCGCGGCCACGGAGCTGTGGACGACGAAGAAGTCGAGGTTCCTGTGGCGGGTGAGGTCGTCCAGGAGGTATCCGGCGGTCATCTTGGGGATGAGGACGGCGCGCAGGCGGTCATCGGTCAGTTCGGTCAGCGGGGCGTCGTCGAGGACCATGGCGGCGTGCACCACTCCGGCCAGCCGCCGGCCGGTGGCGTCGATGCGCTCCAGGACGCGCCGTAGGGCCTCGGGGTCCGCGGCGTCGGCGGCGTGCGCCGCCACCCGCACTCCGAGGGACCGTAGACCGGTGAGGAGGGCGGGGGCTTCGGGCGCGTCGCCGCCGCGGCGGCTGATGAGGGTGAGGTGGCGGGCGCCGCGCGTGGCGAGATGGCGGGCGGTGGCCGCGCCGAATCCGCCGAGGCCGCCGGTGATCAGATAAGTGGCGTCCGGGTCCAGCGGTGCGCGGGCCTCCTGTTGCCGGACGGAGACCGGTTCGTCGAAGGTGACGACCACCTTGCCGCTGTGCCGGGAGTGCTGGAGCAGGGCGAACGCCTCGTGGATGCGGGAGGCGGGATAGGTGCGGTGGGGCAGCGGGTGGTAGCGGCCGGCGGCCACTTCGGCCCGCATGGCGTCCAGATGGGCGTGGCCCAGCGCCGAGGTGCCGGTGAGCAGGGTGGACACGTCGACGCCGAAGAAGGAGACGCTGCGCTGGAAGACGGCCGTCGGCAGCGGGTTGTCGAGGAGGAAGTCGCGTTTGCCCACCTCCACGAACCTGCCTTGGGTCTTGAGCAGGCCCAGACCGCGGACGAGGGCTTCCCCGGCGAGGGAGTTCAGTACGACGTCCACGCCCTCGCCGCCGGTGAGTTCGAGTACCTGTTCGGCGAAGTGCAGGCTGCGCGAGTCCAGGACGTGCTCGACGCCGAGCAGACGCAGCAGGTCGCGTTTGGGGGGGGGCTGCCGGCGGTGGCGATGACGTGGGCCCCCACGCGCTGGGCGTACTGGAGGGCGGCCAGGCCGAGCCCGCCCGCGGCGCCGTGGATCAGAAGTGTCTCGCCCTCGGCCAGGCGGGCGAGGTGACGCAGTCCGTGATGCACGGTCAGGAAGGCGAGGGGCAGGGTGGCCGCCTCGGGGAACGTCATGGCGTCGGGGATCGGCAGGAAGCCGTCGGCGTTGCCCAGGGCGTGGGAGCCGAAACAGCCCATGACCAGGCCCGCGACCCGCGTGCCCACGGCCAGGTGGGTGACGCCGGGGCCGACCGCGGTGACCGTTCCCGCGCACTCGAGGCCGAGGGCCGCCACGTCCGGCCTGCGGTCGAGCGCGGGGGCGGGCACCAGGCCGGTGACGGTGGTGATGTCGCGGAAGTTCAGCCCGGTGGCGGCGACCTCCACGACCACCTCTCCCGGCCCGGGGGCGGGCACGGTCGTGGCGGTCCAGCCGAGCCGGTAGTGGTGGCCGGGTTCGTCGAAGGTCAGGGTGTAGGGGGTGGTGGCCACGTCGGCGGACGAAGAGCAGGCCGGGGGCAGGGGCGTGACGCGGGTGACGAACCGGCCGCCGGGGGTGAGCAGGACCTCGTCGTCCTCGGGGCGGGCGAGCATTTCCTCCACGAGACGGGCGGCCAGGACGTCCATGGCGTCCGCCTGCTGTCCCCCGGCCGTGAGGGCGATCCTGCGCACCGTCGGCCTGGGCTGCTCATTGGCCAGGGTGCGGGCGGCGCCCCAGGCCGCCGCCCCGGCGCCGGAAGCCGACGGCGGACAGTGGCCGCTGCCGTGACCGGCGAGCGTGACCAGCCACAGCGTGACCTCGGGGCCCTCGGGGGCCTCCGCGCAGGCCGCGGCGATGTCCCGCAGCACCGCCAGGCACCGTACGGCTCGCTCGGTGGTGGCGGCCGGGGGTCCCGGCTCGTCGCCGATCAGCACCACGACGTCGGCCGGGCCTCGGCCGGCGGAGAACAGGCCCGTCCACGGGACCGCGGCGCCATGGGTGGTCACGGTGTGCGGCCCCTGGGACGCTCGCAGCGCGGCGATCACCGCTGTCCGTGCGTCGGCCTCCCGTGCGGCGGCACCGGTCCCGGTCTCCAGGCCGTCCACCACCACCCAGCGCCGCGCCTGCCGGTCACCGGTACGCTCCGGGTCCGGGACACCGGTGCCGGCGGACAGAGCCCGGGGGCGGCGCGCGGAGAGGATGACGGAGTAGTCGCTCCGCATGGGCTCGCCGGTCTCACCGGCCTGTACCGTGCCGGAGAAGCCGCATTCCTCCAGTACCCGCGGCCAGGTTTCGCGGGGCAGCAGGGGGCCGTCGGGACGCAGGTGGGTGTCTTCGGCCGCCCAGTAGGAGTCCAGCAGCCCGAAGACGGGTGCCAGCAGGTGGTGGTTGTGGGTCTCGACGGCGAGCAGGTGGCCGCCGTCGGCCAGCAGGTCCGCGACCCGGCTCAGCGCCGCCTTCAGGTCGCGGGTCGCGTGCAGGACGTTGGAGGCGATCACCAGGTCGAACGAGGCCGGGGCGAAGCCCTGGGCGGCCGGGTCGGCGTCCAGGTCGAGGACGCGGTAGTCGACGAACTCGTGGTCGGCGAACCGGTTGCGGGCCTGGGGGAAGAAGGCCGGGGAGAGGTCCGTGCAGGTGTAGTGGGCGCGCCCCGGCGGCAGTTCCGGCAGGAGGTACGCCGTGGCGCCGCCGGTGCCGGCGCCGACTTCCAGGACGCGCAGCGGCCGGTCCTCCGGCCAGTGGGCCACGATGGTACGCAGCAGCGACCGGGCCACCTGGTGGTGGAAGCGCAGGGGCAGCGCGTTGTCGTAGAAGCGGGCGGCCACGGAGTCGGGGTCGGAGAACAGCAGTTCCAGCGGGTCGGCGGCGCCGCGCAGTACTTCCGCCAGGTGTCGTCCGCAGACCCCGTAGGTGTGCAGGGTCACCGACTCGGAGGGGAGTTCGCGCATCGCCTCGGCGAAGCGTCGCCCCGGGGCGGGTTCGACGGCCGGACGCCACCGGCTCTCCTCCGCGTCGGCGCGCAGCACGCCGCGCCGGGTGGCCAGGTCGAGCAGCGTGCGCAGCAGTCGGCGGCGGTGGGGGCGCACACCGGCGGCGCACAGGTCGTCGAGGGTGAAGTCGGCTTGTCCGGGCAGCAGTTCCCGTACCGCGGCGGCGGTGAAGTGGGCCGCCAGGTCCAGCAGGACGGGCTGGAGCCGGGCGTAGGGCCGGGTGTGCCGGTGTGCGGTCGGGCCGGGCGGTTCCCCGGTGGTCGCCGCCAGGATCTCCCCCGGGGACGGCAGGGGTGAGGGACCGGCCGGGGTGCCGGGCAGCGGGGCCGCCCGCAGCACCTCGGTCAGCCGGACCAGCCCGGACGGGAGGACCCCGTCGAAGCGCCGGGCCCGGTAGCCCAGCAGTTCCAGGGCGACCTCGCCGTCGGTGTCGGTGATGGTCATGTCCCAGACGGCCTCGTGTTCGGTGACCGTCCGGGCCCGCAGATGGGCCAGCCCCCGGGCGGGCAGCGGTTTCCAGCACCGCACCGCCTCGACCCCGGCGGGCAGGTAGGGGACCGGCCGGTCGTGGGCGACGCCGAGCAGCGCCACGAACGGGAGCACGGCGCCGTCCAGAGTCGTCGGGTGGGCCACGTGCCGCTCGTCCGGTTCCAACGTCGCGGCGTAGGTGCCGAGCACCTCCCCCGGGCCGGCCAGCAGCCCGGTCGCGGTACGGAAGGCGGGCCCGTGGTACAGCCCCGCCTCCGCGCAGACGCTGTAAAGCTCGTCACCCGTGGACGCCGCGGACAGCCGGGCACGGATCTCCTCCACGTCCAGCCGGTCCGGCCGCTCCCGCAGCAGCAGCCGCACCCGGGCCCGGGCGTGTTCCGTCCAGTCCCCGTTCGTGCCGGTGCGGCTCGCGACGGTGAACGCACCGTCCGGGGAGAGCGTCGTGTGCAGGCGTACGTCCATCGCCGGGTCGTCCAGCGGCAGCGTCAGGGCCCTGAGGATCGTGAGCCCGGTGACCTCCGCCGGCCCGTCGAACACCTGCCGGCCGGCGGACAGCGCCATGTCCACGTAGGCGGCGCCGGGCAGCAGCACCGTGGGCCCCGCCCGGTGATCGGCCAGCCACGTCAGCACCTGGGGTTCGATCTCCTGCTGCCATGCCGGGTGTACGGAGGTCTGCCTGGCTCCCAGCAGCGGGTGCTCCGCGTCCGCGGGCACGTCCTCCACGGCCGGCTCCCGCCACCAGGTGGTGCTGCCGGTCCAGTGCCGTTCCCGCTGCCACGGATAGGCGGGCCCCGGCACCATCTTCCCCGGCACGGGGAAGAAACGGTCCACGGCGATTTGGGCTCCGGCCGCCAGCAGATGCGCCAGGGTGGCATCGAGCGCCGCCGGTCCGTGACCCGCCGGGGACAGCGTGGGCACGACAGCGACCGGGCGGCCGGCACCGGCCGCGACACGCCGCAGGTAGGCGCCGAGCACCGGGCGCGGCCCGATCTCCACCAGCACGTCGCACCCGCCGGCGCCGGTCAGTTCCCTCACCGCGTCGGCGAACCGGACCGGCTCCCGCACATTGCGCCACCAGTACGCGGCATCGGGCACCATGGCGCCGAACGCGGTACCGGTCACGGTGGAGTACATCGGGATACGGCCGGCGCCCGCCTCCACGCCGGCCAGTGCCTGCTTCAGCGGGACGTCCAGGGCGTCCATCGCCGGGCTGTGGAAGGCGTAGTCGAGTCCCAGGTCCCGGAAGAAGACGTCGCGGCCCGTCAGTTCGCCTTCCAGTACGGCCAGTGCCGCCGCGTCTCCGGCCACTGTGACGTCGCGGTCGCTGTTGATCCCGGCGATCACCAGCCGCCCGGTGTAGGCGGGCTGCTCCAGCAGCCTTCCGGCGTCCGCCGCGCTCATGCCGACCGCCGCCATCCGCCCGGCTCCCGCCGTGACCGCCTGTGCCCGACCCCGCTCGGCGATCACCCGGCACGCGTCCGCCCGGCTCAGGGCACCGGCGCAGTAGGCGGCCGCCACCTCACCGACACTGTGCCCGGTCACCGCCGCCGGCTCGATGCCGCGCGCCTTCAGGGCGGCGACCAGCCCGGCCTGTACCGCGAACAGCAGCGGCTGGGCGACCTCCGTCCGCGCCCACCGCCCCGCGTCGGCCGGCGCGGCCAGCTCCTCCGGCACGGACCAGCCGAGGAGGGGCGACAACTCCGCGTCCAGCGCGCCGACTTCCTCGCGGAAGGCGTCGTCGGCCGCCATCAGCTCCGCTCCCATCCCGGCCCACTGGGAACCGTTGCCGGCGAAGACGAACGCGATACGGCCGGTTGTCACCGCCGGTGCGCTCACCGCAGCCGTCGTGGCGGAGGTCTCGCCCCGTGCCGCGGCGCGCAGGGCCCCGGCCGCCTCTCCCGGCCCCTCGGCCAGCACCACCAGACGCTGCTCGTACCGCGCCCGGCGCTGCCAGGCGGTGTACGCCACGTCGTAGAACTCCCCGGGACCGCTCTGCTCCAGGTGCTCCGCCCACCGGCCGGCCGCCTCCGTCAGCGCCTGGGGGGTGCGGGCGGTGACCAGGACGGGCAGTCGGCCGCCCGTCGGCACCGCTGCCGTTCGCTGTCCGCGGATCGTGACCACCGGCCGTTCTTCAGGGCCCTGTTCCCGCGAAGTCGGCGGCGCCGCCAGCACCAGATGCGCGTTCGCGCCGCCGAAACCGAAGGAGTTGACGCCCACCACGCCGCGCCCGGAGCCGCCCAGGGGACGCATGGCGGTCACGGGTTCCAGCCCCATGCCGGCGAAGTCGATGACCTCGCTCAACGGTGTCGCGTGCAGCGTCGCCGGGATCCGCCGCTCGCGCAGGACCAGCAGGGCCTTGAGCAGCCCCGGCACACCCGAAGCGGCTTCCATGTGCCCGAGATTGGACTTCACGGAGCCGACCGGCAGCAGACCGCACTCGCGCCGACGGCCCAGCGCCCGGCCCAGCGCGCGGCATTCGATCGGATCCCCGACGTGTGTCCCCGTGCCGTGCGCCTCCACGTACACCACGTCCTCCGGGGCGACACCCGCCTCCGCGTGCACCCGGCGCAGCAGCTCCTCCTGACTGTCCGCGCTGGGCAGCGCGAGGCCGGCCGTACGGCCGTCGGCGTTGACGCCGCTCGCGAGGACGACCGCGTGGATCCGGTCGCCGTCGGCCAGCGCCGCGGCGTACGGCTTGAGCACGAACACCCCGCCGCCCTCGGACCGTACGAACCCGTCGGCAGCCGCCGCGAACGGCCGGCACCGGCCCGTGGGCGAGAGCATGGACGCCTGCGAGAACCCGACGAAACCGCCGGGGCTCAGCAGCACGTTCACCCCGCCGGCGAGCGCCAGCGAGCTGCGCCCCGACCGCAGCGCCTCACACGCCTGATGCACCGCGAGCAGGGCGGAGGAGCACGCGGTGTCCACCGCCGCGGACGGCCCCCGGAGGTCGAAGACGTACGAGACGCGATTCGCGGTGTTGCACGCCGCCACGCCCGTCATCACATACGGGCTCGACGCCCTGGTGCGTCGCTGGAGAAGGTCCGCGTAGTCGTGGGTGGACACCCCCATCATCACGGCGGTGTCGCCGCCCGCCAGCCTCGCCGGATCGATGCCGGCGTCGTCGAACGCCTCCACCGCGCACTCCAGCGACAGGCGTTGCTGAGGGTCGAGCCGGGACGCCTCCTTGGGAGAGATCCCGAAGAACTCGGCGTCGAACCCGGAGATGTCACCTTCCAGAAAACCGCCCGCCGCCGTGTACGACTTGCCCGGCCTGCGGCGGCCGGGAGACACCATCCACGCGGCCGGGAACCGGTCCTCCGGCACCTCCCCCACCAGGTCCCGGCCTTGCTCCAGCACCTCCCACAGCCCGTCCGGCGACACGACCCCGCCGGGCAGCCGGCAGCCCACCCCCACCACCGCCACCGCATCGCCCGGCCACCCGGCACCTCCCGGCAGGGTCGGCGGCGCTCCGGGCACAACCGGCAAGGAAGTCATGAACGCCCCTGAGTGAGAGAAGCCGTCCGGTAAGCGGGAGAAGCCGTCCGGGCCTACCAGGCAGCCTCTCGAAGGACGAGCCACCACATGATGCGATCACCTCTTTTCCACACGAACAGGTCGCACCTGGCACACCAGAGCGACCCGTCTTATCCGCCCTGCTAGCGGGAGCCACGATCACGCACCATCGCGCGTATTCGCTGACCGCGAAACGGTCGACGCTCCGGGCAACACTCTGAACGCCGAGATCACCGGCCGGCAAAGGCCGCGCCGGCGGGTCGAAGACGAACTCGAAACCCCCTCATCCCCGAGCTCCGCCCCATGGCCGGCGCACGCCTCGACGCCGTCGGCCATAACCCCATGCCCCGTCCTCACCGGCCCGCCCGGCGGGCGCGGCACTGCCGCCATCCTGCGCGACGCCACCCACGGGGACGAGGCCGCCGTCCGCCTCGGTGACGAGCACCCGCGCCCCTACGACCTCCCGCACACCGGGCCGACGCGTCTCGGCGGCTCCGGGCTCCGCCTTATTCCTCCCCGATCGGGTGGAAGATGTAGAGCGCCTTGTTGTCGTCCGGCGAGAACACGGTCTGGCCGGTGTAGCCGTCGCCGCGGGACACCGGCAACGCCGCGGTGCCGTGGCCGCTGTAACCATCGCCGGAGTCGTAGGCTTTGGCGTCCTTCGGGGCCCGCAGGCCCAGCCGCAGGTGCGCGTGCTCGCCCGAGGCGATCAGGAACCCGTCCGTCCGGGCCGTCCCCTGCACGTTCCGCGCGTATTCGACGGTCGGCTCCCCGAGGATCCGCACCACGCCCTGGCGCGCCTCCAGGGTGTCGTCGCTCTGCAGCAGGCCGGCCACCTCCAGGCTGTCGGCCGTGAGCCGGGAGCCGGGGGCGGCCGCCGTGACCGGTCCGGCGGACTCCAGGCCCCGGGTGGTGACGGGCGAGTGCGCGGTGACGGTGCCGGTGACCGTGCCGTTCTTCTCGGCCCGGACCGGGCCCGTGGCGGTCACCGTGTCCGTGCAGGTCACCGAGGCGGCGTCCAGGGTGGGGACGGGAGCGCCGGTCACCGCGTCGGCGCGCAGGCGGTTCAGGACGGGCGTGCTGACGGTCACCGTGACCGAGTCGTAGCGGTCCACGCTCCCGGTCGTGGTCCTGACCACGAACGTCTCGTCGCGTTCCAGCGGGAACGTTTCGTAGGGGAAGGTGACGCCGATCCCCTCGGGGTGCGGCGTGGAGTACAGCGTGTGCTCGCCCTCGGGCCCCTGCCAGTCGAGGACGACCCGGGTGGACGCCGGAACGAGCGTCGCCGGGCGGGGGTCGGGGGCGGTGGGGGTTCCGCGCCGGGCGCTGAGGTTGGCCGTGGCGGACGTGCGCCGGGCGGTGGCGCGCCGGGCACGGCCGGGGTATCGGCCCTTGAAGACGTCGAGTTCCACGGCCCGTTCGGCCTCGGGCTGTCCGGGCAGGGCGCTGGTCTCGATGACGCGGACGGGGGCGGTGCCCTCAATACGGTTGATCTTGACGCCGGTGAGCCTGATCGTCAGGCTCGCGGTCGGCTGGTCCTCGCGGCCGTGCTCCGACGGCGGGAACTCCGCGCTGCCGTTCTGCGCGACCGCGATCAGGACGTCCTCCTGCACCGCCACCACCGACCAGGTGTGCGGACTCGCCGTGGCCACGATGCCGACGCCGGTCGCGGCGAGGTCGGCTCCTCTGGTGCCGACCGGCAGGAAGATCGCGATCCGGCCGCACCGCACCGGCTCGGGGCGCGGGTTGGAGACCAGCAGGGACAGGTCGGCGAGGAACAGCTCACCGGTGGGCGGGCTGGCGGTCAGGGGGCTGGGACGGGTGGTGAGCGTGTGGGTGAGCAGGGGTGCTGTCGTCATGGCGTCTTCCTCGGTGGCGGGGCGGAGGGGCGTCAGATGCCGAAGGCGTACCAGCGGAAACCGAAACCGCCGCCGGGCCCGGTGGCGCCCCAACTGACCGTGTCCCCGGCCCGCACCGGTGCGATGAGGGTCCCGACCCTGTCACAGGTCCAGGTCTTGTACGTGTACGAGGGCGTGGTCACCCACAGTTCGAGGTCCTCGTTGTCGTCGGCGTTGGCGAGGATGAGGCCGTCGGTGGTGAAGGTTTGGCTCCCGGACGTCGCCAGCGTCGTGGGCGTGGCGCTGAGGATGTCGACCCGGCCGGTGGTCGTGAGGCCCCTGGTCGTGGTGACCTTCGCGGCAGTGAGGCCGTCCACGGTGAACGTTCCGTGGACGTCCATGGCGCCGGTGAACCGTGTGGTGCTCGCTTCGATCAGCGGGGCGTCCAGCGGTTCGCCGCTGATGGAGGCCGTGCTCGTGACGGTGAGCGGTCCCTCGGTGGTGAGCGTTCCGGCGACCGTCACGGGCGACGTGATGCGGAGCCCGGCCGAGGCGACGTCGGTGAGACTTCCGTTCGGAAGGATCACCGCGCGGTACTCCGGGACGTCCACCTGGATCGTGCAACTGTCGTAGCGGCTGACGGGCTGCCCCTCGACCTGCGCGACGGTCTGGAGGGTGAAGGTGGTCTCCCGGTACAGCGGGCCGCACACCACACTGGTCTGCCCGTCGGCGATCTCCGTGCCGGTCGCCTGGTCCTCGTGGTGCAGGCGCCGCACCACGTTCGGTGCCGGGTCCCAGACCACGGTGACCTTGCTGCCGTGCGGTACGCGGACGGCGGGCGGCCGCCCGTCGGCCGGCTGCTCGCCCGCGTACACCCGCAGGTTGGTGCCGGTGGAAGGGGCGGCCGAGACCCCGGCCGGGAACTTCGGCAGCCGGACGAAGCGCTCGCGCGGCAGCAGCGGGTCCTGACCGGTGGCCGAGGTCTCGGTGATGCGCGGATAGGCCACGCCGACAGCGCTGTTGACGGACAGGCCGGTGAACGTGAACGTGACGGGGTCGGCGGCGATCTCCGCCTCGCCGGAGACGGGCCGGAACTCGAAGCATGCTTGGTCGGGTCCGGCCGTCTCGCCGGTCTTGGCCCACCCCGACGTGGCGACCGACGCCCCGATGCCGGTCCCCGTGGCGAGCAGGTCGCGAGGCCGGCTGCCGACGGGCAGGTCGACCACGATCGACGAGCAACGCACCGCCGTGAAGCCGCGATTGGAGACGACGACCGACAGCTCGGCGGCCGATGGCCCCGACAGGTCGGCCTCCAGCGGATCGGGCACGGTGCGGGCGGCGTAGTCGAGCGGCGGATCACTGCTCTCGGGGCCGGCCGATGCGGTCAATGGGGCGCGGCGGGTCATCGGTCGGTGCCTTTCACCTGGGGGAACGGGTCGGACGAAGGAGCGCCCCCGAACCTGGCGAGGGTGAAGTACAGGTCCCGCATGTCGATGGGCTTGTTGGAGGCGTACTGTGCCGTTTCCCGGGCCCGGAGGGGCAGGAAGAGGGCGTCGGCCTTGTGGTGCGTCCAGTGGGCGTACGCCCCGATCTGGCGATCTCCCGCGGTGACGGTGAGCCGGCCGGATCCCACGTGGGACCCCTGCATCAGATAGCCCACCAGCAGTGCGTCGGTGGACGAGGTGATGCCCGTGGCACTGGTCACCCGGCCCCCCGTGTTGATCATCTTCACCGTCTGCTTGGCCGTCAGGTCCTTGGTCGTGATGCCCCCGGCCACCACCTCTCCCCCGGCCACCGTCGTCGTCCCTGGCGCGGACGCCGCGCCGTCCACCGTGATGCCCTGCTCCGCCACCAACTGGGCCTCCGTCGTGAACGTCTCCTCGACCGTCAGCCCCGCGTTCGCCGTGACCGTCCCCCGCACGGTCAGCCCCGTGCCCACCGTCGCCCCTTCCGGGAACGTCACCGTGCCGCCGCTGCCCGCGGCGATCTCCCCGACGGACAGACCCGCGAACCGGGGTGCGGCCACGGTGACCGTGACGGTGTCGTAGACCGTCTCGCCGGTGGCGACGACCTTGGTGCGCAGGGTGAAGGTGGTGGCGCGAACCACCGGTTCGGAGTCGACGCGGCTGAGGGCCGACACGTCCCGTCCCGGTTCTGCCATGTCGGCGTCCAGCGGCCGGCTGAACAGGTGGCGTTCGACGCCCTCGCGGAACTGCCAGGCCAGCACCACCCGTTGCCCGGCGGTCACCTCGGTCGCCGGCGCGGAGTCGAGGTCGCCGCCCGTCGACCACCGCCGGGCCGAGAAGCGGTGGGGCGAACCGGCGTCGACCGGCGGCCGGTACGGCCACTTCTCCAGCGGCAGTGTCACCGGCGTCGGCTGTGGCTCACCGGCCAGGTGTTCCATGAACCGGACCGTGGCGTGGCCCGGCTCCCGGTTGATCCGCAGACCATCGATGGTGAGCGTGGCCCCGTCCTGGTCGAAGACGAACTCCTCCCCGGGCGGAGTGAAGGTCACCGAGGCCGTGTTCCCGGTGACGGTGACCTCCTGGCTCCAGCCCGCCGGGGGCGTGGCCGTGATCCCGTCCGCGGTCCCGACCAGCGAGGTCGCGCCGTCGCCGATGGGGATCTCGGCAACGATCCGGGTGCAGGCGACGGGGTCGCCGGGCGGCGCGGAGACCACGACGTTCATCCGCGCCACGGACGGGCCGCCGCCGCTCGGCGGGCTTGCCTGGAGCGGGAACGGGGTGGTGAGCACCGCGTAGTCGAGGGCGCCCGAGGCGATCGCGTACGTGGGGTTCTCCGGCGGCTCCGTGGTCACGGCGTGGGTCCTTCCTCGGACGGCTGGAGCTGGAGGTGGCCGGTGCGCAGCACCGGGCGGGCGAAGGGGAACCGCGGTGCGGCGTCCGCCCGGTCGACGGGGAACGAGGCCGCGCCGCCGCCGGGGGCGGGCTGGGCCCAGGTCCACCGGCCGTGCCGGTCGGCGGGGCGGGGCAGGACCAGGGCGGTGGTGTCCGGGGCCTGGACGGTGAGCATCGGGCCGAACCGGAAGCCCGCCGCGAGGGCGCCCAGGGACTCCTCGAAGGCGCGGGACGGTACACGTAGTTGTGCGGTCGGCAGGATGCCGGTGGTGGCGTGGACGGCGCCGTACGGGTCGAGCAGCAGCGTCACGTGGGCGGTGCTCGTCGCGTCGTGGTCGCGGGGCGGCCGGGCCGGCAGGGCCATGCCGTGGCCCGGTCCGATCGGGCGCAGGTAGTCGTGGGGGTCGGCCAGGTCGGCGAGGTCGTCCTCCGCCAGGACGGTGTGCAGCCCGGTGTAGTCGCGCTCCTGGTAGTAGCCCACGAGGCCGTCGCCGAGCTGGTCGCGTTCGCCGAGCCGGACGGGCCAGCGGTAGCGGGGGTATTCGGGGGCGGCGGGGTCCAGCAGGTTGCGCCAGGACGGGTCGGGGAGGGCCGGACCGTCCAGGTCCAGGCGTACCCGGGCCCGGACGAGGGCGAGCGGGCGGCCCAGCAGGCGGCTCAGCGTGGTGGGCGGGTCCTGGTCGCCGCTGGGGGCGATGGTGGTCAGGGCCCGGTCCACGCCGCGCAGGAACGTGCTCAGCGTCGGCCGGTCGAGCGCGAGCAGCGCGGTGACCAGCTCGTACAGGTGCCCGTGGGCGGGATCGGGCGCGGGGGCGGCGCCGGGCAGCGGCAGCCAGCGGGGGACGGTGGTGCCGTCCGGCATGACGCTGGTGGCGACCGAGCCGAGCGGTGCGCCGTCCGGTGCGTAGCAGAGCAGCGCCTGGTCGAGGTGGTTGGGCACCAGCCAGGCGCAGATCGCCTCCGCGGCGGCGTCCTCGTCCGGCACGTGGGTGTCGTCGTGGGCGGAGAGGAGGTCCAGGCGGGTCCGTGCGGGCTGCGGCAGCCGGGGCTTGAGTTCGACGAACCGGTGGGGGTCCTGGTCGACGACGGTGACGGGCCGGCCGTCCGCGCAGCCGGGTTTCAGGTCGTCGGGCAAACCGGGCCGGAACTGGTGGGCCGGGGTGCCCTGGCCGATGGTGTCGCGCAGCTCCAGTTCGTCCGGGATGACGACGGGCAGGCCGCGGCCGAAGCGGTCGACGACGTTCAGGCGGGTGAACGCGAACTGGCCCGAGCGGATCTCCTGGAAGCGGGACGGGGCCCAGCCGGTGAACGGGCGCGGCAACGGGCCCGGGTCCGGCGGCAGTTCGCGGGTGACCCGGTCGTCCAGCGCGGCGTTCCGCGCCCCGGAGCCGCCGCCGAGGTGCACCGCGGCGTTGGGGCCGCGCGCCTGGAGCTGGTCGCCGAAGCCGTCCAGGGTCTGCGCGATGAGGTCGGCCCCGGCCGCCTGGTCGGCCAGGGAGTTCAGCAGGTCGGCGTACGGGCCGGAGCGGTCGGCGGCGGCGTGCCGCAGGGCGTCGGCGAAGGTCTGGGCGGGAGTGGGGGTGAGGAACTGCCGGCCGCGCAGGGTCAGCGGGGTACGGCCGGCGCCGTGTCCGTTCCAGCGGTAGTGGTCGCCGTCGAACTCCCAGTTCGCGGCGGCGGGGTCGGTGACGGCGTCGTCGTCGGCGTAGGCGATCGGGTAGTAGTCGACCTCCCACTGGAAGAACAGCGGCGACCACGCCTGTCGCCAGGGGGTGGTGCCCAGGGCGGGGGCCAGGCCGTCGGCACGGGTCCGCGGGTCGGCCATGGCCGAGCGCAGGGCGGCGACGTCCGATTCCGGGCGCCCGGCCGCGCGGGCGAGGGCGGGCGCGTTGGCCGGGTCGAGGTGGTGGAACTCGGTGAGGAGCGGCAGGAGTCCGTCGGGCGAGGCGGGCAGGGCGGGCAGGTTGGGCGGAACGGGGACGGCGCTCGGAGGCGCCGCGACGAGCACGGTGCGCTCGGCGTCGAGGTACACACCGCGGACGAGCTCCCCGGCGCGGCGGCAGCGCAGACCCTGCTCGGCGGCGAGCCTGGCCTGCTGGTCCTCCTCGGTGCAGCGCAGCGCGACGACCGGGTCCATGGCCCGGTACAGGTCGGGCAGCACCTCGCGCTTGAGGACGAATCCGGGCGCGCGGTCGCCGAGGTAGTCGGCGACGGACGTGTCGAGTTCGCCCTGGGTGCGGCCCCAGGGGATGCGCCGGCGGGCCTGTGCGAGCGCCTCCTCGCAGCGGGCCGCCTCCTCCTCGGCCGCGCGCAGCCGGGCGGTGACCTCGCCGCGGTAGGCGCCCGGCTCCAGTTGCCCGTCGGGGTCGAACTCGGGGACGAGCGGCAGCCCTTCGGCCCACCACAGGTCGTACACCCGGCGGCGGGCTGCCGCCAGGTCGCGGGCGGCCTCGTCGTGCGCGGCCTGGGCGGCGTTGAGCTCGGCCAGCAGGGCCGCGTGGCCGCGCCGGGCCCCGGCCCGCTCCTCCTCGGGCGCGTCGGGGTCGGCCTCCAGGGTCCACCGGTGGCCGGCCGGGGTCGGTACGAACCAGGACGCGAAGGTGGCGCGGGCCTCGGTGAAGGCGCCGTCGGGTTCGTCGGCGGTGTCCAGCAGCCCGCGCTGACAGAGGTTGAGCAAACCGGCGAGGCCGGGGGCGTCCGGGGGCTCGGCCTCCTGCTGGAAAAACGAGGAGGCGTGCGCACTGGTGTGGCCGAGGGCGACGGCGACCGCGTCGGGGCGGGGCGACTCGGGCAGCGGCCCGTGGGCGTGCCAGCCCAGGCCGAGTACGGTGCCGTGGAAGATGCCGCACGAGGCGGGTGCGACGGGCGTGTCGCGGCCGCCGGTGTCACCCGTGCTTCCGGCATCTCCCGGTCCGGTGTCTCCCGGTCCGGTGTCTCCCCGTCCGGTGCCGAGCGTCCAGTCGAACTCGGTCAGCAGCTCGCCGAGCGCGTCGCCGGCCGCCGCGACCGGGTCGGCGCCCGGGTCGCCGTACCAGCCGGCGACCAGGTAGCCGACGGTCCACTCCTGCGCCGGGTCGAGGCCCTCCATGGTGTCGTGGAGGGAGAACACGTTCTCGTTGTACGGCTGGTACACCGCGAACGTCGGCACGCCGGGCCCGATCGCGGTGAGGAACAGCCCGCCGTCGGGCGGCCCGGGTTCGGTCCACTCCCCGGCGGCCAGGTCGATGCGGCGGCCGATCCGGGTGGGGGTGCCGTCCGGCGCGGCGTACGGGCTGGTGCCGGTCACCGGGTCGAGGTGGTCGCTCTCGACGAGCCAGGCGGTCATGTCGCGCGCCTCGGCGCCCGGGGCGCCGTGGGTGCGGATCACCAGCCACCGGTTGGGCACCCGCGGGAAGGAGACGTCCTTGTCCGGGTGGTCCTGGGCGCCTTCGGTGAGCGCCTGCGGCAACTGCCACTGCAGGTAGACGCCGTTGCGCGCCGGGTCGGTCGCGAAGTCGGTGTCGATGTTGCCGAACGGCGGCGGCTCGGGCGACAGCCGGAATCGGGTCAGCGCGTAATTGGCCTGCCAGCGCTGGAAGTTCTCTCCCATGCGCACCTGGTCGTTGACGACGAGGGCGTCGACCTGTACCGGGACGTACAACGGGCTGGGCTGGGTCATGACGGGCTTCCCCCGGAACGCGGGTCGGTCAGGATCGTCTGGCGGAACGGTGCGTTGACCAGTTGCAGGGCCAGCACCGCCGGGGACGCCGTGGCGGGCTGTCCCGCCTCGGTGAGCCGTGCGGTGAGCCGGCGCAGCAGGCCGTCGGCGTCGCCGGGCCGCAGGTCGAGGACGCGCCGGCCCTGCGGGTCGGGGCGCAGATGGGCGCCGATGCCGTGTTCGCCCGGGTCCTGCGGGAAGTACACGCCCTCGAGCGTCGTGCCGGCCGGGACGCCGCCCGCTCCGAGGCTGCGCAGGTTGAGCACCGGCACTCCGTCGACGGGGTGCGGGTCGATACCGAAGGAGAGCCCCTCGGGCGGTTCCGACAGCTCCACCTGGTCGGGCACCCGGTCGAACAGCACCAGCAGTACGTCGTTCTCCAGGGCGCTGCGGCGCAGCAGCGTCACCGGTTCGCCGTTCTGCCATGCGCGCACGATCAGTTCCGGGCACTCCTGTGTCAGTGCGGAGCGGATCAGCAGCCCGGCGCGCGGCCAGGAGTCGTCGGGCGTCCTGGTGGAACCGGCCCAGGGGGCGGCGAGTGCGGCGAGGCGCGTGTCGGTGGCGCCCGTGACGCCGAGGCTCTCCGCGCCGGCCTGGAGCGCGGCGAGCCAGCCGTGGTCCACGTGGAAGAACTTCAGCGACTCCGGGGGCAGCATCGCCTCGGAGGGCACCAGTTGGGCGAAGGGCACGTCGTGGAGCAGGCGCAGCCGGGCGAACCAGGCCGCCAGCCGCTCGCCGTCGGTGTCCAGGGCGCTCCGCAGCGCCTCGCGCAGCACGGGCAGGGCCCGGTCCTCGGCCAGGACGCGGTGCAGCGGCCGGGCCGGCGGTGCGGGCCGGGGCGTGGGGACGGTGCGCGTGGCGCGCGCTGCCGGCGGGTCGTTGAGAGCACGGATGAGGCGCTCGGCCGCTCCCGCGCGGGCCAGCGTCTCCAGCGCGCGGTCGGTGGCGCGGGGGCCGGCCAGGCGGGCGAGTTCGGCCTCACCGGCGTCGGGGCCCGCCGCGGCCAGGCGTTGCGCGACGAGGGCGGACCGGTAGCGGGCGCGGCCGCGCCAGGCGCTCAGGCCGGCGCCGAAGTCGTCGTCGGCCAGGGCCAGGGCCCGGCCGAGCGACCACGCGGAGGCCCGGCCGGTGTCGTGCACGCCCCACTCCGGGTCGTAGCCCAGCAGTTGGCCGGCGTCCGTCCAGCCGTCCTCGGGCGGCTCGGGCAGAGGCTGCGCGGGGGTCGCGGTGAACGGTCCGCGGTACCAGGCGTACGTCTCCTCGCCCGACGCCACCTGGTACGGCAGCGGCACCCAGCCCTGTTCCAGGCGTTCCCGGGCGCGGGCCTGCGCGGGGTCCTCCGAGGGCGCGGGCACCGGCAGGCGCAGCAGCAGGTCGCGGGGGCGTCCGCCGTCCTCGTCGTCGTACAGCAGGTCGTGGACGCGAGGGGCGAAGCCGGCGCCCTCCTCGGGCAGGCAGTCGAAGGACCAGTGGTGCAGCGACACCAGGCGCACGTCCGCCGGATCCTCGCCGGCCGCCGCGTCCAGGGCGGCCTGGCAGCCTTCGAGGGAGACGAGGTGGGCGACGTGCCGGCCGTCGCCGGGGCTGGGCAGCCGGTTGGCGACGATCACGGAGAACTCGCCGGCCGCGAGTGCCTCGCCGCGCAGGCCCGTGTCGGCGCGCACGGTACGGGTGTGGGCGAGGTGGCGCAGCTCGTCGTAACGGGGGCAGACGGCGGCGAACACGGCGCCGGGGACCCGGATCGTGGCGCATTCGGTCGCCGGGTCCGCCTCGACCTGCAGCCGCGGGATGGCGGGCCGCAGGACGCCGGGCTCGGGTGTGGCCGGCCACAGCAGGTCCTGGACGGTCATGCGGTCGGTCTCCCCCAGGGCCATGGGGTCGCCGGGCAGCTCACCGGCCGCGAAGACCAGCAGCGCCAGCCAGGGGGCCCGCGGCGCGACGGGGCCGGTGCCGACCCATTCGGGGTCGATGTCGCGCAGCCACGGCAGCAGCCGGCCGCCGAGCGTGGCGTGCGGCAGCGTCATGCCCAGGCCGCCGGCGGCGCCCGGCGCCGGATTGACCGCGTGGACCGTGTCCGGGGGCAGCACGAACTGGGGCGCGCGCACCTCGAACTCCCGGACCGCGTCCCGCAGGTGGCCACCGGTGTCGATGTCCTCGATCTCCTGCCGCGCGGTGATCCGGAACTGCCCGGCCTTCACGGCGGGGATCAGGTCGTCGCCGAGGCGCAGGGTGAAGGACGCCTCCCGGCGGTGTGCCGTCGTGCTCGCCGGGCCCGTGGCCCCGTTGCCCCCCATGGTGGGTTCCTCCTGGTCGGCGGTGGTCATGCGGACGTCCCGTGGTCGGCGTGCCCGGCGGCGGTCGCGCGGAGCAGCGGGTCGGCGGGCAGGCCGTACTCCGCGGCGTGGGCGGCGAACGCGCTCAGCGGCGCGTCGGGGAGGGGGTCGAGCAGTCCGGCCAGGGCCGTGGCGAGCCGGCTGCGGGCCTGCGCCGTCGCCGTCGCGGCCACGGTCGTGACGACGGTGTTCACGCCCGTGCCGGGTGCCGGGACGAGCCGGTCGCCGGTGGGCGGTCCGGCGGGGTCCAACGGCCCGGCCGCGACCGGCATCTCCTCGTGGCGGAGGGAGGCGGAGGCGATCGGTTCCAGTGGCTCGGCCGTGGACACCGGCGGCGGGACGGTGACCCGCAGGCCGGTGCAGCGGCCGTGCAGCAGCCGCTGTCCGGGGTCGAGGAGGTCGCCGCCCGGCGTTCCCCAGAGGGCGGTCGGCACCGCGCCGAGGACGGGCTCGGCGCGCCAGGCTCCGTCGTCGGCCAGGGGCTCCCAGCGGGGCGCCCTGCCGCGGGCCGCCAGGTTGCGGCTGACCACGACGGTGAAGTGGATCCGCTTCGCCGCGCCGGCGCCGCCCATGGGCCGGATGTCCAGCGCCTCGCCCGTGTGCCGGTCCTCGCCCTGGAAGGCGGCCCGGGACGCGGGTACGGACGTCTCGGCGACGAAGGAGAACCCGCCGGCGTCCACCAGCCAGGGGGCGTCCGGATCGGACGCGGTGCGGCCCTCGGGCGGTTCGGCGTCCGCGAGCAGCCCTTCGCTCGCCTCGATCCGCAGGACCTGCTCGGGCGGGGGCAGCAGTTCGGTGAACTCGGACCAGGTCAGTTCCCTGGCCCTCGTCTCCCGGGCGCCGAAGCCGATCCTGACCTTGATGAAGGTGAACTTGGCGGTCACCCGGCCACCGGTGGGCGGCCCCCACAGGTCGAGGGTGGCGCTCAGCTCCCCGCGCACGGTGACGAACGCGAGCTTGAGCGCGGCCCCGATGCGGATGCCGATGCCCGCTCGGAAGTGCAGGGGCTTCCAACTGATCAGCAGGTGCGCGTAGGCGGTGAGCCAGGCGCTCAGCGGCCCCGCGGAGTAGCGGACGTCGAGGGTGCCGCCGGCCATGACGGCCGACGGGGTCAGGGCGAAGAACGCCGTGCCGCTGATGTCCACCGCACCCAGCGACCAGGTGAACCCGAGCCTGGGGACCTGCGGGTAGTGCGCGGGAGCCCGGAACTGCGGGTGGTAGCCGCCGGCGGTCAGGGCGAAGTCCCCGGCGTGGTCGCTGGCACCGGACCACATGAAGAACGCGAACCCGCCGGTGAGCACGCAGGAGGGGTCGATGACGTACGAGTCGTGGAGCAGCGCGGTGGCCGCGAACTCGCCGCGCGCCGAGCGGTAGACGATCCTCAGTCGCAGCGCGACCTTGGCGTAGGCCCGGCCGGTCCGGGGGAACGCGGCGCGGGCCGTGCCGAGCAGCGCCACCGTCAGGTCCTCGCCGGCCTCCAGGGTCAGCAGCAGCCGGCCGCTGATGAACTCGAAGGAGGTGAAGTCGACCCCGGCCGCTCCCCACATCTGGCCCTGCCGCGGGGTCACCCAGTGCCCTGTGAGCAGGTCCAGCACGTCCAGGGGGTTCTCCGGCAGCCCGTCCTGCACGCCAGCCACCAGCGGGAACTCGCCGACCTGGTCGAACTCGGGGATGCGCAGGCTCGTGTTGAACCCGAAGCCGGCCGCGAGTCCCGTCACCCGGAACGGCGGCGGGCCGCCGATCGGCGCGGTGGCACGGCCGAACAGGAACAGCGAAGCCTTCTCGCCCTCCCGCCGCTGGTACGCGCCGAGCGCCGTGATCCCGAGCTTCGGCAACTGCACCACGACCATGCCGCCGATCATCAGCTCGACGGGAGGCTCCGGGGCGCGGTTGACCAGGGCCCCCGAGACGCGCAGGGGCGGACGGTCCAGGTCGACGAAGAGCCCTTCCAGGCAGGGGGTGACCGTCATGGTGTCCACGTCCAGGGCAAGGCCCAGGCCGATGGCGGCGACGGTCAGGCCGGCGGTGCCCAGCGCCGCGTCGAACACCACCAGCACCTTGCCCTGGTGGTAGCCCACGCTGATCCGGTGGACGTACAGGGGCCCGAAGGACCGCCCGACGTCCGCCGAGACGCGGGCTCCCCCGGCGGCGGACCGCACCGCCGGCAGCCCGGTGCCGCCGCCCAGCACCAGCGTGAGCGGTTCGCGGGGCTGCCCGGCGATGTCGTACGGCACGGTGAGCGCCCCTCCCGGGGGCAGCCCCTCGGCGGGCTCGGGCAGCCGGGGGTACGCCCGCCCGGAGGCGGCTTCCACGGCTGCCAGGTCCGCGTTGACCGCCTCGATCTGCCCTGCGGTCAGACCCCGGTTGTTCACCACCAGTTGCACGCCGGACACGCCGATGTCGACCCCGGCGGGGATCTCGCCGCCGACCAGCGGCAGGTCCGAAAGCCGGGCCGGAAGGGCCGCCTTGACCAACAGGACCAGTCCGGCCGGCTCGCCCGGCACGGAGGCGATCACCACGCCGCCGCCGTCCTGGGTCGCCGAGGCCACCAGCAGGCGGCCGGTGGCGTCCCGCCGCAGGGCGAGCGAGGTGAGGGTGGGCAGCAGCGTTTCGGGAATTCCGTCCGGAATGCTCACCCCGAGCGCGGCGGCCACCTCCCGCGCCCCGATACCGGGATCCCCCGCCCAAGTCGCGGTCAGCGTTCCGCCGGCCGCGCCGGAGGAGTAGTCGACGGTGAAGTCGAGCACGCGGGAGACGCCGTCGACCGGAGCCGTCGCCACGGAGAGCCGGCCCTCGAAGACGGCCTCGTACCGGCCTCCGGCCGGGGGGCGCGTCAGGTGCGCGTCGAGCGCCAGGGTGGCCTGTGCCTCGCCGAGGGGGAAGGTGCCGCTGCAGCCCAGGGCCAGGCTGCGGGTCTCCGGCTGGAAGGTCAGGAAGATGCCGTCGAGCACCAGGCCGGAGACGGCCTCCGGCAGCGGCACCGAGAACGTCGCCTCCAACCAGGCGGCGAGTCCGGCGAGTTCCACACTGCCGGAGCGCACCGACATCATCCAGCCGGTGCCGAGACCACGCCGGGCCTCCAGCAGCAGCGGCTGCCCGCCGATGTCCAGCGCGCCGGTGAGGGCGACCAGGTCCGGTGCCGCGCCCTTCCCGGACACCTCCAGGGCCACCGCGTCGACCGTCACCTGGTCGAAGAAGGCCCAGTCCGTGTCCAGCGCGAACGAGAGGGTGTACGACAGGTCGCGCACCCGCACCACGGCCGACAGGGCGGACACCCTGACGCCGGCGGCGATACCCGACCCGGCGAGGCGCTCGCCGAGTTCCGTCTCGTCGACGTCGGACGGGGCGTCCAGCCAGGCCGTGACCACCAGCTCGGGGAGGGAGACGGTGGCGGCGAGGGTGCTGCCGGCGATGTGGAGCGTGGCGCCCAGCTCGGCCGAGACCAGACAGCGGGGCTCCAGGCCGAGGCCGGGCTCGTCCCAGCCGATGCCGTACGTCACCGAGAGCCCGTCCAGGGCGAGCACGTCCGGTACCAGGGACCAGTCGGCCCCGGCGAGCCCGGCCCGCAGCCGCATCCACCGCATGCCGCCCGCCCCGGGGTTGGCCCCGCACACGAGGCTCACCTCGGCGATACCGACCGGGACCGGGACCTCGTCGGGCAGCACCAGGTCCGCGGCCGCCACGGCCGCCAGGCCGGGCAGCTCCGTCAGGGACGCCAGGTCCGGCAGTCCGAAGCCGCCGGAGAAGGCACCGGACAGCTCGAACTCGCCGTCGTCGTCCGGCCCCCGGACCAGCAGGCACGCCCGCCGGGAGCGCACGCTGAAGGCGAGACCGGCGGACGCCCAGGAGCCGGTCGCCCCGTCGGGCCCGGCACCGGCTCCGACGAGCAGCACCGCCGCGTCGAACCCGTACCCGGTGCGGAACCCGTCGAGCGAGACCGACAGGTAGGGCCTGTCGATCTCCCAGGTGTCCAGGATGGCGGCGACCTGCACACCGGCCACCGACTGGCCCTGGGCATCGGCGGTGAACCCGACCTCGACGCCCTCCAGCACGCCGAACCCGGCCAGCTCCACGGCTCCGGTCAGCCGCAGCGCACCGGCGTCGTACTCCACCGGCGCCCGCACCACCAGGTCGCCGCCGAGGTGGTCGGCGAAGAACTCGTGCGCCCCGTCGAGCCCCAGCTCCTCCTCGGAGAGGGTGAACGCCTCGCCCTGGGCCATAGCCTCATCGGCCCGTGCTCTCAGCGCTGCTAACGACAGGGCAGGCATGCCGCGACTCCTACGGTGGTCTTCTCGGGTGGTCTGGTGCTGTGTTCACGCGCCGGATGCACGCGCCGGGGTTCCCGCGCTCGTACGGCGCGGCGCCGTTTCACCGGGCCGGCGGCATGGGCACCGGCGCGGCCGGACGCAGGCGTTCGTTCTCCAGCGTGCTGGCCGGTGTGTCCGGGTGGCTCAGCGCGTCCTGGGCGACGGCGGTGGCCAGCTCGCGCACCGGCTGGGGCACGGTGGCGGGGTCGACCGACACCGTGGTCAGCGGCTTCCGGGTCGTGCAGTCACGCACCGGGTGGTCGCCCGGCCGCCAGCCGGAGCCGCTGGTCGCGGCGGGGGCGCCCGAGTCCCACGCCTGGAGTGCGGCGACGTACTCGCGGATGTCGGCCACCGGGGTCGGCTCGCCGGGCGCTGTGGAATCGGCCGGGAGCGCGGCGACGAGGGCGCTGAACGGGGCCTTGCCCTCGAACGCCTGCTTGGGGATGTCCTTGCGCTGCCTGGTCAGGTGCAACGGCCTGTTCATCAGCAGGCGCACCCCGTTGGGGGTGAGCTTGGCGCGCGTGGGGACGTAGGACGCACGGTGCGGCAGGTGCATGGCACGGCTCAGCCGGGCCTCGCTCAGATCACGGGCCTGAAGGCGGAGCTGCCGGATCTCCTTGGCGCGCTTGAGCGCTTCGGGGACGGCCTTGTCGGAGGGGTTCTTCCTGCCGTACTCCTCGACGCGCTTGATGTCGGCTGCCGCGACCTCGTCCGAGGTGATCTCCGCCCGGGAGGTGCCGAGCCGGCGGAGGTCGGCCTCCTGCCGGACGCCCCGGACCCACAGCGCCGTGACATCGCTGCCGGTCGTCTTCGTCTCCTCGAGCGAGACGATCGGCCGCTGGAAGAACACCTCGCCCGGCTGGGCCCCTGCGGGCATGACCGGCTGAAGGATCCGCTTGGCCAGGTCGAGCAGGCGGGAGTGCTCGGCGCGCAGGTCGTCGATCTGCTTCCTCGCAGCGGGGGACAGCTTGTTCCACGCGTCCTGGTTGGCGGGGGCCCGCCACTTCTCCAGGGTCTCGACGGTGGTCCCCGTCTGGGCGACGAGCAGGTTCTTCGCCAGGGTCTCGGGACTGTCGACCGGCCCGCTGTCCCACGCGTGGTCGGACAGGTGGAGACTTCCCGACAGGATATGGACGGCGTGGACCATTTCGTGGGCCAGTCCGATCTCCGGCGCCATGCACATGTCATCGACCAGGAGGCCGCTGCGCGTACCGATGACGACGGTGGCGAAGGCGCCGTAGCCGTTATGCCCGTAACGGCCGATCTCATGGCAGTTGTCGTCGAACGTCTGGTTCTGCAGGATGACGAGATTGACGGTGACGCGCTGGGCCGGATCGCTCGCCGGACGCGCCATGAGCGCCCGCGGATTGATGCCCCGTATGGCATTGGCCGAATACACGCCCGCGAGGGTTCCATTGGCGCTGGGCAGGGGACGGCAGGACCCGAAGAAGGCCACGAGCCGCTTGCCGACGAAGGTCGACTCGATCAGGGAGAGCAGATGGTCGATCTCCGTGGCGAACTCCTCCTCGCCGAGCACCGGGTGCTCCTGCTTGACGGTCTCTCCGTCGACATCCTTGAACCGCTTGGCGGTGACGCCGATGTCGGCGCTCACGGCGATACCGGGACGGACCTCGACGGCCGGCAGCTTGACCCCGTTGTCCCAGTCGATCTCCACCCTGCGCCGTCCCGACGGCTTGGCCGCCGCCCCCTGGCTCAGCGTCGCGAGACCACGGGATGAGAAGTCCGGGAGTAACACGCACGCCCCTCCATGCCGCACCGGAGTGCACTCCAATCGTCGGAGCACCCACCGGCACTCCCCCGCCGCGCTCATAGCGCCACCGGAAGTTACAGCGCGTGAACGACACCTGTCACGATCGGTCGCCGATGTTGGCCGATTACGGGTCGCCGGTCTGAAAACCAACCGCCTGCCACCCGGCGTGGCGTCGTCCGGCGGCTCGGGCGGTTCGACGCCGCCCGGAAGGGACTGCCGGCGTCCTTGCAGGCAGCGGTGATCTGCCATGACCGTGACGCGTCCTGTCGCGCCCGGCCGTTCCCGGGCTCGTGAGGATCGGCGGGGCGTGCCAAGGCCGTCAGGATGCCGGGGGGCCGGGCCGGAGTCGGCCGGTGGCTCGCGGCGTCCCGGTCCGCTGCTGCGAGCGCCCGGCGTGCGGCCCGGCCCGGCGTCGACGGCCGGGGCCGGTCTGCCCGCCACCGCTCCGGTCATTGCCGCGACATGGTGACGTGACGGTCGTCGCCGGATGGAGCCGCGCGCGGCGCCGCAGACCCTGGGCGTCCCCGGGCAGCGCGGAGGTCTCGATCCCCTCGAAGACGGCCGCCGTCCGTCGGCCGTGAGCGCCTCGGTGCGCGGAGAACAATTCCCGGACAGGGGCCGGAAATCCGGGAAACTCCCGTGGCGTCGGACCCCCGGAATAGGGCATGATTTCCGTCATGACTCACCCGCATCTCCCGACCACCGAGGCCGCCGTCGTCGCCATCCGCGACATCGCGGAGGAATACGGTGTGCGTATTTCCGTGTCGGACGACATCGGCGCGGATATGACCTCGCGCCGTTCGTCGGCCGCGATGTTCACGGCTTTCGATCCGGACGGCTCGCTGCCGCACGAGGCGTATGTCGAGTTGGCAGGTTCGCCGTCGGTGAATGTGCGGATCTTTCCGGAGGACGACGCGACGGTCACCGTCGACGGGGTGGAATTCCACGACGTCCCCCGGGACGCCGTGCCGGCTTTCCTGCGGGCGGTGTACGGCGGTCTGGCGTTCGTGAAGGGGCGGTTCTTTCCGCCCGGGCAGTGGCTGGTCGTCCCGCTGCCCGGTGACGAGACCTACAAGGAGCTGATCACGCACCTGTCGCTCACGCCCTGGCTCACCCGCAGCATCCGCCGGTAGGCAAGTTGGCGGGCCCGGCCGTACGGTCCCCCGGCGCCCCGGCCGCCGCGGGGACGTGGCGGCCGGCCACGAACGCCAGGTAGCCGGGGCCGAAGCCGAATTCCGCGGCCTCCGGGACGAGGGCGCGCAGCCGCCGGGTGCAGATCCGGCCGGTCTCGCGGGGCACGTCCAGGAAGGCCCGGTGCGCGCGGCGGCCGAGCCTGGTCTCCAGGGTGGTGACGATCTCCTCCACCGGGAAGGGGACGCCGGAGGCCGCGTTGACCGTGCGGTCGCGCACCCCCAGGGCGAGCAGCCGGTCCAGGATCACGGTGAAGTGCCGGACGTCCAGCAGGTCGCGGCGCGCTCCCCGGTAGACGGTGACCGTGCCCGAGCGGATCTGGCGCACCAGCGAGGGCAGGAGCTGGTCCGGGTTCTGCCCCGGGCCGACGACATGGCTGAGCCGGAGCGTCAGCCACGGCGCGCCGGAGCCGGCCACGAGCTCCTCCATGGACAGTTTGTGCCTGCCGTAGGGGGTGCGGGGAGCGGGCGGGACGTCCTCGCGGCCAAGGCCGTCCCGGCCGTAGAGGCCGGAGGAGGCGGAGGAGAGGAACACCATGGTCCGGCCGCGCGCGCGGCATTCGCGCGCCGTCGCGGACACCAGCTCCGCCTCGCGGCGGAAGCGCGCGGGCGAGGTCTCCGAAGGGTCCGAGACACCCGCCGCCAGGATGGTCGCGGGCGCGTCCGCGGTGAGGTGCCGGCGGAGGTGGCGGGCGAGGAAGCCGTCGCCGATCACTTCGGTGGTCATGCCGTCGTCAGTTCGGTGGTCATGCCGTCGGGAGCAGCCGTTCCACGGCGTCGGCGGCGGCGCGCGCGCCGCCCGAGCGCCCGATCTCCGCGCGCATCGCGCGCACCCGGGCCCGTACCCCCGCGTGGCCGTACAGACCGAGCGCGGCCCGCCGCAGAGCGGCGGCCGTGACGGAGCGGAAGGGGATCGTCAGGCCGAGGCCCAGTTCGCGGACGCGCCGGGCGTTGTCGGCCTGTTCGGGGAGCCGGGGCACGACCAGGGACGGGACGCCGTGGTGGAGGCACTCCATGGTGGTGCCCATCCCTCCGTGGTGGACGGCCAGCGCGGCGTGTTCCAGCACGGCCCGCTGGTCCACCCAGGCATGTGCCTCGACGTTCGGCGGGAGCGGGCCCAGGGCGGCCGGGTCCAGGCGGTCGCCGACGGACATCACGACGTGCCAGGCGAGACCGGTGAACGCCGCGGCGACGGTGGTGAAGAACCCGGGGTGGGCGTGGTCGATGGAGCCCAGGGACACCAGGGCGACCGGCCGGCCGTCCGCGGGCGGCGACCAGCCCGGCCCGTCCGGCGGCGGCGCGAGCGCGGGCCCGGCGAAGGTGTATTCCGGGCCGAAGGCGTCTCCGTCGGGCTGGAAGGAGCGCGGGAGGAGCACGAGTCCGCCGGCGAGGGCGGCGTCGAGGTGTTCCCGGGCCCCGGTCCGCAGGCCCGCCTCGGCCAGGAACGCGTCGAGTCCGGCGAGGAATTCGGGGGCGGCGGGGTTGGCGGCGGGGGTGCCCGGCGGGACCAGCGACCAGTGCGTGCGGGCCGCGAGGTACGTCCAGACCTGTGTCGCCGGGACGCCCCACCGTGCGGCGAGGACGCTGCCCGCCCCGGCCGGGTCCTCGGTGAGGACGAGGTCGGGACGGTCCCCGGCGAAGCGGGCGGCCAGCTCCGGCAGGGTGGCGCGGGCGTCGGCGAGGTGGACGAGGGGCAGCCGCCGGACGTCCGACGGCCAGGCGGCCGGGTCGGTGGGCAGGGTGGAGCGGAAGACGGCGGGGGTGGCCCCCGCCGCCTCGACCAGCGGGGCGAACCGGGCAGTGGTGGCCCAGTGGACCCGGTGGCCGCGCCGCACCAGCTCCGTCACGGTGCCCAGCAGCGGGCTGATGTGGCTGTGCGCGGCGGCGGTGAAGACCGCCACGTGCCCGGCGCGGTTTCGGTCACCGGGCGCGGTCACCGCTCGCCTCCCCGGTCTCTTCGGCCTCTCTGGTTTCCTCGGTCTCCTCGCGCGCGGCGGCCCGGCGGGCGCGGAGCGCTTCGAGGCTCCGGAGGAGGTTGGGGAGGGTGTCGGGCTGGTTGCCGTCGTGACGGCCGGTGGTCATGCTGAGCCCCACGACCGGCGGCTGGAGCACGACGTTCCCGCGCTCGGCGAGGCGGGCCCGGTGGTCGCGCATGGCGGCGCTCTCCCAGCCGCCCGGCGGCAGGGCGGCGGCCAGCGCGATGGGGGCGTCGGTGCACTGGAGCGCCATGGTGACGGGGGTGTCGGCGAGTCCCTGGGCGAGACGGGCGATGAAGTGCAGGCCGGCCGGGTAGACGGCGACCGCGTCCGGCCAGGCGGCGAGTTCCACGTGGAGTTTGCGGTGCTGGGGCTCCTCCGACCAGGTGTCCTCGAAGACAAGCCGGTTGGTGAGTACCGAGAGGCCCTCACGCGTCACGAAGCGCTGGGCGGACCGGGTGAGGACGATGCGCAGTTCCACGTCCGGATAGCCGACCTGGAACCAGTTCACCCAGAGCGGGAGGAAGGCCGCGTTGGAGGACCCGGTGCCGACCAGGAGGAGGCGCTTGATCCCGAGGGCCGGCCGCTGCACGGGCGGCATTCCCCAGTTCTGTTCGTTTGCCATGTCGCTCTCCGAACGTTGTGCGCCTCCCGGGAGGCCGGAGCCTCCCGGGAGAACGTGCATCAGGACCGATACTCAGCAGCCGCACCAGGAGCAGCAGCAGGCGCACATGATGGCCTGGGCCTCGTTGTTGTCGGTCTCGTCCTTGAGCAGCTCGTCCTCGGTGAGGGCGTCCAGCTCGAGCAGGTCGTCGGCGAGCAGTTCGGCGACGGGCATGATGCCTCCTTGGAAAGGGAAAGAATTCCGGTGGACGGGAAAACCGTCACCGGGGCCGCCCGTCGGCCGGGCAGCCGCCGCCATGGTGTCCGGGACACACGGCGGAATTCTTCAGCCGCCCAGATGGATTCTGATCCGCCGTGTGAGTGGGAGCCGGACCGGCCGTCTCCTACCCGAGTGCGATACACGGCCTCAACTCCCGCTGTACGTCGGTGATGGCGCTCACGAACGCGTACGGACGGTCGTGCTCCTTTGCTACGGTGCGCACCTGATTCCAGTTCTGCCCGTCCGGAAATACAGGTGGCTCGATGTCCCATATCGCGTTCTTCAATATTCCTGGCACCGGTCACGTCAATCCGACGGTGGGGATCGTCGCGGAACTCGTGGCCCGCGGCCACCGCGTCAGTTACGCGGTGACGGCCGGCCAGAGCGCCGAGGTCGAGCGGGCCGGCGCGACCCTGGTGCCGTACGAGACGACGATGGGGCGGACCCGGGCGTCGATGACGGAGCTGGAGGACAACGACCGCTTCACCACCGGGGATTTCGTCCAGGTGCTGCGCGGTCTGGTACGGGAGACCGAGGCCGTGTACCCCCAACTGGAGCGGGCGTTCGCCGACGACCGGCCGGACGTCCTGGTCTACGACGGGCTGTCCGGCTGGGCGGGCAGGCTGCTCGCGGAGAACTGGGGCGTTCCCGCCGTGCGCAGCATCCCGACGCTGGCGGCCAACGAGCACTGGTCGCTCGGGACGGACGGGGAGTACGCGGAGTTCCGGCCGGAGCACCCGGACCTGAACGCCGTGTTCGCGGAGATCGGCACCATGCTGGAGCGTGTGGGGTCGCCGCTCTCGGCGGGGGACTTCTTCGGCGGCAGCGAGTCGGGGCCCGCGCTGGTCTACATACCGCGCGCGTTCCAGTTCAAGGGCGAGACGTTCGGCGAGGACTTCCACTTCGTCGGGCCGTGCTGGCGTGAGCGTGAGTTCGACGGCGAGTGGGTGCGTCGGGAGGGCGGGGAGGGCCGGCCGCTGGTGCTGGTGTCCCTGGGCACCATCCACAACGACAACCTCACCTTCTTCCAACACTGCGTCGACGCCTTCCGCGACCTCCCCTGGGACGTCGTCATGGCCGTCGGCGACCAGATCACCACCACCCACCTCACCGACGTCCCACCCCACATCGAAATCCACCGCCACGTCCCCCAACTCCGCATCCTGCGCCAAGCCGACCTCTTCATCACCCACGCCGGCATGGGCAGCGTCATGGAAGCCCTCTCCTACGGCGTCCCCATGCTCGCCATCCCCCAGATGAGCGAACAACGCGCCAACGCCGACCGCCTCACCCAACTCGGCCTCGGCCGCACCCTCCACCGCGACCACATCACCCCCCACACCCTCCGCACCACCGCACAAACCATCCTCGACAACCCCGACCACACCCACCACGCCCACACCATGAGCACCCACATCACCCACGCCGGAGGCGCCCCCGCCGCCGCCGACGTGATCGAGTCCCTTCTGGCGAAGGCGGAGGCGCGGCGATGATCCCGGGACAGCCGACGATGCCCCTCGGACAGACGCCGACGACGCCCGGGCGGCCACCGACGACGCCCAGGCAGACGCCGAGGACGCCCGGGCGGGCGGCGCACATCGCCTTCTTCGCGCTCCCGGGCCACGGTCATGTGAACCCCGCCCTCGGTGTGGTGGAGGAGCTCACGGCCCGCGGCCACCGCGTGAGCTTCGCGACGACCGACCGGTTCACGGCCGCCGTGACCGAGGCGGGGGCCGTGCCCATCCGCTACGAGTCGACGATGGACGGGCTGCCGGCCCAGGACAGCGCCGCCGAACGCCCCGACCGCTTCGGCAGCGACGACCTCGCCAAGGTCCTGCGCGACCTGCTGCGCGAGACCCTGGCCGTCCTCCCCCCGCTGGACCGTGCCTTCGCGGCCGACCGCCCCGACCTGGTGGTCTACGACGACCCGTCCGGGTGGGCGGCCCGGCTCGCGGCGGCTCGCCGCGGCATACCGGCCGTGCCGTACCGGACGACGTTCGCCGCCGGGGCGGAGTGGTCCCTGGCGGAGCAGCACACGGACGTCGACCCGGCGAACCCCGCGATCGTGCGGGTGTTCCACGGGATCGCCGCCCTGCTGGGGAAGCTGAAGTCGCCCATCGGGCCCAAGGAGCTGATGACCGGCAGCGAGTCGGGGCCCGCGCTGGTGTTCGTCCCGCGAGAGTTCCAGTACCACGGCGAGACGTTCGGCGACGACGTCCGCTTCGTCGGGCCGTGCCTCGCCCGGCGCGCCTCGGAGGGCGAGTGGGTGCGTCGGGAGGGCGGGGAGGGCCGGCCGCTGGTGCTGGTGTCCCTGGGCACCATCCACAACGACAACCTCACCTTCTTCCAACACTGCGTCGACGCCTTCCGCGACCTCCCCTGGGACGTCGTCATGGCCGTCGGCGACCAGATCACCACCACCCACCTCACCGACGTCCCACCCCACATCGAAATCCACCGCCACGTCCCCCAACTCCGCATCCTGCGCCAAGCCGACCTCTTCATCACCCACGCCGGCATGGGCAGCGTCATGGAAGCCCTCTCCTACGGCGTCCCCATGCTCGCCATCCCCCAGATGAGCGAACAACGCGCCAACGCCGACCGCCTCACCCAACTCGGCCTCGGCCGCACCCTCCACCGCGACCACATCACCCCCCACACCCTCCGCACCACCGCACAAACCATCCTCGACAACCCCGACCACACCCACCACGCCCACACCATGAGCACCCACATCACCCACGCCGGAGGCGCCCCCGCCGCCGCCGACTTCCTGGAATCCCTCGTGGCACGGGCGGCGGTGTGAACGCGCCGGACGCCCCCGGTACCCCGGACGCCCTCCGCTGCCCGGTCACCATCGACATCCCGGACGCCACCGTCACCCCGGACACCACCGACGCTCCGGCCACCACCGACACTCCGGTCGCCATCGACACCCCGGCCTTCTTCGCCGACCCGCACGGGTATTACGCGCGGCTGCGCGAGACGCCGGGCCCCCACCGCGTACGCAACCCGCACGGCCTGGAGTTCTGGCTGGTCACCCGGCACGCGCAGGCCCGGTCCGTGCTGCTGGACCCACGGTTCTCCAAGGACCCGCGCCACGCGGAACAGGCGCTCCGCGGCGCCGGTTACGGGGTCTCCGGTGCGGACAGTTTCTTCCTCCCGCTGGTCAACAGCGATCCGCCGGACCACACCCGGCTGCGGCGGCTGATCGCCGGGGCCTTCACTCCGCGCCGGGTGGCCGCGCTGCGCCCCCGGGTGGAGGAGCTGACCCGGGAGCTGCTCGACGCCTTCCCGGACGACGGGGAGGGGACCGTCGTCGACCTCGTGCCGGCCCTCGCCTTCCCCCTCCCGGTCCTGGTGATCAGCGAGCTGGTCGGGGTGCCGCACCGCAGCCGGGGCGCGCTGCTGGACTGGGCCGCCCGGATGCTCACGGTCGCCGGCCCGGGAGCGGGCGGGGGAGCCGGTCCGGCCGAGCGCACCCGCCGGCTCCACCGGTGGTTCGCCTCCCTGGTCGCCGCCAAGCGCCCGCACGTCCGTCCCGGCCTGCCCCCGGACGAGCAGCCCGACCTGCTCAGCGCCCTGCTGGTGGCACACGACCAGAACGGACGGCTCGACGACGAGGAACTCGTCGGACTCCTGGTCCTGCTCCTGGTGGCCGGGCACGAGACCACCACCGGAATGATCGGCAATGCGGTCGACGCGCTGCTGCGCCACCCCGAGCAGCTCGCGGTGCTGCGTCGCCGGCCGGAGCTGACTCCGTCGGCCGTCGAGGAACTGCTGCGCTACGAAGGCGCGTTGGGGCGCACCACGCTGCGGGTCGCACGGGAGGACGTCGAGCTCGACGGGGTGGCCGTCCGGGCGGGCGACATCGTGAGCGTCTCGCTCACCGCCGCCAACCGGGACCCGGAGCTCTGCCCCCGGCCCGACCGGCTCGACATCACCCGCGAGCGCGGCGGCGGCCACCTGGCCTTCGGGCACGGCGTCCACTTCTGCCTGGGCGCGCCGCTGGCCCGCCTCCAGACGGAGACCGTGCTCACCGCGCTGCTCGCCCGCCACCCGGGCCTGGCCCTCGCGGATCCGGACCGGCCGCAGGCGTGGCGCCCGGTGGGCGACATGCGGGGTCTGCTGACGCTGCCGGTTCGTCTGCGGCCGGCGGCCACCACGGGGAACGGGCCGTCGCCGTCGCACGGGCGCGGCGCGGACGGCTGAGCGGCCGCGTGCCGCCGCGCGCCCGCCCGGACGTTCGCCGGACCGCCGGTGACCGGCCGACCCGGCCCCCACCCGGCCCCTCCTCGTTCGCCTCGTCCCCCCTCCCCCACCCGTTCATCCCCTTCCTCCGCACCCCCTCCACCCCACCTGGCAACCCGACCCGTTCACCCCACCCGTGAACCGTCCAGGACCCCGCCCCCGAAAGGAGTGCCGTGAAAGCCCTCGTCCTGGCGGGAGGAGCCGGCACCCGGCTGCGCCCGATCACCCACACGTCCGCCAAGCAGCTCGTCCCGATCGCCAACAAGCCCGTGCTCTTCTACGGGCTGGAGGCGATCGCCGAGGCCGGCATCAAGGAGGTCGGCGTCGTCGTCGGCGAGACCGCCGCCGAGATCCGCCGGGCCGTGGGCGACGGTTCCGCCTTCGGTCTGGAGGTGACTTACATACCGCAGCCCCGGCCGCTGGGGCTGGCCCACGCGGTGCTGATCGCCCGGGAGTTCCTGGGGGACGACGACTTCCTGATGTACCTCGGCGACAACTTCATCGTCGGGGGCATCACCCCGCTGGTCGAGGAGTTCCGCCGGGACCGGCCGGACGCCCGGATCATGCTCACCCGGGTCGCGGACCCGTCCGCCTACGGCGTCGCCGAACTCTCCGCGGACGGGCGGGTGCTGAGCCTCCAGGAGAAACCCCGGCGGCCGCGGAGCGACCTGGCCGTGGTCGGGGCGTACCTCTTCACTCCGGTCGTCCACGAGGCCGTGCGGGCCGTCTCCCCCTCGGCCCGCGGCGAGCTGGAGATCACCGACGCCCTCCAGTGGCTGCTCGACCGGGGCCGGGACGTCCGGCCCACCGTGATCACCGGGTACTGGAAGGACACGGGCAACGTCGACGACATGCTGGAGGCCAACCGCTGCGTCCTGGAGACCCTGGAACCGGACGTCGCCGGCTCGGTGAGCGCCGACAGCGAGCTGATCGGCAGGGTCAGGGTGTGCGCGGGCGCCGAGGTGCGCGGCTCGCGCATCGTCGGTCCGGCCCTGATCGGCGCCGGGTCGGTCGTCGTCGACTCCTACGTGGGCCCGTCCACCGCGATCGCCGAGAACTGCCGGATCGAGGACAGCGAGATCGAGTTCTCCATCGTCCTCAACGGCTCCTCCATCACCGGTGTGCGCCGCGTCGACGCGTCGCTCATCGGCTGCCACGTCCAGGTGTCGCCCGCGCCCCGGGTGCCCGCCTCCCACCGTCTCGTCCTCGGCGACCACAGCAAGGTGCACATCTCGTCATGACCGGCACGCACTACCTCGTCACCGGCGCGGCCGGCTTCATCGGTTCGCACTTCGTCCGTGACCTCCTCGGGCCGGCCGCGCCCGCGGACGTCGAGGTCCCCGCAGACGTCGAGGTCACCGTCCTCGACGCGCTGACGTACGCGGGCGACCGTACCCATCTCGACGCGGTCGCCGCCGACCCCCGGTTCCGCTTCGTCCACGGTGACGTCACCGACGCCGCGCTGGTCCGCGAACTGGTCCGGCCCGGCACGGTGGTGGTCAACTTCGCCGCCGAGAGCCACGTCGACCGGTCGATCGCCGACGCCGGCGCGTTCACCCGGACCAACGTCCTGGGGACGCAGACCCTCCTGGACGCCGCGCTGTCGGCCGGGGCCCGCCGCTTCCTCCAGGTGTCGACGGACGAGGTGTACGGGTCGATCGAGGACGGCTCCTGGACCGAGGAGTCGCCGGTGGCGCCCAACTCGCCGTACGCGGCCACCAAGGCCGCCGCCGATCTGCTGGCGCTCTCCTACGCGCGCACCCACGGCCTCGATGTGCGCGTCACCCGGTGCAGCAACAACTACGGGCCCCACCAGCACCCGGAGAAGCTGATACCGCGGTTCGTGACCACGCTCCTGGCCGGCGGCCGTGTGCCCCTGTACGGCGACGGGGGCAACGTCCGCGACTGGCTCCACGTCTCCGACCACTGCCGGGCCTTGCGGCTGGTACTCGAACGCGGGGCCGCGGGCGAGGTCTACAACGTGGGCGGCGGCACTCAGTTGACGAACCGTCAGGTGACCCGGCTGTTGCTGGACGCCTGTGGCGCCGACTGGAGCGCGGTGCGCACGGTCACGGACCGCAAGGGCCACGACCGGCGCTACTGCGTGGACGACGGCAAGCTGCGGCGCCTCGGCTACCGGCCACGGGTGCCGTTCGAGCGGGGCCTGGCCGAGACCGTCGACTGGTACCGCGCGCGCCACCGGGCCCCGGTCTGCCGCCCATAGCCCCGGCCCGCCGTCCGTAGCCCCGGACGCCCCGCGGGACCCGGCAGGCCCGCGGCCCTCGTGCCCTCTCCGCCACGCCCGCGCGGCCCGGCGGTCCGCAGCTCCCGAAGGAAGAACCCGTGCGCGTCCTCTTCGCCGTCTTTCCCTCCACGGCCCACACCCTGCCCGTCGTCCCGCTCGCCTGGGCCCTGCGGAACGCCGGGCACGAGGTGCGCGTCGCGACCCACCCGGACGTGACGCGTCCGGTGACGGAGGCCGGGCTCGCGGCCGTCCCCGTGGGCCGGGGCGTGGAACTCGCCGAACTCACGGACGTCACCCGGAACCCCGCCTTGCGGGACCACCCGGGAGGCGGGCTCGCCATCGGCACCGGCGACTGCCCCGACTGGGGCGGTGTCTGGTACCGGACGACGCGGGCCATCGCCGCGCTCCGCCCGCTGCTGGAGGAGCTCACCGGGGCCGCCGTGCGCTGGCGCCCGGACCTGGTGCTGTGGGACCCGCTCTGCCTCCCGGCCGCCGTCGCCGCGCGGCTGAGCGGCGCCGCCCACGCCCGCCTGCTGTGCGGCCGGGACCACGTGGCCTGGCTGCGGCACCGGTCCCGGCGGTACCTGGGGCTCGCCTCACCCGGCGGCTGGCCCGATCCGCTGGAGGAGGTGATGGAGCAGATCCTGGCGCCGTACGGACTGCCGTACGAGGAGGACCTGCTGCTCGGCCAGTGGACGGTCGACCCGATGCCGCCCGGCATGCGGCTGACGGCCCCGGACGTGCCGTACCAGAGTGCCCGCTGGGTGCCGTACGACGGCGGTGCCACGGTCCCGGACGGGCTGCGTGCCCGGTCGGGGCGGCCGCGCGTCTGTCTGAACCTGGCCACCGGCACCCGGGGTGCGCGGCTGTTCCGCGAGAGCGGGGCGTCCGTCGCCGAGGTGCTCGCCGCCGTCGCGGACCTGGACGTCGAGCTGGTCACCGCCGTCGATCCGCGGCTGGCCCCCGGGACGCCGCTCCCCGCCGGGGTGCGCGTCCTGGACCGGCTGCCGGCGGGCGAACTGCTGCCGGAGTGCTCGGCGGTGGTGCACCACGGTGGCGGCGGGATGTTCCAGGCCGCCGCCGCGTACGGTGTGCCGCAACTGATGGTCCCGGTACCGCACTGGGACGAGGAGGCGGCCGCCGGGTACCTCACCCGCAAGGGCGCGGGGCTCGCCGTCGCCCCCGCCGGGTTCGGCCCGGAGCCGCTGCGCGAGGCGCTGGCGGCCCTGCTGGGGAACGGCTCCTTCGCCGGGCGGGCCGCGGCACTGCGCGCGGAGCTGGCGGCCCTGCCGGGGCCGGCCGAACTGGTCCCCGTGCTGGAGGACCTGACGCGGCTCCACCAGCGGACCTGAGACCGCACCGGTCCCGGCGGCCCTGCGGGACCCCGGCCACCGGGAAGCCCGGCGGGCCGACGGGCCCGGACACCCGGACCGTCCGGGCCCCCGGACAACCAGACGCTTAAACACCCGAGCACCCGAGCACCCAAACACCCGGGCACCCGAACACCCGGAATGCCCCACCGGATCAGCCGGATCAGCCGGATCCGAGGAACCGGCCCCTACTCCAGTCGGAGTCCCCACCGTCCCGCCCGTCCCCGGCGGAGCCAGGAATGCAGTCCCCGGACGGACGACCGGGGACGGCCCCACTGACACGATCGAGACCACGATTCGCCGCGGGCGCGACCGGCCCGACCAGCGGGCACACCCGTCCCGACCAGCCGAAACGCGGAGCCATCCACCATGCAGAGCACCATCGCGGCCCTACGCCCGCGGATGAGAACCGGGGTCTTCTTCACCCCGACGGGCGAGGGCGACGGCGTCCTCCTCACCAACGGCGGCGAGGTCGTCACCCTCCAGGGCGCCTCCACCCACGCCTGGCTGGAGCGGCTGTCCCCGCACCTCGACGGCAGGCACAGCGTCGGCGACCTCACCGCCGCGCTGCCCGCCACCCAGCGGCGCATGGTCGAACGGCTGGTCGCCACACTGCACGACGCCGGCCTGGTGCGGGACGTGGCCTTGGACGAGCCGCACACGCTGTCCGACGAGGAGTTGAAGGCGTACGCGGCCGAGATCGCGTTCGTCGAGTCGTTCCGCCCCTCGCCCGAGCTGCGCTTCCAGCGCTACCGCGAGACGCGGATCCTGGCGGTGGGCGCGGGCGCGGTCCTCACCGCGCTGGTGGAGGGAGCGCTGCTGTCGGGTGCGGCCCGGCTGACGGCGCGGTTCACCGACCCCGGCCCCCGGGACGAGGGCCGGGACCGCCTGGACCGGCTCGCCGACGAGGCGCGACTGCGCGACGCCGCGCAGCACTTGGAGACCGGCCCGCTGGACCCGGCCGACGCGGCGGCGCTGCGCCACGCGGTGGAGGGCGCCGACGTGGTCCTGTACGCGGCCGACCGGACCGACCCGGACCTGCTGCGGGCCCTCGACGGGCTCTGCGCCGGGCTCGGCCGCACGCTGATCCCCGCGACCCTTTTCGGCGACGAGGCGTGGGTGGGCCCGGTGTGTGCGCCGGACCGGCCTGAGGTGCGGTGGGAGAGCCTGTGGCGGCGGCTGGGCGCGCCGGACGACGGCGAGCCGGGGCCCGGCCGCTTCCTGACCGGTCCGGTGCCCGGCATCGTCGCCAACCACCTCGTCTTCCGCGCCTTCGAGCACCTCACGGGCGTCGCCGGGGCGGCGGCGGCCGGCACCGGCGTCGAGGCGAGTGGCACGGGCGCCGGGGCGGCCGCGCGGACCGTGCGGATCGACCTGGAGACGCTGCTGATCGCCTCCCACACGTTGGCCCCGCACCCGCTCACGGCCGGGCGGCGGGCCGCGGACGCCGCGGCGGCCCTGCCGGAGGGCGCCGAACTCGCGGACCGTGTCCGCCCGTTGACGGACGACCGGCTCGGCGTGCTCGGCGCCCCGGCGGAGGAGCACTTCGAGCAGTTCCCCCTGCGCGTCGTCCGCCTCACGGTCGCCGACCCGCACCGCCCGTCCGCTCCGCTGTCCGTGTGGGGTGCCGGCGCCGACTTCCCGCAGGCCCGTGACGCCGCCCTGTGGCAGGGGCTCGCCGCGCACGCGGTCCGCTGCCACGACCCGCGCCGCACGGCGGACGAGGGCGGGCGGGTGCCGGGCCGGTCCCTCGCGGACGGCACGGGCCGTCCGGTGCCGGCGTCGGCGGTGTTCGCACCGGCCGGGGACGGCACGCCGCTGCCCGTGGGCACGGCCGCCGGGCCCACCCGGGCCGCCGCTGTGGAACGGGCGCTGCTCGACCACTGCCTGCGGCCGCTCGCCGGGACCTCTCCCCGCCCGGCGGACCGGCTGGAGACCGGCGCACTCGAACTCACCGAGGCTGCGGACCGGTTCCTCGCGCTGCTCCGCGCGACGGGAGAGGAGGTCATCGCGTACGCCGCGGACGCGCCGGCCGGGGTGACGGCCTACGCGTTCGCCCTCGGCACGGACGGCGGGCTCGTGGAGCACGGGGTCGGGTTCGCCGCCGCCGAGGCGGCCGAGGCGGGTCTCCTCCGGCTGCTCCTGGCCCACCAGTCCCGGTCCGCCGGCCGGTCCGCGTCCGCGCCGTCGGCGGCGGTGGGCCTGCCGGCCGCCGCCGGGGGGACGGGCCGTCACGACGCGCTCGTCGCGGGGCTGCGCGCCCGCGGCCTGGAGCCGGTGGCCGTGGACCTCGACCACGCCCCGGCCGTCCACGCCGCGGCTCCGCACATCGTCCGGGTGGTGCTCCTCGATGCGTGACGACACGAACGCCCTGGCTCCCACGACACCCCGGGCGGTGGCCGTGCTCGGTGACGGCGGGCTGCTCGACCGGGCGACCGCCGACGCCCTGGCGGACCGGGGCTTCCGGGTCGTCCGCCCGGACGGCGGGCCGCTCGCCGGCGTACTCGGCGACTGCGCGGCCGTCGTGGTGGCGGCCGATTCGGCGGGCGACGCCGGTCACGCGGAGGTGCGCGCGGCCGCCGCGGCGGCGGGCATCCCCTGGCTGCCGCTCCGCACCGACGCGACGGCCGTCCTGGTCGGTCCGCTGGTCACCGGCCCCGCCGACGCCTGCGCGCGGTGCGCCGACTGGCGCCGCCGGCTCGCCCGCGGCCAGGCGGGGCACCACGAGACCCTGCGGGCCCGGCACGGCGCGGCGATGGCGGCCCACCGGCCGCCGCTGCGCACCCGGCCGGCCGCCGCCGTGGCCGCCGGCCTCGCCGTCGCCCTGCTGGACGGGACCCTGTCCGGCGGGCGGAGGGCGGAGGGCGGCGCGGCCGGGGGCCGCAGGCCGGGCGACGTCTTCCGGCGGGTCGATCTCGCCTCACTGACCGTCACCGCCCACCGCTACCTGCCGTACGCCCACTGCGAGGAGTGCGGCGGCCTGCCCGACGACGGCCGCGAGGCGGCGCGGATCACCCCGGTCCCGCGCCCCAAGCCCGCGCCGGACGTCTTCCGCGTGCGGGACGTGGTGGCACGCGAGCGGGAGCTGTACGACCTGTACGTCGACGCCGCCGCCGGGGTCGTCCCGTCCGTGTCGGACGAGCGCCGCGGGCCGCTGCCCCGGTCCATGGCCCCGCTGAGCTCCCTGCGCGGCAACGACTCGCAGAACGGCTGGGGCCGGACGAACGACTACCGCACCTCCCGGCTGACCGCCGTGCTGGAGGCGCTGGAGCGGTTCGGCGGCGAGCAGCCCAGGGGCCGCCGCACCACGGTCACCGCGAGCCGCCGGGAGCTGGGGGACAGTGCCGTCGACCCGCGCGCGTTCGGCCTCTACCCGGACGACCGGTACGAGCTGCCGGGCTTCCCCTATGTGCGGTACCACGAGGACCTCGTGATGCCCTGGGTGTGGGGCTACTCCTTCGCCCGCGCCGAGCCCGTGCTGGTGCCGGAGCGGTACGCGTACTACGCGGCCCACAGCCACGAGGACCCGCGGTTCGTCTACGAGATCTCCAACGGCTGTGCCATGGGCGGCTGCCTGGAAGAGGCGATCCTGTGCGGTCTGCTGGAGGTGGCCGAGCGCGACGCCTTCCTGATGACCTGGTACGCGCGGATGCCCATCCCCCGCGTCGACCCCGGCTCGGCCCGCGACCGCGCCATCCCGATGATGATCGAGCACCTCCGGCAGCGGACGGGGTACGAGATCCGGCTGTACTCGGCGACGCTGGAGCAGGGCGTGCCGTGCTTCTGGGCGGTGGGGCTCGACACCCTGCGCGATCCGGGCCGCCCCCGGGTGCTGTGCGCCGGCGGTTCGGCGCTGCTGCCGGAGAAGGCCGTCGTGAACGTCCTGCACGAGATGGCGCACCTGCTGGAGCACGCCAAGCTCTACGACGCGGCGGAACGCGACCGCGCCGCGCGGATGGTACGGAACCCCTCCCTGGTCCGGGTGATGGGCGACCACTCGGTGCTCTACAGCCACGAGGACGCGTTCGACCGGTTCGACTTCCTGCTCGCGGACCGCCCGGCGCGGACCTTCGACAGCTTCGCGGAGCAGTGGCGGTGGCCCGCCCACACGGACCTGCGGGACGACCTCGACGAGATGCTCCGCCGCTATCTGGACCGGGGCATGGACGTCGTGGTCGTCGACCAGACCACACCCGAACACCGGGCGGGCGGATTCGCCTGCGTGAAGGTCATGGTGCCGGGGACCCTGCCGATGACCTTCGGCCACCGCAACCGGCGCGTCGACGGTCTGCCCCGGCTGCTGGAGGTGCCGCGCGAACTGGGGTACCGCGACCGGGTGCTGATGCCCGAGGACGTCAACCCCCACCCCCACCCCTTCCCGTGAGACCCCCGTCCGTGAGCAGCCGACCATCCCGTGAGGACACCGCCGTGAGCCGTGAGGACCCGCCCGTGACAGCACCGCGGACGACCGCCGCGGCGCCCCGCGCCGGCGCGACGCCCGGAGAGCGGTACTGGTACCGGTCACTGCACGAGTACGCCGCCATGACGGCGCGGGCGCCCGGCGGCCAAGAGGGCTCGCCCGGGGAGCCGGAGCGGTTCCGGCGCTTCGGCGGCCTGCCCCGGTACCCGCTGCCCGCGCCGCCCCGGACGCTGGGCGGCGCGGGGTGGGTGCCCGGCGCGGACCGCGCGGCGGCCGGGGTGGCGGGACCGCTCCCGGTGACCGCGCCGTCCGCCGCCTTCCACTCGGCGCTGCTGCACTACACGTGCGGGGTGCTGCGCACGGAGTTCGGCCCGACGGCCCGCTGGCCGTACCACCGGGCCACCCCGTCCGCCCGCTGCTTCGCCCCCGTCGAGACGTACCTGTGGACGCCCGGCCACGACGGGCTGCCGGCCGGGGTGTACGCCTACGATCCCGCGCACCACGCGCTGGTGCTGCTGCGGGCCGGGGACTTCCGGGACGTCCTGGGCGCGGCGCTGGGCGCGGACGTCGACGACGCCGTGGGCGTCCTGCTGCTGTCCACGGTGTTCTGGCGGACGGCCTTCCGGTACGGCGACTACGCGTACCGGCTGTGCGCCCAGGAGACCGGGCTGGTGGCGGGGAACGCGCTGCTGGTCGCGGGCGCCCTGGGCGCGCGGGGACACCTGCACCACCAGTTCGCCGACGAGGCGCTGGAGCGGCTGGCGGGGGTGCGGCGGCCGGCCGAGAGCATGGCGGCGGTCCTGCCGCTGTACCCGGCGCGGCCCGGTCCGGTCCGGCCGGTCCGGCGGCGTTCCGCGGCCCGCGCCGGGGCGGACCCGGCCGCCGCGCTCCCCGCGGCGCCCGGCCGGCCCGCGCCCCCGGCCGGTGCCGTGGGGACGCTCACCGAGCTCCTTGCCGTGGACGCCGCCGCCCGGTACGCGGACCCGGGGGCCTTCGCGCGGCTGCCCGCCGGTTCGGCCGCCGGCGGCGAGGCCCGGCCGGCCGGACCGGCCGTCGGACCGCTTCCCGTGCCGGCCCCCGCCCCGGACCTGGCCGCTTGTCTGCGACGGCGCACCTCGGGCAGCCCCGCGTTCCGTCCGGCGCGGCGCCCGGTCCCGCCGGAGTCGCTGTTGCGGGCCGTCGGGCCGGTACTCGCGCCGTACGCGTCCGACGCGGTGCCGGACGGTTGTCCGCCGCCGGTCGTCGCGCACCTCTGGACGGCCGGGGCCGCCGGGCTCACGGCAGGGCTGCACCGGGTGACGCCGGACGGGGGCCTGCGCCACGTGGGGTCCGTCGCGGCCGCGGAGCTCGGGACGGAGGCGGCCAACGTCGACTACCGGACGGTCGCCGCCGTGGTGTTCCTCTCGGCACCGCGCCGGGAGGCCCAACGGGTGTTCGGCGACCGGGGGTTCAGGGTGCTGCACCAGGAGGCGGGCGTGGTCGCCCAGCGGCTGTGCGTCCTCAGCGCGGCCGAAGGGCTCGCCGCCCGGATCCACAACGGGTACGCGGCGGGGACGCTGTCCCGGGCGCTCGGCCTGCCGCCGGGGCACGAACCGCTGTTCCAGATCGCGCTCGGGATCCCGGGACCGGACGAGCGCTACCTGATGCCCGTCACCGGCCACCCGGACGCGCCCCCGGCCGGCGCGCCCGCCGTACCACCGCACCGGACCGAGGAGTCCTCCGTATGACCATCACGCACGCCGGCCGGGCCGGCGCGGCGGCCCTGCGCTTCCTGGACTCCGGCCACCGGCCGCCCGAGGCGCTGCCCGCCGCCGACCCGGAGCGGCTCCCCCCGGTCCACAAGCGCTACCCGGCGGCGGTCCCGTACGTGCTTCCCGTCGCCGGCGGCCCGGACTCCGGCGATCCGCTGCCGCGCCTGTCCTGGCTGCTGCGGCAGACCAACGGTCTGACGAGGATGCGCTGGATGAGCGGGATCATGCCGCTCGGCCTGAGCACCGGCGCGGAGGCGCCCCGGGACAGGCGGGTGCTGCTGTCCCCCGGGCGGGTGGCCGCGGCCGCCGGATCCCGCTACCCCGTCGAGCTCTACCTCGCCCACGGGGACCTGGCGGACGGCCTCCCGGCCGGTCTCGCCCACTACGACCCGGTGCACCACGTCCTGGAACGGCTGCGGGACGGCGACGGCCGGGCGCTTCTCACCGCCGCCCTCGGCGAACCCCCGTCGGCGGCCCCGGAGTTCGTCCTGCTGCTCAGCAGCGTGCTGTGGCGCAACGCCGCCAAGTACGGTCCGTTCGGCTACCGCCTGCAGAGCCTGGACGCCGGCGTGGTGGCGGCCCAGGCGGCGGCCGCCGCCGAGGCCGCCGGGCTGTCGGCCACGGTCCATCTGCGCTACGACGACGAGGCGTTGGACCGGGTGCTGGGCCTCGACCCGTTCACGGAGAGCGTGTTCGCGGTCGTGGCGCTGCACACGCCGGACGGGAGGACCGCACCGGGCGCGCCCGCGCGGTGGGACGACGGTGTGCCCGGCTCCGGGCCCGGGGCGGTGTCCATCGCCGGCGTGCCCGCCCTCGCGGAGGCGGCCGCGCTGCACGCGGCGGTCCGCGCCCCGGCGCCGGGGCCGTGGACGCCACCGCCGTGGACCCCGGATCCCGGCGCGCCCCGCCACGCGCTGCCCGCCGCGGCCCTGGACGCCGCCGACGGCTTCGCCCGCCGCCGGACCGTCTACGGCTTCCGGCCCGGTCCCGTCCCGGAGCGGACGCTCGCCGCACTGCTCGCGACGGCCGCCGCGGCCGTGCGCACGGACACGCCCGGCGGCCACGGCGTCCGTCTGGCCGGGGTGGTGCAGCGCGTCCCCGGGGTGGAGACGGGTGCCCACGTGTACGACCCCGCCGGGCACGCGCTGGTCCTGACCCGGGGCGCGGACGCCGTGCGCGCCCTGCTCGGCGCGGCCAAGAGCCCGATGCTGGCCGACGAGTGCCGGACCGCGACCGCGGTCCTCGTGCCGTGCGGCCCGCTGCGGGCCGGTGTCGAGGGCGCCGGCGACCGGTGGTACCGGACGCAGAACATCGCGGCGGGGGCGGCCGCCCAGCGGGTGGCGCTGGCTGCGGCCGCGGCGGGGCTGGAGAGCCATGTGCACTGCGACTTCGCCCCGGACGCCGTCCGGGCGGCCCTCGGCCTGCACTCGGCCCCTCTCGAGCCGCTGGTGGTGGTGACCGTGGGTCCCCGGTCCGCCGGCCGCGCGGACCCGCAGCTACCGCTGTGGGCGGACGCGTGAGCAACACATCGCACAACGGAAGGATGCGCCAGCCGATGGAGTCCTACGACGTGGTGGTCGTCGGTGCCCGCAGCGCGGGGGCCGCGACCGCGCTGCTCTTCGCCCGCGCCGGGCACCGGGTCCTGCTGCTGGACAGGGCGCGGTTCCCCAGCGACACCCTGTCCACCCAGCACATCCACCGGCCCGGGCTGCGGCTGCTGCGGCGGTGGGGGCTGCTGGACCGGCTCGCGGCCACCGGCTGCCCGCCGGTGCGCCGGATCTCGTACACCCTCGGGGACATCCGGCTGGAGGGGCCCGTACCGGTGGAGGAGGGCATCGACGCGGTGTTCGCGCCGCGCCGGTACGTCCTGGACAGCCTGCTGATCGACGCGGCGGTGGAGTCCGGGGCGGTGTTCCGCGAGGGGTGTGCCGTCACGGACGTCCTCACCGGGGACGGGCGGGTGACCGGGGTGCGGTACCGGACGCCGCAAGGGGGTACGGCCGGGGCACGGGCGCGGCTCGTGGTGGGCGCCGACGGCATGCGCTCGACCATGGCCGGGCTGTTCGGCGCCGCGGTGGAGCGCGAGGACGCGCCGCGCACCTGCGCGTACTACGGCTACTGGGCGGGGCTGCCCGCGGAGTTCGAGGTGTACGAGCGGACCGGGCGGCTGATCGGCGTGGTGGGCACGCACGACGGACTCACGCTGGTCGCCGCCTACTTCCCGCAGGCGGAGTTCCCGGCGGTGCGGCGGGACCCCGAGGCCGCCTACCTGGAGGCGCTGCGGACCACGGCCCCCGCCCTGGCGGAGCGGGCCGCGTCCGCCCGCCGGGTCGAGCGACTGCGCGGCACCGGCCACCAGCTCAACTTCTTCCGGCGGGTGCGGGGGCCGGGCTGGGTGCTGGTCGGGGACGCGGGCTGCCACAAGGACTCGATCACCGGGACGGGCATCAGCGACGCCTTCGAGCAGGCGGCACTGCTGGCGGACGCCTTCGCCGGCACGAGACCGGGTGACGGGCCGCCGGACGCCGGCCTGGGGGACGCGCGGGCGGTGGACGCGGCGCTGGAACGCTACGCTGCCGGGCACCGGCGGCTGATGGAGCCCCGTTACGGCACGGCCCTGGAGAGCGCGCTGCTCCATGTCACCGAGGAACGCCGGGAGTTCACTCGCTGGATCGCCGGGGATCCGGCGTCCGGGGCGGCGTTCCTGTCGGTGGCGGTGAGCCATGTGGACCCCGCGCTGCTCGCGCCGGCGGGGTGACGGTGGGATGACGATGGGGTGACGGTGGGGCCGGTGCCGGGTGCTCCCGGCGCCGGCCCCACCGCGCGCAACCACCGGCCGGTCAGGCCACGCAGGGTCTGACCAGCCCCGTCTCATAGGCGAGGATCACGGCCTGGGTGCGGTCGCGCAGGTTGAGCTTCTGGCACAGGTGGTAGAGGTGCGACTTCACCGTGGCCTCGCTGAGCGACAGCTTCTGGGCGATCACGTGGTTGGAGTGACCGTTCGCGACGAGCAGCAGGACGTCGCGCTCTCGGTTGGTGAGCAGGGCGAGGCGGGACGACGGGGGCGGAGCGACCTCCGGGGAGCGGCTCAGCAGCCGGTTGATGAGCTGGACGGCGGGCTGCGACTTCAGCACCATCGCCCCTCCGGCGATGTCGCGGATGGCCGCGGGGAGGGAGCCGGGGTCGCAGTTCTCCGGCAGCAGACCGCGGACCCCGCCGCGCAGGGCGGACAGCAGCTCGCTGTGCTCGGCTTTGCAGCTCAGCATCAGGACGCCCGGCGCGGTGCCGGGGGGCATCTCCCTGAGGACCTTCGCGATAGCAATGCCATCCATGGCCTCGGGGTCATGATTGACGAGGACGACGTCGGGCCGCAGGTCCCGCACGGCAGCGGCGACATCGCGTGTGTGAAGCGCCTCACCGGCCACCGCGATGTCCGGTTCCCGCTCCAGGACACTGATCAGCCCCGCTCGCATCAGATGGCGCGGATCACAGATCACGACCCTAATACAGCCGACCTCAAGTGTGTTCGTCACAGCGTGACCTACCCCCATGAACGCTTGAATCCCGTCACTTTCGCACGGGTGGCGAGGGCGACGTTGGTCTAAACCACTCGCTGGCTGAGACATTACCCAGCCCGGGGTGCCGGGGCCACTTTTCCTGACCTTGACTTTTTGGCCATGGCGTTGCATTGACAAACGGCTGAGAATTCTCCGCTCCTCCGCCCCTGGTCGTAGTCCGGATTCCGGCCCCCGGGCGGAGGACAACCGGCCGCCGCCGGTGCGAGGGTGACCGGGTCGGTCGCCGCCCAGGAACGAAGGGGACACAGGTGCAGACCCAGCCGGATTCCGGCCCACTGCTCGGCTTCAGCCCGTACCGGCTGCTGACCGAGCCCGAGACGGTGCACCGGATGATCCGCGGGGAGCCGCCGGTCCGCCACGTCCGGGAGGAGAACGGCTTCGCCTACTGGCTGGTCTCCGGGCACGCGGAGGCCCGACGGGCGCTCCGCGAACCGGGGCTCTCCAACGACCCGCGCCGCCTCGGCCACGCGGTGGACATGCGCGACGCCTACTCCCCCATGGCCAACAACGACCCACCGGACCACACCCGGCTGCGCCGGCTGGTCTCCCACGGCTTCACCCGGCGCCGGATCGCCGACCTCGCGCCACGGGCCGAGCGGCTCGTCGGCGAACTCCTCGACGCCGTCGCGCCCACGGGCCGCGCGGACGTCATCGCGGACCTCGCGTTCCCGCTGCCGGTGCTGGTCATATGCGAGTTGCTGGGCGTACCCACGCGGGACCGGGCCGCGTTCCACACCTGGGCGGCCCGCACGCTCTCCACCGCGGCGGGTCCCCGCACCCGCGAGGAACGCTCCCGCAGACTCCGCGCCTACTTCACCCGCCTCGTGGCCGCCAAACGCGCCGAAGCCGACCCGGACGTACCCGCCGACGAGCAGCCGGACCTGGTCAGCGCCCTCGTCGTGGCGCAGGAGCGAGGCGGCGGCCTCACGGACGACGAACTCATCGGACTCGCCGTGCTGTTGCTGGTCGCCGGGCACGAGACGACGACCAACCTCATCGGCAACGGCCTGCTGACCCTGCTGCGCCACCCCGGCCAGACGGAGACACTGCGCGCCGACCCGTCCCTGCTGCCGTCCGCGGTGGAGGAACTGCTGCGCCACGAGGGGTCGGCCGGCCAGTCCGCGCTCCGGGTCGCCGTGGAGGACGTCGTCATCGGCGGCACCCGGATCCCCAAGGGATCCGTCGTCAACATCGGGCTGTCCCTGGCCAACCGCGACCCGGCGGTCTTCGCGGACGCGGACACCCTGGACATCCGGCGGGCCCCCAACCCCCACCTGGCGTTCGGCCACGGCATCCACTTCTGCCTGGGCGCGCCCCTGGCCCGGATGCTCGCCACGACGGCGTTCGGCGCACTCCTGGCCCGGCTTCCCGGGCTGGCCCTGGCGGTCCCGGCCGAGCGGCTGCGGTGGCGGCAGATCAGCATCCTGTGCGGACTGACCGCGCTGCCGGTCACCTTCACCCCCGAGCCGGTCTCCCCCGCCTGCTGACCGATCCCCCACCCTGGACGATCCCCCACCCCTGAACGGCCCCCCCACCCACCCCTCAACGAGCCCCACCACCCCTGAACGATCCCCCGCACTCCCGGAACGAGAATCGCGTGACACCCACCGACCCCTGTACGGACCCCTGTACCGATCCCGCCGCGGCACCCGCCGCCCCGGGGGCCGACCCCATGGCGGTGGCCCATCTCTACCGCCTGGCCTTCGGTTTCGTCCCCGCCCAGCAGATCCACGCGGCGGCCCGGCTGAACCTGGCCGACCTGCTGGCGGGACGGACGCTGACCACCGCGCGGCTGGCGGAGCTGACGGGCACCGACGCCCCATCACTCCGCAGGCTGCTGCGCGGCCTGGCCTCGCTCGGCATCGTGGAGGAGACGGAACCCGGCTCCTTCCGGCTGGCCCCGGCGGGCGAGCCACTCCGTTCCGACGTGCCCGGCTCCGTCCGGCCGATGCTGCTGCCGTACTTCGACGAGGGCGTCTGGGCCTCCTGGGGCCGGTTCCTTCAGGCCGTGCGCACCGGACGGCCCTCGGTGGAGTCGGTCACCGGCGGCTCGGTGTTCGACCACTTCGCCGCCCGGCCGGAGCTCGGCGCCGAGTTCCACGCCGCGATGGCGGTCGGCGCCGCCGCGGAAGCCCGGGCCCTCGCGCACGCGTACGACTTCACGGGCGTCGGGACCGTCGTGGACGTGGGCGGCGGCTCCGGCACGCTGCTCGCCGGGGTACTGGCCCATCACCCGCGACTGCACGGCGTCCTGGTGGACACCCCGACCGGCGTCGCGGGCGCCCCGGACGCCCTCGCCGCGGCGGGCGTCGCGGACCGCTGCGAGGTGATGGCCCACGACTTCCTCACCTCCGTGCCCTCGGGCGGCGACCGCTACGTGATCAAAAGTGTGCTGCACGACTGGGACGACGACCGGTGCGTACGCCTCCTGCGCAACTGCCGCGACGCCATGGCCGAGGACGCCCGGGTGCTGATCGTGGAGCTCGTGGCCCCGCCGGTGGTGGACACCACCACCGACCCCTTCCTGGCGATCAGCGACCTCAACCTGATGGTCCTCACCCCGGGCCGGGAGCGCACGGCGGAGGAGTTCACGACCCTCCTGGCAGCCGCCGGGCTGGAGCCGGTGTCGTTCGGCGAGCCCCTGGGCTTCAGCGGCCACCGTGTCATCGAGGCCCGCCCCGCCCCCGCGGAACACCCGGCCGCGCCCACGTCCCCGGAAACGACTTCGGGAGCCCCCGCTCCCGAGTGACGCGCCCCACCGCTCACCGTGCTCGTCCGCCCGCTCCCGCGTGCCCCGCGGGGGCGGCCGGACGGCCCTCGGGTCCGACGTCCGCCCGTGCCGCTGCGTGAGCAAGGTGGGATCGGCTCGGTGACCCGACGAAGCACTACTGGGCCCGGCTGAACCGGATCAAGCGGCGGTGATGCCGGCGAGGGTGCTCTGCAAGCGGCGGATCGCGTCTTCGGCTTCCGTGTACTGCTGGTGGGCCGGCGGCACGGTGCCGAAGGTGGGGCCGTCTTCGGCGGGCATGGCGCGCCAGTGCAGGATGGGTGTGAGCGTGGTGGCGGCTGCGCCGAGGAACCAGGCCAGGCGGCCGTGCACGTGGGCCAGGGCGATGGCCACGGCGGCGAGTGCCTCCCGCAGGTGTTCCAGCCGGACGACCTCGGGCAAGGCCTGCTGAGCCTCCGGCGCACCCACGGCGGCACGCAGGTCGGCGGCAGCCTTCGCCGCGACGATATGGTCGGCGGGTGTGAGAACCCACACGTGATCACGGATCAGCCGTTCGGCTTCCTCCGTCAGGGCCTCGATCGCCACCCGCATGTCCATGCTCGTCACCCTACGGCCTGCGCCTGCCGATCAAAGAACCCGGTCGCCCGGACAAGTCCCAGGCCCACCGGCCGCCCGGTCGCCCGGCCGCCCGGCCGCCCGGGGCCACAATGCGCCATGCGCTGCCGGCCGCGCTCGCGGTACCTCTCACCGACGCCTGCCTCTCCTGACGCCATGCACGTCGGTGCGGGCACGCCCTCGGCGGCCTGGCGCGGCGGCCGGTGGGACGCGGTGACGGGCCAGTGGCCGACCAGTGAGCAAAATGGCCGGGTATCGAGCTCAGCCGGCAGGCCGGTGCCCGTGGTTCTCCTCCAAGCAAGGGGGCGCACAGGGCCGACGTGTACGACGGTCAGCGCCAGGCCTGCCGTTCCCGGTCGGGGCCGCCGGGGCCGGCCGACCTGTCCGCGCGCGTCGCGCCCACCGAGAGGCCGGATGAGGTCGCTACCTGACTGACGCCCAGTCACATAGGCACCGGGGCACGCCTGGTTCCCACCACAGCGCCGACTCCCTCGCACGAAAGCCACCGGCCCTCCGGACTACCTCGCCCCTCCCCGCCTGTCAGACAAACCGCTCATCTTCCCTCGATCGCGTGGATCACCGTGGCCTCTCTCGCGGAGGCGCGTTCACCAGTAGGTACACGCGATCGATCGAGACAGCAGAGGTGAAGGGTGTCCCCTGGCACGGCGGAAAGCGTCCTGCGGGAGTTGGAGCCATCTGTCGAGCGGTTGCTGAATCAGCATCTGGCGGTCGCCCGTGACTGGTTGCCCCACCAGTACGTGCCGTGGAGTGCGGCGAGGGACTTCGACGGGCCGCTGGACGGCTCGGGCTGGGATCCGGGGCAGTCGGCGCTGCCGCATGCGGTCCAGGACGCCCTGGTCATCAATCTGCTGACCGAGGACAACCTGCCCAGCTACCACTTCGAGATCGCCTCGCGGCTCGGCCGTGACGGTGCCTGGGGCACGTGGGTCCACCGGTGGACGGCGGAAGAGGACAGGCACTCATCCGTCCTGCGCGCCTACCTCCACGCCCGGCGGGGCGTGGACCCTGTCGCCCTCGAGGACCTGCGGATGCGGCACGTGGGCAACGGATACCGCAACGACCTGCCGACTCCGCTGCACCTCCTGGCCTACGTCACGGTGCAGGAACTGGCGACCCGGCAGGCGCACCGCAACACCGGCGCGGCGTGCGGGGACCACGTCGGTGAGGCGCTCATGGCCAGGATCTCGGCCGACGAGAACCTGCACATGCTCTTCTACCGGGGCCTGTACGAGGACGCGATCCGGGCGTTCCCCGACGACGCCCTCGTCGCCCTCGCCGACGTGATCCGCGGCTTCCGGATGCCCGGCACCGAGATCCCCGGCTTCCGGGCGCGCGCCGCGCGCGTGGCCGCGGCGGGCATCTTCAACCTGGACGTCCATCTCGAGTACGTGCTCCAGCCGCTGGTGCGGGCGCTCGGCGTTATGACCGCGACCGGGCTGGGGCCGACCGGGCGGGAGGCCCAGGAACACATCGGCCGGCACATGGAACGGCTCAAGGCACAGGCATCCCGCGCGCGTGACATCTACGCCCGCCTCAACGCATGCAGGGCGTCCGGCCCGGCAACGGAAGAACAGGAGATCCCGGCATGACGCAGTCCCCGGACCAGGCGGAGCAGTCGGACCAGGCGGAGCAGTCGGACCGGGCGGAGCAGTCGGACCGGGCGGAGCAGTCGGACCGGGCGGAGCAGCCGGCGCTCCCCGAGAACCTGCTGGCCTTGCTGACCGACCACCTGGGCGTGCACGCGCACCCCGAGAACCTCTCCGCCGGTGTGACGTTCGAAAGCCTCGGCATGGATTCGCTGTCTCTGATGGAACTCGTGGTCGCGGCGGAGGAGAAGTTCGCCGTCGTCCTGCCCGAGGACGCACTGGACCTCGCTCCCTCCTCCACCCTCGCCGAGGCGGCTCGCGCCTTCCGGAACGCGCGTGCGGTCTGAGGTAGCCGTCACCGGCCTCGGCCTGGTGACCCCCGCGGGGCACACGATGTCGGCGAACTGGGAGGCCCTGTGCCGGGGCCGTTCACTCGCCGCGACCGACCCCGAACTGGCGGGCCTTCCCGTCGACTTCTCCTGTCAGGTCCGCGACCTGGACGTCGACGGGGAGCTCGGCCGGCTCCGTGCCCGCCGAACGGACCGTTTCATCCAGTTCGCCCTGATCGCCGCACGGCGGGCCGTCGTCGACGCCGGGCTCGAACCGTCGTCCTGGCGGGGAGAGCGTGTCGGAGTGATTCTCGGCGTCGGGTCGAACAGCCTGAGTTCCTACGTCAACGAGTTCAGCCGTCTCGGCGCCGGAAAGCCGGAGCGTGTCTCGCCGCTCGCCCTGCCGCGCAGCGTACCCAACATGGCCGCGAGCGAGGTCGCGATCGATCTCGGTGTGCACGGCCCCAGCTTCACCACCTCCAGTGCCTGCGCCTCGGGCGCGACCGCCATCGGGGTCGCACGCGACCTGCTGCGCTCGGGGACCTGCGACATCGTCCTCGCGGGCGGCAGTGAGTCGGCCCGCTCCCGTATGGCGACGACGTGCTTCACCCGGATGCGGGCCCTGTCCCGGCGGCGCGAGCAGCCGGCTCTCGCCTGTCGTCCGTTCGACGCCGAGCGGGACGGAATGGTCCTGGGCGAGGGCGCCGCCGTTCTCGTCCTGGAGCGGCCCGCCACCGCGCGCGCCCGTCGGGCACGGGTCCTCGCCCTGCTGCGCGGCTACGGTGCCGGATCCGACGCGTACCATCCCGTGGCTCCCCACCCCGGAGGGGAAGGGGCGGCCCGGGCCATCTCCGCCGCCCTGGCGGACGCGGGGTGCGGCCCCCGGGACATCGGGCTGGTCAACGCGCACGGCACCGCCACCGCCCTCAGCGACGCCTCCGAGGCAGCGGCCTTCACGCGTGTCTTCGGAGCCGACGCACCACCGGTGACCGCGTCCAAAGGCGTCATCGGCCACACCCTCGGGGCGGCCGGAGCCGTCCAGGCGGCCTACACGGTCCTCGCGCTGCGGCACGGAGCCGTCCCGCCGGTGGCGAACTTCGCGCACCAGGACGGGGACCACAAGCTCGACATCGTGGCCGGGCACCCTCGCGCGACGGCCGCGGAGGCCGGAATCAGTTGCTCCTTCGGATTCGGCGGCCAGAACGCGGTCCTGCTCTTCACGGCTCCCTGAGCGGATCCGACGACGGTACGGGCCCGGCGGGCGGGAGGGATACACGGGTGGACGCGGTACGGCGGCGGGCGTGGCTCGTAGTGGTGTGCGCCGTGCTCGCCGCGGTGTGCGCCTGGGCACTGGCCCCGGTCGCACTTTCGGCACTGGGCACAGGCGGCGCCGTCGCCACGGGAACCGAGGCCGGGCGAGCCCGGCGGCAGGCCGAGCGGCTGGGCGTGCCCTCGCCCGATCTGCTGCTCACCGTGGACCGGCCCGGCGAGGGAGGCGGGACGGGGACGGTCCGGGAAGACGCCGGGGCCGTGGTGAAGACCCTCTCCCGGCATCCGGACGTACGGGCGGTGTGGTCCGCCGGGACGACCGGCGACACCTGGCTGCGGTCGAAGGACGGCCGGTCCCTGCTCATCGGCGTACGCCTGAGGGGGACGGACAAGGAACGCAAGACCGCGGCCCCCGATGTCGTGGCCGCCGCACGGTCCGCCGCTCCGGGGGTCCGCGTGGAGCCGAGCGGTGAGGTCTGGACCAACCGGGAGATCGACGAGACGATCGAACACGACCTGCGCCGGGCCGAGTTGATCGCGGCGCCGGTGCTCTTCCTCCTCCTGGTCCTCGCCTATGGATCGGTCGTCGCCGCCTTGCTGCCGGTCCTCGTGGCCGTGACGGCCGTCGGCTGCACGCTTCCGGTCCTGGGGGTGCTGGCCCAGTGGACCGATGTGTCACGGGTCGCGGTGAGCGCCGCCTCCGCCGTCGGGCTCGGCATGGCCGTCGACTACAGCCTCTTCCTGCTGGCCCGGGTGCGCGAGGAGATGGCCCGGGGCGTGGACCGGGAAACGGCGCTGACCGCCGCTCTCCGCTCCAGCGGCCGTTCGGTCGCCTTCTCCGCGGCCGCCGTCACCACCTGTCTGGCCACCGCCATGGTGGTTCCCGTTCCTCTGCTGCGCGGACTCTCCCTGGCGGGGATGGTCGTCACCGTGCTGTCCGCGCTCGTCGCCCTGCTGGTGCTGCCGTCTTGTCTTCGGCTGCTCGGCCCGCGCGTCGAGGCGTGGGATCCGCTGGCACGGTGGCGGCGTACGGACACCGGGGACGACAGCCGCTTCTGGCGGAGGACGGCACGCGCGGTCACCGCGCGGCCTGTCCTCGCCGGCGGCCTCGCGGTCCTTGCCCTGGTCTTGATGGCGGTCCCGTTCACCCACGCCAGGCTGGGCCTTGTGGACGAGCGCACCCTGCCCCCGTCCGCGTCGGCGGCCTCCGCCGCCGCCCGCGTGGGCCACGAGTTCGCCGTCCCGCCCGAGCGCGTCCTGTCCGTGGTGGTGACCGGCCCCCGGGCGCGGGACGCCGCGCCGGCCTACGCCGCACGCCTCAACGGTCTTCCGGGCGTGGCGGGCGTACGCGTGGAACGCACCGTCCGGTCCGCCTCGGCGGGGCGGGGGGAGGCCGCCGTGCTGTTGGTCGCCTCCGCCGCGCCACCCGGCACGTCCGAGGCGGAGGCGCTGGTGCGGAGGGTGCGGGAGGAACCCGCGCCGGGAGCCGTGGCGGTCGGCGGACGGGCCGCGGAGATCGCGGACAGCTCGACCGCGGTACGCGGCGCCCTGCCGACGTGCGGGCTGCTCCTGGCGGTGGGACTCATGGTGCTCCTCGGGCTGTTCACCCGCTCCCCCGTCGCCCCCCTCAAGGCCGTGGCCGTGGCGGCCGTCAGCCTCGGGGCCGGCCTGGGGGCGATGGTCCTCCTCTTCCAGGACGGCCACGGCCGTGCCGTGCTCGGCGATTTCACCGCACCGGGTGCGCTGGACGCCTCCACGCTGCTGTTCGTCCTCTTCATCACGCTCGCCCTGTCGGTGGACTACGAGGTCTTCCTGCTCGGCCGCATCCGCGAGGAGTACGAACGCAGCCATGACAACCGCGGCTCGATCGTCGACGGCATCGCGCGCACGGGCCGGCTGATGACCTCGGCAGCCGCGGCCGTGGCGGTCTCGACCGCCGCCATGGGCATGTCCCATGTCGCGCTCCTCAAGCTCATCGGCATCGGTATCGCTCTCGGTGCCCTCGTGGACGCCGTCCTGGTACGCGGTGTCCTGGTCCCCGCTGTCATGGCGGCTCTGGGACCGGCCAACTGGTGGACGCCCCAGGGCAGTCGGATCGCACGGCGATGGATCACACGGCGGACGGCCGTACGCGGGATGACCGCACACGCGAAGGAAGGAGAAGGCTGAGTCAATGAGTCGGTTCACGGAGGGCTTCGCCTGGGGGCCGGACGAACCCTTGCCCAGGGTGACCGCGATCGAGACGGCCGTACCACCCCATCGGTACCGCCAGGAGGACATCATGGCCGCCCTGGCGCGCACCACACTGATGGAATCCCAAACAGGGATCCTGATGCTGCACAAGATCCAGGCCAACGCCGGGGTGGCCACACGGCACTTCGCCCTGCCGCTGGAGCGGCTCATCGAGCTCGACGACTTCACCGAGAACAACCGCTTGTGGCACGAGACCGCCCTGGAACTCGGGGAACGCGCGCTCATGGAGGCCCTGCGGGCGGCAGGGGTGGAGCCGGGCGAGGTCGACGCGGTGATCAGCACCACCGTGACGGGCCTCGCCGTGCCTTCGCTGGAAGCCCGTCTGGCCCACCGGGTGGGCCTGCGCCCGGACGTCACACGCATTCCCCTGTTCGGGTACGGCTGCGCCGGAGGAGCCGCCGGACTCGCCCGGCTGAACGACTACCTCCGGGCCCACCCGGACCATGTGGCCGTCCTCCTGGCGGTGGAACTGTGCTCGCTGGCGTACCAGATGCAGGACACCTCGATGGCGAACATCGTCGCCGGCAGCCTCTTCGGGGACGGTGCGGCCGCGGTCGTGGCCTTCGGCGGACTCCGGGGCGCCGAAGCCGCGGCGGCGGGCCCTCAACTCGTGGATTCCCGCAGCCGGCTGGTCCCCGACAGCGAGGAAGTGCTTGGCTGGGACATCGGATCCCACGGCTTCAGGATCCTGCTCGCCCCCGAGGTGCCCACGCTCACCGAGGAGCATCTGCCCAAGGCCGTCCATGACTTCCTCGGCACCTACGATCTGCTGCCGGGCCAGGTCGGAAGCTGGATCGTCCACGGTGGCGGCCCCAAGGTCCTCACCGCCGTGGAGAGGTCCTTCGGTCTGCCGCCCGCGGCTCTGGAGCCCACACGCCGGTCCCTGTCGGAACGGGGCAACCTCTCGTCCGTCTCCGTCCTGGACGTCCTGCACACGACGATGCGGACGCCTCCACCGCCCGGTACGCCGGGACTGGTCGCCGCCATGGGTCCGGGGTTCGCCATCGAACTCGCCCTGATCCGCTGGTGAACCGCGACTGCCCCGCCCCCTCCCGACGCAAGGAATCGAAAGGATCGAAAGGAATGGCATCGTGACGGACCTGGGATCGGGCCGGCTCCCCGCCGGGTTGCTGGCACTCATCGCCGTGATCACCGTGGAGCGCGGCATCGAACTGCTCGTGGCACAGCGGAACGCGCGCTGGGCCGCCGCCAACGGCGGGGTGGAGTACGGCCGCCGGCACTATCCGGCCATGGTCGTCCTCCACGTCGGCCTGCTCGTCGGCATCCTGGTCGAGGTCGCGGCGGCCCACCGGCAGTTCGTACCGGCGATCGGCTGGCCGGCCCTGGCCGCCACCTCCCTGGTCCAGGTGGCCCGGTGGTGGTGCGTGCGGTCGCTCGGCCCACGCTGGAACACGCGCGTGATCGTCGTCCCGGGCATGCCCCTGGAGACCCGCGGCCCCTACCGCTGGCTCCGGCACCCGAACTACGTCATCGTCGTGACCGAGGGCCTGGCCCTGCCTCTGGTCTACAACGCCTGGCTGACCGCCCTCCTCTTCACCACCGCCAACGCAGTGCTGCTGGCCGTACGGCTGCGGGTGGAGAACAGGGCGCTGGCGCTCGCGTCCTAGGCCGCGCAGTCGGTCGCGATCAAGGGTTGCTGGGGTCCAAGGCGTGTCCGACGGGTCGAGTTCCGGGCCTGCCATGCGTCACCATCGATTTCGTCGCGGCAACGCGTGCACCGTCCGCCACGTGACACACCGGCGCTGCCCCGGTCCTCCGCCGGAAGACGGTCCGGGTACCGCCACGTCATCGCCATGGCGGTACCTCGGTCACGCACCCGCTCGACGGGCCTTCCTGTGGTTACCAGGGATACCAGGCGCCGTTGTACCACTGCTCGTTGGCGTCGTCGTTGTGGTGATCCATGTTGAAGTCCGGCCAGTAGTTTTCGTTGTGGTTCTTCGGGTAGGTCCCGATGCCGGCGGACTCGTCGCAGATGTAGTCCCAGTAGCAGATCGACTTGACCGGTACGTTGCCGAAGTTCCGGTCAGTGCCTGCGAGCGGGAAGCCGACGACGGGGCCCCACGGCGAGGTGCTTCCGTTGGTGCCGGGCCCGCCCTGACGCTTGGGGTCCGCGAGGAGAATCGCGTTGACGTTGCCGCCGAACGTCCGCCAGTTCTCGCTGATCCAGACGTGCACCACCGCGGCGCCCAGGGAGTACCCGCCCATCTTGACGTGCTGTCCCGGGCACGCGGCACGCTGTTCTCGGACCAGCCGGTTCAGCTCGTTGACGCCCGACCGGACGCCCAGGCCGGTGGGGATGTCACTCATGTACCCCACGTGCTGCTGGATGTTGCCGGAGAAACGGTCGTTGTCCCACCTGCTCCACGTGCCCCCGACAACGATCGTGTACGTGCCCTCGCACGGAGCCGTTGTCGCCCGTGCTGTCGCCGCTTGCGCCGTGGAACCCTGCGCCAGTGAAAGCCCGGAAGTCAGCAGAAGAGCGGCTAACGCGGCCGCGATTCTTCCTCTTCGCATTCGATTCTCCCGATGTAGTGGGCCTACGCGTCTGCCGTCCGATGCGGTGCACGGTCGGCCGGCCGAGTTCACCGGACGACAGTGGCAGTGGCCGATGAAATCCCTGTGAAACCCGTGGTGCCCCACCGGACTCACGTCAGGGGGCGGGCCGCCGGCCGGTGCCCACGGCAACCAGTCACCGCTGAAGCACGAGCCGGTAGCGGCCGTTGAGCGGGCGGTCGGCAGCCCCGGCCGTGATCTCGATACGGCCGTCGGCGTTGGTGCCGGACCCGGACCCGGACGCGCCGGGGCCGAAACCCTCCCATGCCGACCAGAGGCGGCCCTCTATCAGTTCCGGCCGGTGGACGGCCACGTGAACGCCGTGCCGTGGCGCTACTACAACCAACGCGGCGGAGGTCTTCTGCGCCTACCGCGACAAGGCGCTCAAGGGCCCACTAAGCGGGAACCGACCGAGGGCCGGAGGCGGAGGGCGACGCGACGCCTTCCGCCTCCGGATACCCGGCGGTAGGGTGCGGGGCCGTCCGCTGTCGGAGGGAGCGCCGCATGGGAGCCGTGGGCAGCTTCGATCCCGTTACGGAGCACGAGAAGACCCGCGCCGCGCTGCGTGCCGCCATCCCACGCCTGGCCCTTCTGCTCCGCAGCGTTCTCGACATGGACGTGCCCTCCGGGGTGCCGGTGTGGACGGTGGGTGATGTCGGCGCGCATGTCTGCGCGGTGTACCTGGCGTACTGCTCCGCGTTCACCGATGAGTTCGAGGACTGGGCCAGTGTCCTGCCGCCGGGCGACGTCCCCTTCATCGAGCGGATCACGGCCGTGAACGCCAAGTCGATCGGCCTTTTCGGCAGGGACGAACGTCAGCACCTCGGCGAGTTCGTCGCCGAGCGCGGTGAGACGTTCCTGCGGGCCACCGAGGGGCTCCCACCGTGCACCCCGGTCGCGACCCCCTGGTACGGGGGCCAGGTCGCCCTGACCCTGGCGACGGCGACCGGGCTGATACTCAGCGAGAGCCTCGTCCACGGCCTCGACATCGCCCGGGGCGCCCGGCTCCCGTGGAGGATCGGACCGGAGGAAGCGCGCCTGGTACTCGGTCAGTCGATGCCGACGATGATGCCCCTGGCCGTGAACAAGGTGAAGGCGCATGGCGTCAGCGTGGCGTTCGATCTCGCGGTCAAAGGCGGTCCGCGGCTCGCGGTCGTCGTCGACGGCGGGACGGTGACGGTGACCCGTGACGCGCCACCGCGCTCCTACGATTGCCGGATCACGGCGGCGCCGACCGCGTTCTTGCTCGTCTGCTTCCGGCGCACGCCGGTGTGGAAGGAGATCATGCGCGGACGACTGCGGGCCGGCGGCCGCAAGCCGTGGCTCGCCCCGCGCCTGAGCGAGCTCATCGCCAGCCCCTGAACCGGCCCTGGGTGCCTGGGCCACCGCGGTCAGTAGAGGACGCCCGTGCAGGCCAGGACAGGGTTACCCATGTACCCGGGGCCGTCGGGAGTGCCCGGCACCCGGGAGGTGGTGGGCATGACTCCGGATGGTGACACCGTCAGGGTCGGCGTTACGCGCCTCGGTGCCGCGGAGCATTCCTGTCTCACTCACCTGGGACCACCCCAGGTCACCGCCTCGCAACGGCCCACGGCTACTGAGACGGGACAGTCGCGGCCAGGACCAATTTCATGATCGCCCACTGCCCAAGGCCGCAAGCCCCATGGCCGTGAAGGCCTGGGTTTCGATGGGCATATGTGTGAGCAGCGGTCGCGGGCCGAACATCTCGGGGATTCCGGGCCAACTTCCGTCCTCGCGTTGGGTGCGGCTGAGGTAGGCCACCGCCGCATCTGCCCGCCTGTCCACCTGCCCACATCGAGAAAGCGTAGCCAGCGCGAGTCCTGTAGCCGATGCGCAACTGGTCTGGCCTTCAGTCTGGCCCCAGCCGCCGTCCCGGTTCTGTGCAGCAGCCATACGTTCCGCTGCCTGCCTGACCCGAGAATGGTCGAATCCGAGGGCCCGGCCTATCTCGAGGAGGGCGTACGGGGCGCTGTGATACCAGCTCGCCGGCCAGTTGCCGTCGGCGATGCGGTACTGATCGGAGAGCCACAAGCGGGCTGGTCGCAGCCGGAGGCGGTGGTGGTTAGAACAGCTATGGAGCGCGGCGAGGACGTGGGCGACGACGTCGGGAGCCGGCGGATCCTGGTCGAACTGCCAAGTCCGCCACAACCCGTCCGGACGTTGCTGATCAACGAGATAGCCGACGGCCTTCCGAACCACGTCGGGATGGCTCCGGCCGTTCTTCAGGGCGAGCAACACACCGGCGGTCGTGTCGCAGTCGGACTCGGCCCCGCCACCGAAACCCCAGCCACCGTCGGCGTTCTGTGCGGCGACGAGATAGTCCAACGCCTGGGGAAGCGACAGGTCACGGAAGGTCTGGTGGCGGCCACATGCCCGCACAACCAATGACGTGTCCCAGATGTCGCAGATACAGAACCGCCAGGTGCCATCTGGGTACTGACTGGCCAACAGCCAGTCTCGGGCCCGCTGTCGTGCGTGTTGCGCGATGCCTGCCGAGCGGAACGCCAGTACGGCCATGGCCGTGCTGATCGGGTTTTGGAAGAATGAACCATCCGGATTCTGTTGGTCCACCATACGCACCACAGCTTCCGCGGCGGCCTGCGCATTTCCGAAGTATTTCTCGATCAGCCCCCGTGCCGACAGTAACTCGACGACACTCCACGGTTTGAGGTGCTGGCTACTGTACTTCTCGTACCTCGAAGCGATAGTTGCCCGTAAGCCGCTATCGTCGAGACTGCTGTACACTTTTCTGCCTGCAACGAGAGCGACGACGTGCACGAGCAGTCGACGCGAAGAGTAGACCGGGTCATCGAAATCACGGTGCGTCAAATCGATTCCGTTACCCCAACCAAGAGCAATATCCCGCAGAGCCTGTTCGACGCATGCTGCGATGGGGTGATGGCTCTGCGGGTTTGCTGTCGCCAGCCACGCGCGGGCGCGGTTTGCCGCGCCATCCGCACCGCCATTGCAAGCATCGCCAGGGTGAGGTGCGAGCGCCTGGCAAACAAGCGCCGTCTCCAGTATCCGCGGATCAGGTGCCATTGCCCACGCACCCGATCCGCGCTGGGTTTCAACGCAGTAGGCCACTGCCCTGTCCAATGCCGAGATCATCGAGGAGGGCCTCCTCCCAATGGTTCGCCCGGGTTGCTATTTCAGACTCGACGCTCCGAACATGCGAGAGAAACCCTCTCGATGCACAGTCCGAGGGCGGCGCGTACATACCGGCATGCATTGCGCTGCGGCACGCACCTGGATCCGCCACTAGAACAACCAGCCCTTGGCCGTTCGTCCGGTGCCAGATCACCGAAGTGTGCGGCGCGTCTTCTGTTCGGCGGTCTGGAATCATCGTTCATGAGCAAGGTGGTACCACAGTGGAGTTCCGGGAAAGCTCATACTGTGAAAGATGATGGAGGCAGGCAATCCGAACTCTTCCCCACAATTTGTCGTGTCGGTCTCGAAGATCGCGTTTACGGACCGGTAGAGATCCGTGGCCCGCCGGTACAGCCATCGCGCGCGTCCCTCGTCCGGGCCGATTAGGTGAAGCAGCAATCCCCGTCCGGCGTCCTCGTATTTCCTACGGTGGCTGAAAGCCAGTTCAAAGAAGATCAGACCACTGTCGGTCACCAGCCAGAAATTGGGATCTTCCAGCAAGTAGACCGACCCTCCTCGCTCTCCGACATCAAATGCCAAGGCGGAAGCCCAGAACCCCTCATGCGCCCTGTCCCACACGTAATTCTGGTAATTCGGCCCCGGATGGAAATCGGCTGTTTCGCCATCGAGCATGTGCCGGCCGAGGTCGCGTGGCAGGGCAGGCGGGGCAGGTGGCCAATCCCGGCAGGTCGTGCTGCCACGGAGGCGGGTACATTCGTAGTGCGCCCTGCGCTGCTGTCGTCGTGCCGGTTCCGACCAGCCGTCCATCAGTCGTTCCCAGAGCGCGGGGTCGGAGATCGGGTCCGCTACGGGCCGGGCGTCTTTGTAGACGCCCTGCACGATGTCCCGGGACTTTTCGAGACTTGCATAATGGCAGAAGATTTTGGACGCCGCGTACATGCCCTCGTACGACAGCAAGTAACATGTCAGCGAGGCCCAAAAATTCGCCAGTGCTTCAATAGGCTCGGTTCCCCACTGAGGTTCTGGCTGAGCGGAGTTCACGGCGCCGATGATAGCCTGCATCATCAGCGTCTGATTTCCGGTATGACTGCCCTTGAAGTCGGTGGGCAGGCGATCCACCGCGTCGGCTGTCACTGTCCGCCACAACAGGAAACGTTCGCTGGCACACTCGCATTCTGCCGGGCTGCCCATCACGCGATCCAAACTGGCATCGTAGGACCTGCGGGCGATGTGGGCATAGTGTTCGTAACCGGGATGGTGCATTGCGGTTTCCAGCGCCTCGGGATACTCGATGACTTCCGCACGGGCTGGGTCGGTGCATCCGGACACCATGTTGCCGGCAAGGTACCGGTGGCCCAATTGACGGGTTTTTTCGTCGACCCTCAACATGGCATAGGCCAAGACGGCTACGTTAGCGACCATCACATCCACTCGGTCACGCTTGACGGCTTCCACATCCGTCTCCGGCGTGAATGCTGCTGTCAATCCACCCAGGCTTGGGTTGAAAATCGACGCCACACGGCTCAGCATGTCACAGTCATGCTCCGAAACGGCGGCCCAGCCGGCCGCCGCAAAATGAAGCTTGATCCAAACTGCATGCAGTTTCCGGGCGACCTCTTCAGCCCCCGGCCGCTCATCCGCCAGCCTCAAGCAAGAGTCGACTATCAGTTGCGTATCGACGGCAAGCCCGACCCCGGCCTCTCGCCGCACTCGGGCTCCGGGCAAAACCGCAGACAGAACTTTGTCCAGCGATACTCCACCCATCAGCGCGTCGCCCTCATCTCGGACCAACGCCCACGGTTTCAACGCAAGACTGTGCATGAACCCCCAGACCACAGTCAGCGCTTCCAGCCGGGTGCCCACGATTCCTGACGGCTTTCCGCCGCACCCCCGGACAAATTCGTAAACACGATCCTCGTCCAGCCCCTGCGGTCGCTTACCAGGCCAATCCATGGTGTAGCGGCGTGGTTGGCGTCCTGTGGGTCGTTTTCCCACCACGGTGCGCGCCTGAAGCTCGGCTGCCGAGTAGACCCATTCACGGTCGCTTGCGTTGCTCATTCTTGGCAGTCCTTCATTCCGGCCCCTTGCGGCCTGGGGGCAGCGACTCAATCGGTTGGTAGAACCTGAATGATTCGGAAACGGCGAGAGCTCGGAAACATTTTTCATGTATGGGCGATGAGGGGGAGACCCGCGGCAGCGGCTGACGTGAGTTCGGGCGGGCGCACCAGAAGGGGGTGCCATTGCTTGACCCGGGAGACGCCGGTTGGAGCGGGATGCGCAGTGCCGCACCTTGTCGGAGGCCCGGTGTGTGTCGGACAGCTCGGTCTTCGAGCGGCGCTTGATCGAGGTGATCACGGTGCCGCCGGCTCCGACGTCGCCCTTGTCCGCGAGGACTTCGAGGGCCAGTCGTGCACAGGCGCCGATGATGTCGTGCTGCTTCGCGCGCGGCTTTGAGGTCGTGGGTGGCGCCGGGCAGGGCGGGCGAGATCCACAGGAACCTCCCACTCCCGGGATGAATCCGAAGGCTCCATACAGCCATCATGTTGGGGCGTGGCGGGAGGGGGAACCCCCTCACCCGGTTGAGCACGTGAACGTGCTGAAAGGTTCGCCCTCGTGAATATCCTGCGACACCTGCCCGGCGACCGATCCGCTCGCGCAGCCACCCGGTCCACTCGGTCAGGACCTTCGGCTCCAGGCCGCCTCCGATCGGGCCGGCGTCCCGCCGTACCCGGCGGAGCGGGACAACGTTGTTGAACCCCCGTCAGGTGCGGGCTTCGACGCGGTACTGACGATGTTGCCCTCGGGCACCTCGAACGTCTCGTCGACGAAGATCGAGCCCTTCTTCTCCAGCGTCTTCACCACGTATTTGTCGCGCACGATCTCATGGCGCACGTACACCGGCGCACCGTACTGCTCCAGGGCCTTCTCGACCGCGATCACGGCACGGTCCACCCCCGCGCACCAGCCGCGCGGAGAGGCGAGCAGGACCCTTCGGCGGAGTTGAGCCGTGGAAGTGGTCATGAGGACCTCACCGTGGCGGCGTCGGCGATCATTCGAAGGGTTTGGGTCGCGGGTTCCGGGAGGGGTGCGCGGGTGAGGGCCTCCCGGGCTTGTTCGCAACGCGTTTCGATCATGCGTTCCACCTTCGCCCGTGCGCCGGTCGCGGTGAGGATGCTGCGGATGCGGACGGCGCCGAGCTCGCTGAGGTCAGGGGTGCCGATCATTTCGCGAAGGGTTTCGCGCTGAGAGGCGTTGGCGTGTTTCAGGGCCAGGGCGAGCAGTACGGTGTGCTTGCCTTCCCGCAGGTCGTCGAGGCGGGACTTGCCTGTGTCGTCGGGGTCGCCGAAGACCCCCAGAAGGTCGTCACGGAGTTGGAAGGCCTCACCGATCGGCAGGGCGTAGGCGGTGAGGGCGTCCAGGACGTCCGCGGACGCGCCGGCGAGGGTGGCGCCGACGTGCAGGGGGCGTTCGACGGTGTATTTGGCGGTCTTGTAGCGGATCACGCGCATGGGGGCGTCGACGTCACCGCTGAGGTCCCCGGTGGTCAGCAGATCGAGGTACTGGCCGTAGAGGACCTCTGTGCGCATTCGGTCGACCAGCGGCAGGACGGACGTGAGCCGTCCGGTGGGCAGACCGGCGGTGTGGAGCAGTTCGGCGGACCAGGCCAGGGCGAAGTCGCCGATGAGGATGGCGGCGTTGTTCCCCAGGTCCGCCGCCTTGGGCCCGCGCGCGGGGCGGTGGCGGTGGGCCACGGCGCAGTGGACGGTGGGGCGACCACGACGGGTGGTGGAGTGATCCATGATGTCGTCGTGGATGAGCGCGAAGGCGTGGAACATTTCCAGCGCCGCCGCGGTGCGCACCATGGCGGTGGGGTGGGCGGTGTCGGGGCCGGTGTGCCAGCCGCAGAAACACAGCAGGGGCCGTAGCCGTTTGCCGCCGGCGAAGAGAAAGGCGCGGAGGACGTCGGTGATCTCGGTGGGCATGCGCTGTGCCTGGGCCGCGTCGGCCTTGTCGACGAGGAAGCCGTCCAGACAGGCGTCCACGGCGTGGCGCGCGGCGTCGAGGTCGAGAGGGGTGGTGAGAGCCGGGGTGGGGGCGGTCATGGTGTCGGAGCCTCCGCGGGGTGTGGGTCGTCTTCTTCGGTTGTGGTGAGGCGGAGGGCGTGTTCGAGGAGGGTGTCGACGATTTTGTTTTCGGGGACGGTGGCGACGACTTGGCCGCGGACGAAGATCTGTCCTTTGCCGTTGCCGCTGGAGACGCCGATGTCGGCTTCGCGGGATTCGCCGGGCCCGTTGACGACGCAGCCCATGACGGCGACGCGCAGGGGGTGGGGGAAGCCGTCGAAGGCTGCTTCGACCTGGGCGGCGAGGCGGTGGATGTCGACTTGGAGGCGGCCGCAGCCGGGGCAGGAGACGATCTCCAGTTTGCGGGGGCGCAAGCCCAGGGACTGCAGGATGTGGATGCCGGCCTTGACCTGTTCGACCGGTGGGGCGGAGAGGGAGACGCGGATGGTGTCGCCGATGCCCTCGGCCAGGAGGATGCCGAAGGCGACGGCGGATTTGATGCTGCCCTGGAAGGCGGGCCCGGCTTCGGTGACCCCGAGGTGAAGGGGGTAATCACACTGTGCGGCGAGGATGCGGTTGGCGGCGATGACCGTCATCGGGTCGTGGTGCTTGACCGCGATCTTGATATCGCGGAAGTCGTGTTCCTCGAACAGCGAGCACTCCCACAACGCCGACTCCGCCAGGGCCCGCGGAGTGGCCGAGCCGTGTTTGGCCAGCAGCCGGGGATCGAGGGAGCCGGCGTTGACGCCGATGCGGATCGGCACCCCGGCGGCCGAGGCCGCCTTCGCGATCTCCCCCACCTTGTCGTCAAAGCGTTTGATGTTGCCGGGGTTGACGCGCACGGCGGCGCAGCCGGCGTCGATGGCGGCGAAGACGTAGCGCGGCTGGAAGTGGATGTCCGCCACGATGGGGATCGGCGACTTCCTCGCGATCTTCGGCAAGGCGTCGGCGTCGTCCCGGGACGGCACCGCGACCCGGACGATGTCGCACCCCGCCGCCGTGACCTCGGCGATCTGCCGCAGCGTGGCATCGACGTCGGCGGTCAGGGTGGTCGTCATGGTCTGCACGGAAACCGGAGCACCGCCCCCGACCGGGACATCGCCGACACGGATCCGCCGGGTCGGACGCCGCACCGGCGTCTTGGGGGGCAGGACGGGCATGCCGAGTTCGGTGGTCATCGCGGCCCCCTCAAACCGTTGAGGGGACCGGTGAGGGAAGTGACGTCGTAGGTGGTGAACGCGGTGCGAGCGCGCAGGACGGCGGCGGTGATGCCGTCCGCGTCGAGCCCCGCTTCGGCCAGCAGCGCACCACGGGTGCCGTGGGGGATGAACGAGTGGGGCAGTCCGACGCGGTGCACAGGGGTGGTCACCGCGGCGTCCGTGCAGCTCTGGGCCAGCAGTGAACCGAAGCCTCCGGTCCGGGTGTTGTCCTCCACGGTCACGGTCAGGTGATGGCGTGCGGCCAGGTGGACGAGGGCCGGATTGACGGGGGCGATCCAGCGGGGGTCGACGACGGTGGAGCCGATGCCTTCCTCCTCCAGTTTCCGGGCCGCGGTCAGGGCCGCGGTCGCCGTGGGTCCCGTGGCGACGAGGAGGACGTCCAGGGAGCGGCTGGCACTGCGGTGCAGGATGTCCAGGCCGTCCATCCGCGCGAGCACCTCGATGTCGGGACCCGCGGTCGTTTTCGGCAGCCGCAAAGCCGTCGGGCCTTCGCGGTCGGTGACGGCCTCGCGCAGCAGTTCCCTGAGGCGGCGCGCGTCCCTGGGCGCGGCCACCCGCATCCCCGGCACGATGGCCAGCAGGCTCAGGTCCCACATCCCGTGGTGGGAAGGGCCGTCGGGCCCGGTGATACCGGCCCGGTCCAGGACGAGGGTCACGGGCAGGCGGTGCAGGGCGACGTCCATCAGGACCTGGTCGAAGGCGCGGTTGAGGAAGGTGGCGTAGACGGCGACGACCGGGAGCAGGCCGCCCATCGCCAGGCCGGCGGCGCTGGTGACCGCGTGCTGCTCCGCGATCCCGACGTCGAACACCCGGTGGGGAAAGCGCTCGGCCATCAGGTGCAGGCCCGTCGGCCGGAGCATGGACGCGGTGATGGCGACGACGTCCTCGCGTTCCTCGGCCAGCGCAAGCAGTTCTTCGGAGAAGACGCCGGTCCAGGTCGGCGCCGGTGCCTGCCGTCGGTGCCGCGGGGAGGACGTCGCTGTGCCGGTGGCCGGGTCGATGACGCCGACGGCGTGGAAGCAGTCGGCTTCGTCGGCTTCCGCCAGCCGGTAGCCCTTGCCCTTGACCGTCACCACGTGTACCAAGACCGGTCGTCGCAGCGAGCGGGCCTCGGAAAGAGCTTGCTCAAGGGCGGCGACGTCGTGTCCGTCGACGGGGCCGAGATAGGCCAAACCCAGATCGATGAACAGATGGCCGGGGGTCTGCCGGTCGCCGGGATCGGCGCGCAAGACGGCCAGGTGACCGGCCAAGGCTCCCGTGGTGGGAGCATAGGACCGGCCATTGTCATTGAGAACAATGATCACCGGCCGGTCGGCAGCGGCGATGTTGTCCAGCCCCTCCCAGGCCATCCCACCGGTGAAGGCACCGTCTCCGATGACGGCGACAACGGCCCGGCTCTCCTCGCCTTTCAGAACCCGGGCCTTGGCCAGCCCATCGGCGTAGGCGAGCGCGGTGGAGGCATGAGAATTCTCGATCACATCGTGTTCGGATTCACCGCGAGAGAGGTATCCGGACAACCCACCGGCCTGCCGTAGCGTGGTGAACTCCGCCTGACGACCCGTCAACAGCTTGTGCGCATAGGCCTGATGGCCGATGTCGAAGATGATCGTGTCGTGCGGTGATGTGAAGACGCGGTGCAGGGCGATCGTCAATTCGACTGCACCCAGGCTCGGGCCCAGGTGACCGCCCACCGCGCACACGCTTGTGATCAGGAACTGACGCATGTCGTCCGCCAGGTCGTCGAGAAGCTTGACGGGCAGTGCGCGCAGGGATGCCGGATCCGTGACGGACGCCAGGAGTGGCGGTACGATTTTCGTGCTGCTGGTTGCCGAAGAACTCATCGATCGACCTCACAAGGGAGAGGCAGCGGGCACGGACTGGTACGGGGAGGTCCACGCCGGTATTCGGAAGCCGCTGATCCCTGTGCGAGCGGCGGCTGAACGACTGAGCGGACGGTGGCGGCTCGCGTCAACGTGGCAGGCGGACGCCCCGAGTTCAGGGGGATGTGCGAGAACATCCCGGGGGTGCGGCGCCCAGGGTGCCATGGACGGTAAGTCGCATTCCCACCTTCGGCCGATGACAAGAGATCCGACCAGGCGTACTCCGGCCGGCACGAAGCCCGCTCATCACACCCGGCTCACTGCGGACTGTCCCTCGGCTTCATCTGCCGCAGGCACATGCACCCCGGCGCGAAAGCAGAGGCGCGCTACCTGGTGACCCTCTGCGGGCACGCGGTTCTCGACCGGTCCGCGACTCGCCGGCCCAGGGCACAGTGGAACGGTGGGCCCCTGGTGTCCGCCCGTCGGTGCGCGGCCGGTGCCGCATTGACCCGCGCGGTCGAGGATGCCGACCGCGGCCCTTTCAGCGCGTTCACGCCCGGGCGGACGCGGCGGCTTTCGGTAGCCGCCCGCAGTCGTGTGTACTGGTGGGCGGGCCATCCGCAGGGTGTCCGCCTGTACGGCCGTGGGCACGACCAGGTCCCAACACCTCCGCGTGGCCGCGTTCGTCACCCGCGGCAGACGGAGAGCGGACGCCACCCTCACGCTAGCCCTCCGGCTGGGGGAACGTCGCGCCCGGAAGACATGGAAAGAAGGGAACATCTGACGTGAGCGTCGCACTGTGCACCCCCATCTGCCCCATCGTGCGCTGTGCGTCGAACCCGGTGGCCCGCGCGGGATCGTGATCCTCGGTTCCACCGGCTCGATCGGGACCCAGGCCGTCGATCCGGTGCCGCGCAACCCCGACCGGTTCCGGGTGACGGCCCTGTCCGCCGCCGGCGGCCGGATCGAGCTGCTCGCCGAGCAGGCGCACCGGCCGGACGTGCGCGCGGTGGCCGTGGCCCGGGAGGAGACGGCCCCGGCGCTGCGGGCGGCGTGGGCGGGTCGTTCCGGTGGGGTGCCGCCGTCGTGGACGGCGGGTTGTCCACGTCGGCGCGAAGACATAGGCCTCCCCTGGCGACGGTAATGGGTGGGGTGCTGAACGGCGGCCGGGGGCAGAGCAGACCGGTTCGCCTTCCTTCGTCCGCGCGGGCGGACAAAGTGGGGAGATGTGTGGAGACCTGGGACGGAGGGCCCCGCGCCGGACTGCCGTCGACGTCGGTCGGTTGTTCAGTCGATGCTTTGGTGCCTGTTCTCTGGCGCGGGCGATGGCATCTCGGGGGTGTTTCGAGTAGTCGTCGCACCTGCCCGTGCCCTCCGCGGAAAGCGTTGAACCACCTCAATGATCTCCTTGTTCGGGCGTGAGGCGATCAGGTGGCGGCGTAATCCTCCTAAAGCCTGCGTCGCGCGAGCCGAACGCAGCCGACCCTCCTCCGCGAAGGCCGACTGCGCCGCTGCGGAAGCCCGCTCCAGATTGCGTTGCCGTAGGTACAGTCGAGCGAGAAAGGCATCAGTCAGTACTCGAAGGCGTATTTGGTCGGCGGGACGGTGCTCTCGCGAAACTTTCAAAGTCGCGGCCGCGGCGTTGGCATCGCCCAGCAGAGACCAGGTGCGAGCCTGCAGGAAGGTCAGGTCGGCCAGTTGAAAGGTGCGGAAGGGGTCTTCCTCGGCGCCGGGGCGGGCGAGTTGGGCTTGCTGTTCCCATGTCGCCTGGTCGAGGTCGGCCAGAGCCCCCCGCCGGTCGCCGGCCTGGGCCAGAGCCACAGACCGCTGGGCCAGCAGCAGGGATCGGACCCCACACTGCCCCCGGCCCAAGGGAATCTCGCAGGATTTCCGCGCCAAGCGGAGGGCCAAGTGATGGTGGCCGAGCGCCTGGGCGTGAAGACTCATCGCACAGACGGTCTGGGCGTACGTGTCGAGGGCGTCCGCTTCAAGGGCCAACCGCATGGCCAGGCGGTGGTGTCGTTGGGCTGCGTAGTGGCGAAGTTGGTCCTGCCACGCCTGAGCGAGTACGAGGGTCAACTGGGCGGCCGCGCGCAGCAACCGCTGGTGTGCCGGCGTCGTGCTGTCCGTGCGCAGCCAACGACATACCTCGTCGTGGAGGTAGCACGTCAACGACCGCCAGGCGTGACCTCCGCCGAAGCTGAGGAAAGCGTGGAGAAACCTGCGGGCCATCTGCTCCGTCGCACTGGCTTCCGCCAGATCGGCGCAACCGGCCTCGGGATGCCGTGGTGACCGGTGGGGGCGGGCCGGCGTGGAGGGCCTGGGAATCGGCTGGGCCAGGTCCAGGTGGTAGGGCAGGAAGCGCGATGACTGGCTGGTGTCCGGCTGTGTCAGCTCCGTGCATAACTGGAGCAACTCATCGACGGCACAAGGTTGTTCGCCCGGCTTCGATGTACGGGTGGGTGGCCTGCGCTTCCATCCCAAGTCCTCGACCGTCACCACTCGACCCAACTGCCTGGTGAGCGCTTCGGCCACGAACGCGGCGGTGGTGGGATGCGGTTCGGTCCCCGTGAGCCAATGAGCAACCGCGCTGCGGTCATAGGACATGTGTTGGTCCGCTTCAGCGGCCAGATGCGCGACAGCGCGCAGTAAGCGGGCGTGCGACCACTGTGCTTCTGCCAGGGCTGAACGCAGGAATTCATTGGGACGACGCTTTGCGGGCACTCTGAGATTTCCTCTCCTGGGGAGCATGGCGGGACGTCCAGGGCCCGCCGAAAACACCAAGGCGTGAACCGACTCCCTCTCTTCTTCGAAAGCAACAAGCGCCTGATTCCTATCTCGTCGAGCTGTTGGCCGCGATCGTGAGCAGACGGCCGCTCTTTCCCATTGAGCCTCGCGTATGCGCGATCGCGCGAACTTCCGCTGCGGCTTGCCGGCCTGACAGTCGTTGAACTACCAGGCGGCAGCGGGCATGACGGATAGCGCCAGTCGGTGCCCCGGTAGGATACGTCCGTATAGTGCTTGCCGGTAGGGCGTCTCGCCGACACGCGGTCGTGACGCAAGAGGCGACGGCCTGACAATCATATGACCTGCTCGACGCTTGTTTTCCCTTGCGTGTGGGGCGTGCGCGGGGGTAATTGAGGGGCTTTTCTGTGAAAGCACTTGGCGCCGGATCGCATTGCACCCGACCACCTGGCCGGGAGCCCGCGTGAGATCCGTTGCAAGGCCGCTCTTCAACGCTTTCAACAGAGCGAGCCGACTGGGGAGTAGCGCAACCCGTGTGGGGCTGAGACCTTGGGTATGTCCCCGGTACTCACCGGCCCTTTGTAGAGAACAGGCGGATTGAGGAGATTCTTTGATGGCCAGGAGGCGCAGGAACAATCTGCTGGACGACGTGCTCGATCGCGCGTGGGACATCGACCGCGACCTGCGGCGGGCCACGCGTCGTGGGTTCAACAGCAAGAGGAAGAGCAAGGGTGGGGGTGCCCGCAAGTGGGCGAGGCGCAACAACGAGGCGCTTGAAGCGCTGACGATGCAGGTGCAGGCGTTGACCCAGCAGATCGCCCTGTCCCACAACCAGCAGCACGGCACCGCTCAGGCAGCCAAGGGCAGCAGTACGGCGAAGGCGTAGGGGGCAGTGCCGGGCGGCCGCGGTACCGAGACGGTACGCGTCTTCGGGCACCTGCTCGCCGACGAGGCAGCGCGTTCCGTACGCACTCGCTTGAGCCGCGGACGCCGACCCCCGAACGCCGAGTCGACTCGGGAATATCGGGCGTTGGCCCTTCGGGCCGCACTGGAGGAACTGGGCCCGTTGTACGTGAAGATCGGGCAGATCCTCTCCACACGGCCTGACCTCGTGCCGCAGTACGTGATGGACGAGCTGGCCCAACTGACCGACCGGGCGAACGTCTCGCCGTTCAGCACGTTCGAACCGGTCCTGGAGGCGGATCTCGGGCCGCACTGGCGGATGCGGTTCAACTGGATCCGCACCGAAGAGCCGCTCGGCTCGGCCTCGCTCGCCCAGGTGTACCAGGCCGAGCTCGCGGACGGCAGACCGTGCGTGGTGAAAATCCAGCGTCCGGGCTCCACCCGGCTGGTCACCTCCGACATGGTGGTCCTCCAGCGGGTCGGCAAGGTCATCGCGCGCGTCGCCCCGCACTTCAACGAGGTCGTGGACGTCGGAGCGATGCTGGAGACCCTCTTCCGCGCGATGGAGGACGAGCTCGACTTCACCAAGGAGGCCGACAACTGCAAACACGCCCGCAAACTCACATACGACCTGAAAACCGTGCGCGTGCCGAAGGTCATCGACGCCACCGAACGCGTGATGATCCAGGCCTTGGTCGAGGGGGAAGCGGCGCACCGGATCAAACCGGACCAGTACTCCAAGAAGAAGCGCAAGACCATGGCCCGCGAAATCATGGCGTTCATGTTCCGCTGTTACTTCAGCGAGCGCTTCTTCCACGCTGACCCCCACCCCGGCAACATCCTCCTCACCCCGGACGGCAAGGCGTACCTGATCGACTGGGGCATGGTGGGACGCGTCGACCGCAGTACCAGCATGGCCCTGCTCGCGGCCTTCATCGCCATGGCCCACAACGACGGCCCCGGGCTCGCCCAGGCGTGGATCCGTCTCGGCACCACCACCCCGTGGAGCAACATGGGGGGGTTCACCAGCGACCTGGCCCGCTTCGTGCCCATCGTGGCCGACGCGGCGCTCGACCGGCTCAACTTCGGCGTCTCCCTCACCGCGGTGCTGCGCTACTCCACCAAGAGGGGGATCGGGACGGCACCGGCGATCTCGCTCATCGGCAAATCGGTGGCCAACGTCGAAGGGTCGATACGCAACATCGACCCGAGCCTCAAACTGAGCGACGCGGTACGCGACAGTCTCAGCGACATCCTGACAGACCTCTTCCGGGACCTGATCTCCAAGGAGCACCTGGGCCAATACGCCCTGCATTTCCTCACGGCGGCCGAGCAGAGCCCCGGCGAGATACAGCGTGCCTTCGCCGACCTCACCGCGCGGCAGACCACGGTCCAGACACACACCAACCTTGGCCATCGGGTCAAGCCGCGGCCGATCCAGGACGGTGGGGTCTCCAAACTCGTCGGCGCGGTTACGCTCGCGGCCCTGCTCCGGCGTCACGGGAAGCGTCACTGACCGTGTCCGGGGAAACCTTTCGATCCGGCTCCGAGGAGCAGTCCTCCCGCACGCCCCTGACAGCGATCTCCGTGTATCTATGGCGACGTACACCGGAGGCTTCCATGGCCGACGGCCACTCCACCCGCCCCGACGACGAGGCACAGTACGGTCCGGGTGGAGACGAGACCGACCCTGTTTCCTGGGGTCGCGCCGTGACCCAGCCGGTCATCCGAGATTACGTGAACCGTCTGCCGGACTCGTTGCGGAAGGTCGCCGAATACCACCTCGACTGGTGGGACTCGCGGGGTGACATCACCCGTGAAACCAACGGCAGGGCGCTCCGGCCGGCACTTGTACTGCTCGCTTCCCGAGCAGCCGGTGCCACGCGAGCCCGGCCCGCCGCCCAAGCCGCTGCCGCCGCCGAACTCGTCCACCAGTTCGTTCTCCTGCATGAGGACGTCATCGACCAAGAGACCGTGCGGGGGCATCGGCCCACTTCTCGGGCCGTCTTCGGGACACCGGCGGCTCTCCTTGCCGGCGATGCCCTCCTGGCCATGGCCACGACTGCTCTGCTGGAGTCCCGGCCCGCGCGCCGGGCGGTGCGGGCCGCACACGAACTCCTCCGGACCGTCAGCGTCATGCTCGACGGTGCGAACACCCAGGTCGCCCTCGAGGCTCGCACCGATGTCGCGCCGGATGAGTACCTCGCGATGGCTCGAGCCGAAACCGGCTCTCTCATCGCGACCTCGTGCGCGCTGGGCGGACTCTTCGCCGACGCCGACGAGCAGACGACCACGTGCCTGCGCAATTTCGGAGCACATTTCGGGCTGGCTTTACGGCTGACGAACGACCTGCTGAGCCTATGGGGAAGCCACGACGGTCGAACCGATCTCGATCACTCCGGCAACAGGTCCCGCAGAAACACCTACCCTGTGCTCACCGCGCTCGCCGAAGACCATCCGGCAGCGACCGAACTGCGCCTGCTCCTCCGCGACAACGCACCCCCCACAGGTACGCGGCGACAAGCATGCGCCGCTCTGTCGGAACAAGCCGGTGGACGCCGCCGGACCGAAGAACAGGCCAGAAGATCACTCCACACAGCGGTCTCCTACCTTGAGCAGGCGGACCTCGTACCCGAGGCCGCCACGGCACTTTTGCGCGTTGCCGACCGATCTGTTCACCCACGTCGCTGACGCCGACTGCCGAAGACCCGCCTGGCCTGTCGGGTGGCCGGATGTGTCCGCGGACGAGCCCGGACAGGGGGTTCGCCGAGCTGCCATCCCTGCGAGCGCTCCCGGACGGACACATACGCGGGTGCCCGCCTCAGCATGCTTCCCGTCCGGTTCCGGCCCCCCTCAGCGTCCCGGGAGCGCCGCAAGGCACAGGTCCCGTCACCTGTACGGACCGGTCGCCAGGCCTACGCCGCTTCCGGCGGCGCGACGTGCGCGGCCCGCCACCCTCCGGGACGAGGGTGGTGACGTGGTGGGGTGGCCGAGCGGCCTACGCGCGGAAGGTCGCCTCACCCGCCGCCTGGGCGATGAGGTCTCCCCCGCCGCCCGGGCTCCGACAGGCTCTGCCGGGCTGCTGCCCGGCTCTCACTAGTCTGTCTTGCCAAGTACCGGTAGTCAGCGTTACAGTGTACCGGTACGTGGCGCCGTTGCCTGATCCACGGGGAGGTGTTCCATGGCCAAGCTGTTGACGGAGATGCTCAAGGGCACGCTGGAGGGCATCGTTCTCGCATCCCTGTCCGGCCAGGCCGCCTACGGCTACGAGATCACCGCACGGCTGCGGGAGCAGGGTTTCTCCGACATCACCGAAGGAACCGTCTACGCGCTGCTCATCAGGATGGAGAAGCGAGGCCTCGTCGACGTGAAGAAGGTCCCCTCCGAGAAGGGGCCGCCGCGCAAGGTGCACTCCCTCAACGCTCAGGGACGGGAGTACCTCGAAGGGTTCTGGAAGACGTGGAGCTTCTTGGCGGAACGGCTGGAACAGCTCCGCGAAGCGGGAAGCTGACCATGTCCGATGGCGACTAGAGCGGTCTCGCCTCGAAGGTGATCGGGCCCGAGGAGCGCTGGAGGGCGGGCAAGGCGCGGGGCGAGGCGCTTCCTGGGGGCCACCGCACGGCGGTCGAAGCGATCGAGCGGCACTTGGCGCACTTCGTGCCGACCGACGGCGACAGCAATGCGTCGACGCTCGAAGACCTCGCCGACCTGTTCGAACGGGCCGCGGCGGACGGAACGCCGATCCACGAAATCGTGGGGGCGGACCCGGCGGAGTCCGTAGAGACGTTCGCTCAGAACCACTCGGAGGGCGGCTGCCCACCCGCTCGTGCGCGGAAGCGGCTCACCGACGGCATCGAGTGCCGCACCGCCGGTGAAGACACCGGAAGACAAGACAGGACAGTCTGACAACGGCGCAGCGCGTCACGCCGGGCGCCGAGCACCACTTCATCGCCTGCCGGCTCTGGCCGACCATGGCGCCATACCTGGTCGGCCGCCTCTCGCCGCGTGTCGGCGGCGGTTCATGACGACAACGGCTCCGGTTGCCATGCGCTGTTCATCAATTGCCCCGGAACCGCGCGCAGCGGACGCGCCGCAGGTGCCCATGCACACCCATGAAGGCCATGCCGGGGACAGGCCTCGACAAGGCCAACGCTCGCACAAGGAGATTCACGATGGGAAAAGGCACTGACGGCTTCTCCGAAGCGGGGCTGCGCAGGCTGCGTGGGGTCCTGGCCCGACATGTGGAGTCCGGGAAGATACCCGGGCTCGTCGCCCTGGTCAGCAGGGACGAGGAGACGCACGTCGAAGCGATCGGAACGATGCGCCACGACGGCGGCGCGCCGATGCGCCGGGACACCATCTTCCGCATGGCATCGACGACCAAGCCCGTCGCGGTCGCCGCGACGATGGTCCTGCTGGACGAGTGCCGGCTGCGGCTGGACGACCCGGTGGACCGGTGGCTGCCCGAGCTCGCCGACCGGCGGGTTCTCAAGCGAGCCGACAGCCCGCTGGACGAGACCGTGCCGGCACGGCGTCCGATCACCGTGCGGGACCTGCTCACCTCGACCTGCGGGCTCGGCCTGGACACCACGGCGATGGGCTCGTCGATGATGAGGGCGTACTTGGAGCGGAAGGTCTACGGCGAGAACGGATGGATGTTACCGGCAGTGGAGCCGGATGAGTGGATGCGCCGCCTGGGCACGCTCCCACTGATGTACCAGCCCGGAGAGCGGTGGCTGTACAACGTCAGCGACGACGTCCTCGGGGTGCTGGTGGCCAGGGTCACCGGCCGGTCCTTCGAGGCGTTCCTGCGCGAGCGCGTCTTCGACCCGCTGGGGATGAAGGACACCGGCTTCCACGTGCCCGCCGACAAGATCGACCGGCTGCCGCCCCTGTACGCCCCCGATCCGCGGACCGGAGAGTTCACCACGGAGGACCAGGCCGAAGGGGGGCACCACAGCAAGCCTCCGGCATTCCAGTCCAGCGGCGGCGGACTGGATTCCACCGTCGACGACTACCACGCCTACTTCCGCATGCTGCTCAACAGCGGAACGCACGGCGCCGAACGGATCCTGTCCCGGTCCGCCGTCGAGCTGATGACCACCAACCGGCTCACGACCGAGCAGATGGCCGCCCGAGACGCCTGGGCCCGCGGCATCGTCCATCTGTCATACGGCCAAGGACAGCACGGCGGCTGGGGCTTCGGGATGGCGGTGCGCACCTACCGCGGCGACTACGCGCCCATCGGCCAATTCGGCTGGGACGGCGGAGCCGGCACTACGACGTACGCCGACCCGAGCAACCAGCTCGTCGGCATCCTGCTCACCCAGACCGGTATGTCCACCCCCGATTCGGCGCGGGCCATCCACGACTTCTGGACCACGCTCTACCAGACCATCGACGAGTGACCTGCCGACCTGTTCGATGGCAGTCCGGCAGCACCCCTCGACCAGGCGCCGGTCTTCGGCCGGCAGCAAACGGGGCAGGGGAAGCTGCGCGAGCACGGTGGGTCCTGTCAGCAATGCTCATGGGGGCGGCGGCAGTTGCGCCGCCGGCCCCGGACCGTGTGAGCCCTACCTCACGTCTTCCCGGAAGATGGAGCTCAGCACTCCGGAGCCCGGAGAAACGAGGTCGTGCCCGAACCGCGTGAGCTTCGAGGCCGGGCCCGTGCGGCGCGCTGTCTCCGCCGGCAGGACCCCGTCGGCCTGCGAGACGACCCCGCTGCCGTCACCCGACACCCGCACAAGCGGGTATGACCCGACACGCCTGTTCGCCTGAAAAGCGTTGCCGACCTGGGAGGAAACAGGCACTTCGACAATTACTCGTTCTCTTTGGTCAGCGGAACTTTCTGCTGGGCCGGTCACCTTCCGGACAGTCCACTTCGTGAAATCTTGAGGTTAGGATCAGTCAGAAGCCGCCGACCGGAATTGACCTCGGCGGTGACTATTTCACGAGGGGGAATTCCACACCCATGAGGCATCGGAACGGCACGCACATCGACACCTGGATGACGGTCCAGCAGAAAACCCGGAACTCGGCCGCCACGCTCTTTGTCTTTCATCACGCGGGCGGTTCGTCGCCGCTCTACCGGCCATTGGCGGCCGAGGTCCCGGAGGACTTCGACGTGGTGCTCGTCGACCTGCCCGGTCGCGGGCGCCACAGCGAGGCGAGGCCGCTGACCTCGATCGACGAGGTGGTCCGGGAGCTCGTGCCCCGGGTGCTGGCCGTCACCGACGGACCGCGCGCCTTCTTCGGGCACAGCATGGGCGGCATGGTGGCCCATGAGGTCGCGGCGGCGACGGCCCCCGCCGAGCGGCCGGTGTGGCTCGGCCTCTCGGGCATCACTCCGCACGGCACGGCCGCCGTTCCGCCGACCGGTCGGCCGGCGACGGGCGCCGGCTCGGTGCGGGACCGCGAGCATCTGATCGACTTCATGCGTCGTCTCGGCGGGACGCCGGAGGAGGTGTTCGAGTGCGAGGAACTGCTGGACTACGCGCTCGATCTGCTCGGGGCGGACCTCGGGCTGCTGGAAGCCCCCCGGCCCGTGCCCCCGGTCCGGCTGTCCGTGCCGATCAGCGTGTTCGGCGGGACGGACGACACGGCCGCTCCCATCGAGGGCCTGCGCGGTTGGGAGTCGCACACCGATCGCCCGATCCGGCTGCACCACTTCCCGGGGGGCCACTTCTACCTCTTCGACCGTCCGCGCGACCTCGCCGCACGGATGGTCGAAGACCTCAGGGACGCCCTGGGGGCACGGCGTCCCGCCGCCGTCGCGCACTCCTGACGAACGTTCGTCGAGGCAGGCCCCGCGTCACGCCTGACGGGCCTGCCCGGACGGAACCGCCTCGATGACGCTGAAGCTCGACTCGCCGACCGGGAACACCCGGGACCGGGTCAGGCCGACGCCGGCGAACAGCTTGTCGAACTCCGACAGCGAACGTTCACGGCCGCCGAGCAGCACCAGCATGCCGAGGTCGCTCCAGCGGGCCGGATGGGGTTCGTCGGTCTCGGGGACGACGAGTTCGCAGATCAGCACCCGGCCGCCGGGAGCGAGCGCCCGGACGCTGGCGCGCAGGATCTCGGCCGCCTTCTCGTCGTCCCAGTCATGCAGCACGCTGCCCAGGAAGTGGGTGTCCGCGCCCCCGGGAAGCTCCTCGAAGAAGTCGCCGGCCACCAGCGTGCAGCGGTCCCGCACCGGACCGAGCGGGGAGTCCTGATCCGCGCGATCGATCACCGAACGGCGGTCGAACAGCACGCCGTTCAGCCGCTCGTGGGCCTGGAGCACCAAGGACATCACGGTGCCGATGCCGCCGCCGATGTCCATGACGGTCCGGGTCTCGTCCCACACCGGCAGGTCCGCCAGGCCGCTGTACAGGCGCTTGGCCCGCTCCTTCATCCGAATGTTGAAGTCGGCCTCGGGCGTGGGCCTGGTCTCGTTGTCCACGAAGAAGGTCTCGCCATGGGCGGCCGGGAGCGGCTGCCTGGCCGCGGCGGCGTCGGCGGCCTGCAGCCAGGACCGGAACGAGTCCAGATTGGAGAGCGTGGCCCGCATCGACACCGCGGAGTCGGCCTTGAGCACCCCGCCCAGCTCGGTGGGCGTGAAGTGGCCCCGGTGGTCCCGGGTGAAGAAGCCGGCCCCGGTGAGGGCGTTCAGCAGGCTCGCGAGCGGCTCCGCCCCGAATCCGACGGTGGCCGCGAGCTCCTCGGGTGACGATCCGTCCGCCGCGCAGGCGTCGGCCACACCGAGCCGCGCGGCGATGGCCAGCGCGTACGGCAGCACCGCGACCACGCTGTCGTCCACCATCAGCAGGAATTCGCGCACGACCGGATCGGGCACACCACGCACCAGCTTTTCCAACTCAGTCATGTACTCGCCCCACTCTTGATCGATGCCATCCGGATCCCGAAACCACAATTGCCATCCACCGGCCGGCATTAGCCATGCGTGTTCACGGCCCCATTCCGGCCCTCATGCGTCACGAATGCGAGTCTAACGGGGAAGTCGTTCAACTGCCCGTGCCGAGAGGGCTGCTGAGCCGAGTTCGATCCCCTGCGCGGGAATGGACGTTCCGCCGGGGAACGTCCTAAGGTCAACCGTGACAAGGGACCGGAGAATAAACGGCCGACCGGCCCGCCCGTCCACTGTCCTGTCGACGGGACAGTGGAAATACCCACGTCCCCCCCTGGTCGCGACTGTCCACACACGTCTCGCGAAATTGAGAGGTCAGATGCGCTCGCACATCCTCGGCAAGATCGACCTGGATCCGGCACGCCTGGCACCCGATCTTGAATACCTCGCCGCCGTTCCCACCGCGGAAGAGGAGTACGACGAGTTCGCCAACGGATTCTGGAAGAACATCCCGCTGTGGAACGCCAGCGGAAGCGGCGACGATCGACTCTATCGCGATCTGGACGGTTCCTCGGCGAAACCGACCGAGCACGCGGACCGCGTTCCGTACCTCAACGAGATCATCACCACCGTGTACAACGGCGACCGTCTCCAGATGGCCCGGAGCCGGAACCTGAAGAACGCCGTCGTCATCCCCCACCGCGACTTCGTCGAACTCGACCGCGGGCTCGACCGGTACTTCCGCACTTTCATGGTGCTGGAGGACAATCCGTTCGCCCTCCACTCCAACGAGGACACGGTCATCCATATGCGGCCGGGCGAAATCTGGTTCCTCGACGCCGCGACGGTACACTCGGCCGTCAATCTCTCCGAGCTCAGCCGGCAGGCGCTCTGCGTCGACCTGGTGTTCGACGGTGAATTCGACGAGAAGGACGCCTTCGCGGATTCCGGTTTCTACGCCCCGGGCGCCGTTCCGGACCTGCCGGAGCGACTCCCCTTCACCTCGGAGAACCGGGACCGGATCCTGTCCCTCTCGAACGTGATCGAGCGGGAGAACTTCCGGGACGTCCTGTTCCTGCTGTCCAAGGTGCACTACAAGTACGAAGTGCACTCCGGCGAGACCTACGACTGGCTGGTCGAGATCGCCAAGCTGAACGGCGACGACCAGATGATCCTCAAGGCCGAACAAATACGGGACTTCGCGATCGAGGCCCGCGGACTCAGCGAACGGTTCTCACTGACCTCTTGGTGACTCCCGGCAGCACTCCTCGCAACGGCCGCTGCCGCTCGTTGTCCCCGCCGTGAGCGGCGGGACAACGCGCGGCAGCGGCCTTCGGCGTCCGCCCGGCGGCTACGACACGGCCCGGCCGGTCGGGCTGCCCTCCTGCTGGCGGTCCACGGCCTCGTAGAGCGCCTTGATGTTGTTGCTGCCGAAGGTGCGGGCGCCCCGGCGGTCGATCAGCTCGTAGAACAGGGTGCCGCGCGGGTGCTCCGATCTGGTGAAGATCTGCAGCATGACCCCCACGTGGTCACGGTCGGCGAGCACGTTGAGCTCGCGCAGCGCCTCCACCGGGACGCCGATCGGGCCGAGCCGCGACCCCAGCACGTCGTAGTAGCCGGACGGCGTGGTGAGGAAGCGCACGCCGCGCTCGGCGCTCGCGGGCACCGCGGTCAGGATGTCCTCGGTCAGGAACGCGATGTGCTGCACGCCGGCGCCGTCGTGGGCCTCGATGAACCGGTCGATCTGCCCTGGGGCCCGGGTGACGTCCGGCTCGATGATGGTCAGGGTCAGCCGTCCGGAATCGCTTTGGACCACCTTCGAGTCCATCGCCTGGTTCCCGACGATGATCTGCTCCTCGAAGGTCTGCCGGAGCCCGAATATCTCCTTGTAGCGGAGCACCGTCTGCTCCAGCGTGCCGGCGGGCACGCACACCGCGAGGTGGTCGATCTCCGTGAACAGTCCCTCGGCCGAGCGGTCCCGGCCGGTCTCCTCGATCAGCGGGGCGAACGGGCCGTCCGGTAGGTCGCGGGAGACGAAGCGGTGCTCCACGTCGCCGAACCCGCCCACCGAGGCGAAGACGACCCGGGCCCCCTCGGGGCCGAGGACCTCCGGCGGGGCGACCGGGACCGCGCCGCGCTCGACCACCTCCGCGAAGGCGGCCTGCGCGTCGTCGACCCGCAGGGCGATCACGCCGACGCCCTCGCCGTGCCGCTCGACGTACTCGGCGGCACGGTGGTCCGGGCTGGTGGCCGAGGTCACCAGCAGGGCGATGTCGTGCTGGCGGAGCAGGACGGACTCGCATCCGCGCAGGCCCGTCCGGGCTCCGCCGCGACCGGCGACGACGAAGCCGAGCCGGTCGCACAGCTCCGAGGCCGCCTTCTCGGCGTTCTCGGCGAAGTACTCGATGTGATCGATCGTCTGGATGTCCACCGCCACCTCCAGGGGGCGTAGTCGACCGGGGCCGGCCGCGGCGGTCGCCGCGGCGGCCCCGGTTTCGATGAAAGGGTCAGAGGCGAACCGGGAACGCGTGCAGCGGCCTGCCACCGCCGGCGATCGGCTCGTGATAGGTCAGGCGGCCGTCGATCTCCAGGGTTTCGCGCTGGATCAGCAGGTGATCGAGGGCCACCTCGCCCTCCAGGTAGGCGAGCGCCGCGCCGAGGCAATAGTGCGGGCCCGCGGCGAACGCGAGGTGGCCCTGCCCGCGCTTCGCCTCGCGCTCCACGTCGCACCGTTCGGGATCGGGGAAGACGGCCTCGTCGAAGTTGCCGGAGTGCAGGGAGGCCGTCAGGGCGTCGCCCTTGCAGACCCGGATGCCGGCAAACTCCATGTCCTCGGTCGCGTAACGCGGCCCGGCGAGCGGGACGGGGTTGGCGATCCGCATCAGCTCGTACATGGCGTGCGGGAGGGCCTCCGGCTTGGAACGCAGCAGGGCCAGTTGGTCCGGGTTGTCGAAGAGCGTGAGGATCGCGTTCGGGATGAAGTGGGCGGTGGAGTGGTGTCCGTTGTTCACCACGACGAGCACCAGCGAGACGATCTCGGCCTCGGTGAGCCGGTCGTCGCCCTCCTCGCTCTTCCGCACCAGGGTGGAGATCATGTCGTCCCTGGGCTCGGCCCGGCGCCGCTCGATGAGCCCCTTGACGTACTCGACCAGGCTGCGGATGCTCGCGGCCAGGTCGACGTCGGCGTTGGCGTAGTCGTTCATCCACTTGCGCACCTGCGGCCGGTCGGCCTCGTCGACGCCGATGAGCTCGCAGATGACGGAGCCGGTCAGCGGGGAGGAGTAGTCCTCGATGAGGTCCCCGCCGCCCTTGGCGACCATGGCGTCGAGGAGTCGGTCGGAGATCTCCTCGATGCGCGGCTTCAGCGCCTTCATCCGCTTGGCGCTGAACGCGGGCGTCACCAGCCGGCGCAGCCGGCTGTGGTACTTGCCGTCCACCAGCATCAGGTTGGCCGCCAGGTACTCGCGGAACTCGTCCGGCAGACCGAGGGCCTCGATCGCCTGGTCGGCGAGGCTGGGCCCGCGGTGTCCCGGCACGTTCTGGTAGTCCACCACGAGCCGCGGGTCGCTCAGCGCCGACCAGATGTCCTCGTTCCGCGTGACCAGCCAGACCGGCGGCCCACCGGGGAACCCGATGCGGACGAGCGGGGACATCTTCCGCAGGCGCGCGAAGGCGGCGTTGGGGTCGTCGCCGAATTCGGGGTCCAGCAGGCTCACATACGGCTCAGCCATAATCTGCGTCTCCTTGACGTGCTGTGACGCCATTGATCGATCGGATGGTGCCAGGGGGCCCGGCGCCGGAGGATTCCGGCGCCGGGCATCGGCCGGACGTCAGTGATCGCGGGCGGACTCCGCCTCGATCAGGTCCAGCACGTCCCGGGCGCGGTCCACCAGGTACATGTGGTCGCCCGGGAACTCCGCCCGGCTGAACCCACCCGTGGTCGCGTCCCGCCACTGCCGCGCCTCTTCCGCGCTGACCAGGCCGTCGGCGTCGCCCCGGACCGAGCAGATCGGCACCGCCACCGGGTCGTCGGTGCTCGGAACGTAGTTCTCGTGCATCTCGCAGTCGGCTTGGAGTACGGGGAGGATCAGTTCGCGCATCTCCGGGTGGTCAAGCGCCTCGTGCCGGAACCCGGCGAACTCCTCGACCCGGGCCAGGAACTCCTCGTCGGGGAGCCCGGTGGCGCGCCGCTCGCGCTGCGTCCACGGGCCCGGGGAGCCGCTGACGACCAGCCGCTCGACAGGCACGCCACGCGCGGTCAGCAGGTGCACCAGCTCGTACGCGAGCACGGCGCCCAGACTGTGCCCGAACACCAGGACCCGCTCCGCGTCGCCGATCTCGGCGAGGACGTCGTCCACCGAGCCCTTGGCCGCCTCGATCACGTCGCGGTACGGCTCCTCCAGGATGCGCCGCTCCCGGCCGGGCAGTTCGACCGCCACGACCCGCCACCGGTCGCCGGACAGCGCCCGCCACGGGTGGAAGAACGACGCTCCCGCTCCCGCGAACGGCACGCACAGCAGCACGGCCCGCGGCCGGCCTTCCTCAGTCACGCCGGGCTCGGTCATCCCGACCACCTCCCATCGCCCACTTGCCGCTCTGCCACGTCACCGCTGCGCCAACCGCTGGGCGATGACCCGCATGATCTGTCCCGCCGGTTGCGGCATGTGCAGGTCGTTGTGCGAGGCCTGCACGTCGAACGACTCGATGGCGCCCTCGACGAACGGCACCCAGTCGGGGGCGTAGGACGCTTCCTTGCCCTTCGTCGCGCTGAAGAACAGGAGGTCGCCGCGGAAGACCGGCGAGTGGAACTCGGCCATCCTGTTCAGGTTGTTGACGCCCACCCGCGACATGTTGTCCAGCAGGCTGTCCATGTTCTTGGTGTTCATGAACTTGCCGAAGACCTCTTCGAGGTCGCCCCGGTACAGCTCCTTGGTCCGGCCGGCGATCTGCTTGTACCCGGTCTTCGGGTCGTCGCTCGCGGGCTGGGCGTCCAGGACGGCGAGCAGGCCGACCTCGTGCCCGCGCCGGTCCAGCGCGTCCGCGAGGGCGTGCGCGACCGGGCCGCCGAAGGACCAGCCGACCACGAAATACGGACCCTCCGGCTGGACCTTCAGCATCTGGGCGAGGTAGTCCTCGACCATCTCCTCGATCGAGGCCGCCAGCGGATCGGTGCCGTTGGAGCCGCGGGCCTGGAGGGCGTAGGCCGGGCGGTCCAGGTACGGCGCGAAGGTGAAGTACGCCCAGCCGAGGCCGCCGCCGCCGTGGACGAACCAGACCGGCTCTTTCCCGGTTCCCGGGTCGCGGTTCAGCGGCAGTACGACGTCGAACGCGTCGTCGTGGCCGCCGGGGATCCGGCCGGTGAGCACCAGCGCGCTCAGCTCGGCCACCGTCGGGTACTGAATGATCGTCCGCAGCGGCATGTCGATGCCGAACTCCTTGCGGATACTCGCGCTGAGCCGGGTGGCCAGGAACGAGTGCCCGCCGAGCGCGAAGAAGTCGTCGTCGATGCCGACCCGCTCGACGCCGAGCAGCTCACGGAAGAAGGAACAGAGCGTCTCCTCGTGGGAGTTACGCGGTCCGCCGCCCCGCAGGACGTCCGTGTGCTCCGCCGGCAGCGCCCGCCGGTCGAGCTTGCCGGCCGGGGTCAGCGGCGGCTCCGAGAGCGCCACCAGCACGGGAGGGACCATGTAGGAGGGCAGCCGGCCGCGCAGGTAGTCGGGCAACTCGGCGAGCAGCGGACCGGTCGCCGAGGCCAGCGAGGGGGTGTTCGCCCAGGCCCGCCCGGTGGTGGCGCCGGGGACGAATCCACCGGTGACGGTCTGCCGCGCGGGTGCGGGCAGCAGGATCGCGTCGAAGGCGTGGACGGCCCGGCCCGACCAGGTGACGACGGCCTCCCGGCCCTGCCGGCGCGCCCAGGCGGCCAGCTCCGCCGGGTCCACCGGCGGACCGGCGAGGGCGGCACCCGCCGTACCCGCGGAGGTCACGGCGGCGGCCTCCGCCACCAGCCGCGCGTTCGGGATCCCGGCCACCCGCACCGCGCCGTCCTCCAGCGTCGCGCGGGCGGCCAGGGCGTCCAGGTCGGACACCTCCCGGCCCCACGACACGGTGGGCACCGTGGCCAGGTCGAGCACCTCGGCCGGCTCCTTGTGCAGCACGACCTCGTAGCGGTGCCGGGTCAGCGCGTTGTGAGCCCGCCCCTCCTTCAGCCGGATGTCGGCCGTGAGGGACCGCGCCGCCGCCCACTCGGCGAACCACTCCGGGGCGACCAGCAGCTCCCGCTCCGCGAGGACCGCCTGCTCCACCAGTGCCCGAACTTCCTCGTGCGAGGCGTAGGGCTGCGCCGCGCTCTGCTCCGCGGTCAGCAGCAGCCGGAGCGTGGCGGCGTTGCGGACGTCGCCGACGATCAGGCGGCCACCCGGCGCGAGCAGGTCCAGGGCCTGGCCCAGCACCCGGTCCAGGTAGTCGACGCCGGGGAAGTACTGCGCCACCGAGTTGAGCACCACGGTGTCGAACCCGCCCCGGGGCAGTCCCGAGACGTCGTCGGCGGGCTGGACGCTCAGCCGGACCCGGCCGCCGTGGCCCTCGTTCTCGGCCTGCTCGCGGATCCGGTCGATCACCGCGGAGGAGATGTCGGTGGCCCAGTACTCCTCGACCTCGGCGACGATCTTCGCCAGCAGCAGGCCGGAGCCGACACCGATCTCCAGCACCCGGCGCGGCGCGAAGCGCAGCACCTGCGCCACCGCCGCGTCCCGCCACTCGGCCAGTTGCTCGCGCGGGACCGGCCGGCCCTCGTACACCGCCTTCCAGAGCTCGAAGTCCTCGCCCCAGGGCTCGTCGGCGGATTCGGCGTAGCTCGCGTCGCAGGCCTTGCGCCACTCCTCCACCCGGGCTTCGGCGTCGACCTTCACGGCGTCCGGATCGGGCACCACGAAGCCGACCAGGCGCTTCTCGCCTTGCTGGTCCTCGCGCACCACGACCGCCGCCTGGGCGACGTCGGGGTGCCCGGCCAGCGCGTGCTCGATGTCGCCCAGCTCGATCCGGTAGCCCCGGACCTTCACCTGGGAGTCGCTGCGGCCGAGGTACTCCAACTGCCCGTCGCTGTTCCACTTCACCAGGTCACCGGTGCGGTACATCCGGCTGCCGGGCGTACCGAAGGGGCACGCGACGAAGCGGTCGGCGGTCTGGCCGCTCTGTCCGAGGTACCCGCGCGCGAGGCCGACGCCGGCGACGTACAGCTCGCCGGCGACGCCCGGCGCGACCGGGCGCAGGGCGGTGTCCAGCACGTACACCCGGACGTTCCAGAACGGGACGCCGATCGGCAGCCGGTCCGCGCCGGGCACGTGCTGCCACGCGGTGGCCTCCACCGCGACCTCGGTCGGGCCGTAGTGGTTGTGCGCCCCGCAGCCGGGCAGCAGCTCGACGAGCTTGTCGGCCAGCGCGGCGGGGAAGGCCTCGCCGCCGGACTCGATCCAGCGCAGGGTGTGGCACCGCTTGGCGGCGGGTTCGGCGATGAAGGCGGACAGCAGCGAGGGCACGAAGAACGCGCTGGTCACCCGCTCGCGCCGGATCAGCTCGGCGAGGTAGGCCGGGTCCCGTCGCCCGTCCGGGCGGGCGACGACGACGGCGCCACCGACCCGGAGGTTGGCGAACATCTCCTGGATCGAGGCGTCGAAGCTCGCCAGGGTGCTGAACAGCATCCGGTCCTCGGCGCCGATCCCGAAGTGCTCCACGCCCCAGGCCATCCGGTTCACGATCGACCGGTGCGAGACCTGCACGCCCTTCGGCCGGCCGGTGGAACCGGAGGTGAAGATGACATACGCGACGTTGTCCGGCAGCAGCGCACGCTCCGGGTCGGTGTCCGGCAGGCCCGAGACGTCCGGGAGCGCCTCGTCGAGAACCAGCAACGGCTTGGCGGTGTCCAGCATGTGGCGCACCCGGTCCTCGGGCAGGTCAGGGTCCACCGGCAGGTAGGCCGCGCCCGACTTGACCACCGCGTAGATCGCGGCCAGCAGCTCCACCGAGTGGCGGATGCGCACGGCGACGAGCCGCTCGGGGCCGGCGCCCTGGCCGATCAGCCAGTGCGCCAGCCGGTTCGCCCGACGGTTGAACTCCCGGTAGCTGAGCGTCTCCTTTTCGCCGATCACCGCGACGGCGTCGGGGGTGCGCGCCACCTGGGCCTCGAAGGCGTCCGGCAGGGTGGAGTCGGGCACCGGGTGCGCGGTGTCGTTGACGCCCAGCAACAGCCGCTCCGGCTCGTCGTCGACGAGCATCCCGATCCGGCTGACCGGCGCGTGCGGGTCGGCGACCACCTGCTCCAGCACGCCGGCGTACCGGGCGGCGATGCCCTCGGCGGTCTTCCGGTCGAACAACTGGGTCGCGTACTGGAGTTCGCAGCGCAGCGCGCCGGTTCCGGTCACGTCGAAGAACATGGTGAGGTCGACCAGCGAGGTCTGCGTGACGTGCTGCTCGAACGTCACTTCCAGGCCGGGGAAGTCGAGGTCCGGGGTCTCGAAGGACTGCCAGGCGGACATCACTTGGAACAGCGGTTGGTAGGCCGTGGAGCGCTCGGGGTTGATCAGCTCGACCAGTGTCTCGAACGGCACGTCCTGGTGCTCGTAGGCCGCCAGGGTCTTCTCCCGCACCCGGGTCAGCAGCTCGGCGAACGAGGGGTCGCCGGAGAGGTTCACCCGCAGCACCTGGGTGTTGACGAAGAAGCCGACCAGCTCGGCCAGCGCCACGTCGTTGCGCCCGGCCATCGGGCCGCCGATCGTCACGTCCTCGCCGCCGCCGAGCTTGCTCAGCAGCACGCCCAGACCGGCCTGGAGGACCATCGGCATGGTCATCCCGCGCTCGTCGGCCAACTTCTGCAACCCGGTCCTGGTTTCGGCGGACACCGTGAAGGCGACCATGTCGCCCTGCGGGTCGCGCTCGGCGGAGCGGGGACGGTCCAGCGGCAGGTTCAGCGGCTGCGGCACTCCGGCGAGTTCCTCACGCCAGTACTCGGCCTGCGCCGCGGCCAGGCTGCCCGGGTCCGCCACGTCGCCGAGCAGCTCGCGCTGCCACAGGGCGTAGTCCTTGTACTGGACCGGCAGGGGCTCCCAGCCCGGCTCCCGACCGTCCCGCCGGGCGCCGTAGGCGGTGGCGATGTCACGGGCGATCAGGCCGCCCGAGACGCCGTCCGAAGCTATGTGGTGGACCAGGAGGACCAGCAGGTGGTCCTCCGGGGAGCAGCGGAAGAGGCCCGCCCGGAAGGGGGTCTCGGCCGCCAGGTCGAAGCGGTGGTTGATGAATTCCTCCACCGCGCCGGCCAGCCCGTCCGGCGTCACGTCGACCACGGGCACCTCCGTCGGTGCCTCGGCCGTCGGGAGGATCACCTGGTGCGGCTCGCCCTGGTCGTCCGTCACGATGGTGGTGCGCAGCGTCTCGTGCCGGTCGACCAGGTCGCCGATCGCCGCGACGAGGGCGGCCTGGTCCAGGGCGCCGGTCAGCCGGAACGCCGGGGAGATGTTGTAGGTCTCCGCCCCGCCCTCCATCTGGTGGGTCAGCCACATGCGGCGCTGCGCGAACGAAAGCGGAATCACTGGTTCTGCTCCTCTGCGGTCATCCTGCGAAGGCTGGGACGGACGGGCACAGCCGCCTCCTCCGTCCACGCGGCGAGCGCGGACACCGTCGGCAGGTCGAAGATCTTGCGAAGCGGGATCTCGATCCCCGACTCGACCCGGGCCCGGTTGATCAGGCGGGTGGCGAGCAGCGAGTGCCCGCCGAGCTCGAAGAAGCCGTCGTCGATGCCGACCCGCTCCACGCCGAGCACCTCGGCGAAGAGCTTGGCCAGCACTCTCTCCCGGGCGGTGCGCGGTGCCCGGAAGGGCTCCGTGGAGGTGATGTCGGCGGCCGGCAGGGCCTTCAGGTCGAGCTTGCCGTTGGGTGACAGCGGCAGCCGGTCGAGCCGGACGAAGGCCGCGGGGACCATGTAGTCGGGCAGCCGCCCCGCGAAGTACTCGCGCAGCTCGTCGGCGGGCGGTGCGGTCTCGCCCTGGGCGGGGACGAGGTAGGCCACCAGGTCCGGGGTGTTCTCCCCGGTCCGCTGGACCACCACGGCGGCCTGGGCGATCAGCGGATGGGCGGTCAGGACGGCCTCGATCTCGCCGGGTTCGACGCGATAGCCGCGGATCTTCACCTGGGTGTCGATCCGGCCCAGGTGCATCAGCTCGCCGTCCGGGGTGAGGCGGGCGATGTCGCCGGTGCGGTACATCCGAGCCCCGGGCGGACCGTAGGGGTCCGGGACGAAGCGCTCGGCGGTCATCGCGGGCTGGCGGTGGTAGCCGCGCCCGGCCCCGGCCAGGTAGAGCTCCCCCGGGGCGCCCTGGGGCAGCAGGGTGAGACCCGGGCCGAGGATGTAGGCGCGCACCCCGGGGAACGGCCGGCCGACCGGAACGCCGTCGGCGTACGAGCGCCCGGGCTCCAGCAGATGGGCCACGGCATAGTAGTTCTCGCTGGGGCCGTAGCTGTTGATGACACGCGCCCGCGGCCAGAGTCCGCGCACCTGCTCCGCCAGGGCCGGAGTCAGCACCTCGCCGGAGATGTTCAGCGCGGTGGGGTCGATCCGGTCGCCCAGTTGCTCGGCCAGCTCGGCGAGGGCCGACGGCACCGGGCAGAGGACGTCGACGTCCCATCTGTCGCGTTCGGTCAGGGCCAGCAGGTCCTGGACGATCTCGACGCTGCCGCCCGTGGTGAGCGCGGAGAACAGCTCGAAGACGGCGACGTCGAAGCCGAACGAAGCGGCCAGCAGCACCTTCCGGCCGGACTCCATGGCGGCCTGGCCGACCATGGTGTCCACGGCGTTGACGACGGTGCTGTGCGCGACGCCGACGCCCTTGGGCACTCCGGTGGAACCGGAGGTGTAGAGGACGTAGGCGAGGTTCGCCGGGCGGGGCCTCCGCCGTGCCCCGACCTCCACGGCCGCCGCCGGCCGGTCGAGGTCGTCGAGGAGGACGACGGGGACATCGGTGTCCGGGACGAGCGCCCGGGTGCCGGCGTCGGTGATGAGCAGGTGCGGCCGGGCACCGGGGAGGATCTGCGGCAGCCGGGCGGCGGCGTAGGCCGGGTCCACCGGCAGGTAGGCGCCGCCCGCCTTGAGCACGCCCAGCAGGGCCACCACGGTCCTCGCGGTCCGCGGCAGGACCACGCTCACCACGCTCTCCGGACCCACCCCGCGCGCCGCCAGCGCATGCGCGACCCGCTCGGCGCCCGCGTCCAGCTCGGCGTACGTGAGCGACTCGTCCCCGGCCACCACCGCGACGGCGTCCGGGGTCCGCCTCACCCGCGCCTCGACGAGCTCGGTGAGCGTGACCTCCCGGCCCGGGCCGGCCGCGTTCAGCACGGTCAGGATCCGGTCGCGTTCGGCCTGCTCCAGGGAATCGACCCGGGCGAGCGGCGCACCGGGCGCACCGGCCATCTGCCGCAGGATGCGGACCAGGCGGGCCGCGTACACCTCCACCGTCTCTCGGTCGAAGGCCCCCGGCGCGTATTGGATCATGCACTCCAGAAGCGGGGAGGCCGCCGCCGTCAGGCACAGCGGGTAGTGATTGCCCGCGGACGGGCGGAAGCCGTCATAGCCGATGCCGCCCTCGGCGTCGGAGGCGGCGCTGAGGCCGTCCGCGTCGACGGGGAAGGACTCGAAGACCACCAGGGAGTCGAACAGGGACTGCAGGCCGACGGACCGCTGGATCTCCGCGAGCCCGTAGTGGTGGTGGTCCACGAGGGCGCTCTGCCGGCTCTGCAGCCCGGTGAGGAACTCGGCCACGGTGTCGCCGGGCGCGTACCCGACGCGCACCGGAATGGTGTTGATGAGCATCCCGACGATGCTTTCGACGCCGGGCACCGCCGGCGGGCGCCCGGAGACGGTGGCGCCGAACACCACGTCCTGGCGGCCGGTGAGCTCGCCGAGCAGCAGCGCCCAGGCGCCCTGCACCAGCGTGTTCACGGTGATGCCCAGCTCGGTGGCGAGCCGGTCGAGGTCCCGCGCCAGGTCGCGGGGGACCGTGATGTCGACCTGTTCCCGGCGCTGATCCTCCGCGGGCTCGAAGCCCGGGGCGAGTACGGTCGGGTCCTCGAAGCCTTCGAGCTCCGCGGCCCATACCCGGGCGGACTCCTCCCCGTCCTGCCGGACCAGCCAGGCGAGGAAGTCACCGTAGTCGCGGGTCGCGGGCAGGTTGGAGGCGTCGCCGCCGGAGGCGTAGAGCAGCAGCAGATCCTGGAGGATCATCGGCGTGGACCAGCCGTCGTAGAGCGCGTGGTGGGCGGTCAGCACCAGTTCGGGCCGCTCGGGGTCGAGGACGGCGACGGCCAGCCGGAGCAGCGGCGGGCGGTCCGCCTCGAAGTACGTGGTCCGGTCCTGCTCCAGGAACCGTTCGAAGGTCTCGGTCCGTTCGGCCTCGTCGACGGCCGTGAGGTCGAGGTACTGCCACGGCAGGGTCACCGTCTCCGGCACCACCTGCACCGTGTCGCCGTCCGTCCGGTCGACGAACGCGGCGCGGAGCACCGGGTGGCGGTCCAGCAGCGCCTGCCCGGCCCGGCGCATCCGCTCCGGGTCGACCCGGCCGGACAAGTGGAACACCAACTGGAGGTGATAGGGGTCGTAGGACGCCCCGGCCAGTTTCGCCTGGAAGAGGATCCCGGACTGGGCCGGCGTCGCGGGCCACACGTCGGCCAGCTTGCCGAAGCGCTCCTCCCAGGTCTCGATCTCGCTCTGGCGCACCGCGATCAGGGGCGCGTCGCTCGGGGTCAGCCCGCCCGCGCCGGGGGTGCCGGCGTGCCGGGCCAGCGCGGACAGTGCCTCCACCCAGAGCCCGGCCAGCTCGGTGACCTCCGCGCGGGAGAGCACTCCGGTGGGGAAGCCGAAGAAGGCCGTCAGCCGCTCGCCGTCCGCCGTCCCGTCGGCCACCGCGCTGATCTCCAGCGCGGACAGCACCGGCAGGTCCGCGTCCGGTGCCGGGATCAGGTCCGCGCTCGCTGCGTCCAGGCCCCAGCCCAGGCCGCGCAGCTCGGCGGGGAGGTCGCCGCCGGAGGACTTGCCGAGGTAGTTGAAGCCGATCCGCGGCTGCCGCCGGCCGGCCAGCGCCGGCGCCGTCGCGGGGTTGAGGTGGCGCAGCAGTCCGTAGCCGATGCCGTTGTCCGGCACGGCCCGCAACTGCTCCTTGACGGCCTTGACCGCCCGGCCGGCCGCCTTGCCTCCGGCGAAGGCGTCGGCCAGGTCGATGCCGGCCACGTCGAGGCGCACCGGGTACATCGCGGTGAACCAGCCGATCGTGCCCGACAGGTCGGCGCCCGGCACCAGGTGGTCCTCGCGGCCGTGTCCTTCGAGCCGGATGAGGGCCGAGGTCGCGGACTCGCCCCGGGTCCGCCGCCAGCGGGCCAGCGCCAGTGCGAGGCCGGCCAGCAGCCCGTCGTCGACGCCGCCGTGGAACAGCGCGGGCACCGTGTTCAGCAGGGCGTCCGTAACGTCTGCCGGTACCTGGACGCGGACCGTGTCCACGGTGGAGGTGACGTCCAGCGCCGGGTCGAGCTCCCGCGCGCCGAGCAGCGGGTCGTCCCCGGCCAGGACCTCCTGCCAGCCGGCCAGTTCGGCCACCCGCTCGGGGGTGGCGGCCTCGTCGGCCAGCGCGTGCGTCCACCGGCGCAGCGAGGTGCCCGTCCGGGCCGGCTCCGGGGCCCGCCCGTCGCGGACCCGCCGCCAGGCGGACACCAGGTCAGGGAGCAGGATCCGCCAGGACACCCCGTCCACGACCAGGTGGTGCAGCACGATCAGCAGGCGGCCCTGGTCCGCCGGCGTCGCGGGGGTGAACCACACGAACTGCGCCATCACGCCCGCGTCCGGGTCCAGCCGGTCCGCGGCCGCGTCCAGTTCGGCCTTCAGGTCGGCGCCCTCGTGCGCGAGTTCGCGCAGCAGCGGCTCGGCGTCCACGCTGCCGGCCGGCTCCGTCACCAGGCCCGGGTTCGCCCGGTCGAGGCGGGAGCGCAGCACGTCGTGCCGGTCCAGCACCGCCTGCAGTGTCGCCACCAGTTCGGCCCGGTCGATCTCGCCGGGCAGGGTGAGCATCGCGGACATGGCGAGCCGGCCGATGCCGCCGCCCAGGGCGAGCATGTGCGCGGCGGTCGGGGGCAGCGGGGCCCAGCCGACGCCGCCGCCCGGCAGCTCGGCCAGCGTCACGAGCTCCTCGTCGACGCGGGCCTCGACCAGCTCGGCGAGCCGGGCGACGGTACGAAGTTCGAACACTTCCCGGGTGGTGACGACCACACCGCGGGCCTTGGCCCGTGCGACCACCTGGATGGAACGAATGCTGTCGCCGCCGACGGCGAAGAAGTCGTCGTCGATGCCGACGTGTTCGGTACCGAGCACATCGGCGAACACCTCGGCCAGCACCCGTTCGACCGCGTTCCGCGGCGCCCGGTAGGCGGTGGCGGTGAACTCCGGCTGGGGCAGCGCCGCCCGGTCCAGCTTCCCGCTCGGGGTCAGCGGCAGCCGGGCGAGCACCACCAGTCGGGCGGGCACCATGTAGTCCGGCAGCCGCTTGGCCGCGAAGCGCCGCAGCTCCGGCACGGGGACGGTGCCCGGGTCCGCGCCACCGTTCCCGGCGGGGGCCACGTAGCCGACCAACCGCGGGTTGCCGATCCGGTCCGGGCACACCGTGACGGCCGCCTGACCGACGGCGGGGTGCCGGCCGAGGACCGCCTCGATCTCGGTCGGCTCGACCCGGATGCCGTTCACCTTGACCTGGGCGTCGGCGCGTCCGACATAGCGCAGCCGGCCGTCCTCGTCCCAGCGGGCGAGGTCGCCGGTGCGGTACATCCGGCTGCCCGGCGCGCCGAAGGGGCAGGCCACGAACCGCTCGGCGGTCGCCCCGCCGTCGCGGTGGTAGCCGCGGGCGACCGGGCCGGCGACGTACAGGTCACCGGTCACGCCGGGCGGCACCGGGGCCAGCTCGGGCCCCAGGACGTAGGCGCGCATATTGGCCAGCGGTTGCCCGATGGGCACCGCGCCGGACTCGGTCCACCGCTCCGGGACCGTGAAGGTGGAGGCGTAGAAGCTCTCGGTCTGCCCGTAGGCGTTGATGACCCTGGTCCCGGGCAGGACGTCGTGGACCTTGCGGACCAGGTCGCCCGGGAGCGCCTCTCCGGCGAAGACGACGGTGTCCACGTCGAGCGCGAGCCCGCCCGGGTCGTCGGCGCTCCGGTCGAGCAGGGCGGAGAAGACCGCCGGCACGGCGCTGACGGTGGTGCCCGACCAGTGGGCGCGTTCGCCCAGTTCGAGGACGTCGCGGACGATCTCGACGCTCGCGCCGGTGGTCAGCGCGGTGAACAGCTCGAAGACGGAGACGTCGAAGTTCACCGAGGTCGCGGCGAGCATCCGGGAGCCCGCTTCGACCTGGACCAGCCGGCGCAGGTCACGCACTCCGTTGACCACGCTCGCGTGGGAGACGGCGACCCCCTTGGGGGTGCCGGTCGAGCCGGAGGTGAACATCACGTAGGCCAGGTGGTCCGGGCCGAGGCTGACGTCCGGGGCCGCCTGCGCCGGCCCGTCGAGGTCCGGGTCGTCAAGGTGGAGCACCGGCGGCCGGCCGTTCGCGACCAGCCCCGCCGTGGCGCGGTCGGTCAGCACGAGCAGCGGCTCGGCCGTGTCCAGCAGCAGGCCGACCCGCGCGGCCGGGTACTCGGGGTCGATCGGCAGGTAGGCGCCGCCGGCCTTGAGCACGCCCAGCAGCGCCACCGCCAGCTCCGCCGAGCGCGGCAGGGCCACGGCCACCAGGGCCTCCGGTCCGACACCTCGCGCGCGCAGCGCGGAGGCCAGCCGGCCGGCGCGGGCGTCCAGCTCCCGGTAGGACAGCGTGGTCGGCCCGCACACCACCGCCGTCGCGTCCGGGGTGCGCTCCGCCTGGGCGGCGACCAGCTCGGGTACGGTCGCCGCCGGTACCGGCGCGGCCGTCTCGTTCAGCAGTGCCAGCCGGCCGCGCTCGCCCTCGGTGAGCACGTCCACCGCGTCGAGCCGAGTCCCCGGATCGGCCACCACCTGCCGCAGCACCCGCAGGTAGCGGTCGATCAGCCGCTCGGCGGTGGCGTGGTCGAACAGCTCCGAGGCGTACTCCAGGCGCCCGTACCCACCGCCGGCCGGGTCCGGGACGAAGTTGAAGAACAGGTCGAACTTCGAGGTTCCGGTGCTCAGGGGCACGGGCGTGACCACGAGTCCGGGCATCTCCAGCCGCCCCCAGGCGAACTGCCAGGCCAGCATGGTCTGGAACAGCGGCTGGTACGAGGTGACGCGCTCCGGTGCCAGCAGCTCCACCAGGCGCTCGAACGGCAGGTCCTGGTTGTCGTACGCGGCGAGGGCCTTGACCCGGGTCTGCTCCAGCAGCTCGGCGAAGGACGGGTTGCCCGACAGGTCGACGCGCAGGACCCAGGTGTTGACGAAGAACCCGATCAGGTCGTCGAGTTGCTCGTCGGCGCGGCCCTCGATCGGGCTGCCGATCGTCAGGTCGTTCCCGGCGCCGAAGTGGTGCAGCAGCACCGCGAGCACGGCCTGGGCGACCATCGGCGCGGTGGCACCGTGCTCGGCGGCCAGCTTGGCGATCCCGGTGAAGAGTTCCGGTTCCAGCTCGAAGTCGACATGGCCGCCGCGGTGGTCGGTCGAGGTGGGCCGCGGCCGGTCCAGCGGCAACTGCACCGGCTGCGGCACCCCGGCCAGTTCCTCGCGCCAGTAGGCCAACTGCTCCGCGGCGAGACTGTCCGGGTCCGCCTCGTCGCCCAGCAGCCGACGCTGCCAGAGCGTGTAGTCCTTGTACTGCACGGGAAGCGGCGCCCAGTCCGGCGCGCTCCCCTGCCGGCGGGCCGCGTAGGCCGTCACCAGGTCGCGCAGGAACGGCGCCATCGACGCCCCGTCCCCGGCGATGTGGTGGAGCACGGCCACCAGCACGTGCTCCCGCGGGCCGACCCGCAGCACGGTCGCCCGCAACGGCAGATCGGTGGTCAAGTCGAAGGTTTCGCGGATGAGTTCCCGCGTGACGGCGTCGACCGCGCCGGCCGCCACATCGACCACGCGGACCGGGACGGCGGCCTCCTCCGGCGGCAGGATCCGCTGGAACGGCGTGCCGTCGGCGTCCTCCGTGATCAGGGTGCGCAGGCTCTCGTGCCGGGTCACCACGTCCGCGACCGCCGCCGCCAGGGCCGCCGTGTCCAGCTCGCCCTCCAGGCGCAGCGCGAGCGGGCCGTTGTAGGTGGCGGACGGTCCCTCGAGCCGGTGGAGGAACCACATTCGGGTCTGGGCAAAGGACAGCGGGATCATCGGCGCTCCTCCTCGTTGGTCATCTGGCGCAGCTTGGGCCGGTTCGACCTCCGCTGTTCGTCGAGCCGCTCCGCCAACTGGGCGACAGTCGGACTGGTGAAGACCGTCGTGACCTTCACGTCGATGCCGAGTTCGGCGCGGATGCGCCCGATCAGGCGGGTGGCCAGCAGTGAGTGTCCGCCGAGGTCGAAGAAGCTGGTGTCGATGCCGACCTCCTCCACGCCGAGCAGCTCGGCGAACAGCCGGCAGAGGACCTCCTCCCTGGCGTTGCGCGGGGCCCGTCCGGCGGCGGCCACGGCGTAGTCGGGGGCCGGAAGTGCGGCCCGGTCGAGCTTCCCGCTCAGCGTCTTGGGCAGCTCGGCCAGCGGGACGAGCGCCGAGGGCACCATGTACTCCGGCAGCCGCTCCTGGAGCAGGGCCGTCAGGGCCTTGACGTCCGGCCCGGCCGGATCGGCCCGGTCGGCCGGCACCACGTAGGCGATCAGCCGTTGGTCGCCGGGGCGGTCCTCCCGTACGACGGCCACCGCACTGCTGACGTCCGGGTGGACGTTCAGCACCGACTCGATCTCGCCCAGCTCGATGCGGCGGCCGCGGATCTTGACCTGGAAGTCGCGCCGCTCGACGTACTCCAGTCGACCGTCCTCGTTCCACCGCACCATGTCGCCGGTGCGGTACATCCGCTCCCCCGAAGCGCCGAAGGGGCAGGCGACGAAGCGGTCGGCTGTCAGCGCGCCCTGTCCGAGGTAGCCGCGGGCCAGCGCGGTGCCCGCGATGTACAGCTCGCCGGCGACGCCCGGGGCGACCGGGCACAGGGCCGCGTCCAGCACGTACATCCGGGTGTTCCAGATCGGCGCGCCGATCGGCAGCCGGTCCGCTCCCGGCACGTGCCGGGCCGTGGTCACCTCGACGGTCGCCTCGGTGGGGCCGTAGAGGTTGTGCGCGACGCAGCCGGGCAGCGCTTCGGCGAACCGGTCGGCCAGCGCGACCGGGAAAGGCTCGGCGCCGACCTCGACGAAGCGCAGACTGGTGCAGGATCGTGCCGAGGGCTCGTCGACGAACGCCGCCAGCAGGGAGGAGACGAAGACCGCGCCGGTCACCCGCTCGCGCCGGATCAGCTCGGCGAGGTAGGCCGGGTCCCGTCGCCCGTCCGGGCGGGCGATCACCACGGCGGCCCCGACCTGCAAGGGTTCGAAGATCTCCGGCACGGAGGCGTCGAAGCTCGGCGCGGTGCTGAACAGCAGCCGGTCCTCGGCACCGATCCCGAAGTGCTCCACGCCCCAGGCCATCCGGTTCACGATCGACCGGTGCGAGACCTGCACGCCCTTCGGCCGGCCGGTGGAACCGGAGGTGAAGATGACGTACGCGACGTTGTCCGGCAGCAGCGCACGCTCCGGGTCGGTGTCCGGCAGGCCCGAGACGTCCGGGAGCGCCTCGTCGAGAACCAGCAACGGCTCGGCGGTCTCGAGCATGTGGCGCACCCGGTCCTCGGGCAGCTCGGGGTCCACCGGCAGGTAGGCCGCGCCCGACTTGACCACCGCGCAGGCGGCCACCATCAGGTCCACCGAACGCGGGATCCGCACGGCGATCGCCTGCTCGGGGCCGGCGCCCCGGCCGATCAGCCAGTGCGCCAGCCGGTTCGCCCGGCGGTTCAACTCCCGGTAGGTCAGCGTCTCCTGCTCCCCGATCACCGCGACGGCGTCCGGGGTACGTGCCACCTGGGCCTCGAAGCCGCTCGGCACGGTGCCCTCGGCCACCGGGTGCGCCGTGTCGTTGACGTCCAGCAGCAGCCGTTCCCGCTCCTCCTCCGAGAGCACCTCGATGGCGCCGACCGGCACGTGCGGGTCGGTGATCAGTTGCTCCAGGATCCGGACCAGCCGGGCGGCGATGCCCTCGGCGGCGGCCAGCGAGTAGACGTCCTTCTGGTAGTCGAGGGAGAGCCGCAGGTACGGGTCGGCGGCGGCGAGGGCGAGCGCGTAGTGCGCGCCGGCGATCGGCCGGATGGCGTCGATGCGGAGCCCCGCCGAGGTGTTCGCGTCGACGATGCCCTCGCGGTCCATCGGGTAGTTCTCGAACCCGACGAACGTGTCGAACAGGGCCGGCAGCCCGCTCTCCCGCTGGATGTCGGCCAGGCTGTGGTAGTGGTGGTCGAGCAGGGTCATCTGCCGGTCCTGCAGCTCGGTGACGATCTCGGCCAGGGTCTGTTCCGGCCGCCAGAACACCCGGATCGGCAGGGTGTTGATGAACAGGCCGACCATCTCCTCGGAGCCGACCAGGTCGCCGGGGCGGCCGTTGACGGCGGCGCCGAACACCACGTCCTGCTGACCCGTCAGCTTCGACAGCAGCACCGCCCACGCGCCCTGCACGAGCGTGTTGAGGGTGATGCCGATCTCGGCCGCGCGCCGGGCGAGTTCACGTCCCTGGTCGATCGACAGCGGCACCTCGACCTTCCCGATGGCGGACGCCCCCTCCAGGAGCGCGGCATCGGGGGCCACCAGGGTCGGCTGCTCGAATCCGGCCAGCTCGGCGGCCCAGCGGGCGGCCGACTCCGCGCGGTCGTGGGCGGCCATCCAGGCAAGGTAGTCGCCGTAGCCGCGGACCTGGGGAAGCTCGCCGGTCCCGGCGTACAGCCGGATCACGTCCCGGATCACCAACGGCGAGGACCAGCCGTCGAAGACGGTGTGGTGCGCCGTGATGACGAGCTTCGCCCGCTCCGGTCCGCAGGTGAGCAGGCCCAGGCGGAACAGCGGCGGCCGGGCGGGGTCGAGCCGGTCGGCCCGGTCCTCGGCGAGGAACTCGTCGAGGGCGGCGTCCTGTTCGTCCTCGCCGCGACCGGACACATCGACGTGCCGCCAGGGCAGCGCGACCTGTTCCGGCACGACTTGCACCGGGTCGCCGGCGGCGGTGGTGCCGAACGCGGCGCGCAGGTTCGGGTAGCGCTCCAGCAGCCGCTGTCCGGCCGCGCGCATGCGCGCCGGGTCCACCTGCCCGGACAGGTGCAGCACCAACTGCATGTGGTAGACGTCGTAGGAGTCCTCGGCCATCGCGGCCTGGAACTGGATGCCGGACTGCCCGGGGGCCTGGGGCCACACCTCGGCCAGCCGGCCGTAGCGCTCCTCCCAGGTCTCGATCTCGTCCTGCCGCACCGCGATCAGCGTGGCGTCCGAGGGGGTCAACCCGCCGGCCCGCGGGTGTGCGGCGTGCGCGGCCATGCCGTGCACCACCTCGACCCACAGCTCGGCCAGTTCCTGGACCCGCTCGCGGGAGAGCACCCCGGTGGGGAACATGAAGGCGGTCTGCAGCCGGGTGCCGTCGGCGGCGTCGGTGGCGACCGAGTTGACCTCCAGCGCGGACAGCGCGGGCAGGTCCCCGTCGACCGCCGGGATCAGCTCGGCGGACCAGGAGGCGGGCACCCAGCCCTGCGTCCGCAGGTGCTCGGGCACGTCCGTCCCGGAGATCCGGCCGAGGTAGTTGAAGCCGATGTCCGGCACCGGGCACGCGGCGAGCGCGCCGGCGGTCCGCGGGTTCAGGTGGCGCAGCAACGCGTAGCCGACGCCCTTGTCGGGGATACGGCGCAGTTGCTCCTTGACCTGCTTGATCGCCGTGCCGGCGGCGGGACCGCCCCTGAGCAGGTCGGCCGGGTCGGCTCCCGTGACGGCGACGCGGGCCGGGTGCATGCTGGTGAACCAGCCGACGGTCCGGGAGAGGTCCGCGCCCGGGACGAGCTCCTCCTCACGGCCGTGGCCCTCCAGCCGGACCAGGATCGGGCGGTCCGTGCCCTGCCAGCGGTTCACCGCCACGGCGAGGGCGGCGAGCAGGACGTCGGTCGCGGTGCCCCGGAACATGGCGGGAAGCCTGGTCAGCACCGCCTCGGTGACCTCGGCGGGCAGTTGCGCCCGCACGGTGTCGACCGTGGAGTTCACGTCCACCGCCGGGTCCAGCGGCCGCGCGCCCAGCGGCGGGCAGGGCTCGGCCAGCATCCGCTGCCAGTAAGCCAGTTCCGCTTCCCGCTCCGGGGTCAGCGCCTCTTCCTGGAGCGCCAGGGCCCAGCGGCGGGCCGACGTGCCGACGGCGGGCAGTTCGGGCGCCCGGCCCGTGCGGACCTGCTGCCAGGCCTGGGCGAGGTCCGACATGAGGATCCGCCAGGAGACGCCGTCCACCACCAGGTGGTGCAGCACCACCAGCAGCCGGCCCTCGCCGGACTCGGCGGCGAACCAGACGAACTGGGCCGTCGTGCCGGCCTCCGGGTCGAGCCGTCCGACCGCCTCGTCCAGCTCCGCCTTCGCGGTCAGCAGTGCGGACGGCTCGTCCCACCGGCCGTCGCAGGGCACCCGGCGGAGGTGGTCCGCCGCCCGCAGGGTGCCCGTCGGCCGCACCTCCAGGGAGAGCCCGTCGGCGCGCACCAGCCGGGCGCGCAGCAGGTCGTGCCGGTCGAGCACGGCGTCCAGCGTCGCGGTCAGCCCGCGCTCGTCGATGCCCGCGGGCAGCTCCAGTGCCATGGCCATGGCGAACCGGTTCAGCCCGCCGCCGCGCTCGAAGATCTGCCGGGCGACCGGCTGCAGCGGCATCGGGCCGACGCCGCCGCCCGACTCCTCCGCGAGCACGGGCGTCTCGTCCGGTCGGGCCGAGGCCACCTCGGCCAGCCGGGCCGCGGTGCGGCACTCGAAGATCTCCCGGGTGGTGACCTTCAGCCCCCGGGTCCGGGCCCGGGCCACCACCTGGATGGACCGCAGGCTGTCGCCGCCCGCCGCGAAGAAGTCGTCGTCGATGCCGACCCGCTCCACTCCGAGCACGTCGACGAAAGCCGCGACGATGATCTCCTCGGCCTCGGTGCGCGGCTTGCGGTAGGCCTCACCGACGTACTCCGGCTCGGGCAGTGCCGAACGGTTCAGCTTGCCGGTCGGGCCGAGCGGCATCCGGCCGACGGTCACGAAGGCCGACGGGACCATGTAGTCGGGCAGCCGGGCCGCGACGAAGCGGCGCAGCTCGGCGGCCGACGCGCCGGCCAGGGTGCTCACGTCGCCGACGCCGCCGGCCCCGTCGTCCGGGACGGCGCCGTCGCCCTCGTGCACCACGTAGGCGACCAGCCGGTGCCCGCCCGACGGGGTCTCGCGGCTGATCACCACCGCCTCGCGAATGCCCGGGTAGGCCTCGCACACCGCCTCGACCTCGGCCGGCTCGATGCGGAAGCCGCGCACCTTCACCTGGCCGTCGCTGCGGCCGAAGCACTCCAGCCGGCCGTCCGCGTTCCAGCGGGCCAGGTCGCCGGTGCGGTACATCCGCTCACCGGGCGGACCGAAGGGGCTCGGCACGAATCGGTCGGCGGTCATCTCCGGGCGCCCGTAATAGCCGCGGCCCAGACACGTCCCGACCAGATACAGCTCACCGGTCACGCCCTGCGGCACCGGGGCGAGCCCCGGGCCCAGTACATAGGCGCGCATGTTGCCCAGCGGGGTGCCGATCGGAGCGACCTCGCCCCGCGTCCAGTCCTCGGCCCCGCCGAGGGAGAAGGTGGTGGCGTAGAAGTTCTCGCTCTGGCCGTAGGAGTTGACGATCTGCACACCGGGCAGGGCCTCGCGCACCTGGCGTACCAACCTGGCCGGCAGCACCTCGCCGGCCAGGACGACGCTGCGCACGTCCTTCGCCTTGCCCAGGTGTTCCACCAGTTCGCCGAGCACTGAGGGGACGGCGCTGATGACCTGGCCGTCCCAGCCGTCCCGCTCGCCGAGCACCAGCGCGTCGCGCACCACCTCGGCGGTGCCGCCGGTGAACAGGGTGGTCAGCAGCTCGAAGACCGAGACGTCGAAGTTGACCGAGGTGCCGGCCAGCATCCGCCAGCCGGGCGGCGCCTCCAGCACGCGCACCAGCTCCAGCACACCGTCGACGACGTTGCGGTGGGTGACCGCCGCGCCCTTCGGCTTGCCGGTCGAGCCGGAGGTGTACATGACGTACGCCAGATTGTCCGGCCGCGGCGGCGTGATCCGATCGGTGCCGGCCGAGGTCTCCCACCCCGCGCGGTGGTCGAGGTCGACCAGCGAGATGCCGTCCCGCGGCAGGTCCTGCCACGACTCGGTGTCGGTGACCGCGAACCTCGGTGCCGCCTCGGCCAGCACGGTCGCCGCCCGCCCGCTCAGGTACTGCGGGTCCATCGGCAGGTAGCCGGCACCGGACTTGAGGATCCCGAGCATGCCGATCACCAGGTCCTCGGTGCGCGGCAGCGCCAGCACCACCAGGTCCTCCGGCCCGGCGCCGCGCCGCACCAGCTCGTGGGCGAGCCGGTCCGCCCGCTCGTCGAGTTCCCGGTAGCTCAGCGTGCGGTCCTCGCAGACGACCGCCGGGGCGTCCGGCGTTCTGGCCACCTGGCGCTCGAACAGCTCCGGGACCGTCAGCCCGGACGAGACCGGGGCGGCGCCGTTGAAGAGGCCGAGCACCCGTTCACGCTCGTCGGCGCCGAGCACGTCGAGGCCGCCGACCGGACGCGCGGGCTCGGCCACCAGCCGCTCCAGCACCCGGACGAAGCGGTGGGCGAGGTCTTCGGCGGTGCTCTGGTCGAACAGGTCGGTGCGGTACTCCAGCCGGCATTCCGCGCCACCCGCGGCGTCCGGGACCAGGTTGAAGAACAGGTCGAACTTCGCCGTTCGGGTGCCGAGTTGCTCGAATCGGACGTCGAGACCCGGAAACTCCATCTCCGGGATGGGCTGCTGCCAGGCGAGCATGACCTGGAAGAACGGGTGGTAGGCGGTGGAGCGCTCCGGGTTGAGCAACTCCACCAGCCGCTCGAAGGGCATGTCCTGGTTGTCGTACGCGGCCAGCGCCCGCTCCCGCACCCGCCCGAGCAGCTCGGTGAAGCTCGGATTGCCGGAGAGGTCGACGCGCAGCACCCAGGTGTTGACGAAAAACCCGACCAGGTCCCGCAGTTCGCGATCGGTCCGGCCGGCGATCGGCGCGCCGATCGGCAGGTCGTCGCCGCAGCCGAGGTGGTGCAGCAGGACGCCGAGCGCGGCGTGCATGACCATCGACAGCGTGGTGTCCGCCTCGGCGGCCAGCTTCTCGACCGACCGCAGCAGCTCGGGGCCGATCGGAAGCCGGACCAGATCGCCGTCGTGCCCCATCGCCTTCGGGCGCGGACGGTCCGTGGGCACGGCCAGCGGCTGCGGCAGACCGGCCAGGGTCTGCCGCCAGTACCGCAACTGACGAGCGGCCAGGCTGTCCGGATCGGACTCGTCGCCGAGCAGATCCCGCTGCCACAGCGTGTAGTCCGCGTACTGCACCGGAAGCGGTTCCCAGCCCGGGACGCCGCCCGCCACGCGGGCCGTGTACGCCGCGTTGAGGTCACGGAACAGCGGACCGAAGGACTCCCCGTCCACGGCGATGTGGTGCATCACCACGACCAGCGTGTGCTCGCGCGGTCCGCTCCGCAGCAGGCGGGCCCGGAACGGGAGGTCGGCGGCCAGGTCGAAGGTCCCGGTGGCGAACTCGGAGACCGCCGCCGCCCGCTCCTCCTCCGTCGAGACCTCGGTCACCGTGAGTCCGAGGGGCGCGCGGTCCGGCGCCAGCACCTGCTGGTGCGGGACGCCGTCGCCGTCCTCGACGATGACGGTGCGGAGGATCTCGTGCCTTCCGATGACATCGCGCAGCGCCGACTCCAGCGCGCCCACGCTCAGTTCACCGTCCAGCCGCAGGGCGAAAGCGCCGTTGTAGGTCGGCGACGGGCCTTCGAACCGGTCCACGAACCACAGCCGGCGCTGCGCGAACGACAACGGGATCATTGGGTCTCCAAATCGGCGGACTGTCGGGGAGTTATCCGCCGGTCAGCTCTGGTCGAGTACGGTCAGGAGTTCGTTGTTGTAGAAGTCGTCGAAGGAGTACGCACCCGACACCGTCGAGAAGTAGCGGTCGATCAACTCCTGGTGCCCGACGAGCTTGCGGATCATCTCGGTGTGCCGCTCGGGCTTGAGCTCGGCCACGTTGAGGGCGCCCTGGAAGAAGCTGTAGTGATTGCCGTCCAGGTCCCGCTCGTAACGCTTCAGCGCCGTCTCGAGCGCGGCGTCGTCGTGCAGCCGGTCGCCGATGTGGTCGGTGAGCGTCTGTGCCTGGATGAAGGCGTCGGTGATGCCGCGGGCCGTGATGGAGTCCTTGTGGTGCACCGCGTCGCCGACCAGCACCCAGCCGGGTCCGTAGGCCTTGCGGAAGTAGTTCTCCTGCGCGCCGGTGCCGTACATCTGCTCCACGCGCTCGCCGGCGGACATCCGCTCGAACAGCGCCGGCGCCGTGGTGCGGACGGCTTCGAGGTAGTTGGCCTCCACCGCGGTGCGGACCTCCGCGAACTCGCTCTGCGGGAAGTACGTCATGATCAGCGTGAGGTCGTCGTTGGTGGGGGCGAGGGCGATCCAGCGCCCCGGCCGCTCGTACAGCTCGAAGTTCGCGGGAACCCCGGACCAGTAGCTGTAGTAGGTGCAGGTCATCCGTGGGCGCTCGACGACCATCGGCGCGCCGACCTTGCGGGCCACCAGCGACCGCATGCCGTCCGCGCCGACGACCAGTCGGGCCCGCTCGGTCGCCTCGGCGCCGCCGGGGGTCGTGTACTTCACCCCGACGACCCGGTCGCCCTCGTGGACCAGGCCGGTGACCGCGCAGCCCTCCTGGAAGTCCGCGCCCGCGGCCACGGCCCCGCGCGCGAGGATGGGATCCAGCACGAACCGCCTCGGCGCGTACGTGGTCCGGTGGCCGTCGACCGGCAGGGAGAAGCCCTCCAGCCGGACGCCGAGCGCCTCGTAGCTCTGGCGGTCGATCGGCCGGGCACCCGCCTTGCGGAGCTCGTCGAGCAAGCCCCACTTGGCGAGCAGGGCCACACCGGGCTGGTGGAGGTAGTGCGAGGAGAGGGTGTCCTGCGGAAATTTCGCCTTCTCCAGCAGCAGGACGCGATATCCCTGCCGAGCGAACAGCATGGCCGCCGGCGAACCCGCACAACGGGCACCGATGACAATCACGTCGTACATGACGCCTCACTTACCAAGTGGATTTTCATGGGCCTCAGCAGCCGGAGTCGGATGAATCGGAATGGACGGAGGAGTCGTTCTCCAGGTAGGCGGAGATCGAGGCCACCGTCGGATTGAGGTACATCTGGTCGATGGCGACCTCGACGCCCAGTTCCTCGATGAAGGCGATCTGAATCTTCGACATGATCAGCGACTGGCCGCCGAGGGCGAAGAAATCATCGTCCATCGAAATCTCGTCGTGCCCGAGTTCCCGGCACCAAATGGCGCGCACCCGTTCGGCGATCATCGCGTTCCTCTCGGTCGACAGGAATCGACCAGCACCTTGCGGTCGACCTTTCCGTGCGGGCTCAACGGCAGCCGCGCGATGGTCACGCACCGGGACGGAACCATGTTCCGCGGCAATGTCGTCAGCAAACGGGCGCGCAGGTCGTCCTCGGCGACCTCGCCGTCCGACGGGACGACGAACGCGACGAGTTCCGCCTCGCCGGCGCCGGTGTCGGCCACCACCACCGCGGCCTCCCGGACGCCGTCCAGCCGGCCCAGCGCGCGCTCGATGTCGGCAGGGTCGATGCGCATGCCACGCACCTTCACCTGCGCGTCGGTCCGGCCGAGGACGACCAGGTCGCCGGCCTCGGTGACGTACCCGCGGTCGCCCGTGCGGTACAGCCTGCGCGTCTCACCGTCGACCTCGAGCGTGGTGAACTTCCCGGACTCCGGGCCCGTGCCGTCGAGGTAGCCCGCGCCGACGCTGATCCCGGAAATGCAGATCTCGCCGGACTCCCCCGGCGCGACCCCGCGCAGCTCCTCGTCGAGGAGGTGGATCCCGGTGTTGTGCGCCGGCCTGCCGACCGGCGCGATCTCGTGCTCGCCGGGCCGGTAGCCGGCCAGGTCGAACGAGGTCGCGACGTCCGTGCACTCCGCGACGCCGTACTGGTGCAGCAGGGTGCAGGTGTTGCCCTCGCGCCGCGCCCAGTCCAGGATCCGCTCCGCCTTCAGCGGCTCGCCGCCGAAGAGCACGTAGTCCAACCCGGCGAGCGCCGCACCGCCGCGGGCGGTCTCCCAGTCCACGAGCAGGTACAGCGTGCTGGCGGCGCAGTGCACCGTGCGGATCCCGTGCTCGGTCAGCATCCGGTACGCCAGCAGCGGGTCGAAGTTCCGGCTCGCCATCAGGTACTGGGTGGCGCCGCAGAACAGCGGTGTCATCAGGCTGCGCTGGGAGAGGTCGAACCCGAAGGCGCTGACCACCAGGTTGTGCGAGTCGCGGCTCAGACCGTACTCGACCGTCAGCCAGTTCATCAGGTTGAACCAACCCTCGTGCCGCACGGCGGTGAGCTTCGGCGTCCCGGTCGAGCCGGACGTGAAGACCGCGTAGCAGAGGTCGTCCCCGGTGACGGAGACGTCCGGAGCGGTCGCCGGAAGAGACTGCAACTCGTCGGCCATCCGTGCGAGCTCGACGGTCTCGGCCGCCGCCGACTCGACCAGCCCGGCCGTGTCCGGGGAGGCCACGATCAGGGCGAGGCCGGGAATCCGCTCCACGAGCAGCCGGAGCCGGTCCGCCGGGTAGGCCGGGTCGAGCGGCACGTAGGCCGCGCCCGCCTTCAGCGTGCCGAGGATGGCGACCAGCATGTCGGCCGAGTAGTCGAGGCAGACGCCGACCTTGGCGCCCCGGCCGTGCCCGCGCCCGGTCAGGAAGCGTGCGAACCGGTTCGCCCGCGCGTCCAATTCCGCGTAGGTCACTCGCTGCCCGGCGCAGACGACGGCCAGGGCGTCGGGAGTGGCGGCGGCGTGCGCCTCGAACCGCCCATGGACGACGGGCACCGCGGGCAGATCGACCCGCTTACCCTGAAGGATCATCAACTGCCTCCTGTGCGACTGGTGTCCGGACGGGGCGAGCCCGGCGGCCGCACCCGGGGAAGGGAACCCGTCCGGGGCCCGTCCGGATGGTGCGCCGGGCCTCGGTCAGCCCGCCGCCATGGCCTCCCGCAGGCTCTTCGGGCGCATGTCGGTCCAGTTCCGCTCGACGTATTCCAGGCATTCGGCCTTGGCGGCCTCACCGAAAACCACCCGCCAGCCGGCCGGCACCTCGGAGAAGGTCGGCCACAGGGAGTGCTGCTCCTCGTCGTTGACCACGACGTAGAAGCGGCCGTCCTCGTCGTCAAAGGGGTTCGTGCTCACTGCCACCGTCCTCATTTATTGTCAAGGGCTGACTCGAAAAAGGGGTATCACAGAGCGCCGGCGCGGGTTCAAAGAACGGCGTAATCCTGTCGGCAGGGCGCCCGGCATCCGCAGCCGGCCCGGAATGCCGACGCCACACTATGGACCGGGTCACCAATGCCACAAGGGCAAATGCGTGTCCTGTCAGCGGGACAAGCGGCGCCCGACGGGGCACCCGGCACCGGCGTCCCTTGCGCCGGGCTTCACCGGCCAATTACGTTGGCCCGGAACGGCCCCTCGGGGGCGGATAATTCTCCGGAAGAATACCCGGAATAACTCCCCGGACTCCTTCAGAACGGGAATTCCCGTTCGGTACAGGATTCGGCGCGAAAAAGGAAGGGAAGGCCATGGAATCGTCGGGTGCGCCGGAGTCGCTCGTGCGGGAGGTCGCGGCGCTGTGGGGGGAGCACCTCGGCCCCCGCGACGTCGGAGCGGACGACGAGTTCTTCTCGCTCGGCGGCAATTCGCTGATCGGGATCAAGATCATCGAGCAGGTGTCCCGGGACTACGGCGTCGAGCTGTCCGTCCGCGACTTCTACCTCGCGCAAACCCCGCAGCGGGTGGCCGAGTTGATCGCGCGCGGAAGGACCGGCCGGTGAGGCTTACGCCGGGTCCCGCGCGTGACATCGACCTCGACCGCGTCGACCTGTTCGACCTGGACCTCTACACCTCGGGCGATCCCCACCCGGTCTGGGACGCGATGCGCGTCGAGGCGCCGCTGCACCACCAAGTGCTTGCCGACGGACGGGAGTTCTGGTCGGTCACCCGTTACGAGGATGTCTGCCGGGTGCTCGGCGACCACCGCGCCTTCACCTCCGAGCGTGGCACCGTGGTCACCCACCTCGGGGTGGACGACGTCGCGGCGGGCACGCTGATGACCTCCACCGACCCGCCCCGGCACACCGAGGTCCGCCGGCCGCTCGGCACCAAGCTCACCGCGCGCGCGGTGCGGTCCTGGGAGGACAGCATCCGCCGGACGGTCGTACGGTTCCTCGAACCGGCGCTCGAGGGGGAGGTCTTCGACCTCGCCGAGCGGGCGTTGCTGCTCCCGGCCATGGTCACCGGCCCGCTGCTCGGGATCCCGCAGCGGGACTGGGAGGAACTCGTCCGGCTCACCGCGATGGTGACCGCCCCCTCGGACCCGCACTTCCAGCAGGTCAGCGAGGCCGCGACATTGGCCATCGCCCACCACGAGCTGCTCAGCTACGTCAAGGAGTGGGTCAAGACCCGGCGGGCGGACGGACGCGACGGCGACAGCCTGCTCCACCACCTGATGAGCGTCCGCCCGGGCGGCGCGCCGCTGACCGACGAGGAGATCGCCCTCGACGGCTACAGCATCCTGCTGGGCGCCAATGTGACGACGCCGCACACCGTCTCGGGCACGGTGCAGGCCCTTGTCGAGCGGCCCGAGCAGTTCGAGAAGGCACAGGCCGACCCGTCGCTGATCCCGAACCTGGTCGAGGAGGGACTGCGCTGGACATCGGCCGCCTGCAACTTCATGCGGTACGCGGTGGACGACGTGGAGATCGCCGGTGGCACCGTGCCGGCCCGCGGGGCGGTCGTCGCCTGGATCGGCTCGGCCAACCGGGACGAGGCCCAGTTCCCCGACCCGCACCGCTTCGACATCACGCGCGAGGGCGCGAAGCGCCAGGTCGCGTTCGGGTTCGGCTCGCACTTCTGCATCGGGGCGCCACTGGCCCGGATGACCCTGCGCGTCTTCTTCGAGGAGCTGACCCAGCGGTTCGGGTCGATCGAGCCCGCCGGTGAACCGCAGCACCTGCGCTCGTACTTCATCGCCGGGATGACCCATCTCCCCATCGTCGCCCAGAAACGAAAGACGCCATGACTTCCGGCTCCGCCTCCGCCGCCTCTCCGTGGTTCGTCCGGCCGCGTTCCGCCGACCACCCCGCGCGGCTCTTCTGCTTCCCCTACTCGGGGTCCGGGGCCTCGGCGTTCAGCGCCTGGCCGGCCGCGATCGGCGACGCCGAGGTCTGCCCGGTGCAATTCCCCGGCCGCGAGAACCGGCTGGCCGCGCCCCACTACGGCAGCTACGAGAACCTCGCCGACGAACTGGTCGGGCAGTTGGAACCCTTCCTGGACCGGCCGTTCGCGTTCTTCGGGCACTGTGCGGGCGCACTGCCCGCGTACGAGACCGCCGTCCGGCTCGCCGAACGGGGACTGCCCCGGCCTGAGCGCCTCTTCGTGTCGGGCCAGCCGGCGCCGCACGACGCCTCGCGTGACCGGATGCTCACCATGACCGAGCCCGAGCTGCGCGCCGAACTGGAGGCGGTCGTCCGCGACCGGGGGATCGAGCCCTCCCCCGGCATGATCGAGATGGGCCTGGGCGTACTGCTGCGCGACCTGGACGCCGCGCGAGCGTACCGGCGGGCCGAACCGGTGCCGCTGGACTGCCCCATCGTCGTCCTGCACTGGCGGGACGACCCCGAGGTGACTCCCGATGAGCTCGAAGGGTGGCGCCGGTACGCGGACTCGGTCGAGTTCCGGGTCGTCGCAGGCGGCCACCACGACTTCATGGACGCGCCGGACGAACTGCGGGAGCTGCTGACCACCCGGCGTTGACCCGGTGTCGTTCGACCCCGGACGACCCGCAGCTACACCTGTTCTTCTGGCAACTACCGTGGAGGCCTCGGTGCAGGACGCCGACAACTACCGATCCCGCTCGTCGCACGTCGCCGGTGAGGCCCGGCCGCCGCACGAGGGGGTGGCGCACGAGTCGGAGGCGTCAGCGCGCGAACCCATCGCCGTCGTCGGCGTGTCGTGCCGCCTGCCCGCGGCGGAGAACCCCACCGCCTTCTGGGAGTTGCTGCGCGACGGCCGCAGCGGAATCGGTGACGTACCGACCGACCGCTGGGACGCGCGCCGGCTGCTCGACACCGATGCCACCGCCCCCGGCAAGGTCGTCACCACGCGCGGCGGCTACCTGGGCGACATCGCCGGCTTCGACGCCGACTTCTTCGGGATCTCCCCGAACGAGGCCGCCATGACCGACCCTCAGCAGCGGCTGATGCTGGAACTCGGCTGGGAGGCGCTGGAGGACGCCGGCATCATCCCGGCGGAACTGGCGGGAACGCGGACCGGCGTCTTCGTGGGAGCCATCTGGGACGACTACGCCATCCGCTTCCACAAGCACGGCACCACCCAGCGCATCAACCGCCACACCGTCACCGGACTCCACCGCAGCATCATCGCCAACCGCCTCTCCTACACCCTCGGCCTCAACGGCCCGAGCCTCGCCATCGACGCGGCCCAGTCCTCCTCGCTGGTGGCGGTGCACCTGGCCGCGCAGAGCCTGCGCGCCGGTGAGTGCACGCTCGCGCTCGCCGGCGGCGTCAACCTCGCGATCGCCCCCGAGAGCACCATCGGCTCGACCAAGTTCGGCGCCCTCTCCCCCGACGGGCTGTGCCGGACCTTCGACGCCCGGGCCAACGGCTACGTACGCGGCGAGGGCGGCGTCTACCTGGCCCTGAAGACGCTGTCCCGCGCGAGGGCCGACGGCGACCGGATCTACTGCGTCATCACGGGCAGCGCCGTCAACAACGACGGGGCCACCCCCGGCCTCACCGTCCCCAGCGCCCGCGCCCAGACGGAGGTCATCCGCCGTGCGCACCAGCACGCCGGGACCGCCCCCGAAGACGTTCAGTACGTCGAGCTGCACGGCACCGGCACACCCGTGGGCGACCCCATCGAGGCCGCCGCCCTGGGCGCCGCGCTCGGCACCGGTCTGCCCGCGGACCGGCCGTTGCGCGTGGGGTCGGTGAAGACCAACATCGGTCATCTGGAGGGTGCGGCGGGGGTCGCCGGCCTCCTGAAGACGGTGCTCAGCATCTGGCACCGCGAGCTGCCGCCCAGCCGCAACTTCGAGACGCCCAACCCGGACATCGCCTTCGACGAACTCCGGCTGCGGGTCCAGCAGGACCTCACTCCCTGGCCCCGGCCGGACCGCCCGCTGATCGCGGGCACCAGCTCCTTCGGCATGGGCGGGACCAACTGCCATGTCGTCCTGCGCGAGTGGACGCCCGAGGACAGCACGGCCGGGGCGGACGAGCCGGCGGTGGTGACGGACGGGACGGTGCCGTGGACGCTGTCGGCGAAGTCCCCGGCCGCCCTGGCCGACCAGGCCCAACAGCTCCTCGACCACCTCGACCGCCACCCGCGAACGACCCCCGCCGACATCGGCCACGCCCTCGCCACGACCCGGACGCTCTTCGACCACCGCGCCGTCCTGATCGGCCGCGAACCCGCCGACTTCCGGGCCGCGCTGACCGCACTCGCCGCGGACGAACCTTCACCCCGAGTGGTCACCGCCACCGCGACGGCCCACCCCGCCAAAACCGTCTTCGTCTTCCCCGGCCAGGGCTCCCAATGGACCGGCATGGGCACCCACCTCATGCGCACCTCACCGGTCTTCGCCCAACACCTCACCGCCTGCGCCACCGCACTCCAACCCCACACCGGCTGGAACCTCATCGACGTCCTCCACCAAGCCCCCGGCGCCCCCACCCTCCAAGGCGACGCGGTCGTCCAGCCGGCACTCTGGGCGATGATGGTCTCCCTCGCCCGCCTCTGGGAACACCTGGGCACCACCCCCGACGCCGTCGTCGGCCACTCCCAAGGCGAAATCGCCGCCGCCCACATCGCCGGCATCCTCACCCTCGACGACGCCGCCCGCATCGTCGCCCTCCGCTCCCGGGCTCTCGCCGGGATCGCGGGTCTCAGCGGCATGGTTTCCCTCCCGCTGAGCCTGGCCGACGCCTCGGAGCTGGCCGCGCGCTGGGACGGCCGGCTGCCGGTCGCCGCCGTCAACGGACCGTCGGCCACCGTGGTCGCGGGTGACATCACCGCCGTCGAGGAACTGCTGGCCCACTGCGAGAACGCCGGCATCCGGGCCCGACGCGTCCCGATCGACTACGCCTCCCACACCTCCCACGTGCACCCGCTGCGGGACCGGTTGCTGGACACCCTCGCCTCCGTCCGGGCGCGGCCGGGCACCGTCGCGTTCTACTCCACGGTCGCCGGCCACCTGGGCGGGCCGGTGGCCGACACCACGGTGATGGGCGCCGAGTACTGGTACGAGAACCTGGCGACCGCCGTCCACTTCCGGACCGCCGCCGACTCGCTGCTGGATGACGGGCACACCCTCTTCATCGAGGTCAGCCCCCACCCCGTCCTCACCCACCCCCTCCAGGAGACCTTCGATCACCACCAGGCCGGCCGGCACGCCCGCGCCACCGGCACCCTGCGCCGCGAAGACGACACCTGGCAGCGCGTGCTGACCTCGCTCGCCGCCACCACCCCCGCCCACTGGACCGGCTTCTTCCCCACCACCCCACCCACCCACCTCGACCTGCCCACCTACCCCTTCCAACGACAGCGCCACTGGATCGACCTGCCGGCGGACGGCCCCGCCGACGCCGAGTCCGAGGCCTCCGCCGAGGTGGTCACCGATCGCCCCGAGGACACCACTCGGCTCACCGCTCCCACCGTGTCCTCGCCGCTCCTCGACCGTCTCGGGAAGGCGTCCCGGACCGAGCAGGAGCGGATCCTCACCGACCGGATCCGGGCCGAAGTCGCGGCCATCACCGGACACGTCACCTCGGACACCGTGGACGCCGACCGCACGTTCAAGGACCTCGGCTTCGACTCCTTCGCCTCCGTCGAACTGCGCGACCGCCTGGGCGCCCTCACCGGCCTCAAGCTGCCGGCGCCCCTGCTCTTCGACCACCCGACCCCCACCGCCGTCGCCCGCCACCTCCGAATGGCACTGCTGGGTGCGGACGACGAGCCCGACGGCGCCGCCGCCCACGGTTCTCCGCTCGCCGTCGACGCGGACGAGCCGATCGCGATCGTCGGCATGGCCTGCCGCTATCCGGGGGACGTCCGCGGTCCCGAGGACCTGTGGCGCCTCGTCAGCCAGGGCGTCGACGCCATCTCCGACCTGCCCACCGACCGCGGTTGGGACCTCGGAAGGCTCCTCGACCCCGACCTGGGCCGCCAGGGCACGTCGTACCTCGCCAAGGGCGGGTTCCTGTCCGACGCGGCGAGCTTCGACCCCGCGTTCTTCGGCATCGGCCCGCGCGAGGCGACGGCGATGGACCCGCAACAGCGACTGCTCCTGGAGACCTCCTGGGAGGCCATCGAGCGGGCGGGCATCGACCCGACCGCGCTGCGCGGCAGCCGGACCGGCGTCTTCGTCGGCGCCATGACCCAGGAGTACGGCCCGCGACTGCACGACGGCGCCGCCGGCTACGACGGGTACCTGCTGACCGGCAACACCGCGAGCGTCGCCTCGGGCCGCATCTCGTACACGCTCGGCCTCCAGGGTCCGGCCCTGACGGTGGACACCGCCTGCTCCTCCTCGCTGGTCTCGATACACATGGCCGCTCAGGCTCTGCGCGACGGCGAGTGCGACCTCGCGCTCGCCGGTGGTGTCGCCGTCATGGCGACACCGGGCCTGCTCGTGGAGTTCAGCCGGCAGCGCGGGCTCGCGCCGGACGGACGGTGCAAGGCGTTCGCCGAGGCGGCGGACGGCACGGCCTGGTCGGAGGGCGTGGGTCTGCTGCTGTTGGAGCGGCTCTCCGAGGCGCGGAAGAACGGTCACCGGGTACTGGCGGTGGTCCGCGGGTCGGCGATCAACCAGGACGGCGCGAGCAACGGCCTGACCGCCCCCAACGGGCCCTCCCAGGAGCGCGTGATCCGCCAGGCCCTGGCCGGCGCGGGTCTGTCGGCGCGGGACGTCGACGCCGTCGAGGCGCACGGCACCGGCACCTCCCTCGGTGACCCCATCGAAGCGCAAGCGCTGATCGCCGCGTACGGCCAGGACCGGCCCGAGGGTCGGCCGCTGTTGCTGGGCTCGCTGAAGTCGAACATCGGTCACTCCCAGGCCGCGGCGGGCGTGGGCGGCGTGATCAAGATGGTGATGGCCATGCGGCACGGCACCCTGCCGAAGACCCTCCATGTGGACGAGCCGTCCTCGCACGTGGACTGGACGGCGGGCGCGGTGGAACTGCTCACCGAGGAGCGGTCCTGGCCGGAGACGGGACGCCCGCGTCGCGCGGCGGTCTCTTCCTTCGGCATCAGCGGTACCAACGCCCACCTCATCATCGAACAGGCCCCGCAGGACGAAACCGGCCAGGAGACACCGGAGCCGGTGGTGGTGACGGACGGGACGGTGCCGTGGACGCTGTCGGCGAAGTCCCCGGCCGCCCTGGCCGACCAGGCCCAACAGCTCCTCGACCACCTCGACCGCCACCCGCGAACGACCCCCGCCGACATCGGCCACGCCCTCGCCACGACCCGGACACTCTTCGACCACCGCGCCGTCCTGATCGGCCGCGAACCCGCCGACTTCCGGGCCGCGCTGACCGCACTCGCCGCGGACGAACCCTCACCCCGGGTCGTCACCGGCACCGCGACGACCCACCCCGCCAAAACCGTCTTCGTCTTCCCCGGCCAGGGCTCCCAATGGACCGGCATGGGCACCCACCTCATGCGCACCTCACCGGTCTTCGCCGAACACCTCACCGCCTGCGCCACCGCACTCCAACCCCACACCGGCTGGAACCTCATCGATGTCCTCCACCAAGCCCCCGGCGCCCCCACCCTCCAAGGCGACGCGGTCGTCCAACCGGCACTCTGGGCGATGATGGTCTCCCTCGCCCGCCTCTGGGAACACCTGGGCACCACCCCCGACGCCGTCGTCGGCCACTCCCAAGGCGAAATCGCCGCCGCCCACATCGCCGGCATCCTCACCCTCGACGACGCCGCCCGCATCGTCGCCCTCCGCTCCCGCGCCATCGCACGCATCACGGGCCACGGCGGCATGGTCCACCTGCCCCTCACCGTGGCGGAGACCGAGCAGCTCATCGCCCGCTGGGCGGAGCACGTGGCCGTCGCCGCCGTCAACGGACCGTCGGCCACCGTGGTCGCCGGCGACGCCGACGCGCTCGGCCGGCTCCTCACCCACTGCGAAGCCGAGGGCATCGAGGCCCGCCGGATCCCGGTCGACTACGCCTCCCACACCTCCCACGTCGAGGCGCTCCGGGACGAACTGCTCGACACACTCGCCCCGGTGCGCCCGCGCGCCGCACAGGTGGCGTTCCACTCCACGGTCGGCGAGCACGCCAACGGCCCCATGCCCGACACGACCGTCATGGACGCCGAATACTGGTACGAGAACCTCCGCGCCACCGTGGCCTTCGAAAAAGCCACCCGCGGTCTGCTGGACGACGGGCACACCCTCTTCATCGAGGTCAGCCCCCACCCCGTCCTCACCCACCCCCTCCAGGAGACGGCCGACGACGCCACCGACCGGGCCGCCGTCACCATCACCGGCACCCTGCGCCGCGAAGACGACACCTGGCAGCGCGTGCTGACCTCGCTCGCCGCCACCACCCCCGCGCACTGGACCGGCTTCTTCCCCACCACCCCACCCACCCACCTCGACCTGCCCACCTACCCCTTCCAACGGCAGCGCTACTGGCTCCGGCCGTCCAGTGCCACCGCCGCCGATCCGCATGCCCTCGGTCTGTCCTCGGCCGGCCACGGCCTGCTCGGCGCGGCCGTCGCCCTGGCGGACGGCGACGGGGACGTCTTCACCGGCCACCTGTCGTTGCGCGGCCACCCGTGGCTGGCCGACCACGCCGTCCACGGCACTCCCCTGCTGCCCGGCACCGCGTTCGTCGAACTGGCCCTGCACGCGGGTCAGGCGACCGGCACCCCGCATCTGGAGGACCTCACCCTGGAGGCTCCGCTCCCGCTTCCGGCCGACGGTGGCGTACACCTCCAGGTGCACGCGGCGGCACCCGACGGCGAGGGCCGCCGGGCCCTCACCATCCACTCCCGGTCCGAGGACGCCGACGCCGACCGGTCGTGGACCCGCCACGCCACCGGGGTCCTCACCTCCCGGGAACCCGCGGTGCCGGACCAGGGCGGGTGGGCGGACCCGGCGGTCTGGCCGCCGGCCGGCGCCACCCCCGTGCCCACCGAGACCCTCTACGACGACCTCGCCGACCGCGGCTACCACTACGGCCCCGCTTTCCAGGGTCTGACCGCCGCCTGGCGCCAGGGCGACACCCTCTACGCCGAGGTCGCCCTGCCCACCGACGGCACCACCATCGGTGGCACCGCCGACGCCGCCGAGCACTACGGGCTCCACCCCGCGCTCTTCGACGCCGCGCTCCACGCGATCGTCGGCACCGGTCCCGAGCCGGGAGCGGACCAGGTGCCGCTGCCGTTCGCCTGGTCGGACGTCCGGCTGCACGCCGTGGGCGCCAGGGCGCTGCGCGTCCGGGTCCGCCCCGCCGAGGCGGGCACGCTGCGCATCGGGCTCGCCGACCCCACCGGGCAGCCGGTGGCCGAAGTGGCCTCGCTGGCGATCCGGCCGATCGGCACGGAACATCTGGCGAAGGCCGCCCCGACGGGAGGTCCCGACCATCTGTACCGTCTGGCCTGGATTCCCGCGACCGAGCTGCCGGCCACCGCGACCGGCCGCGTGGCGTTCCTGGGCGCCGCCGTTCCGCAGGCCCTGGTCGCTTCCCTGTCCGGCGGGGGCACGGTCGACTGCCACGAGGGACCGGCCGCGCTGCTGGCGGCCGGCACCCCGCTCCCGGAGCTGGTCGTCGCCACCGGGCTGCTGGAGCGCGGCGGCACCGGCGCGGGCTCGGGCGAGGACGTCCCCGGCGCCGCGCGTGCGGCCGTCCGGTACGCCCTGGAGCTGATCCAGTCGTGGCTGGCCGAGGAGCGGCTGGACCACAGCCGACTGGTGTTCGTCACCAGGAACGCCGTCGCGGCCGGCGCCGGTGCCGAGTCGCCCGGCCCCGCGGACGCCGCGGTCTGGGGTCTGATCCGGACGGCCGAGGCCGAGAACCCGGGCCGCTTCGGCGTGATCGACGTGGCGGACCCGGACGCCGTCGCCGCCGACGCGTTCCGCGCGGCGCTGGTCAGCGGCGAGCCGCAGGTGGCCCTGCGGGACGACGAGCGGCGGCTGTACGTGCCCCGGCTCGTCCGGGAGACCCCGTCGGCCGCGGGCAGCGACGCCGAGCCGGTGGACGCGACCGGCGGCACGGTCCTGATCACCGGCGGCACCGGCACCCTCGGCGCGCTGATCGCGCGTCGGTACGCGGCGGCCGGGCGGGCCGGTCACCTGCTGCTGACCAGCCGGCGCGGCCCCGAGGCGCCGGGCGCGGCCGAGCTGGCCGCCGAACTGTCCGGGCTGGGCGTGAAGGTCACGATCGCGGCCTGCGACACGTCCGACCGCGCGGCCCTCGCCGCGCTCCTCGCGGCCGTCCCGGCCGACCACCCGCTCACCGCCGTCGTGCACACCGCCGGTGTCCTCGACGACGGCACCATCGGCTCGCTGACGGCGGAGCGCGTCGAGCGCGTGTTCCGCCCGAAGGCCGACACCGCCTGGCACCTGCACGAGCTCACCCGTGACACCGGGCTCACCGAGTTCGTCCTCTTCTCCTCGGTGGCGGGCGTGCTCGGTATGCCGGGCCAGGGCAACTACGCCGCGGCCAACGTCTTCCTCGATGCCCTCGCCGAGCGGCGCCGGGCCGCCGGACTCCCCGCCACCTCACTGGCCTGGGGCCTGTGGTCCGACAGCAGCGGCATGACCGGCCACCTGGTGGACGCCGACCTGGCCCGGATGGCCCGCTTCGGGATCAAGCCGATCACGGCGGACGAAGGCGTGGCCCTGTTCGAGGCGGCCCGGGCCGCCGGCACCGCCTGCCTGGTCCCGGCCAGGATCAGCGCGGCCCTGCTCCGTCCGCGACTGGAGAGCGGCACCCTTCCCGCCGTCCTCCGGGGGCTGGTGCGCACTCCCGTCCGCAAGGTCGCCGCGGCCGTGGCGACCGGCGCCGACGCGCTCCGCGACCGGCTGGCCCGGCTCTCCCCCGAGGAAGCCGAGGACACCCTCACCGCCCTGGTCCGCAGCGATGCCGCGCTCGTCCTGGGCCACAGCAGCGCCGACACCGTCAGCCTCGACAAAGCGTTCAAGGAGATCGGTTTCGACTCGCTGGCCGCCGTCGAGCTGCGCAACCGACTGGCCTCCGCGACCGGGCAGCGGCTGGCCGCGACCGTCGTCTTCAGCTACCCGACCCCGCGTGAACTGGGAAGGCACCTGCACGAGTTGCTGCGTCCGGCGCCGGTCACCGGGTCGGCCGAGGACGCGGACATCCGCGAGGTGCTGCGCACCGTCCCGATCGAGGCGCTGCGCAGCGCGGGCCTGCTGGACCTGGTGCTGGCGTGCGCCGGCCGGCCCCAGGCGCCGGACACCGGCACGGCGGACACCGGCACCGACACATTGGCCGCCCTGGACCTGGACGCACTCATCGACCTGGCCCTGGACGAGAGGGGTAACTGACATGGAGAACTCCGGGGAACACCGGACGGAGGACGGTGGCCGGGTCGAACGGGCGCTGCGCGCGCTGCTGGAGGAGCGCGACCGCCTGCGGCAGGAGAACGAGGCCTTGAAGGCCGGCCGCGGGGAGCCGATCGCCGTGGTGGCCATGGCCTGCCGCTACCCGGGGGACGTGTCCTCCCCCGAGGAGTTGTGGGACGTGGTCCGGGACGGCCGGGACGTGGTGGGCGAGTTCCCGAAGGACCGCGGGTGGCCGGACGTCTTCGACCCGGATCCGGACCGGCTCGGCGGCTCGTACACGCGGCACGGCGGCTTCCTGACGGACGCGACCTCCTTCGATCCGGCGTTCTTCGGCATGAGCCCGCGGGAGGCCCTGGCCGTCGACCCGCAGCAGCGCCTGCTGCTGGAAACCTCCTGGGAGGTCTTCGAGCGGGCGGGCATCGTGCCCGCCGATGTGCGCGGCTCCGAGGTCGGCGTCTTCTCCGGGGTGATGTTCCCCGAGTACGGGATGCGGTTCCTGGAAACCGGCGGCGGCGAGCTGGAGGGCTACCTGCTGCAGGGCAGCGCGCTGAGCGTCGCCACCGGCCGGGTGGCGTACCAACTGGGCCTGACCGGACCGGCGGTGACCGTGGAGACGGCGTGCTCGTCCTCGCTGGTGGCCGTGCACCTCGCGATGCGGTCGCTGCGGTCCGGGGAGTGCTCGCTCGCACTGGCCGGCGGAGCGGCGGTGATGGCGACGCAGGCGCTCTTCGTGGAGTTCTCCCGGCAGCGCGGCCTGTCGCCCGACGGCCGGTGCAAGTCCTTCGCGGACGGCGCCGACGGGACGGGGTGGGCCGAGGGCGTCGGCGTCCTGCTCCTCGAACGGCTCTCCGACGCCCGGCGCAACGGCCACCCGGTGCTGGCCGTCCTGCGCGGTTCCGCGGTCAACCAGGACGGCGCCAGCAACGGGCTGACCGCGCCCAACGGCCGGGCCCAGGAGAAGGTGATCCGCACGGCGCTGGCCAACGCCGGAGTGTCGGCCGCCGAGGTGGACCTGGTGGAGGCCCACGGCACCGGGACCACGCTGGGGGATCCCGTCGAGGCGGGTGCCCTGCTGGCGACCTACGGCCAGGGCCGGGCCGAGGACAAGCCGCTCCGGCTGGGGTCCCTGAAGTCGAACATCGGTCACTCGATGGCCGCCGCCGGCGTCGGCGGGATCATCAAGACCGTCATGGCGATGCGCCACCGGTACCTCCCCAAGACTCTGCACGTGGACGCGCCCTCGCGCCACGTCGACTGGTCGTCCGGTGCCGTCGAACTACTGGTGGAGGGCCGTGAGTGGATCCGGGCGGACGGTCATCCGCGGCGTGCCGGCGTCTCCTCGTTCGGCGTCAGCGGCACCAACGCCCACGTCATCCTGGAGGAGGCACCGGAAGAGGAACCCGAGCCGGAGCGCGCGCCGAGTGTCGTCGGCGGCCTCGTGCCCTGGGTGCTGTCCGGCCGCACCCCGGCCGCCGTCGAGCGGCAGGCCCGCAGACTGCGCGAGGCGGCCGCCGCCGACCCGGGCCTCGACCTCGCCGCCGCCGGCTGGTCGCTGGTGTCGGGCCGGACCCGCTTCGAGCACCGCGCCGTGGTGCTGGGCCGCGGCCGCGAGGAGTTGCTGAGCGGCCTGGCCGCGCTCGCCGACGGCGAGGAGTCCGCCGCGGTGGTGCGCGGCGCGGCCGGCGAGCCCGGTGGCGCGGTCTTCGTGTTCCCCGGCCAGGGGTCCCAGTGGGTCGGAATGGGCCGTCAACTGTACGAGGTCTTCCCGGTCTTCGCGCGCAGCCTCGACGCGTGCGCCGGGGCGCTGTCCGAGTGGGTGGACTGGTCGCTGCTCGACGTGCTGCGTGGCGTGCCGGGCGCACCGGCGCTGGACCGGGTGGACGTGGTCCAGCCGGCGCTGTTCTCCGTGATGGTCGCCACGGCCGCCCTGTGGCGGTCCTGGGGCGTGGAGCCGGCCGCGGTGGTGGGACACAGCCAGGGCGAGATCGCCGCCGCCCACGTCTGCGGCGCGCTGTCGCTGCGTGACGCCGCCAAGGTCGTGGCGCTGCGCAGCAAGGCCCTGGTGGAACTGGTCGGCCACGGCGGAATGGCCTCGGTCGCGGAGTCCGCGGAGGTGGTGGCGGCCCGGCTGGCACCGTGGCAGGACCGGGTGAGCATCGCCGCGGTCAACGGCCCCCGGGCCGTGGTGGTCTCCGGCGAGCCCGAGGCGCTCGACGAGTTCGTCGGGAAGATGCGGGCCGAGGGCGCGCAGGCCAAGCGGATCCCGGTCGACTACGCCTCCCATTCGCACCATGTGGCCCGGGTCCGCGACCGGGTGACCGGCCCGCTGGCCGGCCTGAGCCCGCGGACGTCGGCGGTGCCGTTCCACTCGACCCGGTACGGCAGGGCCGTCGACACAGCCGCGCTGGACGGCGAGTACTGGTACGGCAACCTGCGCGAGCAGGTCCTCTTCGAGCCCACCGTCCGCCGGCTGGCCGAGAGCGGGTTCCGGGTCTTCGTCGAGATGGGTCCGCACCCCGTACTGACCGTGCCGGTGCAGGAGACCGTCGAGGACTTGGACGACGCGGTGGTGCTGTCCTCGGCGCGCCGGGACCGCGGGGAGGTCGAGGCCGTGCTCGGTTCGCTGGCCCGACTGCACGTCCACGGCGGGCCGGTGGCCTGGGACGCGCTGTTCGGGACGCGCCGCCGGGTGGAACTGCCGACGTACGCGTTCCAGCGGCAGCGCTACTGGCTGGACTCCTCACCGGCGGGCGGGACGGCGCCGGTGCCGGAGGTGCCCGCGCCGGAGGAGGAGCCCGTCGCCCTGCCGGACGTGCTCGCCGCCCTGTCCGCGGAGGAGGCGGCGACGTTCGTCCTGGAGCACGTCCGCAAGAAGGTCGCCGCCGTGCTGGGGCACGCCTCCCACCAGGCGATCGAACCGGACCGGGAGTTCCAGGAGATCGGCTTCGACTCACTGCTCTCGATGCAGTTGAGCAAAAGCCTGGCCACGACGACCGGACTCCGGCTGAGGCCGAACCTCGTGCTGCGGCACCCGACACCTCGGCGGGTCGCCGAGCACATCATGACCGAGTTGAAAGGATGATCCCTGTGCGTTCGTTCGGTGCGTCGTCGGCACATGAAGGGCTGTGGCGGGCGCAGGAGATGTTCCCCGACACGCTCAACCACGCGTTGACGCTGTGGGAGGTGGACGGCGAGCTCGACGCGGCGGTCATGGAGTCCGCCCTGCGGCACGTGATGGGCGAGGCGGAGGTGCTGCGCGTCAACTTCGTCGACGGCGACGGCGGGTTGCGCCTGGTGCCCCGGGAGCTGGGCGACTGGCGGCCGTTCTTCCTGGACGTCCGTGCCGAGTACGATCCGGAGGGGGCGGCCCGCGAGGCGCTGGCCGACGTGCTGCGGCAGCCCTTCGACCTGGAGCGGGATCTGCTGTTCCGGCTGGGCGTGGTCCGGCTCGCGGCGGCCCGCTCGCTGCTGGTGATCGTCTACCACCATCTGATCTCGGACGGCTACGGCGCGTCCTTCCTGCTGTCGCGGCGCTTCGCCGAGGTGTACACGGCACTCTCGCGGGGTGCGGACGTGCCCGAGCCGGCCCATCCGTGGGACGCCGAGTCGTTCGCGGCCGAGACGGCCAGGTACCGCGTCTCCGAACAGGCGGCCCAGGACCGGGAGTTCTGGCGCGACTACCTCGCGGACGCGCCCGCCCCCGCACAGGTGCCGCGCGTCGCGCTGTCCGCGGCGATGCGCTCCGCGCTCTCCGAACCGCTGGGCGACGCCGACCGCTGGGGTGAACTGACCGAACCCATCGGCATGGTGAGCCGGACCCTGACCGTGCCGCGTGCCGAGGCGGACGGGTGGGCCGAGGCCGCGCGGTCCATGGGCGTGTGGCTGTCCTCGATGGTGACCGCCGCCACGGCGGTGTTCCTGCGGCACCGCTGTGACAGTCCGGAGTTCCTCTTCTCGCTGGCCGTGGGCAACCGGGTGGGGGTGGCGAGCCGGACGCCCGGCCTGGCGGTGAACGTGGTGCCGGTGCGGGTGAAGGTCCCGCTCGGCGCGACCTTCGGCGAGATCGCCGAGGCGATCGGCGACGAAACGTACGAGATCTTCGGCCACTCGGCCTGTCACTACTCGGAGATCCAGCGCGCGAGCGGCACCGTCCTGGACGGCCGGGGCAGTTTCGGCGCCGTCGTGAACGTCGTCGAGTTCCCGCAGCGCCTGCTCTTCGGTGACAGCCCGGCCACCTTCCTCGCCGGTACCACCGGCACCTTCGAGGAACTGGCGATCGGCGTCTACGGCAACGGCAGCGCCGACAGCGATCTGTACCTGAGACTGGACGCCCCCGCGAGCCTGTACTCCCGCGCCGAGCTGCGCTTCCTCGGCGAGGACCTGATCGCGCACATCAACGCCCTGCTGGCCGACGGCGACCGGCCGGTCGGGGCGCTGGACCCGACGGGCGGCGCCGGGTGGGGCCGGGCGCTCGCGGCGCCGGCCGGCCCGGCCGACAGCGGCGCCACGGTTCCGGAACTGTTCGCCCGCCAGGTGGAGCGGACGCCCGACGCCGTCGCGCTGGTGTCCGGTGACTCCACCGTCTCGTACCGGGAGCTCGACGAGCGCTCCGACCGCCTGGCCGGGGCGCTGCGCCGGCGGCGGGTGGGACCGGAAACGGTGGTGGCGGTGGGCCTCCCCCGGTCGGTCGACCTGGCGGTCGTCCTGCTGGCGGTGGCGAAGGCGGGCGGAGCCTGTCTGCCGGTCGACGCGGCGGCCCCGGCGGAGCGGATCGCTTCGGCGGTCCGCGGCCTCCCGGCCCGGTTCCTGCTCACCGACCGGACGACGGCCGACACGCTGCCCGATGATCCGGCCGTGCCGCTGGTCCTGCTCGACGACCTCGAACAGGAAGCCGGCGGCGACCGGGTGACGGACGTTCCGATGCCGGGGCATGCGGACGGCCTGCTGGCCCTGACGCACGGCTCCGGGCCGGCCGGCACGGCCACCGCCGTCGCCGTGACGCACCGCAACCTGACGCGGTTCGTCCTGGACGGCCGGTGGCGGGAGCGGGGCGGCGTCGGCGTGCTGTGGCAGACGCCGGCCACCTCCCAGGGGCTTCCCCTCGAACTGTGGGTGCCGCTGCTGACCGGCGGCCGGGTGCTCGTGGCGCCTCCGGGGGAACCGGACCCCGACGCCCTGGCCGGGGCGCGAGCGGCGCACGGGATCTGCACGGTCTGGCTGCCCGCCGGCGTCTTCTCGGCGATCGCGGCGGAACGCCCCGGGGTGCTCGCCGGGTTGCGTGAGGTGTGGACCGGTGGCGGCGACCGGGTGCCCGCCGCCGCGGTGCGCGCGGTACGGGACGCCTGCCCCGGGCTGACGGTCGTCATCAGCCACGGCCCGACGGGATCGACCGTGTTCGCCGAGCCGCACGACCCGGGCGCGGACGCACCGGTGGACGACCCCGGCGCGGCCGGGCGTCCGATGGACGGCACCGTCCTCCTCGTCCTGGGCCCGGGGCTGGTGCCCGTCCCGGCAGGCGTGGCAGGCGAGTTGTACATCGCGGGGACCAGTGTGGCGCGCGGCTTCCCCGGACGGCCGGGGGCGACCGCCGAACGGTTCGTGCCGTGCCCCGCCGGTCCGCCCGGCGGACTCATGTACCGCACGGGCGACCGGGCGCGGTGGACCGGCGACGGACTCCTCGAACACCTGGGCCCGGCCGACGCCCGGGCGGAGATCCGGGGTGTCCGGGTCGAGCCGGCCGAGGTCGAGGAGGTGCTGTCCGGGCATCCCGGGCTGGCCCGGTCGGTGGTGGTCGCCCGGACGGACGACGCCGGGCAGCGGCGGCTGGTGGCCTACGTGGTCCCTGTGGGCGACAGTGGTGCCGGGGCCGGCCCTTCCTCCGCGGACCTACGCCGGTTCGCCGCCGAGCGGCTGCCGGAGGTCATGGTGCCGTCGGTGTTCGTGCCGCTGGAACGCCTGCCGGAGACCGCCGGCGGCTGGGTGGACCGGGCGGCGCTGCCCGCGCCCGCGTTCGACGGACCGTACCGAGCCCCGCGCAACCGCACCGAGCGGATCCTGGCCGAGGCCTTCGCCGAAGTCCTCGAACTGGGCCGGACGATGGGCATCGACGAGGACTTCTTCGAGCTCGGCGGCAACTCCCTGCGAGCGATCCGGCTGGTGGGCCTGATCCGGGCGGAGTTGAACCAGGAGGTGTCCATCCGCACGCTGTTCGCGGCGCGCAGCATCGCCGGCCTGTCCGACCTGTGGGAGGACGTCGCCCGGTCCGACAGGCCCGCCCTGCGCCGCAGGACGAAGGACGGCGCGGTTCTGTGAGCGCCGCCCTTCGGACGGCCGACGGATTCACTATTCCCTCTTGCTAGGTACCAGTAGTCAGCGTTACTGTGTAGCAGTACTCAGCGTCACCAACTAGTACAGGAGGGAGGTGCTCCATGGCCAAGCTCGTGACGGAAATGCTCAAGGGCACCCTGGAGGGCGTCATCCTCGCGTCGCTGTCCGACCGGCCCGCCTACGGCTACGAGATCACGGCGCGGCTGCGGGAGCAGGGCTTCTCCGACATCGCCGAAGGGACCATCTACGCGCTGCTCCTCCGAGTGGAGAAGCGCGGTCTCGTCGACGTGCGAAAGGTCTCCTCGGAGAAGGGGCCGCCGCGGAAGGTGCACTCGCTCAACGCCCAGGGGCGGGAGTACCTCGAAGAGTTCTGGAGGACATGGAGTTTCCTCGCGGAACGACTGGAGCAGCTACGCGAAGGGAACAAATGACCATGACCGACGAGAGCACCGGTTTCATCGCCAAGGTGATCGGGCCCAAGAAGCGCTGGAAGGCCTACAAGGCCCGCACCAAAGAACTGCCCGCGAACCACCGGGCCGCGGTCGAGGCGATCGAGCACTACCTGATGCACTTCGTGCCGATCGACGCCGACAGCAACGCGTCGATGTTCGAGGACCTCCTCGACCTGTTCGAGCAGGCCGTGGCCGACGGAACGTCGATCCGCGAGATCGTCGGCGAGGACCCGGCGGAGTTCGCCGACACGTTCGCCCGGAATTACTCGGAGGCCGGCGGCACCTACATACCGGCCGGCGCCCGGAAGAAGCTGACCGACCACATCGCCCGCGCCGCGCGCTAATTCAGGCGAGGGGCCGATGGTCCCGTGGCGCGGACCCCTCCGCGCCACGGGACCTGTCCCCCCATCCCGGGCAACACCCTCCTCAAGCCTCACTCCCCCCCAAGCCAACTCAGCCTCCGAACGGGAGCACTTCATGGCGTCACCAGTCATGCCCACATCCGGCAGGGGCGACGGCCGGCCGTCGTCGGCCGCCATCTCCGCCGTCGGTCTGCGCAAGTCGTTCGGCGACAAGGTGGTCCTCGACGGCATCGACCTGCACATCCCCTCCGGGTCCGTGTTCGCGCTGCTCGGCCCGAACGGCGCCGGCAAGACCACCGCCGTGAAGATCCTCTCCACCCTGATCGGCGCCGACGCGGGACAGGCGCAGGTCGCCGGCCACGACCTCGCCACCAATCCGCAGGCCGTGCGCGCCGCGATCGGCGTCACCGGCCAGTTCTCCGCCGTCGACGGCCTGATCACCGGCGAGGAGAACATGCTCCTCATGGCCGACCTGCACCACCTGTCCAAGCAGGAGGGCCGCCGGATCACCGCCGAGCTCCTGGAGCGCTTCGACCTGGTGGAGGCCGCGAAGAAGCCCGCCAACACCTACTCCGGCGGTATGAAGCGCCGCCTTGACATCGCCATGACCCTGGTCGGCAGCCCGCGGATCATTTTCCTCGACGAGCCGACCACCGGTCTCGACCCGCGCAGCCGGCACAACATGTGGCAGATCATCCGCCGGCTCGTCACCGGTGGCGTCACCGTCTTCCTCACCACCCAGTACCTGGAGGAGGCGGACGAGCTCGCCGACCGCATCGCCGTCCTCAACAACGGCAAGATCGCCGCCGAGGGAACCGCCGAGGAGCTCAAGCGGCTCATCCCGGGCGGACACGTCCGACTGCGCTTCACCGACCCGAACGCCTACCAGGCCGCCGCCGCCGCGCTGCGCGAGGTCACCCGGGACGACGAGGCGCTCGCCCTGCAGATCCCCAGCGACGGCACCCCGCGCGAGCTGCGCGCCATCCTCGACCTGCTGGACGCCACCGCCATCGAGGCGGACGAACTGACCGTGCACACCCCCGACCTCGACGACGTGTTCTTCGCCCTCACCGGCCCCGCCACCGTCCCCGCCGCCGTCCCCGACCAGCCCAAGGAGAGCGTCCGATGAGCTCCCTCTCGCTCGCTGTCCGCGACTCGACCACAATGCTGCGCCGCAACCTGCTGCACGCACGGCGCTACCCGTCCGGCACGCTGAACCTGCTGCTCGCGCCGATCATGCTGCTGCTGCTCTTCGTCTACATCTTCGGCGACGTGATGAGCGCGGGCATCGGCGGCGGCAGCGCCGACCGCTCCGAGTACATCGCCTACATCGTGCCCGGCATCCTGATGATGACCATCGGCAGCACCGTGATCGGCGCCGCGGTGTACATGTCCATGGACATGAGCGAGGGCCTGATCGCCCGCTTCCGCACCATGTCGATCCACCGTGGTTCCGTGGTCATCGGACACGTCGTCGGCAGCGTGCTGCAGTGCGTCGCCAGCGTCATCCTGGTCGGCGCCGTGGCCCTGGCCATCGGCTTCCGCTCGCACGACGCCACCGCCCTGGAGTGGCTCGCCGCGCTGGGCCTGATCGTGATGTTCGCCCTGGCCTTCACCTGGCTCGCGGTCGGCATCGGATTGGGCAGCCCGAACGCCGAGGCCGCCGCCAACAGCGCCCAGCCGCTGATCCTCCTCCCGATGATCTCCAGCGCCTTCATCCCGGCCGACACGATGCCGGGCTGGTTCAAGCCGATCGCCGAGTACCAGCCCTTCACCCCGGCCATCGAGACCCTCCGCGGCCTGCTGCTCGGTACCGAGATCGGCAACAACGGCTGGATCGCGGTCGGCTGGTGCGTCGCCCTGACCGCCCTCGGCTACCGCTGGTCGATGGTGCAGTTCAACCGCGACCCCAAATAAGCCGACGGGCTGAACCCCCGCAGCCCGTCCCTGAAGGGCGGCGTACCCCGGCCTCACGCCGGCGGTACGCCGCCCGGCCGGTGTGCCCGGCCAGGACCACGACCACAGACCCAAGGGGTGGGACACCGCATGAACAACGAGCTCTCGGCAGACCGACCGGTCCGACTGTCCTTGGCCGACCTCCACGATTCGCTGAACACGCCGGTCAGCGAATCGATGAACTTCCTCAACGAAGTGGCGCAGCGCTTTCCGGACGCCGTCTCCCTGGCGGCCGGGCGTCCGTACGAGGGCTACTTCGACCTCGACGACATCCACCGCTACCTCGACGCCTACCGCGCCCACCTGACGGCGAAGCTCGACGGCGACGAGCCGGCGGTGCGCCGGACGATCATGCAGTACGGGCGCACCAAGGGCATCATCCACGACCTGGTCGCCCGGCACCTGGCCGTGGACGAGGGCATCACCGCGGACCCGGAGTCCATCGTGGTCACGGTCGGCTGCCAGGAGGCGCTGTACCTGACGCTGCGTGCCCTGCGCTCCGGCGACCAGGACGTCTTGCTGGCGGTGACGCCGAGCTACGTCGGGATCCACGGAGCAGCCCAGCTCGTCGACATGCCGCTGCTTCCGGTCCGGGAGTCGTCCGAGGGCATCGATCTCGACGACCTGAGGACGGTCGTCGCCGCCGCCAAGGCCGACGGGCTGCGTCCCCGGGCCCTGTACATCGTGCCCGACTTCGCCAACCCGACCGGGGCCAGGCTGAGCCGGGAGGCGCGGGAGCGACTGCTCGCGATCGCCGCCGACCAGGACTTCCTCATCCTGGAGGACAACCCGTACGGCTTGTTCGGCGACCCCGCCGGACCGCCGACCATCAAGTCCCTTGACACCTCGGCGCGGGTGGTCTACCTGGGCTCGTTCGCCAAGACCGGCATTCCGGGCGCCCGCGTCGGCTATGTGGTCGCGGACCAAGAGGTGACCGGCGGCTCCGGCGGCTCTCGGACGCTGGCCGACCAGCTCTCGAAAATCAAGAGCATGGTCACGGTGAACACGTCGCCGATCGCCCAGGCCGTCGTCGCAGGGAAGCTGCTGACGAACGACTACAGTCTGCGTGCGGCCAACGCCCGCGAGATCGCCACCTACCGGGAGAACCTCCGTCAGGTGCTGGCCGGGCTGGAGCGGCGCCTCGGCGGTGGGAAATTCCCCGGCGTCTCCTGGAACACGCCCGCCGGCGGCTTCTTCGTCCTCGTCACCGTTCCCTTCCCGGCCGACGACGAGCTGCTGGAGCGGAGCGCCCGCGACCACCGGGTCCTGTGGACGCCGATCCATCATTTCTACGCCGACTCGAAGCCGCGGAACGTCATGCGGCTGTCCTTCAGCCACCTCCGGCCGGAGGAGATCGAGACCGGACTCGACCGGCTCGCCCTCCTCATCGAGAAGCAGACCGGGCACTGACACCGACGGCTGCCGGCTCCCTCCTTCCGACCACACCGCTGCTGATGGGAAAATCGTGAGCGCGTCCGACAAGTCCACCGATCCCGGGTCCGCCGGTGACCCGGTCCCGCTCTCCCTGCCCGAACTGGAACTCTCCGCCGCGGCGCTGCTGCCGAAGGGCGTCCGGGACTTCGTCGCCGGAGGGAGTGGCACCGAGTCCACCCTCGCGGCCAACCGGCGGGCCCTGGACCGGATCCATCTGGTGCCGCGCGTGCTGCGCGACGTCTCCGACTGTTCCACCGAGGCTTCCTTCCTCGGACGGACCGCCGGACTGCCGCTGGCCGTCGCGCCGGTGGCCTACCATCGACTCCTGCACCCTGAGGGTGAGTTGGCCGTGGCCCGGGCGGCGAAACGGGCCGGTGTGCCGTTCACGGCCGGCATGCTGAGCAGCTTCCCCATCGAGCGGATCGCCGCCGAGGGAGCCCGAACCTGGTTCCAGATGTACTGGCTCCGCGACGAGACCAAGCTCTTCGAGCTCGTTGCCAGAGCGGAGGAAGCCGGTTGCGAGGCCCTCATGCTCACCGTGGACGTCCCTTGGATGGCACGCCGGCTACGCGACATCCGCAACCGCTTCAGCCTCCCCCCGGAGGTCACGGCGGCGAACCTCACCGGCGGTGCCTCGTCGAAGGCGCACGAGTCGCGCCGGGGGACCTCCGCGGTGGCGGCCCACACCGGCGCGATCATGACGGCCGCGCTCACCTGGGAGTCCGTCGAGAGGCTCCGCGCCAGGACCGCACTGCCCCTGATCCTCAAGGGCGTTCTCGATCCCCGCGACGCCCGTCGCGCCGTCGAAAGCGGTGTCGACGCCCTGGTGGTCTCCAACCACGGGGGACGGCAACTGGACGGCGCGATCCCCTCGATCGAGATGCTGCCCGCGGTGTCCGACGCGGTGGCGGGCGGCTGCGAGGTCCTCTTCGACAGCGGGGTCCGCAGCGGAACCGATGTGCTCCGGGCACTGGCCCTGGGTGCCACGGGGGTGCTGGTCGGCCGCCCGGTGATGTGGGGGTTGGCGGCGGGCGGTGAGCAGGGGGTGGACACCGTACTCGGCCTGCTGGCCGAGGAGTTCCGGGATGCCCTGGGGCTGGCCGGCTGTGCGTCGGTCCGCGAGGCGGCCGACCTCCGCACCGCCATGTGGGACGTTCCGCAGGAAACTTGATGGCAGTCGCAGCAAACCTCCGCTCCCACCTGGCGGTACGTGACATCCTGGTGCTCGCGAAACAGTGCGACCCGGTGTCCATAGTTGCCCCCGAAGCTTCACCCGCCCCATGCGACCCGTCATCTGCCGGCCACTCGCCGCGGGCGGCGGTCACCGCATATGTCCAGAAGGCTCGCCTTGCCAACCTTCGACACTTCCGGAGCCATTCTCGCCACGCTCCAACTCGGCTTCGGTGACGTCCGGATCACCGCCAGCGACCGCACCGACACCGTCGTGGAGGTCCGCCCGAGCGACCCCGCCGAGCCCTGCGACGTCATCTGCGCGGAGAGGACACTCGTCTCCTTCTCGGACGGCCGGCTCCTGGTGGCCGCCCCCGGTTCGACCGGCCCGCCCGAGCGGAACGGCAAGGTGAGCGTGGCGATCGAGCTTCCACTCGATTCGAGCGTCCACGGGGAGGCGATGACGCTGAACCTCTCCTGCGAGGGCCGGATCGGAGCCTGCCGGCTGAGCACCGGCCACGGCCACATCCGACTCCACCGCACCGGACCGTTACTGCTGGGACTCGGGCTCTGCGACGTCTCCGTCGAACAGGCGACCGGCGATGTGTACATGAGGGTCGACTACGGAGACGTGTTCATCCGGACGGTCGACGGTACGGCGACGGTCCATCGGAGCAGCGGCCACACCGAGGTCGGCGAGGTCAGCGACCGGGTACGTATCCACGCCGAGACCGGTGACATCCACATCGGCCGCGCGCACGGCTCACTGGAGGCCACGACCGGGCACGGAAGCATCCGGGTCAAGGAGGTCCAGCGCGGCTCGGTCGCCCTGCGGACCGTCCTCGGCGATCTGGAGGTCGGCCTTGCCCGCGGAACCGCTCCGCGGTTCGACCTCAGCTCGACCGCCGGCCACGTCTACCGGTCGCTGAACGTGCTCGCTCCGCCGGAAGCCCCGGCCGAGCCCGTCGAGCTGCACGCCCACACGGCGGTAGGGGACATCGTGGTGCAGCGCACCGAAACGAGCTGAGGCGCGCGTCAGGGCCGGCTCGGCCATTGAAGTTCCCCCGTTGAACTGGATGGCACGATTTTGGGACGAATGCTCCTTGACGAAGCATTCCGATAATGGTGTCTTGACCCGCACGTTACCCGCTCGTCGCCGGGACGGCCAAGCTCCGGGCCCGCCATCGACGACCCAACGCGTTAAGGATGTGTAAAAGTCACAGAAGCGGCCCGGTTCGATTAGCGGACCACCGTGTGGGCCGGGCTGTGATCGACAGGTGCGCCGAACTGTCTTGATCCTCGGGACGAAGTGAGATCTACTCTTCGACGGCACTCACGGGGGACAGCCGGCCGGCTGGAGAGCGCCGGCTGTCGACGCATTCGCAGAGCCCATTGCTCGCGGCTTTCCCTGTGTGACGACGGTCGACTGAATCCAGATCATTCAACTGGTGTCGAATCCCGTCAGCATTTTCTGCCCGGCGCGCAATCGACAGGAGATCGCAGCAATGGATGAGGTCAGCAACCAGGGAAATGTCCGGCTCATGCACCGAAGAATGCATGAGCCGGACGCGCAGAATTACCAGGTTCTGACGACCAGGACGGGACTCCGGATCCCTCAGGGAATGGCCTTCGAGGAGTGGGAGCGGGCCGGGCGCCAGATCGCCGGACTCGTGGATTCTTCATCCTGGTGGCTCGGCGACTGGCTGGTGTACGGGAAGGACCACTACACCGACCGGTATCAGCGGGGCATCAGGGCAGTCGGACTCCGGTACCAGACCCTGCGGAACTATGCCTGGGTCTCCCGGCGCTTCGAGTTCGAGCGGAGGAGGCCGGCCCTGACATTCCAGCACCACGCTGAGCTGGCGTCCCTTCCGGTCCCCGAACAGGACCTCTGGCTCGACCGGGCCGAGCGGATGAAGTGGACCACCAAACAGCTCCGCAATGCCATTCGCGCGGCGAACGACGAGCGGGTGCCGGAGCAGCGGCAGGCGGAGCCGATACGGCGGCTCGCGGTACCCGGCAGTCGCATGCAGTGGTGGCACGAAGCCGCCGAGCAATCGGGCACCGACTTCGAGCAGTGGGTGCTGGCGACCCTCGACCGAGCCGCCCGACAGGTACTGGAAAACTCCGCGGCCCAGGCCAAGTCGTCCGGCTGACCCAAAACGAAATCAGCACGACCGCTCTCCTCGTCCGGGCAGCGCGAGGAGTGGCAGGGGAGCTTCTGCGGCCGCGTAACTCAACTACGCGGCCGCAGAACTGACTACCCGTTGGCCATTGATGGAAACCTCCGCGCTCATGTCAGCCGGCCCATCATTTCGGCGACCATGCCATGGCGGGTGCACCCACGCCCCTCGAACGACTCCTTCACCCGGGCGCGAACCTCGGGTGCCTGCTCCTGACTGAGCTTGAACATGCCCTCGGCCCCTGTCACCCGGATCCTGAACGCGCCCACACCGGGCGCGATGTTGCGGAAATGGTCGAGGGATTCGGACATGTCCCACCCGCTGCCAAGGTCCGTCTCGAAGGCCCGCACAGTGGACTGGACCACGGCCAGCGTCTCGTCCGGCGACTCCATCTTCTCCAGCACGCCATGTACGTGGACGGCCGTGAAATTCCAGGTCGGCGCGGCCGGCCCCTTCCCGTACACGGCCGGCGAGACATAGGCGTGCGGACCGGTGAAGGTCAGCAGCACGACACTGCCCGATTCGAGCGCCTTCCAGTGCGGATTCGCGCGGTTCATGTGGCCCCACAGCGTGATCCCTGTGAGGTCATCGGGCCATTCGCCGCCCAGCTCGGGGTCCAGGATGATCGGCAGATGCGTGGCGAACGGCCCGTCCGTCGGGTTCCCGTTGGACACCATCAGCGCGAGGGGATTGCTGCGGATCAGGTCGGGCATCCACGAACCGTCCGGTTCGCGATAAAAATTGGGAACAAACATTCCGGACTCCCGTCCTTTCTTTGTTTTCCGGCCCGGCACGGGCCCCCGGCGCACCAACGTAGCCGACCTCCAAGGCAATCGAGCCGCATTCCCGATAATCTGTCACCGCTGTCCTGTCGACGGGACAGCGGGCGACGTTCCGGCCGCCGGAACTCTTGATTGCACCTGCCGGCCTGCCCTACGTTGACGTCGTATTCCCGACCTTTCCCTGCCTAGGCCACATTGAGGGAGAACTTACTGTGGGCACTCATGAATCCGAGCCGTACGATGTGGTCGGAATAGGCTTCGGCCCTTCGAACCTGTCGCTTGCGATCGCTCTGGAAGAGTATCGGGTGGGCCCACCGAACCAGCTCAATGCCACCTTCTTCGAGCGGCAGGCCGAATTCGGGTGGCACCGGAACATGTTGCTGCCGTCGGCGACCATGCAGATTTCCTTCCTGAAGGATCTGGCGACCTTCCGAAATCCGGGGTCCCGGTTCACCTTCATCACCTATCTGCACGAGTCGGGCCGACTGGCTCAGTTCGTCAACAATCAGGACTTCTTCCCGACCCGCCAGGAGTTCCACCGGTATCTGGAGTGGGCGGCGGCGAGGATCGACTACGACGTCTCCTACGGCTCCGAGGTCACGGCGATCCGCCTGCCCGAGCGGGCCGGCTCCGCGGAGCCCGAGCATCTGGAGATCGAGGTCGGCACGCCGGCCGGCCACACGCTGGTCCACTCCCGCAATGTGGTCATCTCGACCGGGCTGGTCCCCCGCATGCCCGAGGGCGTCGAGCGCGGTGACCGCGTCTGGCACAGCTCGGAGTTCCTGACCCGGTACTCCGAGCTGAACCCCGACGAGTTGAAGAACGTGGCCGTGGTCGGCGCCGGCCAGAGCGCGGCCGAGATCGCCAGGTTCCTGCACGACGCGCTCCCGCACGCAGAGGTGTCCGCCGTCATCCCGTCCTACGGTTACTCCATCGCGGACGACACCCCGTTCGCCAACCAGGTATTCGACCCCGGCGCGGTTGACGACTACTACTTCGGCACCGCCAAGACCAAGGACGCCTTCTGGCGCTACCACAAGAACACCAACTACTCGGTCGTCGACGACGAGGTCATCCGGGACCTCTACCGGCGCTCGTACGAGGAAGAGGTCCGCGGTACCAAGCGGCTGCACTTCCTCAATCTGACCAGGGTCGCGTCAGTCGACCGGACCGGAGACGCGGTCAAGCTCACCCTCGATGCGCAGCTCGACCCGGAACGCCGGGTGGTCACGGTCGACGCGCTGATCTTCGCCACCGGGTACGACTCCATGGAGCCGACCGCCCTGCTCGGCGATCTGAACCGCTACTGCCTCCGGGACGAAGCGGGACGGTACGTCATGGAACGCGACTATCGGATCGCCACCACGCCCGAACTCCCCTTCGGCATCTACCTCCAAGGCGGCACCGAGCACAGCCACGGCCTGACCTCGTCCCTGCTGTCGAACCTCGCCGTCCGCAGCGGCGAAATCGCCGACTCCATCATCTACCGGCGGAGCCAGCAGGGGTTGGGAACGCTCAAGGTCGGCTGATCCTCCGCCGGAACCGGTCAAGCAACGCTCGACCATCCCCAACAGCCCAACCGAAGGGAACGAAGGTGCCGCACACCCAGTCGGAGCAGACAGCGCTCGCACACCGCACGGTCACGCCACGGCGATACCTGATGTGTCGTCCGATGTACTTCGACGTCACCTACTCGATCAACCCGTGGATGGACCCGGACCGCCCCACGTCGACCGACACCGGACTGGCCCAGTGGAAGAGCCTGTTCGACACCTTCGTCGAGCTGGGCCACGACATCCGGCTCATCGAGCCCGTGCCCGGACTCCCCGACATGGTTTTCGCCGCGAACGGCGCGATCGTCATCGACGGCAAGGTGCTGGTGGCCCGCTTCCGGCACGACCAGCGCAAGGACGAGTCAGCGGCCTACCTGGAGTGGTTCGGGCGCGGCGGCTGGTCCGCGGTCCAGCAGGCGGAGTACATCAATGAAGGCGAGGGCGATTTCCTCTGGACCGGCCGGGAAATCCTGGCCGGCACCGGGTTCCGCTCCGACCCGCGGGCCCACGACGAGGTGCGGGATTTCTTCGGCCGTCCCGTGATCGGCCTCACCCTCGTCGACCCCCGGTTCTACCACCTGGACACGGCGCTGTCGGTCCTCGGCGACGGGGAGATCATGTACAACCCGGCGGCCTTCTCCCCGGAGAGCCGGGCGGTCCTGGCCGAGCGCTTCCCCGAGGCGATTCTCGCCGACCCGGCCGACGCCGCCGTCTTCGGCCTCAACGCGCTGTCGGACGGGCACAACGTCGTTCTTCCCCGGGCCGCCACCGGCCTCGCGGCACAGCTTCGCGAGCGCGGCTACAACCCGATCGGTGCCGACCTGACCGAACTGCTCAAGGCCGGGGGCAGCGTCAAGTGCTGCACCCTCGAACTCCGCGCCTGAGGCACGAGCCCTGAGGGCCACCAGGAGTCCGGTCCCACGTCGACCGCCCGACGCGGGACCGGATTCAGGCCGTTCCCGCTCGACACTCCCGGCCCTGCCTGGAGATCATCCGCCGGGCGGCGGGACTTCCGGTCATCGCCATGGAGACCGCCGGGACCGTCGCGCCGAAGCCCGCCCCCGAGAACGAGCGGCTCGGATCCCTGCGACGTCGGCTGCGACGCGACCTGTCGAGGGTTCGCTCACCCGGCCATGCCAGGTTCATCGCCATACTGGCGGTGCTACTCGACACCCGCACCAGGGCCGGGGAGTTGGTGGCCCAACGCATCGACCATCTCTCCAGGGACGGCCGAAGCATCGACGTCCTCCGCCGCCCACACCACGGCACGGGCGCCCCGCCCCTCCGTGAAACCCTCCCCCTGTCCTGCCTCGGCTGGTCAACGTGACGGCGAGCGGGGTGCCGTGGCGATCGACGACGAGGTGGTGCTTGCTGCCCGGACGGGCGCGGTCGACCGGCGAAGGTCCGGTGTGAGCCCCCTTTGAGAGCCCGGGCGTGTGAGCCGTCGGCCGCGGCGTCATCCATCTCAGTAGGCCGGCCCGCCGCAGCTCCGCCAGGAGGATTTCGTGCAGACGGGGCAACATCCCCGGCCTCAGTCCAGTCCCGAAGGCGCCGCCAGCAGGTCACCGCACTGCAGCCGATGCCCGCAGAGCAGCCCGGTCATCAGCGGGCAGCCGGGCCGGGCATCGCCGACGTCGCGGCGGACGAGGAGGGAGCAGCGGGGCAATACGTTCCCACAGGTCATCCGGCGCCAGCTCAACGCACACCCGCAGAACTTCGCGGCCATCTCGGCCCAACCGCCAAGCCCCTGAACCAACCTCATGCTGAAGTGATCAGCAACGCGGCTGCCCGCAAAGGTAGTTGGTGGCGTGTCAAACGTCCTCGTGTGCCCGCTGCATCGAAAAGCATGCCTGTGGCGCACATCACACTTCAATGCATCTCCTGGGAAAGCGCAATGCGCACTCGTTCACACCTAGGCGGCAGCGGCAATGACGCACGCGAACCATGGATTCGAAGGCTTAGGCGGCGAGCATCCATTTATTTACCCTGTGTAGTTTTTATTACGCCTGGTATTCATACGGATGGAACGCGGGATTCCGGTGTGCTGTGTGATGAGGATGAGGAGGCGCACCAGTCGGGTGCGCTGTCCACTGTGTGCGGCGCCCGAGGCTCGTTCGGGCGGCTGGGGGCTGCGCGCTTTCCCAGGGGGTAAAGCACGTGAGACGTGCGCGTATGACGGGTTTCGCCGTGGCTGCGGCGACAGCGTTGTCAGTTCTGGGCGGCGGGGTCGCCTCGGCGGCGAAGGGGCCGGGGCAGACGCCGCAGGAACGGGCGGCGAACGAAGCGGCCGGGACCGCGGGCACGGAAGCCGGTAATCCGCTGAGTAGCGTGGCGACGGCGGCGGGGGTGTGCTCGGACGCGGCGCAGATCGGGACGACGGAGTACATCTACCGGGGCACGGAGAAGATCGCCTCGGTCAAGCAGTTCTACTCGGCCAAGTGCGATGAGAACTACGGCTACGTGTGGGCCTGGAAGTCGTTCCTGGACAAGGAGATCAATTTCGACCTGACGGTCGGTGTGTGGTCCTACAAGCGCAACGCGTTGGTGGGCCGCAGGGATGTGTTCGGCACTCACTCCCAGGAGTTCTGGGGCAACGCGGCCAAGACGGCGAACGAGTGCACCTCGGGCGACGGGACGATCAGCATCCCCAACGACCCTCAGACACTGCACACGCGCACGTCCCAGCGCTGCTGACGCGGGTCCCGTACCGGCGCCACACCGCCGGTCGGTAACACGCCGCCGGCCAGTAACACGCCGCCGGCCAGTAACACGTACGGCCTCCTCCGAGCAGGACGGGGTGCACCTCTGCATGGGTGCCGCCCCGTCCTGCTCCATATCTCAACGCATCGGAGAGACCTTCGTGAATCCTCGCATGCCCGCACTACGGCGCCGCAGACACTGGCTGCCGCTGTCGATCCTGGTCGCGGCCACCGCGACCGTCACCATGGCCACCGCTGTCCCCGCCACCGCCCAGCCGGCGACCGCCCCCGCCACCGCCGCGGCGGCCAAGCCGCCCCCCTCACCCCTGGGCAAGACAAAGGCCCCGGCCAGTACGGCGTTCAGGGCGACCGGCCAAGCCGGGCGGCCGGTGGTCGAGTCGGCCGCCGCCGAGCCCGGCTTCTACGCCCTCGGCACCGGCCGGGTCCCGTGGTCGGAGTTCTACACCGCCCAGCTCTCCGATGGAGTCAGCGCCCAGGTCAACTACGGGAACGGCAACCTGCTGCTGACCGTCGACGGCTTCGACATCGCCGACGCCGGCCCGGGTCTGGCCTACGGCAACACCTTCAACAGCCTCAATACTGTCGGCTGGAACGCCACGTCCGGCGCCGACTATCGCATCGAGGAGACCACCGCCGACGGCGTCTCGGTGGAGGGGCCCTCCGGCACGGTGGGTGTCTTCGCCCGCTCCGGTTCCGGCTTCACCCCCGCCAGGGGCTACAAGCAGGACCTGACCGAGGCATCCGACAAGAAGTCCTTCACGCTCACCAGCCGCCGCACGGGGGAGAAGACCACGTTCTCCCGCTCCGGCACGACCGGCGTCGCGCGGGTGTCGAAGGTGGAGGACAAGAACGGCAACGCGACCACCATCACCTACTCCGGGAACCTCACCTCGAAGATCACCTCTGCCTCGGGCCGGACGCTGACATTCACCAACGACGGTACGCACATCACCAAGGTCACCGACAACACCGACCGGACGATCGGCTACACCTACAGCGGTGACTTGATCAAGACCTTTACCGACACCGACGGCAAGACCACCACCTTCGACTACGACACCTCCAAGCGTCTGACCAAGGTCACGACGGCGGAGGGCCGGCAGACGAAGTTCACCTGGGACAGCGACAAGGTCGCCTCCGTCACCCGAGTGGTCACCAACTCCACCGGCGCCGGCAACACCACGGCCTTCCGCTGGATCCTGCCCCCCGACAACAACCCCGACGCCGAAGGCGTGGTGCGCGTCACCGACCCGCGCGGCAAGAACACGCTCAAGACGGTCGACGGCTACTGGCGCACCAAGAAGACCGAGGACCCGCTCGGTCACACCCGCTCGAAGTCCTGGGGTCCGGACAACGACATCGCCACCGCCACCGACGCGATGGGCGCGGCGCCCGAGGACGGCAACGTCACCAGCTACAAGTACGACAGCGCCTTCAACCCCACCACCGCGACCCTGCCCACCGGGGCCTCGGCGTCGGCGACGTGGGTGAAGAAGGGCAGCGGCTACTTCCCGGAGACGGCCACCTCTGCCTCGGCGGAGAAGACGACCCATGGCTACGACAACTCCGGCAACCTGCTCACCTCCACCGACTCCACCACGAGCGGCACCGGCGCCAAGTGGACCTACGACTACAACCCCAAGTCCGGGACCATGGACTGCGGTGGCCTGCCCGGCCAGCGCTGCAGCGCCACCGACCCGCGGGACAAGAAGACGTCGTACACCTACGACTCCAAGGGCAACCTGACCAAGGTCACCCCGCCATCCCCGCTCAAGCCGATCACCTACACCTATGACGACCTCGGCCGCCGGAAGACGGTGACCGACGGCCGCGGCACCATCACCACCTACACCTACGACAACCGCGACCGCATCAAGACCCAGAGCGCCGGCTCGTCGGACGCCTCGTTCACCTACGACGGCGACGGCAACCTCAAGACCCGCACAGCCCCCGGCGGCACGTCGACTTTCACCTACGACGAGCAGAACCGCGAACGCACCCGCGCTCTGCCCGGCACCCCGGCCACGTCGATCACCTATGACGCCACCGGCAACGTAGCCACCGCCACCGACTCGGCGGGCACGGTGACCTACGGCTACGACGACGCCAACGAGCTGACCTCGGTCACCGAACCCGACGGCGCCAAAACCAGCTTCACCTACGACAAAAACGGCGACCGCACCAAGACCACCTTCCCCGGCGGCACCACGCAGACCGTCACCTCCGACGACTCCAGCCGTCCCACGAAGGTCGAGGCCAAGTCCGGTTCCACGACCCTGTCGTCGATCTCCTACGACTACGCCAACTCGGGCAAGGACACCGACAAGGTCCGTAAGCGCACCACTGACGGCGCAGCCCTGGCCTACACCTACGACACGCTGGGCCGGCTGACCAAGGCCGTGGAGACCAAGAGCGGTTCCACGACGGCCGGCTGGTCCTACTGCTACGACAAGGCAGGCAACCGCACCGGCCGCTCCTCGGGCACGTCCCTGCCGTCCGACTGCGACGGCGCCGAGCAGAAGGCGGTCTACAACGACGCCGGCGAGCTGACCTCGTACAACGGCAACGACGCCTTCACCTACGACGGCGCGGGCAACGAGACCTCGGCCGCCAGCCCCACTGGCACCCGCACTGCCGAGTCCTGGACGCCGTTCACCCAGCTCGGCGCCTACACCCAGTCCGGCACCACCACCGAGCAGACCTACGCCGGAACCGACAACGCCCAACGCCTGAAGGCCGGTTCCACGACCTTCACCAACACTGCGGTCGGCATCACCGGCCAGAGCGTCTCCGGCGCGGCCACCGGTTTCATCCGCGAGCCCTCGGGAACGCTGGTGGCCATGAAGAGCGGAGGCGCCAGCCAGTACTACCTGACCGACGCCCAGAACTCCGTCATCGGCCTGGTCGACGCGTCCGGCAAACGCACGGCCACCTACTCCTACGGCCCCTACGGCGAGCAGCGCACGAACTCGGGAACCAACCAGCCCTTCCGTTACACAAGCGCCTACCAGGACTCGTCGGGTCTGTACAAAATGGGCGTTCGCTACTACGACCCCAACCTCGGCCGTTTCACTCACCCCGACCCCAGCGGCATGGAAAGCAACGCCTACCTCTATGCCGCAGGTGACCCCGTCAACCGTATGGACCCGAACGGAACTTGGAGTCTGAGTGGGATTGCGGACGCTCTGGGACCAGTAGGTGATTTGGGCACGGGAATTTATCACCTGGCCACGAGGGACACCAAGGCACTCTGGGGCGATGTCGCGGGCGTCGTCGCCGGCGGGATCACCGCAGGGGCCTGCCTCACAACTGCCGCGGCTCTTGCGCCGGCAACGGCTGGCATATCGCTCGGCTCTTCACTGCAGTGCGCGGCCGTCTCATGGAGCGCTGGTCAGATAGCGTCCAATGCCGTAGGAGGTTAAGAGAACAGGGCTGGGAGGAAACTCCTCCCAGCCCTCAATCGGAGAGAAGGAGATCACATGCCTCGCGTCGGCTGGAGCTTGGAACAGCGCGCGGTCGTGAAGCGCTACACGGCCATCACCACATGTCTTGCCGTGGTAGGAGTTCTGTTCGGTGTCTTTCTGATAGCTTCCGGGAATTCCGGAGGGTGGGTCTTCCTGGCTCTTATCGTCGTCATCTGTGCCGGCATGGCAACGTTTCTGAACATCATGAGGAAAAAGCAGCCAGGCCGCCAGTAGGCCGAGAATAACCATGCCCCGGGGGCGGGCTGTTGCAAAGCCTGACGGTCTTGGATCGTTGCCGGTCAGGCCGGGCCAAACTTGTGGTGCGCCCGGCGGGGACGGCGCTGACGCGCGCAGGGTGTAGCCCTGGCCGTGCCATACGTTCACCCCCTTGGTCGAGCGCGGCCCGCTTGGCGGGCTCCAGGTCGGCCGCGTGAAGGAAGCCGGCGAACTTGCCCGACATGTCGAGCGTGACCGGCAGCTCCAGGGCAGGCGCGTCCTCCTCGCTGACAGTGTGGTCGGGCAGGAGGTCGGCGACGGCCGTGCGGATGGCACCGCGGCTGACGCCGTGGTCGCGGGCGAGGGCGGCAATGGACCGGCCTTCCAGGTACGCGGTGCGCACGGCGTCGGTCCTGTCGGCCGCCACGGCGGGGCGGCGCCCGCCTTTGTTGCCCTTGGCCTCGGCGGCCCGCAGGCCGTCGTAGGTGAGCTCGCGCTGGAGGTCGCGTTGGAGTTCGCCGGCGGCGGCGAGGGTCTGCACCATGAAATTCACGGTGGACAGCAGCTCGCCGGTGCGCGGGTGGCGGGCGGTGAGGTCCATCGCGGAGAACGCGCCGTCATGGATACACAGGGCGAGGCGGTCGCGATGGAGGACGTCCAGGATGTCGAGGATGTGCTGGTTGCCGCGCACCAGGCGGAACATCTCGGAGATGTGCACGGTGTCCCCGGGCCGCGCGTACGCGAGCAGATCGCGGAACTTCGGGCGCTGGAGGGGGTGGAGGCGGCTGGAGGTGCCGCCGTCCTCCTCGAAGACGACCGGGCCCGCGATCCCGGCTTCGTCCAGGACGAGGTGCTGCCGGGCGGTGGACTGCTGGTCGGTCGAGACCCGCTTGTAGACCAGATTCGCCACCGAGGGGTCTCTTCCGCACGGAAGATCGGACCCTATCTGTCGTCAAACCCTGTCGGCAATCACCATCGGACCTGATTGGATTCGGGCCGGCCTGAACCCCCGGATTTTGGTTCATTGGGTGCGCCTGCCGCCCTGCCGTCAAACGATGGCACCCTCAAGTGATCAACGCACCACCCACGGATGATCATGTGATCGTGGAGGCACAGGTGCGTGACTACGGGTTCTCGTCAGCTCAGCAGGACGAGATATGGAGACGCTGGCGCGAGGGGCAGTCGTTCAGCCTGATCGGGCGGGCGCTCGGGGCGCCGATGCAGAACGCTCGTCGCTCCCTGTACCAGAGCGGCGGCATCCGCCTCGCCCCGCAAACGCGGTCAGAGCGGCACCTGAATGGCAGCGAGAGGGAGGAGATCTCTCGCGGCATCGCCGCCGGGGAATCGGCCCGGCATCTGGCCAGGCGGCTGGGCCGGTCCCCTTCGATCGTCTCCCGCGAGATCTCCCGCAACGGCGGCCGAGACCGCGACCGAGCCGCCACCGCCGATACAGCCGCCTACGAACGCGGGCGCCGACCCAAGCAGGCCAAGCTCACTCAACGACCCGCTCTGCGCGCCCTGGTGGAGGCCAAGCTGGCTCTGTGCTGGTCGCCCGAGCAGGTCGCAGGATGGCTGCGACGGCAGTTTCCTGGTGACGCCTCCATGCAGATCTCGCATGAAGCGATCTACCTCTCGCTCTACGACCCTCGCCGGCGCCAAGCAATCGACCGCAGCCTCACCCAGCGGCTGAGGTCAGGCAGGCCGATGCGCCGTCCGAAGCTCGCCCGCCGGCCCACGGGCCGGGGGATCATCCGAGGCATGGTGTCCATCACCGCCCGCCCCGCCGAGGTCGAGGACCGCAAGGTCCCCGGCCATTGGGAGGGCGACCTCGTGATGGGCACCCGGCCCTCGGCTGTCGCCACGCTGGTCGAGCGCACCAGCCGCTACACGACCATCGTCGCGCTGCCCGACGGCATCAAGGCCGAGCAGGTCACCCCGCACCTCACCAGGAGCCTCCTCAGAATCCCGCCCCAACTGCGGCGGACGCTCACTTGGGACCGCGGCCGGGAGATAGCCGAGCACCAGGGCATCACCGCCGAGACCCGGATGCCGATCTACCTCTACAGGCCACGGAGCCCGTGGCAACGCGGCACTAACGAGAACACCAACCAGCTGCTACGGCAGTACCTCCCCAAGGGAACTGACCTCCGCACGTTCAGCCAGGCTGACCTGGGCACCATCGCCCACGAGCTCAACCACCGTCCACGCAAGACCCACGGCTACCGCACTCCCGCAGAGGTCTACGATGACCTTCTGAACAGCAGTGATGCACCGACCGTTTGAGCCCGCCATCGTTTGACGACAGGGCGGCGGTTTCGAGTAGCCCGACTCGCCGCTGTCAGGCTTGCACGGTGGGGCGGACGACGATCTCGCTGACATCGACGCCGTCGGGTTGTTCGATGGCGTAGCCGATGGCGGAGGCAATCGCCGAGGGCGGCATGGCGATCTCGTCCCGCTGCCGGGTCAATGCGGCCGCGGCTTCAGGGCTGGCTCCCTTGCCGACGCCTTCGGTGTTGGTGAAGCCGGGTGAGACGAGGGTGACGCGCAGGTTGGATCCCGACTCCTGGCGTAGGCCCTCGGTCAGCACCTTTACCGCCGTTTTGGTGGCCGCGTAGACCGCCTGTGGGGTTTTGACGACGTAGGCCGCGGTGGAGCCGACGTTGACGAACTGGCCGAAGCACTGCCGGCGGAAGATGGGCAGAGCCGCCCCGATGCCGTTGAGCAGGCCGGTGATGTGGGTGGAGACCATGGCGTCCCAGTCGTCCTGGCGCAGGTCGTCGAACGGCGAGACGGCCATCGTGCCCGCATTGGAGACCAGGACGTCGAGTCGACCGTACTGGTCGATGGCCGTGCCCGTCAGGCGCTGGAGGTCTTCGCGACGCGTGACGTCGACGAGGACGCCGGTGGCGGTGCCGCCCTTCGCCGTGATGCCGTCCACGACGGCATTCAGCCGGTCCTCGCGCCGGGCTCCGAGCACGAGCTGGGCGCCCCTTTCGGCGAGGTAGGCCGCAGTTGCCTCACCGATGCCGCTGCTGGCACCTGTGATCGCGATGACTTTGCCCTGGATGCCCGACATGATCGACTTCCTTCCATGCGGTGCGCGCAGGTCAGTACTGTGACCTACAGTGAAACCGGAGGTGCCCCCAGTTAGCCCCACCGTAAGTGGGGGCGCATCCGGTTAGCAAGTTCGGAAGGCTTCGAAGAGGGGATGGCGAGCACTGATGACCGACGGGACGCTTCGCCCGCTGCGGGCTGACGCGCGGCGGAACAGGGAGAAGATCCTTACGGCCGCGGTACGCGTCTTCACGACGGAGGGGCTGGATGCACACCTGGAACGCATCGCCAAGGAAGCAGGCGTGGGCAGTGCGACCCTGTACCGCAACTTCCCCACCCGGGAGGCCCTGATAGAGGCGGTCTACCGCAACGAGGTGGCCCACCTGTGCGACGCCGCCCCCGCTCTACTTGCGCAGAAGCCGCCAGTAGAGGCGCTGCGTGCGTGGACACGCCTGTTCCTGGACTACGTCACCGCCAAGTACGGCATGATCGACGCCCTGCGCGCCATCGCCGCGACGGGAAGCAATCCTTATGGTCACAGCCGGGAAATGATCCAGGCCGCCATCACCTCACTCATGGACGCTTGCACGGCCGCCGGGGCGATCCGCACTGACATCCGGCCCACCGACATCGGTGCGGCCCTGGAAGGTATCGCCCTCACCTCGGCGGGTGCTGAACACCGACCGCAGGCCGAGCGCCTGCTCGACCTCACCCTGGACGGCCTTACGGTCCGCCCGTGACGACTCGTGCGTGGGTCCGCTCCGCCACCGCAGGGCCTCGGGCGGTCATTCCTCGCTGTCGTCGTCCTCGTCCGGCTCGGGTCCGTCGGGGTCGCGTAGCGGGCGCAGGGCGCCGGCGGCCGGGACGCTGGCGGTGAAGCTGTTGCTGCCGAGAAGATTCAGGTTGCGGTGCCCGCGCTAGCGATCCGTGCGCCAGGTCAGATGCCGGCCATGCCGATGGTGACGATCTCTGTGAGGTATCCGGGCTCGTCCGGCCGTGTGACGGAGCGGCTCGCGTAGCGGGGCGAGGTGCGGCACCAGTCGTAGTTGCCGCGCATGGTGGTGCGCATGGCATCGATGTAACGGTAGGTGGACTCCCGTTCGGCCAGGGCCAAGTGGAGCTCATCGCACACCGACGGCATCCGTGCCTCCAGGTCAAGGAAACGGTCGGTGAGGACGCGTACCCGTGCCTGCACTTCGCCGACGGCCTGTTCGCGCGTGCACCGGCGCTCGTGTGCGATGACGAGTACCGCGTTGTGCGGTTCTCCGCGCGCTGCTTCCTTCTCCAAAGACAGTGCGTCTTGGACGAAGTCGACGACGCGTACCGTGATCTGCCGCATTTCCTGCACGACAGGGTGTGACCGGACTGCGCCGGGCAGTTCGAAGTTGTTCAGCCTCTCGGCGAAATCCAGAATCACGGCCATTCCGCCCGCCGCATCCCTGACCCGCAGGAACTCATCCAGGGTGAAGGAGACGTGGTGGTGGCGATTGACCGTCTCGGTCAGGTGGGCGGTGAGGTAGGCGGCCCAGTTCTCAGCAGCTTGCTCCTGCCAACGTGATGACATGCCGACGATTTCGCGGCGCCACAGGTCCTGCAATGCCTGCGCTGCCGGAGCGAGACTGTCGGCCGCGAGCCCCCCGCGTGGGCGGTGGCGCACCACGCTTACTACCTGGTCAACGATGCGTGCCGCTTCCTCAGGGTCTTTCCCCAGGGGACTGTCGAACTGACCGTCCCAGAACACCAGCCAACCGTAGAAGTCGATGGCCAGGTCACGATCGGCTCCCACCGGCTGGGGGTGGAAAAGTACCGCGGCCGCATCCAGCGCCCAGTCCACATACGTCTTGAACGCTGCTTCGCCGCGCAGCAGCCCGAAGTGACTGACCCACCGCAGGTGACGTTCCCGAGCATCGGTGAGGTCGGGTAAATCCACCGGAGCGAAGGGCAGGTCGAATGGAGTGCTCTGATACATGCGTATGCGCCTCCTCCGCTGTTCACATCGTGCGACGCTATGGGGAAGTACGGCCCATGGAAGACTGAGCTCCCGTGGCTGGGCGAAACCCTGCGTCTCAGAGCCCGGCGCTGATCGATTTCAGCGGGTGCCTCACACCGTCCACACCGTGCGAGCCCTTCCAGGAGACCAGTCACGCAGCACCATGGGAAGACGAGTCCGTTCTCGGATGCGTGCATGTGCTGAATGGTGGCACCCTTGCGAATGGCATGAGGTTCTGTTCTCCTGCGCTAACCACACACCGCGCCCGGTCGCGCAGTCGGAGACGGACCGCCGGCACCCTGCCACCTACGTCGGGCGGCCGGTCGTCCTCAGCCGGGCCTGCGCATCGGCGGCGTCCAAGGTCACGGTGACCAGCGCCGCTCCGAGTTGGTGGACGCGGTGCCGGGTGAGGCCGTGCACGGTCAGCGCCTGCCGAAGTGCCGTGCCGGTCCCGGAGCCGCCCCGGCCGTGGGCCGTGGTCCTGCCGGCTGCCGCCGGTCCGGGCGTGCTCGGCGCGCTCCAGAACGGCGGCCGCGGCAACGGGCACGACGGACAGAATCTCCGCGCACTCCGGGTCGAGATGCGCGTGGGCGCCGGCCGGCACCTCCAGGGCGGCGGCCCGCGTCCTCCACCGCGCCCGCGCTCCGGCTCTCCGGGCCGGCGGCGTCAGCGAGCGCGCACGCCGACATCGTGCTCACCGCCTCGCGGAACGGGTGCCGCTGCTGTTCATCGAGGTCGGCGCCGAGCAGGGTGAGGGCGATGGGCCCTGCGGCCCGACTGTGGGGCAGGCCGACGGGATCAGGTGGCGGCGCCCTCGTCGCCTACCGGACGGTGGCGGAGGTGAGGAAATAGGTGACGGAGTACAGGAACTGACCGCCCTCGATCGCCTCATCGAGGAGCGTGTTGTAACGCTGTGCCTCGGACCGGTCGATGTAGCCGCGGTCGGCGAAGGCGTCGGCCCAGTCGCGGACGCCCATCATGTCGTCGATGGTGCGCTTGTTTCGGACGAGCAGGGTACGTGCCTCGACCTGGACGTCGAGCAGACCGCGTGCGGTGAGAAGGCCGGGGACGCGGCGGGCGAAGGTGCCGTGGCGGATGCCGGCCGTCTGGCGCAGGCCCAGGATCTTGGCGGCCAAGCGGTGGTCCTCGATGTTCAGGGCCTGGGTCGCGGTGTCCGGGTCGCAGACGACGATCCTGCCTCCGGGACGGACGACCCGCAGCATCTCCTCCAGCACCCGGTCGGGATCCTCGACGTGCTGCAGGACGCGGTCTGCCCAAGCCCCGTCGAAGCGCGCGCTCTTGAACGGCAGGCGGTGGCCGTCGGCCACGGCGACCTGCCGCAGGCCGGCGTGCTTCATCTCGGTGCACATGATCCGGGACAGGTCACAGGCGACGACCTGGGCGCCGGACTCCTCGGCGAGTTCCCGAGCGGCGTCTCCCGTGCCGGCTCCGACATCGAGGAAGCGCCGGCCGGCCTGGGCTCGCAAAAGGTGGCGTAAGCGCTGTTTGTAGGAGACGAAGAACGGATCGGCCCGCAGACGGTACAGCGCGTTGACCAGGCGCACGGGGCGGGGGTGCGCGTCGATGTCGGAGAAGGCGTGCGGCACGTAGAAGTCGCCCATGGACGGACCCTACGGCTCGCGGGCAGGCCGTGCGGGCGAAATCGCTCAGCGAGTAGGGCGTCCCTGCTGCCGGCCGGGAGAGCGCCGAGACGGACGGTGCCCTGCAGCCGCCCCTTCGCCACCGGGGCACGATGGTGGCCCCGATGCCCCTCCGGCCGTGGCCGAGCCCCCGCCTTCGCCCCTTCCGATCCGCCTCCTTGCCGGCCAGAGTAGAGGCGACTTGCTGCGCCGAGTCGGGGCTCATGCCGGCAATGACCTGTCCGGAGTCCAGAGTGCGGGCGTAGGTGCTCGGTCCGAACCTGACGAGCGCGTCGCCGAGAGCGGCGGCCGCGGTAGCCGCCGGCCCCGCGCCCCGCTGAACCCCGGGGCCGCGACGGCCGGCGTCCTTCTCAGCGGAGCCGGCGGACGGGCGTCCTCAGCCGGCGAGCCCCTCGCAGCCCGGCCGGGACCGCAGTGCCAGTCGGTGCGCGTACCGGTGGAGGGACGGCTGCCCACCGCGGCGACGAGGTTCCACACCACGCGCGGCCTCCGCCCCGCGCTGAGCTCGACCGGAGGCGAGGACGAGCCCGTAGGCGCCGGTTCCGTGGACGGGGAGGGGCTCGACCAGCGCGGCGGACGCGGTCTCGGCCGGGCGGGGCTATCGCGTCCCGTGGTCGTGCTGACGGCCGGGGCCGAGCCGACGTCGCCGTTGTCGGGCGGGGACGTCAGTGATGACGGCGGTCTGGTCATCGCTCTGGGAACGCACGAGGTGCTCGAGCAGCGCCGCGGTCGCGTCCGTGATCGGGGCGAGGAGCCGCGCGGAGTATGGGTCCAGGGGAGAGAGCGCCCCCACCAGGGTGCCGATCGCGTCCACGGCGTCCTCGACAGCGACGGCGCTCCAACCCGTAGGGTGCGCGGCCTCGGCGAAACGGCAGGCCGCCTCCGCCGAGGCGTCGGCGTGCCCGTTACGGACGTGCCGATCTTCTCTGCATCGATGAACTGGGCTATCTCGAACCGGACCGGCGCGGAGCCGGGATGCTCTTCCAGGTTCTCACCGAACGTGAAGAGAAGAACAGCGTCGCGATTGCCTCCGACGAATCGTTCGGAGGCTGGACAAAGACCTTCACCGACCCTCGTCTCTGCGCGGCCATCGTCGACCGCCTCACCTTCAACGACACCATCGTCGAAACCGGCACCGAGTCCTACCGCCTCGCACGGACCAAGGCCAGGCAGCAGGCGAAATAGGCCCTGGACTCCCGTGCCAGGGGACTCAGTTGGCGGTTTGTCGGGCTGACAGAAGCCACCGCCAGCGTCGGCGCTCGGTGACGAAAATGGCCATAGCCAGCAATGTTACCGAGCCTGCCGCCCACGCCGGCCAGACCGACCACGAGAACGTCACGGCCGCGGCGGCCTGGAGCAGGACCAGAAGAATCGTGACACAGCCGGGCACTGCAATGATCACGCTGTTCTTGTCACCCGGAGTGGACAAACATGTTGGGAGGCCGATCAGGAGCACCACGGACAGAACGGCAAGCAACCACGAATAACCGGCCAGTGCCCAGGGCGTTGTGACCCAGGCAACGAGTTCCACTGCGAAGCGCAGGATGGACGCATTGCGGTCGTCTGGCCGCCTCGGGAGCGCTTTCTCAGCAGTGGCGGTCATCTGCCCACGATCTCACGCATGCACCGAGCCAGCGGAGCTACCCGACCGCTAGCCCCAGCGGGGCCAAGTCGAGCCGGAAGCCGGGTCCGCTTCGGCCCGAGATCAAATCCTCGTCGATCCACGAAAGGGGCCCACTCAAGCCGGAGAAGCGGGGCCGGATCAGAGCGATATTGCCACCTGTGCACGGGAAGTGCGAAGCGGGCCTGTCACGCGCCTCCTACTACTGCTCTCCCGTCGCACTGGTCATCAAGGATATCTTTGCCGCCCCCGGCATCCGCCGACCCGAGGTCGAACGTGTGGCGCCGATCCGGTGGCAGCGGCCTGCCGAAAAACGGTCAGGCCTTCTCGAGGATCGTCTTGAGCTCCGACAGCATCATGGTCCAGCCGCCGCTTACGCCCTCCAGCATCTTGGATTCGGCCGAGGTGAAACCGTCGTGGGTGATGGTCAGCTTCATGCCCAGCTCCGGATCCTCGGCCGGCTCGATGTCGAAGGTGACCTTCGAGCGCTCCTTGACCGCTTCGGCGAACTCCGCGTCGCTCATGCCGAACATCTCCTGGTGCATCGGCTGCAGCGTGTGCCACGTGTAGGCGAGCCGCTTGCCGGGCTCCGACTCGGTGACGACCTGGCCGAGGTCCTGCGGCTCGCCGCCGTCCTCGACCGGCCACAGCACCTTCGAGCCGGCCTGCCAGTCGGAGGACGGCGCCCAGCCGCCGTGGTACTGCTTGAGGAACTCCGGGCTGGTCAGCCCCTCCCACAGCTTCTCGGGTGTGGTGTGGATGTAGATCGTGTAGACGAATTCGGGCTTGCTCATCGCCGTTCCTTCCAGGGCGTGCTTCAGATTGCCGAGCGCGGCCAGCCGGCCCCGCTCGTACCTGCCGATCCAGCGGTCCGCGACATCGTGGATGGGTACGGGGTTGAGGTAGTGCAGCCTCTCCCGGCCGTGCCGGACCGCCGTGACCAGGCCGGCGCCCTCCAGCACCGCCAGGTGCTTGGACACCGCCTGCCTGGACATCTCCAGCCCCGCGCACAGCTCGCGCAGACTCTGCCCGGCCCGCTCGTTCAGCCGGTCCAGCAGCCGCCTGCGACTCGCGTCCGCGAGCGCCTTGAACACTTCGTCCATGTCATCCAACCCCTACCGCCCAGATTGGCAACCTTCCGGTTGCCTGTCAAGCTGGCAGTCTGGGGACGGTGCCCCAGCGCGTCAGTGTCAGCGGGGCTGACGGGTTCCGTCGCCCTGACCGGCCCCTCCTGCGCGGGGCGCCCGCCGTACCGCTACCGGATCCTTGACAGCCCTGGCACACCGAGGTGATCCCGTCCGATCTGGTCACGGTGCTCCGGGAGGCCCAGTACCGCGGCCTGCTCACCGCCGGCCTCACACCGGCCCACCTCATGGCCCTGGTGTCGACCCCGGTCGGCTCGCCGGAACACTGGGGTGAGCGCGTCCTTCGGCGTGCCCTGCTCGCGCACACCCACCTCGCCGCCCTGCGGATCCAGGCGTTCACGGACGATCCGACCAACAGCCCCCACCAGCTCATCACCGGCAGCCGCCGCACCCTCGCCGAGCTGAGCGCCGTCCGCACCCGCTGGCAACGGGCCATCACACCCCCACCGCCACCGACCCGACCTCTCACGCCTCCTGCACCGACAGCCGCCCGGGCCGGACCACCCCGCGTCACCCGCCCTCCCGCATCCCCCACGCAGCGCATCACCCGATAACCCCACACCCTCGGCCGGCACCCGTCCGTCCGGGCCTCGCGAATCGAGCCCACTTGCCCGACCCCACCCTTCAAGCCCGCGTCCGGCTCGGTTGACGCCCCAAACACCCTGGCGCCGTGACCGCCCCCTACGCCCCCAGGCCATGCTCAGTGTCCACGGCTTCCGCCCCACCGGCGAACAGACGATGGTTCTGAGCCGTGGCGACCACGAAAATTCCGGAACGTCGTGCCGCCGAGGCTCTGTCCGGCACGTCCAGGACAGCACACATCCAAAGTCCCAGCGGAAAAGCGGTCCGAGCCCAACCCGGGTAGTGACGAAATTCATCTCAAAGGCCGTTTTCTCCCGGTATTTTTCTAGATGGGGAACTTCAGTGTGATGTCGTCGGGTCGCGCCAGGAGAGGGTGCTGTCGCCGGTGAGACGGCGGACGATGAGGTCGGTTATGGACAGGTGGATCACCGGCGAAGCCACCCCGAACCCGCGCGGCGCCTGACCCGCTGGAACCACACAGATCCAGGGGACGAAACGCTCAGTAAGCGGCTGGTTATCGCATCTCAGTTCGTGGTGGCGGTCGGTCACAATCCATTCCGCCATGGATGCATCCCCTACCGGCGGGCACGTCGCGCCGCCATGGGAGGAACACCTGTGAGCCTGAGACCTGTCGGCACGGCCAGTGACGTGGTCGTCCCGCGGTTGAGCAAGGCACTGGAAAGCCTTCCTCCCGCCGTGGGAGAACTGGCCTTCTGGCATTTCGGCTCGTCCGGGCAGCGGGAGGCGCCGTTGGATGCCGGGAAGCTGTACCGTGCGGCCCTGACCCTGGCGTGGGACCGGGCCATGGGTGGTGACGGAATCGAGGCCGTGCACGCGGCCGTGGCGGTGGAACTGGTCCACAACGCCTCTCTGCTGCACGACGACCTCATCGACGGCGACCGCTGTCGCCGGGGCCGGGAGACCGTGTGGGCCAGGCACGGGCCAGCGGCGGGGATCCTGGCCGGGGACGCACTGTTCTTCCTGGCCGTGCAGGAGCTCAACGCGGCTGGGCACCCGCTGAACACCTACGGGGTGGCGGAGCTGACCAGAGCGGTGCAGGCCATGATCGGCGGCGAGTGGGCCGACACCCGCGTCCCGCAGGACCCCGATGCCTATGGGGCGGTGTGTGACGGGAAGACGGGGGCGCTAATCGGGGCGGCGTGCGCACTGGGCGGCCTGACCGCGAGAACCACCGATCAGCACATCGCTGTGCTGCGGACGTTCGGCCTTCATGTAGGGGCTGCCTTTCAGATCACCGATGACCTGCTGAACCTGTGGGGAGACCCCGCACAGACCGGCAAGCCACACCGCGGCGACCTGACCGAGGGACGTAACAGCTACCCGCTCCTGGCGGCACTGGCCTCTCAGGGGCAGGCGGCTGCCTCGCTGCGGTCGATGCTCGCCCAGGGTGCTGCCTCCCGCGCGGGCGCGGCCGACCGGTGCGCGGAGCTGATCGAGGAGGCGGGAGGCCGGGCCGCCGCTCACGACCGGGTCCGCCACCACCTGGAGCGAGCTCTGGAGATCCTGCACCGGCTGTGCCCCGACGGCCCAGCCAGGTCCGAACTCGCCGTCATGGCCAACCGGGCGGTCCACCGCACCATCTGAACCTAGGAGACCTCCATGGAACCGGCCCAGGCGCTGGGGCTCGCGACGGGTGAGATCAGGATCCGGCAGGTCGTGCCTTTCCGCGGCCGCCCGCACGCCGACCCCATCGACAAGGCCGCCGTCAACGCTCCGCAGGCGACCGACCGATCCTTCCCCTCACTTGAAGGATGACTGCCATGGCGGCCAAGACACTGTCGGAGCTCACCGGCCTGCCCGTCGACCAAGTGGAGATTTGGTCACCGGTCCCCCTGGTCTTCCACCCCGACGGGCCCGAAGCACTGGACGCTTACGGCCGCCGATGGGCCACCGACCACGGCCTGTGCGAGGAAGACTCGCACGGCGCCACACAGAATCTGGGCTACCTGACGGCGGGGGCACTGCCGAATCTGACCCCGCCGGCCGCCCGCGCGGCCGCGGCGTGGTTCTATTGGGCGTTCCTGTGGGATGACCACCTCGACACCCTCGCCGGCAACCTGCCCGCCTTGATGGCACACGTCTGTGAAGCCATCCGTGTTGTCAACTGGCCGCCGATGGCCCCGCATCCGAACGATCATTGGCTGACCGCGTTGCGTGACTGGCGCACCGAATTCGCCGCCGCGCTGGAACCGTCAGGGGCAGAGCGGTTCTTCGCCGAGAACGCCGTCTGGTTCACCGGCCAGCTCTGGCGCATCGCCCTGGACGCCCGGCCACAGCCGCCCACCGTAGGCGAGTGGCTGCGCATGCGGTGGCAGAAGGCGGGGCTGATGACCTTGTGCGCGCTGCCCCCTGCCGGCGGCGGCTACACCCTCACCGCCACCGAGTACGCCGACCCCGTGCTCCGTGCGTTCTCGGTCACCGTCCTGCAAGCCTGCGCCCTCATCAACGACGTCCTCTCCATCGCCAAAGAACTCGTCCTCGGCCAGGTCGGAGCCGCCTCCAGCATCGTCTCCGTCGTCGCCGAAGAGCACGGCACCGACCTGACCACCAGTCTCATCGCTGTCTGGGACCTGTATGAACGGCTCCTGGGCAAGATGCTGCAACTGCAACAACGCCTCTTCGAAGACCCCCGGCCCGCACTGCGCCGCTACGCCGCAGACCTGCCCGCCTGGGTCCCGGTCACTGCCCACTTCACCGCCACCAGCGCCCGTTACACCAACCCCGGGCTCACCATCGCCCCGCCCAGACTCACCGTTGTCGACCATCCCACGGTCTGGAACCCCGCTGACACCACCCCACCCCCCTACAGCGATCTGGCCTGGATCTGGGACATTTGATGACACTTGATGCTGTCACCGGGTGTGCCCGGCTTGCTCCCGAGTCAAGAGGTGGCGGCCGCCCCGAAGCCAGGTACGCCTGAACTTCTCGTATGGCGGCAGCGTGATCCTCGTCCGGTCGACCCCACCGGCTGCGGCGTCAAGTGGACCTTCGCCGTTTCCGAAACACCGGTCAGCGACTTCTTGTAGCACGGCAACACCACAGCCTCCTCACCGGCCCAGATCGTGTCGAATGGCAGCCTTTCCGTGGACACACCGGCCGGTGAGAGCCGCCATGCTGCTGGTTCGTCTCTGGACTGGAGGGAGCCGGCGAGAGCTCACCGGCTCCCTTCGCGCGACCCAGCGTTGTGAGTCTCCGCGCGCCAATCCGAACCGGGGCGTCATCGAACACCATCAACCGTGCGATGGCACCGCCGAACCGCCCGACTGGTAGTGCGGGGATTTCCGTCCTCCAATGCAGCGCATCTAGCAGTGGATCCCCGGTTAGCGAAACTGGGGATCCACTGCACCATGGGAAATCCATCGCCCGTCCATGACCGCCGCGTCGAGAAGTCGCAACGAGACCAAACTGACAACCTCAGTCCCCGCTGCCCGGGCACATGCCGACCCAGCCGCTGGCGCCTACGCCGCCGCGTAGCTGAGCCGGAACAGGTCCTGGGCACGCTCTAGGTGTATTGACCTGAAGCGTTGTTTACGCGGCTGATCGGTGGGTGGCCGCCGAGTGCGGTGTGCCAGCGATGGTGGTTGTAGCCGTGCAGGAAGTCTGCCAGGGCCGCGGTGCGTTCGTCGTTGCTGGTGTAGGGCCGTAGGTAGGCCCATTCGTCGAGCAGGGTGCGGTTGAAGCGTTCGACCTTGCCGTTGGTCTGCGGCCGGTAGATGCGCGTGAGCTTGCCGGTCGCGCCCAGATCGGCGAGTGCCTGCCGCCAGGCGAAGCTCTTGCGATAAGGCCAGGCGTTGTCGGTCAGGACGCGTTCGATACGCACGATGCCGCAGGCGGCGAAGAAGGCCGCGGCCCGTTTGAGGAAGGCCGCGCAGGTGGCGGCCTTCTCGTCGGGGTGGACTTCGCTGTAGGCCAGGCGGCTGTGGTCGTCGACGGCGGAGTGGATGTAGTCGAAGCCGGTGGTGCGGCGGCGGTCGGGGCAGGCGGCACGGCCGTGGACGCGCCAGCCTCCGCCGTCGGGGATGCGGCCGAGTTTCTTGACGTCCACGTGGACCAGCTCGCCGGACCGGCTGCGTTCGTAGCGGCGGATGACCTGCCCGGTGGGCCGGTCGAGGAAGGCCAGGCGGTTCAGGCCGTGCCGGGTCAGGATGCGGTGGACGGTCGAGGCGGGCAGGCCCAGGATCGGGCCGATGCGGGCCGGGCCCAGCTTGCGCTCTTGCCGCAGACGGCAGACCCGGTCCTCGGTGTCCGCCGACGTCCGGTGCGGAGTCCTGTGGGGCCGGCTGGAACGGTCGTGCAGGCCGGCTTCTCCCTCTGCCTTCCAGCGGCACAGCCACTTGTGGGCCGTGGGCCGCGAGATGCCCATCTCGGCCGCGACATGCGCGACGGGACGGCCGGAGCGGACACGCTCGATGAGCAGCCGCCTGCCGTGAACGGTCAGCCGGGCATTACGGTGGGACACGAAGACCTCCGTGCGGTGCAGTCCTAGACAGCTCCACCACACCGGAGGTCTTCGCCATGATCAAGACCTGCGAGTGTCAACAACGCTCGTGATCAATACATCTAGGTCCCGGTCCGTGCGCATCTGCACTTCCAGGTCGCCGGTCCCGTGGTGGCCGAGCCCCGTGACGTCCCGGGTGAATCCGGGGACGAGCTCGACCTCCTTGGGGTTGGCCTTGAGATAGACGAGCAATTTGTTCTTCTGCGGTGGGCAGACGCAGGCGAAGTTCCGCAGGCGCTGGTACGCGCGGTAGGTCTTGCGCTGGACCTTGGTGATGTCGTCACCGAGCCCCAGCAGAACCTGGTCAACTTCCGCGTACAGCTCCTCCATCGCCCCCTCAGCCGCGCGGAGGGGTTCCGCGATAACGCTCGTCCGGCGGGCGCGCGGCAGTGCCGTCTGGGCGGCGACGGAGGCGACGGTCTCCAGGCCGAAGTGGTCGTCGCCGAAGAAGCGGTAACGGACCAGATCGATGCTGCGCCGGTGCTCCCGGAGAGCGTGCACGTCGTAACGGGTGAAGTCGCCGGCGATGCAGATCAGCCTCGGCGCGCTCCACAGCACCTGTGCCGCGACCGCTGCACCGAGCCGATCGTGGACCAGGTGCCCGAACTCCGCCTTGTGGTCCACGAGCCATGACAGGTAGAAGAGCCCCTGGTTGATCACACCGGCATCCGTCGCACGCTTGAACTCGATGACTACCGGGGCACCGTTCTCGTCGATTCCCAGCGTGTCGATCCGGCCGCCGTGCACAGGCCCCGTGCTGTACTCGCTCGCCAGGAAGCGCACGCCGAGCATCGCCTCGAGGTTTGCCTCGACAAGGGCTTGCACGTCCACCTCGGCCTCGGCGAGGTTCGATGTCACCTCGGTCACGACGCCTTTCGTATGGAATAGCTTCGCTTCCAACACCCCCTCGTCAACTGAACGGAGTCAACCTCATCGGAGCTCGGAAGTATTCCATTGACCAGCCGCGGGGCTGGGGAGTCCTCGTGCCGTCCATCCGACGCCACGGACCACCGCGGAGGCTCGTTCCACCAGAATCCCTCTGCGACGAGGCCCTTTCAAGAGGCTGAATCTGCGGGCTTGTGCACGCTTATACCAAGGGATCACCGGTTACCCAAACCGGGGCTGCTGAAGAAACTGGTTCTACTGCCTGTTCTCCGTCAGAGAATCGGCGCCCGTGCAGGTGGACTTCCGGAGAGATCGACCTACTGTTGCGTCTCGCCGGAATCAGCCGGACAACCGGTTGCCGCTACGGGAATTCGGAACCGCGCTCTTCACGCCCAGGATGCCCATGCACGATCACGCGCCACCGCACATATCCGCTCACTTCGAAACCGACGACGCTCCGGCGAGCACCGTGAACGCCGAATGGCTCTCCACCGAGGAGGTTGCCCACCTGCTCAAGCGCGACCCCTCGACCATCCGCCGGTGGCGCACCGCCAGGCCGCCGCAGGGGCCGCCCTTCGTGCGGCTCTCGCCGCGGGCGGTGATGTACAGCGCCCGTGACGTGCAACAGTGGCTTTCAGGCTGCCGGATCGACCCCGCGCGGGCCGCCCGGTGATAAAGCAGATGCCGCCGATCGGCGTGAAGCTGACGGTGGACGTGGAGTATCGGGAGGGTTTCCCCAACCCGCACCGGGCGCGGGTCCGCTGGTACGACCCCGAGTCGGGCGAGCGCCTGTCCCGCTCACAGATGCTGCCCACCGACGACGATGCGCAGTCCTGGATCAAACGGATGGAGCGCATCGCCCGGCGCGGCGTCAGTCCCGCGGTGGCGACCATGTCGCTCGCCGAGTACGGGGAGTTGGAGTGGGACCTGGCCATGCGCGGCCTGGAGCCCAAGACCATGGACCCGTACGGTGCGGGTTGGCGGCTGCGCGTCGTCCCCGCGATCGGGCACCTCGAGATTCCCGTCGTCACCAACGGAGTTGTCGACCGCACCGTCTACGGCTGGATCGCCGACGGACACGGCCGCTCCACGGTGAAGAACTCCATCGCCCCGCTGAACCGCGTTATGGAGCAGGCCGTCCGCGACGGCATCATCGACGTCAACCCCGCCAAGATCACCGGCTGGCAGCGAACGTACCAGCAGGTCGAGGACGAACTCGACGATCCCCGCTCCCTCGCCCTGCGCGACTGGGACGCCCTGGACGACCTGGCCAACGCCCTCGTCGAGCGCTCCCACGACCAATACCTGGGCTGGGGCGACGCCGTCCGCTTCGCCGCCTGCACCGCCGCCCGCATCGGCGAGGTCTCCGGCGTCCGCGCCCAGGACATCGACCGCCGCACCTGGATGTGGAACTGCTGCCGCCAGACCACCCCGGGCCCCGGCGGCCTCATCGACAAGGGCACCAAGGGCAAACGACGCCGATCGGTCCCCATCATTCCCGAGCTCCGCCCCATGGTCGGTGCGCGGCTCGACGCGGTCGGGCACGACCCCATGGCCCGGCTCTTCACCGGACCGCTCGGCGGACGCATCACCACCGCCATCCTGCGCGACGCCACCCACTGGGACGAGGTCGTCGTCCGCCTCGGATACGAGCACCTGCGCCGCCACGATCTGCGGCACACGGGGCTGACGTGGATGGCGGACGCCGGTGTCCCCCTGCACGTGCTGCGCATGATCGCCGGGCACGGTTCGATCACCACGACACAGCGGTACCTGCACCCCGACCGCCGGTCGATACACCTGGCCGGCGCCGCCCTCAGCCGCTACCTCACCGAAAGCCGCCGAGAGGCCCCTGGTCCCAAACTGGTCCCAGAGCCCGCCCCGGTGCGGCACCTGCGCATCGTCCGCTGACCCTACGAAAAGAGCCTCTGACCTGCGGTTTCCCGCTGATCAGAGGCTCTTTCGTACCGTCGGGACGGCGGGATTTGAACCCACGACCCCTTGACCCCCAGTCAAGTGCGCTACCAAGCTGCGCCACGTCCCGGTGCTCGTCCGGCTTGGGCTGGTGCCCTTGCCGACCGCGCAAGAGAACAATACCGCACGCCGTGGGGTGGTCGCGCACGGGTTTGGCGGGGGTGGGCCGGGGCCGGGCGGGGGTGGGGCCCGGTGGGGCATGGGTAGGGGGCCCGGGAGTGGGGGGTGGAGATGAGTAGGGGTACTCATGTGGCCCGTGGCCCCGGTCCGGGACGCTGCCGGGCATGAGTACTCCATCGATACAGCGGCCGACGACCACCGCGTTCTACATCCAGGCCGCCCTCTCCTTCGGACTGTCGCTGGCGGCGCTGGCGGTCGGGATCGTGAAGCTGCCGGTGGGCGCCTGGGAGCGGGGGTTCCTGGCGCTGGGGCTGATCTTCGTGGTGTCGTCGGCGTTCACGCTGGCCAAGTGTGTGCGGGACCGGCAGGAGGTGGACGAGATCACCAACCGGGTCGACAAGGCACGGCTCGACAAGCTGCTCATCGAGCAGGACGCGTTCAAGGTGGAGGGGTTGTGATCGGCCCGCGGTGATCCATTCCATCCCGCGGTGATCCATTCCATCCCGCGGTCGTCCATTCCATCCCACGGTGGTCCATTCCATGAGGTCAGCGTTCCCACATGGTCAGCGATTCCGAGAGGGTGGTGATCGCGAGGGGGGCTCCCGAGAAGGCGGTGATCCCGAGGAGGTGTCGATGCCGAGGCGCCGATGACCTCAGGCGCGGTCTCCTCAGGCGCGGTCTTCCCGCGGGCGGCGCACCCAGAGTGCCGGCGCCCCCCGGGTGCCGGCGTCCCAAGAGTGCCGGCGCCCCGCGAGGGCGGCCCGTTTCCGCTGGGTGTTGACCCGGGACCGCGCACCGTGAACGATGATGATCCTGTCGAGATCTTCCTCTCGCGCCCCGCGCAACTCCCGCACCCCAGGAGGACAGTTGGACGTCCAGGGCCCCTCGGGCACTCGCCTCTCCCCTCTCTCCCGGCGCAGATTCCTCCAGGCCACCGCGGGTACCGCCGCCGTCGCCGGGGTGGCCGGGGTGGTCGCGGTGCCGGCGGAGGCGGCGCCGGGTTCCGTGGGTGGGGTGGCGGCCTCCGCTTCGTCGCCCGTGCTGTCCTTCACCGCCGCCACCAACGGCTCGGCGTCGCTGTTCGGCGACCGCGTGGTGGCCGAGGTGCAGAACGTGCTGTGGTCGCTGCCCCGGAAGGGCGGGGACGCCGTGGCGATCACACCGCCGGACCTGGAGCCGACGCGCCCGGTGCACTCGCCGGACGGCCGGCTGCTGGCCGTCTGCGCGTACCGGGGCGGCGGCTTCCACATCTGGACGCTGCGCCCCGACGGCACCGCGCTCCGGCAGCTCACCGACGGGCCCTGGGACGACCGGGGACCGGCCTGGTCGCCCGACGGCACCCGCATCGCGTTCGCCTCGGAGCGCGAGGGCGACCCGGTGGCTGGCAGCCCGTACCGGATCTGGACGGTGGACGTCCGGACCGGCGCGCTGACCCGGGTGACCGGGCTGAAGGGCCAGGACGGTCCGCTCCAGGACGGCGCCTGGGAGGACTTCGACCCGGTCTGGTCGCCGGACGGCAAGCGGCTGCTGTTCGTCCGCGGCCAGGCGACCAAGGACGCACTGGTGTCCCGGACGGTGGCCTCGGTGCCGGCCGACGGCCGGGGGCCGGTCCGCGTCGAACACACCGAGACGGCGAAGGCGCAGGTCATGACGCCGGCCGTGAGCCCGGGCGGGCGGCTGGCGTATCTGCGGACGACCGCCGCCCCCACCGCGTCCTGCGCCCTGGTCGTCGACGGCGCGGCCGTGCCCGTCGAGGGTGACGTGGAGCCGGTGCCGCCGCGGTGGATCTCACGGGACGAGCTGCTGCTGACCGTCGAGGGTCAGTTCCGGGTCGTCCGCGTCGCCCCCGCCGGGGGCGGCAAGGAGCCGACGGCGTCGACCGTCGCCACCGTCCCGTTCTCCGCGAAGCTGCCGGTCGACCGGCCGCGGTACCGCGTCAAGCGGTACGACGTCGAGGTCGGCGGCGTGGGCCGGGTGCGGGCGGTGCACCTGCCGGCGCTGTCCCCGGATGCCCGCCGGGTCGCGTTCGCCGCGCTCAACGCGCTCTGGGTCGCCGACGTGGACGGCGGCGCGGCGCCCCGCCGGGTGGTGCGCGCCGACGCCACCCGCTACCTCCTCGGCCCGTCCTGGACGCCCGACGGCAAGGCCCTGGTCTACGCCGACGACCGCTCCGGGCTGCTCGCCGTCCGCCGGCACGACCTGGAGTCCGGTGAGGAGACCGAGCTGGCCGGCGGCGGCCGGGTGAGCCCGTCGCTCTCCCCCGACGGCAAGCGGCTCGCCTGCCTCGACCTGTCCGGCAACCTCCTCGTCCGCGACCTCGCCGCCGGCACCGACCGGGTCCTGGCCGCGCCGATGGGCGGCGGCGGGCTGCCGGGCCGGCCGAGCTGGTCACCCGACGGCCGGTACGTCGCGTACTGCGACCGCAACCGGCTGAACCAGCGGTTCCGCGAGGGCTACAACCTCATCCGCGTCGTCGACACCTCCGACGGCACCTCCCGGCTGCACGCCCTGGCCCCGCACGCCTCCGTCGCCGACCGCTACGACTCCGGCCCGGTGTGGTCGCCGGACGGCCGCCACATGGCGGTGATCAGCGAGTCCGCGCTGTGGGTGCTGCCGGTGAAGCCCGACGGCACCCCCGCGGGCGCGCCCCGGCGGCTCACCGACGAGGCGGCCGACCACCCGTCCTGGTCGGCGGACTCGCGCCGGATCCTCTACCTGTCGGCCGGGAAGCTGCGGCTGCTCGACGTGGACGGGGGCCGGGCCCGGACCGTCCCCGTCTCCCTGAGCTACCGCCGCCCGACCCCCGTCGACACGGTCGTGCACGCCGGCCGGTTCTGGGACGGCACCGGGAACACCGTCCGGGAGGACGTCGACGTCCTGGTCCGCGACGGCCGGGTGCACGCCGTCGAACCGCACCGGGCGCGGCGCGCCGCGCGGCGCCGGGTGGACGCGTCGCGGCGGACGGTGCTCCCGGGCCTGTGGGACGCGCACACCCACCCCTGGCAGATCACCTACGGCGGCCGGCAGACCGCCCTCCAGCTCGCCTACGGGATCACCACGGCCGTCTCGCTCGGCGGCGCCTCCTACGAGCAGGCGCGCATCCGGGAGGCCGTGGCCGCTGGCGACCTCGCCGGGCCGCGCCTGCTGACCTGCGGCGAGCTGCTGGACGGCGCCCGGGTCGCGTACAGCATGGGCCGGGCGCACCGCACCCGTGAGGGCCTGCGCCGGTCGCTGTCCCGGGCCGCGGCCTTGGACTGGGACTTCGTGAAGACGTACGTCCGCGCGCCCGGCTGGGTGATCGAGGAGGCGGCCCGGCACGCCCACGAGGTGCTGGGGGTGCGGACCGGTTCCCACCTGTGCACCCCGGGCGTCCAGCTCGGCCAGGACCTGACGACCCACCTCCAGGCCACGCAGCGGCTGGAGTTCGGGCACGCCACGTCGGCGAGCGGCCGGGCGTACGAGGACGTGCGGGAGATCTACACCCGTACCGACTTCCACATGATCGCGACCATCTTCACCTCGACCCCGTTGCTCGGCGAGCAGCCGGGGCTCGCCGAGGACCCGCGGGTGACCCGGCTGATGCCGCCGTGGGACGTGGAGCTGGTTCGCAAGACCGCCGCCGAGCGGCCGACCGGCGACCAACTGGCCACGCTCCGTACCGAGGTGGACGTCTACCGGCGGATCCTCTCCGGCGGCGGCCTCGTCGCCCTCGGCACCGACGCACCGCTGGTACCGGTGGGTCTCTCCCTGCACATGGGCCTGCGCGCCCTGCACCGCCACGGCCTCTCCCCCGCCGAGGCGCTGCGCACAGCGACGGCGATCCCGGCCCGGGTGTTCGGCGCCGAACGGGACCTGGGCACCCTGGAGGCGGGCAAGCTCGCCGACATGACGATCGTCGACGGCGACCCCTTCACCGACTTCGACTCGCTGGTGCGCACGGAGTCCGTGCTCCGCGGCGGGATCCCGTTCGAACAGCGGAAGCTGCTCGACGCCTACGGTGGCGACCAGGCCCCGGCGGCCCGGCGCGGCAGTTCGACGCACGGCGAGTGGCTGGAGGTCGGGCGGCTGCTGCGGCGGGACTCCTGCTGCGATCCGGGGCACTGAGGGGCGGCTGAACCGGGGGTCGGCCGAGGGGGGGCTTAGGGGGTCGCTGGAGGGATCGGCTCGGGGGAAGCCGCTTGAGGGATTGGCTCAGCGGCCGCCGGAGGGGTTGGCTCAGCGGTCGCCGAAGGCTCAGCGGTCGCCAGGGAATCAGCGGTCGCCGAGGGCCGGGGCCCCGCACTCCAGACCGCCCCTCACACCCTGTCCGCCCCTCACGCCGTTCAGACCCCTCGCGCCCTTGACACCCCGTCCGCCCCTCACGCCCCTCACGCCCCCACCAGCCGGTCTCCCAGCACGCTCCGCCGGTACAGCACGTACCGCCCGTCACGGACGCGGCTGACGAGGCCCGTGGTGTGCAGGACGCGCAGGTGCTGGGAGACGGCGCTCGGGGTCACGCCCAGGCGTCCGGCGAGGGCCGCCGTGGTCGCGGCCTCGCCGAGCAGGGTGAGCAGGCGGGCCCTGGGCGCGCCGAGGAGCGCCACCAGATCGTCCGGCGCCGGACCGGGCGGCGGCGCCCAGGCCGTCGCGACGCCGCGGCTGGGGTAGGTCAGCACCGGCGGCCGGTCGGCGCCCAGGGGCGGGACGGGTTTGTAGGCGAACAGGGAGGGGACCAGCGGCAGTCCTCTCCCGGACGCGTCGACGTGGTGGTGGCCGATCATCCGGTCGATGCGCAGGACACCGTCGCCCCAGCGCAGGTTGGGGTGGAGGTCGGAGAAGAGCAGCCGCACGCCGCCCGTGGCGAGCCGGCGCGCGCGGTGGGTGACGTCGGCCTCCAGCACTTGGCGCAGGTGCGGCCACGCCGGCCGGAAGACCAGGTCCCAGTAGCGCTGGAGCAGGTCGCAGACCGCCTCCCGGTACGCGAGGACGGGCGCGTCGCCGGGCGCCGTGACCACGCGCAGGATGCCGTCCGGCGGCCGGTGCGGCGCGTACGTCGCGAGAAGGTCGCGGCGGACGGTGGCGGCGGGGGTACGCCGGACGACGGCCAGTTCCTCCTCGATGGCCGGGGCGAAGGCCGCCGGCCACGGCGTGAGGAAGTCGGGGAGGGCAAAGGTCGGACCGACCAGGGCGAGCAGCGGCCGGATGTCGAGCCCGGCCGTGGCGGCCAGGGCCGCCCGGCGCCAGGGCCCGTGCAGCGGGTACCGGCCGGGATCGCGCAGCACCCAGAGGCTGCCCATGACCTCCTGAAGCGGGGAGATCGCGAACCTGGTGCCCGCGAGGTCGTCGACGCCGAGCGCGAAGGTGATCACCGGACCATTAAGCCGGACACTACATCGCTGGGCAACGGCGTTCTCCGGTCGTGGACTTGCGTACATGACGCAGCACATCGACGAGGCGAGTGACGCCGCCTCTCCGCACCCGGACGCCGCCACCGGCCCGGACCGACGCACCGACGACGGGCCCGGCACGACGACCACAGGGACCGCTTCGGGAACGACTACGGGGATCCGCACGGGAACCACTACGGGGATCTGCAAGGGAACCCGCGCGGAGATCATCACGGGAATTGGCAAGGGGACCCGCAAGGGGACTCGCAAGCGACCCGCTACGGGGGCCGACCGCATCCACATCCCCACTCCCCCTCCCCCTCCCACCCCCGTCCCCCGGGTCGTCCTGCTTCTCGCCGTCGCCTGCGGGGTGGCGGTCGGCAACGTCTACTTCCCGCAGGCACTCGGCCCGGTGATCGCCTCCGGACTGCACGTCTCCGCCGGTTCGGCCGCCCTGGTGGTGACGGCGGCCCAACTCGGTTACGCGGCCGGGATCTTCCTGCTCGTACCGCTGGGCGACCGGCTGCCGCACCGGCCGCTGCTCGTGGCGCTGCTGGGCACCACCGGCCTGGGCCTGCTGGCCGCGGCCGCCGCGCCCTCGCTGCCGCCGCTCGTCGGAGCGAGCGCCCTGGTCGGAACGGCGACGGTCGTCGCACCGCTGGCCGGCACGCTGGCGGCCGGGCTCGTACCCGAACACCGGCGCGGGGTCACCAGCGGAACACTGCTGAGCGGCGCCCTCGGCGGGATGCTGCTCTCCCGCGCCTCCGGCGGCGGCCTCGGCGAGTGGCTCGGGTGGCGGGCCCCGTACGTGACGGCGGCGGTCCTGACGCTGGCCACGGCGGCCGTCCTGGCCCGCGTTCTGCCGGCCCGCGCGCCCGCCACCACCCATTCCTATCCGGCGCTCCTGGCCGAGCAGCTCCGCCTGCTGCGTGCCGAACCGGCCCTGCGCCGCTCCTGCTTCCACCAGACCGCGGTCTTCGCCGGCTTCTCCGCCGTCTGGACCGGCGTCGCCCTGCTGCTGGCCGGCCCCCGGTACGGCCTCGGCGCGCCGGCGGCCGGGGCGCTCGCCCTGGTCAACGCCGGGACGATGCTGTGCACGCCGGTGGCGGGACGCCTGGTGGACCGGCACGGTCCGGAGGCCGTGGGGCTGGTCTGCCTGGCCGGCGTCGTCGCGTCGGCCGGGATCCTGTCGGCCGGCTCGCTCGGCGGCACGGCCGGGCTGACGGCCCTGGCCGTGGGCACCCTGCTCCTGGACGTCGGCATGCAGTCCGGCATGGTCGCCCACACGGTCCGCAATCACGCGATCCGTCCCGACGCCCGCGGCCGGATCAGCGCCGCCTTCATGACCTGCGCCTACCTGGGCGGCAGCGCCGGTTCCTGGGCGGGCGCGCGGGTGTACGGCCTGTGCGGCTGGACGGGCGTGTGCGCGCTCGCCGGGCTCCTCGCCGTGGTGGCACTGGCGCACCAAGCAGCGGTGGTCGTGGGACGGCGGGGGCTGTAGCTACAGGGCTACAGGGGTGATAGTGACCGACGGGGGACCGAGGCGGAAGTGACGAGCGAATGCGCGCCCAACTGACGAGCGAGAGCGCACCCCACCGCCCTCTACAGCCACCCGACGCCACACCGCCCGCACGCCGCCCCAGGAGCCCCGCCACCGGGCCGGTACGGCCGCTCGTCCCCGTCCCGCATGCCGTCACACTCCCCGCAGACCCGGCACCCGAGGGACGCGCCCGTCCCCTCGGCCGGCGCGGCCCGACGGATCACTCGCTCGATCACGACCGGCAGCGGTTCGGTCGGGTGGACGGCCGGGTCGGGACACCAGGCGACGTTGTTCCAGCCCCGCCGCCAGGTCCGCCACCCGTACGCGGCGCGCCAGGCGTCGCCGGTGGGCTCGTGGCGCCGGCCCAGCGCCTTCTCCGCCCGCCGCTCCGCCGCCTGGTCCCGCACGTGGGCGAGCCACAGTTCGCGGGCGGTGTGCAGTTCCTCGACGGCGCGGACCAGGGACGCGGGATCGTCCTCCGGGTTTCCGGGGATCCGCGCGCTCAGGGTGAGGTGGCGGTAGGTGGCACGGAAGCCGTAGGGAGCGAAGCTCGCCAGGCAGGACCGCAGATCACACCGGCGGTGTGCGGCCGGCAGACGGTCGTCGTGGACGCGCCGCCGGTGCAGGCCAAAACTACTCACCGCCGGGGCCCGCCCCGCCGCCGTGCGTCACCGTTCCGCCGCGAGGTCCAGTCGCGCCGCCGGGGCGGGGGTCCGGCCGGCGGCCCGGCCCTGCGGGGACTCGGCGGCGACGGCCCGCCACCACTCGTCCGGTTCCAGGCCGGCCGCCGGTTCGAAGGGCCGGCCGGGGCGGGGGACGGCGTAGCGGACGCCGGCCCGGCGGGCGGCGGTGACGGTGCGTTCGGCGGGCTCCTCCCAGGGGTGCGGGGCGAGGTTGAAGGTGCCCCAGTGGATGGGGAGGAGGACGCCGCGTTCGGCGGGGGCGGAGCCCTGGAGGTCGAGGTGGGCGCGCAGGCCCTCTTCCGGTTCCATGTGGATGTCGCGCCAGAACTCGCTGTACGCGCCGATCTGGATCATGGTGGCGTCGAACGGGCCGTAGCGCTCGCCGATTCCGGCGAAGCCGGGGAAGTAGCCGGTGTCGCCGCTGTGGAAGACGCGGTGCCTGGGGCCCGCGACGACCCAGGACGCCCAGAGGGTGTGCTGGGTGTTGCGCAGCGCGCGGCCGCAGAAGTGGCGGGCGGGGGTGGCGGTGAGGGTGAGTTCGCCGACGATGGTGGTCTCGTGCCAGTCGAGCTCGGTGATCTGTCCCGCCGGGATCCCCCAGTGCTCCAGGTGCGCGCCGACGCCGAGCGGGACGACGAACTCCGTCCCCGTCCGGGCCAGTGCGCGGACGGTCGGCATGTCCAGGTGGTCGTAGTGGTCGTGGGAGATGACCACGGCATCCACCCGTCCCGTCTCGGCGAGCGGTATCGGCACCGGGTGCAGGCGGCGGGGGCCCGCGAAGGCGAACGGCGAGCAGCGCTCGGACCAGACGGGGTCGAACAGCACCCGGTGGCCGTCGATCTCGGTCAGTACGCTGGAATGACCCATCCAGGTGAGCCGCAGCCCCGACGCGACGGGCCCGGCCAGGTCGGCGACGGTCGTCGGGTGCACGGGCACCGGGTGGGCGGGGGCCCGCCGGACGCGCTCCTCCTTGCGGAAGTAGGTGGGCAGGTAGGCCAGCATCGAGCGGGTGCTCGGGGGCCGTTCCGGGCCCGGGGGATTGACGAAGGTGCCGCCGGCGAAGTGGGGCGAGCGCCGGATGCGGGCCATCCGCTCCCCCGCCGGGTCGGCGCCGAACGCGGCCGGGCGGAGCGCGTCGAGAGGGGTTCTGGGGACGCGGAAGCCGGTCACGGCACCTCCAGGTGTGGGGAACGGGTCCGTCTCATTATCGGACGGGCCCACCCGCCCGCGCCATGCTTGATCGTTTTCCGTGCGCGAACAGCGCTCCCGGGACGACCGTCGGTAACCAGTCGGCGGTCACGTTCAGCGGCCACCGATCGCGGTGACCCGCCGATGGTCACGGGTCGCCGGTCACCGGGCGGCATTCGGTCCTCCCCGCCCACGTTCCTCACAGGCCGCTGACCCGCAGCGTGACGTTCAGCCGCCCGGTCAGGCCGAGCCCCGCCGGCGCCGTGCCCGGGGACGTCCGGGGTACGCCGTGGTACGCGTAGCGGGACGGTCCGCCGAAGACGAACAGGTCGCCGCTGCGCAGTTCGACGTCCGTCCACGGGCGCGTCCTGGTCTCGGTGTTGCCGAACCGGAAGACGCAGGAGTCGCCGAGGCTGAGCGAGACGACGGGGGCGTCGGACTTCTCGTCGCCGTCGCGGTGCAGGCCCATGCGGGCACCCGCCTCGTAGAAGTTGACCAGCGCGATGTCGTACGGCTCGGGGCCGGGCGGTGTCCCGTAGGCGTGGGCCACGGCGTCCCGGGCCAGTACGCCGAGCCAGTCGGGGAACGGCTTGACCGGGGCGCCGTCGCCGTCGACGACCGTCCGGGCGTACCCGTAGGGGTACCAGTGCCAGCCCAGGCAGACCGTACGGACGGACATCTCGCCGCCGTTCGGCATCCGGACGGTCCGCAGGCCCGCGGGCGGTCTCGCCCACTCCCGGCAGGCCCGGAGCAGGCGGTGCTGCGCGGCCTCGTCCAGCCAGCCGGGGACGTGCACGGCCCCCGGCGCCACCTCGGCCGGCGCCCGGGGGAACAGCTCGTCGCGCATGCGTCCAGGCTAGGCGCTGTCGTCCGGGGGGGGGTGCGCGAGGCCCCGGCACGGGAGCCCTGGGAGGGCGCGCGAGGCCGGTACCGGGAGCCCGCCCTCCCCAAGAGCGCGCAAGAGCGGCACCGGGGCGGGGGCGAGTGCCGTGTGGGGCACGCCATGTTGGGGAGTGCACTTGTTCCGTAGCTGCTGTATTCCGGCGCCAAGGAAGCCACGTGCCATCGCCTGTCCTCGGGGGAGCCATCTGTGACTGAACGTGGTGGTTGGCCGCGCAGAGCGGTGGCCGAGTAAGCCCCCTTCGGGTACGGCTGGAGTCCGTCGCTAGGCTCCGGGCCCATGACCAGTGACTTGGGGTTCACCTGCGCGTGCTGCGGGGCCCACCACCCTGAGCTGCCGATGAGCTACACGGCCGAGGCCCCCGCCGTGTGGGAGCCGGCCTTCGCCGACGCCGAGGACTGCTTGCTCTCTACGGACCAGTGCGTGGTCCGCGGTCAGCACTACTTCGTCAAGGGCTTGATCGAGATACCGGTCATCGGCAGTGACGAGCTGTTCTCCTGGGGCGTCTGGGTCTCGCTCAGCCGAGAGAGCTTCTCCCGAGCCTCGGATCTGTGGGACAGGCCCGGCCGCGAGGCCGAGAAGCCGTACTTCGGCTGGCTCAGCACCGATCTTTCGGTATACCCGGCGACGACGCTCAACCTGAAGACGCGCGTCCATACCCGTCCGGTCGGCGAGCGTCCCTTCGTCGAGCTGGAGCCCACCGACCACCCCCTCGCCATCGAGCAGCGCACAGGGATCAGCCTGGAGCGCGTGCGGGAGATTGCGTCGGCCGTGCTCCACTCCGGAGACGGCGAGCAGCAGTAATGGCTGACCAGCCCGGATCGTCCGTCCCGGTCGCGCCTGCCGGCCTGAGCCGCAGGGCCCAGCGGTTCATCGAGACGGAGGGCATACGTGTTCGCCGGCAGGACATCCGGCGACACCGCGACGCGTGGATCGAGCACGGGATCCCCGCTACGGAGATCGATCGGGCCGCTGCCTTCCAGGACCGCTGGGGCGGCCTCGCCCTGCCGCCGGCCCCGTTCTACGAAGGCGGTCCGCGCATCCTGGACGCCGACTGCCCCGAGGAGGTGCCTGCGGAAGGCTGGTCGTTTCCGGCAGGGGACTGCCGGGTGTCCATGGCCTACAGCTTCATGATCGGCCCCGACGGTGCGTTCGGCATCGACGCCCACCAGTGGACGCCCCTGCATGCCAGCACTGATGGATGGGTGGAATCCCTGGCGCTCGCCGCTCATGCCCGCCGCTGGGCCACGACCGTCACAAGGGTCACGCGCGAGGCCGTCGACGCACTGGATCTTGGCGCATTCGAGCCGGTCCCCGAAGTACAGGGTGTGGCCTACTCTTGGTGGCGGGGCAAGGACTCCCTCGTCGCCGTGTACCGGGGTGAGGCCGTGGGCCTTGACGCCCCGCAATGCCTCGAAGCGCACATCTACGGGGGCCTCGACGAGTGGGGCCTCTACGGCGGCTGACCTACGGGCCTTGGGTCTGAGCGCATACTTCAGCACAGGTGCCAACTGCCGTACTCACTCACATCGGGGCAAGGGAGGACTGGCTCTGTTCCGAGGTGGCAAGGCAAGATCGCCAGTGTGATACGCCATCCTCACGACGATGCTGAGTTGCTGGCATTGGTTCGTCGTTATGTCACGCCCGAGCGGCGCTACCTGAAGCTCGGCGGTGGCTTGCTGCGCATGCAAAGTCCTGAGTGCGACCGGTTTATGCGAGACCTTCGTGAGGACGCGGGACTCATCACCGCAGATGAGGTCGCCAAGCTTCTTGAGGGCGGCTGGCGTGAGCGGAGAACTGCGGCTTGGCTCGTAGCTGTCTCCCGCCGGACCGAGTTCCGTGAGCACCTCGGGGCACTCCTGCTGGCCAGCGAGGTCTGCTGCGCCGGTCTGGCCTATTGCGTGGCCCTAGCCAGTTTCGGAACGGCGCGCGACGCTGATCTGCTCGCCGCCTACCTGGATCGCTACCTCTGCCGCCCTGACCTCGCGTACGACCAGACCATCGTCATGGGCGCTCTCCAGTTCATCGACCTGAACATTGGAGGTGGTCAAGCCGACCGCTTCCGAGAACCGGGGGGCCTGTGGCAGCAGTGGCTCCAGGATGCACCTCATATGAAGGGCGACTCGGACCCCACCCCCTTCTTCTTGAGCCTCATTCGTCGGCTCTGCGCATTCGTCGACGAATGTGCAGAGGTGCTATGACCGCCCCCATCTCGTGATGGTCTCTCTGAACCATGGCCGTCGACCGGGGAGCAGTCAGGTCTGCGTGCGGGACGCGATGCAGTCGAGCCAGTCGCGTCTGGCGTATCCGGTCCACCGTGTGGCGTTGCTGATGCTTGTGCCGGTGAGGTCGGCGAGGACGGATGCCGGCATGTCGGAGGCCAGGGCAAGACGGGCGCTGTTGCGGCTGGCGAGGCCTTCGAAGCCGTGACGTCGGAGCAGTAGGCCGAGGTATTCGGACCGGATGGATCGTGCGGGTTCCCGGCCGGGGAAGAGCCACGGTGTTGTGCCGGCTGTCTGGTTGACAGTCCAGCGCTCCGCGCTTACTTTCCGCTGCTCGAGCAGTAGTTGATCGACTTTGGGCGGCAAACGCAGGCTGTGCCCATCGATGTTGAGTTCCACAACGTCGCCGCCGATGATCACGTTGTGGGTGGTGAGGCCGAGGAGCCGCGCGTAGGGAAATCCGAAGAGCAGTACCAGGGCCCCGACGGTGCGGACGATGCCAGGGAGATCCTCTGCCGAGAGGCAGCGGCGCAGTTGCTGAACCCGTTCTTCCTCTTTGATGAACGTCTTGGGTGCGGCGATACGTGGGGGCGGCACGTTCAGGTTCGAGGCGAGGCCGCGGCGCTCGGCCCAGGTGATGAAGGGTCTGACGTCCCTTCTCGTGATGCTGCCTTCGTCGAGCCACCGGTCGAGTTCGAGCTGAGTAGATCACGCTGTGTGGTCGTCCGGCGCCGGTCAGGGCTAGGCATGTGGCTGCCAGAGGAGAGGGCAGCACGTCCTCATCGCCTCCGAGTCGTTCGGCCAGTTGGGCCTTGAGGAAACACCGTGAGCACAACCGGACGCGGTAGATGCCGTCGCTGCTGGAATCGCACCCCGCACATGGGTAGGTGAGGTCCGATCCGACGCACGGGCCGCACACGTCCGTTCCGCCGGCATCTCGCGCGACCAGTGGGTGTCGCTGTTGACAAAGCGGACACGTTGCTGGCTTTCGCCGGACGCTGCCGTAGCAGGCTTTGCATACGGGCCCCATAGGCCACTCCGCTTGTACCCGTGCCACCTTGAAGCACCGTGCGCAGGGACTTTCAGGACGCTGATGGCAGGACTGGCACAAGGGCCTTCCGTTGAGACGGCGTGCGCAGGGAGCGACCTTGCCGCAGTTGGAACACGGCTCGGCGGGCGGCCGGTAACAGCTCTGGCGCTTCTCCGCTCGGGTGGCGGAGCCGCGCCGAACGATGCGGCTGAGCTCTCCGCATGTGCCGCACCGACGGACGGGCGGCCGGTAGCACTTTCTGCGGACGGGACCCGACTCAGTGATGGCCTGGGCGGGAGCTTGTTCACCGCAGACGGAGCACTGGTGCTGTGGACGGGGTGCGCAGCTCTGGCAACGTACGCTGCCGTCAGGCAGGCGGGCCGAGGGGCGCCGTACGTGCCCGCACCCTCCGCATTCCGTCGCATTGGCCTTGCCGTAACAGGTCCCGCACAGGGGCCCGTCAGGGCCCCGGGCGGAGATTCTCATGCGGCGGTGGCAGCGGCAGCAGCTCCGGCGGATACGTCCGGGCGACGCAGGTAATGCAATTTGCCGAAACCTGTCACATCCGCGCGGCCTCGCCCGTCCCACCCCCGCAAGCGATCCCACGATCCCACGGCCCGGCGGAACGGCGTCCCGCCGCCCGCCGGCCGCCGACCGTTCGAGCGACCCGAGAGGACCCGGTCACCGTCATGGCCCGCATTTCCCTGAACCCGCCCGCCACCCCGCTGAACCGTCTCGCGGCCCGGTACTGCCGCCGCGCCTACGGCAAAGTGCTCGACCCGCTGCTCGCCCTGGGCCACCACCGCGGAGTGCTGGTCGCCACGTCCGTCTTCGAGCTGGCCGTGAGCCGCTGGAAGCGGCTCGACCCCGGGCTGAAGGCGCTGGCCGTGATGGCCTCGGCGGCGTCCATCGGCTGCTCCTGGTGCATGGACTTCGGCTACTGGGAGAACCGGCAGCACGGCATGGCGCACGAGAAGCTGCGCGACGTGCCGCGCTGGCGCGACAGCGACGTCTACACGCCGCTGGAGCGTGACGTGATGGAGTACGCCGAGGCGATGACGGCGACGCCGCCCACGGTGGACGACGCCCTGGTGGAGCGGTTGCGGAGGCATCTGGACGACGCCCGGCTGGTCGAGCTCACCCAGATGATCGCGGTCGAGAACCTCCGCTCCCGTACCAACGCCGCGCTGGGACTGGCCAGTCAGGGTTTCAAGGACACCTGTGACGTCCCGGCCCGGGAGTCGGCCGTCGCCCCGGCCTAGGAACCGGTCCCCGCCCCGGCGCGGGGACCGGCCGTCACCCCGACGCGAGGACCGTCCGTCACCGGCCGCCCTTGACCCCCACTCCGCCGTAGATGCCCACGCGGGCCAGCTCCTCCGGGGTCGGCGGTTCCCCGTCGGGGTGCCAGCTCGGCACCTGGACGACGCCGGGGTCCATCAGCTCGAAGCCGTCGAAAAACCGCATGACCTCCGCGTGCGTGCGGAGCGTCACCGAGGCGGTCGCGTTCTTGTAGGCGTCCTCGGCGACCCGGGCGGCCTCGCTGTGGAAGTCGGTGGTCCCGTGGCTGAGGACGAGGCAACTGCCCTCGGGCAGTGCCTCGGTCAGGGTGGCGACGATTCCGGCCGCGTCCTCCTCGTCCGAGATGAAGTGCAGGATCGCGACGAGCAGCAGGGCCACCGGCTGGTCGAAGTCGATCAGGCGGCGCAGATCCGGGTGGGCGAGGATCTTCCCCGGCTCGCGTACGTCGGCCAGCAGGAAGCTCGCGTTGCCGTTGTTGGTCAGCTTGGCCCCGGCGTGCGTCGCCACGATCGGGTCGTTGTCGACATAGACGACGCGGACGTCGGGGTCGATCCCCTGCGCCACTTCGTGGGTGTTGGGGGACGTGGGGATGCCGGTGCCGATGTCGATGATCTGGCGCACACCGCTGCCGACGACCTCGCGCACCGCGCGCAGCAGGAAGTCGCGGTTGGCCCGGGCGGCGACACGGACGTCCGGAAGGACCCCGATGAAACGTTCCGCCGCCGCGCGGTCGACCTCGTAGTTGTCCCAGCCGCCCAGGTAGTAGTCGTACATCCGGGCCGGGTGCGGCCGGCTGGTGTCTATCTCCTCGGCCGCGAATCCCCCGCCGCCCGTGCCCTGATCCGTCACTGCTCCCTGCCCCTCTCGGCTGTTCCGGCCGGCCCGCCCGGTGACCCGCCGGCGGGTCTCCCCCGTACCGGACCGGCCGACGGCCGTGCCCCTTCACTGTGCGGTTCCTCTATGCGGTTTCCCTGCGCGGGGGGTTCTCCGTGTGGTTCCCCCCGTGCGGAGAGTTCCCCCTGTGCTTCCCCCGTGCGTTTTCCCTGTTCAGTTCAGTCCCGCTCCGCCGTACCCGACGGGCTCCGCCGACACCCCCGTGGCCCGCGGTGCACCGTACGGGCGCCGTGGCACCGGGCGACGCCGGGGTCCCTGTGGCGCGGACCCCCGTCCGGTGCGCGGCGCCGGCGGAGCGGGACGCCTACGGTCGTCCTCGGCGGCGCCGCGCGCGCCGCGTACCGTCCGGCCGCCGGCCGGCCGCGGCTCCGCCGCTCACGCCGACCGGGCCCCGGCTCCCCTCGGCGGCCCGGCCGTTCACGTCCGCGGCCCCTCCGCCGCCCCGGCGAGCAGGAAGTCCGCCTCGCCGGCCTTGGCACCCCGGATGAAGGTCTCCATCTCGCTGTGCGTGTAGATCAGCGCGGGCCCCTCCGGGTCCGTGGACTGGCGCAGCGCGACCCGGCCGTCCCGCAGGCGCATGACCTCGACGCAGCTTCCCCCGTTGCCGCCGCTCCACGGCTTGCGCCAGCCCTCGGTGCCGAGGTCGGTGGCGGGCATGCCGTTGTATATGCGATCCATGGTTCAGATCTCCTTACGAATGCCACCCAGGAATGCCTTGGTGGTGTGTGCGGGCGCGGCCTGCGCGCACATCCGGTCCAGTGCCTCCAGGAAGGCCGAGACGTCCTCGCGCTGGTCGAAATAGGAGGCGCCGATGAGGTTTTCGGCGTACGCGATGTCCGGGAGCTCCTCGATGGGGAACCGGAAGATGTGGAACGGTCCGTACATCGCCGGGTGCGGCCCGGCGGCGTACGGGATGACCTGGAGCCTCACGTTCGGCATGGCGGTGGCCTCGGCGAGCCGGTCGATCTGGGCCCGCATGACCTCCGGGCCGCCGATGGGCCGGCGCAGCACCGTCTCGTCCATCACCACCCACAGCAGGGGCGCGTTCTCCCGGACGAGCAGGTTCTGCCGCTCGCGGCGGACGGCTACGGCCCGCTCGATCTCGGCGTCCGGCGCGTGCGGCTGCCCGGCGCGGAGCACCGCCCGGGCGTACGCCTCCGTCTGCAACAGCCCGGGGACGTAGTGCGGTTCGTAGGCGCGGATGACATTGGCCTCCCCCTCCAGGCTGACGAACGCGCTGAACCACTCGGGGAGCACGTCCCGGAAGCGGTGCCACCAGCCGGGCCGGTTGGCCTCCCGGGTGAGGGCGAGGAAGCCCTCGATCTCGGCGGGGTCCTCGACGCCGTAGATCCGCAGCAGCTTCTCCACATACGGGACCTTCAGGCCGACCTCGGCCTTTTCCATCCTGCGGATGGTGGCGTGGGTGACGTCGAGCGCCCGGCCCGCCTCCTGGAAGGAGAGCCCCGCCTGCTCGCGCAGATCGTGCAGCCGCTTGCCGAGAACGACACGCAGCACGGTCGGAGCCCCTGCCGGCCGCGCGTCCCTCACTGTCCCCTCCTCCTGCCACGCCAACTGGCGTCCCGGCGTGCGGCATACCCCACGCCGACCAGCAGTGTGCCACGCAGTCCGCGAAGCCGACAGGCTGCGCTTTCGAATCTGCAATTTACAGACTGAAGCTTGCCACATCTGTCTCGCATCGCACATAGTTGCGGAGTGGTCCCCTCCCAAGACGCACCTTCGCTGGGGCGCCGCGGCGGCTGCTTCGGCGGGCGCCCGCAGGCCGCCCATGCCTACGGGTTCAATTTCCCGGCCCTCAACGCCTCGGTGGCGGAGGCACGAAGACAAGTCCTCACCCGGCTGCGGGAGTGGGGCATCGACGAAACCGCCTGCGACGACGCCCGCTTGGTGGTGTCCGAACTCTTCACCAACGCGGTACGGCACACGGACAGCGACAAGGTGAGCTGCCATCTGCGGGTGAACGAGGCCCTGGTACGCATAGAGGTCGCCGACCACGGCCGCGCCTCCACCGAGCCACGAGCGCGCTGCAGCGGGACGGACGAGGAGAGCGGGCGGGGACTGCTGCTCGTCGGGGCCCTCTCACAGGCGTGGGGCGTCCGGCCGGACGACGCGGGCCGGGGCCGCATCGTCTGGGCCGACCTGCCGCACCGGCGGCTCTGTCCATAGGCGGGACGCCCGCCCCCCCCTCCGTAGGCGGGACGCCCGCCCCCCTGAGGACCGCATCCGACGGATCGGGCCCCGGCCCCTCCCCCACCGTCACACAGGAGGGAAGGACCGGGGCCCGATCCGTGCGCGGCACGGCCCGCTCGCCGCGCCACGGCCCACTCGTCGTCCCACTCCGGGGCGTCGACCCGCTCCGGGGCGTCGTCCCGCTTCGGGGGGTCGTCCGCTACAGCGGCAGCAGGTCCGGCCGCTTGGGCTCCACGTGGTCGCCCGACGACTCGCCGCGCAGCCGCCGCCCGATCCACGGGACCAGGTGCTCGCGCGCCCAGTGGATGTTGTCCCGCCGCACCTCGGCCGGCGTCCGCTGGCCCTCCGCCGGCCACGGCTGGTCCGGGTCGGCCGGCACCGCCAGGCCCAGCACCTGCGCCGCGCGCAGCGCCACCCGGGTGTGCCCGTCCGGCGAGAGGTGCAGCCGGTCGTCGCTCCAGGCCCGCCGGTCCTGCACCGAGCGCAGCGACCAGAGGTCGAGCACCGGGCAGTCGTGCCGGTCGGCGATGGCGCGGACGTGCGCCGTATACGTGGCGATCTTGCCCCGCAGGTGCTTCAGCAGCGGTACGTCCCGGGTGTCGAAGCCGGTGCACACCAGCACCGTGCCGACCGAGGTCCGGAGGTCGGCCACCGCCGCCTCGTACCGCTCCGCCACGTCGTCCGGGTCGGAACCCGGCCGCAGGATGTCATTGCCCCCCGCGCAGAACGTCACCAGATCGGGCGCGAGTTCCTTCGCCCGCGGCACCTGCTCCTCGACGATCTGGTCGAGGAGCCTGCCGCGCACCGCCAGGTTGGCGTACCGGAAGGTGTGCTCCTCCCGCTCGTCGGCCAGGAGTACGGCCAGTCGGTCGGCCCAGCCGATGAACGAGTCGCCGGGCCCCGGATCGCCGACGCCCTCGGTGAAGCTGTCCCCGACGGCTGCGTACGACCCGATCGCGCTCTTGCTCAATGAATTCGAATCGTCTGCCACATCAGCCCATCATTCCTGCTGACGAGTGACCTACGCCACCGTAACCAGGGGTTGACGTGCCGTGATGTATCCCACCCCGATTGCGTCACCTCATCCGGAATAGGACCGACCCGGGGCCCTGCGGCCGTGCGGACGTAGGGTCGTACCGGCGCCGTGCGACCACCGGCGCCACCGTCGAACCGGAGGAGCGCCCGTGACCCAGACGCCGCAGGTCCCCGTGACCGGAATGACCGAACCCACGCTCACGGGCGTCCGCAACTTCCGTGACCTGGGCGGTCTCCCGGCCGCCGACGGGCGACGGGTCCGGTCCGGCGTCCTCTTCCGCAGCGGCCACCTCGCCCGGGCCACCGAAGCGGACACGGCGTTCCTCGGCTCGCTGGGCCTGCACACCGTCTTCGACTTCCGCAACGCCGCCGACATCGCGGACCAGGGACGGGACGTGTCCCTGCCCGGCGTACGCCACGTCAACCTGCCCATGAGCGACCCGGCGGACGGCACCGAGTTCTGGCGGATGGTGCACCACGGTGGTCCCGAGCAGTTGCGCGCCCTGCTCGCCGAGGGCCGGGCGGCGGCCCGGATGACCGCCTCCTACCGGGCGATCATCACCGGGCGGACCGCCGAACACGGCCGCGTCCTGCGCGCACTGGCCGACGGGGACGTGCCCGCCCTGATGCACTGTGCCGCCGGCAAGGACCGGGCGGGGCTCGTCGTCGCGGTCACGCTGCTCGCCCTCGGCGTGCCGCGCGACGCCATCGAGGCGGACTACCTGTTGTCCGACGCGCCGCACCGGCGGTTCCCCGTGCGACGGGAGGTCGCGTCCTCGCCCGAGGCGCTGGAGCTGCTCGCTCCGCTTTTCGCGGCCCGGGCGGAGTATCTGGCGGAGGCGTTCGCGACGATCGACGAGAAGTGGGGATCGGTGGAGGGATACTTGACCAAGGGGCTGGAGTTCTCGGCGGAGGACCGCGACCGGCTGCGGCAGCGCTTGCTGACGGCCTGACGGCCGGGGGCCCCGGACCGCGCTCCGCGCGGTTGTCCTCAAACGCCGGACGGGCTGAAAACAGCCCGTCCGGCGTTTGAGGACAGGGGGGTCTGGGGGCGTAGCCCCCAGGAAACGGCGAAATGGGGGTGCCCCCTCTGGGGGAGGGACAGGGGCACCCTCACCGATTCACCACCGCCTGCTTCACCAGGGTCCGCCCGAAGTCCCACATCAGCGACCCGCCCCCGTGCGCCTCGTCCATCACCGCGGTGAACGCCGCCACGAAGCGATCCACCTCGCGCTCCCCGATGATCAGCGGCGGGATCAGCTTGATGACCTCCAGGTGATCCCCCGACACCTGCGTCAGAATCCGGTGCTTCTGCAGCAGCGGCACCACCACCATCTGCGCGAACAGGCCCTTCCGTGCCGCCTGGAGCATCGTCCACCGCCCCCGCAGCGCCAGTGACTTCGGCCGTCCGAACTCGATGCCGATCATCAGGCCCCGGCCGCGGACGTCGTGCAGCAGCTCGTACTTGTCGACGAGGGCGGACAGCCGCGACCGCAGCAGGTCGCCGGTGACGCGGGCGTTCTCCACGACACGCTCGTCCTCCATGGCGGAGAGGACGGCGAGGCCGGCCGCCATCGCCTGGGCGTTGGAGCCGAAGCTGGCGGAGTGGACGAGGACACGGTCCATCGACGAATAGACCTTCTTGAAGATCCAGTCCTTGCCGAGGGTCGCCCCGACGGGAACGTACCCGCCGGACAGTGACTTGGCCACGCACACCAGATCCGGCTCGACACCGAGCTCGTGCTGATAGGCGAAGAACTTTCCGGTGCGCCCCATCCCGGTCTGCACCTCGTCGGCGATGAGCAGCGCCTTGTGCCGGTGCAGCAGTTCCTGGGCGGCGCGGAGGAAGCCGGGCGGGGGCAGGTGCACGCCCTTGCCCTGGATCGGTTCGACGACGAAGGCGGCGACGTCGCCGCGCCGCAGTTCCCGTTCCAGCGCGTCCAGGTCGCCGAGGGCGATCGCCGTGTCCGGGAGCAGCGGGGCGAAGCCGTCGCGGAAGCCGCTCTCGCCGTTGACGGAGAGCGAGCCGGTGGTGAGGCCGTGGAAGGCGTGCTCGCAGTACAGGACGCGCGGCTTCCCGGTGGCGTAGCGGGCGAACTTCAGGGCGGTCTCGACGGCCTCGGTGCCGCTGTTGCCGAAGAACACCCGGTCCAGGTGGGGGGCGTGGGCGAGGAGTTGCTCGGCGAGGAGGCCGGGCAGCGGCGGGCAGTCGAAGCGGGTGAGGTCGGCGAGGGAGGCGTCGAGGACGTCGTGCAGGGCCTTGCGGACGACGGGGTGGTGGCGGCCGAGGCCCATCACGCCGAAACCGGCGAGCATGTCGAGGTAGTCGTCGCCGTCGGCGTCCCAGAAGTAGGCGCCCTCGGCCCGCTCGTAGACCTTGTCGAAGCCGATGGTGTGCAGCATCCGCGGCAGTTGGTGGTTGAGGTGCCGGGTGTGCAGCTCGTACCGCTCGCCGCCGCGCTCGGCGAGCAGCCGGGCGAGGTCGAAGCCCTTGGCGTTCCCGGTGTTCACGGCGCTCTCGGAGTTCCCGGCGTCCTTGATGTCCTCGGTGGGTTCGACGGTCATGCGTTCTCCTTGCGGGCCAGGACCGCGCTGATCCGGCCGGCGGTCTCTGCGGGGGTGAGGCCCAGGTCGGCCAGCACCTCGGAGCGTTTGGCGTGGGCCAGGAACTGCTCCGGGATGCCGATGGTCTCGACGGGCAGGCCGACGCCGGCGTCGCGCAGCGCCTGGGCGACGGCCCAGCCGACGCCGCCGGTGCGGCTGTTGTCCTCGAGGACGGCCACCATCCGGTGCCCGGCGGCGAGGGCGGGCAGTTCCGGGTCGACGGGCTTGACCCAGCAGGGGTCGACGACGGTGCAGCCGGTGCCGCGGGCGGCCAGCAGGCCGGCGGCCTCCAGCGCGACCTCGGCCATGGTGCCGACGGCGACGAGCAGCACGTCGGGTGTCTCCGCCCGGTGCAGGACGTCCATGCCGCCGACGCGCTCCACCGCCGGGATGTCGGGACCGACGGTCGCCTTGGGGAAGCGGACGACGGTGGGGGCGTCGGAGACGTCCACGGCCTCCCGAAGCTGGGTGCGCAGCCGGGTGGCGTCGCGCGGGGCGGCGATCCGCAGGCCGGGGACGACCTGGAGGATCGACATGTCCCACATGCCGTTGTGCGAGGGCCCGTCGGTGCCGGTGACACCGGCCCGGTCGAGGACGAAGGTGACGCCGCACTTGTGCAGGGCCACGTCCATCAGCACCTGGTCGAAGGCGCGGTTGAGGAAGGTGGCGTAGACGGCGAAGACCGGGTGCAGGCCGCCGGTGGCCAGGCCGGCCGCGGAGGTCGCGGCGTGCTGCTCGGCGATGCCCACGTCCCAGACGCGGTCGGGGAACCGCTCGGCGAACTTCGTCAGGCCCACCGGGTGGAGCATCGCGGCGGTGAGCGCCACCACGTCCGGCCGCTCGGCGCCGATGCGGACCATCTCGTCGCCGAAGACCGAGGTCCACGAGGTGCCGGTGGCGGGGGTGAGCGGCGCGCCGGTGAGCGAGTTCATCACGCCGACGGTGTGGAAGCGGTCGGCCTCGTCCTCCAGGGCGGGCGGGTAGCCGCGGCCCTTCTCCGTCCGGACGTGCACCAGGACGGGGCCGTGGAAGCGCTTGGCGCGGCGCAGCGCCGATTCGACGGCGGCGACGTCGTGTCCGTCTATCGGTCCGAGGTACTTCAGGCCGAGGTCCTCGAACATGCCCTGTGGGGCGAAGGCGTCCTTGAAGCCCTTCTTCGCACCGTGCAGCGACTCGTAGAGCGGCTTGCCGATCAGGGGCAGCCCCTGGATCGTCTCCTTGCCCCGGGCGAGGAAGCGCTCGTAGCCGTCGGTGGTGCGCAGGGTGGCCAGGTGGTCGGCGAGGCCGCCGATGGTGGGCGCGTAGCTGCGTTCGTTGTCGTTGACGACGATGATCAGCGGGCGGTCCTTGGCGGCGGCGATGTTGTTCAGCGCCTCCCAGGCCATGCCGCCGGTGAGGGCGCCGTCACCGATGACGGCGACGACGTGCCGGTTCCAGTGGCCGAGCACCTGGTTGGCCTTGGCGAGGCCGTCGGCCCAGCCGAGCACGGTGGAGGCGTGGCTGTTCTCGATGACGTCGTGCTCGGACTCCTCGCGGGAGGGGTAGCCGGAGAGGCCGCCCTTGCTGCGGAGCTTGGAGAAGTCCTGCCGGCCGGTCAGCAGCTTGTGGACGTAGGACTGGTGTCCGGTGTCCCAGAGGATGCGGTCGGACGGCGAGTCGAAGGAGCGGTGCAGGGCGATGGTGAGCTCGACCACGCCGAGGTTGGGGCCGAGGTGTCCGCCCGTCCTGGCGACGGCGTGCACCAGGAAGTGGCGGATCTCCTCCGCCAGTTCGTCGAGCTCCTCCGTACCCAGTGCCTTCAGGTCCCGCGGACCGCGGATGTTCTCCAGCAACGACACGCCGGCCCCCTCCTTAGCTCAGTCGGCCTTCTCTGTTCCGGGCCGCCGCCGGGCCGTCCCGCGCGGCCGGATCTCTCCGGCCGCCCTGCGGCCCGTCGGCGCCCCGGTCGTCCCCGGCCCCTCGCGCCGGGTCCCGTGTCGGTTCTCGCTAGCCGGTCACGGTGACGGCGGGCGGCCCGGAGGGCACGCCCGCCGCCGCCATGGCGCCGGCCAGCTTCGTCGCTTCGTCGATGAGGGTCTCGACGATCTTCGACTCGGGCACGGTCTTGATGACCTCGCCCTTCACGAAGATCTGCCCCTTGCCGTTGCCGGACGCCACACCCAGGTCGGCCTCACGCGCCTCACCCGGACCGTTGACCACACACCCCATCACCGCGACCCGCAACGGCACCTCCATGCCCTCCAGGCCCGCCGTCACCTCGTCCGCCAGCTTGTACACATCCACCTGCGCCCGCCCACACGACGGACACGAAACGATCTCCAGCCGGCGCTGCCGCAGATTCAGCGACTCCAGAATCTGGATGCCGACCTTGACCTCCTCCGCCGGCGGCGCCGACAAAGACACCCGGATCGTGTCACCGATGCCCTCCGCCAGCAGCGCACCGAAGGCGACGGCGGACTTGATCGTGCCCTGGAACGCCGGACCCGCCTCCGTCACACCCAGGTGCAACGGGTAGTCACACCGCGCCGCGAGCTGCCGGTAGGCGTTGACCATCACCACCGGGTCGTTGTGCTTGACGGAGATCTTGATGTCCCGGAAGCCGTGCTCCTCGAACAGCGACGCCTCCCACAAAGCCGACTCCACCAGCGCCTCGGGCGTGGCCTTGCCGTACTTCTGCAGCAGCCGCCGGTCCAGCGACCCGGCGTTCACCCCGATACGGATCGGCGTACCCGCCTCCGAGGCCGCCTTGGCGATCTCCTTGACCTTGTCGTCGAACTGCTTGATGTTGCCGGGGTTGACCCGCACCGCCGCGCACCCGGCGTCGATCGCCGCGAACACGTACTTCGGCTGGAAGTGGATGTCCGCGATCACCGGGATCTGCGACTTCGCCGCGATCACCTTCAACGCGTCCGCGTCATCCTGCGTCGGACACGCCACCCGCACGATCTGACATCCCGAGGCGGTCAGCTCCGCGATCTGCTGCAACGTCGCACCGATGTCCGACGTCCGCGTGGTCGTCATCGACTGCACCGACACCGGCGCGTCCCCACCCACGGCCACCGACCCCACCCGGATCCGCCGGCTGGGCCGGCGGTCGGCGATCCGGGCGGGGACGGAGGGCATGCCGAGGGCGACCGGTTCCGTCACGGTCACGGCGGTCAGTCCCGGTTGCCCGAGACGGTCTCGCGGACGGCGCGCAGCGACTCCTTGAGCGAGCCCATGGTCGCCAGCACGGCCGTGGGCTCGTAGCCGCAGTGCGCCATGCAGTTGGCGCAGCGCGGGTCCTTGCCGCGGCCGTACTTGTCCCAGTCGGTCTCCTCGACCAACTGCCGGTAGGTGGGCACGTACCCGTCGCTCATCAGGTAGCAGGGGCGCTGCCAGCCGAAGAGGGAGTAGTTGGGGATGGCCCAGGCGGTGCAGGGGAAGTCGGCCTTGCCCTCCAGGAAGTCCAGGAAGAGGGGGCTGTGGTTGAGCCGCCACCGCTTCCGGTTGCCGCCGGCGAACGCCTTGGAGAACAGTTCCCGGGTCTGCTCGACGCCCAGGAAGTGGTCCTGGTCGGGGGCCTTCTCGTAGGCGTAGGCGGGCGAGATCATCATCTCGTCCACCTTCAGGTCGTCGTTGAGGTAGTTGAGGACCTCGACGATGGTCTGGGGGGTGTCGGTGTTGAAGAAGGTCGAGTTGGTGGTGACCCGGAAGCCGCGCCGCTTGGCCTCCTTGATGGCCGCCACCGCCTCGTCGAAGACGCCCTCCTTCGCCACGGACTCGTCGTGCCGCTCGCGCAGCCCGTCGATGTGCACGGCGAAGGCGAAGTACGGCGAGGGCGTGAACTTGTCGAGCTTCTTGCGCAGCAGCATCGCGTTGGTGCAGAGGAAGACGTATTTCCTCTTCGCCACCAACTGCCGCACGATCTCGTCGATCTGCGGGTGCATCAGCGGCTCGCCACCGGCGATGGAGACCATCGGCGCGCCGGACTCCAGCACCGCGCCGACCGCCTGGGCCACCGGCATGCGCTGCTTCAGGATCCCCGCCGGGTGCTGGATCTTGCCGCAGCCCTCGCACTTCAGGTTGCACGCGAAAAGGGGTTCCAGTTCCACGATCAACGGGAACTTGTCCCGCCTGCGCAGCTTCTGTTCAGCGAGATAGGTACCGACGCGGATGGACTGTCGAAGCGGCATTGCCATCTGGCTCACCTCCTGGGGAGCAGCAAAGAACGGTGCCATGCAAAAAAGGCCGGAAGGACGGTGCGCAGCACGCGGAATGCCGATATTCCACCGCGCAGGGTCCCGATGCGGACAAGCTCGTGTTCGGGAGCGTCCACGACCACTCGGACGGCCGCAACCGGGCGCGGACCGGCCCGGACGGCGCTTCTGAGGGTGGCGGCGGACTCCATGTCCGCCGCGAGCGCCCCCGAGGCGTGCAGGGCGGATCGTTCCGCCCCGCGCACCACATGGTCGGAACCTACCAGTGGGCCGGTGTGGATGGTCCGCCTGGGTACCACCCGGGCGAGCTCCTTGGCGAGGAGCTCCACACCGGCGCACTCGGTACGTCCCTCGGCGTCCCGGGTCTCGTCGGCGACGACCAGGTCACCGGGGTGCATCCCGGGGGCCAGGCCGGCGCAGAACCCGGTGGCGATCACGGCGGCGTCGGCGAGCGCGGCGTACCTGCCGTCGCCGCCGAGCGCCGCGGTCACGGCACGGTCCGCCGCCTGCGGGCCCATGCCCGTCCGCAGGATGGTGGCGGAGCCCGCCGCGCCGTGCCGGCCGCCGCGCAGGGCGAGTCGCTCGATGCCCAGGGCGCAGGCGACCAGCAGGGGCGCCACGGGTGGTTCCGTGCCGGGATCCATCATGCCTCCCGGGCAGCGAAGGGTTCGCCGTGCAGGTAGCGGCCGAGGGCCGTGAGCGGGAACACCTGCCGGTACAGGTGGTAGTTGATGGAGAAGTCCCAGGGGAAGCCGGTGCCGGTGAAGTAGGGCTCGTCCCAGGAGCCGTCCGGAAGCTGGGTGCCGGCCAGCCAGGCCACCCCGCGTTCCACGGCGGGACTGTCCCGCTCGCCGGCCGCCAGCAGGGCGAGCAGGGCCCAGGCGGTCTGGGAGGCGGTGGAGGCGCCGCGGCCGATCCAGTCGGCGTCGCGGTAGGAGCGCAGGTCCTCGCCCCAGCCGCCGTCGGCGTTCTGGACGCTCTCCAGCCAGGCGACGGCCCGCCGGATGGCCGGGTGGGATCCCGGCAGGCCGGCGGCGACGAGGGCGGGGACCACCGCGCCGGTGCCGTAGACGTAGTTGACGCCCCAGCGGCCGAACCAGGCGCCGCTCTCCTCCTGTTCGGCGAGCAGCCACTCGACGCCACCGCGGGCACGGGGGTCGTGCTGTTTGCCGAGGACGGCCAGCGCCTCCACCACGTGGGCGGTCACGTCCGCGGAGGGCGGGTCGATGACCTCGCCGAAGTCGCAGAACGGGAGTCTGTTGGGGAAGGGGCTGGTGTTGTCGACGTCGAACGCGGCCCAGGCGCCGTTCCTCGACCGCATGCCCACGGTCCACCGCATGGCCCGCCGGACGGCCTCCCGGACGCGCGCCGGGTCCGGGTGGCGGACGCGCAGCAGCGCGAGCACCACCTCGGCGGTGTCGTCGACGTCCGGGTAGTTGTCGTTGTGGAACTCGAACGCCCAGGCGCCGGGCGCCAGCCGGGGGCGCCGCACGGACCAGTCGCCGGGCCGCAGGACCTGTTCGTCCAGCATCCAGTCGGCGGCCTTCACCAGGGCCGGGTGGTCGGGGGCGAGGCCCGCGTCGGCGAGGGCGATGGTGGCCAGGCAGGTGTCCCAGACCGGGGACTGGCAGGCCTCGATCATCCGGACGGGTTCCCCGTCGGCGTCCTCCCGCCAGACGGCGAAGCGGTCCAGCGACTCCAGGCCCGCCCGCAGCACCGGGTGGTCGAGGTCGTAGCCGAGGAGGTGGAGGGCGATGACGGAGTAGACCGCCGGGGGCTGGATGCCGCCCCAGCAGCCGTCGTTCTCCTGGCGTTCGACGATCCAGCGGGCGGCGGCGTTGAGCGCCGCGCGGCGCAGCGGGCGGACGGCGACCCTGCGGTAGGCGTGCAGCGCCTTGTCCAGGCGCTCGAAGAAGCCGTCCCAGGAGGCGGCCGGCGCGGCCGGGCGCGGCGGGTTGGGGTGCCGGGGGTCGGTGTGCAGCTCGTCGAGGGCGAACGGCGCGGGCCGGACGGGCCGGTGGGCGCCGACGACGGTGAGGGGGACGATGGTCTGCCGGGCCCAGCAGGCGAAGTCGTAGATGTTCAGCGGCATCCACTTGGGGAGGAACATGATCTCCGGAGGCATCTCCGGGAGGTCCTCCCACTTCCACCAGCCGAAGAGGGCCAGCCAGATCCGGGTGAAGACCCGGGTGGCGGCGATGCCGCCCCGTTCGCGGACCCAGGCGGAGGCGGCGGCCATGTGGGGGTCCTCGGGGGCGTCCCCGGCCAGCCGGAGGGCCACGTACGCCTCGACGGTGGCGGACAGCTCGCCCGGGCCGCCGTGGAAGGTGGCCCAGGTGCCGTCGGGCCGCTGCTGCGAGCGGATCCAGCGGGCGGCGGCGCGGAAGGTGCGGTCGTCCCCGGTCCCCAGGAACTGACGGAGCATCAGGTCCTCGGCGTCCATGGTGACGTTGGTCTCCAGGTCGCCCTTCCACCATCCCCGCTCGTCCTGGCGGGACAGGAGGTATTCGGTCGCCCGGGCGGTGGCCCGCTCGGCGGCCGCGCGGACGGCGGCCGGTGCTCCGCCGGCCGCCTCCTCCTTCACTTCTGTCACAGCGGTGGCACTGTGACCGGCCTCGGCCGCACGGGGCAGGAGAGCCCCGGCGCCGTCGGTCGTCGCTGTCATGGTTTCCCCTAATGCAGTGAGTTGCTTCTCTGCCGTACTGCCGTACCTGGGGTTTCCGTCGACCGACGCGAGCAGCGCACCGGCCGGCGACCGCGATGGCTAGTTCGGGTGAATACTCATCATCTCTTTCGTACTACAACGAAGTCCGACAGCGCGACGAGGCGGGCCCGGATCTCCGACGGGATGTCGACTCCGTCCAGTGCCTCGATCGCCGTCGCGTGCTGCCTGCGGGCCTCCTGGGAGGTCCACTCCCGGCCGCCGGCCTCCTCGATCAACGCCGCGCGGCTGGCGAATTCTTCCTCGTCGAAGTCGGCGAGCTGGGCGTCCGTCAGCTTGGCGTCCTCCGCGAGGATGCGCGCCAGCCGCTCGGAGGCCGGACCGCCCGCCGCCAGGGCCGCCACGACCGGCAGCGACTTCTTGCGCTGCCGCAGGTCGCTCCAGGTCTGCTTGCCGGTGGCCTCCGGGTCGCCCCAGATGCCGAGCAGGTCGTCGACCGCCTGGAAGGCCAGGCCCATGTGGTAGCCGTACGCCTCCAGGACGTCGGCCGTACGGTCGTCGGCGCCGCCGAGGACCGCGCCGATGGAGGCGGCGCAGGCCAGCAGGGCGCCGGTCTTGTTGCCCTCCATCTCCAGGCACTCCGCCACGGTGACCCGTTCGCGGTGCTCGTAGGAGATGTCCTGCGCCTGACCGTCGATGAGCTTGCGGGTGGCGGTGGTCAGCCGGCGGGTGGCCCGGCCGGCCTCGGCCGTCCCCAGCTCCAGCAGCACCTCGTTCGCGAGCGCGAACAGGGCGTCGCCGACGAGGATGGCCTGCGCCGGGCCGTGCACCTTCCACACGGTGTCGCGGTGCCGGCGCTGTTCGTCGCCGTCCATCAGGTCGTCGTGCAGCAGCGAGAAGTTGTGCACGAGCTCCACGGCCACCGCCCCCGGCACGCCCGTCTCCGGGGCGGCGCCGGCGGCCTCGGCCGAGAGCAGGGCCAGGGCGGGCCGGACGGCCTTGCCGCTGTCGCCGTCGGTCGGCCGCCCGTCGACGTCGATCCAGCCGAAGTGGTAGGCGGCCACGGTGTCCATCGGTGCCGCGAGCCGGTTGACGGCGGCACGCAACACCGGCGCGGCGAGCGTCCGTCCGCGCTCCAACAGGGCGCTGACGTCGCCGGTGTCGCAGGCTGGGATCGCCGAAGTCACGGTCTCTCCTCTGGTGATCGTGCTCACGCGCACCCCGTTCGGGGGGCGCGCGCCATGGGGGTGCCCCCGCCGGGGGCGGCTCGCTGGGTCATACCGCCTCCCGGACGGGGCTGCGGTAGGTCCGGCCGAGCCCGGAGAGGGCCGCGTCCGCGGCGTTGAGACCACTGCGCACGGCGCCCTCCATGGTCGCGGGCCAGCCGGTGGCGGTCCACGCGCCGGCCAGGAAGAGGCCGGGCGCGTCGGTCCGGGCGCCCGGCCGCAGCCGGCCGACGCCCGGTGCGGGGGCGAACGTCGCTGTCCGCTCCCGGGTCACGAAGAAGTCCCGTACGCCGGCGCCGCGGGCGGCCGGCAGCAGCCGCTCCAGCTCGGGCAGGTAGCGCGCCCGCAGCTCGGCGACCGGCCGGTCGATGTCGTCCTGCGCGGCCGACTGGGAGACCGCCAGGTACTGCCCGGACGCGGTGCGTTCCGCCAGCCCCGAGGAGTGCGTCCGGTCGAAGACCCACTGCACGGGAGAGCCGAGCGCCGTGAAGAACGGCTGCCGCAGGACTTTGCGATCATAAATCACATGCAGGTTGAGGATCGGCGCGGTGCCGATCTCCAGCAGCCGCCCGGCGTCGGGCAGCGCCCCGTCCGGCAGCAGGGCGTGCGTCTCGCGCTGCGGGACGGCGAGCACCACGGCGTCGGCGTCCAGCCGCTCGCCGGTGCCCGGACCGGTCTCGGTCTCCACCCGCCAGCCGCCCTTGTCGCCCCGGGTGAGCCCGGTGACGCGGGTGCGCAGCGCGACCCGCACCCCGGCCTTGTCCAGCGCGGCCCGGGCCCGCGTGTCGTGCAGCTCGCCCAGCGGGACGCTCGCCCAGCCGATGTCGGCGGCGCCCGGTTCGCTGAGCAGCCCGGTCTTGAAGACCTTGGCGGCCAGCCCCATCGCCGCCTGGTCGGCGGTGGCGTTCAGGGTGGCGACACCCACCAGGTCCCACAGCGCCTCGACGGTCCGCGCGGACTGCCCGTGCCGGTGCAGCCAGGTGGCGAAGTCGACGTCGTCCAGGGCCGGATCGGCGGGGTCGAGCCCGCGCAGCGCCAGCGCGGCGCGGCCGACGCTCATCCGCTCGGCGAACGACAGGTGCGGGTACGTGGCCAGGCTCGCCGCCAGGTGCAGCGGGACCGGCAGCGCGGACCGGCGGAGCCGGCCCAGCCGTGGCCGGCCCGAGCGGTGGCCGACGTCCAGGACGGGGACGTCGAGCCGGTCCTGCACGGTGGCGAGGTGGCCGGCGTCGACCCGGTCGAGGAACCAGCGGTAGGCGGTGCAGCAGCGGAGGAAGACGTGCTGGCCGTTGTCGACGGTCAGCTCCCCGCGCCGGAACGAGAAGGCGAGTCCGCCCAGCCGGGGGCGGCCCTCCACCAGCGTGACCCGCAGCCCGGCGTCGGCGAGCTCCAGCGCCGCCGTGACGCCGGCGAGTCCGCCCCCGACCACCACGGCGGCCGCCCCCTCGGGGCGGCCGGACCGGTCGGCCGGAGGTACGGCGGGTGCGTCCGTCTCCGTCATGCTCCCACCCTTCTGGCTGCTGTCAGGGACGCGTCCGCGCCGTAGGAGGTTGCGCCCGTGAGCGGGGCTCGCGCGTCCGGCCCGCCGGTGCGGGCGGGGCTCATCAAGCGCGCCCCCTGGCGGTCTGCCGGTGGACGCTGCGCGCGTCGTAACCGGACAGCCCGCGGACGGCCACCAGGGCCTTCTCCCGGCCGGGAAGCGAGACCCGGCCGCGCAGCACGGCCTGCGGGGTCTCGGCGATGCGGTCGAGCAGCCGGCGGTAGATGCCGGACATCGCGGCGACGCAGGCGCCGCTGCGCCGGTCGAGCATCGGCAGCAGCCGCATGCCCTCGGCGAACAGCGCCCGGGCGCGCCGGACCTCGAAGGCCACCAGGCCGGTGAAGTCGGCGCCCTCCGGTGGGACGGCGGAGCCGAACCCGGCCGAGCAGCCGAACTTGGCGAGGTCGTCGGAGGGGAGGTAGGTCCGGCCGTTGGCCGCGTCCTCCCGGACGTCACGCAGGATGTTGGTGAGCTGGAGCGCCAGCCCCAGCGTGTTGGCGTACTCGGAGGCGCGTTCGCTGTCCCGTGCGCCGGGCACGGTGCCGAACACGCCCAGCGAGAGCCGTCCGATGGACCCCGCGACACAGCGGCAGTACACCGCCAGGTCGTCCCAGGTCTCGTAGGTCTCGCCGCGAACGTCCATCTGAACGCCGTCGATCAGTTCGTCGAGCGCGCCGAGCGGAATGGGAAAGCGCCGCGCGGCGTGCGCCAGGGCGACGGCCACCGGATCGGTGTCGTCCTCCTCGACGTCGCCCTCCCTTATCCTGCCGAGCACGGCGCGCGTCTCCTCCAGCCGGAGCCGCTTGGACTCGATGTCCAGCGGTCCGTCCCCGATGTCGTCGACCCGCCGGGAGAAGGCGTAGAGCGCCGACATGGCCCGCCGCTTGGCGGTGGGCAGCAGCCTGATCCCGTAGCTGAAGTTGCCGGCCTGCTGTCCGGTGACGGCCTCGCAGTAGCTGTACGCGGCGAGTACCGGTGCGGACGCGTGTGGCGTTCCGATCACGGTCCCGCTCACCCCTCTCTTCGCAGTGTCGCCCCCACCTCGCGCAGCAGGCTGAGCTTGGTGGGCTTGGGCGGTCCGGGGAGTACGTCGTGTCCCGCGGCGGCGACCGCCCGGAGCGCGGCCCTCCCCCCGCCCACGAACCCCGCGAGCAACAGCTTCAGCCTGCCGTGGACGCTACCCACCAGGGGGGTCCCTTCATTCAGCAGGCACCGGGCGCGTTCCGCCTCGAACGCGACCAGGGCGCGCACCGACGCGCCCGCGCTGGGCCGCGCGAGGTCGGCCTCGGTCACCCGGAAACGTTCCATGTCCTCGGCCGGGAGATAGATCCTGTCACGCGCCAGGTCCTCCGCGACGTCCTGCAGGTGCTCGACGATCTGGAGCGCCGTGCAGACCGCGTCCGAGCGGCGGATCCGCTCGGGGCTGGCCGTCCCGGTGACCCCGAGGACGAGGCGTCCGACGGGGTTCGCCGACAGCTCGCAGTAGGCGAGCAGGTCGTCGTACGTGGCGTAGCGGCGCACCCGCTGGTCCATCCGGTTAGCCTCGATCAGGCCCAGGAAGGGCTCCGGGGTGAGGCCGTGCCGCCGGACCATCGGCCGGATCCGCCGGAGCAGCGGATGGCGCGGGCCCGTGCCGTGGTCGGCGAAGACCCGCCGCAGGTCCGCCTCGAAGGCGTCCAGCATGGCGATCCGGTCGTCCGCCTGCTCGCGGCCGAGGCCCAGCAGCTCGGCGTCGCGCCCGCCGGGGGCCACGTCGCCGTCGCCGATGTCGTCGACCAGCCGGGCGTAACCGTAGATCGCCATCAGGTCGTCACGCCGGGCGCGCGGCAGGAAGAACGGCGCGACCGGGAAGTTCTCGTGCGCGGCCTTGTCGAGCACGGCACGCGCGTGCGCGTCCGTCCCCGCGGTCATCGCGGGCTGCCCGGACCACAGACGGCGTATGCGCCTCTGATCTGGAGAGGCCCCGCAGCCAACACAGCCATCGCCGTCACATCTCCCGTTCTACACTGCCGACCCAGAACATCCTATTTCGGACACGCCGCAGTGCGGCCTCCTGCCCTGCTCCCCCGTGAGCCGCCCCTGAAACGCCCCCCGTGCCCGGCGCCTCCCGGCGCCTTCCCGGCACAGCACGCTACAGCGTACGCCGTACAAGCACGCGGCCTTCGCCGAGGTCCGTGCTTGATCCATACAATGCCACGCCCCGCCTCGACCGTCCCAGTCAATATGCGGGTCCATGCCAATTCGTACCGCGCCAACGGAATCGGGCCTCCCGCCGCACCACGCGGCGGGAGGCCCGATTCCGCCGTCAGCGGGCGGTTTCCTTCTCGTAGGCCCGGACGACCTCGTCCGTCGGGCCGTCCATCAGCAACTGGCCGTGTTCCAGCCACAGGACCCGGTCGCAGGTGTCCCGGATCGAGCGGTTGTTGTGGCTCACCAGGAAGACCGTGCCGGCCTCCTGGCGCAGTTCGCGGACCCGGGCCTCCGAGCGCTTCTGGAACGACCGGTCACCGGTGGCCAGCGCCTCGTCGATCATCAGCACGTCGTGCTTCTTCGCCGCGGCGATGGAGAAGCGGAGCCGGGCCGCCATGCCGGACGAGTACGTCCGCATGGGCAGCGTGATGAAGTCGCCCTTCTCGTTGATGCCGGAGAAGTCGACGATGTCCTGGTACCGCTCGCGGATCTCCTCACGGGTCATGCCCATCGCCAGGCCGCCGAGGATGACGTTCCGCTCGCCGGTCAGGTCGTTCATCATCGCCGCGTTGACGCCCAGCAGGGACGGCTGGCCGTCGGTGTAGACCTTGCCGCGCTCGGTGGGCAGCAGCCCCGCGATGGCCTTCAGCAGCGTCGACTTGCCGGAGCCGTTGGAGCCGATCAGGCCGATCGCCTGACCGCGGTACGCGGTGAAGCTCACGCCCTTCACGGCGTGCACCTCGCGCACGCCCGCGCTCGGGGCGCGCTTGACGATCCGGTTGAGCGCGGCGGTCGCGCTGCCGCGTCCGCTGTTGCCGCCGTAGACCCGGTAGACGATGTGCACGTCGTCCGCGATCACGGTCGGGATACGGGCCCCGTCGGGGGCGGTTCTCTGTTCAGCCACGGCCGTACTGCTCCTCAGCCTTCCAGAAGTACACGAAGCCCCCGATGCCGACGAGCGCCGCCCAGCCGACCGCCAGCGGCCACACGTGGGGGGGCAGGTCGATGTGCTTGCTCGCCGCGTGGCTGGTGATCAGCGAGGACCGCATCAGGTCGATGTAGACCGCGGCCGGGTTGGCGCTCAGCACGTCCACCACCCACTGCGGGGCGTCGGCCTTCTTCAGCGCCTCGACCATGTTGTACATCACGCCGGACGCGTACATCCACGTCCGCAGGATGAACGGCAGGAGCTGGGCCAGGTCCGGGGTCTTGCTGCCCAGCCGGGCCAGGACCAGCGACAGGCCGGTGTTGAAGACGAACTGCAGCACCAGCACCGGCACGATCAGCAGCCAGGACAGCGCCGGCATGTGGCCGAAGCCGAGCAGGAACGCGAAGACCACGCACATGGAGAACAGCAGTTGCTGGAGCTGCTGGAGTGCGAAGGAAATGGGCAGCGCGGCCCGGGGGAAGTGCAGGGCGCGCACCAGCCCGAGGTTGCCCGAGATGGCCCTGACCCCGGAGAGGGCCGAGCTCTGGGTGAAGGTGAAGACGAATACACCCGTCACCAGGAACGGGATGTAGACCGGGATTCCCATGCCCTTGCTCTGGCCCATGAGGAAGCCGAAGATCAGCAGATAGACCATGGCGTTCAGCAGGGGCGTGGCCACGTGCCAGACCTGCCCCAGCTTGGCCTTGCTGTACTGGGCCGTCATCTTGGCCCGGGAGAAGGCAAGGATGAAGTGCCGCCGGTCCCACAACTGCCGGGTGTACTCGGGCAGCGACGGGCGCGCACCGCTCACCGACAGGCCGTACTTCTTCGCCAGCTCGGCGGCCGACAGCCCGTCGTCAGGTGACGGTGCAGCACTCATGGCGACCGCACTGTCGTGCGTTGTCTCGCTCACTGTTGACACTTTCGTCCTCAAGGTGCGCTGCCGGGGACGGTCCCCCGGCAGCGCCCGATGCTCTCAGACAAGAGCTTGTCAGATCACCGGCGGGCGACCCAGCCGGGTCAGGCGCCACACGGTACGCCACTTCATGGGCCGGCGCGGACCGCACGGCGTCGTCCAGCCCTCCTTGAAACCGCCGAACCAGGCGCGGAGCGCCGGCAGCGAGGGCTTCCTGGCCAGGGTGAGCAGCATCCACACCCCGAGGTAGACCGGGACGAGGAGGGCCGGCAGGTTGCGGCGGGCCAGCCACACCCGGTTGCGGGCCACCATGCGGTGGTAGACGGCGTGCCGGCTGGGGGCGGTGGTCGGGTGGTGCAGGACCATGTCCGCCCGGTAGTCGATCATCCAGCCCGCGTCGAGGGCCCGCCAGGCGAGGTCGGTCTCCTCGTGCGCGTAGAAGAACTCGTCGGGCAGGCAGCCCGCGTCGGCGAACACCCGGGTGCGGGCCGCGTTGGCGCCGCCCAGGAAGGTGGTCACCCGGGAGGAGCGCATCGGGTCCGAGGCGCGCAGCCGGGGGACGTGCCGGCGCTGGGTGACGCCGGTGTCCGGGTCGGCGATGCGGAAGCTGATGATGCCCAGCTTCGGGTCGGCCTCGAACGCGCGGCGGCAGAGCTCGGCCGTGTCCTGGTTCGGCAGCAGCCCGTCGTCGTCCAGGAAGAGGAGGACGTCGACGTCGCGTCCCGCCGGGCCGAACGCCTCGATGCCGACGTTGCGGCCGGCCGGGATGCCCACGTTCTCGGGCAGCTCGACGGTCCGCACGGTCAGCCCGGGGACGTGCACCTCGGGCAGCGGCGCGCCGTTGCCCACGATGACGACCTCGATCGGGTCGCCGTCCTGCTTGGCGACCGACTCCAGCAGCGCGCGCAGCTCGGCGGGGCGGTTGCCCATGGTGAGGACGACCGCGCCGACCTTCAGGCCCCGGGCGCTCATCGCAGCCTGCTCGAGGCGAGGATGGACACGAGGTGCAGCAGCGTCTGCAGGACGGCGATGCCGGCGAGGACGGCGGTGCCGAGACGGGTGAAGAAGAGGTCGCCCCGGGCCTGGTCCAGGATCGCGAGGAGCACGATCAGCAGCGACGCCTCGATGCCGAGGATCAGCCGGTGGAACTGCAGTGCCGCGGCGGCCTTGCGGGCCAGGGCCATGCCGGAGGAACGCGGCTCGGCCGCGGCCTCCTTGACCGGCGGCATGCCGTTCTGGTGGCGGGCGACGCCGACGAGGTCGGTCTCCGCCTTGATCAGGACGGCGCCCAGCGCGGCGAGCGTGCCGAGGAAGGCCCACAGCCAGTCGATGCGGCCGCCGCCCCAGAGGTCGGCGGCGCGCAGGCCGAGGCCGAGGAGGACGGCGGCGTCGCACAGGTAGGCGCCGACCCGGTCCAGGTAGACCCCGGACATCGAGTACTGCTTCTTCCAGCGGGCGATCTCGCCGTCGACGCAGTCCAGCAGCAGGTAGAGCTGGACGGCGATCGCGCCTAGCACGGCGCCCGCGATCCCGGGCACCAGCAGGGCCGGGGCCGCGAGGACGCCCGCGACGGTCATCAGGTAGGTGAGCTGGTTGGGCGTGACACGGGTGTTCACCAGGTGGCGGTCCACCCGCAGCGAGATCTCCCGCATGTACAGGCGGCCGGCCCAGTGCTCACCGCTGCGCCGGTCCTTCACCCCCGCGGGGTGGACGACCGGCCGGAGTTCAGCGACTGACGGTTTCTGCATAGTCGGCGTATGCGTCCCTGATCTGGTCGGTGGTGAGGGCGAGGTGCTCCAGGATGGTGAACCGCCCGGGCCGGGTCTGCGGAGCGAACTCCACGGCGCGGACGAACTCGTCCTCGGTGAAGCCGATGTCGCCGGGGAGTACGGGCAGCTTGTGCCGCCGCAGGACCTCGACCATCAGCGCGGACTCCTCGCGGGCGCCGCGGAGGTGCATGGCGAAGGCGGCGCCGAGGCCGCACTGCTCGCCGTGCGGGGCGGCGCGCTTGGGGTACAGCAGGTCGAAGGCGTGGTTGATCTCGTGGCAGGCGCCGGAGGCCGGGCGGCTGTCGCCGGCCACGGACATCGAGATGCCGGTGAGCACGAGGCCCTCGGCGAGCACCTGGAGGAACCCGTCGTCGTCGACGTTGCCGGGGTGGCGCAGCACGGCCTCGCCGGCCTGCCGGGCCAGCGCGGCGGCCAGGCCGTCGATGTCCTCGCCGCGCACCCGGTTGGCCAGCTCCCAGTCCGCGACGGCGGAGATGTTGGAGATGGCGTCGCCGATGCCGGAGCGGACGTAGCGGCCGGGGGCCTGGCGGATGACGTCGAGGTCGATGACGACGGCGATCGGGTTGGGCACGCCGTACGAACCGCGGCCCGCGTCGTTGTCGAGGGTGGCGACCGGCGAGCAGAGACCGTCGTGGGAGAGGTTCGTGGCCACGGCGACCAGCGGCAGGCCGATGCGCGCGGCGGCGAACTTCGCACAGTCGATGATCTTGCCGCCGCCCAGGCCCACGACCGCGTCGTAGTGGCCCGACTTCATGGCGTCGGCCAGCTTGATGGCGTCGTCCAGGGTGCCGCCGCCGACCTCGTGCCAGGTGGCGCCGGGCAGCGCCGGGGCGAGCCGCTTGCGCAGCGCCGCCCCGGAGCCGCCGCTGATCGCGACGGCGAGCTTGCCGGAGCTGGAGATCCGCTGGTCCGCGAGGACCATGGCGAGATCGTCCAGGGCCCCGGCCCGGATGTCGACGACGACCGGCGAGGGGATGAGCCTCGTCAGTACTGGCACGCGATCTCCCGGCCCTTGGCGAGGTCGTCGTGGTTGTCGATCTCGACCCACTTGACGTCACCGATCGGCGCGGTGTCGATCTTGAAGCCGCGGTTGACGAGCTCCTGGTAGCCGTCCTCGTAGTAGAGGTCGGGGTCCTTCTCGAAGGTGACCTTGAGGGCGTCGGCGAGCTCGGCGCCGGCCTCGGCCTCGATCAGGGTGACGCCGATGTACTCGCCGGTGGCGGTGGCCGGGTCCATCAGCTTGGTGATGCGCTGGACGCCCTTCTCGGGGTCCACGATGACCTTCATCTCCTCGTCGGCGAGGTTCTTCACCGTGTCGAGGGCGAGGATGATCTTCTGGCCGTCGCCGCGGGCGTCGAGCAGCGTCTTCTCGACGGAGACCGGGTGCACGGTGTCGCCGTTGGCCAGGATCACGCCGCGGCCGAGGACCTCACGGGCGCACCACAGGGAGTAGGCGTTGTTCCACTCCTCGGCCTTGTCGTTGTCGATCAGGGTGAGCTTGAGGCCGTACTTCTCCTCCAGCGCCGCCTGCCGCGAGTACACGGCCTCCTTGCGGTAACCGACGACGATCGCGACCTCGGTCAGACCGACCTCCGCGAAGTTGGCCAGGGTGAGGTCGAGGACGGTGGTCTCACCATCGACGGGCACCAGGGCCTTCGGAAGGGTGTCGGTGTAGGGGCGCAGACGGCGTCCGGCGCCGGCTGCCAGCACGAGGCCGATCATGCGGGTTCTCCTGTTTCGTCGTGTACTGCGGGCGCCCCGGAGGACACCCAGAAGCGGATGCTCTCGATGAGCACCGCGAGGGCGATGCCGGCCGCGAGGGCCGTCAGCGCGATCGTGAAGCCTTGGCCCTGCCACAGGACGGCGGCGACGGTGACCGCCAGGGCCCGTCCCTCGTGGCCGCCGATCATCCGGACCAGCCAGTGCGGGGGCGCGCCGGTGCCGCCGCGGATGCGGTACACCGTGTCGTAGTGATGGTAGGCGACCGCGGCGACCAGTCCGAACGCCGCGGGAAGCGCCCCGTGGACGTCCGAGCGCGCGGCCAGGATCAGGATCGCCAGGTATTCGGCGGCCCGCAGGACGGGCGGGAGCAGCCAGTCGAGGGGGCCCTTGAGCGGGCTGGACACCGCGAGGCCGGTGAGGAGCGCGTAGACCGCGGCACCGGCGACGCCCAGGGGGCTGCCGAAGGGCTTGACCAGCAGCGGGACCAGCAGGGCGGCGGTGCCGAGCAGGCCCAGCAGCGGGACGGTCACGGCACCCTTGACGCGGGTGAGCCGGGAGACGGTCTCGGCGATCGGGCCGGAGTCGGTGAGCTCGAACAGCGCGCGGGCCGCGCGGTCGGTGCGGCGGGCCTTGCGGGTGACCGAGCGCAGGACGCGTCCCGCGGTGGTGTAGCAGGCGGCGAAGGCGCAGCCGATCAGCAGCACGGCGAAGACGATCCGCGGGGTGGTGAGCGCGGTGAGGACGGCTATCAGCGCCCAGCGCTCGCCGATCGGCAGGATGATCATGCGGCGGGCCCAGACCGTCCAGCCCACGCTGTCCAGCTTCCCGGAGAGCGCGGCGGTCGGACTGGTGTTCGCCGTGGCGTCGTGATTGGCCTCGTTGAACGCGAAGTCGACGACGTGCCGGCAGGTCTGGAGGACCATCGCGCCGAGCGCCAGCGCCCACACGTCCTCGCCCCCACGGGCGGCGCCCAGCGCCAGGCCCGCGTAATAGGCGTACTCCTTGGCCCGGTCGAAGGTGGCGTCGAGCCAGGCGCCGAGCGTGGAGTACTGGAGCGAGTAGCGGGCGAGCTGCCCGTCGGTGCAGTCCAGGACGAACGAGAAGATCAGCAGCAGGCCGGCGGCGACGAACCCGGGGCGGGTGCCGGTCGCCGCGCAGGCCGCCGCGATCAGCGCCGTCAGCAGCGAGGCGGTCGTCACCTGATTGGGGGTGAATCCGCGCCGCGCGCACCAGCGGGCGATGTAGCGGGAGTACGGGCTGACGCAGAAGGTGGTGAAGAACCCGTCGCGGGACTTCACGGCGTTCCGCAGCCGCACCGCCTCGTCGTCGGTGGCCGCGACGGCCTGCACGGCGTGCGCCCGGGCCGGGGCGTCCGGGGGGACGTCGGCGACGAGCACGCCCAGCTCGGGGCGGTGGACGGCGACGCCGTGCGCCTCCAGGCCGGCCGCGAGAGCGTCCGGCAGGACGTCGAGCGGGGAGGCCGGGGCGTCCGGGAAGCCTGCGTACGCGCCCACCCGGTGCCGGCCGTCGGCGAGGGCGACGACGTCCCGCAGCGCGGCCCGGGCCTCGGGCCGCACCGTGAGGGCGCCGTGCACCGCGGCGGCCGGGAAGCGGGGGTCGGTCAGCGCGAGCCGGAGGCTGTGCGTGTGGCCGACGAAGCGGTGGTCGACGAGGGCGACCCGGGCGTTCGCCGGGGCGGCCGCCAGTTCGGCGGAGACCGCGGCGGCGTCGGCCGCCACGCGCACGTCGAAGCCCAGGGACCGCAGGTCGCCCTCCAGGGAGGAGCCGACGGGCGGCAAGCCGGTGAGGATGGCGGTCGACAGACGAACTCACTCCTTGGAAGCGTGCCTGGCCGCCTCGGGTCCATCGGGTGTCCGGGCAGCGGTGGTGCCGCGCGGGCCCCGGCGTCGGTGGCGTGCGGCACGTCGGCAGAGGCTATCGGATCACTGGAAGCCGCCGTTCACCGCCGGGTGCGGCCCGGGCCTCACGAGGAGGACGCGCGGGGCGCCGCGGTGGTTCCCGGCCGGTCCCTGGCACGGTCCGGCGCGGACGGGCGCGGGGCCGGGACTGGTCTAGGGTGCCGTCATGACGTGGCTGATCACAGGTGGGGCCGGGTACATCGGGGCCCATGTGGCGCGGGCGATGACGGAGGCCGGGGAACGGGTGGCCGTCCTGGACGACCTGTCCAGCGGTGACCCGGCGCGGCTGTCCGGGGGCGTGCCCCTGGTCCGCGGCTCGGTACTGGACCGGGAGACCGTCGACCGGGCGCTCAAGGAGCACGGGGTGACCGGTGTGGTGCACCTCGCCGCCAAGAAGCAGGTCGGGGAGTCGGTCGAGCGGCCGCTGCTCTACTACCGGGAGAACGTGCACGGGCTGACCGTGCTGCTGGAGGCCGTCGTCGCGGCGGGCGTGCGGAGCTTCGTCTTCTCGTCCTCCGCGGCCGTCTACGGGATGCCGGACGTGGACCTCGTCACCGAGGCGACGCCGTGCCTGCCGATCAACCCGTACGGGGAGACCAAGCTGGCCGGCGAGTGGCTGGTGCGGGCCGTGGGCGCCGCGCACGGCCTGTCGACCATCTGTCTGCGCTACTTCAACGTGGCGGGCGCGGCCCGGCCGGAGCTGGCCGACACCGGTGTGTTCAACATCATCCCGATGATGTTCGACCGGATCACCCGGGGCGAGCGGCCGCGGATCTTCGGGGACGACTACGCCACCCCGGACGGCACCTGCGTCCGTGACTACATCCACATCGAGGACCTGGCCACCGCGCACCTGGCCGCGGCCCGCCGGCTGGCGGAGCGGCCGGAGGCGGGCGACCTGACGCTGAACGTGGGCACCGGGCACGGGGTGTCCGTGCGCGAGATGGCCGAACTGGTCGGGGAGGTCACCGGCCGTCCCGGCCTGACGCCCGAGGTGGGCCCGCGCCGGCCGGGCGACCCGGCCCGGGTCGTCGCCGCCGGCGACCTGATCGGCCGGACGCTCAACTGGAGTCCGCGCCACGACGTGCGGAGCATGGTCGTCTCGGCCTGGGAGGGCTGGCGGCTGCGCCATCCGGACGCGTCCGGCGGGTGAGCCCGGCAGGCCCTCGGACCGCGGTGGAATCCCCGCAGGTCAGAGGGGATGACAACGGTGTTCGGTGTCGCGTTGCCCAGGGCCCCCCGCCCGTAGTTCACTGAGGAGCCGGGCGGCACCCGCCGCCGGGACCGGTGGGACACGGGAGGCGGCGTACATGGGTGCAGGGCACGACCACGGCCATTCGCACAGCGGCCCCCCGCCGACCGGCACCGCCGCGGCGGCCTACCGGGGGCGGCTGCGGATCGCCCTGGGCATCACGCTGTCGGTGCTGGTGGCGGAGATCGCCGGCACGGCGCTGACCGGCTCGCTGGCGCTGCTCGCGGACGCCGGTCACATGGCGACGGACGCGGTGGGCGTGGGGATGGCGCTGGTCGCGATCCACTTCGCCAACCGGCCGAGCGGCGGCCGGCGCACCTACGGCTACGCGCGCGCCGAGATCCTGGCGGCGCTGCTGAACTGCCTGCTGCTGCTCGGCGTCGGCGGCTACATCCTCTTCGAGGCGGTGCAGCGGCTGACCGCGCCCACCGAGGTGCCCGGCGGGACGACGGTCGTGTTCGGTCTGATCGGCGTGGTCGCCAACCTGATCTCGCTGTCCCTGCTGATGCGCGGGCAGAAGGAGAGCCTGAACGTGCGCGGGGCGTTCCTGGAGGTCCTCTCGGACGCGCTGGGCTCGCTGGCGGTCGTGGTCTCCGCCCTGGTGATCATGGCGACGGGGTGGACGCGGGCCGACCCGGTCGCCTCGCTGCTGATCGGGCTGATGATCGTGCCCCGGACGCTGAAGCTGCTGCGCGAGGCGCTGGACGTGCTCCTGGAGGCGGCGCCCAAGGACGTGGACATGGACGAGGTCCGGGCGCACATCACGGCCCTGCCGGGGGTCACCGGCCTGCACGACCTGCACGTCTGGACGATCACCTCGGGGATGCCGGTGCTGTCGGCGCACGTCGTGGTGGACCGGGAGGCGCTGGACGCGGCCGGGCACGAGCGGATGCTGCTCGACCTCCAGGGCTGTCTGGGGGAGCACTTCGCCGTCGAACACTGCACCTTTCAGCTCGAACCGGGCGGGTACGCGGAGCGCGAGGCGCGGCTCTGCCACTGATCCGCGCCCGTCCGCGCGCCCGTCCCCCCTTGGTCCCCGCGTTCCCGCCGGGGCGTCGTGGGGCAGACTTGAGGGCCAAGACCGACACCCGAGGATGGTCAATGCCGATCACATCAGCCGAGGGCCGCTCCGCCGACTCCGCCGCGGCCCCCGCCTCCCCCGACGCCGCCGAACCGATCATGCTGGAGCTGGTCGACGAGGACGGCCGAACCGTCGGGACCGCCGAGAAGGTCTCCGCGCACCTCGCCCCCGGCCGGCTGCACCGGGCCTTCTCGGTCTTCCTCTTCGACGAGCGGGGGCGGCTGCTGCTCCAGCGCCGCGCCCTGGGCAAGTACCACTCCCCCGGCGTGTGGTCCAACACCTGCTGCGGGCACCCGTACCCGGGCGAGCAGCCCTTCCTGGCCGCGACCCGGCGCACGGCCGAGGAGCTGGGCGTGGCCCCCTCGCTGCTGCGGGAGGCGGGCACGGTGCGCTACAACCACCCGGACCCGCTGTCGGGGCTGGTGGAGCAGGAGTACAACCACCTCTTCGTCGGGACCCTGCGGGCCACTCCGGAGCCGGACCCCGAGGAGGTGGAGGAGTACGCCTATGTGACCCCCGCCGAACTGGAGAAGCTGCGGGCCGAGGTGACGTTCTCCGCGTGGTTCATGACGGTGCTGGACACGGCGCGGCCCGCCATCCGCGAGGTCATCGGCACCGGGGCGGGCTGGTAGGCGCGGGCGCTTCGGTGAGCGGCAGGGCGGCCCAGACGACCTTGCCGCCGCCCGGGGTGTGCTCGACGTCGTAACTGCCGCCGGCCTCGTCCACGACCGCCTGCACGAGCAGCAGCCCCCGGCCGCCGATCCGCTCCTCGTCGGGCAGCAGGGGACGCGGCCGGTAGGGGTGGCCGTCCTCGACGGCCACCCGCACCTCCTTGGGGCCGATGGAGACCTCGACGGTGAGCTCCGGGGAGAGCAGCGCGGCGTGCTGGACGGCGTTGGTGACCAACTCGGAGACGATCAGCAGCAGGCCGTCCAGCAGGTCGGCGGTGAGCGGCACCCGCTGACGGCGCATCAGGTCGCGGACGCCGTGCCGGGCGCGGGGCACCGAGGTGGGGAGCGCGGGCGCGGTGAACCGCCAGTTGCCCGGCCGGGCGGGGCGCGGCGCCGCCCCGGGCGGCCCGGCCGGCTCGCGGGGCGCCGTGGGCGGCGGGGCCTGGCCCGGCTCGGGCGGGACGCTCCCGACGATCTCCATGTCCGATACCAACCCCTCGCCGTGGCTCCACCGCACACGTCGAGTGTTGGGAAGACCACAGTCCGCGCGGACGGCTGATCAGAAGTCGCCGTCAATCGACGCTATTTGATCGCGTGCGTATGCCGCAGTCACTCTCGCGACTGTTCCTGGCTGCCCTGATCGTCGTTCGCGGAACGCTCCGGAGCAGGTCGCTCCCCACCCCGGGGCGCCCGGGCCGGCCGGTGGCCCCGAGCGGCCCCTCCCCCGCCTCCCGTTAGCATCCGTCCATGGAGCCCGCACTGCATCTGGACGTCGCCCACGGCACGGCGACGGTCCGCATCGCCCACCCCGCCAAGCGGAACGCCATGACGCCCGCCATGTGGCGGGCGCTCCCGCCCCTGCTGGAGCGGTGTGCCGCGGATCCGGCCGTCCGGGTCCTGGTGCTGACCGGCGAGGGGGACACCTTCTGCGCGGGCGCCGACATCGCCTCCCTCACCTCCGGCGGCGAGGGCGACCCACAGGACCTGGCCGTCGCCGCCGAGGAGGCGCTGGCCGCCTTCCCCAAACCGACGGTCGCCGCCGTGCGCGGCCACTGCGTCGGCGGCGGCTGCCAGCTCGCCGCCGCCTGCGACCTCCGGTTCGCCGCCGCGGACGCCCTGTTCGGCGTCACCCCGGCCAGGCTGGGCGTGGTCTACGCGGCCTCGTCCACCCGCCGGCTGACCGGCCTGGTCGGCCCGGCCACCGCCCGGTACCTCCTCTACTCCGCCGAACTCATCGGCGCCGACCGGGCGTTGCGGACCGGCCTGGTGGACGAGGTGTGGGCGCCGGACGAGCTGGACGCCCGCGTCGCCGGCTTCACCCGGCTGCTCGCCGCCCGCTCACAGCTCACCCAGGCCGCGGCGAAGGAGTTCACCCGCCCCGGCCCGGTCCCGGCCGAACGCGTCGCCCACTGGGCGGAACAGGGGCGCGGGAGCGCCGACCTGGCGGAAGGGGTCACGGCGTTCCTGGAGCGCAGGGAGCCGCGGTTCACATGGAGCGTCCCGGCCGGGAACTGACCGGCCGTCAGTCCTTGCCGCGCGCCCGCTTCCCCTCGGACACGAGCTCGGCGGGGGCGGTGCGCACCTGGTACGCGCCGGGGTCGCCGACCGTGACCCCGGCGTGGGTGAACACCTCGAGCGGACCGGTGACGTCGAGGCTCCGGACCCCCTCGTGGAGGACGATGAGCACGGTGCGGCGAGGCGTCGTGATCACATGCTGGTCCCGGGGGCGGGCGGCGGCAATGACGTCCTTCCCACCCTTCCTGCCACCCATGACGCCTCTCCCTGGCGTCCCCGCGCACCCTCCGGTCTTCCGCACCGACCCGCCCGCCGCCTAGCGTGCGGGGCATGACCACCAACGTGATCCTTTCGGCCGGCCGCCGTTGCCGGCGCGCCCTGGAGGCTGTGCACGTCTTCACATACTTCACCCCCGAGACCGCCCGGGAGTTCGCCGCGTTCGGTGTGGAGGACGGGCACGCCCGGTACTTCGCCGAGCGGGCCGGTGCCATGGGGCGGGTCGGGGCGGGCACGGTGACGGCGGCTTTCCACGTGTTCAAGCACGAGCTGGTGGCCCGTCACGTGCCGGCGGTGTGGGAGCGGGTGGCGCCCGAGGAGGCGGTGGCCGCGCGGCTGCGTGCCTGTGACGCCGCCCTGCGCCGGATGCTCGGCGACGGGAGGGAGGGGGTCATATCTGCGCCGGAGACAGTGGAGGCCGCGGAACTCGCGCTGCGCGCGGCGGAGGCGGGCGAGCGCGCGTCCCGGCCGCTGTTCGCCGCCCAGGCGGACCAGCCCGTCCCCGACGCCCCGCACCTGGCCCTGTGGCACGCGGCGACCATGCTCCGCGAACACCGCGGCGGCGGGCACCTGGCGGCGCTGGCCGCCGCCGGTCTCGACCCCGTCGAGGCACTGGTCAGCCACGCGGCCGGGCGGGACGGCAGCGCGCCGGCCCGGCGGCTGCTGCGCACCCGCGGGTGGAGCGCGGAGGAGCTGGAGGACGGCGCGGGACGGCTGCGCGAGCGCGGGCTGCTCGCCGCCGACGGGGAGCTCACCCCGGCGGGCGCGGCGCTGCGCCGGGACGTCGAGGAGGCCACCGACCGCCTGGACGCCGGGCCGTGGGAGCACCTGGGGGCGGACGGCACGGCCCGGCTGACGGAGCTGGCGGAGGGCCTGGCCGCCCGGATCGCCGCCGCCGGAGGATCGCCGACGGGCTCCCCGCGCGCGGCGGACGGCGCCGGCGAGGGCTGAGCCGGGGGCGGCGCGGCCCGCGTTGTCGGAGGTACCTGCCACAATGCAGAGCGCAGTCCGAATGAGAAAGCGGAGCGTGATCGTGACGGCAACCGGTACGTCGGTCGAAGGCAGGATCGCCGAGGAGCTCGGCGTTCAGGAGCGGCAGGTGAAGGCGGCCGTCGACTTGCTCGACGGAGGGGCGACCGTGCCGTTCGTCGCCCGGTACCGCAAGGAGGCGACCGGGGCGCTGGACGACGCGCAGCTCCGCACCCTGGAGGAGCGGCTGCGCTACCTGCGGGAGCTGGAGGAGCGGCGGACCGCCGTCCTGGAGTCGGTGCGTTCGCAGGGCAAGCTGGACGCCGCGCTGGAGGCGCGGATCCGCGAGGCCGACTCCAAGGCCCGGCTGGAGGACATCTACCTGCCGTTCAAGCCCAAGCGGCGGACGAAGGCGCAGATCGCCCGCGAGGCGGGGCTCGAACCGCTGGCCGAGGGACTGCTGTCCGACCCGGGCGTCGAACCCCTCGCCGCCGCTGCGGCCTTCGTCGACGCGGACAAGGGCGTCGCCGACCCGGCCGCCGCGCTGGAGGGCGCCCGGGCGATCCTCACCGAGCGGTTCGCGGAGGACGCGGACCTGATCGGCGAGCTGCGCGAGCGCATGTGGACGCGGGGGCGGCTGGTCGCGAAGGTGCGCTCCGGCAAGGAGGAGGCGGGCGCCAAGTTCGCCGACTACTTCGACTTCGCCGAGCCGTTCACCGAGCTGCCCTCGCACCGGGTGCTGGCCATGCTGCGCGGCGAGAAGGAAGAGGTGCTCGACCTCGTCCTGGACCCGGAGCCGGCCGGTGAGCCCGCGGCGGGCCCCAGCGCGTACGAGCAGGCCGTCGCCCGCCGGTTCGGCGTGGCCGACCGGGGCCGGCCCGGCGACAAGTGGCTGGCGGACACGGTGCGTTGGGCCTGGCGCACCCGGATCCTCGTCCACCTCGGCATCGACCTGCGGCTGCGGCTGCGCCAGGCGGCGGAGGACGAGGCGGTCCGCGTCTTCGCCGCGAACCTGCGCGATCTGCTGCTCGCCGCCCCGGCCGGCACCCGCGCCACGATGGGGCTCGACCCGGGCTTCCGCACCGGCGTGAAGGTCGCCGTGGTCGACGCCACCGGCAAGGTCGCGGCGACGGAGACCATCTACCCGCACGTCCCGCAGAACAAGTGGGACGCCTCCCTGGCCACCCTCGCGCGGCTCGCGAAGGAGCACGGCGTCGAGCTCGTCGCCATCGGCAACGGCACCGCCTCCCGGGAGACGGACCGGCTGGCCGCCGACCTGATCGGCCGCCACCCGGAGCTGAACCTCACCAAGGTGATGGTCTCCGAGGCCGGCGCCTCGGTGTACTCGGCCTCCGCCTTCGCCTCTCAGGAACTGCCCGGCCTGGACGTCTCGCTGCGCGGCGCGGTGTCGATCGCGCGCCGGCTCCAGGATCCGCTGGCCGAGCTCGTCAAGATCGACCCCAAGTCGATCGGGGTGGGCCAGTACCAGCACGACCTGTCCGAGGTGAAGCTCTCGCGCTCGCTCGACGCCGTCGTCGAGGACTGCGTCAACGGCGTCGGCGTCGACGTCAACACGGCGTCCGCGCCGCTGCTCTCCCGCGTCTCCGGCATCAGCTCCGGCCTCGCCGACAACATCGTCGCCCACCGCGACGCGAACGGGCCCTTCCGGTCCCGCAAGGCGCTCAAGGACGTGGCCCGGCTCGGCCCCAAGGCGTACGAGCAGTGCGCCGGCTTCCTCCGCATCCGCGGGGGCGAGGATCCGCTGGACGGGTCCAGCGTGCACCCCGAGGCGTACCCGGTGGTCCGGGCGATGGCCAAGCGGACGGGAAGTGAGGTCGCCGCCCTCATCGGCAACACCGGTGTGCTGCGGTCGTTGCGGCCCGAGGACTTCGTGGACGACTCGTTCGGTCTGCCGACGGTCACGGACATCCTGCGCGAGCTGGAGAAGCCGGGGCGGGACCCGCGGCCCGCGTTCCGTACGGCTTCGTTCAAGGACGGCGTCGAGAAGATCGGCGACCTGGCATCCGGGATGATCCTGGAGGGCGTCGTCACCAACGTCGCCGCGTTCGGGGCGTTCGTGGACATCGGGGTGCATCAGGACGGGCTTGTGCACGTGTCCGCGATGTCGAAGACGTTCGTCAAGGATCCGCGGGATGTCGTCAAGCCCGGGGACATCGTGCGGGTGAAGGTGCTCGAAGTCGACATTCCGCGGAAGCGGATCTCGTTGACGCTGCGGTTGGAGGACGAGGCTTCCGCCTCCTCCGGCCGGCGGGAGCCGCGGGAGAACCGGCGCGGTGGGGCGCCTCGGCCCCGGCGTGAGGCTTCCCCGCCCGCGGCGGGTGGCGCCATGGCCGAGGCGCTGCGGCGCGCGGGCCTTGTGCGGCCGGAAGGCCGCAGGTAGGGAGCCCCGGACCCTCCCCTTCGCCGTTTCCTGGGGGCTGCGCCCCCAGACCCCCTTGTCGCGGCTTCGCCGCTCGCCCTCAAACGCCGGACGGGCTGGATAGTGCCGCCCCGGGCGTGCACTTCAGCCCGTCCGGCGTTTGAGGACAGCGCCCGCAGGGCGCTTCGGGGGTGCGGGGGCTCGCCCCCGCAAGAAACGGTGAAAGGGAGGGACCGGGGCACACCCCCCTACCGCCGGAACTCCGGCACCCGCTTCTCGTACAGCCACGGCCCGAGCACATCCCCCACCTCCCGCGCGGCAACGCGCCCCGCATGGGCGAGGAATCCGGGAGTGTCCGCACTCCCGCCCCGCCGCCCCTCGTGCCATGTCCGCAGCACGCGGAAGAAGGGGTCGTCCCCGACGGCCAGCCGCAGGGCGTGCAGGGCGCAAGCCCCCCGCACGTACACCCGGTCGTCGAACAGATGCCGCCGTCCGGGATCCGCGATCCGCAGGTTCTGGCGGCGGCCGGCCAGGTCCGTGCGGGAGCGGCGGGCGAGGGTGTCCGCGTCGTCCTCGCCGAGGTGTTCGGACCAGAGCCACTCGGCGTAGGTGGCGAAGCCCTCGTTGAGCCAGATGTGCTGCCAGTCGGCGAGGCTGACGCTGTTGCCGAACCACTGGTGGGCCGTCTCGTGGGCGACGAGCGTCTCCCAGCCGCGCCGGCCGTCCATGTGGTTGCGGCCGAAGACGGAGAGGGTCTGGTTCTCGACGGGGGCGGCCAGGTCGGCGTCGACGACGGTCACGCCGTAGGACTCGAACGGGTAGGGGCCGAAGAGGTCGGTGTAGAGGCGGAGGATGCGGCCCTGGCGGGCGAGGTCGTGGCGGACGCGGTCGACCAGGCCGGTGGGGCAGGCGACGTGCACCGGTACGGGTGTGCCGTCGGTCTCCCGTTCGCTCCAGGTCTCGCGGTGGAAGCGGCCGGTGTAGAGGGCGGCGAGGTAGCAGGCCATCGGGCCGGGGTGGTGGTAGGTCCAGCGGGCGGAGCCGTTCTCCTCCCGGTGGTCGACGAGGGAGCCGTTGGCGAGGGCGTCGTAGCCCGCCGGGACGGTCACCTCGAAGGTGTAGGCGGCCTTGTCGTCGGGGCGGTCGTTGCAGGGGAACCAGGACGGCGCGCCCACCGGCTGGGAGGCGACGAGCGTGCCGTCGTGTTCGTCCCCCGTGCGGTCCCAGCCGATGGGGCCGTACGGCGAGTGGACGGGCCGGGGCCGGCCCCCGTAGCGGATGTCCAGGATGAAGGGGCGGCCCGGTTCGAGTGTGCGGTCGGCGGTGATCCGGAGTTTGCCGTCGCGGTGCCGGAAGGGCACCGGCCGGTCGTCCAGGAGGACCTCGTCGACCGTGAGTTTCGCGAGGTCGAGTTCGACGGAGTCCAGGGCTCCGTTGGCGGTGGCCTCGATGCGGGCGCGGCCGTCGAGCCGGTCGCGGCCGGGGTCGTAGGCGATCTCCAGGTGGTAGGCGAGGGTGCGGTGGGCGTAGGAGCCGTGCCGGGGGAAGTAGTGCTGGTCGCGGGCGGGCCGGTGGCGGGAGCCGCCGCCCACGACGGCGGCGGTCATCGGGACGGCCAGCGCCGCGAGCAGGACGCGGCGGCTGCAGGTGTGTCCGCCCGTCCTCGTGTGTCGTACTGCCATGTCACGCGGCGGCCTCTCGCTGCGGTGCCGCCGCGGGCCGCTGCCCGGCGATGGGGTTGCCCGCCCAGCGGGTGCCCGGCGGGACGGTCTCGCCGCGCATGACGAGGGAGGACGGGGCGATGGCGGTGTGGGCGCCGACGGTGGTGCCCGGGAGCACGATGCCGTGCGGGCCGAGGGAGGCGCCTTCGGCGAGGCGGACGGTGTCCATGCGCATGATCCGGTCGTGGAAGAGGTGGGTCTGGAGGACGCAGCCGCGGTTGACGGTGACCCCGTCGCCGAGGGTGATGAGGTCGGTCTCCGGCAGCCAGTGGGTGTCGCACCACACGCCCCGGCCGATGCGGGCGCCGAGCGTGCGCAGCCACCAGTTCAGCACGGGGGTGCCGGTGAAGGGTCCCGCCAACCAGGGGACGGCGAGGGATTCCACGAAGGTGTCGAAGAGTTCGTTCCGCCAGACGAAGGAGCTCCACAGCGGGTGTTCGCCGCTCCGGAACCGGCCCATGAGCAGCCATTTGGCGGCGGTGGCGACGAGCCCGGCGAGGATGCCGCCGAGGAACAGCAGGGGGGCGGCGATCAGCGCGGCGAGCCCGAGGCCGCCGTGGGTGAGGGCCCACTGTTCGCCGATCAGCACCAGGTCGGCGAGGGCGAGGCCGCACATCAGCGGCAGGATCCGGCAGAGTTCGACGGCGGCGCGGGCCAGGACCAGCCGCCGGGGCGGGGCGAAGGTGCGTTCCGCGGCGGCGACCGTGGCGACGCGCGGCAGCGGCATGGCGGGCCGGCCCAGCCAGGAGGTGCCGGGCTCGCTGTGCTCGGGCGCGTCGGAGAGGACGCCGACCAGGCCGTGGTCGGGGACGGACCGGCCGGGGCTGATGATGCCGGAGTTGCCGAGGAAGGCCCGGCGGCCGACGTGCGCGGTCCCCAGGCGGAGCCAGCCGCCGCGCAGTTCGTAGGGGGCGACGAGAGTGTCGTCGGCGAGGAACGCGCCGTCGTCGACGGTGAGCAGGGACGGCAGCGGCAGGACGGTGGAGAGTTCGGCGCCGCGGCCGATCCGGGCGCCGAGCATCCGCATCCACACCGGGGTGGCGAGGCTGGCGTAGACCGGGAAGAGGTTGCGCCGGGCGCCGTCCAGCAGCCGGGTGATCACCCAGGCGCGCCAGGCGACTCCGCCGCAGGCGGGGTGGAGGCCGGCGCGGATGCCCCGGTTGAGGACGCGGACCGTGCCGGCGACGACGAGCGTCCAGCAGACCGTGGTGACCACGGTCAGGACGGGGACGGCGAGCAGCAGACTGACGGCGACCGAGGTGAGCGAGGCGCTGTCCTTGATCAGCCAGAAGGTGGCGGCGAGGGCGGGCACGGCAGCAAGGACGGGCAGCAGCGGCAGGCCGATGAGGGCCAGGGCGTAGGCGGCGGACCAGCGCCGGGAGCGTTCGCGGCGGGGCGCGGGCCAGTCCTCGGCGGGGCGGACCGGGCCGCTCGGGTGGTGGGCGGCGGCGTCCGGGCGGGCGGGCGATCCCACCCAGGTCTCGCCCGCCGGGACGTGGCCGTCGAGGCAGGCGCCGGGCGCGAGTTCGGCGCCCTCGCCCAGGGAGGAGCCGGGCATCAGCATGCTGCGGTGGCCGGCCCGGGAGTCGGCGCCGAGCCGGACCGGGCCGATGTGCAGGGTCTCGCCGTCGATCCACCAGCCGGCGACGTCGGCCTCGGGCTCGACGCTGCACCCGTCGCCGAACTCGGCGAGGCCGGTGACCGGGGGCATGGCGTGCAGGGCGACGTTCCGCCCGGCGGCGCAGCCGAGGGCGCGGGCGTACCAGCGGGCCCAGGGAGTGCCCATCAGGGCGGGCACGCCGAAGGCGGCCACGGTGCGTTCGGCGGTCCACAGCCGCAGGTGGACGCGGCCGCCGCGCGGGTGGGCGCCGGGGGTGATCCCGCGGGTGAGGACGCGGGCGGCGAGGGCGCCGATCGCGAACCGGCCGGGGGCGCTGAACAGCAGCAGCCAGGCGACGGCCACCAGCCACCAGGAGGTGTGGGGCGCCCAGACGCGCGGCGCGAGGATGCCGAGGAGGTTGTCGGCGACGGCGAGCCCGGTCAGGGCACGCAGCCCCTGGACGCCGTAGAGGACGGTCTGCACCAGGATCTGAGCGGCACCGGTGCGGCGGCGCAGCGGGCGGACGACCCGGCGGGGCCCCGGGTCCTCGACGGGCGTGTCGAGGGTGTCGATGTGCGCGGCCATGTCACGGAGGACGGTGTGCCGGTAGAGGCCGGCGACGGAGACGCCCGGGTGGTGCTCGCGCAGGGCGGAGGCCATGCGGGCGGCGGTGAGACTGGTGCCGCCCATGGTGACGAAGTCGGAGTCGGCGCCGGGCCGGACGCCGAGCAGTTCCTCCCAGAGGTCGGCGAGCCGGCCGGCCGTGCCGTGCAGTTCCCCGGCCGGCCCGGGCGCGGTACCGCCGGTGGTGGGGAGCGGCCAGGGCAGGGCGTTCCGGTCGACCTTGCCGGAGGTGCGGGTGGGCAGCTCGTCGACCTCGGCGAGGACGGGGACGAGTGCGGCGGGCAGCCGTTCGCTGAGCCGGGCGCGGGCGGCGGCCGGGTCGAAGGCGGGGCCGGGGACCAGGTAGCCGACGAGCAACTGGGAGCCGGACGGGGTGGTGCGGACCGCCGCGGCGGCGCCGCGGACGCCCGGGAGGTCGCCGAGGGCGGCGTCGATCTCGCCGAGCTCGATCCGCCGACCGCCCAGTTTGACCTGGTCGTCGGCGCGGCCGGTGAAGACCAGGCCCTCCTCGTCGGCCCGGACGAGGTCGCCGGTGCGGTAGGCGCGGTCGCTGCCGAGGGCCGGGCAGGGCCGGAAGCGGTCGGCGTCCTTGGCGGGGTCGAGGTAGCGGCCCACGCCGACGCCCGCGATCACCAGCTCGCCCTCGGCGCCGTACGGGACGGGCTCGCCGTCCTCGTCGATCACGGCGAGCTCCCAGCCGTCGAGCGGCAGGCCGATGCGGACGGGTTCGCCGGGCTCCATGCGGGCGGCGCAGGCGACGACGGTGGTCTCGGTGGGCCCGTAGGTGTTCCACATCTCGCGGCCGGGGACGGCGAACCGCTCGACGAGGCCGGCCGGGCAGGCCTCGCCGCCGACGATCAGCAGCCGCACCCGGTCCAGGGACTCGCGGGGCCAGAGGGCGGCGAGGGTGGGGACGGTGGAGACGACCGTGACGCCCCGCTCGACGAGCCAGGGGCCGAGCTCGTGGCCGGCTCTGACCAGGGAGCGGGGGGCGGGCACCAGGCAGGCGCCGTGCCGCCAGGCCAGCCACATCTCCTCGCAGGAGGCGTCGAAGGCGACGGAGAGGCCGGCGAGCACCCGGTCGCCGGGGCCGAGCGGCTCGTCCTGGAGGAAGAGGGCGGCCTCGGCGTCGGTGAAGGCGGCGGCGCTGCGGTGGGAGACGGCGACGCCCTTGGGGGCGCCGGTGGAGCCGGAGGTGAAGATGATCCAGGCGTCGTCCTCGGGCAGCGGCGTGCGGGGCCCGGCGGCCCCGGGTTTGCGGCGGCCGGGGGTGAGGGCGCCGTCGCCGGTGAGGACGGCGCAGACCTCGGCCTCGTGGAAGACGGTGGCGGCGCGTTCCTCGGGGTCGTCGGCGTCGACGGGGACGTAGGCGGCGGAGCAGCGGAGGACGGCGAGGATGGCGAGGTAGAGCTCGGCGGTGCCGGAGGGGATGCGGATGCCGACCCGGTCGCCCGGTCCGATGCCGGCCCGGCGCAGCCGCTCGGCCCGGGTCTCGACCTCGGCGCACAGCTCCCGGTAGGTGAGGACACCGGTCTCGGTGTCGAGGGCCGGGACGTCGGGGTGGTCGGCGGCCGTGGCGTCGAGGACGTCGATCAGGGTGCGTTCCCCCGGTGGCGGGGCGCTGCCGTACAGCGCCCGCCCCGCCGGCGGCGCCAGCGGGGTGGGGGTGGAACGGGAAAGAGTCGGGGACATGGCCTTACGCCTCGATTCGACGGTGGGGAAGCGGACGCCCCACGGACGTCCGCACCCACAGACGTCGCTCCGCGCCCACGGGTTCGTCAAAGCGTTGCCAACGTTCCGCATATCGAACGCGTGGCGGAGGTGCCTCGGGCGCACTCTTTTCCCACGGTACGTGCCGTTTCACCGGATAACCACGGTTTTCGGCCGGGCGGGTGATGGTGACGCCTTGGCGAAGAGTTGACCTGCGAAGGAAGGTTTTTTCGGTCGGAAATTCGCTCGAAAGGGGCAGGAAAACAGGGAACCGCGCGCTCAACGCTCCATAATGCGGCCGTCCTCGACCATGATCCGCCGGGTCGTGTGCACGGCGTCCAGCATCCGCCGGTCGTGCGTGACCAGCAGCAGCGTCCCGGAGTACGAGGCGAGGGCGGACTCGAGTTGCTCGATGGCGGGCAGGTCAAGGTGGTTGGTGGGCTCGTCGAGCACCAGCAGGTTGACGCCGCGGGCCTGGAGCAACGCGAGCGCGGCGCGCGTCCGTTCGCCCGGTGAGAGGGTCACGGCGGGGCGCAGCACGTGCTCGGCCTTGAGGCCGAACTTGGCCAGCAGCGTCCGGACGTCGGCGGGCACCAGCTCCGGGACGGCCGCCCCGAACGCGTCCAGCAGCGCCTCCGTGCCGAAGAACAGGGCCCGCGCCTGGTCCACCTCGCCGACGATCACGCCCGGGCCGAGCGCGGCCGAGCCCTCGTCCAGCGGGAGCCGGCCGAGCAGCGCGGCCAGCAGGGTGGACTTCCCGGAACCGTTGGCGCCGGTCACGGCGACCCGGTCGGCCCAGTCGATCCGGAGGTCCACCGGGCCGAGGGTGAAGGAGCCGCGGCGCACCACGGCCCCGCGCGCGGTGGCCACCACGTTGCCCGAGCGGGGCGCGGCGGCGATCTCCATCTTGAGCCGCCACTCCTTGCGCGGCTCCTCGACGGTCTCCAGCCGCTCGATGAGCCGCTCGGTCTGCCGGGCCTTGGACGCCTGCTTCTCGCTGGCCTCGGTCCGGGTCTTCCGGGTGATCTTGTCGGTGTCGTTGGCCTTGCGCCGGGCGTTGCGGACGCCCTTCTCCATCCAGTTCCGCTGGGTGCGGGCCCGGGCCTCCAGGGCGGCCCGGGTGTCCGCGTAGTCCTCGTACGCCTCACGGGCCTGCCGGCGGGCGCGCTCGCGCTCCTCCAGATAGGCGCCGTAGCCGCCGCCGAACAGGGTGACCTGCTGCTGCGCCAGGTCCAGCTCCAGCACCTGGTCGACGGTCCGGGTGAGGAACTCGCGGTCGTGACTGACCAGGACGGTGCCCGCGCGCAGCCCGGTGACGAAGCTCTCCAGCCGCTCCAGGCCGTCCAGGTCGAGGTCGTTGGTGGGCTCGTCGAGCAGGAACACGTCGTAGCGGCTGAGCAGCAGCGAGGCCAGTCCGGCACGGGCCGCCTGACCGCCCGACAGGTCGGTCATGGGCCGGTCGAGGCCGACGGTGAGGCCGAGCGAGCCGACGACCTCCTCCGCCCGCTCGTCCAGGTCGGCGGCGCCGAGCGCCAGCCAGCGCTCCAGCGCGGTGGCGTACGCGTCGTCGGCGCCGGGCGCGCCCGCGGCCAGGGCCTCGGTGGTGCTGTCGAGGGCGGCCTGCGCGGCGGCGACCCCGGTGCGCCGGGCCAGGAAGGCACGCACCGTCTCCCCCGGCCGCCGCTCCGGCTCCTGCGGGAGGTGCCCGACGGTGGCGGTGGGCGGGCTGGTCCTGACCGTGCCCTCGTCGGGCTCCGCGAGCCCGGCGAGCAGACGGAGCAGGGTGGACTTCCCGGCACCGTTGGCCCCGACGAGCCCGATCACGTCACCGGGCGCGACGACGAGGTCGAGCCCGGAGAAGAGGGTGCGGTCGCCGTGGCCGGCGGCGAGATTCTTGGCGACGAGGGTGGCGTTCATGTCGGGGGCGACTCTATCGGTGCGGGGCCGGGGGGCCGCCGCCGGTGCGGGGCGGGGGACGTCCGCCGGTGCGGGCGCCGCCCCGGCGTCGGGCGCCGCCGCGATTTTCAGCGTCCGCACCGCCGGGGGGCGGCGCGCCCGCGGGGGCCGTGGAGCCGGTGCGTCGCCGGGGCCCTCAGCCCGTCCGTCCGTCCGGGACCCTGTCCGTCGGAACCCTGTCCGTCCGGGACCCCGCCGGCACGGGTGGTGCGCGCGGGCCCGAGGGGCGCGTACTCCACGGTCGTGTGCCGAGCGCTCCCCCACCGCTCGGCAATCCCCGCCCAACCGGCCCGCCCTGTCGGTACCTTCACTCCATGGGGAGCGATGCGATCGTCGTGGGATCCGGTGTCATCGGCCTGACCACCGCCGTCGTCCTCGCGGAACGCGGTCTGCGGGTCGAGGTCTGGACCCGGGAGGCCGCCGCGCGGACCACGTCCGCGGTGGCCGGGGGCCTGTGGTGGCCGTACCGCGCAGAACCGGCCGGGGCCGTGGCCGCCTGGTCGCTCGCGTCCCTGCCGGTCCTGGCCGGTCTGGCCCGGCATCCGGAGGAGACCGGAGTCCGCATGGTGGACGGGGTGCACGCCGGCGCCTCGCTCGGCGAACTCGGCCCGTGGGCGGCCGGCGTGCCCGGACTGCGCGACGCGGCGCCGCACGAGATGCCCCGGGGGTACGACCGGGCCGTCCGCGCCCGCCTGCCGCTGGCCGACATGCCCGCCCACCTCGGCTACCTCCAGCGCCGCCTGGGCCGGGCCGGCGGCACGGTCACCCTGCGCCCGGTGGCCGCCCTGGGCGACGCCGCCCGCGCGGCCCCCGTCGTCGTCAACTGCGCCGGACTGGGCGCCGGCCGGCTCGCCGGCGACCCGGACGTGCACCCGGTGCGGGGACAGCTCGTCGTCGTCGAGAACCCGGGGATACGCGAGTGGTTCACCGTCGCCGAGGACGGCGCCTGCGACCCGGCCTACCTGCTCCCCCAGCCGTACGGCCTGGTCCTCGGCGGGACGGCGCACGCCCACGCCTGGGACCGGACCCCGGTGCCGTCCCTGGCCCAGGCGATCATCGCCCGGTGCGCCCGGATCCACCCGGATCTCACCCGCGCCCGCGTCCTGGCCCACCACGTCGGCCTGCGTCCCGCCCGCCCCCGGGTACGGGTGGAGGCGGAGCGGCTTCCGGGCGGGGCGCGGCTGGTGCACAACTACGGGCACGGCGGGTCGGGGGTCACCGTCTCCTGGGGGTGCGCCCGGGAGGCGGCGGAACTGGCGTCGGGGGCGTAGCGGGGGACGGACCGCGGGTCCGCCCCGCTCCGGCAGGGCGACGGTGGCGGCGCCGCCCGGGCGCGGTCCGGCCGCCTCACAGGCCGCGTCGGCGAGGTGGGGCTGCGGGACCCGGGGGCACGACGGAACGGCGCACGGAACCGCGGCGCGCCGGCCTCTCGCCGTCGTTCGCCGTCGTCGGATGAGCCGTGCTCCCAGCGGCGCGCGAGGGGCGTGCCGCGACCCGACGGGCCACGGCGCGCCCCCGGTGGAGCCGTCAGGGCAGTCGCGTCAGGCGCGGTGTCCCCAGGCCGTGCGGGTGGGCGGGCGGGGCCGGGGGCCGGACGCCGCCCTTCGTCGCGCGGACGAACGCCGTGTACCCGCCGACCAGCGGCAGGTTCGCCGAGGTCGCCGGCAGGTCGAGGGTCAACCGCGGGGTGGTGGAGGCGGGTTCGATGAGGCCGCGGTCGGTGCCCGCGACGATCAGTGCCAGCCGGTGGCCCGCCGGGACGACGTGGTCGGTCGCGGCGAGGTCGAGGGTGATGGTGTAGGGGGTGCCGGGGGTGACGGCCCGGGTGCGCTTGCCGCTCCCCCAGTGGCCGAGGTCGGCCCAGCCGCGGCTGAAGACGGTGTGGTCGACGCGGGCGGTCTTGGCCTCGGTCCGCTTGAAGCAGCCGGTGTCGCCGGGGGTGCCGGCGCCCCAGCAGGTGCGGTCGGCGAGGGTGGTGATGCCCTCGGCGTCGTCGGCGTAGTCGCGGATGGTGTCCGGGCCGAGGTCGACGAGGACCGCCGAGAGGTGGGCGGAGGCGGTGGACGGGGTGACCCGCAGCCGGACCGTGGAGGAGCCGGAGAGCCGCAGGTCGCGGGCGAGCGGGCGGGTGACGAAGCCGGCCTTCGACGGGGTGCTCCGGTCGATCGCCGTCGCCCAGTCGTTCTCGCCGAGCTTCGGGTCGTCGGTGAACTCGGCGGTGCTGCCCGGCCGGGCGGGGTCGAGGCCGAGGCTACCGGGGCCGCCCGGCCTGTCGGCCGGTCCCGCCGCCGGGCGCAGGGTGGTGGTCCGGGTGCCCGCGGGCGGCCAGACGCGGTCGGTGGTCCACTGGTCGGGGGCCCGCTCGACGTCGGCCATCGGCTCGCGCTCGACGCCGTTGTCGTAGCCCATCAGGTAGTGGTCGAACCAGCGGTGCAGGGTGCGCACCCAGGCGTCGCGCCGGAAGTCGAACGGGTCGACGTGCCCGGTCTGCGACAGCCAGATCTTCCGCTCGACGCCGTGCGCGGCGAGCGCGTCCCACCACTGGCCGAGGTGTTTGGTGCGGACGTTGAGGTCCTGCATGCCGTGCACGGCGAGGACGCTGGCGCGTACGTTGCCCGCGTCGCGGACGTAGTCGCGCTCGCTCCACAGCGGTGTCCAGTCGCCGTTGCGTGGCGCGCCCTTGACGAGTTCGCGCTGGACGTCCTGGCAGCGGGCGCGCGCCTCGTCGCTCTCGACGCGCGAGGCGAGGCCGTCGGGGCCGCCGTCGTAGAGGGCGGCGCCCTTGGCGAAGTAGTAGTCGTACCAGGAGCTGATGGCGCCGATGGGGACAATCGTCTTCAGGCCGTCCACGCCGGTCGCGGCGACACCGTTGGCGACGGTTCCGTCGTAGCTCTTTCCGATCATGCCGACGGCGCCGGTGGTCCAGTCCGCCGTCACGGTATCGGTGCCGGTGCGTGAACGGTGGGCGCGGGCGCGTCCGTTGAGCCAGTCGACGACGGCCTTGGCGGACTGGACGTCCGAGCGTCCGCCGATGTCGACACAGCCGTCGGAGCGGTTCGTTCCGGCGAGGTCGACGAGCACGACGGCGTAACCGCGCGGCACGAAGTAGTTGTCGTAGAAGAGGGGGAACTGTACGGGGGCGCCCTGGGCGTCGTACGTCTTCTTCTGGCTCTCGTTGCCGCGTCCGCAGCAGGAGTAGTACGGGCTGGCGTCCATGATCACGGGGACGCGGACGCCCTTCTCGGCGGCCTCGCGGGGCCGGATGATGTCCACGGCGACCCGGTCCGTGCGGCCGGCGCGGGTGGGCGCCTCGACCCAGACGGACTCACGGACGGCACGGTCGTAGGAGTAGACGGGTCTGCTCTCGCCCGCCTGTCTGCCGGGTGGCGCGGCCTGCGCGCCCGGCGGTGCGGCGAGGGAGGCCAGCAGGGCGGCGAGCGCCGCCAGGACAAACGTGGTCCAGGGTATGCGGGTGTTCCGCGTGGGTCTGCGCACGGGCGGGAGAGTACGCGGGTCGACTGCCGTGCAGAAGGGGGCTGACGGCAAGGGGCCGCCCCGCCGTGCCGCTGCCTCACGTCCGGTCCTCGCCGGTGGCGCGCGCGAGGGCCAGGGCGCCGCCCACCACGGGCAGCTCCGCCGAGCTGCCGCTCAGGTCCACGGTCAGCTTCGGCCTGGACGCCGGGGCGTCGATGTACGGCTTGTCCGTGCCGGCCACGATCAGCGCCAGCCGGTGTCCGGCCGGGACCACGTGGTCGGCCGAGCCGAGGTCGACGGTGATCTCGTACTGCCGCCCGGGCGTGATGTCACGCCGGGGGAAGCCCGCGTAGTGGCCGAGGTCGGCCCAGCCGCGGCTGAAGACGGTCTGCTCCACCTTCTTGGTGGCGGGCACGGCCTTCTTGAAGCAGCCGGTGTCGCCGGGGGTGCCGCTGCCGAAGCACTCCTTCTCCGGGAGGATCGAGACGCCTCCGCCGTTCTGGTAGTCCCGGATGGTGTCCGGGCCGAGGTCGACGAGGACGGCGGACAGCGTCGCCGAGTCGGTGCTCGGCGTGACCTTAAGCTTCACCGCACCGTGCCCGGACAGCCGCAGTGCGCGGTCGAGGGGCCTGGTGGTGAACGACGCCTTGGCCGGGGTCGGCCGGTCGGCGTCCGCCGCCCAGTCGAGCTCGCCCAGGGCGGGGTCGTCGGTGAACTCGGCCGTGCCCGGTCGTCCCGAGGGCTCGGTGCTCAGCGTTCCGACGCCCGCGACCTGCCCGGCGGACGGGTGCAGGGCGGCCTTGCCGGTGCCGGCCGGCGGCCAGCTCCGGTCGGTCGTCCACTTCTCGGGAGCACGCTCGACGTCGGCCATCGGCTCCCGCTCGATACCGTTGTCGTAGCCCATCAGGTAGTGGTCGAACCACCGGTGGAGGGTGGTCACCCACTCCTGGCGGCGGAACTCGAACGGGTCGGTGTGGGCGGCCGTCGAAAGCCAGATCTTGCGCTCGACACCACGCCGCGCCAGGGCGTCCCACCACGTGCCGACGTGCTGGGCGCGGACGTTGAGGTCCTGGAGGCCGGCGACGAGGAAGACACTGGCGCGGACCTTGTCCGCGTCGCGGACGTAGTCGCGCTCGGTCCACATGCCGGTCCAGTCGCCGTTACGCGGGGAGCCGTCGACGAGGGCCTTGTCCATGGCCTTGCAGCGGGCCTTGACCTCTTCGGTCTCGACGTACCGCGCGTGACCGGCGATGCCCTCGGTGGAGTTGGTGGAGGCACCCTGGTAGAAGTAGTAGGTGTACCAGGAGCTGGGACCCGCGATGGGCACGGCGGTCTTCAGGCCCTCGACACCGGTGGCGGCGACGCCGTTGACGACCGATCCCTCGTAGCTCTTGCCGATCATTCCCACGGAGCCGTCGGTCCAGCCGGCGTCGACACGGCTGTCGCCGGTGCGCGAGGCGTAGCCGTGCGCCCGGCCGTTGAGCCAGTCGACGACCGACTTGGCCGCCGCGACGTCCGAGGGGCCGCCCACGTCCGAGCAGCCGTCGGAGCGGTTGGTCCCGGGCGTGTCGACCTGGGCGACGGCGTAACCGCGCGGCACGAAGTAGTTGTCGTAGAAAAGCGGGAACTGTACGGGTCTGCCCTGCGCGTCGTACGTCTTGGTCTGGGCCTCGGGGCCGCGCCCGATGCTCTGGAAGTACGGGCTGGGATTCATGATGACCGGAACCTTGCGGCCCTGCTCGGCGGCTTCCCGGGGGCGGATGATGTCCACCGCCACCCGGTCCGTGCGCCCGTCGCCGTCGCTGTCCTTCCCCGTCTCCACGTAGACCGTCTCCCGGACCGCGCGGTCGTAGGAGTAGATCGGGGTGCTCCCCTCGGAGCTCCGTACGGCGGAGGCCGCCCGGGCCGTGCCCGGTGCCGCGACGAGGGCGGCCGTGAGCGCGGTGACAGCGACCGGAACTGTGCGTTTCAAAAAACTTGTGATGCGCGTGTGACGCATGTCGTTTGGCACGAGCGGACGCTAGCGCAGTCAACTCCCTTGCTTCAAGGGAGATATGACGTACCACCAGGTATGCCGGACCCCCGGTGCGGCCGGATCGTGAGGCTGTTTCCGGACAAGGCCACCATGACGGCCGGATGTCTGTTGCATGTCGGGACTCGCCATGGACATTCCCCCGCACAGGATGAGTGCATAGGCTGCGATCGATCTTCCGCCACCTACGAGTTGGAGTGTCTCGTGCGTCACAGACTCCTCGTCCCGAGCGCCGCCGCCGCTGCCGCCTTCCTGCTGCTCGCGGTCCCCGCCTCGGCGGCCGACGGCACCCCGGGCGCACCGGGTCTCGGAGACTCCTACTACCCCGACGCCGGCAACGGCGGCTACGACGTCTCCCACTACGACCTGCGCCTGAAGTACCAGCCGAAGACCGACCGGCTGGAAGGCACCGCGACCGTCACCGCCACCACCACGCAGGCGCTCTCCCGCTTCAACCTCGACCTGCTGCTGGACGTCAGCGAGGTGCTGGTCAACGGCAAGAAGGCCGCGTTCCGCAAGACCGGCACCCACGAGCTGGAGATCACCCCGGCCACGGCCCTGCCGCAGGGCAGGCACATCACCGTCGTCGTCCGCTACAGCGGTACGCCGTCCACGGTGAAGGTGAACGGCTCCTCCTCCTGGCAGCGCACGCCGGACGGCGGCATCGCCGCACAGGAACCGGAGTCCGCCGCCTGGTGGTTCCCGAGCAACGACCACCCGCGCGACAAGGCGACGTACGACATCTCGGTCGCGGTCCCCGACGACGTGCAGGCGATCAGCAACGGCGTGCTCGCGTCGAAGACGTCCAAGCTCGGCTGGACGCGCTGGAACTGGCGCTCCACCAAGCCGCAGGCGAGCTACCTGACCACCCTGGCCGTCGGCAAGTTCGAGATCACCACGGACACCACCGCCAACGGCCTGCCCGTGATCAACGCCTACAGCAAGGACCTGGGCGACAACCTGGACCCGGCCAAGGCGAGCGTCGAGCGGAGCGCGGAGATCGTCGACTGGGAGAGCACCGTCTTCGGCCCCTACCCCTTCACGGCCGTCGGCGGCTACGTGCCCAACGTGCCCACCCGGTTCGCGCTGGAGACGCAGACCCGGCCGTTCTACAGCCCGGCGCCCTTCGCCAACGGCGCGAACGTCTCGCTCGTCGTGCACGAGCTGGCCCACCAGTGGTTCGGCGACAGCGTCTCGGTGAAGAACTGGCGGGACATCTGGGTCAACGAGGGCTTCGCCTCCTACGCGCAGTGGCTGTGGTCGGAGAAGGAGGGCGAGGGCACGGCGCAGGAACTGGCCGACTACACCTACGCGTCCTACCCGGCCGACGACAAGTTCTGGACGGTCAAGCCGGGCGACCCGGGCGCGGACAAGCAGTTCGACAGCGCCGTCTACCAGCGGGGGGCCATCGCCCTCCAGGCGCTCCGCAACACCGTCGGTGACAAGGTGTTCTTCGAGACGCTGCGGAGCTGGACGGCGAAGAACCGGTACGGGAACGGCTCGGTCCAGGACTTCGTGACCCACGCCGAGCAGATCTCGGGCAAGAAGCTGAAGCCGCTGTTCGACACCTGGCTGTTCACCACCGTCAAGCCGAGCGCGGCGGAGGCGGCCAAGGCGGGCATCGGCCTGCCGGCGAAGGCCGGGGCGAAGTCCGGAGCCAAGGCCGACGCCCGGGCCCACAAGGGCGGCGCGGCGCTGACCGCGAAGAAGCCGGTGCGGCCCGCCTCCTGGCCGAAGATCCAGGACGCGCTGCGGACGCACGGTCACTGACCGGCCGGTCCGCCGACCTGCCGGCCGCCGGCCGCCGTGGCCCCCGCCCGGGGGGCCACGGGCCGGTGGTCCGGCAATCCGGGTTCGGTGGTCCGGGGTCCGGTGGTCCGGCAATCCGGGTTCGGTGGTCCGGGGTCCGGTGGTCCGGCAATCCTGGGCTCGGTGGTCCGATGGCCCACGACGACGGCCGGCCCCCGGGCCTGCGCTCGGCACAGCGCGCCGAACACCGCTTCGCCCCCGCCTCAAAGCCGCTTCGTCCCGGCCTCAAAGCCGCTCGTCCACGCCTCAGAGCCGCTTGGTCCCGGCCCGGACGGCTCCGCCGTACGCTCCGCCTCACCCGCTCCCGCCTCGGCCCTGTCCCCCGCGAGCCGCCCGCCCGGTCCGAAAGACCGGTCCGCTCTTACAGTGCCGGTGATACACCCCTACTGTTGCACTGCCGCGCCCCCGCAGGGCGCGCGGAGACGCATGTACGGGAGTGGCTGGAGCGGCCGGTGAGGTCCGAGAGCCGGAGAGTGAGGCACGGGGCATGGCCACGGAGACCGGGGAGCCGGACCTCCTCACCATCGACGAACTCGCCGCGCGCGCCGGCGTGACCGTCCGCACGATCCGCTTCTACAGCACGCGCGGGCTGCTTCCGCCGCCCGCCCTCGGCCCCCGGCGTGTGGGCCACTACGGCCCCGGGCACCTCTCCCGTCTCGCGCTGATCGAGGAGTTGCAGCACCAGGGCCTCACGCTCGCCGCCATCGAGCGCTATCTGCGCCAACTGCCGGAGGACCTGAGCGCCCACGACCTCGCGATCCACCGCGGAGTGGTGGCCTCCTGGATCCCGGACTGCGCCGAGGAGATCACCCACGCCGAACTGGAGCGCCGCACGGGCCGTCCGCTGACCGAGGACGACATCGCCAAACTCGCCGCGATGGACGTCCTGGAGCGCCGGCCCGGCTCCGGGGAGCCCGCGGAGGCGGCCCGCTTCCGCGTCGATCCGGGCCTGCTCGCACTCGGCACCCAGTTGCTGGCCGTCCCCGCGCCCCTGGACACCGTCCTCGCCGCGCGCACCGTGCTGCTGGACCACGCCCGGGCCACCGCCCACGAGCTGACCCGGCTGTTCCACGAGGAGGTCTGGGGCCCGTACCAGGCCCGGGAGACGGACCCGGCGGAGGTGGAGGCGATGAAGTCCCTGTCCGCGCACATGCAGCCGCTGGTGGTGCAGGCGCTGGTGACCGCGTTCCAGCGGGCGCTGCGGGAGGAGCTGCGGCGGACGTACGGGAACGACGAGGCGAGCGAGATCAACGGTGCCTCTGGGGCAAAGGGGGCCGACAGGACGGACCCGAGCACGCCGGGCGGGGACGGCGGCGCACCGGCCTGAACGGCCTCGGGTACGGCCTCGGGTACGCCGCGCTGCCCAGCCCCCACCGCTCGCCGCCCTCCGCCCTCTGCCCGTCCCGGCCCGCCGTGCCTCCCGCCCGTACGCCGCCTAGGCTGGAAAACCGGAGCCCGACGTTTCCCCGTGGCGTGCGCGGACATCCGCGAGACAAGTGATCGCCGGATCCGATCGCCGATCGCCGATCTCAGGATCACGATCCGCGCCCGAGACGATCCCGAGACGACAGGGAGGCAACCTCATGAGTGGTGCGAAGTCCGACCGGGAAGAGGCCGCCCGGCTGCCCGAGGGCGACGTCGTGGCCGTCCTGCTGGAGCAGCACGCCCGCATCCGGGAGCTCTTCGCCGACGTCAAGGCGGCGGAGGGGAAGCACAAGAAGCAGGCGTTCGACGAGCTGCGGGCGCTGCTGGCCGTCCACGAGACGGCGGAGGAGATGGTCGTCCGGCCGGTGGCCCGCGACACCGCCGGGAAGAAGGAGGCGGACGCCCGCAACGCGGAGGAGGCCGAGGCGAACAAGGTCCTCGCCCGTCTGGAGAAGATGGACGTCGACAGCCCGGAGTTCGACGCGGAGCTGCGCGAGTTCGAGAAGGCCGTGGTGGAGCACGCCGAGCACGAGGAGCGCGAGGAATTCCCCACGCTCCGGGAGGGCCGCGACGAGGCCCAGCTCAAGCGCATGGGCAGCATGGTCCGCGCGGCCCAGAAGGTCGCGCCCACCCATCCGCACCCGATGGCGGCCGGCTCCACGGCCGCGCAGTGGAGCGTGGGCCCCATCGCGTCGTTGGTGGACCGCACCAAGGACGCGATCAAGGGAGCCATGGCGCGCTGACCCGCGCCCCGAGGACGCCGCCCGGCGGAAGCGCGACCGCGCCGGGCGGCGTCCGTCGTGCGGGCCGGCCAGGGGCCGGCCCGTGAAGAACTGCCGGGATCAGCCCGTGAAAAACTGCCGGGATCAGTCCGTGAAGAACTCCCCCCGCTCCGCCTTCTCCAGCAGCAGCGGCGACGGCGCGAAGCGGTCGCCGTACGCCGCCTGGAGTTCGCGGGCGCGGGCGGTGAAGCCGGCCGGGCCGCCCGCGTACCCGTTGATGTACTGGAGGGCGCCGCCGGTCCAGCCGGGGAAGCCGATGCCGAGGAGGGAGCCGATGTTGGCGTCGGCGACCGAGGTGAGGACGTTCTCCTCCAGGCAGCGGACGGTGTCCAGCGCCTCGGCGAACAGCATCCGCTCCTTGAGGTCCTCAAACGGGACCTCGGCGGGCTTGACGTTCCGGCCGAAGTGCTCGGCCAGGCCCGGCCACAGCCCGGCTCGCCGGCCGTCCTCGTAGTCGTAGAAGCCGGCGCCGCCCGCGCGCCCGGTCCGTCCGAACTCGTCGATCATCCGGTCGATCACGGCGTCCGCCGGGTGCGGGGTCCAGGTGCCGCCCGCCGCCTCAGTGGCGCGCCGGGCCTCCTCGCGGATGCGGCGCGGCAGGGTGAGGGTGAGCTCGTCCATCAGGGAGAGCACCTTGGCCGGGTAGCCGGCCTGGGCGGCGGCCTGTTCGACGGTGGCGGCGGGGATCCCCTCGCCGACCATGGCGACGCCCTCGGAGATGAACCGGCCGATGACACGCGAGGTGAAGAAGCCGCGCGAGTCGTTGACGACGATGGGCGTCTTGCGGAGCTGCCGCACCAGGTCGAAAGCCCGGGCCAGGGCCTCGTCGCCGGTGCGCTCGCCCTTGATGATCTCGATGAGCGGCATCTTGTCGACGGGCGAGAAGAAGTGCAGCCCGACGAAGTCGGCCGGCCGCTCGACGCCCTCGGCGAGCAGGGTGATGGGGAGGGTGGAGGTGTTGGAGCAGAGCAGGGCGTCGGGGGCGACGACGTGCTGGATCTCCTGGAAGACCTTGTGCTTCAGGGCCGGGTCCTCGAAGACGGCCTCGATGACCGCGTCACAGCCGGCCAGGTCGGCCGCGTCGGCGGTGGGGGTGATGCGAGCGAGGAGCGCGTCCCGCTGCTCCTCGGTCGTCCGGCCCTTGGCCAGGGCCTTGGCGAGCAGTCCGGCCGAGTACTCCTTGCCCTTGCGGGCGTTGTCGAGCGAGACGTCCTTGAGGACGACGTCGATGCCGGCGCGTGCGCAGGCGTAGGCGATGCCGGCGCCCATCATGCCGGCGCCGAGCACGGCGACCTTGCGGACCTTCCGCTCGACCGGCCCGGCGGGCCGGCTGCGACCGGCGTTGACCGCCTGGAGGTCGAAGAAGAACGCCTGGATCATGTTCTTGCTCGTCTGCCCGGTGGCCAGGTCCACGAAGTACCGGGACTCGATGGTCGAGGCGGTCTCGAAGTCGACCTGGGCGCCCTCGACGGCCGCCGCGAGGATGTTGCGTGGGGCCGGGTAGGGGGCGCCCGACGTCTGCTTGACGAGCGTCGCCGGGAAGGCCGGCAGGTTGGCGGCGAGGGACGGGTGGGACGGCGTCCCGCCGGGCATCCGGTAGCCGTCGGTGTCCCAGGGCTGCCGGGACTCGGGGTGGGCCAGGACGAACTCCCGCGCCTTGGCGAGGAGTTCCTCGGCGCTGTCGACGACCTCGTGGACGAGTCCGGCCTCCAGCGCCCGCCGGGGGCTGTACTGCGTGCCCTGCACGAGGACCTTCAGCAGCGCGTCGGCGACACCGAGCAGCCGTACGGTCCGGGTGACGCCACCGCCGCCGGGCAGCAGGCCGAGGGTCACCTCGGGCAGGCCGATCTTGGAGCCGGGCGCGTCGAGGGCGATCCGGTGATGGCAGGCGAGGGCGATCTCGAACCCCCCGCCGAGCGCTGCGCCGTTGAGGGCGGCGACGACCGGGATGCCCAGGGTCTCGATGCGGCGCAGGTCCCGCTTGAGCCGCTCGGTCGCCTGGAACGCGGTCTCCGCGTCCTGCGGCCGGAGCGTGATCAGTTCGCGGAGGTCGCCGCCGGCGAAGAAGGTCTTCTTCGCGGAGGTGAACACGACGCCGCGGACGGACTCCCGCTCGGCCTCCAGGCGGTCGGCGACCGCCGTGAGGGACGCCTGGAAGTCACGGTTCATGGTGTTGGCGGACTGGTTCGGGTCGTCGAGGACGAGGGTGACGATGCCGTCGGCGTCCTGTTCCCAGCGGATGGTCTCCGTGGGGCCGGCGGGGCTTGTGGTGCTCATGGTGGGGATCTCCTGAAGGTCTGGGGCGGGTACGGCCTGTCGTCGGGGGCGCCGGTGGGTACGGCCTGCCGCCGGCGGGTACGGCCTGCCCGTAGGCGGCCGGGGGCGTGGGAGCAGGGCCGCGGGGGCGGGGCCGCGCGGGCGGCGGAGGGGCCGGGGCGGGCTTGGGACGGTGCGGGACGGGACGGGATCCTGGAGTCCGGGGCCGGGTGGGACCCTGGTGCTGGACGGAAACCGGCGTGGGTCGGAATCCGATGGGGGACGCGTCCGTGCGGGACGGCGCCGTTCGGGACGGCGTCCGTGCGGAACAGCACCCCTGCGGGACGGAATCCGGGAAACGGCCCGCCGCTCAGAGGCGCTCGACGACGGTCGCGACGCCCATGCCGCCGCCCACGCACAGCGTGACCAGCCCGTACCGCTTGCCCTGCCGCTCCAGCTCGTCGACGACGGTGCCCAGGAGCATCGCCCCGGTGGCGCCGAGCGGGTGCCCGAGGGCGATGGCACCGCCGTTGACGTTGATCTTCTCCAGGCCGATGCCCATGTCGTCGGCGAAGCGCAGCACGACGGCGGCGAACGCCTCGTTCATCTCGATCAGGTCGATGTCGTCGATGGTCAGCCCTGCCTTGGCCAGCGCCTTGCGGCAGGCGGGCGCGGGCCCCGTGAGCATGATGGTGGGTTCCGAACCGGAGACGGCGGCGGAGACGATCCGGGCGCGCGGGGTGAGCCCGTAGCGCTCGCCGACCCGCTCGTTGCCGATGGCGACGAGGGCGGCGCCGTCCACGATGCCGGAGGAGTTGCCGGCGTGGTGGACGTGGTCGATCCGCTCCACCCAGTGGTACTTGGCCAGCGCCACGGCGTCGAAGCCGGCGGCCTCGCCGATGCCGGCGAAGGAGGGCTTGAGCTTGGCGAGCGTCTCGGGCGTCGTGCCCGGGCGCAGGTGCTCGTCGCGGTCGAGGACGACGAGGCCGTTGCGGTCGCGGACGGGAACGACGGACCGGTCGAAGCGGCCCTCCTTCCAGGCCCGGGCGGCGTTCTCCTGGGAGCGGGCGGCGAAGGAGTCCACGTCGTGGCGGGTGTGGCCGCCGAGGGTGGCGATGAGGTCGGCGCTGACACCCTGCGGGACGAACCCGGTGGCGAAGTTGGTCATGGGGTCGCCGAACCAGGCTCCGCCGTCGGAGGCCATGGGCACCCGGGACATGGCCTCGACGCCACCCGCGAGGACCAGGTCCTCCCAGCCGGAACGGACCTTGGCGGCGGCCGTGTTGACGGCTTCGAGGCCGGACGCACAGAAGCGGTTCTGCTGGACGCCGGCCACGGTCTCCGGCAGCCCCGCGGCGACGGCGGCGATCCGGGCGATGTCCGAGCCCTGCTCGCCGACCGGGCTGACCACACCGAGCACGATGTCGTCGATCGCGGCCGGGTCGAGGTCCGGGAAGCGGCGCCGCAGCTCGTGGAGGAGCCCGACGACGAGGTCGATGGGCTTGGTGCCGTGCAGGGATCCGTTCGCCTTGCCGCGGCCCCTGGGGGTGCGGATGGCGTCGTAGACGTACGCTTCGGTGCTCAAGGTCGGCAGCCTTCCTGGGTACGGAGGGTGAGGGTCGGTGGGGGTGGGTTCTGGTCGGGTCGGTTTCCGAGCGGACGGGTTCTGGGCGGGCGGGTTCTGGTCGGATGCGGCGGGTCGGTTCGCCGGACGGACGAACGGACGGAGTGAGCGGAGCGGTTCGCCGGACGGATCGAATGTCGGGCCGGTCGGGCCGGTCGGGCCGGTCGGGCCGACCTGATCCGGGCCGACCCGATTTGAGTCGGATCGGATCCGAGTCGGATCGGATCCGAGTCGCATCGGATCCGAGTCGCATCGGATCCGAGTCGCATCGGACCCGACCCGGATCGGTCCGGATCCGCTGATCGACCGGGTCGGTTCAGGCGTACGGACCGGCGGATCCCGACCCGACGGCCGGCCGGTCAGGCCAGCAGCGAACGCCCGATGATCTCCTTCATGATCTCGGTCGTGCCTCCGTAGATCGTCTGGATCCGGCCGTCGGTGAAGGCGCGGGCCACCGGGTACTCCGCCATGTACCCGTACCCGCCGTGCAGTTGGAGACAGCGGTCGGCGACACGCTTCTGCAGCTCGGTCGCCCACCACTTGGCCATCGACGCGTGGGCGGCGTCGAGCCGCCCCTCGACGTGCTCCTCCACGCAGCGGTCGACGAAGGCGCGGGTGACGGCGCACTCGGTCGCCATCTCGGCGAGCTCGAAGCGGATGTGCTGGAACCGGGCGAGCGGCCGGCCGAACGCCTCCCGCTCCTTGACGTACCGCGTGGTGATCTCCAGCAGGTGTTCGGCCGCCGCGGCGGCGGCGACGGCGATCTGCAGCCGCTCCTGCGGGAGGTTGGCCATGAGGTGGCCGAACGCGCCGTGGAGGTCGCCGAGCAGGTTCTCCTTGGGGACGCGGACGTCGGTGAAGAAGAGCTCGGCGGTGTCCTGCGCCTTCTGTCCGATCTTGGCGAGGTTCCGGCCCCGCTCGAAGCCCTCGGCGCCCCGCTCGACGACGAGCAGGCTGAGCCCCTTGGCCCCGCCCTCGGGGGTGGTCCGGGCGACGACGATCACCAGGTCGGCGAGGATCCCGTTGGAGATGAACGTCTTGGAGCCGTTGAGCAGCCAGTGGTCGCCCCCGTCCGTGGCCGTCGTACGGATCCCCTGGAGATCGGATCCGGCTCCGGGCTCGGTCATGGCGATGGCGGTGACGGTCTCGCCGCTACAGAAGCCGGGCAGCCAGCGCCGCTTCTGCTCCTCGGTGCCGAGGGAGGTCAGGTACGGCCCGATGATGTCGTTGTGCAGCCCGGCGGCGAACCCGGCCACGCCCGCGCGGGCGAACTCCTCGGCCAGGACGGCGCCGAACCGGAAGTCGGGGGTGCCCCCGCCGCCGTACTCCTCGGGCACGGCGAGGCCGAGCAGCCCCTGCTTGCCGGCCGCCCGCCAGACGTCGCGGGAGACGACGCCGTCCTCCTCCCACCGCTCGTAGTGGGGCGCGACTTCCCGGTCGAGGAAGGTCCGCACGGTGGCCCGGAAGGCGTCGTGCCGGTCGTCGAAAAGCCGGCGCTTCATCTTTTCCATCACTGCGGGCCCTTCTGTAGGAGACCGGGGACGTCCCAGTCGCGGGCGACCTCGTCGGTGTGCGCGCCGGGCGGCGCGGGCGGCCGGCGGAGGGAGCCGGGGGTGGCGGAGAAGCGGGGGGCGGGGGCGGGTTGGACGACGCCGTCGCGGTCGGCGAAGGTGCCGCGGGCGGCGAGGTGCGGGTGGCCGGGGGCCTCGCGCAGCGAGAGGACGGGCGCGACGCAGGCGTCCGTCCCCTCGAAGACCGCCGTCCACTCGGCCCGGGTGCGCCTCCGGAACCGCTCGGCGACGGCGGCCCTGAGCTCCCCCCACCGGCCGGGGTCGTCCCGCCCGGCGGCGGCCTCGTCGTCCAGTTCCAGCAGTCGGACGAACTCGGCGTAGAAACGCGGTTCGAGCGCCCCGACGGCCATGTGTCCGCCGTCGGAGGTCTCGTACACGCCGTAGAACGGCGCACCGCCGTCCAGCAGGTTGCCGCCACGCCGGTCCTGCCAGGCGCCGGCGGCGAGCATGCCGTGGAGCATGGCGGTGAGGTGGGCGGTGCCGTCGACGATGGCGGCGTCGACGACCTGCCCGCGGCCGGTGGACCGGGCGTGGAGCAGTGCGGCGAGCACGCCGACGACGAGGTACAGGGAGCCCCCGGCGTAGTCGCCCAGCAGGTTGGCGGGCGGATACGGCGGCCCGCCGGCCGGCCCGGTCAGCCCGAGCGCGCCGGTGACGGCGATGTACCCGATGTCGTGCCCGGCGGCCGGCGCCAGCGGCCCGTCCTGCCCCCACCCGGTCATCCGCCCGTACACCAGCCGGGGGTTGCGCTCGAGACACGGCCCCGGCCCGACGCCCAGCTTCTCGGCGACCCCGGGCCGGTACCCCTCCAGCAGCACGTCGGCCCGCTCGACCAGACCGAGCACCGCCTCCGCTCCGCCGGCCGCCTTCAGATCGACGCGGACGGACCGCTTGTTGCGGTGGGTGACGTCCCGCCGCGGATCGATCCCCAGCCCCGCCCCGCCGGGCCGGTCGACCCGCACCACGTCGGCCCCCAGGTCCCCCAGCAGCATCCCGGCGAACGGCCCCGGCCCGATCCCGGCCAGCTCGACGACCCGAACCCCGGCGAGCGGACCGCCGCCGGGCCTGTCCTGCGGAACTGCCGAATCCGCCGGAGCTGCTGGAGCTGCTGGAGCTGCTGGAGCTGCTGTCATGGGGACCCCAGGGGCCGTGCCGGGCACGTGCTGAGCGCGCCCGGGCGATCGTCTGTGACAAGACTGCTGTAACACCCGCGATGCTAAGAACGTGTTCCATTTTCCACAAGCCCCGCCGTGCCGGACCCGGCCCCGCCAAAGCGCTTGGACCCACCCGCATTTGACGGACGGACGGCCGAACCGGCGGACGACGACCGCGACGCGTCAGCCGTCGAGCCGGGCGACCAGACGCTTCGGCGCGATGGTGCGATAGCTCTCCTCCACCCAGTCGCACAGCAACTCCACGGACGGCCCCCCGGCCACGAGCGGCACGGAAACCCACCCGGCGCGCCCCAGCCCGTACCCCGTCGGCGCGGCCCCGGGAACGGCGAGGGCATGCCCGTGAACCTCCTCGTCCCGCAGCTTGACACTGATCCCGGGACTCTCCGCGCCCTCGGCCCCCAGAAATACGAAGATCTTCCTGTTGACCTTGACGACGGCACTCTCGTCCCAGGGAAACTCCTCGACGGCCCCGGGGAGCGAGAGGGCGAATTCGCGGATCCTGGCCCGGGCGGTGTGTGACGGGGACGGCATGGGCGCTCCGGTGGTGGGTGCGGTGATCTTTACCCGGCCACGCTAGGGGGTGGCTCCCCCGCGCTCCCGCCGCCCCCTCGCCACGCGGCCGTCCGCACCAGGCGGGAGCGCCCGTTCACAGCAGTCCGCCCTCCTCCAGCAGCCGCCGTACCTCTTCCACACCCTCCTTCGGGAGCGGTCGCAGCGGGGCCGCGGTGGTGGGGTGGTCGATGATGCCGAGGAGGTGGAGTGCCGTCTTGAGGCCGCCTACGGTCGCTGCCGTGCCGCTCATGGTCGTGGGGTCTCCCACGTGGATCAGGGTCTGGAGGGTGGCGAGCCGGTCCTGTTCGGCGACCGCTTCCGGCCAGCGGGCGGCGCGGGCGTGGGTGTGGAGGCGGGTGTAGGCGGCCGGGTCGACGTTGCCGAGGCCGGGGACGACGCCGTCGGCGCCGAGCAGGAGGGCGGCGTCGACGGTGAGTTCGGAGCCGGTGAGGACGGAGAAGTGGTGGTCCAGGCCGCGGCAGCGGAGGGCCACCAGGAGGTGGCGGAGGGTGTCGAGGTCGCCGCTGCTGTCCTTGAGGCCGACGAGGGTGCGGTCCTCGGCGAGGTCCAGGAGGACGGTGGGCGGCAGCTTGGTGTGGACGCGGGAGGGGATGTCGTAGGCGAGCAGGGGCAGGGCGGTCTCGGCGTGGATGCGGCGGAAGTGGCCGGCCGTCTCGGCGGGGTGGGTGTCCGTATAGAACGGCGCGGCGGCCACGAGGGCGTCGGCGCCCAGGCCGGCCACCTCCCGTGCGCGCTCCACGACGCGCGGTGTGGTCGTGTCGATGACCCCCGCGAGGACGGGGACGCGCCCACCGGCCGCCTCGACGGCGGTCCGGACGACCGTGCGGCGCTGCTCGTCGGTGAGGAAGACGGCCTCGCCGCTGGTGCCGAGCACGAACACCCCCGAGGCGCCGCCCTCCAGGACGTACTCGACCAGTCGGCGCAGGGAGCCGGTGTCGACGGCGCCGTCGGGGGTGAGGGGGGTGCACAGGGGCGGGATGAATCCGGTCGGGCGCACGGGGTCCTCCGGGACGGCGGGGTCGGGGGGGCAGGGGAACGGTGGGGCGGGGGAATGGTGGGGCGGGCCGGCGTCTGGTGCCTACCCCACGCGGTGCCTGCCCAGCCCGGTGCCTGTCCAGCTTTCGGCGCTGCCCAGCCCAGCGTCTGCCCAGCCTGCGGACCGGTCAATGGACCGATCAGCGGACCGGTCAGTGAGCCGGCCTGTGGGCCGGCCTGGGCCAACCTGTGGGCCGGACGCTCGGGTGTCCCCCGCCCCCCCGTTCAGTCGTCCTCCCCGGGCCACGTGCCCAGCGCACGGGCCAGTCGATCGCTCTGTTCCCGGGTGATGCCCTGGGCGGGGTGTCTGCCGCACCGCGGGCTCCCCGGCTGGTCGCAGTGGAGGATGCCGGGGTGCGGTTCCCGGCTGCCCGAGAGCGGGGAGGCTGTGAGGAACGTCCACTCGGCCGGTTCCCACAGCGGGTGGTCCGTGAGGAGCGCCTCCGCGAGGCCCGGGGCCAGTGCGGCCGGGACGCCCGCCCGTGTGAGGGCATCGCCTACGGTCTCCGTGGCGTCGTCGGGCAGGTCCCGGTCGCCGAGGGCGGGCAGCAGGAGGAGCAGGCGCGCGTGCTCGGCGTGGATTCCCGGTGCGCCGGGGTCGGGGGTGCGGGCCAGGTGCGTCAACTCCCGCCAGGACAGGCCGGGACCGGCCTGGTGGCCGTCGAGGGTGGCCAGGTGGCCGTGGCGCCTCCACTCCGGGTGGGTGACGAAGAACTCCGTGCCCGGGTCGTCCGGAATGTTGCGGCAGAGGACGACCACCGTGTGACCGTCCGCGAACGGGATGCGGAAGACGGGCCACCGGTCCTCGTCGGCCAGCGCGTCCCAGGCGGCGTCGGCGTCGGCCCCGTCGACCCCGAACCACTCCGGCACGGGGTCGTACTCCTCCGTCCCGCTCAGCCCCAGCAGGTAGGCCGCCCAGAACCCGGGCAGCGCCGGGAGGCCGTCCCCCGCCACCAGGGGAGCGTTCTCGAATCCTTCGACCTTCAGCACGGTTCCTTCGACCGTCAGCACGGTTTCGGGCTCCCCGACTCCTTCGACGCCCCCGCCACCGCCTCCCGGAGCGCCGACCGGCACAGGGCGTCCGCCGCGCGCGTCGTCTCCGGGAGGCGGTAGTGACGGGCCAGGTTCAGGACGTGGGCGCAGGCGCGGTCCAGGTCGACGCGGTGGCCGACGGAGACGTACACCGGTTTGACGCCCTCCCGCGTGCGCAGGGCGCGGCCGACCTCCTCGTCCCCGTCCAGCAGGGGCGCCGCGTCGCCCCGGGCCGGTCCGGGCGGCGCGTGGCGGAAGGTGAACGGGTTCTTCGCGACCCCGATCGCCGGCAGTCCCGTCAGCACACCCAAGTGTGCGGCGAGGCCGAAGCGGCGGGGGTGGGCGAGGCCGTAGCCGTCGCAGACGACGAGGTCCGGGGTGACGGACAGCCGGTCGAGGGCGGCGAGGACCGTCGGGATCTCACGGAAGGCGAGCAACCCGGGGACGTAGGGGAACGCCACCCGGCCGACGGCCGTGGCCTCGGCCACGACGCGCAGGGTGCGGCTGTCGAGGGCGACGGCCGCCGCGGCGACGAGGTCGCGGTCGTCGTCGTAGGCGACGTCGACGCCCACGGCGGTCAGGTCCGCGCCGGGTGCGGGGCCAGGCTCGTCGAGGATGACGCGCTGCCGGAGCGCGTTCTGGACGGCGAGCGCCTCCGCCTCGGTGGCGGGCCAGCCGGCGAGCGGTTCACCGGTCGTGTCATCAGTCGTGTGGTTCATGGCGAGGACACCGTACGGGACGGGCGCCCGGGCCGTAGCCTGTGATCATGTTCGTACTGGAGCTGACCTACATCGCGCCGCTGGACCGTGTCGAAGCCGCGCACGCCGAACACCTCGCCTGGCTGGACGCGCACTACGCGTCGGGGGTGTTCCTCGCCTCCGGGCGCAAGGTGCCCCGGGACGGCGGGATCATCCTCGCGGTCGGCGAGGACCGGGCGAAGATGGAGGAGATCACGCGGAGCGATCCGTTCTCGGTGGCGGGGGTGTGCGAGTACACGATCACCGAGTTCGTCCCCACCAAGACGGCGCCGGCGCTGGAGGCTTACCGGCAGCAGCGGCCTCCGTCCTGAGCCGTCCTCCCACGGCTGGGGCGCAGGGGCCAGGATTCAGGGGCCGGAATCCGGGGTGAGGGGCGAGCATCCAGGGGCCGGAATCAGGGGTCGAAGGTCGGGCCGCATCGGTTGCAATCTTCCTCCGGAGCACCGCGGTTGCGCCGCTGCGCGCTGCGACGCCGGCTGACGGGAGGCCGCCGCCCGGCCATCGCTGTCACCGCCGTCACCGCTGTCGTTGCTGTCACCCCTGCGACCACTGAGGCACCAGGCAACGGAAGACTGTTACGCGCGGTCTCTCACGCTTGACGGAAGCGCTTGCCTTCATAGGCATAGAGGCGAAATGCCCTGTTCATTCAAGGGCCGTGACGCATCTCACGCTCGAATCAAGCACTGAGTCTCACAATCCTCCGTCTCACCCTGCGGAGTGCCACGGCCCCCGCCATCGGGAAGACCAACCAACCGCAAGGGAGAAGGCGTTGCCGACCGTCATCGACCAGGCCGTCCAGGCCCGACTCATCGCGTCCTCCCCCCAGTCCCGTTCCGTCCCCGCCCATCTCCGGTACCAGCGCGCCGACCCCTTCGCCGTACGCATCGCCTTCCCGCCGGCCGCCTCGCTCGACGGCGCCGAGGTCGAGTGGGCGTTCGCCCGTGAACTGCTGGCCGGCGGGCTGCTGTCGCCCTCGGGCGGTGGTGACGTCCGGGTCTGGCCGTGCGGGCCGGAGCGGACCGTCCTGGAGTTCCACGCGCCGGAGGGCGTGGCGATGGTGCAGATCGACACCGCCGAACTGCGCGGTTTCCTTGCCCGTTCGTACGCGCTGGTGCCGGTGGGCGGCGAGGCCGGCTGCCTCGACGTCGACGGGGGTGTCGAGGCGCTGCTGCGCCGGCTCTGACGACCGCCGGTGCCGCGTCGGCGCCGAATACCGACCGGTCGGACTGCCGGGCGCCGGCCTGGCGTACCGAAGCGGGTCCTCTCCCCTGCCCGGCGGCCGATCCTCGTCCGGTCGTCGGTCCTCGTCCGGTCGTCGGTCCTTGTCCGGTCGTCGGTCCTTGTCCGGTGGACGATCCTTGTGCCGTGGCCGGCTCCTGCCCGGCGGCCGGCCCTGTGCGGTTGCCTGCCCCTACCCGCCGGCCGGCCTTTCCCCCGCGTTCCCCGCGCGGGCGCGGGAAGCGAGGATCTCCGCCTCGGCCGCCGCGCGGTCGGCCCAGCAGGCGTTCTCGACGGACTTGCCCGGCTCCAGTTCCTTGTAGACCGCGAAGAAGTGCTGGATCTCCAGCCGGTCGTACTCCGGGAGGTGACGCAGGTCGCGCAGGTGCTCGTGACGGGGATCGGTGGCCGGCACGCACAGCACCTTGTCGTCCTCCCCCTGTTCGTCCCGCATCCGGAACATGCCGATCGCCCGGCAGCGGATCACCACCCCGGGGAACGTCGGATCCCCGGCCAGCACCAAGGCGTCCAGCGGCTGCCCGTCGGCGCCCAGCGTGCCGTCCACGTAGCCGTAGTCAGCGGGGTACCGGGTGGACGTGAAGAGCAGCCGGTCCAGCCGGATGCGCCCGCGCCGGTGGTCCATCTCGTACTTGTTGCGGCTGCCTTGCGGGATCTCCACGACGACGTCGAAGTCCACGGGCGCTCCTCGGTAGACGGCGGCGCGTCGGCTCTGACGCGGCCGGCACCCATGGTGGCGCCGCGGGCGCACGGGCACCACGGTGCGGTTCCGGCCCGCGCACGGGGCCCGGCGGGCCGGCATCCGGTGAACAGGCCTGATGTGAGCGTGCGGACGGGGCAGCGCGGGTCCGGGTCCGGTCCGGTTTCGCGGTGCCGGACGGCCCGTTGGTCGTCAAACCGTCGGCCCACGGACATGTCAGTCCGCCGGCCCCTCGGCCCACGGACATGTCAGCCCGCCGTCCCGTCAGCCCACGGACGCGCCAGTCCACCAGCCCGTCAGCCCCACGGACACCTCAGTCCACCGACTCGTCAGTCCGCCGGCCCCTCAGCCCACCCGCCCGTCAGTCCGTCGGCCGCCGGCCCGCCAGCCCATCGTCCGCAAGACCGCCGACCCGCCAGCCCGTCACAGTCCGCCGGCCCGCCGACCATCGGCCCACCAGCCCCATCGGCCCACCAGCCCGCCGGCCCGTCACCCCGCCCGGGACCGCTGCCGCGCCGACGCGACCAGGCACCGTCGGCCGGCCCGGGTGACGGGTCGCCGGCGTCCCTGCCCGGGCGGTGGGCCGGCCGATGGGCCCTGCTGCGGTACCGACGGACGGTAGGGGTCAGCCGTCCGCGGGTGCCCGGGCCCCGGCCCCGCACCCGGTGCGGGCACCGCCGACCCCACCGGCCCGAACGGCTCCGCGGGCACCCCGCCTCCCCGCCGCGGGCCGACGCCGCCGGCCGCTGCCACCTCCGCCCTTGCGGAGGCACCCGCGGCCGCCCCCGACGGCTCAGGGGCCTCCGCGACCCCCACCCCCCGGAACGTCAGCATGACCACCCCGCCCGCCGCCGCGGCACCCGCCAGCCCCGCGAGCACCCCGCCCGTCGGGCCGTACCGGAAGGCCTCGCCCAGGGAGCAGACGCCCACGGCGGCGGCCACGACGGGGTTGACGACGGTGACGGTGGCCAGCGGTGCGGCGAGGCCCGCGCCCCGGTAGGACGCCTGGGAGAGCAGCATGCCCGCCGAGGCGAAAGCGGCCGTCATGACGAGGGTCGGGAGAAGCGCCCCGGTCCGGTGCCCGGTGACGTCCTCGGCCGCGGCCTTGGTGAAGACCGAGCCCATGCCGAAGGCGACGCCCGCCGCCGCGGCCAGCAGGACGCCGCGGACGACGGGCCGGCACGCCCGGCGGGCGGCGAGGGCGGGCAGCACCACGGCGGCGCTCACGACGGCAGCGAGCAGCGGGCGTTCGCCGGCCGGGAGGGATTCGGTGCGGGGCGGTCCGGTGAGGGCGAGCAGTCCGGCGAGGCCGCCGGTGGCGAGCAGGGCCCCGCGGTAACCGGCTGCGCCGACCGGCCGGTGCGCGAAGACGGCCGCCATGGGCAGCGCGAAGACGATGGTGAGCGCCCCCATGGGCTGTACCAGGCTCAACGGCCCCCAGGCGAGCGCCAGTACGTGCAGCCCGGCGCCCAGGCCGGTCAGGGCGACCGCGCCCCACCAGGCCCCGCTGCGCAGCGGTCCGCGGACCCCGCCGCCGGCCGCCGCGGCGACCCGCTCCTGCACGATGGCCGCCGCCGCGTAGCAGACGGCGGACACCAGGCAGAGCAGCACCGAGAGCGCGAGCAGGCTCACGAGGTGCCCCTGTGGTCCGTACCGTCGTCACCGTCGTCCTTCATACCTCCACGATGCCGCGCCCCGCGCGCCGCGTCCTCGTCCCTGGGAACGGGGTTGCCCGTACTCCCGATGGAGTACGACCACGCGGTGGGCCGACGGTGCAGGTGGGGCGGTCCTTCCGTCGCGTGGCGGTGAGCGCTCCGCAGCATTCTCCTTCGGCAGGGGCGGCCGGGTGCGCTTACCCCGCGCGCGTAATTCCTCTACGCCCGTCACCTGCCGACCTGCCGGAACCCCGGGACGTCCCTCCTGCCCGGAAAAACCGTTGTGCGCATTCCGATCCCGCGGCGTCTCTAGGAACCACAAAATGGAAATAGGTCGCATTTACGGGGGGACCTTCAATGTCCGGCACGTCTGAAGTTTGGCATGTGCACACGTTCGACGGAATCGAACAGGAAAGGCCGCGCGTCCTGGTGCTGGGGGCCGGGGTGGCGGGGCTGACCACCGCCTACGAGCTGGAACGCCGAGGCTTCCGGGTCGAGGTGATCGAGGGCGACAGCCGCATCGGCGGCCGCGTCCTCACCCACCGGTTCGGCACCGGGCCGCACGCTCCGGCGGTGGAGCTCGGCGCCATGCGCATACCGGCGCACCACCGCCTCACGCTCGAATACATCGACCGCATGGGCCTCACGGGGAAGCTCCGCGGATTCACGACTCTCCTGTCCGAGGAGAACGCCTTGTTGCGTATTCCTTCGGGCTTCGTCCGGATCCGGGAGGCCTCGGGGCCGCTGTGCGAGGCGTTCCGCGCGGAGCTCGCGCTGCGCGGCGCGGACCACCGGTACGCCGCCCCTGTCGTCGCCTTCGGCGCCTGGCTGACCGCCGTCGTCGACGCCACCGCCCCGCCCGAACTGCGCGCGGCGCTCCGCGACGACCTGCACCGTCAGCTCCTCGACCTCGTCGCCCGCCTCGACGTGACGCCCCACCTGCGGGGCCCTGCGCGCGACCGGATCGACCTGCACTCCCTGTTCTCGGCCCACCCGGAGGTCCGGACGGGGTGCAGCGGGCGGCTGAACAGCTTCCTGGACGACATCCTCACCGAGACCAGCCCCGCCCTGCTCCGCCTGGAGGGCGGCATGGACCAGTTGCCGCGCCGGCTCGCCGGCCGGCTCAAGGGCCGCCTCGCCTGCGGGCGGCGGGTCGTGGGCATCGACGTCCGGGACGACGGCGTGCTCGTCCGCGTGCGCGCCGGGGCGCGCACGGTCGTGGAGCACGCCGACTTCGTGGTCTGCACACTCCCCTTCCCGGCGCTCCGGCGGCTGAGCCTGAGCGGCGTCGACGACGACAAGCGCGCCGTACTGGAAGACGTCGTCTACTGCCCGGCCACCAAGGTGGCCCTCCACTGCCGTGAACCCTTCTGGGAGGACGAGGGCATCCGGGGCGGTGCGTCGTTCACCGGCGGGCTGATACGCCAGACGTACTACCCCGCGGCGGACGACGACTCCGGCGCGGACGAGGGCCCCGGCAGGGAGGGTGGCACCGCGTGGGACGTCCGTAACCGCTCGGCGAACGCCCGGAACGCGGCGGACGTCGCGGGTGCGGCGAACGCCCCGGGCACGGCCGGCGGCCCTCCGGGCCGTGGCGCCGCGCTGCTCGCCAGCTACACCATCGGCGACGAGGCCGAGCGGCTCGGCCGGCTGCCGGCCCGCCGGCGGCACCGGCTCGTCCTCGACGAACTCGCCGCCGCCCATCCCCGGCTCCGGCGGCCCGGCATGGTGCTGGGTGCGACAAGCGCCGTCTGGGGGACATCGCGCTGGAGCGGCGGCTGCGTCACGCGCTGGGGCAGGTCGGCCGCCGAGTGTGAGATGGAACGGCTGCGGGCGGCCCGTCCGGCCGGCCGGCTGTTCTTCGCGGGCGAGCACTGCTCGACGGCGCCCGCCTGGATCGAGGGCGCCATCGAGTCCGCGCTGCACGCCGTCCACCAGGTCGTCCACTACGCGCCGCCGGCCCGCGTCCTGAGCGTGCCCGGCCGCCGGGGACGCGCGGGGGCCCTGCGATGAGCGTCTTCGACCTGCCCCGGCTGCACTTCGCCGGCGTCGCGACGACCCGGCTGCCCACCGGGCCGCGCAACGGCCTGACCGACCTGGCGGGCCCGCGCGCCCTCATGGACGACGGTCCGGAGCCCACCGCGTTCCCCGTCGACCGCCCCGCCGGCGAGTACCACGCCTGGCTGCGCCGCCGCGGTCCCCGCCACGACCGGCACGGACGCCCGTGCCCCGACGGCGAGTTCAGCATGGCGGCGGGCTGGAACTTCGACGGCAACGGGCACTTCCTGTTCGACGCGCGCATCACCGCCGTCCAGGGCCCGGACGGGCGGACGGACACCGAGGACCCGGTCGTCGGGCGCGCCGTGGACGTCTGGGGCCACTACAACCCGTACCTGCGCACCACCGTCAACAGAGCCCGGGTCTTCGACCTCGACCCCGCGTCGCGGTGGACCACGGCGCTGATGACGGGCCGGTTCGGGTTCGGCCGGCTCGGCCGCTCGCACGACGACGGCTACCTGTTCACCGGGGGTGTGACCGGCTTCCAGCCGCCACGCTGGGTGCAGTTCGGGCGGATCGTGGACGTCGGCGAGCACGTCCTGGCCGACCAGTTGCGTTACGCCGCCGTCCATCAGTTCGTGGTGGTGCGGGAGGCGGCGGAGTGGCTGCCCGGCGCGGTCCGCTCCCCCGCCGCGCAGGCACTGCGCTCGGCGGTCGCCGAGGGAGGCGCGGACGGTCTCGTCGTCCGGTTCGCCCTGGACGCCATGAGCACCCCGGTGGTCCCCGACGCCCCGAACCACTGGCGCGTCCGGGGCACCATCGCCCCCTGGTACGCCCACGAGCTGCGCACCTACCCCGCCGGGCGGCTGCTGGAGCCGGTGCCCGGCAGCCCGCTGCGGCACCTGACGGTGCGGCTGACGGACGACCGCGCGGAGCTCGACATGATCACCGCGGTCCCCGTCACCCACCGGGCGGAACGGGCCGGGCCGGGCCCCCTGCACACGCTCGGACCGGCCCTGGACCTGGGCGACCTGGAGCTGCGGACGGCGTCGGGGGCACTCGTCGCCCGGCTGCCCGCCGGCGCGTATCCCTCGGACGCGACCTCGGGGCTCGTCACCGTGCCCCGGGCCCCCGGCCGCCGCCCGGAGGACGCGGACGACTCCGCCTCCTCGTCACAACTGTTCCTGACCCGGACGACGCCCGATGGGCGGCGGCTGACGCTCCTGGCCGAGCGGGAGGCCGTCGTCCAGTCGGACGACGCGCTGGTGGTACTGCACCACCGTGACCGCGCGCGCGGCGCCGACCACGCCGTCCGGGTGCGCCTGCGCTCGTTCCTCCGCGGGCGCCCGGCGCCCGTACAGGTGCGCGTACGCCAGTTCTACAACCCCCGCGCGCTGCCCGCCGACCCCACGGCGGGCGCGCCGGGCGCGCGCTGCGCCGACGCGGTGATGCTGGGGTTGCGGGCGGGGCGGGGGGTGGGTGCGGGCACGGGCGCGGCTACGGGCGTGGGTACGGGTACGGGTGTGGGTACGGGTGACCGGCCGGGGGGAGGCGCGGGCACCGGCCCGGACCGCGGGACAGGCCAGGCGACCGGCAGCGCGGGCAGCGCGGGCAGCGCGGGCAGCGCGGGCAGCGCGGGCAGCGCGGGCAGCGCGGGCAGCGCGGGCAGCGCGGGCAGCGCGGGCAGCGCGGGCAGC